>CAVTAN010000009.1:0-31548 GCA_963732705.1 uncultured Acidobacteriota bacterium | reverse complement strand
GACAGCCTGGCAAAGGCGTCGCCGAGAAAAAAGTGCCCAGGCATCCTGCCGGTCCTCCGCCGAAGGCGATGGGCAAAAACGGGCCCTGAAATGAAAGTTGATCGGCCGTTCCCACGTCTTCACGAACGTAATAAATTCCGTAACCTCCGCGAACCGTGGTGTTGTGATGCCCGGCGACGTCGTAAGCGAGACCGATGCGCGGTCCCCATCCGGTTGTGTAGTTATTGGTATAGGTGCTGTCCTTCCATTTGCTTTGCAAGCAAGCCCGGAATATTCAATTTCTTGATGCACAAGCCGTAGACGAAAGGATATTGCCCACTGGCCGCCAGGTTCTTGATCCAGATTTCCGATATGACATGCATCATCTTTAAATGCGCCGAAGTCTTCGACGCGCAATCCCAGGTTTAAAGTAAGGTCCGGCCGGATTTTCCAGTCATCCTGCGCGAAAACCGCGAAATCGTTGGTGCGGTATTGGTGATTGAAAACACCGCCGCCACCGAAACTGCCACCCGGCGCGCCTTGAGCAAGTTTTGAAAATCGGTCAAGCCGCCGATGCTCGCCGAAGTAGCAGTGGACGGAGCGCCCGGAGAATTGGAAAAGAAAAGCTGGCCGTTAAAAACTTGCGGAAAAAGTTTGTCCAGATTGACGCGGGTATATTCTCCGCCGAAACGGAAAATGTGCGCGGCCTTCACCCAGCTCACGGTGTCCAGGAAATTGTAGTTATTTTGAGTCTGGAATTGATTCGCCGGCGGAGTAGGACCCAATTGAAACCCTGCCGAACCAAATTGCGTGAATTTGTAGATGGAGTTGGTGATGTTATTGGTGGGCCGGTCGATTCCCAAATCCGCCGCAGTCACCGGCGCGATATTCAGAAGGCTATACGTGATGCGTACATAGCCGAAGCGAAATTCGTTAACCAGCGCAGGAGAAAATAAATGCGTTTCACTCGCGCTGAAGAATCGCCCGGTCACCGGCAAATCGTAGGGAAAATTCAAATCGGCGGCGCTGATGCTGCTGGCCAAAGTTCCGCCGAGAGAAGCCTGCAGACCGCCAGCACCGAAGGGCAGAAAAGATTCAGCGTTAGAGAAAAAGAAACGCGCGGAAACCTTATCCTGGCCAGCCACGAAATTCACGGTCCTAGTTGGTGGTGAACTGATCGTCGGTATATTTGCCCGGTCGGCTGATCAGGAACGGCCCGCTGTTCAATCCCACCGAGCAAGTATCCGGATCCACCGTAACGCCGGGGGTTCCCGCAATCGAAGGAAGCAAAAATCCGTTAGCATCGCCGCCGAACTGATTGCTCTTGAAATTCAGCAGCTTTAATATTACCGGATCGATGGTGATAGGCACGGCCGGGCAGCCGCCGGATTCGCCGCCGTTGGCGCGGTCGCTGGCGTGCTGAATACAGCAGCGAGATTCGCGGCCGACCGGTCCGCGGGCAAAATCGGAAAGCCGGGATTGTTGATTTGCGTCCCGGGAGAAAGCGCGCTACGCTGCCTCGTACCCTGGTAGTTGACGAAGAAGTAGCCCAGTTTTTCCTTCACCACCGGACCACCCAGGCTGACTCCAAAAATATTCTGCTTTACGGGCGGACGAGGCTCGCCGGCTGCGTTCAGGAAAAACTCGTTGGCGTTCAAAACATCGTTTCGAAAATATTCGTAAACATCGCCGTGCAAACCCTTGGACCCAGAACGCAAGATCGCGTTCACATTTCCGCCTCCATTGCGGCCCTTGGCTGGCATCGTAAAGGGAAGTCTGAACCTTGAATTCCTGAATGACATCGGGATTGGGCAGCGGCACGTTCGTGGATTGTGCCACGTTGTAGTCCGTGGAGCTAATGCCCTCGATCAAATAGTTGTTGTTGTCTTCGCGCTGTCCATTGACGATGATGCGCACATTTCCGCGGCCCAGTTGTGCGGAAGCGTTTAGTTCGCTGCTGGTGCCGGAAGAAAGCGAAAGAAGCTGTTGATAGTTCTGAGTGGCCAACGGAAGTTCGCGAATTGTAGCGGTACCCATCGACTCGCCGGTTGTGGCGTTGGTCGTCTCTACGGTCGTGACCTGCGCGGAAATTTCCACGCGCTCGGAAACTTCGCCAGGCTTTAACGCGATAGTGATGCGCGTGGTCTCGGTGACGCGCACTTCGATATTGTCGGCCCGGGATTGCGAGAAGCCGGCCTTATTTACTAGCACATAGTAAGTTCCCGGGGGCAGAAGGGTCGCGGTGAAAGAGCCGTCGGTGCTGGCAGACAATTTTCTAGCCAGCGCTTCCGTACGACTGTCTGAGATCTGCACTTCAGCGTCCGCGATGCTGGCTCCGCTAGTATCCATCAACGACGCCGCTAATCGCTCCGGTGGCGCCGCCCTGGCCGTACGCCCGGCCGACGAGCAGGCCGCTTGATAAAAACACCAGGACCGCTAATTTATACAAGCTTCGCATGGGAATCTCCCTCAGTGTAGGACTCAGCCGGATGACAGAAGTGAGCAGCCAATGAACTGCGGCACTAGAATTTAGGAAGAAAAACCGCCGCCCACGCCACGCCACGCCCGCGAGCCGAATCCTTCTGTTGAAACTAACGTTACACTTTCCAACTGTCAAGAAATCAAGCATGAAAACTTCGCTTGTTCCGGACGCTGTATTTGAGTGCTGAAAACTGCGGGAATATAAGTGTGTCACGGCAAAATTGCGCCAGCCCGGCGGCTGAGCATATTCCATGTTAAGCGCCGATGTAGCGCGCATACAAGGAACGTGCTACCGCAGGATCGGTTGTGCCTTTCAGGATCGCCCGACCATCGGCGAAAACCGTGATCTCGTACGGAGGAATTGTAAATCGAAGCAGAAAGTCATTGTGGCGCACGTCGGTGACGATGCGAGCGAGGCGTTGCTGCAAGGCCGCAAGATCGAGAGCGCGCGCATGCTCATGGATCTGCACCGAATCTCGGCCGCACATCGTGATATGCGGCTGGGCCTGGCCTTCCAAATAGGCGTATTCATGACGCACGCAAACCCGGCAATCCGGATTCCGCGCTACCCGCACGGATTGAAAATGGCCGCCCCAAACGTCGCAGGAAATGACCCGTCCGCCAAATCCATCCGCATCGCCGGCCATCCGCTTCATGGCTGCGGCGACCTGTAAAGAAGCAATCAAGTTAACGACCGGACCTAGAACCCCGATAGTGTCGCAAGTCCCCTCGATCCCGGTTCCGGAATCCTGCCCTGAAAGCAGGCATGCCAGACATGCGGTGTCCCCAGGAAGGATGGCCATAGTCAAACCGTAACTAGCCACGGCAGCGCCATAAATCCACGCTTGCCTTGCTGTGACGGCGAAATCGTTGATCAGGAAGCGCGTTTCGAAGTTATCCGTGCCATCGAGAATCACGTCGAAATCTTCTAGCAACTCCTCCACGTTGCTGGGGTTAATATCTGCGACGACGCCTTCGAGCGTAACGCTGGAGTTGATGGACTTGAGTTTTCGTTCCGCGGCGATGGCCTTAGGCAACACCAGAGCGGCGTCGCTTTCGTCGAACAGCGTTTGACGCTGCAGATTCGAGGGCTCGACGAAATCGCGGTCTATGATTCGAATCCGGCCTACGCCGGCGCGCGCCAACAGATTCGCGGCCGCCGCGCCGATCGCGCCGCAACCGGCAACGACAACGCTGGAACGCAACAAGCGCTCCTGGCCTTGCAAACCGATCCCCTCAAAGAGTATCTGTCGCGAATATTTTTCTTGAAGAAAATCCTGCACGGATTAGGCGGCCCCAGCGGGCTCGCAGAGTGGCCCGCTTTTGCGATGATACCGCCAAACACGATATAGGGGGCAACGCACGCTGTGCTACGCTTCGTCTGAGATTAAAAGGACATGAAATTGGGCTGGGCCAATGGGTTGCGAGGCATCCTCTCGCTCGCGCTCCTCAGTGGAGCTGTGGCAGCGCATGCACAAAACCCTACCCCGCGCCTCACCGAAGAACCCTCGAAAGAGCCCATCCTCGTCGGCACTCGCATCGTAGCCAGGGATGGACGGGTGCTGCCTGAACCAGGCAAAGGCATCAATCTGGAAACGGGCAAGCCACTGGATCGCGCTAAAGTAGCGCAGAGTTTGCGAGCGCTTTATCGCACCGGCGATTATTCCGATCTGGCTGCCACGATCACTGAAGTTTCGGGCGGAGTGCGGCTGGATTTTGTCGCCCACGAAAATCTTTTTTTCAATCAAGTGCTGATCGAAGGATTGTCCGCTCCGCCCAGTGACGCCTCCGCCGCTGCCGCAACGCAACTTAATCTGGGCCAAACCTATCAACCGGAATTGATAGACGAGGCGGCCGAGCGTTTGCGCGATACGCTCCGCCAGGAAGGCTTGTATACCGCGGAGATAAAGCCGGAAACCGTTCCGCACGCGGAAACGCATCAGATGGATGTGATCTTTCACATAAAACAGGGGCCACGGGCGCGAGTGGCGACCGTTCAACTTGAAAAATGAAACCGAGTTCGCCGACCCGGAAATTTTAAAGCGTCTAAAGATGAGAGAAGGCCGGGAGATCACCTCGGCGCGGCTGCAAAACGGGACCGATCACATCCGGAAATACCTGGTCAAAAAGGGCAATCTCATTGCTCGCGCAGTGGTTCGAAGAGGCCCATACGATCCGGCAACGAATACCATTCCGCTGGATCTGGAAGTTTCCCAAGGACCCGCGTTAAACTGCTGGTAACCGGGGCGAAATTTTCGAAGGGCGAATTGCGACGGCTGGTGCCCGTCTATCAGGAAGGCGCGGTGGACGCGGATCTTCTGGAGGAAGGCAAGCGCAACATGCGCGAGCGGTTGGAGCGCGCAGGGATATTTCGATTCAACCGTCGATTACACCACCACACACAGAAGGCTGCCGCGAACCCCAACGGTTGAAAGGAACGGAAGAAGTAATTACCTACCAGGTCGTACGAGGAGACAAACACAAACTTGTAAATATCGATGTCGCTGGCAATCATTATTTCAGTGACCAATTGCTACGGGACGTTTACAGGTTGCGAGCGCGGCTTCTGGGCACTCCCGGCAGATTCAGCCGCCGACTCATGGAATCAGATGCCCAGTCCATACGCGGTTTGTACCAGGCTAACGGTTTTCTTGAAGCCAAAGTCGACGCCACCGCCATAGACAACTACAAAGGCAAGCATGGCGATCTCGACATTCAATTCAATATCGATGAAGGGAAGCAGACTCGGGTGGCATCGCTTACTCTGGATGGCATTCATGCCTTTAAGCAAGAAGAACTCCTGGGCGATGTGGCCTCTACTCCCGGTCAGCCTTATTCCGATTTTAACGTGGCCACCGATCGCGACGTAATTCTCGCGCTGTATTTCAACGAAGGCTTTCCCAACGCCAACTTCACATCAACGGCCGACCGCATTCCTCAGAGCACACCGGAGCGGGAACCGAGAACTGATGGGAGCGGCGGCCCCACTGGGTCTTCGAATGAACTGAAAGCGGATGAGAAAACGAAGCGCCCGCCGGAGGATTCTAAAAACCTAATCGAGCAAGCTGATCCGGTGCGTTTGACCTATCACATCGAAGAAGGCCCCCAGACCACGGTCCGCAAAATTCTCTATTCCGGTCAACATACATACGCGAGAAGGCGTCATTCGGCGGGAGGTCGAAGTAAAACAAAACGCTCCGCTGCGCCAAGGACAAGTCGTTGAATCGCAACGCCGACTTTATAATCTGGGCGTCTTTAACCGCGTTACCATCGAGCCGCAAAATCCAAATGGTACCGATCGAGATAAAGATTTAGTCGTGCTCGTCGAAGAGGCCAAGCGCTACACCTTGGCGTACGGCGGCGGATTTGAAGTTCAGCGACTGGCCAGCACCACTAATCCCATCGGCGGGCAGGTTCAAGCGGCGCCGCGGGGCATTTTGGAAATTTCTAAACTTAATCTTACCGGGCGGGCAGATTCACTTTCACTGAAACTGCGCGGCAGCACCATCGAAGACCGCGTGCTGCTCGTTTATTCCGATCCCAATACGTTCGGGCACAAAGACCTCAGCTTTCAGGCCACTGCCTATACGGAAAAAACTCAGGATATAAATACCTTCACCGAAATCGGTACGAAGGTTCGCTGCAATTGACGGACCAGGTCTCCCCGCGCACCACCTTGTTGTTCCGTTACGTTTTTCGCAAAGTCCTGGTCTCCAATATCAGCGACACCATCAACCCCCTTGCCATTCCGCTGTTTCAGCAGCCTACCCTAGTCTCGCAATTCGGTGTGACCTGGGTCCATGACCGCGCGATAATCCGGCGGATGCCACGCGCGGCAGTTATAACAGCGCGGATTTTGGCGTGGCGGACGGTAACATTGGGTCCAGCGCAAGTTTTTTGCGATTCTATTATCAAAACTCTACCTACCATCCCGATCAAGCGGCGTTTCAGTTTTGCGCGCTCCATTCGCTTCGGCGGCTTAGTCCCTTATCGCAATACTGTTTCTCTGACTTTTCCTCCTCCAACCACCGATCCGTTTCCCACGGTTATTCCACTGCCGGAGCGATTTTTTGCCGGAGGCGGAACTTCGCTGCGAGGTTTTGGGCTGAATCAAGCCGGCCCGCGCGATGCTGTTACCGGCTTTCCTGTGGGCGGGCAAGCTTTGCTGGTGCTGAATCAGGAATTTCGTTTCCCTATGCGCTTGCCGTACTTCGGCACCTCTCTCGGCGGCGCGATTTTTTTACGACGGCGGAAATGTTTATAGCCGCATCAGCCGTATCAGTTTTCAGTTCCACCACACCTGCAGCCCACTTTTGATACCAGCAATGCCGCCACGACACGTGCTTGACGAACTGCGGCAACGAGCTGAACTATTTTGCTCACACCGTCGGCTTTGGATTCCGCTATGCTACCCCCGTCGGGCCCATTCGCGTCGACTTGGGCTATCAACTTAATCGTCCGGTGTTTGTGATGCCGTGCAATACCCTCACGGGAGCGATACCGACTTGCCACAAAGCCGGCCAGCTTCCGGGTTTTCAAATCTTCTTCAACCTGGGATCCAGTTTCTGATGCCTATGCGCACCCCTCTTAAAACATCGTGCGCGCTTAGCGCCTTGGCGCGGACGATCGTGCTGTTCGTGTTCTCGGGAATTTTGCTGCAGCCGGCTTTCTCCTCTGTCCTTACAGTTCAGCAACAGACCCTCGATGCCACACGCACCAGCGACGTCAAGCAAGAACCGATCGATTGGATCGCTGCACGCATGGAAAATGACATAATTCTTGAGAGCGATGTGCGCCATCTCGGCCGTTACCAAATGCTGGTCGATGGAAAATCGGAAAACGAACCGCAATTGCTCGATCGCCTTATCGATCAATGGGTGGTGCAAAACGAAGCCGACGCCTCGCAGTTTCCGCACCCTTCGGACGCCGACATTCATCAGGCCATGGCCGCCTGAAAAAGTCTTTCGCGTCGCCGCAGGAATATGAAGAGCGAAAAAAGCAAAGCGGCCTGAACGATCAGCAAGTGCGGGACAAAATCGCCACGCCAGTTATACCTGACCAACTATCTGGATTCCCGCTTTCGTCCTTCCGTGCAAGTCGACGCCAAAGCTATCGAAGACTTCTATAAAACCGCGGTCCTGCCGCGAGCCAAGGCCCGCGGACAGGAACCTCCTTCGCTGGAAGCTTCGCGGGACATCATTCAGGAAGCTTTGGTGCAACAAAGCATCGACGCCCAAGCGGACCGGTGGCTGAAGGAAAGCCGGCTCGCGCATTCATGTCCAGCGCATTGCCGCGGAATGACGCACCATGACCGAAGCAACGCGGCGCCCGGAAATTCCGTTGGCTACGCCATGTGGCATGGGTCTGGTGGCAGTAAACGTTTTTCTTGTGGTCCTTGCGCATCGTTTTCTTCTTTGGAATGGGGCTTGGGGAATCCCCTGCTGCGCCGTCGTCTTGGTTGCGGCGCCTGCAAGCTGTTCACTGGCGGGCGCGTGGAATTGCGAACCATTTCCGTCAGCTGGCTTTCCCTGCGCGCCACACTAAAGGGCCTCGAAATTCATGGCCTGGAGCCGGCAGGCACCGAGCCATTATTTGCCAGCGAGGAAGTGAAAGCTGGCCTTCGCATCGATTCCTTCTGGGGTCGCAAAATTTCCCTCGACGATCTTTACGTTCTCCAACCCCACCTTCACATCCGTGTGGAAAAAAATGGAGTAAGCAATGTTCCGATACCCCGAAGGCCGCCTTCCGCGAAACCACTAGGGCAAACTCTGCTGGACCTTCACGTCCGCCATGTCAAGTTCGAAAATGGATGGATTCTCTATAACCAAGTCAAAGCTCCGCTGGCCATCGAGGGTGACAACTTGAATCTCGCGGTCGACGCCGGCGGTCCGCTCGACAATCTCGTCTATGACGGAAATCTCGACTGGCAAAACGTAAAGTACACCAGCGCTAAGTTTTTTGCCAGTACCCATCGGAGTTTCCGCAAAGTTCTCGCTTTCGCGAGACGGCTTCACGCTGGAGCAAGGGGTAGTCAGCGCCGCCCATTCCCATCGTCGACGCTCAAGCCGAGCTCACTAATTTCGCCAACCCCCACTGGAACTTGAAGTATCGCGGATGGCTCGAGCTAGGCGATCTGCGCTCCACTCTCCGGCAACCGCTGGTGCCCACCGGTCGCGCGGATGTCCGGGGTGAAGGCACATTTGTCGGAAGGTAAATTCCGCGGAACGGGCAACTTATAGCGGTCGCGATATCGCTCTTCCCTACGATGATTTTCATGCCCGAGGCTTGACCAGTCACGGAACCATTCAAATTAACAACGAGGGCCTTGATGTTCAGGACTTTTATGCCGGGGCACTCGGCGGACGGTAAAGGGCCGCGTCACGCTGCGATTTGCAGGGATTGCAATTTCGCGCTGTCACTCACGTGCAGGATGTCAGCCTTGCCAATCTTCTTGCCCGCTATTGAGCATCGCGGATTTCCGATCGATGAGTTGCATTGGGATGCCCGCATCGAGGCCGATACCGAGGAAGAATGGACCGGCGCGTTTGAACATTTCGGCATATCGGGAAAGATGCATTGGACTCGCCGAAGAGCAGACCGCGGCAGGGCACGAAGCCGTCACCGGGGATTGGCAATTCGTTTACAAGTTTGACCCCGGACTCTTCACCGTAGTCTCAGGAATGTTTCAAACCCCCACCACCCACGGCAGCATCTCCGGTCTGTTGGCGCCAAAAGATTCGGGGATGGACCTGAAGTTCGAAACCGCATCCCTGGGACGCTACCGCGATTTTATAAATGCACTGCGAAGCGCCGCGCCGGGTTCCATTGATGCCAGTCAGCCGCTCTTCGGTCAGGTGAGCTGGGACGGCAAGATCAACGGTCCGTCGGGCAAGCCAACATTTTCCGGCCACATCCGTGGCGGCAATGTTCAGTTCAGCACCATCATTTTGGATTCGCTCGATGGCGACCTAGTTTATTCGCCGAATGAGTTGGGGCTTACTCGGGGCCATGCCCGCCGCGGCAATACCTCCAGCTCGCTGGAAATTAATCTGCAGCTTACGGATTGGAGTTTCTTGCCGACAAATTCCTGGTCCGCCGACGCCAGCTTGGAAAAAACTTCCGTCGAAGGGCTACAGCAGTTGGTCGGCATGTCTTACCCTGTGCGCGGAAATTTGACGGGCGACTTTCACGGACGCGGTACAAGAAACGCACCGGTAGTGACCGGCCTCTTCGACCTGGCAGACGGCGATGTTTATGGCGCGGCATTCAATCGGCTTGCGCGGTCAACTCAACGCCAGCTTGCAGGAAGTCCGTATCTCCAATGCCGAGCTGCGCTTTTTTCCAGTTGGTCAGGAAAAAGGCCGAGGAGCCGGAATTGTAACCGGCTCGGCTGCGTACCGCTTTGCCGATAAAACCATTTCCGCCGATCTAGTCGGTGCAGCGCTCCCACTGGAAAGTTTCCAGAAGCTGCAGTCCTCCATCCCCGTCGGCGGGCAAGTCAGTTTTCGGCTAAAAGCCGATGGGCCGGTCAACGCTCCAGTGGGAAACGGTACCTTTCAGGTAACCGATCTGCGCGTTGGCCAGGAAATTATTGGCAGCTTTGACGCCGGCTTTTCCTCCGACGGCCGAACCGCTCGGGTCGCCATCAGCTCCGCTATGAGTAGCGGAGAAATTTCTGGAGGCTACACGCTGGGGCTAGCCAGTCCATTCCCGGTCGAAGGCACCGTCACCATCAAAAATATCGACCTCGATCCGTTTCTTCTCGCCGCCCTGCATTTAAAACAATTCAGCGGGCATGGACACGCCGACGGCGATATCTCCATGATGGGTGCGTTAAACGAGCCGCGCGGAATCGTCGTGGAAGCCAACTTCTCGCGTCTGGCGTTGAACTACGCCAACGTGCAATTGGAAAATACCGGCCCTGTAAAGCTTCCGCTCCTCGCGCGAAGGCCTCGAGATTGAACCGGCCACCATGCATGGCACCGCCACCAACATCAAAGTTCAAGGCTCGATTCAGTTTTCCGGACGCCGGGCCGTTGGCCTGCGCTTGGATGGCGCCGTGGATTTGCGGCTGCTCAGCGCCTCTATCCCCGATGTGGACGTACACGGCACCGCGCAAATCAACGCCGCGGTGGAGGGCACCCTGGAACGTCCCCGGATTACCGGCCGCGTGCACGTCGATAACGTTTCGCTGCGCGCAGCGGATTTCCCGACCGGCTTAAGCTCGATGAAGGGCGATTTGATTTTTGACACCACGCGCCTTTTTTTCAGCGACGTCACGGCGCAGGTGGGCGGGGGCACACTGCAACTTGCCGGAAGCGTCAACTATGGCGAAGGCCCGGTGCGCTACGACCTGACCACGAACACCGACCGCGTGCGTATTCGGTATCCCGAAGGCATGAGCTGGCTGGTAGGTGGATCGTTGCGGCTCACCGGTAGCACCAATTCCGGTGTGGTATCCGGTAAAGTGACGGTGCAGCGCGTAACCCTGACGCAGGGATTGGAGAGTGCCAGCGCCTTGGTCTCCTCCAAGGAAGGCATTTCCGGCCCCTCCGCGAATTCTTCCTTCTTGCGCAATTTGCAGTTTGATATTGAAGCCGCATCGTCTCCTGACGCCCGCATGGAATGGCCCGGGGCGGAACTGGAAGCCGATGCCAGTTTGCGGGTGCGCGGCACTTTCGATCATCCCATCTTGCTGGGACACATCCATCTGCTATCGGGCGATTTGTATTTCGCTGGCAATCGTTACCGGGTGGCTCGCGGCGACGTAAATTTTGCCAATCCGTTTCGCCTGGACCCGGTTCTAAACGTCGAAGCTTCCACCACGATTCAGCAATATGAAATCACTCTCAACTTCAACGGGCCCTCCAGCAAACTCGCGCTAGCCTACCGGTCCGATCCCCCCTTGCCCTCCAACGATATCGTTGCGCTGTTGGCGCTCGGGCAAACAAGTTCGGAAGGCACAGCGCGTAGCGGAGGCACCTCGCAGAGCGCCACCGCCGGGGCAACGGCGCTTCTTTCCGAAGCGGTGTCTAGTCAGCTCGGCGGCAGATTGCAAAGGTTGTTTGGTATTACCCGCTTGCGTGTCGACCCCGGACTGACCACCGTGGGATCGTCCGGTTCCGATCAAAACGCCGGCGCTCGCGTCACCGTCGAACAACAGGTGGGCCGCAAGCTGACCATCACCTACGTTTCCAATGTGAGCTCCACGCAAGAGCAGGTCATTCAGGTGGAGTATGCCTTGAACCGCAATATTTCCATCGTGGCCTTGCGCGATTACAACGGTACTTTTGGCATCGACGTCAAAATCAAAAAACGTTTTAAGTAATTTTTCTCAGGTCGTCGGAAACTTCCTGAGACAGGTAATTACGGCCGAGCCGAAACTGGTTTCATCTCGTCCTCAAGCGCCGTTCGCGTTTTGGCGCCGCTGGTGGCTTCGACGGTCTTATCGACGTTGGCGCTTTCCGATTGTAGAGCTTGAAGTGAATCGTGCGCTGCGTTGGCTGCCGCGGCAGACTGTACTATGGAAATTTCCTTAGCAATTTTCGGTGCTTCGGCTGCGAATTTCTGCCCCAGCGGCGACGAGAAAAACTCTAATAAGCCGCGTACTTCCTCTTCCGAGTAATGCTTGTCGTAGATCCCGGCAATTTGCTGCAGCGCGCGCTGCTGGTCGAAATTTTGTTGATACGTAGCGTCAGCTTGATTGACGTACAATCGCGAATTGGAATCTGCCGCGTTCGCCGCCAAATTGGTTTTTAGTCTTTCGCGGTACTGTACAGCAGACTCGTTGACCACGCTTCGCAGTTGTTCTTTCGCCCCGATAAATTCCAGTAGCGATTTCAGGTCCGCAATTTTCGCGGGATCCCCGGATTTGGACACCACTGACAAATTGTCTGTCGGCGTTGAGGCCTGCACCGGATTTTGCGATGGGCCCTGCGTTGCGATGATAAATGCAACCATGTAAATGGCGATAAGCGCGAGAACGGCCTTCATTGTTGCTTCCTCCGTGGCTCCGACGTGTCGCACGCCACTGCACCAATTGTAGGAAATCGGTGAGATATAACCATGGAGCCCCAGGCCAGTGATGACCCGGGATTTACCGCTATTTAGTGCAGGTTTTCGAGCTGCCCGTAGGTCTCAGTCACGAAATTGGCAAACTCTAACCGCAGTTCTGAACCACTAAAAGATCCGTTCGATACTCTCGAGGAGACTCTGCTAGGATGCCCTCCCATGAACGATTTGCCACAATCGCCGAACACCGAACCGCACGCCGACGGCCCGCCTGAAAAAATTGTTGATCGCGAGGCCGGGCTGCATCGCAGCCTGAGTGCGCGGCAAGTGGCCATGATTGGTCTGGGCTGCACGATCGGCACGGGACTTTTTCTGGGCAGCGCCATCTCCGTGAAGCTGGCTGGGCCTGCTGTGCTGGTAAGTTTTCTACTCGGTGCCATGATCGCCCTGACTGTAATGTGGGCGCTGGCGGAAATGGCTGCGGAACATCCGGCTGCTGGCTCCTTTGGCCTATACGCCGA
This sequence comes from uncultured Acidobacteriota bacterium, assembly GCA_963732705.1. Taxonomy (GTDB): domain Bacteria; phylum Acidobacteriota; class Terriglobia; order Acidiferrales; family UBA7541; genus Acidiferrum. The sequence goes on along the minus strand of CAVTAN010000009.1, from coordinate 18,556 downwards.
AATGTATGTGCACCCGTGGGCCGGCTTCGCTATCCGCTATACCTACTGGTTATGCCTGGTATTTGTGATTGGCAGCGAAGTGGTCGCCGCTTCGATTTACTGCAAATTCTGGGCCCCGGGGTTCCTTCGTGGATCTGGATTGCGGGATTTTCCGCTGGCGCTCTCGTCTATCTGAATACCATCGATATTCAAAGCTTTGGCAGTTTCGAATATTGGTTTGCCATGATCAAGGTGGTCACCATTTTTGCCTTTCTGGTTTTAGGTTCCGCGTTGCTCTTTGGCATTGGATTTCCTCGTATCGGCGCGGCCAACTACACCGCGCATGGCGGGTTTTTCCCCCACGGATGGAGTGGTGTTGGCTTGGGTATGACTATGGCGGTCTTCAGTTTTCTGGGATTGGAAATTGTGGGAGCCACCGCCGGCGAAGCCGCCAACGCGAAGGTGGCGGTCCCCAGTGCCTTGCGCCGCACCCTCTCATTTTTAGTCCTCTTCTATTTAGGCGGGCTAGCGCTTGTCGTCGGCATTGTTCCTTGGAATGATTTAAGCCTTGGCGAGAGCCCCTTTGTGCTTGTTTTTCGCTCCGTGGGTATTCCCCATGCCGGCAAACGTAATGAACTTTGTAGTGCTTACGGCCGCGCTTTCCAGTGCACTGTGCAATTTGTATTTCACCTCCCGCTTGCTCTTTTCGTTGGCCCGGGGAGGGTACGCTCCTCCGCGCCTCGGTGAACTTAGCAAGCGTGGCATGCCCGCCGGCGCGGTGCTGGCCTCCGGCATAGGCTTGCTCGTGGCCCTCCTGCTTTCCCGTTTCTTCGAGGCCAAGGCCTTTGAATTTATGATCGGCGTGGCCTTTTTTGGCGGACCTTTCGTTTGGATCATGATTCTGGTGACGCACTTGGCCTTTCGTCGAGCCAATCAGCGTGCCGGAAAAACGGTGCTGCGTTTTGCCCCGCCCGGTCCCTGGAGTTCCTTGATCGGGCTGGCGGCCCTCATCGCTGTTCTCATATCTACCTGGTGGGTTCCTAATTTTCGCATCACCATGATCGCCGGCCCCATTTGGCTGGTTTTCTTGACCGTCTGCTATTTCATCTGGTCTCGGGTGGGTAGGGAGCGCACCGACACCCGCCTGTGACGTTGGAACGATATTTAGTCGTGATCATCCATGTTAGATATAAGGTTTGCTCGCCCCCCGCTGGTAGAGTGATGATGGGAGCGTAGCGGGCTCTGTGCGGCAAAGTAGCGCGTTTACTGGCTCAACCTCATGACTGACCTCCTTCAATGGCGTAGCGAATTCCCCATACTGGAAGAATCGACCTATCTCATCAGCAATTCCTTAGGCGCCATGCCTCGCACCGTTTACGACGCCATGCATTCCTATGCGGATTCCTGGGCCCGTCGGGGCATCCGAGCGTGGGAGGAGGGCTGGTGGGAAATGGCGGTTGGCGTGGGCGATAAAATTGCCCCGCTGATTGGCGCGGCAGCCGGCGAAATATCCCTGCACCAAAATGTGACGATCACCCAAGCGGTCATCAGTTCTTGTTTCGATTTCCAAGGCCCGCGAAACAAAATCGTAATGGTCGAGCAGGAATTTCCGTCGGTACAATATTTTTATAATGAGCAGCGCCGTTTCGGCGCGCGGATCGAAACCGTCCCCAGCGCGGATCCCATTCGCATCGACCTCCAGAAATTCTTGGAAGCCATCGACGAAACCACTTTGCTGGTTCCCATTTCCCACGTATTGTTCCGCAGCTCGTACATCGTCGATGCCCGCGCTATCGTCGAACGCGCTCACCGCGTAGGCGCGCATGTGGTCCTGGATGTCTTTCAGGCTACTGGTGCGGTTCCCGTGGACGTGCGCAGCCTAGGGGTCGATTTTGCCGTTGGCGGTGTTTTGAAGTGGCTTTGCGGCGGACCAGGAGTCGCCTACCTGTACGTGCGCGAAGATTTGCGCGCTAAGTTGCGCCCAGCGCTCACTGGTTGGCTCGCGCATCGCCGCCCCTTCGGCTTCGAAACCGGAGCCGTGGATCGCCGCGATGATTCCTTCGGATTCCTGAATGGCACTCCGCACATCCCCGCGCTCTACGCTTGCCAGCCCGGCCTGGAGATATTGAATAAGGTGGGCGTTGCTGCCATCCGCGAAAAATCTTTGCGTCTGACTGCAAGGCTGCTTCAGGGTGCGGAATCGCGTGGCTGGCCGGTGAATACGCCTCCAAATCCTCAAGAACGCGCCGGTACAGTTTCCGTCGAATGCCCCAACGCGGCGCAAGTATGTCGAGAATTGGTGGCCCGAAATATTCTGGTCGACTACCGACCCAAGGCGGGAGTACGCATCTCGCCACATTTTTACAATACCGAAAGGGAATGTGACTTCGCGCTCCGGCAGATCGACGAAATCATTGCCAGGCTACAGGAAGGAGACAGGCGTGGCAGCGCGGTCGCGCCAGGCCACTCCGCATGAGCGCTTCGGACTTCGACCTTTCCATCGTGATCCCGGCGTACAACGAAGAAGCTCGTTTGCCGGGCACCCTTGAGCGCATCGCCGAATACCTGCCCGCTCTGGGTTTGCAGACTGAAGTGGTGATCGTGGATGACGGTTCGCGTGACCGTACCGCTGCCGTCGCGGAAGGTTTTCGCGGCAAGCTTTCAGGCCTGCGCGTGCTTTCCAACGGCCAGAATCGGGGAAAGGGATACAGCGTTCGCCATGGCATGCTGGAAGCCCGCGGAGAGATGGTTCTTTTTACCGATGCCGATCTTTCCGCGCCTATTGAGGAATCCGACAAACTCATCCGCGCCCTGAAAGAGGGCTACGATGTAGCTATCGGTTCGCGGGCCTTGGACCGCAAGCTGATCAGCACCCGTGAATCGCCTTTCCGGGAGTTCGCGGGAATTATTTTCAACAAGATTGTGCGCCTCATGCTGCGTCTGCCGTTTGTCGACACCCAATGTGGATTCAAGGCCTTTCGCCGTCAGCCTTGCGAAATTATCTTTGAGCAGCAGCGCATCGAAGGCTTTGGATTCGATCCTGAGTTGCTGTACCTGGCGCGCCATCATGGCTTACGCTCCGTGGAAATTCCCGTGCGTTGGGGACACTCGCCGGCCACCAAAGTGAACATGCTGAAGGACAGCATAAAAATGTTCGTGGATATTTTTGTGATTCGCTGGAACTCGCTTAGCGGCAAATATTCGCGTGAGGACCGCCCGAGTGCAGTTCCCTCCTAGCACCTTATCCCTCATTCTACTTTGTAATATAAAGAACTTGACAGCCAGTCAACCCTTTGCTATTTTGCTCCCATGCTGAAGTCCAGCTCTGTGCCGGCTTCGAAGTCAGGCCCCATTCCCATCGATGCCCGGGCCGCCGACCACCTTCGTTACATCCGGGAAACCATGGAGTCTGCCGCGGAGTTCACCGCCGTCCCCGGATGGGGCGGCGTCGCCATGGGACTTTCCGCGCTCGCTGCCGCGGTGGTGGCCTCGCTGCAAACCAACCCGCGCGCCTGGTTTGGGGTTTGGCTTGTGGAAGCGGTCATCGCCGTGGCCATTGCCGCGCCTGCTGCGGCCACCAAAGCGCATCGCGCCAATTCCAAACTCTTCTCCGGACCCGGACGAAAATTTCTACTGAGCTTCGCGCCCCCGGTCATCGCTGGCGGGCTTCTGACCTTCGCGTTTTACAGTTCCGGAGCCTTGGCGATGCTGCCGGGGGTGTGGTTGCTCTTATATGGCGCGGCAGTAGTCACGGGCGGCGCGTTTTCTGTGCGTGTAGTGCCGGTCATGGGTCTTTGCCTAATGGCTCTGGGTGGCTGCGCGCTGTTTGCACCCCCGGCCTGGGGAGACTTTTTCATGGCCGGGGGCTTCGGTTTGGTGCAAGTTGCTTTTGGCATTTGGATCGCGCGGCACTACGGAGGGTAATCAAATGGCTAAGTCTTCTGTAGCTTCGCAAGAACGGATTGCTCGCTCCAGGCAGCGCGAGGGGCCAGCCATAACAGTGCGCGAGAACACTCGCGGAGCGGTCTCCCCCGATTTGGATCGCTTGATTCATGAGCGCATACGCCTCGGGATTGTCAGCGCTCTGGCGGTGAACCGTTCGCTAACCTTCAACGAATTGAAAGCGTTGCTGAAAACAACCGACGGCAATTTGAGTGTCCACGCACGCAAGCTCGAAGAAGCCGATTACATCGTGTGCTCCAAGTCATTCGATGGTCGCCTGCCCAAGACGGAGTACCGTCTGGCTGGGGCAGGAAAGAAAGCTTTAGAGCGCTATCTCAACCACATGGAAGCTTTGATTCGGGCAACGCGGGAAGGGTAATTGTCATTTTTCCGTCGTCACGGTGGTTCTCTGCACCTGAACTTTATGATACAGAGTACTCTGTAATAAATGGAGTGCCAAAAGGAAATTATGTCGTCGCTGACCTCGATCGACACCGTTAATGCTCCACTTTCCAGTGGAGGATTGCATGTGGCTATCATTTCCGATGGCAACGGCCGCTGGGCCACGTCGAAAGGCTTGCCTCGCTCCGCCGGACATCGCGCCGGCGCGGAAGCCGCGCGTCAGATCATTCAAGCTGCGCCGGCTCTGGGAATTCACACCCTCACACTGTTCGCCTTGTCTGCCGCCAACTGGCAGCGACCAGCTGCGGAAGTTACCGCAATTCTTCGTTTGCTGAACGAATACATACTTAGCGAAGCTTCCCGCTGCATCGAAGAAGGCATGCGGCTGACAGTAATCGGACGCCGTGACCGCCTACCTTCGAATTTGCGGGAGGCGATCGCCGGTGCGGAGACCGCGACCGCCGCCGGCACCCGATTGCATTTGCGCTTGGCGGTCGACTACTCGGGTCGCGAAGCCATTTTTCTGGCCGCTTGCCGCTTCTACAAAGTCACCGAGCTATCCGTGAATTCCTTCGGCGGTCTTCTGGCGGAGTTTCAGCGTGGTGGTTCGACGAACGTCGATCTACTCATTCGCACCGGTGGTGAGCAGCGGCTTTCCGATTTTCTTCTGTGGGAGTGTGCCTTCGCGGAATTTGTTTTCGTGCAGAAACGCTGGCCGGATTTCACCAGCGGTGATTTACAAATGGCAGTGCAGGAGTTCGCGAGGCGCGAACGAACACGAGGCAAGGTTCCAACCGCCATCGCCGGCTGAAAAGTCAAATGATACCGGGCGGACTTCACTTCGTTGGGGATTGACGGGCGCGGCGTTCCATGGCGAATGCTTTATGAAGGATGCGCAAAGCAATGTCCGTTAGCTTGAAGCGTTCCAAGTCGTCTTCGCGGACGAATTCAAGATCGGTAACATCGCTGGCGGCGGCCTCTTCGCCGCTGACTCGTTCGCAAAGGTAATCGGCGATTACGTAGTGATAGCGTGGTTTAACCGGGTGCTCCGTGACGCCCGCTTCGGCCTTGGCGTATACGATGCGCTCAAACACTTCGATGAGTCCGAGCACCCGTATGTGCAGCCCGGTTTCTTCCAGAAGTTCGCGCGCCACGCCTTCCTGCAACGTTTCTCCCAGCTCCAGCATGCCGCCGGGTATGGACCACTCTCCCCGCAAAGGTTCGCTGGCGCGCCGAATCAGCAAGGCACGGCCCTGATCGATCACCACCCCGCCTACACCAACGAGGGGACGCTCTGGATATTCGCGGGAGGAGGCCATTCAGAAGCTTACGGCTCCCACGGCACATTCCATGCCATGGATTTTGTTTGGCACACAGGATCTGACCTGCACGGTTGACTTCCTACGGTCGAGTATATAATACGATTTACGGCAGCAAGCGGGCTTCGCGACGCTGCCGGTCCAACAAATCGATGGAGGATGAAGCCGTGATCCGCTGCCCCGAGTGTGCCACCGAAATGGATGTTGACGAAGACGAAGTGGAAGAAGGCGAGATCCTGAGTTGTCCGGAGTGCGAATCGGAAATGGAAGTTTCGCAAACTCACCCCGTGCATCTGAGCGTCATCTCCGACGACGACGAAGAAGACGATGAGGACGATGAGGACGAAGAAGAAGCCGAGGTTGCGGAAAACGGCGACGCCCCGGAAGAAGAAGAAGAGGAAGAGCTAGACGAAGAGTGAAACACTCCCGCACAAGTCTGTCCTGCGGCCCATGCCAATGTTGCAGTGCCAACAACTACCCGCCCCTGGCATCTTCACCCGGCGGTATCTCATCTAAACGGTCAGGAACAACGATGGCTCGACAACTGTGGATCATCGTTCTCGCATTTCTGTTCGTACTCCCAAGCCTGCCGATGTGCGCGCGTCAAGATGCTGGTTCCTCGGCGGATCCGAAGGCCGCGCCCGCTGATAGTTCTTCGCATTCCAACTCAAAGCATAGCCACGTCAATGACTTGCTGATTCGCGGCACAGTATTTGACGATCGCGGATTAGCGGTGGCGGGCGCACAGTTGCGCATCCGGCGAGCCAATGAAAAGAAGAACCGTTGGGAGACCTATTCAAATTCTCGCGGCGAATTTGCAGTGCGCGTCCGTCCGGGCTCGGATTATGAGATAGAAGCCGAGAGCAAGGGATTCGCAAAGCAATCGCTCCCGGTAAACGGAAACGATGCTGGTGCCGAAGAGAAAGTGATTTTCCACCTGGATCGTGTAAGAGGAGGAAAGAAATGAATCGTCGGGGACAATTGTTCGGAGTCGTGATAACGCTTTTGTGTTTGGTGGGAGTAGTTGCGAGCGCCCAAGAAGCCAAACGCGAATCGCAATTACGCAGCATCCACGGCGTCGTAAGCGATAAGGCGGAAAATCCAATCGGGGCGAGCGTGGTGTTCTTAAAAAATACCAGGACTAACGCGGTGCGTAGTTACATCGCCGATGAGACCGGCAATTATAAGTTCAGCGGCCTGGACCCCAACACCGATTACGAGTTGCACGCGGAAAAGGATGGCGACAAGTCCTCCACGCACGCTATCTCCAGTTTCGAGAGCCGCAAAGAAATTGTTGTTAACCTGAAGATCGACACCAAGAAAAGGTAAAAGGTTGGCGTGCCGACATCTCAAGTAAATCTTTAATAGCCCACTCAGGATGTCCAGACGTACCCTACGTTTTATAACCAACTCAATTATTATTAATTAGTAATAGATTGGGGCGCAAGTGTTACCACGACTCCCGGACCGCTGAAAACCAGCTGAGATCCGGTAACTTGCAATGAAAAAGCGCCGAAACATCTCGGCGCCTCGGGGGACTACTGACAGTTCTATTACTGCTGCGGCGGAGCTTGCTGCGACTGCGGTCCGACCTGGGTCCCAATCACTTCGCCGCTCACGATTATTTCCACGCGGCGATTCTTCTGACGTCCGGTAGCGGTGGTATTGTCGGCGATAGGCATCCCCTCACCCAACCCTGCGGCGGAGATAGCGTTCATGTCTACCCCCTGTTGCACGAGGTAGTCGCGTACGGTGGCGGCGCGCTGCTCGGAAAGCTTCTGGTTGAACGCCGGTGAGCCGGTAGAATCGGTGTGACCTTCGACCTGCAATCGGAGACCTGGGTAAGCCAGCACGATACCGGAAAGCTTGGCAAGGGCCTCACGAGCGGGACTGCGCAAGGTGTATTTCCCGGTGTCGAAAAGCACGTCGCCAATATTGACGACCAGTCCGCGAACGGTGTCTCGCGTTTCCAGAATACGATTGAACTGTTCGAGCAATCGTGCGCGCAATTGTTGTTTGTCCTGCTCGGATTGGGCCGCGAGTTGCTGCGCCCGCTGCGCCTGAGCCTGCGCGTCCTGGGCTTGCTGAGCAGATTGAGCTGCCGCCTGAGCGGATTGCGCCGCGGCTTCCCGTGCTTGCTGCTCCTGCAGCATGGCGGCTTGACGCTGTGCATCGGCCTCCGCCCGCGCTTTAGCTTCTTCAGCTGCCGCTACTTCCGCCTGCATTCGCCGGCGGTCAGCGTCGGCGCGGCCTCGCGCTTCCTGTTCCTGAGCTTCGCGTGCCCGCCGGGCAGCGGCGTCCGCAGCATTTTGTTGGGCGGCAACACGCTCATCATTCTGGCGCTTCACAGCGATGTTTCTTGCGTCTTCCGAAGCCTGCACCGCGTCGCGGGCGGCAGTGGCCACGGCTTTATGTTGTTTTCGCATCTGATAATCTTCGGCGCGGCGCATGGCATCTTCCGCTTTGCTCCACGATTCGGGAGCGTATTGAGCGGCTCCCTGGGCCTTGGCGATGCGCAGCGCGTTGCGCGCTTCATACAGAGATAGCGGCGCTTTGCGATCGCTCTCGTAACGCTCCAGTCGCATATTGTCGTAGGTGCCGCGCTGCAATAGTTCGAACTTGGCGTCAACCACGCTGACGTTGCCCTTGGTGTCGCCGCGGACCACGTTTTCCATCACCACCACTTCGCTGGGAAAGCTAACCGCGAAGTAGGGCTCGGCGGTAACAATCATGGCGAAGGTTTGAAGATTGGTTGTTACTTGCAGCTTGCTCTTACTGCCGTCGAGAATCATTTCGCCCAGGTTATTAGGATTTCCTTCGGGAGAAATCGCCCACAGCACATACGTTAGATAAGCGCTGCCAAAAGACTCCGGCAACTCGAGATGCTCGAATTCTGCCTTGATGGCGATGCGACCATTCTTGGCCTCGATGTCTGCCTTGCCTTCGGCTCTGGGCATTAGCGGAGTGCCTTGAAAGTCGATCTTGGTGGAAGCCTTGTCGCGGTAATTCACGGCTTGGGTGGTGCGCGAAACGTGAATGTTGATAAGCGCGGTGGAGGACTGCGGATCTTGCGAACGCGTGGCTTGCGGGAGCGCCTGGGCTCCGGCGACCAAGAGCAGGCCTAGGGGCCGATGTGAACATTAGCTTAATCATGATTCCTCGATTCTTGGACGGGCACTTGAAAGGGGAAGAAACAATTGGACCGTAAGTCTAACCGCAATTGCCGGTATTCCTATCGGGCGAAGACCTTATTACTAATAGGGTGAACCGTAACTAAAAGCATAAACCTATTTTGATGCCGGGCCTGAAAAATCGAGGCTGCTGTATATTCCTCTGGTCAAGGATTGTGAGGCCTTAAAGATGGCGTCCCACCTCCACAGAGCTTCGACGGTATGATTCTTCTGCCCGCCATCGCTTTCCTGCTTTTCTTTCTGATCTTGCGAAGAAAAGGAATTGGGAAGCGACGCGCTTTTCTAGCGGCTGCCACCTTTTTCGGGACCAGCATTGTACTGATCACAGAAATCCTAAGCGTTCCAAGTTTAGTGACCCGGAGCGGGGTCGGCCTGAGTTGGTTGCTGGTCGACGTTCTCTGTCTGGTCGTCTACTGGAAGCTGCCAGGGCCGGCGATGGAGCTTCCGTTTCACCTCGCGGGTTTCTCTCGCGATGAAAATCTGGACCGAGTAACGAAAGCCCTACTCTTAGCAGGCGGCTTGACCGTCCTTTTGGTCGGAATCACCGCTTTGCTGGCCCCGCCCAGCGGCATCGACGGAATGGTGTACCACATGCCCAGGGTGGCCATGTGGATCAGCAATCATAATGTGCGATTTTTTCCGACTGCCAACTACACCCAGCTAATTTACGGGGCATTCGCTGAGTATTCGATCCTGCAATCGATTCTGCTTTGGGGCAACGATCGTCTCGCCAATACGGTGCAATTCTTTTCGTTGATCGGCTGCGCTGTAGCGGTCAGCTACATCCTTAAGCAGATGGGCGGGGCTTGCGCACTCAGGCGCTCGGAGCCTTAATTTCAGCGAGCATCCCCGAAGGCGTGTTGGAAGCTTCGGGCCCGATGACTACCTATTCGAACTCCTTCTGGATTGCCACGGCTACTGCATTTCTGTTGGCTTGGAACGAGGATCCCGGTTGGCTCAACACCGTATGCATCGGACTGGCCGCGGGACTGGCGATCTTTACCAAAGGCACGACCTACATCATCTTGCCCTTTATGGTGCTGGCCTGCTGGTGGGTCAGTTCTCGAACTTCCAAAATTCTTTTTCTCAAGCGCAGTCTGGTTTTCATTGCGCTGATCTTGCTCACTAACGCGCCGCAATATCTTCGTAATTACGAATTTGACGGAAAGCCGCTAGGGTTGCCGATGAACTATGGAGCGGTGCAATTCAGCATTGAGGATATAGGAGTGCGCAGTACGCTTGCGAGCGTTCTGCGGAACATCTCGCTACATACGGGAACACCTTTCGATTCGTTGAATGAACGAGAAGAGCGCGGATACCGCGCGGCCATGCGATTGATCGGAGTCGATGCCGACGACCAACGACAGGTGATCTGGGCCGAACCGTTTATCGTAAATCACCTATCTTTCCAGGAGCTCTTGGCGGGAAATCCGCTGCATCTGTTTCTCATGCTCATCGCCTTGGGGATGGTTCTCGCTCACGCCAAGCAGCCCGAAAATCGCATTTTGTTGTGGTATTCCGTCGGGCTGATTGCGGCGTTTATCGCCTTTAGCGCTCTCCTCAAGTGGCAAAGGTGGTCCAGTCGTTATCACCTGCCGTTCTTTGTGCTGGGAGCAGTAGTCATCGCTCTGACGCTTTCGCGATACGTGCCGCGAAGGGTGGTTACGTTCATTGCCATCGTACTGGTTTCCTGGGGACTATTAAATTCGTCGATCAATCGTTTTCGCTCGCTGATTCCTGCGGGCCGCTGGCTCACTGCCTATGGTCCACGCTCAGCGATGTATTTCGCTTATAACAACGAATACATGGCGCCTTCGTATATCGCGGCCGCGAATGCCGTGAACAAAACGGATTGCGCCAGCGTGGGCATCGATTCGTATACGCCACTAAGCGATCCAGAAATCAAACGCAGCCCGGACTCGTTTTTCACGTACCCGATCCTGGCACTGATTCACGCCGATGGACGCAAGCGCACTGCATGGTTTGCCGGGGTGCACAATTTGAGCGCTCGCTATGCGGAGAGTCAACCGCATTCCCCAGCGTGCGCCATCGTATGCCTGGACTGCGCAAATACCCCGGCAAAATGGCAAGAATATGCCTCGTTTCCCCATCATTCAGTATTTGAAAATATCGTCGTTTTCAGCGACGCAGCTTCTTCATCAGCCAGCCGGGAACAACCTATTGAGTAGGAACCAAACAGGAAAGACCGGAAGGGTACTCGATCTAAAAGCGCGGTGCTTGGACCACCTGAAAATTCCTGCAGACAAAACTGTTACCTATGTAGTCGGTAAGTTCTGCAACCTGTGTGTCCGGGCTGGCCCATAACTACTGGTGCCGGCGGGGGGAATCGAACCCCCGACCTAGGGATTATGAGACCCTCGCTCTACCACTGAGCTACGCCGGCACAGGATGATCATGCTACGGACTCCCTCACGAAGCTGTCAAGGTGCGGGAGGAATGCAGATGCAAGCGTCGCGGCGCTGCCACACCGATGGGTAAGAAAGGCTCGACTACAAGGGCCTACTTCAACTGGTACTAAGGTACCGTTGACCGTTCCAAATCTGAACCTTACTCTCGGGCTGTTGGACAACGGACCCATTTGAAGATAGGCGAAAGCTTATCGAAACAAGTGGCCGTGGAGGTGTGTACCAGTTTGGCACACTAAGAACTTGACTTCGCCAAATTAATGGATAGAGTGCGCCCGTGGGTTAATCCCCCTCGGAGGCACTATGTCCCGCATTTCAACGGTCGTACTCATGGCCATGCTGGTTTTGGCTGGAGCAATGGGTCTGAAAACAGTAGTAACCACGCACGGTGATAGCTCCGTGATGATGGCCAACGGTTCGGCGCCAGTACCGCCGACACCTTGGAAGAACGGCTCGGCCCCAGTTCCGCCGACGCCTTGGAAGAACGGCTCGGCTCCGGTTCCGCCGACGCCCTGGAAGTCACGCCATCCGCAACGCGAGCGTCAGCTCGCCAAGTGGACCAGGGCGTGAGGAAAAAACGTGCCTGGTCCATTTGAATATTTGGTTTGGTTTCTGGGTGCCCTTTTTGAGGCGGCCGTGGTGGTGTGCCTCTTGCTTCGTGGTCCCTTCCGGCGTTACTTCACGTTAAATCTTTATATGTCAGTCTCGTTCCTAGTAAGCGTGGGACGGTATTTGGTGTTTGCGCGCCACGGACTGATGTCCTCTGAGTATATCTACTTTTACTATTATTCGGACGCCATCTTGACCATCTGCTTGTACTTCGCGCTGATGGGACTTTACGCCATCGTGTTCGAAGAACTCGGAGCCGCGATGCGTCTCCGGGTATTCATGATGTTGTTGCTTATCGGCACAACGCTATTTTCTTACAGCGTGGTACATCAATCCGAAGCGCGCATGTTGACGCATTACATCGTGGAGATCTCCCAGAACCTTTATTTCGTGGGCCTCATTCTGACTTACGTATTGTGGGCAGCGCTCCTGAAATTGCACGAAAGCCGAGTGCGGGTTATCCAAATTGTTCTTTCTCTGGAAGTTTATTTCAGTATTAACGCTGCCAATTACTCACTTCACAATGCCTATCCTAGTCTGCGGTTTGTGTGGGAAAATCTGCCCCCCGTAGCAGGCATGCTACTGCCGGTGGCCTGGATTTACGCCTTCATGCGCTTTGACGAAGAGGCACGGCTGACACCCGGACGCCTCGCGGTTGTGCCGCGATGATGGCCTCCATGATTTTTGTGCTGTCCTTCGCAGCTCTGCTGCAATTCTTCGTATCGTACTCGCGCTCCCTGATCGCAGCTTCCATACAACGTGCTTTATCTCCGGATGTGCAGGACGTCATAGGTGTGTCGCGGAACGCCAAGGGTGAGGATTTTGCGCGAGTGATGCAATTCCTGCATTTATGTCCGGAGCGTCGCGAAGATCGCAACGGCATTCAGGCTATCGGGGTTTATTTCCATATGCTGGGCGCGGTTAGCCAGACAATCGGAAAAGTGCTGCCTGCGCTTCGCGCGTGGACGGAATCCGAGCGTTCGCAATGCGCGTATTTCGCGGCTGTGGCGCTGGACCGGCGCATCGCATATAGCCGAGATATGCTCGCCCAACAGATGACCGCATAGTGCAATCGCTTTCTCGAATCTCTTTGCTAGATTTTCTCTCCCGATTCAAGTACCGGTGCTAATCGTTTCGCAACAGCTGCATTTCTTTCTGCCACGAGAAAATTGCGCATGCTATTCTCCTGATGTTCCCTCCTCGCCGGAGTGGATGCGTCCGCAGCGCAAAAACAACCGGTGACCAAAACTTGCTTGCAGTGTGGCGCGGCGCTCCCTTCGGGGAGCCAACATGTCGCTATTGCGATTCCCATTTACAACCGAAGCGTGCGGAGAGCTAACAAAGCTCCTGTTCTTTCGCGGCGTGACGCCGACTCGCTAGCGTCCTGAGCAGAACCACGCCCCCGGACCAGCACACCATTTATCTCTCACCTGAAAGCTCCGGGGAGGAGCGGGATAGATGCCGATCAGCCTTCAAGCGTGGCGGGGAGAATTGGTTAACCGCCTCCAAGCCTATCGAGTCCGACGGCGAACGATCTCTCCCAACGCGAATCAAATCCAGCCCTGCCCTTTGCCGAGCATCCTCTTCAGCGGAATCGTAACGGTGAGACTGGGTGTCTGGGCCCCTCGCCAAACTCGTTAAAGGATTTCGACGTCAGTTGCCCCTCGTGAGGAAAGCTGCGCTCACATTCAACTCCGTAGCGGTTGCGGAGCCCGCGACTGGGGACGACGATTTCGCATTTACGATCGCCATCGGGCGAATTGCGACGAAACCTCGCCCGCATGATGGGCGCTTAATGATTGAGGTGTCCCCCTCGCTGAATGGCGATTCTTCGCAAACCGCCGAGAAAAATAGGAAGAACGAGGCCGTGACCCTCTTTATCGGGTAGCGTCCCTGGCGGAGCGGCAAAATCGCAGGTGCGATTGACCTGGCTTGTTTGCTTTTTGCGTGTGGCGGTTTTTTGACTTTGTTCGGATCGCTGGGAGGTCACTTGACGCTCAGCAAGTTAAGTGCGGCGGTGTTCGTCACGGCATTGGCAGTGGTATATGCGCAATATTTTGCATTATTCACGATTTTTGGAGGAACTACGCCGGGAATGATGTTCCGCGGATTGCAGGTAATGAGTTTTACCGGGGAGGCTCCGACGCCGCGACAAATGTTACTGCGCAGCGTCGGCTATCTGCTTTCGGCGGCCGCCTGCTTTACAGGTTTCCTGTGGGTCTTATGGGACCAAGACGAATTAACTTGGCACGACCGGTTTTCGCGCACCTATTTGAGCTCGGCACAGACCTACGCGGAAATCGAGTCCCACGGAGCAACATCGTCGCTGAAGTGACCAAGTAGCGGGAAAAGGCAGAGCGGCGGAAAAAGCCGGAAGAAAGCACGCTTGGGCAGCAGGCTAGGATTTTACAGCAGCGTTTTTACCACCGCTTCGTCCGAAGCGATCTGGGCCATCCCGAATGTAGATAATGCGATGCGCGTGTTGGGCGATGTCGTGCTCATGGGTAACGAGAATGGTGGTGTTCCCCTGCGCGTGTAAATTCTTCAAACAAACGACATGATTTCGTCGCCGGTTTTTGAGTCCAGGTTGCGGGTGGGCTCGTCGGCCAGCACGATCGAGGGTGAGTTCACCAGTGCTCGTGCGATGGCCCACACGCTGCCTCTGACCACCAGACAAACTCGTTGGGCTTATGATTCATGCGATCAACAAGGTCAACGCGTTCCAGCGCTTTTTTTGCTTTTTCAATTCGCTCGTCGGCTGGGGTGCCGTTGTAAATGAGCGGCAGCTCGACATTATGAAGCGCAGTGGCGCGGGGCAACAGGTTGAAGGTCTGGAATACGAACCCGATTTCTTTATTCCGGATGTAAGCAAGCTCGTCGTCGTCTAGATCGCTCACCAAGCCGGCCAGCCAGCCAATATTTACCGGAGCTCGGCGAGTCCAGGCAGCCGATCAAATTCATCAGCGTGGATTTGCCGGAGCCCGAAGGCCCCATGATGGCGACGTATTCGCCTTTGCGGATTTCCAGGTCCACGCCGCGCAGGGCGTGCACCTGCTCCGAACCCATTTCGTAAACCTTGGCAAGCTCGTGCGGTCTTGATGACCACGCCAGAAGATGACCAGATCTTCGCGGTACGAATCCGTTGACGCTGTTTCAACCGCCATGAGCTTCTCCTCGGCAGCATCTGCCAGCGCAATTCGACAGTGCTCTCTTCGAGGCGCTCACCTAAAGGCTGATTAACTTTGCTCGTCTTCAGGCTTCTTCGGAGCCGTATTATCGACTTTGACGCTGGAAGCTGGCTTCAGGGTGCGCAAGCGCTTTGTAGCTGCCGACCACGATCTCGTCGCCCGGCTGCAGGCCCTTGGTAATTTCGATGTCTGTGACGCCGCTGATGCCGGTCTCCACCGGCACGAAAAACAGCCTTCTTGCCGTTGACCACGAATACGCCCTGAACTTCTTCCTTCTTGGGATCACCAGGCGCACGGCGGAGGAGGTGCCGCGAGGGTCACGCTGGAGTTGCCGTCCTTCTTGGCGTTCTTGGCGGCTTCTTCCAGGTCTTTGCGGGTGCGCACTGCCAGCGCCTGAATAGGAATGGCCAGGACATTTTTCTTTTCGGCGGTTTTGATTTTTGCGGTGGTGGAAAGTCCCGGCCGCAAATTATCGGGAGGATTGGCCAGGGTGACTACCACTTTGAAATCTTTAGCTTCCTGGGTGCTCGTGGTGCTTTGAGTGGTCGCCAAGTCCCGAACTGCGCAGCGTGGCTTGTGAGCCGATTTCGGTTACCTTGCCTTTGAAAACTTTGCCCGGGCACGGCGTCGATGGTGACGTCGGCGTCCTGGCCGTTTCTGACGTTGACGATGTCGGTTTCGTCGACTTTCACTTCCGCAGTGACCACGGACATATCCGATAAAGTCATCAGGAAGCTGCCATTCGAATTCTGAATTCCGGGGACCACGTACTCGCCCAAGCGCACCGGCAGATAGCTCACAATTCCGTTGATGGGCGAAATGTAAGCGGTCTTGCTCAGGATGTCCTTGGTGCGAACCAGCACGGCCTTGTTCTGATTGACCATCGAACGATTCTGGTCAAATTGCGCTTTCAACGACTGCACGCGGGCCTTGGCGGAATCGACCGCGGCGATGGTGGCGTCGAAAGTGGACTTGCGCTGGTCGAAATCCTGCTTGGGGATGAGGCCGTCTTTGTAGAGGCCTTGGCCGCGCTCCCAGTCGAGCTTGGCTTTTTCGAGGTTGGCCTGCTGCTGGATAAGATCCGCCTGAGCAGAGCGGAAGCTGGCTTCGGCGGCCCGCTACCCCCATTTCGGACGAATTGATAGCCGCTGCTTGCGCCTGCACATCGGCACTGGCCTGGACATCCTCCTGCAGCAAGAAGCCGGTCGCCCTTCTTAATCTTGTCGCCTTCCTTTGACAAGAATCTGCGTGATCCTGCCGAAGCCCTGAGCGGTCACGTTGGTATAGGTCGTGGGTTTAATCTCCCCGGATGCCGTGACCTGCGAGATCAAGGTATCTTGGGACGCCACCTTGGAGGTCTGAACGGTGACCACTCCTTTGTTGGCCTGGTTTATGCTGAATAGCACGATAGCCGCCGAGTACCAGCGCGCCACCGACGCCAATCGATACTTTTTTCCAGGTCTTCATCGTTCTTCCTTAAGACGCCTTGCCAAGGGGCCGGACAGGTTGGAACGGCCTTGACGGACCAATCCCAGTTGCCACTATCTGATGTTACATACGGCAAAACGGGTCAAAATGTTTCAAGCTCAGCGCCAACAACCCTACGCAAGTTTCATTGAAGGAGCGATTACTGAAGGGCTATTTTAGTTTTAAATTATCGAAAAGGGAAGGACGCACGGGCAGGAGGTTCATGATTTTTGCAGCTTTAGACGTGATTGGCCCGCTTTCCACGCGCCCCTCTGCCGATGCTGGCAGGTTGCCTACAGAGAATATGTGACCGAATGAATTGGGCATCATCTGACTAAGAGCGCACGAGTTTTTACGGCAGCGCGCTAGAGAGTTCCGTGCAACCAGACATCTTTTTGAGCTTACCCATCCCTCGATCGAAGAATACCCTTATCTAGTGGCCGTCTTACCCAAATCCCTCGCCCGCATTTTCCGAGCCTTTCGCTATCGTGACTTCCGCCTCATGTGGTTGGGAGCTTGTGCTTCCACGATTGGTACCTTCGTTCAGCAGTTCGCACAGAGTTGGCTAGTCTATGATCTGACCAAGAACCCCTTCTATCTCGGGCTCGATCTGTTCCTTGGCCAACTCCCGATCATGATGTTTTCGTTGTTCGGCGGCGTATTCGCGGATCGCTGGGACCGCCGAAAAATGCTTCTCGCTTCACAGTACATACAAATGGCGTGCGCGTTTTTATTGGCGGCGTTGTTCGTGACCCACACCGTCAGGGTCTCCCATATCCTCACCCTCTCCTTCATCGTCGGGTTAGGGCAATCTTTCGGCGGACCTGCTTATTCGGCTCTGTTGCCCACCTTGGTGGCTCCAGAGGACCTTTCCAACGCGATCGCAATGAATTCGATTCAATTTAACCTGGCTCGAATCCTCGGCCCGACAATCGGAGGTATTGCATACTCCACGCTCGGCGCAACATGGTGTTTCACCCTGAACGGCGTCTCTTACATCGCCGTGATCGTGTCGTTGTTCCTCATCCACATCGAATTCGTTCCCGCCAAAACAAAACAGCGCGTTCTGGCCAGTATGAAGGAGGGCATTCAGTTCATACGTCAAAGCCAAGGCATGAGCGGGTTGGTAGTTTTAGCGTTTTGCACGACGCTGTTCGGATTTTCGATCAACGGATTTTTGCCAGTCATTGTGCAGAACGTCTTTCATCGCGGTCCGGAGACCTACACGTTATTACTCGTTTGCTCCGGAGCGGGCTCCGTTTGCGGTGCACTGATCGTGGCGTCCATGGAAAAGCTAAAAGGTAGGGACCGTCTCACTTTGTTCATCCTCATCTCGCTCGGAATCATCACCGCCGCTTTTGCCATCTCCAAATGGCTTCCGCTCTCCTGCATGCTCATATTTCTGGGCGGAGCGGCGATCATGGCATCCGCCTCCCTGATGTTGTCCCTGGCGCAACTCACGGCCACCGACGCGATGCGCGGTAGGGTGATGAGCGTCTACAATCTCGCTTTCCGTGCAGGCGTACCGTTGGGAGCCTTAGCCCTAGGCAGAATCATTCCTGTCTTTGGAATCTCCGCCGCCCTGTCCGGTGCGGGACTCATGCTGGTCGTGGTAGCGGGCTACTTCCTTCTAGTTCGAAGCCAGGGTCGATACCCAGTGGACTGAACGAAAGCCGATATCGATCGGCATCGGGTCTTGGCGGGGAATCCGTCCCAGGGATTTATTTCCGAATCTCCTGGGTAACCTGTCGAATCTCGACGTGCTCGTGGCAGAAGTGATTCAGCCGGCACTCGAGGCGCAGAACATTCTGTGGTACGGCTGGCACGCATTTCGGCACGGGCTGGCTACAAATCTTCACCGGCTCCGGATTTCCGACAAAGTCATTCAGCAGATTCTGCGTCACGCGAATGTGACCACCACAATTAATATTTACGTGAAGATGGTTTCGGAGGACGCGGAAGAAGCGTCGAAAATACTGGCGGAGAGGGGGGGATTCGAACCCCCGTTAGGGTGTTTAGTCCCTAAAACGGTT
>CAVTAN010000008.1:0-19460 GCA_963732705.1 uncultured Acidobacteriota bacterium | reverse complement strand
GCCGTCAGAGCCTGTTGTGGGGACCGGGCGAAGGCGGACCGATGATGTTTAGCGACAATTCCAGCCTATAAACATGTTTCGCGTCGCGCGAACGACGCCTCTTCGACTGCCGAGTTTTTTGGGTGGCTTGGACCGATCCGCACAGAGTTTTTTCTGGGGCAATTGCAAGGCTACAACTTGGTGTTCAGCCCGAATGGATTTGTTGGAGAGTTCAATCGAGGGCTTACGCCAGAACCGTTCATTCATGGGCAAAAGCTGAGTTTCAAGCCGACGCGTAATTTTGAATTTGGGGTTTTTCGCACCACGGTATATGGCGGCCCAGGCTATCCGCTGACGATTCACACTTTGCTGCGTGGCTTGTTTTCCACCACCAACGAGCGCATCAGCGCGGCGGAAGCCCGGTAAGCCCGGGGACGCCGTTCGGGAGTGGACTTCAGTTATCGCTTGCCGGGTCTACGCAACTGGCTTACGTTCTATGGAGATGGGTTTACCGACGATCAATTTTCGCCGATCGGATATGCAGATCGATCCGTATGGCATGCCGGCCTTTATCTCTCGCACGTACCGCTAGTTCCAAAACTGGATCTGCGAGCGGAGGAAGTTTACACCGACAGTCCGCTGGGCGGAATGATCGGCCATGGATTCTTCTATTCCAATTTGACATGGAGGAGCGGATATACGAACGACGGGAATTTGATCGGGAGTTGGATTGGGCGCGAGGGTCAAGGCGCCCAGGCGTGGTCCAACTATTGGTTTAGTGCGCGCGATCGCTGCTGCAATTTAATTTCAGGCATCAGAAGGTGAGCCAGGAATTCATCCCCGGAGGAGGTACGCTGACGGACGTTGGGGTGCGGGGGGACTATTGGTTTCGTTCGAATATGAGCGTGACGGGCTCGGTACAGTATGAGCGGTGGCTGTTTCCGGTGATCCAGCCAAATGCGCAGCGAGATGTTACCGCTTCGGTTGGCATTCAGTTTCAACCGCAAAATTTTTTCGACCGTCCAGGTCGAATCCCGGTGAACATAGGCCGGGACGGAGAGGACAAGCCATGAAGGGCGCTCCGGTTCGTCAACCAATTCCGGAGGAAGAAGCTGCCGATAGCTCCGCGATGAACCCGATTGGGACGACGGAGCGGGGCCATTCTTCGGTATATAGAGATCCTCTGGAGCCGGCGAAGAATTATTGCGCTGGTAGCTTTGTACGGGCTGCTGGCCAGCGCCCTGATCGCGTTCCTCATTCCCACGCGGTACGAATCCACGACGCGCCTGATGCCTCCGGATAGCAGCTCGACGTTCCGGATTGGCGATGGCTGCGGCGGCTATGGCCGGCGGCGCTGGCGCAGGGTTGGGAGGACTGGCGAGCGAGGTACTCGGATTGAAGAGTACCAGCGACGTGTTTGTCGGGGTGCTAGCGCAGCCGCACGGTGCAAGACAAACTGATCCGAGCAATTCAACTTGCAAGAAGCTCTATGGGGACAGCCGCATGGAAGATGCGCGCAAAGATTTGGCCGCGCACACCTCGGTTTCCGTCGAGCGCAAGAGCCAGATTATCTCCATTATGGTGGTTGACCATAGCCGCGGAGCGAGCCGCCGCAATGGCGCAAGCTTATGTGGCGGAATTGAATCGGCTGGTCGCGGAGTTGAGCACCTCTTCGGCGCGGCGGGAACGCATCTTTCTTGAAGGACGGTTGCAAACCGCTGATACCGATTTGAAAGCCGCGGAGAAAGACTTCAGCGAATTCGCCAGCAAGAATGCGGCGATTGACGTGAAGGAACAAGGCAAAGCCATGGTGGAAGCGGCTGCGACGCTGCAGGGGAACTGATTGCCGCGGAGTCGCAATACCAGGGTTACGGCAAATTTATACCGATCAAAACGCGCGAGTACGCAGTGTCAAAGCTCGCATCGATGAATTGCAGCGACAATTGAATAAGTTGGGGGGCAAGGGCGAATCGACAGTGTCGTTGCCCGGTGCTGGCACGGGAGTTGAAGCCGGCTCAGGTGACGATACGTCGTTGTATCCTTCGATTCGGAAGCTGCCACTCCTGGGAGTGACCTACGCGGATTTGTACCGGCGGACGAAAATCCAGGAAGTGGTGCTGGAGACATTAACTCGAGAATACGAGATTGGCGAAAGTGCAAGAAGCAAAGGAAATTCCCGTGGTGAAAGTGTTTGATCGCGGCCTATGTGCCGGACAAGAAGTCTTTTCCACCGCGGCTGCTGATTATCTTTGCGGGAACCACGCTAGCGGTGTGCGGCGCTGTGCTTTGGATCTTGGGGAAGGCCGGCTGGGATCGAGTAGACCCAGAGGACCAGCGTAAGATCTTCGCGCAACATGTTTTTGCGGAGGCGGCCGCGGGTTTGCCGGCGTTCGTGCGCAAGAAGCCTGCGGAAGAAAGTCCATCCAGCTTGTCCATTTCCGGCGCCGCCCCGATTAGTCCCTCGGCTGAAAGGAAATTCGTTGAAGATCGAAATCGAACAAATCGAGCCATTCGAAACGGTCGTCGCGCCAGTCCGGGTCTGACCCGCTCGCGCTTTTCCTCACTGGCCAAAGACATGGCGACGATGAGCGCGGGTACGGCTTTGGCCGCAGTGTTCAATACGCTGCTGGTTTTTCTGATACCCCGGTTGGTGAGCGTCGAGGATTTCGGTTACTGGCGATTGTTTATGTTATACGCGGGTTATGCCGGATTGGTGCAAGTTGGTTTTCTTGACGGGGCGCTGCTGCGATGGGTAGGGCGGCCAATCGATGAGTTCCGTTCGGAAATTCGGGCGTCGCTAAAATTTTTAGCGCTGCAGCTGCTGCTTTTGTTGGGTGCCGCGGGGCTGCTTATGTTCGGGACACTCCGCACGCCGGCGCGATTCATCGGGTTGGCAGTGTTAGTGTATGCGGCGCTTTTCAATCTCACCGCGCTGCTCCAGTATGCGCTGCAGGGGTCCAGGCAATTCAAACCTGTGGCGTTTTCGGCGGCTGCACCTGCTGGGCTATTCCTGCTGCTGACATTTGGCTGGATGCTGCGCCAACTTCCCAACTTTCGCGAGTTGATCAGTTTTTACTGTCTAGCCTGGGCGATGGTGTTGGTGTGTTTGTGGTTCCGGGTGACGCCCTTGGCCGGGCCGCGTTCTAAGGGTCTGGCGTGGTCGTTGGGTAAGAGTTGCGTCCTGTCCGGCTGGCCAATTGTTCTAGCCAGCGTCGGATTTGGATTAGTGCAGACAGCGGATCGCTTGGTAGTGAGTTGGCGGCTGCCAATCCGGGACTTCGCACAATACAGCCTGGCGTCTAGTGCGATGTTCGTGCCGCTAACCGCCATTGCGGCGATCTACAAAGTATTTTTTTCTCACGCGGCCGCATTGGAACAGGACAATCGAGCCAGGGTTTACCGGCACGCATCCAGATTTCTGCTGCTGGCGTGGAGCAGTTTGTTGCCGTATTTCTTTGTGCTGGAAGTCGTGGTGCGTCGATTCCTGCCGAAATATCTAGTGGCACTGCCGGCGGCAGGAATTTTGTTGCTCAGCGTCTTGTTTCTTGCGGAAATTCAGGTGTTGCACACCAGCTTCGCGTACATCTACGGCAAGCAGCGTGGCTTTCTTTACATAACCGTAGCGGCTATGGCGCTGGCGTTTTCGGTAGGCTTGATGACGGCCGGTTGGATCGCGACCTTGCCCGCGGTGGCTATCGGCCAATTGGCTGTCCTGATCGTATGGTGGCTCGCCAATGAGTGGCAATTGCGATCCATAACCGGGCAGCGCTGGATGGAGCGATCCACGGTCTTGCTGATTTTTGCGTGGTCGGCCATCAGCTACGCACTGGCGATGCGATCCACGGGAAGTACCCCACTTCGCATCCTTGTTTATTACGGGCTTACGGGAGGAGTTCTCGTCTTCGCTTGCCGGCCGGAAATAAAAATGTTGTGGAAGCTGGTCTCCCGATTTACGCCTCAGCAAACAGCGTAGAGCTCACCAATGAATACCGGGATACAACAATTCGTTTATGCATCAAGTCAGGCTGACGACCCGCCAGCTTGCCAAATTTGTGCCAACGTTTCAGAGAATAAAATCTTCTCTGTCAGGGAAATGATGCTCGGTCTCCTTGACGTGTTTCAGTACCTCGAATGCAAGCAGTGCGGATGTTTGCAGTTGTTGAACCCTCCTGCGGACATGGGACGCTACTATCCGCCCGATTACACCGCGTTTCGAGAAGTGGAAGAATCGCAATCGGCGGCGTTGACCCGGTTGCGGGACCACGTTCGCAGGCGGCTGCGGAAGCGAAGGAATCTGGGGATTCACCAACCGCGCAACCCTTTCGGCCGGTTGCTGGCCAACCGCTATAAGTATTTTCAGCTGGAGGCTTTTGCAAGTCTGAAGGTCAACCCGCAAGCGCGCATTCTGGACGTTGGATGCGGGTCAGGAACGGTGCTGGTCGATCTCCGCGAACTGGGGTATCAAAACTTGTTCGGGGTGGATCGCTTCATTCCACAGTCGATGGACTACAAGAATGGGGTCAAGGTCAGGAAGGGGGGCCTGGAAGATTTGTCCGGCGAGCAGTGGGACGTCATCATGTTTCACCATTCTTTCGAACACATGCCGGAACCCAATGCAGTTCTTGCGATGGCAGCCAGCATGCTGTCGCCGGGAGGGCGTTGCCTTATTCGCATCCCGGTTTTAGGGTGGGCGTGGACGCACTACGGAGTAAATTGGGCGCAATTGGATGCGCCAAGACATCTGTATCTGCATACTATAAAAAGTTTTCAGCGACTGACCGACGCAGCGGGATTAGAGATTCAGCGAGTAGAATACGACTCCAGCGAACTGCAATTCTGGGTCAGCGAGCTCTATACACGCGACATTCCCCTCGCAGCGCTTCCGCGGTTATCGCCCGCAGGTATGTTTTCCAAGTCGCAATTGCGCGATTTTCGCCTGCGAGCGGCCAAATTGAACGAGGAATCGCAGGGCGATTCGGCGGTTTTCACTCTCCTCAAAAGATGATCAGCAATAAGCCACTTTCCCTAAGTCAGGCGGAATCCTGAAAGTCATGGCTGTGTATTTCTCATCACCGTGGTGGGATTCCCGGATCATTCGCCGAATTAACTCCGTGGCGGTTCTAGCAGCCGGTTTGCTGGTACTACGCGTAGCGTGGGAAGAAGATCTGACGTGGCTGTGGGGCGTAATAGTTTGCAGCTTTATCGCTGTGGTCACCTCGGTGCGTTGGCCCTACGGCGCTTTGCTGGTGCTCATCGGCATGAGCGCTATGCCCGTATTCTACGTAGAGTTTTTTGGCTGGAAGGCCCGGCCCGAGCATTTTGCCGTGGCCATCGTTCTCCTGGCAGGGCTGCTCGCGCGGCTGGTTTTCAAGAAGCAATTGCGTTTCGATTCGCTGGATGCGTGGATCGGCGGATTCGTACTGGTAAATTTCATCAGCTCCGCAGTGGGCTCCTCGGCACCGGCTAGCACGCTTCGCTGGGCGCTTCAAAATAGCCTGGCGGTTTTGGCCTATTTCTTGATGAGAGCGCTGGTCACAGACCTCGCCAAGCTTAGAATCTGCTTCAAAATCCTGCTCGGTGTGGGTCTGGTCGAGTCGCTGTACGGGATCGGCTGCTGGATCTCGCATTTGGTCTTCGGTACCGGCATGGGCGTTCAGGTTGCGCAATATTTGGGGGATGTGGCGGCTCCTTACGGCTCGATGTACGAGCCAAATTTGTTTGGAGCATATACAGGGTGCTGCGCGAGCCTTTTTCTGGCCAGCTACCTGTTGGATGGACGGCGGCTGCATCACTTGTTCTGTTTTCTTGTGGCGGCCGTGGCCTCGGTGATTAGCTTTTCCCGTGCGACGCTCCTGGCGTTGGTGATTACGACCTGTTGGTTGGTGTGGAGAGGCCGGAGCAAAAATCCCATAAACGCAAAGAAGCTGATGATTTTTGGAGCGGCTTTTGGACTGATTGTTTCCTTGGCATTCACCGCAGTTGGCGACGTACTCCGAGAGCGATTCACCAACCTTTTCTATCAAGGCTTAACCGAAGAGACCACCATCTCTCGCGCGGTGGTCATCCAAGAAGCGCTGCAGGATCTTCCCGGGCATTTGCTGCTTGGCAACGGGACGGCCAGTTTCAACTTGTCTTTCGATTGGGCCAGGTACGTCCCCCAGTGGGCGGGCGAAGCCGCCTGGATCGGAAATGCTCCACTGCGTGTACTGCACGACACCGGAATTCTCGGATTGTCTACGATGGTGGGATTCTTCGTGGTCGCCTGGAGAAAAGCGCGACTAATCAAAGCTAAAGGCGTGCCGCTCGGTTTCGAAGGCCTGCTGGTAGCCCTGCAAGGGGGAATTCTGCTCTACAGCATTTGCTTTCAATCCACCGATGGGACCATCGAGGCCTTCTTCTGGGTGCATGTGGCCATGCTGGCTTCGGCGGTGGTTCTCTTGAATCCAACACCTGTTGGGAGATTAGTTTGAGTGAGGATATATGAAATTTGTCGCGATCGTGGTGTTGGCCTTATTACTCTTGTTTCCGCTTACTCAGGCTTCCAAAGGACAATGCGCTTTTGACGCCGCCGGTTGCACGATTGGCGTGCCGCACTTCGTGAAATTCAGCGGCACACTCAAAAAGTCCACATTCGTGCCGCCGTCGGGAATGGCTCCAATGAAATTTAGTATTTACGACGCGGCCACCAACGGGACGGCTTTGTGGCAAGAAGTTCAGAACATTCCGGTGGATGCGCAGGGACGCTACGAGTTGGTGCTGGGTTCGACTTCGCGCGACGGAGTGCCCCCAGAATTATTCACCGCGGGCGAGCCGCGCTGGCTGGGAGTCCAGCCACTTTGGCCCGGAGCAGAGGAGGAGCCGCGGGTGCTGATGGTCAGTGTGCCGTATGCGCTCGAGGCCGCCGATGCGCAAACCCTCGGAGGTTTGCCGGCGTCTGCCTTTGCCAAAGCCAGTAGCGTTTCAGCAGTAGAAGGCACGACGGTTGACACCACGACTTCTAGCGTATCTTCCACACGAAACACCGTAGCCAGTGACACAGCGTCGTCGATCGTCGGCACGTCGCCGGCCGCCACGGCCGCG
Source organism: uncultured Acidobacteriota bacterium (assembly GCA_963732705.1). GTDB lineage: Bacteria > Acidobacteriota > Terriglobia > Acidiferrales > UBA7541 > Acidiferrum. The sequence continues at coordinate 12,401 of CAVTAN010000008.1, read as the reverse complement.
GGCACCGTGAATACCGTGCCCAAGTTCGCCGCTGGCTCCTCGTTGGTAAACTCGCAGATCACCGATGTGAATGGAGTCGTAAGCGTACAAAACTTGAGTAATATTTTTTTCGCCGAGCGGTTTGCCCATGGCGTGCCGGATGCGGTTGCGGCCTGCCCGGCGTCCGGCTGTATCATTTACGCGAATTCACCGTCGGTGAATCTGAACCTCGGCACCGTTGATCCCGGAACCAAAGCCGTCACCATCTATCTCGGTCCTTATACCTACACCGTCAAACAAATCACCTTGCGCAAGGCGCTGAAAATTATCGGTATGGGTGCCGCGGGCGGAACCAATGGAACTCCCACTTGCAGTGTGCAGTCCCCCTGCAATGGAACGACGCTGCAGTCGATCAACGGTAATAGTCCGGTATTCGTGATTCCCCAGGCTAACAACATGCCCGCGACAAACGTCTTCTTGTCGGGATTTCGGGTCCTCGGATCGGCTGGAAATACCAGCGAGGACGGATTCTTGTTAGACACCAGCTCGTCTTACAACACCGGCTTGTGGTATTCCCACATTCACGACGTGTTCATGCAAGGATTCGCTGGTGTGGCCATACATCTAAAGGGCCGTAACAATGACTTCGTGGCAGCGTCCCAATGGCTACTCTTCGACAACGTAATTGTTTACCGCCCGCGCGGCGGTGGGAATGGATTAAGAGTCGAAGGCTCTGCGTTTGAGTTGCGATTCAGAAATTGCGAATTTGACGGAACCGGACAGGGCGACGGCACAAATATTTATCTCGGAGGAATCACCGGCGGAGTCAACGGGTATCCCATCAGCGTGGTCTTTGAAGGGTTAGTGTCGCAGTCGGCGGACACCGCGGTGCAACTGGACGGCGTTGTGAATGTGGTTTTCTACGCATCGCACCATGAAGCGCTCAATGGCGGCTACTCAGTTACCAACAACACTGGTATCGGTACTCATGGATTGACGATCACCGATTCATATTTTGCAGGCAATGTCGCGGCGAATGGCGGTGCCGGGTTTGCGCTCAAGATTGCGACGACGGTGGCCTTTGGGATTTTTTTCACCCACAACCAGTTGTTCGGCAATCCCGACTCCGTGGTCTCGGGACTGAACCTTGCCAGCGTGGTGTACCAGGACAATTTGTATGCTGGCTCGGCGGCGCTTCCGCCGACGTCCGGAATGACGCTACAAGCCACGCCGGCCACCACGATGAACATCAACGGGATCCATTCAATTGGGTTGAATCCTTCCGCCACCCCCATCACAACAATTCAAAGTGGGTTGGGCCCCGGAGAAATGGTTACTTTCTTTACGCTCGGTGGGCCGGTTACGTTCGCCGCCGGCGGTAATATTGATTTGATGGGGATGAGTTCCGTAACACTGACCGGCACAATTACGTTGGTGCGCACCGATTTGGGCGGGCCACTTTGGAAGGTGGCATCGCAATGGACTCCAACGGTACCGCCGGCAGCACCTGCCCCAGCAGCTAAGCCTGTTAACGATTAGGTCCGCTTCCAGCCGTACTAAACTTAGCGAGGGCCTATTCCGAAAGCGCTGTATTAACCGGCCTCTTGCCGTGGGGTTTTACAGTTGGCCGCTGCAACTGGTGCCATTGGCACTTTGTTGAATTTCCGCGGCGGAGAACGGGCCTGGCCTCGACAGCGGCTATGCGCCCGCGATTTGGTAGCTCAGACGCTAGTGCCCCAAAGGCACAATCACACTGCCAAATATGATGGGAACAAATATAATGATCATCGAGGCTTTAACGCATGTCTAACTGGAATTCTCTGGCTGAATTAGATCCCTTATGGACCATTCTTTCAGAGCCCGAGAAAAAGTTCGGCAAATGGGACGCCGCCGAATTCTTTGCGACAGGAAACCCGGTTGCCCAGCGCGTGATCGATTTGTGCAAAGCCCATGCGGTAAACATCTCCTTCGGAAAGATGCTCGACTTCGGCTGTGGAGTGGGACGAATGACCCGCGCATTTTCCGTGCATTTTAAGAGTTGTGTGGGCATTGATGTTTCGGAAAAAATGGTTGGTCTCGCACGGAAGTACAACAGAGAATTTCCTCAGTGCGAGTTTGTTATCAGCGAATCGGCGCGCTTGCCATTTCCGGACGCGACCTTCGACTTTGTCTTTACCGTCCTGGTGCTGCAACATCTGAAAACCAAGAAGGCAATTCTCGGCTATCTCTCTGAATTCGTGCGCGTGGTTAAAGATGGCGGAGTGATCGTCTTCCAGTTGCCGGTTCAAGTGCCCTTGCGGCGACGCATCCAACCCCGGCGGCGGGTATGGGCTGCGCTGACAGCACTCGGCGTGCCCCAATCGTGGATGTTCAAGCGGTTGGGATTGACTCCGATACAGATGAACGGCATCGCCCCTAAGGAAGTAGAGAGATTTTTGCGCTCAAAGGGAGCTCCCGTTCGGGTTGTAGAACTCTACGAACCGGAAGATGAATCCTTTTATAGCAACTACTACGTTGCAGTTCGCGAACCTCAGTCATCCTGATACCTGCCGAAAGGGTGACTTGTTGGCTAGAGGTTCCTGGATGGCAGATGCGCGAGCTTGTGTGCTGCTGGGGCCCTGCATCCAAGAGTAACCGTATGATTCCAGATTATTTTTCCTTTTTACCACAACATTCCTGCCGGGGTTTGGTTTGTATAAAGATATGTGGAATCGGTCCGGCGTACTGCTCTTTTGGAGCGACGTGAACCAGTAATAGGTAGGCGCGCAGCAGCAGGTATCTCGACTTAGAGAAGCGAATGGAAAGACAACAGTCACGCAATCCACAAACGGAGATGAAACGGCGGTGCTGTGTCATTGTGTTGAATTTCAACGGCGAGAAATTATTGCCGGCATGCCTGGACAGTCTTGAGCGCCAAACTGCCGAAGTATTTGACACCCAAGTCGTCGATAACGCATCGACTGATGGGTCTTCCGCTCTAGTAGCTGAGAAATACCCTTGGGCGCGGTTTGTAGCGCTAGATAAAAATTACGGATTCACTGGGGGCAATAATGCGGCGTTGCGCGAAGCGCAGGCCAGCGGCTATGAATTTGTGCTCCTGTTAAATAACGACACGTTCGCCGCACCCACGTTCATGGCTGAGATGCTGGAGATGATCGAGCGGGATCCAAAAATTGCGGCCGTTTGCCCCAAAATCTATTTCGCAAAAGATCCCCACAGGTTGTGGTACGGCGGTGGGAAATTCAGTCTGTGGACTGGCGTGGCAAAGCATCGTGGCTGGAAACAATTGGACTCCAATCAGTTTGACAGTGGGCTGGATATTACCCAGGCAACCGGCTGCGCTATGCTGGTGCGAGTGAGCGCAATGCGCGAGGTAGGACTGTTGGACAACCAGTTTGGGAGCTATGCGGAAGATCTAGATTGGTCGGTCCGCTTCATTAAACAGGGATATCGGATCGTGTTTGCTCCCAAGGCTCATCTCTGGCACTTGGATGGGGCGTCGTACGTGACCGCGGTGGGAAATGGCAGCGAGGAGCGCCGGCAGTTTCTTAGCACACGTAACATGATTTTCGTGGCTCGTAAACATGTGCGCTGGTGGCAGGTACCTACGCACGCCGCAGGATTTCTGCTTAGGCATGTGGCGTTTTTTACGGCACTGCGAATCTGGAGACGCGACTTCCGAGCGTTGGCCGCGATTTATCGAGGTATCGGGGAAGGTTTGAGCACGCCTCTGGCTTCCCGCGGAGACGCCAACGTTAAGGCAGATTCTCTGCGGGCGTGAACAGAGAAGTTGCGGGTTGCGATTGGTCAGTGCTGGAATCGGATATCAAGTGGGGTGAAGTCGTGTCAAACAACTTGGAGCCTGTTTCTCGGGAAATATTGCGCCGTGAATGAACAAATCGCTCGGATCCATAGAGAAGTCGAGGAAAGTATCGGGGTAAGCAGGGAACTGGTGGCTTGCGCCAGCCACATTCTTGAGGCTGCCGGGTTGATGCTGGGCTGTTTGAAGGGCGGCGGAAAAGTCCTTGCGTTCGGCAATGGCGGCAGCGCCGCCGAGGCGCAACACCTTGTGGCGGAACTAGTAGGCCGATATCGCCGGGAGCGGCAGGCGTTGGCGGCAATTGCGCTTACAGTGGAGACGGCGTCGCTCACCGCCATCAGTAACGACTACGGTTTCGATCACGTGTTTTCGCGGCAGTTGGAGGCCTTGGCGAAAACGGGCGATGTTGTGGTGGCGTTTTCTACCAGTGGTAACTCCCCTAATGTTCTGCGGGCCCTGGAAGTCGCGGGCGGCAAGGATCTGACTACAATCGGAGTGACCGGCAAGGTCGGCGGTGAGATGGCGAACATGGTCGACGTCTGCCTTCACGCGCCATCGAATTCCACTCCGCGTATTCAGGAAGCGCACGCATTGATGGTTCATTTGCTTTGCGGAGTGATAGAAGACGCAGTGGTGGCGCAACCCTTTCGAGATAATTCCGTGAAGTCCGCGGCCAGCGAGGTGCGGTAGTTGCGGGACCTCGTAGGTTTGCTGGACACGCTAGCCAGCTGCCGTGTGGCCGTCATCGGCGACCTGATGCTCGATGAATATCTGTGGGGCCACATCGAACGAATTTCTCCCGAAGCTCCTGTGCCCATACTCAATGTGGTGCGTCGCTCGTCGACACTTGGCGGCGCCGGAAACGTGGTGGAGAACCTGCGCGGACTGGGCGCCGGAGTGGTAGTTCTGGGGGTAGTAGGCGAGGACGAGACCGGCCGGCAAGTCAGCGCGCTGCTTACCGAACACGGCGCCGAAGTTGATGGCGTGTTATTTGATTCCCAACGCAAATCCACAAGGAAATCGCGGTTAATGTCGTTGGAGCACGGCCAACAAGTGTTCCGGTTGGACGAAGAAACCGTCACTCCGCTGGACTGCCGCATGGAAGAACGAATAATTGGCATCATCCAGGCGATGAAAAACGGCATCCAAGTTGTGGTGTGCTCCGACTACCTCAAGGGGGTGTTGTCGGAGAAAGTGTTGGCAGCGACGTTCGAATTTGCCCACCGTAACGGGATACGCTGCATCGTGGCGCCGAAAGACACCAACCCAGACAAATATCATGGCGCGCACATCTTAATGCCTAATGCACGCGAGTTGATGCAATTGGCCGGGAAAAAAGTCAGCAGTGAAACGGCGCTGGAGGATGTTGCGTACCACTTGATCGCGCAGTTGGAGCTGGAAGCTCTACTCGTCACACGTGGTAGCGAAGGAATGTCGCTGTTTGAAAAGAACGACAAAGATGTACATCGCGTAGACATCCCCACCACCGCGCGCAGCGTCTATGACGTGACGGGGGCGGGGGACACCGCGATTGCAGCATTCGCCGCTGGCGTGGCATCGGGTTGGGATCTGCAAAGTAGTGCCCAACTCGCTAACATCACAGCGGGCATTAAAGTGGGGAAGCGAGGCACCGCCAGCGTTAGTCTAGGGGAGATTCGGCAGGCGCTCCGGGAGTAGCCGCAGCGTCTCAACGTCGGTGGTGGTTTTTCTGAGGGTGGGTTGATCCAGATCTCGAAAACAACGGAGTGGTCCAAGGAAGGTTTCGCGGACGCCGATCAGGCGGCGCTTGGAACCATGGTGAAGTTCGGTCGGCGCAAGCGCCAAATCGTCAAACTGATCGAGGCGGTGATGAAGCCGTTCGTCACGCTGTTAGACGGACTTCGGCGGGCTTCAACGCTTTCGAACAATCAGGAAGTCCGCAAAATTTTAGTAGTGGAATATTGGAACTTAGGCGACATCGTGATGCAGTCGCCATTTCTGATCAATCTGCGGATCCGCTATCCCCAAGCGCACATTGTGCTGCTGACCAGCCCTAAGGTGGTTCCATTAATTGCCGACCAAGGCTTGGTGGATGAAATCATCGAACTTCGCGTTCCGTGGGCACAGCACTACTCCCGGTGGCGGAAGTACAATCCATTTTCTACTTTGTGGATAGCGATGCTACGCGTTTTGTTGCGTCTGCGCGCCCAGCACTTTGACCTGGCGTTTTCCGCGCGCGCGGACCTCCGAGACAACTTCATCCTGTGGCTGACCGAAGCGCGGCGCCGGGTAGGATATGCATTCGGCGGCGGTGGCTTATTTCTAACCGACAAAGTGGTGCCGGACGTCCGCAATCCGCACTTCGCAAATCGCTGGTTACGGCTACTGGAGCATCTTGGCGACGCAGTGATCGAGCGGCAGCCGCGGCTGCGTATCGGTGACGAAGCTCAACAGGCGGCTTGGAAGCTGCTGCAGGAGCGCGGTGTACGACCGGGCGATTTTTTGGTGGGTATTCACCCAGGCGCAAGAAGCGTCAACCGCCAATGGGGTGTCGAGAACTTCAGCCAGGTCGCCGAGCGAGTGCTGGCAAAGTATCCAGTGAAATTGTTGTGGTTCCAGGAACCTGGACAAGAGGCTGAGGCGCCGGCAGGTGGCCGCGTGGTACCGCTAGCCTTGGGATTGCGTAAGTTCATGGCTGTACTGTCGGAATGCGGCGCTCTTATATGCAATGACAGCGGGCCGATGCACATCGCGACGGCGCTGAACGTTCCGGTCGTGGCCGTTTTTGGGCCAACCGAGCCGCTGTGGTTCGGACCGATCGGCGCGGACCATCGCATCGTGATCCGTTCGGGCTTCTGGTGCAGACCTTGTTTCGACTACTGCATCTTCGACGCCCCTTATTGCCTGAAGACAGTCACGGTTCAAGACGTGTTTGAAAGCGCCGATCAGACTTTGGGGAAGCTGTTGAGTGAGCCGGCTGAAGAAATGCGGCCGGTAGTGGTTAAAAAAGTGTCCAGGACGCAGCACGTCTAGTATGATACTTTTAAATAACTATGTTCGCTTGGTAATTATCAGCGTGCAGTACGACCTACAATGAGAGAAAAATTGCGCATCGCCATGATCGGCATTAAAGCGATTCCGGCGGCGAACGGTGGTTTTGAAACCGCCGTGGACGCGATGTCCCGCGGCATGGTCGCCGAAGGACACGAGGTTATCGTATACAACCGCACCGGCATGACCGACTTTCAGGGTGATGATTATCAGGGCGTCAAGCTGGTCACCCTGCCGACCATTCAGTCCAAGAATCTCAGCACCATCGTTCATTCATTTCTCGCCACGCTACACGTGACCTTTCATCGCGTGGATGTTGTGCATTACTTCATTACCGGTACAACTTTGTTTGCGCCCATCCCCAGACTGCTGGGCATGAAGACCGTTTGTTCTGTCGATGGCACCGATTGGCAGCGGGGCAAATGGGGCAAATTCGCACGATGGTATCTGCGGCTGTCGGAATCTCTGGCGGTGCGGTTCTGCCACGCCATTGTTTCGGATTCGCGCGATGTCCAACGTTACTACTCCGAGGTATATCACACCGATTCCACCATGATCACCTACGGCATGCGCGAACTTGAAGCCGAAGGCCAAGAATGGGTGGATAAATTCGGGCTTGAACCTCGGGAGTACGTGCTCTTCGTAGGGCGGTTGGTGCCTGAAAACAACATTCACCATCTGATTCGTGCGTTCGAGCAAACCAACACGAATAAAAAATTGGTGATTGTTGGCGCCGACCCCTGGGAAAAAGAATATGTGCGCGCCCTAAAAGCCACCAAGGACCCGCGAGTGATCTTTACCGGCGGCGTCTACGGCCAGGGTTACTGTCAGCTGCAGAAAAACGCCTACATGTTCGTGCTGCCGGATGAAGTTGGTGGCACCCATCCAGCCCTGGTAGAAGCAATGGGTTTCGGCAATTGTGTGCTGGTGAATGATACGGCTTCCAATCTTGAAGTCGTTGGCAATGCCGGCTTCAACTACAAAGGCGCGGAAGGCGCACAGGATTTGTGCCGCAAGTTGCAGATGCTACTCGACGATCCCGATCTGGTATCAGAGTTTCGCACCAAGGCCGAACGTCGCGCTCGCACGCAGTATCGCTGGGAAGCGGTGGTGCGCGATCACTTGTCACTGTACCGCCAGCTCTTGGGCGTGGAGGCTCCGCAACCTTCGGAAGCACGACTCACCAAAGTGGCGGATTCCGACTAGGGTGAAGACGGAGTCGGCCGACAGATGGCAACCCTAACTTACAGCGCACCATCTCTACGGTTTACATGGTTTTCCTGATGGAGTTCTGCCACTCTAAGGAATAACTATAACTGTTGCGTAATGAGTGTCCACGTAAAGTAGATCTGGGGAAAGTCACCCACTTTTACCGACTTTGGAGGGGCTTTAGTCGGCCGGCGATCCGCAAGAATGTCTACTGCCACGATTACTCCTGAAAAAGTGCACCACAGTACGCACACGCGCTATGAAGCCGTGGATAAAGCGCGCCGTTTCGGTCGATTTCAACATCAAGCCATATGCGTTTCAGCGTTACTTCTCACTGATATCCTGGCGATTGGGTTGTCGCTGCGGATCGCGGTAGCCATTCGTTCCGAACTGTTGCCCCGCGTAAACTCCGCAATGCCCAACAACGCCTACAACTTCCATCACTACCTGGAATTTTCTTGGCTGTGGAGCTTGCTGATTGTTCTGTTGGCCATGGAAGGCCTCTATACCCAGCGGCGCACGTTGTGGAACGAAATCTCGCACCTCACCAAGGCTACGGTGCTGGGGATCATCGTAATTTTTGCCGCGGCCGCGGTGCTTCAACGCGAAGCACTGCTGTCGCGCCTCACCGTCTTGATGACCGGAGCGCTGCTACTGGCGGTTCTGCCTACTTCGCGTTATTGGACGAAACGTGTTTTGGGGATTGGCGGTTACTGGAAAAAGCGCATCCTTATCGTAGGTACGACCAAGACGGCCCAGTTGGCCATGCGTGGGCTCTCTTCCGATCCGGTCCTCGGTTATGAAGTTGTGGGCCTGCTGGATGAAGATCCGGCCCGGCGCGGCGCGTGCATCGCGGTTTGCGGCGACAAAAAAGTTTTTGTGTTGGGCAATATCACCGACGCTCTGAAGCACATCAAGAGAACCAAAGCAAAGGACGTGCTGATTGCCCTGCCTAACTTCGACGAAACGCGACTGATGAATTTGGTCCACGAATTACAGCCAGAGTGCGAAAGCATGTACGTGGTGCCCCAACTTTGGGGCCTGCCCATGATGAATTTGCGCGTGGATGGCTTCCTGCGCGAACGGCTGATGATGCTGAAACTTTCCAACAATTTGGCCAAGCCGTGGAATAGTTGGCTCAAGCGCAGTTTTGACTTGGCCATCGGCTTCATCTTGGCCCTGGTGGCTCTGCCGATTTGTTTGTTAGTTGCGGCGCTGATCCGTATTGATTCCAAAGGCCCGGTGCTGTTTATCCAGGAACGCCTCGGCTATAAGGGCCAGAACTTCCGCTGCATCAAGTTCCGCACAATGCACCCCAAGTCCGATGAGCTTCTGCACAACCACTTGGCGGACAATCCCGATGCTGCTGACGAGTGGCACAAATTCGCGAAGCTTCGCAAGCATGATCCGCGTGTTACGCGCATCGGAAATATTCTCCGCCGTTGGAGTCTGGATGAGCTCCCGCAGTTGTTGAACGTGTTGAGAGGCGAAATGAGCCTGGTGGGGCCGCGTCCTTATTTGCCGCAGGAGCGCGAACGCATCGGAGTTGATTTGTTTACAATTTTGTCTTCGCGCCCGGGGATGACCGGCTTCTGGCAGGTCAGCGGCCGCAACCAGTTAACACTGGATGATCGCGTGCAACTGGAAGCCTGGTACGTTCGCAATTGGACCATTTGGTTCGACTGCATCATTCTCGCCAAAACTTTTCGCACCTTGCTCTTTCCGCAAAACGGCCGCGAACTGGGCGGCTTTGTAGTGCTGGATGGAAACGGTGAAGCCCCGCCGCATCTCACCGCTACCAAAGCCCGCAGTCAGTCGGCCTGACCTGGGCCATCCTGGCCCGCACAGCCCTTCCGCGTTTTTGAAACTCGTCCCAACTGCTATACTCCTACGCCTCGGCGCCTACCCGGGCCCGATTCCCATTCCAGTCACGGGGAGCATCGCGCATGTCTACCTCTCTTCGCTTCGTGATCTCGGATCGAATTTTTCGCGGGATATCCACGGTGGTTCTTTGCGTCGTTGCAGCACTAGCGGCCCGTTCACAACAATCCGGGGCGATCGTGGTTGTGAGCATCGAGGGCGAGTGGAAATACAACAATAAGCCGGTAGCTTTTGGCCAGACCTTGCCGGCGCAAGGTTGCCTCGTCGCCAACGATGGCTCTCTAGTGTTAAAAACCAGCGACAAGAACGTCGGTGGAGTGCCTTTAATATGCGAGAAGCTCCGCCGCGACCCGGTTTGCGGCGACCAGGAACCGGGTCGCTGCGCCGTTCCTCTCAACCCACAGAAATGGCCGAAAACCGGGGGGTGGGGTGACACCTGGGACGCTCTCTCGCACTTCCTCACCAAAGAGCCTGACAAATACATGGTGGCCGCCAGCCGTGGAGTTGAGCCCAGCTTGGACGACGCGGTAGTCCCGCAGCATGCCGGAGGCGTCGATCTCGGCGCTGCCTTCCGCGAAATGGAAGCGGGCCATTACTGGATTCACATTTCCGCAGTGAGCAAAACTGTCCAAGCAGTAAAAACATTCGAACTGCAATTCGCGGCCCACGGCCCGGCCGTCATCACTGCGCCGTCGCTGCAGCCCGGACTTTACAAAGTCGTGTTGGTCGACAAAGCCGGTGGACCGGCGGGTTCTGACTGCTGGATCTTGATCAGCACGCCAGAAAATTACCCAACGGCTTCGAAAGAATTTCAAAACGCAGTGGCCGAATCGTCGAAATGGCCCGACGCGATGGATCCTTCCGCAACGCGCGCATTACTCCGCGCCTATCTCGAGTCGATTTCCATCTCTGGGCCCCAACCCCGAAGTCAGCCGTGAAAACCAAGCCGCGCTCGTTGACGGCCAGACTGTTTGGGCGCAATCCAGGACCCGAAGCGCGCAACCCGGATCGGCGCGAGCGATTCGAATTCAAAAAATTTCTGGGCCATTACCGTAACGCCATAATTCCGATTATGGTGTTGGTTGGCGTCGGTTTTCTAATGCACCGTGCCGGCTTGCTGATTGGATTTGAGAATGCCGGCTTGGACACTTTGCTGCGGCTGCGCGGCCGGCAAATGTCACAACGCGTGGTGATCATTGAGATCACCGATGAAGATTTTGAAAACCCGGAATTATTCGGCGGCACCAGTCCGCTGAAAAAGAAACCTCTGCTTGATCTGCTCTCCGCGGTTCAGGACTATCACCCGGCAGCGGTCGGCATGGATTTCAACACCGTTTCGCAGGAGTGGTGTCGGTTCGACGCTCTACAACTCGCCAGAGCTCTTCCCGGCGGACTGGATCCCGATAAAAAGCCCGCAACGCCAGTGGTCTGGGCCCAGGTGCCCGGCGGTCCGGATGAGCCGGTGACATTGACCCGTGTGCTGGGAGGAAGACTTCAGGACAAGGAATACACGGGCCTCCCGAAATTCCCGATGGATTCCGACGGGATGCTGCGGCGTTATGAGCAAAATTTTACTGTCCGCGGTGAGCTGCCCGGTTGCGGAGCAGACAGCGGAAAGACCGCCGTCGATCGTTCAAGGCAAAATGATGAGAGTGCTTCTGCCGATAAACTCGCGACGATGCACTCATTTGCCGGGGCCGTGATTGCGCGGGCTTGTCCTTTGCTGAAAGAGAAATGCCCAGCCGAATCAGAAAAGCATGAAGAGCCGGTGATTTTCAATTTTTACGGCGACCGCTATCGCTTCCCGATCATTCAGGCTCACGAATTTATCGGACAGGTGGCTCAAGAGCACGCCAACGATGAACATCTGATCAAGACTAGGCAATGCCTCCTCGCCAACAAGATTGTCCTGATCGGCGGAAATTTCAGCGCCGCCCGAGACGTATATCCAACTCCGTTGGGAAGAATGGCGGGGGTCGAACTGATCGCCCTGGCGATTGAGTCCGAATTCAGCGGTGGCATCCGAGAGACGCAAGAGGTTCTTGAGTTGCTGGCTGATTTCTTGGTCGGCAGTCTAATTGTGCTGATCTACTTCTACTACGAACGCAGGCCGCGTTTCGCCTTGCTCTGCAGCCTCCTGGGCGTCCCGATCGTGTCAATAATCTTCAGTTGGGCTATCTTCAGCACCACGGCGTATTGGTTCAACTTCATTCCAATCATCATCGGCATGGTCATGCACCAGATGTTGGAGCTTTCCGAAAGCACCGCAAAACTGCAGGAAGCTCTACTCCATGTAGAGCGGAGAAATCCGAGCGGGCGACATGAAGCAGCGAGCGGGGAACTCATTGCTACTGGCGAGCACGACCTTGGAGATCAATCCGGGGTTCCCGCCCCAGGAGTGAAACAGACGGATCTGCAGGAGATTCACGACCGAACGCCTCGCGTGCAACAGCCGCGTGGCGACGCGACCTAATTGGATGCT
>CAVTAN010000007.1:0-244270 GCA_963732705.1 uncultured Acidobacteriota bacterium | reverse complement strand
CGCTTGCCAAAGAATGCCAAAGGTCCGGTGCCCGTTGTCGTGGCCATCAGCGGACTGGACAGCCGCAAAGAAGATCTCTCCGAAAATTTTGGCGCGATTCTCCCATTTGGAATTGGATTCATCGGCATCGATTCCCCGGCACCGGGCAAGCCCCTATCAAAGCCAGCGAAACTTCGGAGCGCATGTTTTCGCGGGTCATCGATTATTTACAAACTCGCCCGGAAGTCGACAAAACCAGAATCGCGGTCGACGGCCAGAGTTTCGGCGCGTATTGGGCCACCAAACTCGCGATTATTGAGCATGCCCGGCTGAAAGGCGTAGTGGCGCAATCGCCGCTCGCGGACGCTACCTTTCAAAAAGATTTTCTCGTGAATAAAACTTTGGGCAATCGCGAATATTTATTTGGACTTGTTCCCGCATTGATGTCCATCTACGAAGGCGCTAATTCGATCGAAGATTTATCCGTGATTTTCCCGAAGATGTCCCTCGTGAAGCAAGGCCTTATCGGCAAGCCGACCTCGCCGATGCTGATCATTGCCGGTGCGTTGGACACTCAAGTGCCCATCTCCGACGCTTACATGATTTTGAGCAGCGGCGACGTACCCAAAGGAGCGTGGATCAATCCGCAAGGCGGACATCTGGGTCGCCAGGTCAAAGTGTGGCCCGATCCGGTAATTTTCAAGCAGGTGATAATCCCGTGGCTGGTGCGCAACCTGAATGCTCAAACCGCGCAGTAGTCTCCCTGCGCCACTATTTAGATTTCGCCTGATCCGTAGAGTAGCGAGATTTCTTAAGCTTGCGGTCCCTACGTCGCTAGGGTGTCGGCCCGTCAGGCTATTCGACCATCGTCTCGCGCAATTTTGCAGCGTGTCCAGTTCGCCTTCCCAGCGGCTCACTACAATCGTGGCCACGCCATTGCCGATTACGTTTGTTAGCGCGCGACATTCGCTCATGAATTTGTCAATGCCCACCAAAATCGCCAAAGCCTGAATGGGAATTGACGGCACTGCCGTGAGAATTGCCGCCAAGGTAACGAATCCTGTCCCTGTAACGCCTGAAGCGCCTTTCGAAGCGATCATTGCGAATAACAAAATTCCCACGATCTGGCCCAACTGCCAGATGCGTGTTGGTGGCTTGCGCTAGAAAAATCACTGCCAGTGTTAAATATATATTGGTGCCGTCGGTGTTGAAACTGTAGCCAGTTGGAAAAACCAGCCCTACGATGGACCGCGACGCTCCCAGTCGCTCAAGCTTTTGCATCATGTCTGGCAAGACCGTTTCGGAAGAACTGGTCCCCAGCACGATCAGGAGCTCGTCCTTGATATACGCAATAAATCGAAAAATCGAAAAGCCCGTTAGCGCCGCAATAGTCCCCAGAATCACGACCACAAACAGAAAGCTGGTCAGATAAAACGTCCCGATCAATTTCACGAGATTGGATAACGAGCCCAGGCCGTAACTTCCTACCGTAAATGCCATGCCGCCGAGAGCCCCCAACGGAGCAGCCTTGACGATGATGCGAATGATCCCAAATACCACCTTTGTGATCGCCGCAATTCCGCGATTCATTCTTCTCCGAGCGCGCCCAGCCGCGACACCGCGAAGCCTGTCAGAATTGAAACCAGCAACACCTGCAGCACTTCTCCGCCCGCAAAGGCATCCACAAATGTCCGTGGCACAATGCCCACGAGAAACGGCACAACCCCCGCATCTTTGGCCCGCCCCACGTATGTCGCAATCATCTTCGGATCCAACGACGCGCGGATCCAGATTGAGGCCGCGTCCAGGATGCGCCAACACAGCTACTAAAATTCCAGTGATCAGCGCCAGCGTGGATACGATTTCGAAATACACCAGCGCCTTCACGCCCACCCGTCCAACTTTTTTCAATCCCCGATGGACCCGATGCCCTGGACCACCACGCAAAAAATCACCGGCGCGATCATCATGCGGATCAGCGCTACAAAGACGTCTCCCAGGGGTTTTAAGGCAATCGCGGCGTGCGGGAAAAATCGCCCGATCAAAATCCCGATCAGGATGGCGATGAGGACTTGTACGTAGAGAATGCTTGTACCAGGGCTGGCGTGGCCTTGCTGATCGTCCATTGCTCAACGTATTTTGTCCTTTATCTCGGTGCTGTCGGCAGTCCTCGCCGCGGCGGGAAGCAACATTTGGAGCTAGACACAGTTCTGCGGAGCTTCATTCTTCAACAATGCACTGTTCAACATTCGCCACGCCGAGCGAAATAAAAACTCCGCCGACTGTCGCGTCACTCCAGCGATGTGCGGCGTGAACAAAATCCGCAGCGCAGCTTCCCCTGCCAGCTTGAAGCAACGCATTATCCGGCAGTGGAGGCTCCGTTTCATACACATCGATCGCCACTCCCCCCACATGTCCGGAGCGTAATGCGCTCGGCCAAGGCCTGCTCATCGACAACGCCGCCACGCGAAGCCTGAATCAACACCGCTCCACGTTTCATCTTTTGAGTTCGCGCGCTGCCAATCAGCCCGCGGTGCTCGGGCAATCAGCGGTACATGCAGAGTGATGACATCCGCTGTCCTCAGCAATGTCTCGAGCTCTACCGATTCGGCATTCATCTTTTCGGCCGCAGCAGGATCACGCGGCGCAGGATCGAAAGTAGCAAATTCGGCAGCCTGCCCTATAGAACGCCTGCGCCACCGCCAGGCCAATCATTCCCAAACCGACAACCCCAACGAGCAATCCTTCCAAGCCCGATAGGTTGTCGGCTACCGCGCGTGCGCGAACTGCCTGGTAATTGCCAGCTCGAATTTCCTTGTCCGCCCACGCAAACCGTCGCAGCAAAACGGACGCCGTGGTAACGGCATATTCCGCGAGCGCGCTATTGCTGCCGCCTGGAACATTGGCTACCGCGATCCCCGACCGCTTCAATAAGGGCAAATCCAGTCGGTCCAGCCCCGCGCCGGTCACCTGCACCATTCTTACCGAGGTGTCCTGAAATATTTCAGCTCGTAGTTTCGGCCCCACCGCCGGAATCACCAGCGCCCGCGCTGATTTCATGAGGTTATCCGACTTCTGCATCGTCAGGCGAGTGGTAGACCACCGAAAGGCCGGCTGGCGGCATCGCACTGGCTCGCTCAAAATCCGCCCTGGGCCGCAGGCATAACACATCGACGCTCACTTTGTTATTTCGCCCCTTGCCGGAAGTCCGGGCTCCGCCGTTCCCCCACTGATGTCGGCGGAAGGAGAAGAAACACAACAAGATAAGTGTTTCTTCGCCGGTATTTCGCGTCGCGTGTTTCTCTCCCGGCGGAATTACAATCGTGTCCCCGGCCTGCAGCGGATAATTTCCGCTGTCCGCCTCGGTGGTTCCTCGTCCCGACAAGACATAAATACACTCTTCGCATTCGTTGTGAACATGCCGGCTCCGCGGTGTCTCTCCGTCCGCGATTACCGGAATTTCTACTTTTCGCAGCGTCACGCTCGACGCCCCATTCTGCCCGGATACAATCTCAAAAGAATTGCGGCCCGGCAGGCCCAGCGACTTCGCCGATTCCCGCGTAAAAACTCGCGCCATCAGCGGTCCTTTTCGAATTCTTCATTTCCGCAATGCCACCCTGAATCATGTCCAGTTGTTGAAAAACTTCCGCGGCATCTTTAGCGATCGAGTCGGCCACCGCTTGCAACATCCGCGCGCTCTTTTCCATCGTGGCGTGCTGCGGGCTGCCGTACCAGCCGGTCGGCGCGATCGAGCGGACATCCGTCAGCACCGGCTGGTAACTTCGGGTGCGCCGCAAGCCATCCATCTTTTTGCCGTGCGCATGGTCAGAGGAATAATCGATGCGGTCCAGATGCACCAGTTCCGGCCGATACGCCATCACCGCCAGCGTTTCGATCTCGCCGCCGTGCGTGAGCCCATTGCATTCTTTGCCGAACAACTCTTCCGCCACGAAGCAGGCCTGCACGGTCAACACCGTCATGCCATGGTCGCGATGCAGCGCTTCCGCGGCCACGCCCAGCGGCGGAATATTGCACTCGTGCCAATTCAGAATCAGCAGATATTTCGCGCCATGCTGCGCCGTCGACGCGCAGGTCTCAGTACCACGCGCATGTAGGTATCGGGCGTCAGCGTGATGGTGCCCTCAAAAGGCATATGCAGCGGCGTAACGCCCAGCGGCCCGCCCGGCAACACCAGCCCATCCATGCGCTCCGCCACCGCATGAGCGATTACGTTGGCCGCAAAAATATCCGTGCCGGTCGGCAGATGCGGTCCGTGCTGCTCCACGCTGCCGGCCGGCAGAATCACCAGCGGATTCTTCTTGAATTGCTCGGCGATTTCCGGCTGCGTCAGTTCGACGAAATAGCGGCTAGGCAACATGGGCGCCCTTGCTCGCGTTGGCTTTGCGCGCCGACTCCATCGCTTCGGCAATAGTAACCGCTTGCCCCTGGCGTTCGATCGAGCGCAGCGCCGCATTCACCATCGCGACCGCGACATTGCCATTGTCGCGCCGTCAGTTCATTGGCCTTTGCCGGTCCGGCAGCTTTCCGCGAACATCTCCAACTCCGTGCGAAACATGTCGCTTTCGCGGAACTTTCAACTCCTCCCGGCTTGCCATATCCGCTCTTTGCCGCGCTGAATGTAAAGCGTCGAGCGTCTCATGCAATTTGTCCGGCGTATCCCAGGTGCCGAAATCAATCTCGTAATGCATCAATCCCTTCGACCCGAACACGCGCACCGCGAAAACTCCCGGCGAAGTCCAGCACGAGCCCACATAGCCGATTTTTCCGTCCGCGAATCTCAACAAGGTCATCGACTGATCGTCGACCTCGGCGCCCACCGGCGACAATTTCGAGGCGATGGAGCTCGCCGCCACCACCTCGCCGCCCAGATAATGCATCACGTCGAACTGGTGGATCGCCAGTTGCGACAGCGGTCCGCCGGGCGCTCTGTCTTTGTACCAGCGCCAGGTCTTCGGCGTTAGCTCGAGCGCGCGCTCGTTGGAAAAATTCGCTTCCATGAACGCGACGCGGCCGAGCTCGCCCGCATCGATGGCCTCGCGAATCTTGCGGATGCCGGCCATCAGCCGCGCGCTGTGCCCCACGGTGACGCGTGACCCCGTATTTTTGCTGCAGCGCTGCGATTTCCAAACCGTCTTCGAGCGTGCTCGCGATCGGCTTCTCGGTGTAAACGTGCTTCCCGCTCTTCGCCACTTCCGCGCGCCATCGGCAGGTGCTGCTCGTTGGGAACCGTCAGGATGACGCCCTGGATCTCCGGATCGGCGAGCATCGCGCCCATACTCGGGGCCGCTCGCACTCCGATTTCCTGCTGGAACGCCGCGCGCTTCTCTTCCGAGCGGCTGAAGCCGGCGACGATCTTGATCTGCTTTGACTTCTCCGAGCGCCTTGGTGAGCACCTTCGCCCACCGGCCTAATCCAACGATTCCGACCTTCACTGGCTCTTGACTCATGCCTGCTCCTGAGAGATTCGCGCCGGAAACCAACAATTCTCGGTTGCAAACTTTCGCGCCTGATAGTACCGTATTACGGGATGATGCAACAGTCAAGCCAATTACCTTCACGTCCGCCGCCCCGCTCTCCCTCATCGAACGCTCGGCCGCTCCTCTCCGCCGCCAGGTTCTCGATGAACTGCGCCAATCCATTATTGCCGGCCGCCTCGCTCCAGGCTCTCGCTTGATCGAACGCGAACTCATCGCCATGATGGGCGTCTCCCGCACCGTGATTCGCGAAGCCCTTCGCCAGACTGGAATCCGAAGGACTCGTCGCCATCATTCCCAACAAAGGCCCGGTAGTTCGTGAATTGACGCTGGCTGAAGCCAAAGATCTGTATTCCATTCGCGCGGTGCTCGAAGGATTGGCCGCCCGTCTCTTCACTGAAAATGCCAGCGCCGGCGCAGAAGAAAACCTTCACCAGGCCTTGAAGGCCACCGCGCAATCCTACGAAAATGGCGATCCCGCCACCATCCTCGAAGCCAAAAATCGCTTTTACGAAGTTTTGTTTCAGGGCGCGGGAGCGAGACGCTCTCATCCATGATTGGCACGTCTGCATGTGCGCATCTGGCGTTGGCGGGCGCTGGGATTGGGCATCCGCAACGCTCTGAAAAGCGTTGGAAAGAAAGCGTTCGCGGTCTGCGCGCCATGATGGCGGCCATCGCCAAAGGCGACGCCTCGCTGGCTGAGATACTTCTGCGTGATGAAATTACTAAAGCCGCCGCCGAAGTCATGCGCTTGTTGATCAACAAGCAGGTCGCGACAGCATTAGACGGTTCCATCTGCGCAAAATCTTCGAGGAGAAGCTTGCATGGCCACTGATTTTATCGTGCATGACAAAGCCGACACCGTTGGCGTTGTCGTCGTCGAAGATGTTCAGCCCGGCAAAGAAGTGACTGGCTGGATCATGGAGACCGACGAAACCATCCACTTCAAGTCTCTCGATGCCGTGCCGCTCGGTCACAAAATCGCCTTGCATGATCTGAAAGTCGGCGACACCGTTCTGAAGTATGGACATGACGTAGGCCGCATCGTCGCTGACGTCGGCCAAAGGCCGGCATGTACACGTTCACAATCTGAAGACCAAAAGGTGGTAACCGTGGAGAAACATTCTTTTTTTGGCTATCGGCGCGAGAATGGCCGAGTTGGCATTCGCAATCACGTTGTCATTCTCCCGCTCGACGATCTCTCCAATGCCAGCGCTGAAGCCGTCGCCAACAATATCAAAGGCACATCTGGCGCTCCCTCATGCCTACGGACGTCTGCAGTTTGGCGAAGACCTGGAACTGCATTTCCGCACCCTGATCGGCACCGGCAGCAACCCCAATGTGGCGGCTTGTGTAGTGATCGGCATCGAACCGAGCTGGACCGGCCGCGTCGTCGACGGAATCGCCAAAACCGGCAAACCGGTCGTGGGATTTTCGCTATCGAAGGCCATGGCGACATCAACACCATCGCCGCGGCTTCGCGGAAAGCTCAGGAATTTGTTCAGTGGGCCTCCGAAAAGCAACGCGAATCCTGCTCCATCAAGGAACTTTTCGTTTCTACCAAGTGCGGCGAAAGCGACACCACCTCCGGTCTCGCTTCCTGCCCCACGGTCGGCAATCTGATCGACAAGCTCGATCCGCTCGGCGCTACCACCTGTTTTGGCGAAACTTCCGAATTAACCGGAGCGGAAATCGTGTGCGCCAGCCGCGCCGCCACCCCCGAAGTGAAAGATCGATTCATGCAAGGTGTTCAATGCCTATCAAGAAGTGATCGACCGCCACAAAACCAGCGACCTTTCCGAGTCGCAACCCACCAAAGGAAATATCGCCGGCGGATTAACCACTATCGAAGAAAAGGCGTTTGGCAATTTGCAGAAAATCGGTCGCAAGACGAAATTCATCGACGTATTGAAGCCCGCGGAGTCGCCAGCCAAGGGCCCCGGCCTGTATTACATGGATACTTCTTCTGCTGCAGCGGAATGCGTCACGCTGCAAGCGGCCGCAGGATTCGTTGTGCATCTCTTCCCCACCGGACAGGGTAATGTGATCGGCAATCCCATCGAACCGGTCATTAAACTCACCGCCAATCCCAAGACCGCGCGTACCATGGGCGAACATATTGATCTGGACGTCTCCGGAATACTTACGCCGCGAAATGTCGCTCGACGAAGCCGGCGATCGGCTGATCGATATCATATTAAGAACTTGCAACGGTCGCCTGACTTGCGCTGAAGCTCTCGGCCATCGCGAATTCGTGATGACCAAGCTGTATCAGAGCGCTTGATTCTCCGAAACTTTTGCCGAGACCACTCGTATTCATGAGGGGAAGGACTTACATGAGATATTGCCGTTTCACTTTCAGAGGCAGCGCGCGATACGGTCTGGTCGAGTCTTCCAAGGGCGTCGAACGCATCACACACGTATTGTCCACGCCTCCGGAACAAGTCGGAAAGTTGAATCCGTGCCCAAGGAACAGATTGAGCCGCTGCCGTTCTTCGAAACTCGCGCTGCTCACTCCGGTCGCAACCTTCTAAAATCGTTTGTGTCGGCCGCAATTATCGCGGCCACGCTGCCGAGATGGGCTCCGAATTCCCAAGGAACCACTACTTTTCTTCAAGCCGCCCTCTTCCCTGCTCGATCACGGGCAAAACATTCGCCGGCCGTCCATTTCCGAGCGCGTCGATCACGAAGGAGAACTTGGCGTAGTGATCGCCAAACGCTGTTACAAATTGCCGCCTAACGAAGATGTGCGTCCTTACGTTCTTGGTTACACTGCGGTGAACGATGTCAGTGCGCGCGATTTTCAAAAAAAAGATAACCAGTGGGCGCGCGCGAAAGGTTTCGACACATTTTGTCCTGTCGGTCCGCTGGTCACCGATGAAATCGATCCCTGGAAGGGCGTCCGCGTCGCAAGTCGCGTCAATGGCCAGGTTCGCCAGCAAGGCAACACGCGCGATTTCGTATTTCCGCTGGACGTCCTCATTCGCTACATTTGCAATGTCATGACGCTGATGCCCGGCGATTTACTTTGCACCGGAACACCCGAAGGTGTTGGCCCTCTGGTGCCGGGAGACGTGGTTGAAATTTCCGTCCAGGGTGTGGGAACGCTCCGCAATCCGGTCGTAAGTGACTAACTACTACTTCGCCGGTTCTGCCTGGATCGTAGTCTGGAAACTTATCGCCATTAACCATTGGCCATTTTTCTTGAGCCATACGCGGGTTATGTGGATCGGCTTACCGTGATACGGCTGATGCAGGCAGGTCATCACAATGGTATTCGCGAAATCAAACATCTGCGCCGAAACCAGCGGCGCCGGCGCCGAAGGATAGCCGGTCTGTTTCTGTAAATTCAGCGTAGCGATTCGGTCGGCCTTAAACACCGGGTGATCGCTGCTGGAACTCACCGTGACAAAGCTGTCATCCACATGCGGCGCACCATGCGGAAGCGTCATGAGTGGCCACGCCCGTTTCCAGCGCCTGCCACGACGCGACTACTGCTTGCTCTGATTCATTCTTAGGTTGGTATGGAACTGTCTTGCAGGGATTCTGGCACTCCGCAACTCCGGTGCCCGTCGAGGATTGCGCTGTCTCCGCCTGCGAAACTTCGTGGTACACCAGCAACCGCCAATTCGTTCCGCGCTTAACCCACACACGCAGCACATGGTTTTTATCACGTGCGCTCAAAATCGCCACAACCTGGCCATAGTCGCGATGTTCTATCTTTGCGTCGCTTTCATCGCCCATTGGTAGACGTGGGCACTGATTTAAGCACCTCAACCCGCGTTATCGTTTTCCCCGCCGCATTCGTCCACGTAAAGTCCGCGTCAAGCCACTTGCCCAGCTCCTCGCTATCCTGCTTCGCGGCCGCCTGCACGAATGCGTGATCCAGTGTTTTACCTGCGGCATCCGGCGTCTCGCCACATTCAGCCCATGCAGCCATGGCCGCTAACAAATACCCAGAGCCACACGGAAACACCTACTACCGCCAAATCATCGTGAAACGCCTCATCGCTTTTGATCCTCCGGAAAGTTCTTCGCTCTGACCAGATAACACTAAAAAAGGGCCGGACAAGTATCCGGCCCCTCTTCATTTTCCAGTCAAGCGTGCGAACTAGAAAGTAAACTTCAAACCCAACTGAATCGCTCGCGCGCTGCCCGACCCAGTACAGGATTGAAGGCGGCATTGTCCGGTGTTGCGCAGCCGCAGCCGAACGGCCCGGCCGGATGGATCGGCGACGGCCCCTTACCGTAGGTGCTGGTTGCGCCCCAGGGATTGGCGAAATTCGGGTGGTTCAAAAGGTTAAACGTTTCCACGCGGAACTGCGCTGTCAATTCTTTCCCTGAAATTTAACTTCTTGGACACGGACAAGGTCCACGTTGTGGAATCCCGTATCGCGGAAAATGTTTCGACCCAGTTGCCAAACTGACCGATCCGCATTTGGCATCAGGACGGAACGCCCTTGACGGCACTAGCAACCCGCTGCCGGCAGAGTGTGCTGACGCCGTACACGGCTGACTTGGCATCCGCCCCGCCGAGAGCTGTGGCTTTCGCCCCGCGCCCGCGGCGTTGTACTGCGTGCCCGGAAAAAACGGCAAAGTGGATCGACCCTGGATCCGCGGCGATTTAAAGTCCGCTGGGTTCCCGTAGAAATTCCAGCGGTCGGAGCATTCGTTGACTCCGCTGAAGTTATTGTTCTGATCGTCGACATTCTGCCATGGCTGCCCAGACTGTAAGGTAGATGATGGTATTCAGCTGCCAACCTTCCAGGAGTTGGCCCCGGGTCTTTTTCTCCGGGAAGCGAATAGGTGAAGGAAAAGGTAAAGCGGTGGCGAATGTCTATCGTCGCCGCCGGCTGTTCCAGCTGGGGTTGGGACTGTTTTGGGGAAGTAATGGTTCCAGTTTAGGACATGTCATCGAGCGCGTGAGCATAGGTATAGCCCGCCACGAACTCCAGACCATGGTAGTTGCGGGCAGTCAGCGTGGTTTGCAATCCGTTGTACTTCGAACCGTAAAAGTTCGAGTAGATAGTTGATCTGACCCCAAGTAGGGGAATTTGGTGGCAAAGGGCAGCGTGCCGTTGCGCCCGGTGTTGGGAGCTAGCCTGATTCATATCAACGACGCCAGCCAAGTTTTACGGCATGATTGCCAACGTAGGTGACGTCGAGAGCCAGTTTGCCGGAGAACGCATGCTGGATGCCCAGAGTCCAATTCTCTACGTAAGGCTTCGGTAATTGCGGTTCATCGCGAAAGTGTTGCATGGGTTCCGCCGTCGCTGCCGTGACTCGCCGAAGCAAAATTGGAAGGGAGATTGCCGGGATAAATGGGATTGCGCCCAATGAAGAGCCATTCCGGTTGAGCCGGCGAGCCGGGAGTTGTAACACCCGTGGCGACGATGTTTCCGATCCCGGGAGCCGTGGTGACTCCGCTCGAACTTAATCGTTGCGCCAGTAGGCACGGTGTCCAGCCCAAAGGTACACGGCCCGCTTTGCAGGTTCTGCTGCGACAAGAAGGTGCTCATGGACAGCAAGTCGTAGATCGATGCTGCCGCCGAGGCGAACATCGTTGTGCCCTGTCCAGTCACGTCCCAGGCGATACCCATACGTGGGGAAAAGTTGTTGTGATCTCCCTTGTAGATGGAGCCGATGTTCTTCCCCACCTGTTCGAGACCCACGGAGGGCTCCCAATTTCCGAATAAGTTATTGTCTTCCTTTGGTACGCCCTGGAATTCGTAACGCAAACCCAGATTCAGTGTCATGTTCTTCTTGATGCGCCAGTCGTCTTGGACATACCCGGCGTATAGCCATTGGGTTAGTTGCGCGTTGGATCTCCCGCCAGCACCGAAGCGCTTTTTGGGTCCCCTGCAAGGAAATCCTCGAGTGGCGTCGAACCCGCGAAGGCCTGATTTCCCTGGAACCGGATGCGTCCGCGGCCCGCGCGGTAAGTTCCTTGATGTACTCAATCCCTGCGAATTTCCCCGCCGAATTTGAATGATGCTTTCCGCGCAGATAGGACACCTGGTCGATGACGTGTAAACCTTGTCCGGGCCGACCAATTTCGGAAAGTTGTGGAAGGCGCCCAGTTCCGTAAACGCATAAGTTGATATTCGGTATGCCTCCCAGAGTTGGATTGGTAAGGCCGGTGTCGATCTTGTAGGGAAAAGTTATATCGCTGGGGATAATGTGCAGAACATAATGGGTGAAGCCACCGCGTACTTCGTTAGCCCAAGTGGAACTGGGCGTCCACGCCCAATGCGCGGCGACGGTTTGCGCGCGGGAATGGACCGTGGTGCGGAATTGCGAGAGGACAGTTCATTCGAATCCTGCCATGATGGTGTCATTGCCAAAAAAGTAAGAGCCACTAAGCGAATGTGATCGCTCAGATGGTAGTCCACTTTCCCAATGGCATTCTTAGAGCAGTTCGGGTTGGGAAAATTGCGGTCTACCTGGTTCTCCTGACTGGAATTGGGTCTATAGAACGAGAGCAAATATCGCGCTCAGCGGATTCACGACGAACCCTGGGTTTTGCGCGATAAGGTCTGCGGTGGCATCCGCCACGCTGATGGCGCAGTCACCAGTGGTAAGCACCACGCATTTGTTGCCACCACCCCCCGAAACGGACGCAGTGGTGGGAACCTGCCCTATGAGCGATTGCCGACCGTATATCGCTGCGCTTCGAAAGCCGCCAAAATAAAAAAGTTTGTCGCGTGATGATTTTTCCGCCGCGCGCTACCGCCGAATTGTTCCAGTTCCACGGGTGTTTTTGCCGGTGCCGTCAGTGTTGAATGGTTGAAATAATTCCGGGCGTCAAAAGAATCCGAGCGGCCAAAGGCATAGGCGGTGCCGTGTATCTGGTTCGTTCCTGACTTCAGTCCGACGCTCGTGATCGCTCCAGGTCTTCCATCCATACTCTGCCTTGGGATTGACCTGGGTGTTGAATTCCTGAATGGCGTCGATCGGAATAATGGTAGCGGCATCGCCGAGCGACGGCTGCCGCGTTGGTTACGCTAAAACCCATGAACGCTTCATCATTGGTCACACCATCGACGATGAAGCTCGTGTCTTCCGGACGGATGCCGTTGGTGGTCTGTGTCCAAGGCCCGCCTCCCGGGTAAATCGTAGTGCCAGGCCGAAGCGTAAGCAGGTTCTGATAATTCCGCCCGTTCAGCGGCAGATCATTTATGATTTCATTACTGATAGTGCCGCCCAATGTCGTCGTCGTGGTGTCCACTAACGGCACGTCTTCGGTCACCGTCACGACTTCATTCTTCGACCCGGTTTGCAGCGCTGCGTCAATTCGCGACTTCCTTACCCACTTCAAGCAGAATATTTTGGCGCTCGAAAATCTTAAAACCCTTGGACTCCACACGCACCGTGTAGGTTCCTGGTGTCAAGTCCGCCGCAACGTACTCCCCGGCCTGATCGGTGGTTCAATATTTTGGAAACTCCGCGTGCCACGTCCATGACCGTGACCGTCGCGCCGGCCACGTTGGCGCCGGATTGGTCGGTCACCGCCCCATTGATCCGTCCGTTGCTTCCTTGGGCACAAAGGTGAACGCCGCCCATCAGCCAAAGCCAGCACCGCGACTAAGACGCGAAGCCAATTTGAGGGGCTAGTATCCCCGAAAGTCCTTCATTTTTTCAGTATTCGAGTGCATCGGACCTTCCCCCTTGGAAAAAACGGTATAGCGGCTATACCACCCAATCTTGTGCACTGTCAAGCAAATCCTTGATATTGAGGATTAATAGAATTGATTCTTGGCGCTTTACCTCCCCTCTGGCATGGTGGTCAGACCACCCACTTCTGACCCCGCCCAGCACCCGCTCGAAGGTTCATTCTGTGGATAATCTGACTGCGAGGTTACTATTTGAATCTGTGCCGAACTGCCCTCTCTAGACTGAGGGCACTTCAGCGGTTCGTCCGAGCCTGCTGACTCGTCTGCTTACGCTTCGATAATTCTGTTTCGGACTGCAAACCGGACCAGGTGCCCGATGGAGCGCAGCCCTAACTTCAAGAAAATCCGCGCGCGATACGTTTCTACCGTTCTAACGCTGATTCCTATATGGCAGGCCACCTCTTTATTGCTATGCCCGCCGGCCAACAGTCCTAACACTTCATATTCCCGCCTTGACAAGGTCTTGACGTCGCTTGAATCATCCCTTTGCGGCCCAGCCTCATGCCCCACGACCGGAATCCGCAAACGCTCGTGAACCGCTAGGGTCCGTGACAACGTTTCGTCTACACTTTTAGCGGTCCGCAGACAATTGTCGATCAGCTCAATAGCGTGAGAAAGTGGACCCCCGGTCTCACCTGGCCCCCGGCCCATGGAACCACGACCCGGCAGTTCCGTTCTTAATGCGGCGCTTGCATGAGCTAATTCTCCGATCGCCTCCTTCAGCGAGGTTCTAACGTTCCGAGCGTCCATCAGTTCCACAATAATCGCCACCACCGCCGTAATCCGGTTTTCCATGCCCCGGATGGGGAGGTAGGTCTCCAGCCAGCTACAGACATTTTTACGGCCTGGCAATTTTGCGGTGCACTCCAGGTTCGCGATAGGCTCGCCTGTCTCCAACACTTGTCTTGCTAACGGTTCTATTTGCCGCATGGCCGGCCCTAAAGCTAGACGTAAGCTTTTGCCGCTTTGACTGGACGCGGAAACCGGCAATCCATTCATCGCGGCCAGCGCGCCATTAATCGCGCGAAAGCGCACCCGCGAATCTAGCACCGCTACACCCATGACTGGCGATGCGAACAACGGCGGTATCAGGGCTCCGATGGCCCCCTCGGCCGTGAGTAAAATGTCTTCCGCCGTTTTGGCTCGCGAGTTGCCTCTGGCCAAGAAATCCTCCGCTCAACCTGTAACTGTAACGC
Source organism: uncultured Acidobacteriota bacterium (assembly GCA_963732705.1). Lineage (GTDB taxonomy): Bacteria > Acidobacteriota > Terriglobia > Acidiferrales > UBA7541 > Acidiferrum. Next base: position 229,927 of record CAVTAN010000007.1, on the reverse strand, counting down.
TTTAGTTATATATCACGAGCGTAATGATATTGGTAGTTTTACGTACGTATTTCCCGGAATTGCGTGGGACTGCACGGCCGCCTATAAACGCCACAACTCTCCATTTCCTGACCCGTCCAGGGCCGCTAAAAATTTGATTTTCAGGAGGCTATATGGCTGGGATTATTCTCGTCTGCCGCAACTCCGCGTGCCGCTTCATTATTGATTTGCGGCAAGCCCGGCAGGACGTGAAACGATCTGCTCTGGTTCTTAAGGGATGCCCCGAATGTGGGCATGCGTGGTCCAGTGATTGCCCTCATTGTTCAACGAACCTTGAGCTACTTTGGAAAGAGCGTCATCCCCGGTGCCGGTCCTGCCGTAAGACCTTGGGCCCCCAGCAGTTGCCTGTACCGCCCTCGGGCTTTCCGGACCCAATTTCCAATGCTTGCGGGATCACCGATGCAATGCGAGTAAAAGCTCATGATCAACCAAGGACTTTCAGTCGAAGGTCATCGCTCGCGAAACCGATCGTCGATGCGGCCGCGCCGGCTCTGCCTCATTCCGATTTCCCACCTAGCTAAAAGTCGAATCGTAGCCCGACTTGGCCCTCGCGCCCCGGCAGATATTGTGAAGTTGAACCGAGCGGTGGCGTCCCGCCTTCCAGCCCCTGTACCGCGGCGGGATTGTCGCGATTGAACAAATTAAACATCTCAAACAACACTTGCGCCTTTACCCGCTCTCCCAGACTGAAGCGCTTCGCTACCCGCAGATCCATGTTTACGAACGGTGGAGCAGTCTGTGAGTTCCTTCCATACAGCGGATTGCCGAAACCCTGCACGTATAGACCTTGGCCGTTGAATAGCCCATCGCCATCAAAGTCTGGGCCGCCAGTCGCAGGGGAAACACTGAAATGAAATCCGGTTTGCGCCCGGAATATGCCAGCCAGTTCAAATTTCCAAGGCAACTGAATGATCGAGTGGATGAGGAAGGTGTGGTTGACCGCTAGATCCGACGGCCCTCGATCCGCGTTCGCTCCGTTGTAGTAGGTCCCTGCCTTCGGCACGAAATTTCCAACGCTGTTCACGAACGCCCCTCCGGCGTTGCTTTGGCCGGTATTTGCATCCGTGACCGTCGGAACGATGCCTACGTAGCTGTCTGACAACCCGCTGATCGCCAAAAAGTTTACTCCTTCGCCAGTCTGTATCTCGCTGGAAAGGGTCGAGTTCAGCACATTGTCGATCGCATGCGCGAACGTATAGTTCGCTTGCACCGTGAACCGCCGGCTCATCCTCTTCTGAAAGCCCACCGTGAACCCGTCATAACTTCCCATTCCCCAGGGCCCGAAACTTTCAATTCGCTTCGGCCCGGTTCCCGGTACCAGTTCGTTGGCAAAGCCATCCATGCGCGCCTCGAACGCCAGATTGGTCGCTCGTATCGTGGTGATGTGTCGAATATCCTTGTGATAATAGTCAAAAGTAAAAACGGTGTCCGGCGTAACCTCGCGCTGCAGCCCCAGGTGAAAGTTGAGCGTGTAAGGAACTTTCAGCGCGGGATCCACGGTTACCGGCACCAACCCCGCAGTTCCGTTAATGCCCCCAACCGTCGTCAAGTTCCCGAACGGGTCGTAGGACCAGTAGTTCGCTGGCACTGTGATATTTGGATCCGTTCCCGCTAGGTTCGCAATCGCCGCGTCCGCTGCGGTAAGAAATTGGTCCGGCGTGTAGCCGCTGAGTTGCTGAATGTTCGACATGTTCACCACCGTATTCGCCGGAATCGGCGCGTGCCCCGGCGCTACAACATTATTGAGGTAGTCGATGCCGTACAGTGTCGTTCCCAATCCGTTGGGACACGAGGATCCCGAGGCCATCACTTGCGCTTCCGTCATCGTGTTCGCCACGCACACGGTCGGCCGTCCCAAAGTCTGAAACAAACTTGTCAGCGTGGTGGGATTTCCGTAAAACAATCTCGGAAATGACAGCAGCCGCTTTCTTTGGATATTGGCCCCGCCGAACGCCGGAATATCTCGCGCTACGCCTTCCCGGAATTCATCATAGAAAACTCCGAAGCTGGCATTGATCACGGTTTTGGAATCCATCGCCCAGGCTATCCCGATGCGTGGCGAAAAATCCTTCTTGTTCGGAAATGTCGAGTCGTAGTCCCACCGCAATCCGGCGTTCAACGTAACCGAATTGGTGACCCGCCAATCGTCTTGCACGAACAGCCCGGTGTAGTTATCTCGCACATTGACCAGGTTATCCGCTGGCGTAGGCCCGGCTTGTAGCGTAATCAGGTTAATGCCGGAATTGATCGACCCAAAGGTATTGAAATCGTCGATCGTCGCGAATAGCTGGGTGAAAAAATTGTTCGGCTCCGTGCCCTTCACGTTCAGATGTTCGTAGTCCACTCCGAACTTGATGGTGTGCCGCTTGATCTGTTTGCTTAGGTTGCTGCCCGCGGAATAATATTTTTGGTGAAATGTGAAAGAGTTGTACCCCGGCCCCAGCGAAGTCTGCCCCTGATCCCCGAATTCTTGGCCGCTGCTCAGGGAAGAAAATAAATTGAATAACGTATTCGGAATGCCCGCTTCCGGATGCGAGGGGCTCTGCCGCGTCGGAACATCGCGGTACTGAAAGTAGCTGTTCAATATCCAGGGATTGGACGTATCCCCCAACGTCCACAAGTCCGAAAATCCCAGCAGCAGTGTCCGCCCATCCAGGTTGTAGCGCGTATCTGGCAAATTCAGTGAAGCCGTAAGCGGCAAAAAGTCTGTGATGTGATTATTGGTGTAGTTGAATTGTTCGCTCAACCGATGGTGCCCCAGGTTTTCATCCAGCTTGAATCGCCCGCGCGTTGAATACGTCAAGGAGTGCTTATTGAACGGCGCTTCAAAAGCGATCAGGCTCGACGGCAGATTCGGATTGAAAACGAAGTTCAGGTCGCGGCTTTCCAGAATTCTCTCTGCTGAACCGAAGAAAAACACCTTCTCCTTAATAACTGGCCCTCCCAGAAACACCGTGGGATCCCAGCGCGACAGAAAAGGCGCGCCGTTGCTCGAACCAGGAATATTGTTGGAATCGAAAACATTGTTGCGGTAAAAAACCGACAACCCACCGTGCCAGTCGTTGGTCCCGGCTCGCGTCACCACGTTTATAATCCCGCCAGAAGCATGCCCGAATTCCGCTTTATAGCCGGACGTGACTACCTGAAATTCCAGAATGGAGTCCTGATTGAACTGCGCCGATGGACCGCCATTGAAACTGTCGCGATTGGGCATTCCATCAATTAGATACAGAGCATTTCCCGCTCGCTCGCCCAGGATCGGTGTGGAGTTGTCTCCCGCCGGATCATTTTGCCGGTTCAACGTCACCCCCGGCACCAGTTGCAGCAGATCCAGGTAATTTCTACCGTTGATCGGCATATCCTCGATCTGCTCCGTGGTAATCGTCGCGCCGGACGAGGAGATCGTCGTCTCCAGTAGCGGAATCGCGGAGTCCACCTCCACCACTTGCCCCATGGAACCGACTTCTAAATTGATGTCGTAAGTCGCGGTGCGATTCAGCGTCAGCTCCACGTTCTTGAAGATTTCCGTTCGGAATCCGTCTTTGGAGGCCTTAATCTCATAAATCCCAGGTGGAATTCCCGCGACCGTGTACGTCCCTTCGTTTTCCGTGGTCGCGCTGCGTTGCACCGCCAGCTCGGTATTGCCGATCTCCACCACCGCGCCGGAGATCGCCAATCCCTGCTTGTCCCGTACCGTCCCTGTGATCGTCGAGGTCGTTTGCGCGTGCAGTGCGGGGATCACCGCTAGCAGCAAAACCAGCACACATCCACAGGCCCGCAAAACTTCTACCCATGCGCCACCGGCGTTTCGCAATGGATTGCGTTTCTCGTTCATGGTCGTGCCTCCTTAAAGCGGATCGGCAAGCGGCGAGCCCTCGCTGACTCGATCGCCCTGACTACCACAGCACCTTTATTTTTATGCAACGTTAGTTGCGAACGCTTTAGAAGCACTTATATGCGCGCGAGTCTAGGTTTGCGTTTAGCGATTGTCAACAACATTTTACTGTTTTAGGCTCCCACTTTGGAAAACGCAACAATCGTTGCGCTTTGAGTTAGCCTTATTCAAAAATGTGATACGACTTATTTTTGCAACGACTCGTGAATCCCATTGACAGTGCGCAACAATCGTTGTATTCCCGACTGACTCTTTTTTTGCTCTGTTCTCTTGATCTGTTGCGATACCACGAGCCTCTTGCCATTAGAAACGGCGCCATGAAATCGGACAAATCTTCATCTTCGCGCCGCGCGCGCACCACCCCGACGCCCAAACCTCCCTCGGATGGCAAAACCGCCATCGAGGCGCGCATCGCCCGTTCCCAGGCCAAACTGAGTACCAGCAGAAAAAAACTGCTCTCCAGCATTCTGGAAAATCCCGAGGACACTTTTTTTCTTTCTTCTCGCGAATTGGCCAAGCGCTACACCGTCGACGCCGCCACCATCGTGCGCACCATTCAGGCTTTGGGCTATGGAAAATTTGCCGAGTTCGCCGCTGACCTGCGCGCCCACTTCATCACCCGCATAACTCCCTACACTTTGCTCAAAGCCGCGTCCCGCCAAAAACGCTCCCTCAACGACCGCATCCATAAAAGCATGGAGTTGGACCTCAAGAACTTGCACAGCCTGCAATCCACTCTGAACGCGGATCGCGTCGCAGTTCTCGCTAAATCCGTGGCTCGCGCTCGCCGCATCCTCGTCATTGGCATCGATCTCGCTGCCTCGCTTAGTTGGCATCTCTCTTACGGCTTGATGAGTTTGGGCTTCGCCGCCGAAGGCCCCGTCGGTGGCACTGGTAACATTCAGAAACGTGTTCGCTCTTTGACTTCTAAAGATTTGCTGATTGCCATCAGCTACAAACACGGTTTACGCGAAACTGTGGAAGCCGCCTTGCGCGCCAAGAATCAGGGCGTTCCCACCTTCGGCATCACCGACGGCGACGACACTCCTCTCGCGCGCATTTGCGACAGCGTCACCATCACTCCCGTCAACAGCGTCTCTTTCGCCAATTCCTACGTGGCGCCCATGGCCCTCTTGGGCGCCATTTTGGTGGCTTGCGCCCACACTCATACCGCTCGTACCTTGGCGTTACTCCGTCGCAGTGAGGAAGAAGATCGCGCGGACCACCGCTACTGGGCCGATGACATTGGCTCTTGAATTTTTATCGTTGCAACCGAACAGAAGTGACCTTGGGGAAATTTCATGTATGTCTGACGCCATCGCACCAGCCAGGAACGGTCCAATTGTTATTCGCCCGCTTCACAAAGTCGAAGAGATGCGCATCGGCGTGGAACTTCAACACCGCATCTGGGGATACGCCGACATTGACACCGTGCCTGAACAACTTTTTATCGTCGCCATTGAAAGTGGCGGTCATGTTCTGGCTGCCTTCTCCGGAACGGCTCCCGTCGGTTTCGCTTTATCGTTCGCGGGGATCCATCACCAAACACACCATCTACATTCCCATATGGTTGGCGTGCTCCCCGAATTTCAGGATCGCGGCGTCGGTCGTCTGCTCAAGCTCGCCCAACGTGAAGACGCTATCGCCCGCGGAATTGATCTCATCCAGTGGACCTTCGACCCTCTGCAGCTAAAAAATGCCCGCTTCAATCTCAGCCGTCTTGGCGCCATTGTCCGCCGCTACATTCCCAACTGTTATGGCCGCACCTCCAGCCCGCTGCACGCCGGCCTTCCTACCGATCGTCTCGTAGCGGAATGGTGGGTGCGTTCCGCCCACGTGCAAAGCGCATTGAAGAGCGCCTCGCCCTCTTCTCCGCCCACTGCGCGCATTTCCATACCCGCCCAGATTCGAGAAATCTGTGCCCGCGATGCCGCCCAGGCTGAAGAAATTCAAACCCAGATTCGCAAACAATTCGAAACGCATCTGGCTGCGGGGCTTTCCGCTGTCGGCTTCGACTTGGATGACCAGCATGGCAGTTACCGAATGGAGCGCTATGAAGATTGATTCGATTACCTTGCGCGAAATTCACATGCGGCTCAAAGCCCCTTTTGAAGCCAGTTTCGGCACCACCCAAGATCGCCGCATTCTGCTCGTGGAACTCACCCTTGACGGCGTCACCGGTTGGGGAGAAGTTACCACCTTTGAATCCCCCTCTTACAACGCCGAAACCACCGATACCGCCTGGCACATCATCTCTGACTTCATCGTCCCCTTCGTCGTCGGAAAAAGCTTGGCGACCGCCTCGGAATTCCCTGCCTTGGTCGCCAACATCCGCGGCAACGAGATGGCCAAGAGTGGCGTCGAAAATGCCATCTGGCATGCCGAATCCTTATTAAAAGGTGTATCGCTCTCAAAACTTCTAGGCGGCACCAGGAAAGAAATCACTTGCGGCGTTTCTTTGGGCATTCGCGAAAATCCTGACGCCCTCGTCGCCAGAGTGCATCAAGAACTTCGCGACGGATACCAACGCATCAAATTGAAAATTAAACCCGGCAAAGATCTGGAATTCGTTGCCGCTGTTCGCAAACAATTCCCGGATATTCTTCTTTCGGTGGATGCCAACTCCGCGTATTCCCTCGACGATGTCGCTCATCTCCGACGCCTGGATGAATTCCAGCTCCTGATGATGGAACAACCTCTGAGCTGGGACGATCTCTACGCTCATTCTAAACTTCAGGCCCAGATTCAAACCGCCATTTGCTTGGACGAGTGCATCTACAACACCCGCCATGCTCTCACTGCCATCGAACTGAAAGCCTGCCGCATCATCAATATCAAGCTCGGCCGCGTCGGCGGCCACTCCGAGGCTCGCTCCATTCAAGAAGCTTGCCGCCTGCGCGACATCCCCGTTTGGTGCGGCGGCATGCTCGAATCCGGCATTGGTCGCGCCCACAATATCGCCATGTCTACCCTTCCCGGCTTTTCTCTTCCCGGCGACGTATCCGCCAGCCAGCGCTACTGGAGCGAAGACATTATCGAGCCCGCAGTCAAAGTGACCGCTCATGGAACGATTCCCATCTCCGACACGCCCGGCCTGGGCTACGAAGTAAAGCGTGGCTTGGTGGAAGAACGTACCGTCAGGCAAAAACATTGGAAGGCTCAACATTTCGTTGCCTGATTTTGTCGCTTGAAGTGTGACCTTTTATTCGCAGCGAGAGGAATGCCGTGCTCAAGACGCCTCGAAAAAACGCAATTACAACCAGCTACATCGCTCTTCTTATCTTTGTCGCCGTTCTCTGTTACCCGTTCGCTGGCGCAGCCGCGCAGGATCCGCCGGTGCCGGCCGTCCGCAAAGATTACGCGGAAATTGTCGACGCCCTGCGCCCTTTTATCTTGCGGCAAATGTCCGAAAAAGATTTGCCCGCGCTCTCCATCGCCATCGTCGACGATCAACAAATTGTTTGGTCCCAGGGCTTCGGTATGTCCGACCCCCAAAATCACGTCGCCGCCACCCCGGACACCGTCTATCGCATCGGCTCCGTTTCCAAACTTTTCACCGACATCGCCATCATGCAACTCGTCGAACGCGGCGAATTGAATCTCGATGCGCCCATCACCGATTATTTGCCGGCCTTCCATCCCCAAAATCCATTCGGCACCGCCATCACTCTTCGCCAATTGATGTCGCATCGCTCCGGCCTGTTGCGCGAGCCACCGGTTGGAAATTATTTTGAAACTTCCCAGCCCTCTCTCGCCGCCACAGTTCAAAGCTTGAACGACACCACCCTGGTTTTTGCCCCTAACACTCACACCAAATACTCCAATGCAGCGATCGCCGTAGTCGGCTACCTTCTCGAAGCCCGCAGCCACCAACCCTTCGCGCAATATTTAAAATCTGCGGTCCTGGATCCCATGGCCCTCATCCACAGTTCTTTCCAACCTGACCCGCCCATCGTCGCGAATCTGGCTAAAGCCGAAATGTGGACCTACGACGGCCTGAAATTCGACGCTCCAACTTTCCAGCTTGGGATGGCCCCCGCCGGCAGCATGTATTCCACCGTGAACGACCTGGGCCATTTCGTAAGCGTGATGCTCGCCCATGGCAAAACAGACCACGGCCAGTTGCTCAAGCCCGAAACTCTCGACCAGATGTGGTCTCCACAATCTCCGAATCCCGGCGGCCGCGTTTTTGGCTTGGGTTTTCAGGTTCGCTCTCTCGACGGCCATCGCCTCGTTGGTCACGGCGGCGCCATCTACGGTTTCGCTACCACCCTTGACCTTCTTCCCGAAGACAAGGTCGGCGTCGTTGTTTTCGCAACGAAAGATTCCGTGAATGCGGTTACCGAGCGCATCGGTGAAGAAGCCTTGCGCCTGGTTCTCGCGCAGCGCGCCGGCAAGCCTCTCGTGCTCCCGCCGGCCACTGCTTCTGTACCTCCGGAAATCGGCCGCAAGCTCGTCGGCCGTTACGGAACTGGAGACGATGCCGTCGACCTCGCCTATCTGGACGGACATCTCACCCTTCTCAAGTTGGAGGGCGGAGAACAACTGGAACTCCGCTCACTCGGCGACGAATTTATCTCTGATGGTGCTACCGGTTACGGCCTCAGAGTTAGCCAGGTTGCTGATGGAATTCGTATCGACTCCAAAAATCTGACAAAGGTCTCAGTGCCCATGCCTTCCGCCGCCTCCGCCAACTGGCGCGGCTTGATTGGCGAATACGGCTGGGATCACGACATCCTCTACGTTTTCGAAAAAGACCATCGCTTGAACGTTCTGATTGAGTGGCTGGAATTCGATCCGCTTACCCAGGTGAATGACAACACCTTCAATTTCCCTTCCCACGGTCTATATGATGGTGAGAAGGCCATCTTCACTCGCGATCCTTCCGGCAATGCCACCCAGGTACAGGTGAGTGGCGTGGTCTTCAAGCGCCGCTCCATAGGCGGAGTTGCCGGCGGCATCTTCCGCATTCCCGCAGTCGCTAATTTCAGTGAGCTGCGCGCGCAGGCGCTAGCCGCGCATCCGCCTGCCGAGACTGGAGATTTTCGTAAAGCGGATCTTGTCGAACTGGCCAAGCTCGATCCCAAAATTAAACTCGATATTCGTTATGCCACCACGAATAATTTCCTCAGCACCCCCGTCTATTCCCAGCCTCGCGCCTTCATGCAACGCCCCGCCGCCGAAGCCCTGCTTCGCGCCCACAAGAAATTGATGGAGATGGGCTACGGCTTACTCATTCACGACGCCTACCGCCCCTGGTACGTAACCAAAATATTTTGGGACGCCACTCCCGACGATAAGAAAATATTCGTGGCCGACCCCAGTCAGGGCTCCCGTCACAATCGCGGTTGCGCCGTTGATCTGTCCCTATACGATCTCGCCACCGGCAAGCCCATCGAAATGGTTGGAGTGTACGACGAAATGTCCGAGCGCTCTTATCCCGGCTATCCTGGCGGCACCTCCCTGCAACGTTGGCATCGCGAATTGCTTCGCCGCGTTATGGAGAATGAAGGATTCTTGGTGTATTCCTTCGAATGGTGGCACTTCGACTACGCCGACTGGCGGAAATATCCAATTCTTAATCTGACTTTCGAGCAACTCGCAACCAACTCCGGCTCCGGCTCGGCTCCAGCAACAAATCTTCGGCTGCTTCTATCTCGGATGAAAACTTTTTTCCGGCCACAGTTCAAATAAATTCCGCAAAGTGATTTCACTTGGAGGCACAGTGTTGAACCCAAAGCTGAATGCAAAATGGAACCCAAACAATTCCGTTCGATCGATGATCTTAGTCCTACTGGCCGTTGTTTCCATTTGCTGCACCACTTCGGTCTTCGCGCAGGCCGACAGCACCTTGGAAGCACGCATTAAAAAAGTCATGGAGCGCCCCGAATTCGCTCATTCGCGCTTCGGCCTCAAATTTATTTCCGCCGATACCGGCGATGTAATCTACGAATTGAATTCTCCGCAACTTTTCGTTCCGGGTTCCACCACCAAGCTGCTTAGTGAAGGCACCATGCTCGAAACCCTGGGCGGCGATTATCGTTTTCACACCAAGGTCTATCGCACCGGCCCGATTCAGAAAGACGGCACCCTGCAAGGCGATCTTGTGCTCGTCGCCAGTGGCGACCTCAACCTCTCCAATCGCATCCAGCCCGACGGCACTCTGGCCTTTGAGGACGAAGATCATTCCTACGGCGGCCCGGACAGCCAAGGTTTGCCAGGCGATCCGCTCATGGTCATCCGCGAAATTGCCAAGCAAGTGGCTGCCAAAGGAATCAAGCACATCAAGGGCCGCGTGCTCATTGACGTCTCGCTTTTTCCGGAAGGCTACCGCGAACTCGGCACCGGTGTCATCGTTTCTCCCATCGTGGTCAATGACAATGTTGTGGATGTCGTCGTCAGTCCCGGCGCTACGAAAAATTCTCCGGTGCAGTTCAAAATTGCCCCGCAAACCGCCTACGTATCCATCCTTAATAAGGCCACCACCGGGGAGGTCGGCTCCAAATCCTCCATCTCCTATAGCGATGAAAAACTCAACCCCGATGGCACCCGCTCCGTCACCGTCACTGGTAGCGTGCCACTCGATGGCAAGCCGGCCATGGCTTCCTACGCCGTCCCTGAGCCCAGCCGCTTCGCCGCCACCGTATTGATGGAAGCGCTAAAGGCGCTGGGCATATCCTCCGCTCTCCCGGCACCCACCGATCAAATCGATTTCAAAGCCCTCGCGAAAAATTACACCGCGGAAAATATCATCGCCGAACATGTTTCTCCGCCCCTGAAGGAAGACGTCAAAATCACCCTTAAGGTCAGTCAAAACATGCACGCCAGCGCGATGCCTTTTTTGCTGGGCGCGCTAGCCGCTCACAAGGATACCGACATTGATCAAGCGGGCTTCGACACCGAACATGAATTCCTCACCAAAGCTGGCCTCGATCTTTCCGGCGCAGCGCAAAGTGACGGCGCTGGCGGCAATGCTTATTTCTCGCCTGATTTCATGACTCGCTATCTGCTTTTCATGTCGAAACAAAAAGACTACGACGACTTCTACCGCGGCATGCCCATCCTCGGAAAAGACGGAACCCTGGTCAAAATTCAGGTGCATTCTCCCGCCGCCGGGCACGTGCACGCCAAAACTGGAACCTACGGCCTGTACGACGCCCTCAACAAAAAATTGATGGTCACCGGCAAAGGTCTCGCCGGTTATATGGACACCGCTTCCGGCCAGCATTTGATTCTCGCGCTGTACGTCAACATGGTTTCCGTTCCTCTCAGCGATCCCGAAGCCACCCAAAAAATTGCCGGCGAAGCCCTCGGAGAAATCGCCGCCGCAGCCTACGATGCCCCGCTCAACCAAACTCATGCCGCCGCATCCACCGATGGTGAAGTCGACGTTCTCATCCAGAATGCCCGCATCATCGATGGCTCCGGAAACCCCTGGGTCTCCGGCGATATCGCCATTCGCGGCGATCGCATCGCCGCCATCGGCAAACTCAAAAATATCCACGCCAAGCGCCTCATCGATGCCCAAGGCCTGGTCGTTTCTCCCGGCTTCATCGACATGCTTGGCCAATCCGAAGCCTCTCTTCTCATTGACAACCGCTCCCTCAGCAAGCTCTCGCAAGGAATCACCACGGAAATCACCGGCGAAGGCGGCTCCATTTCGCCGCAAACCGACCTTACCCTCGCGTCCTTGCAGCCGGCTCTCGATCACTACCACTTGAAAGTGGATTGGACCACTCTGGACGGATATTTCCAGCGCCTCGAAAAATCCGGTACCCCGCTTAACATCGGCACCTACGTCGGCGCGGGTCAAATCCGCGAAGCCGTTTTGGGCGACGTCGATCGCGCCCCCACCGCCCCAGAACTCGAGAAAATGAAATCCCTCGTCGCCGAAGCCATGCGCGACGGCGCCTTCGGTATCTCCACCGCGCTCATTTATCCTCCGGGCCATTACGCCAAAACGGAAGAATTGATCGAACTCGCCAAAGTTGCCGGACAATACGGCGGCATCTACGGCACTCACATGCGCAGCGAAGGCCAGAGCGAGCCTCAAGCCATTGCCGAAGCCTTGCGCATCGGCAAGGAAGGCCAGCTTCCCGTTGAAATTTTCCATCTCAAAGTTTCCGGCAAAACGCGCTGGGGCAACATGCCCAAAATCGTGGCTCAAATCCAAGCCGCTCGTGATGCCGGCCAGGACGTCACCGCCGATATGTATCCCTACATCGCTGGCGGCACTGCGTTAGCTTCCAGCCTTCCGCCGTGGGTCGCCGATGGCGGCATGCCCAAACTCCTCGAGCGTCTTCACGACCCCGCTACCCGCGCAAAAATTAAAGCGGAAATGGCCGCTGATCGTCCCTCCTGGGAAAATATTTTCTTCGACACCGGAGGCGGCAGCGGCGTAATGGTTTCCGGAGTGGAAAATCCCGAGCTCAAGAAATTTGACGGCAAGACCATCGCTCAAATCGCTCAGGCCCAGAAAAAATCCGAGCTCGACGCACTTTTCGATTTCGTAATCGCCGACAAGGGTCAAACCGGCGCGCTTTATTTTATGGCCAGCGAAAACGATCTGGTCTTTGGCTTAAAGCAGCCTTGGACCAGTCTCTGTCTTGACGCCGGTGAATTGTCTCTCGACGGCCCGCTCTACGAACCGCACACCCATCCCCGCGCCTTCGGTGCTATGCCGCGATTCCTCGGTCACTACGTTCGCGATCAACATCTTCTCCCTCTGGAGCAAGGCATCCGCAAGATGACTTCCCTCCCTGCCCAGCGCGAGCGCCTCGCCGATCGCGGCTTGCTCAAGGAAGGATACTTCGCGGACATCACCATCTTCGACCCCGCAACCATCAAGGACACCGCCACCTACGCAACCCCCGCGCAAGTTTCTCAAGGCGTGAAATTTGTCTTCGTAAATGGCCAGCTGGAATTTGAGGACGGCAACCTTACGGGCGTGACCGCCGGTCGCCCGCTGAGGGGACCGGGCTGGAAATCCCGGGAATCTCAGACTCATTAAATCCTGAGTTTTCAAATCGGCGGGTAACGAAATTGTAATGTCTTTTGCGATTCGCGATGCCATAGTACTGGCGTCGCGACGACCACTATGCGCACCACATTCCCCGTGCTGGCGTTGTCAGCATTTCTCATGGCCCAGCCGCTCTTCGCCCAAACCCCCAAGCGAACTCTCCCTACCACTCAGATGCCTCCGCCTTTAGCTCCCGGCGCTCAGCCCCAGGGTCCGCAACAACCTGTCCAGCAATATCACGTTGAAGACGGGGGCACGCGCGAAGTGCTCGAGAGTATCGTCATCCCCCCAAAATCGAACGCTCCGTTTTCTCTGTTGCTCCAAACCGAGTGGGTCAAGACTCTTCCGGACGGAGGAACCATCACCTCCGAGAATCAACGCCGCATCGCGCGCGATGGCGAAGGTCGCATCTATCAGGAACGTTGGTTCCTGGTACCAAAAAACGGAAAACTCAAATCAGAGATGACCACCATCCAAATTTCCGACCCGCACAAACACACTTTATACAATTGCTTCATGCTCGATCCCGACAAGCCATGCGTTCTCAGCAGCTACACACCATCCACAGACGCCGTCTACAGTTTCCAGGGCTCTAAAACAGGACCGCTTCCCAACGATGCCGGCTCCGCCATTCACGAAGACCTCGGCAAACAATTCGTGGCCGGCATGGAAACCATAGGCACGCGAGACAGTGTCATCTACAATCCAGACGTGTTTGGAAACAATCGCCAGGTCGCCATCGAGCGCGAATTTTGGTATTCCCCCAAACTTGGCATTAATCTGCTTTCCAAACGATCCGATCCTCGCATCGGCACCCAAACTTTCACAGCTACAAATCTGCTTCTCTCCGAACCCGATCCAAAACTCTTCGAACTCCCCGACGGATTCTCAGTCGTCGACCACCGTCAAACCGGCCCTCCACAGAATTGAACACTTGTTCCCGCTCTTTTTAAAATTCTGTCTGCTCCACCCCAACGGCCTGCCTGAATTCTCCCGGGAACTGGAGCACCCGGAATTCCTCTGGCCGCATCCTACGTATGCGTTTGCGGACAGCCTCTCCTGTGGAGATCTCGCATGCTAGGTGGACTTTTACATTGGACCATCGCCCAAATGCTTCATGGTCATTGGACAACTGCAAGAAGCTAGCAATCGGCCGAATCCTTAACGTGCGCGTGAAGACGAAAACGAATCCCCTGCCTCATTTTGCTTTCATCGCCACGCTGGCGATTTCCCTCGCCTTCGCCGCTCCTGCCCGCCCATATTCCGTCCTTACTCACGAAGAATTGATCGATCTCGCCTGGAATGACTCCATCCGTCCGTTGTTGTTGACCCGCTTTCCGGGCGCCACCGAAGATCAACTTCGCGAGGCTCACGCCTACGCCTATGGCGGCTCCGCCATCCAGGACATGGGCTACTATCCCTTCGGCAAGGAATTATTTAGCAACCTCACCCACTACGTCCGCTCCGGCGATTTTATTGCCTGGCTCTTTCGCAATGCTCGCACCATCAATGAATACGCCTTCGCCATCGGTGCCCTTTCTCATTATCTCGGTGATTCCATCGGCCATGCGCAAGCCACCAATCCAGCTACCGCCGTGGAATTTCCTGACCTGAAGCGCAAGTTCGGCAACGCTGTGACCTACCACGAAAGCCCTCACGGCCATATTCGAACTGAGTTCGCTTTCGATATCGACGAACTCACCGACAACGCTTTTGCTCCACCTGCCTACTTGAAGTTCATCGGGCTTGAGGTACCTCGGAAATTTCTGGAGCGCGCATTTCTAAACGTCTACGGTTTCGATCTCCACGAGATCATCGGCCGCGCCCACCCTGCGCTCCGAAGTTATCGTTCTTCCGTTCGCAGCTTCATCCCCGCATTCGCCGAAGCCGAAGTCGTGTTGCACCGTCACCAGTTCCCTCCCCACCCGGACAGCGACGCCCATCGCCTTTTCTCTCAACGCGTCGCCCAAACAAATTATCAGCGCCACTGGCAGCACGCCTTCAAATCACCGGGCTTCAAGGCCCACTTACTCGCAGTTCTAATTTTCATCGTGCCCAAAATCGGCGCGGCCGCCGATTTGGCCATCAAGATTCCTGACACCACCACCGAAGAATGGTATCAGGCCAGCGTCAATCACACCGTCGATACCTTTCGCGAGATATTGGACACCCACTCAGCGGACCACACCGCGCCGTTTAATATCGCAAATGTTGATCTGGATACCGGGAAACCCTCCGCACGTGGCACTTATCCCCCAACCGATGACGCCTATTCTGCGTGGCTCGCTCAAATTACGTCCAGGCCCCATCGCTCTTTCCCGGAAGCGGTTCGGCAAAATATCCTTCGGTACTACGCGGGCCAGTCCACCTCTGCTGCACTCCCGGCTGCAATAGCCGCACAATTAGATGTCCTGAAAAAAATGCAAACCATCAATTCAAAGTAATTTCGCTCACCTCTTCGCCGCATAAGGACTGGCGAGCCCTGGCCTCGGGGTAAAATAACCTCACACGATTAACCAACGGAGACCGACCAGCCATGCCCCCAAAGAAATCGAAACCCGCTCCTCGCCCTTCCGCTTCCCTACCTCTCGCCGATCGGGCAGCCGTAGTAAGTTTCGGGCGGGAAATCTGCGGTGTGCTCGAATCCGCTGAGCAGCGCGAGTGGCTCGTCACCAACGGCATCGGTGGCTTTGCTTCAGGAACAATAAGCGGCAATCTCACGCGCCGCTATCACGGCATGCTCGTCGCTGCGCTCCATCCCCCAGTTGGCCGTACGCAACTCGTGACTAAACTCGACGACTCCGCCGCATACAGCGGCGCACAGTATGAACTCAGCGCCAATCGCTGGGCCAGCGGTTCCGTCAACCCTGAAGGTTTTTTACACATCGAAAGTTTTCGCCTCGACGGCACCACCCCGGTGTGGCGCTTTGCCTTCTCCGACGCTCTTCTCGAAAAACGCGTCTGGATGGAGCAGGGGGAAAACACCACCTACGTTCAATACACCGCCTTGCGCTCCTCCGCGCCCATCGAATTGCAAATTAAAGCTCTCGTCAACTATCGCGATTTTCATGCCAACACCCACGCGGTCGACTGGCGCATGAACATCGACAAAACAAACGATGGCCTGCAAATCAAAGCCTCTGACGACGCCATCCCTTTTTATTTATTGAGCGCCGACGCACTCATCGAGCCACATCAGGACTGGTACCGCGATTATTTCTTGCCTCTCGAGCGCTATCGCGGCCTTGATGACCGCGAAGACTATCTCTTCGCCGCATTTTTTCACAAAACTCTCCAGCAAAATGACAGCCTTACGCTGGTGTTCACCACCAATCCCGGTGCCAACCTCGATGGCCCCTCGCGATACGCGCAAAAGCAGCAGCACGAGCAGAATCTTCTAACGCAGTGGAACTCCAACCACCCCACGTCCGCGCCATCAGCGCCAGGCTGGCTCCGCCAACTCGTCCTCGCCGCCGACCAGTTCGTCGTGGAACGCCGCCTGCCGGACGATCCGGATACCTCCGCGGGCCGCTCGATCATCGCCGGCTACCATTGGTTCTCCGATTGGGGACGCGACACCATGATCGCCTTGCCGGGCTTGACCCTGACCACCGGCCGCCCGGACATCGCCAAGAAAATTCTGCTCGCCTTCTCCCGCTACGTCGACGCCGGCATGTTGCCTAACAATTTCCCGGACGCTGGCGGCCGCCCGGAATACAACACCGTGGACGCCGCCCTCTGGTTCTTCGAGGCCGTTCGCCAATATTTTGTAGCTACTCAGGATGTCGGTACCCTCGCCACGCTTTTCCCCGTCATGAATCAAATGATCGATGCGCACCTCGCCGGCACGCGCTATCACATTCACGTCGACCAATCCGATGGTTTGCTCTACGCCGGCGAGCCTGGCGTGCAACTGACCTGGATGGACGCCAAATGCGGCGACTGGGTCGTGACTCCACGAATCGGCAAGCCGGTGGAAATTAATGCCCTATGGTTTAATGCCCTTCAAACCATGGCCAGTCTGGCACCCGCGGCCAATCAGCCCGCCGATCGTTTCGCGGCATTGGCCGCGCAGGTACAATCCAGCTTCGCTAAGTTCTGGAACGCCTCCGCCAACTGTTGTTACGACCTCATCGACGCGCCCGTCATTGGCAACGACTCATCTCTCCGCCCCAACCAGATTTTCGCCGTCTCGCTTCCTCACAGCCCTCTCAGCGCCGCTCAGCAAAAATCCGTCGTGGATATTTGCGCTCGAAAGCTTCTGACCTCCTACGGTCTCCGCAGCTTGGCGCCCGAAGATTCTGCTTACTGCGGTCATTACGGCGGCGATATTCGCTCCCGTGATGGCGCCTATCATCAAGGCACTGTCTGGGGTTGGCTCCTCGGCCCTTTCATCCACGCCCACCTGCGCGTCTATCAGGATCGCGCCGCGGCCATGAACTTTCTCGAGCCTTTAGGAAAGCAAATCCATTCCCACGGCTTGGGCTCACTCAGCGAAATTTTCGACGGCGACCCACCCTTCGCTCCCCGCGGTTGCATCGCCCAAGCCTGGACCATCGCCGAAGTCTTAAGAGCCTGGCAAGCCATCGTTAGCGAACCCACGGAGACGTCATCCCGTGCGACCCCGCCATGAACCCCTCCAAGCATTGCGCGTCGCCTTTCAGGAACCTGAACAGAAAGGCTTAAAAACAAAAAAGGCGCGCTCCAATGGATAGCGCGCCTCGCGAATCTCGAACACTTTTCCAGAAAAACAGAACGAGCCCAAATTAGGCTGTATCTCTCTCCCAGACTTTTCCGTTCCGCGCGAACTCGATGAACTTGGAAATGTCTCCACTCCCGCCGAGTTCCGTCACGCCCACCACCCCGCTCACGTGCGTTCTCTTCGCCAAATCGGCAACCCCTGCCAACGCGATGGCCTTCAGGTGCCGATCGGCGTCCATCAAAAAGCTGATGGCATCGGGCTCCACGCTTAATGCCTTGTCGCCATTCGCACCCGCCAGCACCGCGACGGCATCGAACAACACCGACGGCGACCCGGATAGCGCCATCTCCGCCACAACTTTCTTCCCCGTGGAATCCATCACCCCGCCAACTTTCGGCGCAATGATCGCCGGGGTCGCTCCTTCTTTCTTGATCGCCGCCACCAACGCAGTTTGCAGCTTCGCGTCGAAGCCGTCCGCCAGCAGCACTCCCACTTTTCTGCCCTTCAGCGTCGGTTTGTATTTTCCGTACAACCGCAGCGCGGGACTAACTTCCAGATCGATGGGCTTGACCGCCGGCGTTGCCGCAATCGCTTCTCCGCTCATTCCCAAGCCATCCGCCACCTTCGTGGCCAGCTTCTCATCGATAACTTGCAGATGCCCCAGCATTTTCTTGCGAATCTCCGGGATATCCACCTTGCTCAACTCAAACGTCAGCGCCATGGCCATGTGTTTCTGCTCTTGCGGCGTGACCGAGCGGTAGAACAAGCGCGCCTGCGAGTAATGATCCTTGAACGATTCGGCTCGCAATCGAACCTTGGTCCCTTCCAACGGAATTGGCGCCGTCCGCAATCCCGCCGCCGACTCCCGCGGTCCTTCTGGATCGATCGAATTGGGTTCGTAATTTCCGCGCCCCTTCGGCACCATCATTTGCATCTGCGCGTCGCGCTGCAAATTCGCAAATGGACATTTAGGAGCGTTGATCGGAATCTGGTGAAAATTCGGCGATCCCAGACGCTTGAGTTGTGTGTCCAGGTACGAAAACAACCGCCCCTGTAGCAGCGGATCTTCGCTGAAATCAATTCCCGGCACGATATGGCTCGGGCAGAACGCCACCTGCTCCGTCTCCGCGAAGAAATTATCGGGATTTCTGTCCAGCACCATCTTCCCGATAATCTCCACCGGAACCACTTCTTCCGGAATCACTTTTGTCGCGTCCAGTACGTCGAACGGCAGCTTGTCTGCCATTTTGTCGTCCAACACCTGAATCCCGAACTCGAATTCCGGAAAATTCCCGCTGTCGATCGCATCATACAAATCGCGCCGTTGGAAATCCGGATCCGCTCCCGCGATCTTCACCGCTTCATCCCACAGCGTCGCCGCCGTACCCAGCAGCGGCCGCCAGTGGAACTTCACGAAGTTCGATCGTCCCTCGGCGTTCACCAGCCGGTACGTATTCACTCCAAACCCTTCCATCATCCGCAGCGACCGCGGAATCGTGCGGTCCGACATCGCCCACATGATCATGTGCAGCGATTCCGGCATCAGCGTAATAAAATCCCAGAACGTATCGTGCGCCGTCGCCGCCTGCGGATACCCGCGGTCTGCTTCCATCTTCACCGCGTGAATCAAATCCGGAAACTTGATGGCATCCTGAATAAAGAACACCGGAATATTATTTCCCACCAGGTCGAAGTTGCCTTCCTGGGTATAAAATTTCACCGCGAATCCGCGTACGTCCCGCGGGGTGTCCACCGAGCCGGCTCCGCCCGCCACCGTCGAGAACCGCACGAACACCGGCGTCTTGACCTTGGGGTCCGCCAAAAATCCCGCGCTGGTAACATGCTTCATCGATTTATACGGTTGGAAATAGCCATGCGCCCCTGACCCCCGCGCATGCACGATGCGTTCAGGAATTCGCTCGTGGTCAAAATGCGTGATCTTCTCGCGCAGAATGAAATCTTCCAGCAGCGTGGGCCCGCGTCCTCCGCCCTTCAAGGAGTTCTGATTATCGGAAATCGGTACGCCTTGGTTGGTGGTTAGCTGTACGCCGTCGGGCTCCATTTGCTGATGGGTCTCGCCGCCCTTGGTCTTGATCAGGTTCGTGGTTGTGGAATTGGTGGGATTCGTGAAATTCGGTTTTTTCTTGGTGGCCATGCCCCACGGTACCATCTCTGCCATTCAAATTTCAAACCAAGCGCACCCACCAAAATTCTTTTCTTGGCACCAATAATGTCTCCCACCGCCCTCAACCTTCATCACTCTCGCCCACACTCAAGTCCACACTTGCTGCACCTATCAGTCATCCTTAATAAAGGCGGTTAACTACGGCGGCCCAAGGCCCGCAGCAGAGCCGGGCGGGAAAGGCGGCACTAACGGGCCGACAGCGGACGGATGTTTCGCAAGGATGTATATTTCGCCAGACGTTACTTTGGTTCGATAACGTGCAGTCCCTTGATTTGAGCGAAATGCCGTTTGTTGAATGTGGCAACTTCGCTGCCGCGCTCGAGCGCCGTGGCTCCCACGATCAAGTCATAGAAGCTGATCATTTTGCCGGAGGACTCCAACTGCGCCCAAATGCGCGCGTGTTCGTACGCCGTCTCCTCGGTATAGGGAATGATCGGCACCGACTCCAGAACGACTCTCAGGTAGCCCTCCCGCTTGGCTTTGTGCGTTCCCGTTGCCCGCTCCACGCCATGCCACAATTCAGCGACGGTGATAGCAGCCATCTCGAACCGCTCTTGGGGACGTGATGCCACCCAAGTCTTCAAGTCAAAAGCGCCTTTCTCACCGCGGATGACTACATCCGCGTCGATAATTATCGCCATTTGTCTTTCGGGGTCGTAAGCGCTTTGCGGGCAGTCCGCAGATCACGACGCCACGCTGTAGCCTCATCCTCCGGCAAGTCGGTCTTGGCCAGAGCCGCGGCTAAATCGCGCCCGACACAAACTTTTTCGGTGCCTGGAACGAGGCGGGCGACCGGCTGGCCGTTTTTAAGCAGCACGAAGGTGACGTTCTGATAATGCGCGCGGTTAACACAATCCGCGAAGTTCCGCGCAGCTTCCGTGACCGTTATGCTCGTTTTTTTCATAAATCCGATTATCTGATTTTCAGATTATCTGATTTCTTCTTAACCTGTCAAACATCCGAGTCCCAGGTTTCCCAGAATTTGATTCTTGGCCTGGCTTCACCTCGAGCCGGCTGCTAAGCTCCCGCGGTTGAAAGTTTACTTCTTATGAGGGCGAGAGGGTGAGGGTAAGCCGGCCAACTGCTGGTCAGTCAACCAAACCGCAGGCCAAGCGTATTATCTTGCATGTGGCTGAATTACAAGGAATTGGTCGGGGCGAAAGGATTTGAACCTTCGACCTCCTGGTCCCGAACCAGGCGCGCTAGCCAGGCTGCGCTACGCCCCGACCGAACCTGCTCGGCCACGCAACGGCTTGAGCAAGAATCACAACATTAACATAGCTCTGCAGCACGAAACTACTCTAACCACCATGCCGCCGCGTAACCTTTCACCTTCTCAACAAATAACCCTCGCCGCTAATTCGAAGCCTTCAAAGCCCCGCCACAGCTGCCCAGTAAAGTTCTCAGCGCCGGTCAACCTTCAGCGCCTCCCTCAACAAAAAAAACCGCCGCGAGCAACGCTCACGACGGCTTTTTCATGTCAACCCCGTTTGCGTCTGGGCTAAAACTCGTATCGCAATGCGAACTGCATCACCCGTGGGTTGGTGAACAAGCGGGTGTAATTGCCAAATTGCGACCCGTAGGTATCGATTACATTCAAGCTGCTTTGCGCGTCGAAGCGCGTGGCGTTGGTGACGTTGAATACTTCCCACCGCAATTGCAGGCTTTGCTTCTCGCTCCACGGCATTTTCCACCGTTTGGCCAGTCCCAGGTCCACTCCAAAATAACCGTCGCCCCGCAGTACGTTGCGGTTCCCGGTCTCTCCGGGCAGCGGCTCTCTAAAAAATGCCGACGCCCCATCTCCCCCGGCGGCAAACAAATTGACGGAACCATCGGCCGGGTTTTTAAACGCTCCGGTTTTAGGTGCCTTCCCCAGCAGCACTGCATTCCCTTGAACATCCCAGTTGGTCGGAAAATTAAACCCGTTGAATATGCTCACTGGATATCCGCTGGTCATCCGGAAAAGCCCCGAAAGTTGCCAGCCACCGATGACCGCGTCCACCAAGCGGTTCGTGTCATGACCGATTGTGCGCCCACGCCCGAAAGGCAACTCTACAATCCAGTTCGCATTGAATTGGTGTGTCGCGTCGAAATCGGAGACTCCCCGGAAGGAATATGGAGACCAGGAGTTGGTGACCAGCGATCCTCCGATTCCGCCAAACGTGCCCACTCGTTCCGCATCGGAAGATAAGTCGATCGATTTCGAATAAGTGTAGTTGAAATCAAATTGCACCCCATTGCTCATGCGCCGTTTCAGTGTTACCTGCAAGGCGTTGTAGTTGGCGGTGCCCAAGGACCTCCACGCATACAGCGAAGCATACTGGGGCGTAAAAAATGTATATTGCCCGCCGACCGGGAAATATTGCTTGCAAGCCGGGCTGCCCGGTTGGCCGCAGTTGGGATCATTGGAAACGTCAGGTATTCCGTTCTGATCGAAAAATTGCAGTGGCGTGGTTTCATTTAAATTCCCGCCGCAAAAGAGATCGAACGCCGCGAGCACCGCATTCGTCGTGGACCCCGGCCCCGCCCCGCACCCGCCGGTAAGCGCCCCTAGGGCGTAGCCCCCGCCCCCCCCGGTTACCGGCTGAATGATGTCTTTCCAGTATTGCGCCACTGCTGGGCTGACCATGGAATTTTGAAACGTCGCATCCGTTACGCCGGCGCGATATAGCTTGGCCAGAGCCTGCACCGCGGTGAAATAGTCCAGCCCCGATTTTTTGTCCCGGAAGTCCAGCGGCATGGCCAGGTCTTCTTGCTGTTAACAAACGGTGTGACAAACGTCCCACGTACGCTGCTTCCAGCGTCAATCCCGCCTTCAACTCCCGGGCTACGGAAAAGTCGATGGTGTATGCGTACGGGGTCTTCAACGAGTTGTCGATGCCCGTTGCGGCGGTGAATGTTCCCGGAGGAAAAGGCTGCGGGAAGGTCGCCACTGGCGGGGGAGCAAGAATGTTATTGCCGTTGTTGTCGGTGGTCGGAATGGTGTGGATGTCCGTCAGTCGCGGCGCGGATGCTACGGTTTGCGCCGCGGCTTGATTGGTGAGTGTCGAAGACAATCCGAACGCTCCGAACTGATCGAAATCATCCACCAATCCTTGGCCGAAGCGGTCGTACACCATACTGAATCCGCCGCGAATAGATGTTTTGTTTTCACCAAACAGGCTTCCAAGCAATCCACTCGTTCGGTTCGGGGCCCACGCGAAAGCCACTCGTGGTCCTAAATTTTTGTAATCCCAGTTGTAGAATCCACCGTGCCCCCCGTTGGCCGGCCCCGACCAGTTAAACGCCACCGGAACGTCTTGATTGGAAGGAATTCCGTTCGCTCCTTCATTACCGCGATTCGCAAACCACTTGCCCAGATTCACGGTCGGCGATACTTCCAGCCCGTTGGTTTCCCACGGCGGCGAGAACAAGGAATACCGCAATCCCAGGGTGATCGTCAGGGTCGGCTTGATCTTCCAGGTGTCCTGAATGTACGGCTCGTAGCTGTTGATCGCGAATCGCCGTGTCAGTGGCGCGCCTTGCGCGATGGCATTCCCATTTCGCGCAAAGTTGTACTGCGCATTTACTTCCGGCACCAGCCCCATCAGCGCCGTCAGAGGAAAATCATAAGAGTTCGCGAACCCTCCATCCACTCCCGGATACGGCGCACCTGTCGTCGGGTCTATATTATTTGCGGGGTTCAACGGCGATCCCGATTTCCCCGCGAAACCCGTGGTGTTAAACCAACCCGCGTTCGCCGACCCGAAACTAAACGAAGAATTGAAACTTTGCCTCGGGTTGCGAATGAACGATACCTGCCCTCCGAACTGCCAAGTATGGTGGCCATGAATCCAGGAGACGTCGTCGGAAAACGAATTGGTCGGTCTTTGGAAACTGTTGGTCCGGGTCACCGCATTCGGCGCCGATTGCGGGTCGTTTATTCCTCGAAAGAAAACCCACTGCTGTTCCGAATTCCCGATGGACCCAAAGCTTTCTCGTACAAAGCCGTAGCGGAAATTGTTGATCAGCGTGGGCCGGATCACTCCCGAGTAATTGACGATGATTCCTTTGCTGTAATTAACCAGCGTCTGCGAAGGTGCTTCCCCGGGAAAGAATGGCGCTCCTGGGGCCGCATCGTTCCGGAGCGCTCCAGTTACCGAGACATGATGTTTGGCGTCTTTCGTAATGTTGTAGTCCAGTTTGGAGATGTATACGTTTTGCGTGTCCGAAATCGGCGCCGCGAAGTTGAACCCTTGATAATTGAAGCCGTCTCCGAAGCTCGTCACGTTGGGTCGCGGCAAACTGTTGAAATAAGCCAGCGAGGCCGCATTCGCACCGATATGCAGCGGATCGATGCCTGCAATCTGCTGCGGTGAAAGCGCGTTAAACCCCACCGGAACCACGTACGACGCGCCGCTCAATCCCGCGACCGACCCGCCCGGACACGTGCTCCCGGCGTCGCAGGCATAAAACACCACCCCATCCCGCAGCGAATCGCTGGGTACCTGGTTAGTTTCACTGGTCGCTTCAATTCTCCGGGTTCCTTCGTAATTCATAAACAGGTACACGCGATCTTTCTTGATTGGCCCGCCCAGCGAAGCCCCAAAAATATTACGAATCAATTTTGGCGCCGTGTTGCAGGCGTTGGGATTGGGATCGCTGCAATTCTGCAGTTCCGCGCTCTTGATGAAATAATCGTTCGCG
Source organism: uncultured Acidobacteriota bacterium (assembly GCA_963732705.1). GTDB lineage: Bacteria > Acidobacteriota > Terriglobia > Acidiferrales > UBA7541 > Acidiferrum. The sequence goes on along the minus strand of CAVTAN010000007.1, from coordinate 205,401 downwards.
CTCGTAAACGTATTTCGATTGTATTCATAAGCCGAGCCGTGAATATCGTTGGTACCGCTCTTGGTGATCAAGGACACCTGCGCTCCGCCCGACCCGCCTTGATCGGCATTGGCGTTCGAGGTGGTCACCCGAAATTCCTGGACCGAATCCAGCGTCACCGGCAGCACCGCCGTAAAGGCGTGCCCGCCCTCATCGTTCACTTCGACACCGTCCAAAGTCAGGTTGCTTTGATCGCTGCGCGCGCCATTTACCGCCCCGCTGCGGGTATCGGAGGATGGCACGTCCGCACGGTTGCTGGTGTACGCCACCCCGGGTTGCAGCGTGAGCAAATCCGGCACATTACGCCCTTCCAGCGGCAACTGTTTCACCTGCGTCTCATTGAATGCGTTGCCCAGCGAAGCATCCGTGGTATTGAGCGTCTGCGCTTGCGCCGAAACCTCCACCGATTGCGCCGCCGTGCCTATTTCCAGGGTTACGTTGGCCGTCGACGGCGAATTTACCAGCAACTGCAAATTGCGCTGTTCATAATTTCGGAACCCGCTGGCGGCCACCGCCAGAAAATACGTGCCCGGCGGCAAGGCCACAAATTCAAATTCTCCCGCCGAATTGGTTTCCACACTGCGGCTCAGCCCCTGATCCACGTTGCTTAAGGTCACTTTGGCGGCCGCGACTGTCGCGCCGGTCTTGTCGGTCACCACCCCATGCAAAGAGGTGGTCCCGGTCTGCGCCGGAGCCGTCGCGGCCACCAGAAAAAGTAAAAATGCGCACGAAATATTCCGCTTAACCGAAGACCAGGTCATGAACGCTTCCTCTCGAATGGCAGTGTAGTTTTTAACTTTTGATCCCTGATTTGCGCGCTTTCGCACGCCGCCGCGAACCAAAGTTATAAAACCAGAATGCATTTCGTGTGCCGCGTTCACGGCACTGATAAGGTTGGACTTGTATTGCCCCAGAGGAATCTAAATTCTAGTAGCTGAAGAAAATTGATGCAGCCCATCTGCATACCCATATAAATTTAGGCGCCGCCAGCTGCCGTTTTCAGCTACGCGCAATAAAAAAACCGCCGAAAGACTTCCGGCGGTCAATTGAGGTTAAGGAGCGCCCCGCTAAAACTCGAAGCGCAACAGTATCCGACTCTCTCTAGAACTCGTACCGCAATGCGAACTGCATTACACGCGCGCTAGTCAGAGTTCCCGTGTAGTTGCCGAAGGTGCTGGACGTGTCCAGATACAGCGAACCGGTCTGAATATTGAAGCGCGTCGAGTTCGTTACGTTGAACACCTCCGCCCGGAACTGCAAGCTATGCTTGTCGCTCCACGGCATCAGCCAGCGCTTCGACAATCCCAAGTCCACGCCGAAATACCCGTCGCCCCGAATCTGGTTCCGTCCGCCGGACTGCCCCGGAAACGGATTATCAAACGAGTTGATCGCAGCAGGCCCGTTGCTGAAAACACTCACCACCCCAGGGGCCGCATTCTTGAAGACTCCCGTCTGCACCGCCCCCGTTTTCAGCGCCTGCCCGCCCAGCTCCCAGTTTGTCGGCCACTGCGCCCCATTGGAGACGTTCACCGGGAACCCGCTGGTTAGCCGGAATAATCCAGATAGTTGCCAGCCTCCGATTATCGCGTTCACCACTTTCGACGCGTCCGGATCGAATCGCTGTCCCCGCCCAAACGGAAACTCCGCAACCCAGTTTGAATTGAATTGGTGCGTGGCGTCGAAGTCCGACACCGCCCTCAGTTGATACGGGCTCCACGCGTTGATGATCTGTCCTCCCAATCCGCCGTGCAGTCCGATGCGCTCCGCGTCCGAGGAAAGATCGATGGACTTCGAGAACGTATAGTTGAAGTCGAATTGCACTCCGTGGCTGGTGGGATGCCGCAAAGTCACTTCCATGGCGTTGTAGTTGGCAAATCCCATCGAACGCCACGCGTACAAGGATGAAAATTGTGGATTAAAGAAGGTGTTCGCTTGTCCCAACGGCAGATACCCGGGACCGCCATTCGCATCCGGGATCCCTACCGTGTCAAACGCCTGTAGCGGCGTCGTTTCGTTGCGGCTTCCGGCGCAGAACAAGTCGAACGCCGCCACCACCGGAATTGTCGTGGTCGTCGGCGCCGCTCCTGAGTTGAAGCATCCTCCCGACAATCCATTTGGACCAATCGAGTAGGCGCTCCCCGCCGCCGGCGCTGGAATAACGTCCGCCCAGTATTTTGCCACCGCCGGACTCACCATGCTGGGATTGAACGTCTCATCCGTGACCCCGGTGCGGTAAATCTTCGCGAGCGCCGTCACCGCTGTGAAATAGTCCAGTCCGGACGCCTTATCGTGAAGGTTCAGGGGCATGGCCACATCGTCCGGAGTCAGCAGGCGTCGCGACAGCCGTCCCACGTACGCCACCTCCATCTGAAACCCACCGGCCATTAGCCGGCTATACGACAAATCGAAAGTGTACGAGTACGGCGTCTTGATGTTTTGGTCCAAACTCTGGGTGATGGCCTCAATGTTCGGATACGTCACCGGGAATCCAGCCGGCGGCGCAGCTTGGAATATCGATGCACCCGTATTATCGACCGTCGGTATATCGTTCAGGCCGGTAATTCGCGGTGCGGTCGATGCCGTTTGCGATCCCGCCGGGTTCGATAGCGTGGTCGACAACCCAAACGCTCCTCCCGACTTATCGAAATTGGCTACCAGGCTTTCTCCCGCACGGTCATAAACCATGCTGGCACCTCCTCGAATCGAGCTTTTCCCGTCGCCGAACAACGAGCCCAGTAATCCGCTCGCATACTTCGGGGACCACGCAAACGCCAGTCGCGGAGCAAAATTCTTGTAGTCCCAGTTGTAGTAGCCGGCCTTCCCGTTTACTTTTCCGCCCAACTGAAATTGCACCACCGGGTCCGCATAGGAACCAATCCCATTCAACTGGTCTTGGGCGCGCGTTTGAAACCATTGCGAAAGATTCAGATTGGGCACCACCTCCAGCCCGTTGGTTTCCCACGGCGGCGAGAACAACGAATAACGCAGTCCTAGTGTCAGCGTAAAATTCGACTTCACTTTCCACGCATCCTGTACATAAAATTCGTAGGAATTTACCCCGTACCTGCGCTTAATCGGCGCCCCTTGCGCCAGCGGTGTCCCGGCCTTGTCAAAGTTGTACTGCGCATCCACTTCCGTAACCATCCCCAGCAACGCCAATAGGGGGTAGTCATACGAGTTCGCAAATCCGGAGTCTACCGCCGGGTATCCAAACGCCGCGTTGGCCGGACTCGATGGATCAAAAGGCGAACCTGACTTGTTGCCAATCCCCCGGTGTCCAGCCACGAAGCGTTCGTCGAAGCTCCGCTAAACGAACTTGCATAGTCGATATTGGGGCTTCGCAGAAATGCCAATGCCGCTCCGAATTGCCAGTTGTGCTTTCCGCGCAGCCACGATACGTCGTCGAAGAAATTATTCACCGGCCGTTGAATCGCATTCGTATACGTCACCGCTCCGGTTTGGTCGTTCAACCCTCTAAAAGTGACCACCTGCTGATTGGTATTTCCGATGTCCCCGAAGCTTTGGCGAATGAATCCGTACCGGAAATTGTTGATCAAGTTCGGGGTGATCACGCTCGTCAAGTTGACGATAATCCCCTTGTTGTAATTCACGAAGGAGTCCGAAGGTGATTGGCCCGGCAAAAAAGGCCCCCTCGGGTTCATATCATTCTGTAACGCCCCGCTCACCGAGACGCGCTGATTCCCGCTGCTGGTCAGGTTATAGTCCAGCTTCGCGATATACACGTTTTGGGTGTCCCGGATGGGCGCCCCAGGTGAAGCCTTGGTAATTCAAGCCATCTCCAGTCGAATAATCATTCGGCGCCGGGAAGGTGTTCAGATATTTCAGCATGACCGCGCTGGCGCCGATTCCCAAAGGATCCATCCCGCGATTTGCGAGGCATTAGCGCCGAAATTCCCCGGAGCAACGGGGTAACTGGTCCCCGACAGGCCGGTCACCGGTCCCCCTGGGCAATGCGCCGGAATCGCATGCGTACTGAATAATCCCGTCTCGCAGCGCCAGGCTCGATACTTGCTACGCTCTGTGCTCCTCCACCCTGCGGTGCCTTCGTAGTTCAAAAGACAGAATAACCGGTCCTTCTTGATCGGCCCGCCCAGCGACGCGCCAAACTTGTTGCTGATCAGTTTCGGCGGTAGATTCGGCTCTCCGCCGTTTAGTTGGCTCTGCTTCACGAACCACTCGTTGGCGCTGGTCACCGTGTTGCGATTGTATTCGTACGCCGCCCCGTGGAAATTTTTGTGCCGCTTTGGTCACTAGCGCTACCTGCGCGCCCGAAGAACCCCCCTGTCCGCATTGTAATTACTGGTCGTAACGCGAAATTCTTCCACCGAGTCCTGGGTTATGGGCAACACCCTTTGAAATGCGAATCCCCCTTGGGGGTTCACCGGATGCCGTCCAGTGTGAAGTTGCTTTGGTCGCTGCGCGCTCCGTTTACCGCGCCATTTCGCGATGTCCGTTCTGTTATTCATATCGGACGATTTCCCGTGTACACCACTCCAGGCTGCAGGCACAGCAGTTCCGGAACGTTCCGCCCTTCCAACGGCAGCTCTTTCACCTGCTTCTCGTTAAACGCGATCCCCAGCGACGAATCCGTGGTGTTCAAGTCACCGCCTGCGCGGAAACTTCGACCGTTTCCGTCGAGCTTCCCACTTCCAGCACCACGTCGATGGTCGCCGGCGTATTGACCAACAATTCGATTTCCCGCTGCGTGAACTTGCTAAATCCCGGAATCCACCGTCAACGTATACTTCCCAGGCGGCAACGACAGAAACTCGTACTCCCCTGAACCTTTGGTGCTCGCCGTGCGCACTTGTCCTTGCTCATTGCTCGTGAGGCTAATCTGCGCTCCCACCACAGCCGCGCCGCTCTTATCCGTAACCGTTCCGTTCAACGAAGTTGTGCCCGTCTGAGCCCATGAAGAACTTGCCGCCAGCATCAATAATATGGTGACCACGACGAATTTTCTATAAGCGCCATTCATAAGCTGTTCCTTTCGGGATTAGCGGGACTGCTGAACGTGACCGGAAATGGACAGAGCGGTGGGTACGGAGATTCGCAAGGATAATTTAGATAGAAATGACTTCCGAAACCTGAGCCCAGAGAACCACCCACTCGCTTAATGTCACCATTGAGATAGCTTTTAGGTCAATTTCGTATGGAATGTCAAGGATTTCTCGCAGCGCCAATCCCACTAGCGGATTTTGCGGAAATCCCGGAGATAATTCGATCTGTTATTCGGGGGTGAGTCTTAGCGGAATTTAGATGACACCGCGACTGACCCGGAAATCACGACCCTTCGCACGGACTCTTATACGTAACCAGTTGGCGTCCGGTGCTCTTCAAACCAACTTGCAGCCAGCTGATTTAAACGCAGCAGCTTCGCCTCGGTGATCGCCGGATTCCCCTGATCGGCTCCAGGATCGAATTAAACACCTCGCCGTCCAGCCGCACCAGCGAAACGGCCTGCGCGCCTCGTATGCGTTTTCCGGCGCCCCAGCGCAAACGTCGCAATGTTCACGCCGTATTTCCCAAGCATCGTTCCTACCTGCCCGATAACGCCGGGCTCGTCCCGGTTTCTCAAATATAAAATTGTGCCTTCCAGCTGCGCTTCCAGCGGAATTCCTTCAATTTGCAGAACGCGGGGCGACCCGTCATGCAGCACTGTGCCCTCCGCCGTGAAGCCTTCCTGGGAGCCGCTGCTCTCCGGCAGCGCCGAAATTTCCAGCGTATTCGGGAAACCATGCTCGCGCCGCCGCGTTTCTTCTTCGACTTTCAATCCGCGTGCAGCCGCAATCGCCGGCGCATTCACGACGTTCACCTTCTCATCCAGCACCGCGTTCAGCACGCCAGCCAACACCGCGCTGCGCAAGAAATGCGTCCCCACCTCAGCAACTTCCCCGGCATATCGGATACGAATTCGTGCCGGCCGTATTTTGGCTGCCTGCGAAACCAGCGAACCCAATCGCGTGCGCCAATTCCAGATAGGGTCGCACGCGCCGGTATTGCTCCGCCGATAGCGCCGGCAAATTCACCGCATTCCGAATAATTCCTTCCGCCAAGTAATCCCTCACCTGCACCGCCACCTGCGTTCCGACTTCTTCCTGCGCCTCCGTGGTCGAGCCCGCAATGTGCGGCGTTCCAACAACATTTGGCAATGCCGCCAGCGGCGAGTTTTTTGGTGGTTCGACGGCGAACACGTCCAGCCCCGCCCCGCCGATGTGCCCGCTCTTCAAAGCATCCGCCAGCGCCGCTTCTTCAATCAACTCGCCGCGCGCTGCATTGATGATGAAAGCGCCTTTTTTCATCTTCGCCAGCGATGGCCGCATTGATTAGATTTTGCGTCGCCGGACTCAGCGCCGTGTGCAGCGAAACAAAATCGCTCTCCGCCAGCAACTGGTCCAGCGGCACCAGTTCCACCGAGAATTCCTTGGCCGCAGCTTCGCTGATGTATGGGTCGTAACCCAGCACGCGCATATCGAACGCTTCCGCGCGCAGCGCCACTTCGCTGCCGATGCGCCCAAGCCCGATTAACCCCAGCGTCTTCCCGCTAATTTCCGTTCCAGCGGCGCTCGATTTTTCCCAGCGCCCTTCGTGAAAAGCCTTGTCCAGCTTCGGCACCTGGCGGGCCAGCGAAAGCATCAGCGCAAAAGTGTGCTCCGCAACGCTCACCGCATTTCCGCCAGGCGTGCTCATCACCAGCATGCCGCGCTTGGTCGCCGCTTCCAGGTCGATATTGTCCACGCCCACGCCGGCGCGTCCCACGCACCGCAGCTTCGGCGCTTTATCCAGCAGTTCCGCGGTGACTTTTGTCGCGCTGCGCACGATCAGCGCCTGCGCATCCACAATTTCCGCCATCAGGTTGTCTTTATTGGTCAAAACGATGTTCCAGCCCGCCTGCTCCTTCAGCAGTCTGCACGCCGCGCTCGCTGATCTTATCCGCAACAATTACTTTCATTCGTCTCGTCTCCGCCTTTCTGCTGCTATTTTCGTCGTCGGTAAACTATCAACGGTAACGAGCCCCTACCTCGTGTCAATGCGAGCCAGGAACATTCTGTGATATTTTTCCAATCAGCAAATATTTCCGTATAGTGACCTTGCAGTCGGCAAGTCTTTTAGAGATTCGAGGAGTCGTGCAATGAGTCTGGCCGAACGTATTCAAAAGGATCTCGTCGACGCCATGCGCGCCAAAGATGAGCTGCGATTGAGTGTGCTCCGTGGCATCAAAGCCGCCATCAAACATAAAGAAATGGAAAAAATTCGCGTGCTCGACGAAACCGAATCCATTCAAATTTTGCAGACGCTCGTCAAGCAGCGCAAAGAATCCATCGAGCAGTTCACCAAAGGCAATCGCCCCGAACTGGCCGAAAAAGAAACCAAAGAACTCGCCATCCTGGAATCCTATCTCCCCGCCAGCGCCAGCGCAGAGGAAATGAACGCCGCCATCGACAAAGCCATCGCGGAAACCAGCGCGAATTCCATGAAGCAAATGGGAGCAGTAGTGAAAGCCGCCAAATCCGCGCTGGAAGGAAAATCGTCGACGGCAAAGCGCTCAGCGATCTGGTCCGCGAGCGCCTCGCAAAGCTAGTCTGATTTGCGGCCCTGAAAAAACTGCTCCAACTCATCCTTATCTAATTCAGTGCGAGGCTTCAAAACCGCCGTATTCCGCTCATCATTTCCGATCATGCGATAGAACGTTTTCAATTCTTCCGCTTTGCTGACCGGCACGCTTAATTCTTTGATTTCAAAGCTGCGCGTATATTTTAATGTTTTGCCGCTGACTTCCGCTTTGCTGTGATAACTGGCGAAACTGTAATCTGCATTTACTGGCGGAGGCAGGTCGTCCACTTCGTATCCTGCTGGAAGCGCGATCTCAAAGGTGTCGCTGTCCCGCCATGGCCCCGCAAATTCCACCGGATATTTGCGCGACTCTTTAGTCTCCATAAACTTCGCGCGACTCGTATCCGACCACTCGCGGCCGCACCAGCAATAAATCCCCCGCCGTCTTGGCATAATTCTCCGCCACCACCGAGTAGTCGTACACAAATGGCAGATTTGCCTGCGTCAGATTTCCCATCGTGGCCTTGGTAATTCGAAAAGTTCCCAACGAGTGCGACAACTCCGTCTCGATCGGCTTGATTCTGTCCGCGTCTTTCGAAGCCGCCCGCAGTACGTAGCGCTCGTTCACCGCCGGATCGCCCCGCCGAATTTCCTGCACGTCCCCGCTCAGTGTCCCTTTGCTGTCCAGCGCCAGGTGTGCCAGTCGCACCGTGGTATTCAACACCGCGGGAAATTGCGGCAATTCCAGCAAGTCTCCTCCGGAGGGCGTGACGAATAATCCATAATTAGCCTGCAGCGCACCGCGCAGTTGCCCAAACGGCGTGATCTCATCCGTCGGATCGAACACCAGTAACTTCCCAAGCTTCGGATGGTTTACATACGCCACCAGCGAAGGATCGGAAACTCCTTCCGGTATCTTAACCGCCAGAATTGTGTGATTAAAAATTCCGATCTGCGGCGGCGCCCCGGAGTCACCGCATCGCGTTCGGAATTAATCATCATGTAGTACGACTCCACGCCCATCGCCGACAGCATCGCGCTCACCAGCGTGGCCTTATCCTTGCAGTCCCCGTAGCGATGCGCGAAAACATTTTCGCCGGGTGCGGTTGGTAACCCCCAATTCCCAACTCGATAGCCCACATAGCGAATCTCCCGCTGCGCGAACCCCGCGATGGCCCGCATTTTCTCCAGTGGAGTCGCCGCACGGGCCGTCAACTCGGCCACTTTTTGCTTAATCTCCGGCGAACACGTCGCGGCGCCCGCGCGTCAATCCGGCCTGCCAGTTCCCCATGTCATTCCAGTTTTGAAATCCCCTCCTCTGCGACCCTCCTGCAGGAATCAACGGACAACACCATCTGTTCCGCGAACCCTCGCCAAGGCGGCATTTCTCTCTCGTTCTTTCACCGCCGGAACATTCTTGACCACCCATTGCCACTGGTTATTTCCTACCGCCGCCGGCGCAATTTCCGCATGGTTCACCCACACTGCTTTGTATTCCCATCCCGCCGGCAGTTGCAGAGTGTATCGCGCTTCCAGCGTCGGCACGGTCTGCTGAAATAGCCATTCGTGCTGCAAAACGTACGGCCGTAATTCCTGTTCAACTTCATAGCCCACGATGTTTCCCACTTCAGCCGCCGGGAATTCGCAAGACTTTAACTCGCACGTCGGTGATCAATTCTCCCCCCGGCTACGCCGCAAGCGACGCCTCCATCGCATCTTTCTCTTTCACTTCATAATCCTTGCCTTGCGCCGGGATACACCATCCATGCAGCGCCGTAATCCGCGTGTCCGCGTCGAAATCTGCCCCCGCTGATGCCGTATCTCTTTCCGCCCACGCGCAAAATCTTGTAAGCGGCGCGCTCCGTGTCTTTGATTTTACCGTTCGGTTGCACAGTAAAGATATGTTCCGAATACAACATCACCGCGTCGGTCTTTTCGTCGTGCTCCGGCAGCGGCACATTTACCAGCGCGTGCATCCACGCCGGCGCATCGTTCGCCGACTGCACTTCGGCGCAATCAACAGACAAAACGCCACCGCTCCCATCGCCAGCATCAATCCTCGGCCGGGCGCGCCTTCGCCAGCGTACAGCTAGTTGGACGCCGAAATCCCGCCAGGCTGCACCACGATTTGTTGTTCATCCCCGGTCTTCACCATTTGGAAAAATTTCCTGCAGCGCCCCGTAATATTTTGTTTCCAGCATCAGCGTATCGATGTTCAAATTGCGCGTTAGATGCAGCGTTCCCTTGTCGTTTTCCGACGGTGGTGTTGTAGGAACATACTTTTCCCTTCGTCCTTCGCCCCGGTGGAACGCTGTTCACTTTCCAGTCCAGCGGAAGTTCAATGCGTCACGTCATCCATGCCGCGCCGTCGGAAACTCAAAATAAATCGGATGCACCCGGCCGGCATGTTCGAACACATGCTTCTCCGGCGCGCCGAAAAGTCCCACCGCAATCAGCGCGCGATGTCCCGCCGCCGACGCCCAACCCTGCACCTTGATTTCAAATTCCCCGACCAGCGTCAGCGCCGAACCGCTCCATTCGGGTTTATTTTTCAAATCCACGTCAATTACCCACCGGAATAAATTCCCGCACCACATCTTCAATATATTTCGTGCGAGCGGTCTCATCCTGATTGCGAATCTCCAGGCGCAAGGAAAGTGCTTCCAGTCCGGAAAAGGTTACCGTCACTTTGCCTTCCAGCCCTCCCTGGTCGGTCATCTTTAGATCGGCTTTGCGCGAGATATTGGAAACGCTGCTGTCTGGTATCGAAGTGGTCACCCAGCGTTCCGCCATCTTTATCCAGGCGCAAACCCTTCACCGCCGTTTCCGGCCAGGGCAATATCCCAAACGGCGTATAAGCCGTGCCAGGATCGTAAAAAGTGTCTTTGCCGTTCAATTTCACCAGCACTACGTTGTCGTTAAGCCGGTGCGGATCCATGATTCTCGGATGTAAAGAAATATTCATTGCGCGCTGACACCAGCACCGGATACGCCTCCAGTCCCGCTGCCTGAGCCAATCGCCAGGAACAGCCACGTGATTTGCGTTCCCGACTCCATACCCGCTCTTCCACACGTCCTCTACGTTATTAATCGCCTTTTCTTTTTCTCGTTTCTTCTCCTGCTCCGTCATCTCCGTTCTTCATAACCGGTATTGCGCAACTGTTGCACTCGCGCGTAAATTTTCTGCAGTTTCACTTCCGGCGTGTCGCTAGGCGACACGATTTGCCCCACCGCCTGCTCCATGGCCTTACGCTTGCCCACAAAACTTTCCACTTTGTCGTACTCCTTCTTCCCTTGTTTTTTCCAGAATTTATCCGCCTGCGGCTCGAAGTCCTCGGTGTACACGAAGTCCACCCGCGCCTTTAATTCGTTCGGCGGCGGCATATAGTCTTCAGTTTGAAATGCCGCAACATTGCTCATTTCCAGTCGGATCGTCCCAGCCTCATTCTTCGGCACCGCCGTGCCCGGCGGCAATCCTTGCCAGCTGTACCGCACCGGAAAATACGTGCTCGGCTTCAGCGAAAATTTCGCATGCTTGGTGAACAGTTCTTCGCTCAGGATCCAGTGCGAATCGAACACATAATGTTCCTGCAGTTGCGTTACGTAGTGGTATTCAATGATGCTTCCCACCTGCACGTCTGGTAGCACCACCACCTTGGCCAGATACTTCACGCCCTTGGCCTTCACGATCGTCTTCTCGATCGGCTTCCCTTCGAAGTTGGCGATCGTGCCGTCCGGCCGGATCGTCCGCGCTTTCACGCTGTGCACGTCTTCGTTCTCTTTGAAAAATGGAATTTCCACGTCCGCGTATTTGCGCCCTTCTTCTTTGAGAATCTTGATTCGCAGATAGTCATATTGGTGATTGCCAACATCGTCGCGGTCCACCTGCCGGTACAAAATCACCGCCGGCGCGCCCGGCGCCTCCGCCACGCTGGTCATCTTGAGTTCTTCGGGATTGATCGGCTGCCATTCGTCCGCGCTCGCCTCACGCGGCGCACGCGTCGCGGCACACGCAGCAGAAAAGAACCACACACAGGAATACACGGCGGTACCGCACGGTTACCTCCAGTTACGATCTGGAAGCAGGGCTCCACGGATTGCCAGGTGGGCTTGCCTCACACCAGGGCATCGGCATTCAAGCGGGGGTTGATGACCTGTTACAGTATTGAACCGGACAATATAGTTCCGCGTAGACCTTGTCAAGATACCGTTCCCTCACTACTTTCCTCCCCTGAACCTCTTCGCCCCTCAACATTCCCTTCCCCACACGCCCCGCCTGCGGCATAATCCCGCTCGCTGCCATTTTGGTCTGGCTAGGGGAGGCCTGCTTTGAGCGATCGTCCGTGGAGTTCCACCGCACCGCCGGGCGAATTCCGCCCCTTCGTCCCCGAAGACCAGAGCCAGAAAGAGTTCACCCTTCGTGCCGTCATTCTCGGCGCGCTCTTCGGCTTGCTCTTCGGAGCCATCACCGTTTACGTCGGCCTGCGCGCCGGCCTCACGGTTTCCGCTTCCATCCCCATCTCCGTCCTGTCCATTAGCATCCTCCGCGCTTTCGGCCGTTCCACCATCCTCGAAAACAACATCGTGCAAACCACCGGCTCCGCGGGCGAATCCCTGGCCGCCGGCGTCATGTTCACCATCCCCGCCTTAATTTTCCTGGGCTTCGGTTCCGAGTTCACTTTCTGGCGCGTTTTCCCGTTAGCTCTCCTCGGCGGCTGGCTCGGCGTGCTCTTCATGGTTCCCCTCCGCCGCCAGCTCATCGTCAAGGAACACGGCAACCTCAGCTTTCCGGAAGGTACCGCTTGCGCGGACGTCCTCGTCGCAGGCGAACGCGGCGGTTCTTTCGCGGGCCGCGTTTTCTGGGGCCTCGGTCTCGGCGGCCTCTACACCTTCCTGATGAACACCGTCCAGGCCTGGGTCTCTCAGCCGGAATCCCGCCCCAACTGGTTTTCCGGCGCTTCCTTTCGCGTCACCATCACCTCGGAATATCTCGGCGTCGGCTACATCATCGGCTCCCGCGTATCCGGCATCCTCTTTGCTGGCGGCATCATTTCCTGGCTGGTCATCATGCCCGCCATCCGCTTTTACGGCCAGCTCGCCAACGGCATCCCTATCTATCCCTCCACCATCCCCATTCCTCAAATGTCTCCCGACCAGATTTGGGGTACCTATATCCGGCCCATGGGCGCGGGTGCAGTCGCTGCCGCCGGCCTCATCACTCTCCTCCGCACTCTCCCCACCATTTTCTCCGCCCTCAAAGCCGGCCTCAAAGACGTCCGCGCCGAGGGTGCCGGCCAGCCTGTTCTCTCCAGCCGTGTTGATCGCGACATGCCCATGCGCTGGGTCATCGTCGGCTCCATCCTTATCATTGTGATGATGTGGATCCTCCTCACCTTCCACCCCATCCCCGGCGCCGAAACTCACTGGTATCAAAATCTTTTCGCCGGCATCTTCGTCACCATTTTCGGCTTCCTCTTCGTCACCGTTGCCGCCCGCATCTCCGGACTTCTCGGCAACTCTTCCAATCCCATCAGCGGCATGAGCATTGCCACCCTCATGGCCACCTGCGCCATCTTTTTCCTCGCCGGTTGGACCGCCCCCAATTACCAGGTCCTGGCACTCATGATTGGTGGCGTGGTCTGTATCGCCGCCGCCATCGCTGGCGCGACTTCCCAAGATCTCAAGACCGGCTACCTGGTTGGCGCCACTCCCTTCTGGCAACAGATGGGACTGCTTATCGGCGTTACCGTTTCGACCCTGGCCATCGGCACCACATTAAACCTGATGAACAAGGGCCTCGAGAAATACATCCCCACACAAATTCCCGTAGCCATCCAATCCCTCCCCAGCGGCGTAAAAGTCGAACGCAACTCCTTCACCTACCAGGGCCGCAGCTACACCCTCATCAACTCTCTCGGCTCCCACGAAATCCCCGACGGCGAATATCTCTACAGCCCCGCCTCCCAGAAAATTGAATACCAATGGGCTCAGGGCATCGGCAGCGACAAAGCTCCCGCCCCGCAAGCTCGCCTCATGGCCACCGTTATCAGCGGTATTTTGAATCAGCGCCTGCCCTGGCGCCTCGTCTTGATGGGCGTAGCCTTGGTCATCGCCGTGGAAATCCTGGGCGTCCGTTCCCTGGCCTTCGCCACCGGCTCGTATCTTCCGCTTGGCACCACCGCCGCCATGTTTGCAGGCGGCCTCATCCGCTCCCTCGTCGACGCCACCACCAAAAAGAAAGACGAAAGCGAAGCCAGCCCCGGCGCTCTCTACTCCAGCGGACTCATCGCCGCCGGAGGTGTCTTCGGCCTCCTCGGCATCATCATTAATTTATTCCAGGACCCGGAAATCCCCACCCACGTCCCCGCCTGGTTCGCCAGTCTCCTGCGCCTCCCGTGGCGCCCCGACCTCTTCGCCTTCGGCCCCAAAATCCTCGGCCCCCTGGCCTCCAGCAACCTCTTCGGCCTGATCATGTTCATCGCTTTAGGCTTCTCCCTCTTCTATTTCGCCCGCAAAAAACTCGACTAACCGCGCCATTGGGAAGGTCCGGTGCACCTGCCCTCTCCTCTCATGCCGCTCCGTCTTATCACCATTCCTGCGTAGCTGTGCGCCTGGCGATCACGCATAAATCCCCAAAAACGCGCGCAGCGTAAGGCGTCGTGCTTCCGGTCTGGCGCAAAACCGCCGGCATATTTTTCCGCAACTCTCGATAAATGTGCCGCATCTGTTGAACCGTGGGTTGTCCGCCGGGCCGCTGGAACATGTTGCCAAGTTCCCGGAATACACCTTCCACTGTGCCGTCGTGTATGAACGGATCGGTGCCGTTAAGGTCGCTCAACGATTTGGCTAGCCGGTAGTTGCGAGATTCACAAACAAACCATCCTCGGTCCTCGACTTTGTGCGGTCTTTCCAGCGCCACAGCTAAACCCAACTCGAATGGCATGTTGAACCTGGGAACTCGCGGAGCAGTGTTATCACGTTCTATCCTGGAAAGGTCATGAACCGAATATTCACAACTCCGTATCAGTTCCAAAATCCGCTCTAACCGTCGCACGCTCGTGGTGATCTCCAGCGTCGCTCGTGGGGCAAGCGCCAGCGCACTTGTCCCCGCGATATACGCGAGGAAAAGCCGCTCAAATTTCTTGTCGTAGGGAATATTTAGGAAGACTTCAGGCGTGCGCTTGTGCGGTCTTGCCACGTTTGCGCCTCTTGCGCGATGCCGACGCGTTGCGTTTCTTTGTAACTACTCTCTGCAATCCAGCCTCGGAACCTTTGTCGTCTCGTAAGACCCCGCGGCTTTTCTTGGCTGCCAAACTCTCATTCGAGCCCACCAGTCGCAGCAATTCCTTCAACCGCCGCTCAGAAACCCCCATTAGCCTCGCTGTGTCTTCGACCGTGGGATATGGCCCTCTCAAAATCGCTGGCTTTTGCTTCATGACACCCTCTGCACCCAATTTTACAACAATCGAAATTTCTTCTTCCAGTTTTTTAAACTCTACGTCCCGCCTGCACGCGAGCCGAGGAGCGGCGCTCCCCGGTTTTGTTCTGCGCTGTTGTCACCCCAGCGGCCCACGTCCAATTCGCGTTATAAAATAGTGCGGGATAATCGCAGGCGTCGAAGTCAACCGACATATCCATCATGAAAACCCAATTACTGCGGTTCAACGGCGCTGCCGAGCACTCTCCCGCCATCGATGCCTGGCTGAACGACCGCTCCGGCGAATTGGGCGCCATTGCCCGCCAGTGGTTTGAGGTGCTGCGAAAATGCGGCGACGAAGTCCGCGAGCTCCTGCATGACGGCTGCCCGGTAGCCTGTTTAGGAGACGCACCCTTCGGCTACGTCAACGTATTCCGCTCCCACGTAAACGTAGGATTTTTTCACGGTGCAGCGTTACCCGATCCGGCTCACATCTTGCAAGGCGCCGGCAAATTCATGCGCCACGTGAAGCTGAAACCGGGAACCCCCACAAACGCCGCCGCGTTAACCAACCTGATCGCCGCAGCCTACGCGGACATTAAAGCCCGCGTCGAAAACGGTTAGCTCCAAGTCCCGACGCAGAACGCAGAGCGCCCGCGTGAATCCGTTCCCGTCGGTAAATCCGTTCCCAACGATCATCAGCAGGCTGAGCGTTTCGGCAGTCACCTCTGGCCCCTGAAACAATTTTCCGCCACATGCGTAACACCCATAGGGTGCAGCTGATAAATCGAGGTGCAGCTGATGAATCGAGAAAAAACGCTTAAGGTTGTGCTGATATTCGTGGGCCTGCTCTTTTCAGCCCTGGCTTACCCAATGACCATGTTTTTCCGCCAGGAGCCGGCGCTAGCCATGATGCTCAGCGTCTATGTCACCCTGGGAATTTTCTTGCTGCTGGCCGCCCGCAACCCCTCCGCCCATCGCAGCCTGATCGCCTTCACCGCTTGGTCCAGCTTTGCTCACGCCGTAGTCATGGGCACTCAAGCCCTGCTGCACATGATCGCCCCCGGCGAATTAATCGGTGTAGCCGCCCTAACAGTCATCGGCGTAACCCTTCTCGCCCTCGCCCCGCGCAACCACTTCCCCGCAGCAACCGTCCAGCTCGCTCCCCACCCCTGAAACTCTCACCCGCATAATATTGGCGCTGGCGTGCGTGACAAACAAATCACCGCGCCGATCGAAATATCCAGCATCTGTTTATCAAGGGAGTCCTATACTCCTACAGAGCCCTACACTCCTACAGCTATGAAGCACAGTATTCGCACCGGTTTACCATGTCCCGCGGATTGGGACCGCATGATTGGGAATGAAACCGTCCGATATTGCCCCGAGTGCAAACTTGACGTATACAATCTTTCGAACCTAAGCGATAGACAAGTCAATAAGATCGTTTCGGGTCGGCAGCAACGATTGTGTGCTCGCGTAATCCGCCGCCAGGACGGCACGGTAGTAACCCACACCCCAAGGTTGGGCTTCAGCATTTTGCTCCGACGAATCTCGAAAGTCGCCAGCGTCGCTCTGGCAGCGTCGATAAGCTTAGGTCCAGCAGTGGCCGGAACTTCGCCGACAACCTCCAGATGCGATTTAATTCAAATCCAGCAGGACGTCAGTGAAATAAACTTAGTCGTGACAGACTCCATCGGCGTCCCTATTTCCAAGGCTAGCGTTACTGTTGTCAACGAAGAGACAAGAATCAAGGTGACTGGGGAAACCGACGTCAGGGGCCAATTTCGGACGCCTGAGCTTCCCGTAGGAAACTACGAGATAACGATTGACCGGGCGGGTTTTCAGACGCTCAAGCAAACCCACATCGGTGTGCCGGCGCGCGCCCCGCTCAAGCTTCAGCTTGAGGCAGAAGCCATTTTCGTGGGAGAAATCGCAGCTACTCACAGCAGCGCGTTTCGCAAATTCATTTCCAAGCTTCGCCGCATCTTCTGAAACTTTAAAGCCAAGCAATTCCCCGCAATAGCCCGCGCCAATCACCTCTCAATTCACAACCCCGCCTCGCTGTTCCACTAATTCCCGCAACCAATCCTCAAGCACCTTTTGAAACATCGACTTCACTTCCCGGAAAGCGATCCCCATCCCCAGATCCGGCTGCGAATACACCACCATCGCCGTCGCCGCAAATACTTTCCCCTGATTCATGATTCTAACCGCCAGGCTCGTCCCCGTGGCCAGCGGCGTAGCCGTCTCCAGGAAACAACCATACCGGCTCACTTGCGTCACCTTGCTCACTTCCACCGCCCCGTCGGCAGTCACTTCCGCTGAAGCTTTGCACGGAAACCTTGGTACCCTGCGCCCCATTCGACCCTCTCCAAATCACTTTCGAATCTACCACGTTTCAATTCAACTCCCAGCCCCGGCCAACAAACCGGTAGCTGACAAGAACACTAAACCCTGGCATACAATAAGCCGTATCTCCATCTCGGGAGCATCTTCATTCACAATTTTTGGCAGGATGTCCGCTTCGGCCTACGCATGATGCGCAAGAATCCCGGCTTCACCTTAATCGCCGTCCTGACCCTGGCTTTCGGCATTGGCGCCAGCACCGCCATCTTCAGCGTCGTCGACACCGTCCTCCTTCGCTCTCTGCCCTTCCCTCATCCTTCCGAGCTGGTCGATATTTCCGCGCGCATGGCCTCTTTCGACATTCCCTATCTCCCATTGTCCTATCCCGATGTTGTCGATCTGCGTTCCGCCTCTTCCTCGTTTTCCGGCGTCGCCGTTTACGCCCAATTCTGGAAGGAATTCTCCAGCGACGGCAAACCTCAGCGCATCGAAAACATCCAGGTCTCCGAAGATTTTTTCCCGGTTCTCGGCATGCAACCGCGGTACGGCAGAACTTTCGTGGCCGCTGACATGCTCCCAGGCAGTCGCGCGGTGCTGCTTGCTTTTCCTTTTTGGAAAGAGAGATTCGGCGCCGATCCCTTGATCGTTGGACGAACCATCGTTCTGGACGGACAGCCCCACACCGTCGTAGGCATCATGCCGCCCCAACCGCCGCTGGGCTTCGCTTCCGAGTCTGACGTCTGGACTCCCTTCATTCCCAGCGATACCGCACTCACTTCTCGTGAGCTGACTAACTGCTCAGTGATCGCGCGCCTGAAGCCTGGCGTCACTCTTCTCCAGGCCAATCATGAGCTCTCGGTTATCGCCGCTCGCCTCTCCTCGACCTATCCCGAGGCTCACAAAGGCTGGTCGGTCTACGCCACCTCCCTCAGGCAAAACTTACTGGGCGATGCCCAGACCCCGCTGGCCATTCTTCTTTGCGCCGTCGGTTTTGTTCTGCTCATCGCTTGCGCCAACGTAAGCAATCTATTTCTTTCTCGTGGTTGGGCTCGCAGGCGCGAATTCGCCATTCGCACCGCGGTGGGCGCAACTCGCACCCACCTGGTTCGCCAGTTGGTTGTCGAGTGCCTGCTGATCGCCCTCGCCGGAGGGCTCTGCGCTTTGCTCGTCTCCAGGTGGAGCATCCTCGGTCTCCGCGCCATTCTTCCGCCGGAAATCCCCCGCCTCGACGATCTTCACGTGAACGCCCACCTCGCCTGGTTCACTCTCGCCGTCTCTCTCTGCGCTGCCTTGCTCTCCGGTCTGGCTCCCGCTTTTCTCAGCGCTCGTCAGGACACCAACACCGTAATCAAAGAAAGCAGTTTTGGCGCCGGCGCCACTCACTCCACCTCCCATCACCACGTACTCCGCCAATTGTTGGTGGTCGGCGAAATAGCTTTCGCCATCGTGCTGCTGCTCGGTGCCACCCTCGCTTTGCGAAGTTTTGGTCGCCTCGTGAAGCTCGATCTCGGCTTCCGTCCCGACCATCTCGTCACCTTGAAAATGGACTTTCCCCAATTTAGATTCCCGGATTCCACCGCCGCCCTCGTCTTCCTGAAGCGCGTCCAGGACGCCACCCGCAAGCTTCCCGTTGTTGAATCCGCTTCCAGCGGCTTGGTCTTTCCTCTTTCGGATGAAATAGCCGAGTCAACTTTTCAGACCACCGACTCCGGGAATAACTCAGACGCAGAGCCGCCAGCCGCGCTGGTCAACAAAGTTTCACCCGGCTTCTTCGAAACCTTTGGCATCCCTGTTTTAACTGGCCGCGATTTTAACGATAGCGACGTTCAGGGGAGCCCTCTCGTGTTCATCGTGAACGAATCGCTGGCTCGCAAATACTTCGGCACCCTCAACGTAAACGGCAAGCGCTTTTCCGCTCGCGAGGAATCCGGTCATCCCCTGTGGGGCCAAATCGTAGGTGTAGTCCGCAACGCCAGGCAAACTGGCCAGGACCCCACCGCCGAAACCCGTCCAGAAATTTACACTTCGCTGTTTCAGTCCGGCTCTGTCAGGGGTATCTACTTGGTTGTCCGCACCAAGGTAGACCCCACGCTCGCCGCTTCCGTCATTCAAGACCGCATCTGGTCCATCGATAAACGCCAGCCTATTTCCCTCGTGCAAACTCTCGACACGCGCATCGCCACCCTTAACGCCGCGCCCAGATCCCAGGCTTTGCTTCTGGGAATTTTTGGCGCTTTGGGCTTCGCTCTTGCCGTCGTCGGCATTTACGGCGTAATGAGTTACGTCGTCTCGCTGCAGACCCGCGAATTTGGCATTCGCATGGCTCTCGGAGCCACTCCCCAGCAAATTCTTCGCTCGGTAGTCGTCTTCGGACTAAGAGTCACACTGGTTGGTGTGGTAATCGGCTTGGTCTGCGGCCTTCTTCTCACCCGCTTCATGAGCAGCATCTTGTTTCGGCATCGCTTCCACCGACGCACTCACCTTCACCGCCGTCCCCGCGGCACTCACGCTGGTCGCCCTCGCTGCCTGCTACATCCCCGCGCGCCGCGCCACGCAAATCGACCCCATCGACGCCCTGCGCTATGAATAATTTTTTCTGGCGAATTTTTCGCCGGCTTCGGTAAGTAGCAGCTCCGTCGCCGGTTTTTCCTCGCCCTCCGACACCAGCAAACGAATCTCGTATTCAGGTGGCTTTCAGCCATCGCTTTCGTCGCCGATGTCTTCGTACCATAGTCCTAACACTCCAGCACTCTACTTCAAGCCTAAGCCCCTTTCGTTGCAACAACGAGCAAGGATCCGTCTCACCGCTAATTCTTTTCCGTGGCGCAACGTCTAACGGTTTCCTTTGCCAGGCCGATAAGCTCTATGAGGCAGTAAAGGACCTCTCCAATGGCCATCGCAATAACCCCTGTAGCTCAAACTCAGGAAGCAACCGCAGTAGCCCAACCCAACGTCGCAGCCAAGGCTGCTCCGGCAGCATCGGGCCAACAGGCAGCTCCAGTATCCGCACCAGCGAAGGCGCCGGCGATTGCCGACACCGTGACCATCAGCACCGCGGCACAAAAGGCCCTTCAAGAGTCCATCGAAACCCCGGCGCAAACTGCCCAGGAAGCTGGCCGTGGCGATCATCAGGCTCAAACACTGTTGGCCAAGGAAGCCGCCAACAAAGTCAGCTAGCTAACTCGTTGCCCGTTTTCCGGCGCAAGATAAAGGCCGCGCCACCGCGCGGCCTTTTCATTCCGCAACCGCAAGCTCCCCAGCTACTCCTTACGCCCGTCACCGCGCTTGCTTGCGCACCACCCACGTCGTCATCGACCGTTGATTTTGCACCACCGTGGTTTTCAGCGGCTCCACCATCTCCCCGCCCAATCGCTCGGTGAGCGCAGTCAGCAGCGCTTCGTCCACCAGATACCGCTCCGCTCCATCTGGCGATTGGTATCGCTTTCCACCGATGCACTTCACCTGGCTCTCCATCCCAATCGTGGACCCCAGCCGGCAAAAAAATAACCCGCCGGCCTTCAGCACCCGCCACGATCCCCGCACCATCGCCTCGAATTGTTCGTCGTCGCGCGCGAAATGCAGCACCGCATTGCTGATTACCACTTCCGCCCACCCATCCTCAAACGACATTCGCTCAATCTCTTCCGCTCGAAAATTCTTCGCCGCCAGCCCCGGCGCCAAAATCCTCGCCATGGAACGCACTCGCTCCACCGCCCGCGCGTCGGAGTCCGCGGCATAAACCTCATACCCCGCGCGCAGCAGGTACACCAAATTTCGCCCCGACCCGCACCCCGCATCCAACACTCGCATTCCCGGCGCAATGCGCCCCTTCAATAGCTGATCGAAAAGATAAATATCGATCGCCCCGAATTCCTCCTGCAAGTTCGCAATACTCATTCTCACCGTTCCCAACTGGCTCTCCGCCGGGCCAACCTGCCTGCGCTCTCACCCTGCTCTAAAATTCCTAGTAACGCTACGCGTGCACCCGCAAGACGCGCCAGTACTCAGCAGTGTAAGTTTTTTTTTGTCCTCGCTAGGTATCAACGCCGGCCATCGCGACTTGGACATCCCATACTTGCAAACCGCTTAGCATTCTCCCCCCCGGTTATTTCGGCGCCCACTATACCGAACCGCGCTCTCTCGGGTTTTATTCTTTTCTGCATCTGAATAAATCAGCGGATCCTCATGAACTCCTATGCATCTGGCTCCAGCCCTCTGCGTTTGTATCTGCAAACCCCGAATCCCGTAACGATTTGCGTGCCAACCCCCGAAAGACGGGCGTCGCGATGGCCTAAGGAATGCTCTACCAAGGGGGGCGGGTAGATTGCCAACTGATTAAATATACTTTCGCAGTACTGAAAAAACGCTCCAATATCCACCGTTTGAATTGAACTGGGGCAGACCAAAGCATAACGCCCAAAAATGTCTTGTTATTTTGTCCCGCCGTGGAACTGGTCAGAACCAAAATAGGAGAATTTCATGAAAGTGTTCACCGATATGAAAATTGCCGCCAAGCTTGGTTTGGCCTTTGGGTTCTTGTTCATCTTGATGATTGGCATCGGCGTTTTCGCCATGGTGGAGATGTCCAGAGTCAACGCCAGCACCGTCGACATCGCTACCAACTGGCTTCCCAGCGTCACCCTCCTCGGCGACATCAGAAATGATCTTTCCATTTCTAGACGTTTCGAACTGAACCACCTCTTGGACAGCGACAAGAACAAAATGACCGAGGACGAAGAAAACATTGCCAAGGCCGATGCCGCCTTTGCCAGTGATGACAAACTCTATATGGTGACAATCACCTCCGATGAAGAGCGCCGCCTCTACGAACAATTTAAAACCGAACTTCACAAATACGTTTTGCTCAGAAATCAGGCCGTGAAGCTTTCCCGTGAAAACAACAAGAACGAAGCCCGTAACCTGGCGGAAGGCGAAGGCCGGCCCGCTTTGGTTTCCGCCCTCGACAAGCTGGGACAGGACATCGCCTTAAATAACAAAGGCGCCGCGGATGCCACCAGCGCAGGAGCTGCTACCTATCGCGCTTCTCGTGACTGGGTGATTGGCTGCCTGGTCTTTTCCATCGCGCTGGGATCCCTCCTCGCCATCACTATTTCGCGCTCCGTAAGTTCTGCAGCCCAGGCTATGCTGAAATTAATTGAGGTCGTGGCCTCTTCCAGCGAAGAGCTTTCCAGCACCAGCCAGCAGATGAGCGCGAGCGCCGAAGAAACCTCCTCCCAGGCCAACGTGGTTTCCGCTGCCGGAGAAGCCGTCAACCTTAACCTTCAAACCGTCGCCAGCGGCAGCGAGGAAATGAGTACCTCCATTAAGGAAATCGCCAAGAACGCCACGGAGGCGGCCCTGGTGGCCACCGGTGCTGTTAGCGTCGCCGAAAACGCCAATTCCACGGTCGGCAAGTTGGGCATCTCCAGCACTCAGATCGGCCAGGTCATTAAGGTCATCACCTCCATCGCCCAGCAGACCAATCTCCTCGCCCTCAACGCCACCATTGAGGCCGCTCGGGCCGGTGAAGCTGGCAAAGGTTTTGCCGTTGGTCGCTAACGAAGTGAAAGAACTCGCCAAGCAAACCGCCAAGGCCACTGAAGACATCAGCCAAAAAATCGACGCCATTCAAACCGATACCAAGAGCGCCGTCGATGCCATCGGCAGCATCAGCGCCGTCATCGGCCAAATCAATAACATCTCCAGTACTATCGCCACCGCCGTTGAAGAACAGAATGCCACCACCAATGAGATGGCTCGTAACGTCTCCGAGGCCTCCCGCAGCGCCGGCGAAATCTCCAAGAACATCGCTGGTGTTGCCGAAGCCGCCCAGACCGCCTCGCAAGGTGCTGGCGATTCCCAAAAAGCTGCCGCCCAGTTGGCCAACATGTCCACCGAGCTTCGCGAATTGCTGGTCCGCTTCTAAATCAGATTCATCGCGAACTGGCGTCCGCCTCCCGCTCCCGCATTAGACATGCCAATCGCGCCAATAGCTGATCGAAAAGATAAATATCGATCACTCCGAATTCCTCCTGCAAGTTCGTCATGCCCATGCCCATTCTCGTCATCCCCAACTGGCTCTCCGCCGGGCCAACCTCTGCGCTCTCACCCTGCTCAATATTTTTCAACGGCGCCGGACGCCATCCCCGAGCCCCCGGTCGTTGAATCCCATCTCGTAGTCTACTCACCTTAGGTTGGCCGCCACACGCAAGTCCTCATTTCGCCCCAAGCGAAATTAAAAAAAGGCCGCGCACTTCGCGCGGCCTTCTTCGCTCCCTCAACCATCCCGGCCCTCCCGGGCCCAGCACTCAAGAACTATTCCTTGTCGTACACGTATGTATTCGTCATTGCTTTCCCATCCATATCCTTGACGCTGACCGCTACCGTCCGGGTCTTCCCATCCGCCGATAACGTAATCTTCCCCGACAACGCAAGTTTGCCGCCCACTTTATCCGTGAAAGACAGTGCCCGCGCTCCCACCTTTTTGTACGCTCGCACATCCCCGGCCGCTCCGCCGGTCACTGGAGCTTCTTTCCCGTCAAACTTCCCGGTCCACTCCGTGTGTACTGCCTTGCCGTCAGAGTCCACTCCCTCCACCGTAACCTTCACGCTGTCTCCCGCCGACTCGTACACCACTTTGGTATTCTTGGCTTTCCCCGTGATCTTTGACTTCCCTTCGTTCAAATTCCACGTCCCCAAAAATGGATCGTCCGCCGCCATCACCATCGCTGCCGCCATCAACAGCACTGCCAGACTTACAAACCACGCACGGTTCTTCATAGTTCTCTCCTTCTGCGGCTTGCCGCAGGGCACCCTGATTTTAGAATTAGAGTAAAGGGCCCACTGAAAAACGCTGCCTCGCACCATACCATCGCTGACCCTTTCGCGATATATTGACTTTTTCTTGCCGACGTCCAGCTCAACTATGAACCACAAGAAAACCGCGCCTTCCCGTACCACCCCCTCTAGCGAGCAGCAACTGGCCGGCTTCATCGCAAAGTTCGACTCTAGGAACGCCTCACTGATTCGCTCCCTGCGTGCCGCCCTTCGCAAACGTCTGCCGACCGCCAACGAGCTGGTGTACGACAATTATAATTTTTTTGTCATTTGCTACTCGGCCAGCAAGCGCCCCTCCGATTGCCTTCTCTCCATCGCCGCTGCCGCCAACGGAGTGGGCCTGTCTTTCTCTCAAGGCTCCCTTCTTCCCGATCCTCACAAGCTGCTGCTCGGCAGCGGCAAGCAGTTTCGCTTCATTCGCCTCGAATCCGCGGCCACACTCGCGCGTCCCGAAGTGGATGAACTCATCGCCGCCTCCATCGCCCGGGCTAAAGTCCCCTTACCCGCAAGCGGTAAAGGCCGGCTCATCATTCAATCCATCTCAGAAAAACAAAGACCGCGCCAGAAACTCGCCGGGTTGAAATCCAAATCCACTCGAAAAAAATAGCCGCTGCCTCCCGCTGCCGCATTAGACATGCCAATCAGTCAGGTGTAAGCTTTTTTTGTTTTGGACTCGCGAAATCAGGTGTCCTTGCTGGCTTTTTCTATCTTCCGGATCCGCTACCGCACTTTTCTCCGCTCCGGACTCATGCTTTTTGTCGCCGCTCTGTGCCTCGCCTCACCCACCCCCGCTCAGAAACTCCTGGACCTCCATGCCTCTGCCGCGGATTTTTTATTGCAGCATCGCGGCAAAGTTCTCGTCTTGCTTTTCGTGCGTACCGACTGCCCCATTTCCAATCGCTACGCCCCTCTCATTCAGCAAATGAGCCGCGACCATCTTCACGGCGCTTCCTTCCAACTGGTCTTCCCCGACTCCCACGAGCCTCCTGAAAAAATTCGCGGCTTCCTGCGCGACTTCCATTACCGCCTCCCCGCCGTTCGCGATCTTGATCATGACCTCACCAGAACCTCCTCCATCAAAGTCACTCCCGAAGCTGCGGTTTTCGATCCCCACGGCCAGTTGATCTACCACGGCCGCATCGACAATCTTTACCAGCGCATCGGGCAATCCCGCCGCGCAGCCGCCACCCACGAATTGGCCGACGCCATTGCCGCCGCCTCCAGGGGCGAAAAGCCTCCCGTCGCTTCGGCGGATGCCGTCGGCTGCTTTATTTCTGACCTTCAATGAGCCGCTGGCCCGTCCTCGCTCCCCTCGCCCCCGTTCTCGCCGTTGCATTGACCGTTTCGGCGATGCTGCCCTTCCGCGAAGCACGCATCGTCGCTGCGTCTTCGCAGACGAAACCCGATTCCGATTCTCCAGTCACTTTCAATCGCGATATCGCCCCCATCCTTTTTCATTCTTGCGCCGTCTGTCACCGCCCCGGCGAATCCGGCCCCTTCTCGCTTCTCAACTATAACGACGCAAAATCTCACGCCCGCCAGATCACCGCAGTAACCCGCAGCCGCTTCATGCCCCCCTGGTTGCCCGAACCCGGCGATTACCAATTTGCCGACGACATGCGCCTTTCCGACGCCCAAATTTCTCTGTTCGCCCGCTGGGTCACCCAGGGCGCACTCGAAGGCTCGCCGGCAGATTTACCTTCGCCGCCAAAATTTGTAGCCGGCTGGCAAATGGGTCAGCCCGATCTCATTGTCAAAGCTCAAAAGCCTTACCTTCTCCCCGCCGGTGGCACCGACCAGTATTGGAATTTCATTTTTCGCACTCCCGTTCACCAAACTCGCTGGCTCAACGCCATTGAAGTGCGTCCCGGAGATCAACGTCTCGTTCATCACGCCAATGTTCTCGTCGATCGCATGCAATCCGCGCGCGCTCAGGAGTCCGCGCCCGGTGCCGGATTCCCCGGCATGGAAATTAAAATTGAATCGGAAGCTTTCGACCCCGACAGCCATTTTCTTTTCTGGAAGCCCGGCACCCTTCCCCATGCGGAACCCGAGGGCATGGCCCTGCGTCTCGACCCCTCCACCGATTTAGTCCTCAACATTCATTTGCAGCCCTCCGGAAAAAAAGAATGGATTCAGCCCACTCTCGGTTTATATTTCACCCCCCGCCCCGCCACTCAATTTCCCATGCTCCTGCAATTGGAAAACGATCGGCAGCTTGACATTCCTCCGGGCGAAAAGAATTTCTGGGTCACCGACGAATTCACCATGCCCGTCGATGTCCAGCTCTTGGCCATCTATCCTCACGCGCACTATGTCGGTAAAGAGCTGCAGGCCTTCGCCGCCTTTCCCGACGGCTCCAAAAAATCCTTGATTCACATTCCCGACTGGGATCTCAACTGGCAGGCCGTTTTTCGGTACCAGACCCCCGTGGAACTTCCGGCTGGCACCGTAGTTTCCATGCGCTATCGCTATGACAATTCCGAGGAAAATATTCGCAATCCCAACATGCCCCCCAAACGCATAACGGGCGGCAACCGCTCCACCGACGAGATGGCCCACCTGTGGCTACAGGTTTTGCCTCTTCACCCAGCCAGCTCCGCCGCCGATCCTCGCAGAATTCTTCAGGAAGCCCTGGCCCGCCACAACGTGCAGAAAAATCCCGCCGACTACGAAGCTCATTACAATCTCGCCGCCATGCTGCAAGCCCGTGGCGAGTCTCGCGAGGCCTTACTCCAATACCAGTTGGCGCTAAGTCTTCGCCCTCAAGATCCCACCGTCAACAATGCCATCGCCGGCGCTCATCTCGCCGCCGGCCATCCCGACCTGGCCATCCCCTATCTGCTAACCGCTCTGCATTCTCGCCCCGATTATTTCGACGCTCACTACAATCTCGGCACCGCCCTCGCCATGCGCAACGATTTCTCCGCTGCCCTCGAGCAATTCCGCGCTGCCGTCCAACTCCAGCCCCAGGACGCCAACGCCCAGGCCAACTTAGGCGCCGCTCTCGCCGCCACCGGCGACACTCAGCATGCTCGCATCCACTTGGAAAAAGCCCTGGCCCTCGACCCCACCCTTCAAAACGCCCGCGAAAACCTCCAACAAATCACCCACCCCGCACCCGCATCGTCACCATGATTCCGGGGCCTCGAACGCACTCCCGCACATTCCCTCTCACCTCCGCGTCTCCACCCCACTCGTCACTCTAACGATTTCGCGCTACCAGTCTGTTGCGGACCCTCAACCTCCACCACCAACCTCAACGACTCCGTAATCAACTCATTTAACTTTTTTTGCACCGCCGCCGCGCCTCCCGCTCCAAGTCGCGCTTCACGTTCCTCGCGCGCCTGCACGATCACCGTGTGCTCCTCGCTGCTTTCATCCCCCACAAGACTTTCGGCCTGCAGCAGTCCAGCCAACACATAGCGCTCCGGTTGTTGTTGTTTGCGCAAGAATTGCGCGTAGTTGAACCAGTCCGACGCCGCTCCCCGCGCATCCGGCAATCCCGCATCCAGTCGCAGCGCCCGCTGATAAGACTGCGCAGCTCCTCCAATGTCTCTTTGCTTTTCCTGCACATCCGCAAGATGCACCAACGCCAGGCTTTCCAGCGCTTGCTCACCGGCCTGCTTGGCAGCGCCGGACGCCGCCGCGTAACCCTTCGAAGCCTCGTCCCAGTGCCGAACCGCCGCCTCCGCATCGGCCACCTTCACCGACGCCGCCAGCGTCGCCCTGATATCGCCGGCGTTCTTTTGCTGCCGGCCCGCAATAATTTCCACATACCTGCGGTAGTGCCGCGCCGCCGCTTGTAACTCTCCTTGTTGATCGAGTGCTTGCGCCAGGTACAGTTGCGCATTCGCTTGCCCCGGCTCCACTTCCACCGCGCGCTGCCAGCTGTCCACCGCTTCGCCGTTATGCCCCAATCGCTGCGCCAGCATTCCATAATTCACCAGCGCATCGGCGTTGTGCGGCCACCGCGCGAGCATTTTTTGAAATTGCCCGTAAGCGTCCCCGTCGCGCCCTGCTTCCTCCAGGCTTCGTCCGTAAGACTCCTGCAACGCAAAGTTTGCCGGATTTACGGCAGCCGCCCGCTGCATCGCTACCAGCGCCGCATCCTGCTGCCCCGCAAGCTGCTCGGCCCGCGCCAGTCGCACCTGCACCCCGCTGTCGTCTGGGTTCAGCGCCGCGGCCCGCTGTAGTCCAGGCAAAGCGCTCGCTTCGCTGGCCCACCAGAAATGCATCTGGTCCACGCCCGCCCAGACAAACAGCAACGCCGCTGCGGCAATACGCAACCCTCGGGCGCCAGCCGTGCTTCCGGTCGCCCAGCGCGCCCCGCCGGCAAAAATATTTTGTTTTTCATCTCCCGCGTGCGCGGCTTTCTGCCCGCCGTCCACCAACACCGCCGCGATCCGCGCATCCCGTAGTTTCCAGATGGCCCCGTCCAGAATGAAGTGATGAATATTCACCAGCGCCGTAAATGTCAGAAAGCTCGCCGCAAAATCCACATGAAACACCCGGCTCACCACCCACGGCCCGGGAATAAATAACGCGATTCCGCCGGCCATCAGCGTCACCACATAACGCCAGCCCGACCAGCTCGCTTCCCCAGCCGCACGCGCCTCTTTTTTCTGGTAGTAACTGGTGATCCACAAATATTGCGTGGAGTGCAGCACCGCCAGCAGCCCGCTGCTGTAGCGTGTCTGCGGAATTTCCCGCCCGCTGATCAACTCGATCATCGAGGGCAGCAGAAACCACAGAAATTGCGTCACCGTCAGCGTAACCACCGGCAATATCATGCGGAAGTTGCTTCTACGCCCCAGCGAAAAGAGCGCCCAGCCGCTCGCGCCCACAAAAAAAATCGCCAGCCCCGCTCGTGCCGGCACCGTGAACTTCGCCGCCAGCCCCAGCGAAAGAATAAGCGCGTCGCCCGACGCCCCGGTGTGGAAGCTCAGCATCAGCAACACGTACGAGGCCATGAAAGACCACCGCAGCGCTCGCCGTTCTCTTTCCGTCGGGGCCACTCCCGCGCGCCGCGCAAACATCGTCAGCAATCCATAATTTTGTCCGCTGTAATGCCACGGACTCCAGCAGATGTACAACGTGAAGATCCACGGAAGCAGCCCATACCATACGTGCGTAACTACTCCCGCCGCCGCCAGCAGCAGCGCCACATGCACCGTATATACTCGATATTTTTCGAATTCATCGCGCCTGTGATACGCGCGGTACACCGTGGCCATGAAGTGCGGATAATTGGACAGCAGCGCCAGAAAATAAAACGCCACGCCCCAGCCCCGCTCCGTGGAGTTGGCAAAATAAAATCCCGCCAGCAACAGTGGCGCGCTCCAGCCCCCGCACCCCACCGTCAAATCAATCCAGGGCCCATAAATCCAGGCACCCTGCGCCCCCGCACTCAAACCATCCCGCCCAGCCTTCAGCTCCCCGGCACAAGGGCCCTGCGTTTTCGCGTTTGCCGTGGAAGTCCCCACCTTCCGGGCAATTAAAAATCTCCGAGCCTCCTGCTCGGTGGACGACCCCTCCGCCCCCGCAGCAGTGAAACCTTCCACCTCCGCACTAGTGGAAGCACCCTCCGTCTCCTCGGTAGCCGAAGTACTCTTCGCGTCCTCAGCGGTTGTTCTACCTTCCATGCCCTGCAGCGTAACCCACCCGCACCTCACCCGCGCCACAACCACCGCCACCGCATGCGGTATCGGTTACTTCACCTCTAACTCACCTCCAGCAATCACGCGAACTCGCGAGCCCGCCGACGGAACGGTTAGGGACCGGGCGGGGAATAGAGCATGTCGCGGGTAGACGCCAGGGCTAGCTTTTTGAGCAGCGCGTCTACTTGGGGTTGCCCGAGGCGAGCGGCGGGCTTTTCTTCTGAGTTCGCTAGAGTATAGGCGGCCACGGCCATGACTGCGGTGTCTAGCGCGAGCAAGCGCGGATCGACTTTGTCGAAAGTGTCGGCGATAGAGTGATGGTAGACATCGTACTGACCGTCATCGACCCACAGAGTGAAGGCCGGAACGCCGGCGACTAGAAAAGGTGCGTGGTCTTCGTCGAACGAGCCTTCGAGAGAAATCCCGTTGGCGCCCAGCGGAGCGAGCGGCGCTAAAACTTTCTCCAGAGAGTTTTGTAAATCGGCACGGCCTTGAATATGGATACCGCGCGAGGTTTGCGCGCCGGAATCCATGATCAGGACCGCGCGCAAGTGGTCAAGTTCGTTTTGATGTGCGAGGACATAAGCGCGCGAGCCCAGCAAAGCTTCCTCTTCTCCCGAGAAAAAAACGAACCGAATAGTGCGGCGCGGCCTGAGGCCCAGAGACTTGAGTATCCTAGCGGCTTCCAAAACCGCTGCAACGCCGGAACCATCGTCGTTGGCGCCCTGAGCTGGGTCCCAGGAATCGAAATGCGCTCCAATCAGGATGACCTCGCCGGGATCCGCGCCGGGTAAATCCGCGATGACGTTGCGTTCCTTGCCGGCAGTCAAATCGAAAGAATTCTGAATATCGAAAGCCAGGCGCACCGGACCGTGGGCGAGAAGGCGCCGCAAGAATAGCGCGTCCTCCTTGGCCACGGAGATTACCGGCAGCGGCCCGCGCGGGTAGAAGCCGAAGCCCGAAGTGTAAACCATGCGGTCAGGTTTGTCGGAAGGGATCAGCATTACCGAGGCGCCGGCAGCGGCCAGCGCGCGGGCCAGGCTGGCGCGCACGACTACCGCGGAGTCGTCGGCGGTGGCGCGGGGATCGACGAGCACCGCGGCGCCTTTCAGATTTCCAGCAGACGCCGGGATTTGTAATGCGGCGATGTTGCCAAGATCGAAAAGCGAGGCTTCCAGTTTTTCCGAGGTGCCCGGTGCTTTTGCGGTCCCGGGGACCCAACCGTAGGAAGTAACTGTGAGTGCTCGAGTGACTGGAGCGACCACGGCGGCGGAAGCTGGCCCGCGTTGCCAGCGCGACTCCAGGGGATATTCCTCGAAGTGAGCGGAGTCCAAGCCGGCCTGCCGCAAGCTAGCTAAAATCAAGTCCGCGGCGGAGCGACACTGCGGGCTTCCGGTGACCCGCGCGCCTACTGAATCAGTCAAGGTTTCGAGGAATGCGGAGGCGCCGCCGCGAGTCATTGCCGCGCCCACGATGCGGGAGACGGCATCAGAGTCCGAGCGGGATTCCGAGTCAGGGGTTGAGGTAGAGCTTGCGTCCGATTTTGCGGCCGGCTCAGGAGTTTGAGCAATGGCGCTAGTGCGGGAAAGACTAGCTGCCAATGCCAGGCAGAAAAAACCGATTCGAAAACATGTGCGATGCATTGGCCTCCTCGGAAGCGCCCGTTCGTCGCGGACTTGCCGGCCGTCGTTGCGCAAGATCATACCCGAGAGCGCGGCAGGGAAAAGCTGAATCGCTAAGTGGCGGGAATGGTTTGCGAAATCCTCATCGTGCGCACCAGGATGCCTGGAGGAGACCTTGGCGTGCGGAAAGCATGACAAATGGCGGCTGATACGCTAGTTTTGATACATGGAAACCGAAAAAGTAGAGTTGCCTTCGGCGCTGCTGAAGGCCGCAAACCTGGAGGGGAATAATGTCTCGCAGGAAGCGGCTCGCTTGCTGGCACTCGAACTTTATCGTGAAGATAGGGTTTCGCTGGGCCGGGCCGCGGAACTGTGTCAGACGCCATTGGCAGCATTTATGGATTTTGCCGCGAAGCACGGTGTCCCGCCGCTGCGATACAGCTTTGAGGATTTGGAAGGTGAACGTCCTTCCATCGACCGTATCGGATCGTGAGCGCGGTCGCGGATTCCTCTCCGCTTGTGATTTTGGCTAAAATAGGTTGCTTTGACCTCCTCAACGAGCTTTTCCCTCGAGTCTACGTATCTACTGAAGTTCACTACGAAGTGGTCATCGCTGGCGCTGGATTGCCAGGAGCGGTGGAAGTCGCAAATGCGAAATGGCGCTGGAGAGCTAACTACAATTCTTCTGGCAAAGGAACTTGAGGCGGGTGAAGTGCTCCTCGACGACCACAAAGCCCGTGTGTTTGCCCGTGCTGAAGGGCTCCAGGTACGCGGCAGCTTGGGGCTCCTCGAAGCATTTTACCTGCGCGGCCGGTTGACAGACCTGAACGCTGCATTTCGGCAACTTCTGACGCACAGTTATATCGACCGAAGGCTGCTCGATCGTCGGCTGCGCGCGTTGGGGCTACCTCCGCTGTGAGATATCTTCGGGTAACAGTTGGGAGCTAAGGCAGCAATTCGAGCCAGTGTTCAAAATCTTAAATTAACGTCGGTGCGGCGACTTAAAAAGGTCAAGGTCGTTGCGTCGGTACGACCAGAATGTAACTTGCCCGGTGTGATTCGCTCTGATATAAAACGGCCACCCTGTAACCCTGTGGCGGTTTCTGCCGTGCTCCCCCGCCGTATTTCCGCCAACGCGCGACGCGCAGTCCAACGCGCCACATTGACTGCTGCGTGGATGCTTGGAAGTTAGCCCTAGGTCGAGAGCAGCGGCTCATTTAAATTAACAGCACTGCGTTTCCCTGCGAATAAAGGTTTGCAGGTTCGGCGAAAACATCTAACCAGAGGCCATGCAGATGAACAATCAGCCAGCGGCTACGATTGTGTTTGTGTATCGGGAGCGGTTGAGCTCCACGCTGCCCTGCCTGGAGCATTTACTCGCGGTAACAGGCGGTGCCTACCAACTGATCTGCGTGGATGGCGGCGCGCCGGAATCCATCGCCGGGCGGCTGCGCGAGCTAGCGGCGCAGCACGGGTTCCGGTTGATTCGAAGTGCCCAGTACTTGTCGCCCAACGAATCGCGAAACCTGGCGTTACCGCGCGTGCAAACGCGGTACGTGGCCTTCGTGGATAACGACGTGAAGGTGGGGCAAAACTGGCTGGAGCCGCTGGTGCGCTGCGCCGAGGAAACGGGGGCCTGGCTGGTGGCGCCGTTGTACATGCAGTCGCATCGCGGCGAATTACGCGTGCACATGTTCGGGGGCACGGTGCGGGTACGCGATGAACAGGGTCAGCCCGGTTATAGCGAAGATCATCATTTAGCGCACCAGTTGCTCAACGACTCGCCGAACGGGCAACGCGAGTTGCTGCGGCGGGAAACCGAATTGATCGAGTTTCACGCGCTTCTAATGGACATGGAAGCGTACCGGAGCCTGGGGCCGCTGGACGAAAAGTTTTTCAGCTGCTCGGAGCACGCGGATTTATCGTTGGCCGTGAAAAAGGCCGGCAAGGCCATTTACCTGGAGCCCGCATCGGTGATCACCTACGAAATTCCTGAACGGTTGGAGAACGTGGACCGCGAGTACTTCGCCCTGCGATGGAGCGAAGCCTGGACCCAGGCCTCGGTACAGCGCATGGCCGAGAAGTACGCGATCCCCATGGAAGATGCCGGACTACGCAAGGCCGGAGGATGGGCCCGAGGTCATCGCCAGGGGGTGCTCAGTCCCTATCCGCGCGTGCGAGGTTTGTTGGGACCCGCATGGCACCAGCGATTTCGCAAACGCATTGCGCAACCGCTGGAGAAGTGGCGAAGCTTGCGGCGCTACAGTCCCGCTGAGTACGTGATGAATCGAAAAGCGCCGTCCGCCGTGATTTCCGGATAAGCCATCCACGTTTATGGGCGAGTACGCGCAAACACATTTACAACTTTACCGGCAGATGCACGACGCTGGCTATAGCGACGGGGATGTCGTCCTGGTCGATCGCGCCTACCGCGTGGCCATGCGGATTTTCGCGGGCCACTACCGCCCCAATAACAAACCGTTTCTCGTGCACTTGGTGGGCGTAGCCAGCATCCTGGTGCGGGCCCGGCAAACTGCGGGAGTCGTCGCCGCCGGGTTGTTGCATTCCTCCTACCTGGAATTTGGCAAGAAAAAAAAGCGCAGCGCTCGGCCCCGCGGCAGCCAGATTGCTGAAGTGGTGAGCCCCCAGGTTCAAGAGCTGATCGCGGCATACGCAAAGCGGAATTGGTCGGTGCAGGATTTTTCCGAGCTGGAAAAAAACGCGAAGTCGTTAAGCGCGGAACACCGGCAACTCTTCGCCATCAAGATTGCCGATATTCACGAGGAGTTTCTTGACCGCGGCACGTTGTTTCAGCCGGGAAAAAAAATATTGCGCGACCAGGACAGCGACAAGCTCTGGCTTCAGAAAGTAGCCACCGGCATCTCCGCATTGGGCTATGAACCGTGGGCCCAGGAGTTTGCGCGCGACGTGGATGAGAATAGCGGCACCATACCTGACGCCTTGCGCGGCACCGCCAGCAGCTCTTATTTTCAGCCGCCGGGACTGTTGCCCCAACGGCACTTGAAGAATCGCCTGATCCGCTGGCTCGCGCGAATTTAGTTTTTAAGTTTTTGAACCGTACCTCTTTCGCATTTTAAACCCACCCCCTTCTCGCAATTTCAAAAGGGCAAGCAATCTCCCCGTTCCAGTTCTGTCCTTTTGTACAGTAGTAGTTACCTTATCTAACCAGTAAAATACCGCATGATCGTCCTGCTTTCCGCCGCTGCTCTCCCGAATTCCCCAGCCGCCCCTCCCTGCCCCCAAATTTTCTTGCCCCTCGTCCCATCTTCACCCGCCCCTCGCAAATTTCCTGGGCTGTCTCTTGCGACCTCCACGATCAACTTTTTCCCGGCCCGATTCTTTATTTTTCAACAGCTTCCAGCCTCTTTTCTGCAAAACAGGGGGGTACCCCCCAGGTCCCCAAAAAACCCTTATTCCAAAAAGGACCGTTCATGAACCCACCATCCGCTGACTCGACGCCCAAACTCCAACGCTGCCAGTACCGCTCCCCCACCGGTCGCCAGTGCGCCTTGCTCATCCTCGACGCCGCATCCCCGCACTGCCCACGCCACTCCACCGCCGAGCTCCCCGACTCCCGCGATTATTCCTCCGTCCTCGCTACCGAGGACCAGCAATTCCAGGAGCCGCAGGACATTAACAACTCCCTCACCGCCCTCTATAAACTCCTGGCCCGCGGACACATCACCACCCGCCGTGCCACCGGACTCGCCTACATCGCCAGTCTCATCCTCCGCACCATGCGCGACACCCACCGCCAAAATCTCGACATCGAAAAATTGGGCGTCGAAATCGTCGTTCCTCCTCGCGACGGCCCGCCTATGCCTACCGCTTTCTCGCCCCTTGATCCGTCATTCGACGATCCCGACGATGTCGTCTCTCAGCCGTCGCATCCATCCGGCACGGATACCTTCGCCCATCTCAATAATCCGTGTACGACCAACTCATCCGCCACTCCTCCCTCAGCTCCCGTCGAACAAGGTTCCTCGGAGCCCGCCGTCCAGCCCCCCACTCCAGGCTCTCCATCTGGCATTTACCCTCCCGATCAGGTTTATCTTTCCGGCCGGGTTTACCCTCCCGGTGGTGTGTGCTTCCCCGAACCCCAGTACTTCACCCCTCGAAGCGTCTCGCGCCCCCGCCGCTCTCGAGCTTTTCAGCCCTGGGGGCCCAACTCCTTCCGCCCCCGCTCCTCCGGCGGCCCGCCGCGCCCAGCTTCTCCACGCTGGAAACCAAACTTTGACGCCGTCGCTCCCGGCACCGTACACTGCGCTTATGCCGTCGTCCTTCAGCGCCCGCCGCTACAATTTCGATTGGCGCGGCTTTATCACCCCCGGCGTAAAACTCCTCGTACTCATTTGCTCCGGCGTTTTCCTCGTCCAGACTCTCGCCGACATTCTTCTCGGCCCCATCCGCTCCTATCACCTCGTGGTCCAGACCTTCGGACTGATTCCCGACGCCGTCATCCACGGCCTGCGCATCTGGCAGCCTTTCACCTACATGTTTCTGCACGGCGGCCTTTTTCATCTGCTCATCAACATGCTGATGTTGTGGATGTTCGGCCGCGAACTCGAACAGGTTTGGGGCCAGCGCCGTTTCCTGAATTATTTCTTCTTGTGCGGAGTGGGTGCCGGTGTTCTGGAAGTGTTGGTAAAGATGATTCCGCTGCTGTGGGGCAAGGAACCTTCTCTCATGCCCACCATCGGGGCTTCCGGAGCCATCTTCGGCATCCTCATCGCCAACGCCGTGCTCTTTCCCGATCGCCGCATCTGGCTCATTCCTTTGCCGGTCACCATTCCCATGCGCCCCTACGTCGCGGTCATGGTCGCCATCGAATTCTTCAGCACTCTCAGTTCCGGCGGCGACGGCGTCAGCCATCTCTGCCATCTCGGCGGCATGCTGGTTGGCTACATCTATTTGCGCCGCGGCTCTTTCCTCTACAGCGTCCGCAACAACGTCACCGACTGGAAAGTGCAGCGCAACAAAAAGAAGTTCGAAGTCTATATGGGCAAGCACAAAGGCGAGCCCCCCTCCCGCCCCGATCGCTGGATCAACTAAGTCCGCCTCATGACGTTTCGCCACTCGAAAATCGTCTGCACCATCGGTCCCGCCAGCAAGTCGCGTCGCACCATCGAAAAACTGTTGCAGGCCGGCATGGATGTGGCCCGCCTCAATTTTTCCCACGGCACTCACGCCGATCATGCCGCCAATATTGCCCTGCTGCGCGCCGCTGCCGCGGAACAACGCAAAACCATCTCGATTCTCGCGGACTTGCAAGGCCCCAAGATTCGCACTGGCGCTCTGGCCGGCGGCGAACCCATTTATCTAAGCGCCGGCCAGGAATTTGTCATCACCACCGCCCGCATTCTGGGCGACTCCACCCGTGTCAGCACCACCTTCACGCCGCTGCCCCGGGAAGTAAAAAAGGGCAATCGCATCTTGTTGTCCGACGGGCTGATCGAATTGCGGGTCATGAATGTGCGCGGCCGTGAAGTGCTCTGCAAAGTAATCAATGGCGGCGCACTCGGCGAAAACAAAGGAATCAACTTGCCGGGAGTGCAGTTGCGCGTGCCCGCGTTGACTCCCAAAGACAAACAGGATTTGCGCTTTGCTCTGGAACAGAACGCCGACTACATTGCCGTCAGCTTTGTCCGCCGCGCCCAAGACGTGCTGCAGGCCAAGGCCCTCATTCGCAAAGCAGGCAAAGACACTCCGGTGATTGCCAAGCTGGAAAAACCCGAAGCCATTGAAAATCTCGACGCTATCTTGCGCGCCGCCGATGGCGTCATGGTTGCCCGCGGCGATCTCGGTGTGGAAATGAACCCCGAGCGCGTTCCGGTGGTGCAAAAAACCATCATCACTCGGGCTCGCGAATTTCGCCGTCCGGTGATTACCGCCACCCAAATGCTGGAGTCCATGACCCTGAATCCGCGCCCCACTCGCGCGGAAGCTTCCGACGTCGCCAACGCTATTTTCGACGGCTCGGATGCCGTGATGCTCTCGGCCGAAACCGCTTCCGGTAAATATCCCGTTGAAGCGGTGCAGATGATGGCCCGCATCATTGAAGAAGCGGAAAAAAGCATTCGCGAATTTCCGCGGCCCTCCATGCAGGAGCAGTTGAAAGTAGCGGAGACGGTGGCCGAGCTGGTCTGTCACGCGTCCCGCGAGTTGCACATGAAGCTCATCGCGGTATTCACGCACAGCGGATTCACCGCTCGCCTGGTCTCCCGCTACCGTCCTCTCGTGCCTATTATCGCCTTCTCGCCGGAGGCCGATACCCGCCGCCGCATGGCGCTCATCTGGGGCGTAATGCCCGCCGAGATCAAAAACCTGCAGCGCATCGATACCCTGGCGGCCATCTCCGAAAAACGCCTGCTGGAAGAAAAGTTGGTGCGCAAAGGGGATGTCATCGGAATCGTCGCCGGCACCCCCATGGGCGTTCGCGGCACCACCAACTTCATGAAGTTTCACGTCATCGGCGGAGAAACTTAGCAGCGCGATGAATCTAGTGAGAGAACCGTGAAGCCGAGCGGCTATCTGCTGGCGGCGAATTCGGCAACGAGCCGGGCCTGGAAATCGATGCCCTTGGTGAACGAAGCCAGCGGCAGCCGCTCATCGTCGCCATGCATGCGCTGGAAATCTTCTTCCGCGAGCGGAAAAGGCGACAATCCATAAGCCTGCACGTTGTGCAGTCTTAATTGCGCCGAATCCGTCGCTCCCGTGGAGAGGAACGGCAGCACCGGAACGTTTTGAAATTGCGCCGCCGCGACTTTTGAAATGGTGGCGTAAAAATCCGACTCCAGCGAGGAAGGCGGCGCCGCCAACCCCGCGTCGGGTTGCACTTCAAATTTAATTTGCGGATCGTTGACCAGCTTGCTCAAATCCGCCAGCAGCACGTCGCTGGTATCGCCCGGCAGCAAGCGGATATTCAGGTTGGCTCGGGCTTCCGCGGGAATCACGTTGTTGCGGACTCCCGCTGAAAGCATGGTTGGGGAAATGGTGTCGCGCATCATGGAGTTCCACAGCGGGCTGGCTTCCGAGATCACTTTCTGCGCGTGTTCCCCGCGGTCGGTGGTGTCCAGCGAGCGCATCCACTTGCCCAGTTCATCCGGTTCAATCGCCGCCAGTTGCTCGAAGTATCGCCGCACGATGCTGGTGAAGTGCACCGGCGCGGAATACCCCCCGATCTTGGCCACCGCCTGCGCCAGATGCACCACTGCATTGTCTTTCGTGGGCCGCGAAGCATGCGCTGAAGTTCCGCGGGCGATCACCGCCACGTTAATGGCTACTTTTTCGCTGGCTTGCACCGCCACATACTGCACTTTGCCATCTTTGACGAAAACTTCTCCGCCTTCATTCAGCGCGTACCCGGCGGCGAATTTGTCCCAGTACTTGGAGATTAAAATTTTGATGCTGGCGTCTCCGCCCTGCTCTTCGTCGGCGGTAGCCAGAAAAATCACGTCGCGATTCAGATGCGCGTTGGAGCGTTTCAACGCCACGAACGCCGCGAGGTTGGCGACCAGCATGCTCTTGTCGTCCACGGAGCCGCGGCCATACAAAACTCCATCCTTAATAACTGCCGCGAAAGGATCCACGCTCCATTTGGAGCGGTCCACGCCCACCACGTCCATGTGCGCAACCAGCAGCAGTGCTTTGGAAGGATCGGCAACCGCGGAACTGCGCAGTCGCGCCACCAGCGCGCTGCGACCCGGAGCCACTTCCAGCAACTCCGATGGAATTGCTTCCTTATCCAGAACGTGCGCGATGTACTTCGCGGCTTGCTCTTCATTGCCGGGAGGATTGGTCGTATTGATCCGTATTAAATCGATCAGCCAGCCTTGCGCTTCTTTTGCGAGCGCCGCGGTATCGCCAATCGGCGGCGGGCTGCTCATCCCGGCGGTCATCCCCTGGGCGCTGGCGGGTGACGGAGCTTGGCCCGCGGGCGGCGTTGAAGATCGCGCGAGAAGCGGTAGGCGCGCGGTTAGCGGCAGTCCCGCAGCCAGAGGCAGATTGGCGGCCAGAATCAGGGCTGCGAGGCCGATCAATAGTTCAACGTTGCGCTTTCCGCTCAAGAAAATTCCTCCATCCCAGGTTGGCCGGCGGGCGGGATTCCCGCACTACAACACTTTCCCGCGATTGCGCTTCATACTAACATGCAGGTGTGACGGTCCGGCGGTTGGGCAGGCACAGCGTTGCGTACCCTCAACATGATCGTCTCGCATCATAAATGTCTCGCACGATGAATTTCTGTGAGCAACGGGAAACGAGGAATCAAGAATGAAAGCCATTTTTTCCAAAATTTCCACTGCGAGTCTGGCGACCCTGTTGGCCTGTGCGCTCGCGGGACCCCAGGGATTCGCGCAAGCTCCGGCTGGCCCGCAAGGCGGGCAACCGCAGCAGGCCGCGCCGCCCCCGACCCAGGCACAAAATCCCGCGGCCAAGCCGCCCGCACAAGCGCCTCCGGAAGCCGGGGTCACGATTGCTGTGGATGTTCCGGTGGTGACCTTGGACGTGATCGCCACCACCAAAAACGGCGACATCCTGACGGGATTGAAGAAAGAAAACTTTCGGGTGCTGGACGACGGCGCGCCGCAAACCATTACGAATTTCGCGCCCACCGACGCACCAATCACCATGGTCATCCTGATGGAATTCAGCGGGCGGGCCTACGGTTGGTTCGCGGCCTATGCGAAATACTGGGCGGACGCGTTGTTTCCCAACCTGCAACAAAAAGATTGGGTGGCGCTGGAAACCTTTGATATGAAGACCCGCCTGGAAGTGGATTTCACGCAGGACAAAAACGAGGTGCGCGCGGGAATCAGCCGGCTTTATTTTCCGGGGTTCAGCGAATCCAACGTCTTCGATGCCATTCTGGAAACCAACGAGCGCTTGAAGGACGTAAAAGGCAAAAAATCAATTTTGCTGCTGGCCAGCGGGGTAGACACCTTTTCCAAACACACCCTGGATCAAACCATGAAGCAGTTGCGGCAGAGCGACGTCAGTATTTTTGTGGTCGGACTGGACAAGACTTTTACAAATTACCTGGAATCGCATGGGTCTCTGGGCACGCACATGGATTATCTCCAAGCCGAAAACCAGTTGAAGACCTTCGCCACGGAAACCGGAGGCTATTCCTGGTTTCCGCAATTTGACGGCGAGATTCCGGGAATATTTCAACAAGTGGCCGCTTTTCTACGGCACCAATACAGTATTTCCTACAGTCCAGCAAACGGCGCGAAGGATGGAAAGTTTCACAAGGTAAAGGTGGAACTGGTGGCGCCAGATGGCGGCCCCCTGACGGTCCTGGATCAAAAAGGAAAAAAACAGAAATACGTGGTGTACGCCCGCGAAGGTTACCAGGCGCCCAAAGGCGGCGTAGGCGACTGAGCGATCATCGAATTTCTAGAGCGGTTTACTGGAAGGATCTTCACGCCGCATTTTTAGTGTCGGTATAGTCGAGATTTCAGTAGCCGGTAGCCGTTTTTTTGTAGCCGGTTTTTTCTGTGCCGGTTGTTTAGTAGCCGCGCGTGAAGTCCACGCGATTGGATAGTTCGCGGCCATCGAACCATTGTTCCAGCAATTTCATGAGGAGCTTGGTTTCGCGATGCCACAGCCGTTCGCTCACCGCGCTGGTATGCGGAGTAATCAAAAGATTTGGCGCCCGCCACAACGGATTCGAGGACGGCAGGGGTTCGGTATCGGCAACATCGATGGCTGCGCCGCCCAAGGCGCCGCTTTCCAAGGCGGCAATCAAGGCGGCTTCCTCAAGCAACGATCCGCGCCCTACATTAATAAGGCGCGCACCAGGCTTCATCACCGCCAGTTGCGGCGCGGCGATCATGGTCTTGGTCTCGGCGGTTTCCGGGGCGCAAAGCAAAACGAAATCGGCATCCGGCAAGAGCTTGTTCAGCTCGGAGGCGGCGAAAATCTTTTCCGCGTGGGCTAAATCTCCGCGCCCGGAGCGGGTAACTCCCCAGACGCGCATGCCCAAGGCTTGGGCGCGCTGGGCCACTTCCCTGCCGATGGAGCCGTAGCCGACGATCAGCAGCAGCGTGCCATTCACTTCGGTCAGGTGCTGGGGCTTGTCCCACAAATCCTGCTGGGACCACAGGGCCTGCTGCTGTTGACGGAAGCTGTCGGGAAGATTTCGCGCCAAGGCCAGGATCAAGCCGATGGTGTGTTCGGCCATGGGCACGGAAAAAATACCGCTGGCGTTGGTGACCACGATTCCGGATTCGCGCAATTCCGGATACATCAATTGGGTCACACCGGCGGAAGTGGAATGCACCCATTGCAGTTTTTTGGCGATGGCGAACTGTTCGGCACGCAAGGTGCTTCCCACAAAAATGTGAGTATCAGGCAATTCGGTTGGCAAGCGGTCGAAGTCCTGCAGATGCACGACGTTCATCTGCGGCCATCGTTGGCGAATAGTTTCGGCCATGACCGGCTTGGCATTCCACTCCGTGAATGGGTGGCGGACACAAATGAGCAGTTTGGTGTTTGCGGGATCGATGCTGGTGCTCAAAGTTTTTCCTCTGCGACGGATGAAAGCAGCTGCGTAAATCGCCGCGTAAGCGATCTACGATTTGTTGCGCGACCGCCGCGTAAGCGACCGACTACGATTTGTCGTGCGGTAGCCGCGCGGACGACCGACTACGATTTTTCGCGCAAATCCATTCCGGTCATGTCTGGGGGTTGGCGCTGACCCAAAATGCCAAGCATGGTGGGGGCAATGTCCCGCAGGGAGCCGCCGGATTTCAAGCGCAGATGTTGGTCGCCATTCACCAAAATAAAAGGAACGGGATTGGTGGTGTGGTAGGTGTGGGCCCCGCCAGTATTGGGATCAACCATCATTTCGGCGTTGCCATGATCGGCGGTGATGATCCAGGTGCCGCCGCGAGCTTGAAGGGTCTGATAAATTCTGGCCAAGCCGGCGTCGACAGCTTCGACCGCTTGAATGGCGGCTTCCAGTTTGCCGGAATGGCCGACCATATCGGCGTTGGCGTAATTCATGATGATGGCGTCAAACTCGCCTTTTTCGATGGCGTGCACCACGGTATCGGTAATTCCGGCCGCGGACATTTCCGGTTTCAAATCATAAGTGGCCACTTTTGGGGAAGGCACGAGGATGCGCTCTTCGCCAGCGAAAGGTTTTTCGACGCCGCCATTGAAGAAATAAGTTACGTGGGCGTACTTTTCGGTTTCCGCGCAGCGTAAATTTTTATAGTCGATCTCGGCAAAGACCTGGGCAAGAATCTGTTCGAGTTTTTCCGGAGAAATTACGTAGTTCAGCCAGGGCCAGTTCTGGTCGTAGCGAGTCATGGCCACATAAAAAAGGTTTCGGGGCCTTTGCGGGTCGGCAAATTTATCGAAATCGGGAGCGGCCAGCGCGAAAGTCATCTGGCGAGCACGGTCGGCGCGGAAGTTAAAGAAGATGACGGCGTCGTCATCGCGAATCAGTGCCGACAGGAGCAGCGTTAGCGCCGACGCCAGTGGTCACGACGATGGGTTTTATGAATTCATCGGTAACGTCCTGCTGATAACTTTGTTGCAGGGCGGCAACCGGATCGTTGGTGCGGGTTTCGGCCTGGCCGTGGACCAAGGCGCGATAAGCGAGCTCCACGCGCTCCCAGCGATTGTCGCGGTCCATGGCGTAGTAGCGGCCCACCAGAGTGGCGATTTGTCCCACACCCAGCTCCCGCATTTTTTGCTGCAATTGATTTACGAACTCGCGTCCACTGTGCGGAGGGGTGTCGCGGCCGTCCATGAAGCAGTGGACAAAAACTTTCTGGACGTTTTTTTGTTTGGCCATTTCCAATAAAGCGAAAAGATGTTGAATGTGGGAATGCACGCCGCCGTCGCTGAGAAGTCCGACGAAGTGCAACTGCTTTTCGCGGCCGCGCTCCATGGCCTGCTGAAACAAGGGCACGCGGTCCAGTTGTTTATTGGCCACCAGCAAATCGATGCGGGTGATGTCCATATGCACGATGCGCCCGGCACCCATATTCATGTGGCCGACTTCGCTATTGCCCATTTGTCCTTCGGGGAGACCGACGAAGGGGCCGGAAGTGTGGATCAAGGTGTTGGGAAATTTGCGCAACAATTCGTCGTAAGCGGGCTTGCGGGCGAGAGCAATGGCGTTACCGCTGGTTTCCGCGCGGTAGCCCCAGCCGTCCAAAACGGTTAACAACACTGGTTTGTTTTTTTTGTTCATAGCGCGTCAGGATACACGGATTCGCGGCGCGGTTGTATCCGAGAGAATGAAATTCGCGGAAGATCTTATCGCGGAGTGGTGGGTGGGGCGCTGCGATCGCTCGGCGGCGCGGAGGTGTTTTGGCTTGGCGATACGGTAGCGGATGGGGATGGAGGTGCGGGGGGCAACTCCTCGCGCAATTCGAGAGACAACCAGTCTCCGGTGTATTCGTTGCCAACGGGAGGGCGGTAGCGTACGACGGCATGCATTCCGTCGATATGATGGCAAAGGTTGAAATGATCGGATCCATACCAAAGGGTGTCGGAATAGCCGACCATCTCGCGGCCCTTGTTTTCG
This sequence comes from uncultured Acidobacteriota bacterium, assembly GCA_963732705.1. Taxonomy (GTDB): domain Bacteria; phylum Acidobacteriota; class Terriglobia; order Acidiferrales; family UBA7541; genus Acidiferrum. The sequence continues at coordinate 161,337 of CAVTAN010000007.1, read as the reverse complement.
AAGACGAGAGTTTGGGCTTCACGCAGTAATTTCACTTCGCGCTTGCCCTTATCGTCGCAACTCACCGAGAGCAACTTGCCATCCGCGGCTAGAGATTGCTCCTCGACTTCCTCGACGACGGTAGCATCAGCGGGCCTGCTAGCGGCGGGAATGCGATTCCACAGAGCCACCGCCTCGTTGTGATCGGGACCGTGCCAGCGGTCGGCGACGAAGCGGGCAGATTCAGCGGCTTCTTTTTCGCGCTTCATGCGCAAAAGGATCTCTCCGCTAAGCAAATGATAACCGGCGCGGGAAGGCTCGAGAGATTCCGCTTTGCGGGAGGCGGCCAAAGCATTGGTATCGTTTCCATCGGCGAGAGCGAGCATGGCCAGTTGCACGTAAGCGGGCGCAAATTGGGGGTTGATCTTCAAAGTTTCGGAGAGGTCGGAGTACAGAGCCTTGCGTTGCTGGGGAGTATCGCGTTTGGCGGCCAGCATGGTTTTGAAATATTGAGAAAGATAGCGCTGCTTATCGAGTTCGTAAGCACGAGAAAATTCCCGAGCGGCATCGTCGTCTTTCCCTTCTCGAAAAAACAGGAAGGCTTTTTCTTCGTGGGCCAGGCCAAGACCGGGATCGGCGTTGAGGGCGCGGTCGACCAGATCGATGGCTTCCGGGGTGTCGTGCTCCCACAAGCGATAGGCAGCGATCTCGGCGTCGGATTCCGCTTTGCTGAGTTTGCGGGCAGCGAAATCTTTTTCCTGAAGGGGCGAAGGGGATTCGACGATGTAGGCTTGAAACGAAAAGGCGGTGATATATATTTGTAGACCGTCTTCCACCTTTTTCAGGTCGCCGAAAGTTTCGCGGAAAGCCTGCAGTTGCGGCACGCCGCGTTGAAGTTGCGAATAGAAACGGGTCAGTTTTTTTCCATGCTCCATTTCCGGACCAAAGACGAGGTAGTGCACGAGGGCCCAAGACTGGGCGTAGAAAGTCTGAATTTCATCATCCTTGCCCCGATAATAACTCCAGGGATTCACGGTCAAAAGGGTTTCGAGCGGGATGAACTGCCGGTTTTGTAAGTGATGAACGCGCTTGCTGGGTGCGCCAACATAAGATTTTTTGCTCTCAAACCTAGTGTTGCCGTAGAACTCCGCCAACCCTTCGTCCAACCAGGTGGGCAGCCAACGAAAATTGCTGTGCAGCAAAGTGTGCACGTACTCGTGGTAAACGACCTGATAGGCGCCGGGCACGTCTTGATCCAGGCGCACGATGGCGAACTGTTTCTCCCAACCGTGCTGGAACATCCCACCGGGCTTGGCGCCCTTGTTGTTCTTCCAGATTGCGGGAGCCAGCGCCACCATATCCCTCTCGTTTTGGAGGGCGAAGATGACCAGGGGCGCTCCGGTGGTTAAGCGCATATTGGGAAAAGCGCCGGCAAAAACGCCGCGCATCTGTTCGAATTCGAGGGCGATTCTACGGGCGTCGTGGTCGCTACCGTTGGTGAGGACGCGGAAATTGGGGCTGCGTACTTCGGTGAGGGGTTTTTCGTCGGCGAAGGAAGGAAGGGTGGATAGAAAAGCCAAGGCGATGACAGATGAGAATCAGTTGGTCAGACGCGAGAGTGAAAACGGAGAGAGGTCATGGCCGGCCCCCAGGGAACGCGGCCATTCAGAATAGTGGAAGGGCCGGACGGCGTGGGGTTATTCGTGGGTTATTTATACAATCAGGCAACGGCGGCGAGGCAGCGCAAGGCGTCGAGGAGACGGTCCACTTCCTCGGCAGTGTTGTAATGAACCAAGCCGATGCGCAAGAGGCCGCCGGTTTTCTGGAGGCCGAGGCGCTCGGTTAGATTCAGCGCGTAAAAATTGCCGTCCCAGGTGAAGATGCCGCGTTCGCCGAGGAAGGCGGCGATTTCGGTGGGGGTGCGACCCTCGAGGCGGAGCGAGATGGTGGAGCAACGCTGATCGAAACGGTTCTCGTCGGTGATGCCATAGACATGCAAGCCGCGAATGGCGCGGAGGCCATCGAGCAATTTCGCGAGCAAACTCATTTCGTGCAGGTGGGTGACGCGGTAGGCGGCGAGAAGCGCGGCGCGGCGAGCGGTGGCGGTAGGGTCGTGGCGGCGGCCAAGTTCGGCGAGATATTCGACGGCGGCGGCGATTCCGGCAATCAATTCCTGAACCTGCGTGCCGGTTTCCCAGCGATCGGGAAGAGTGTCGGGAGCGGGGCGAACTTTGTAGGGAGCGAAACGCAGCAAGTGCTCACGCTTGCCGAAGAGCGTGCCCATGTGGGGACCGAAAAATTTGTAGGGCGAGCAGGCCAGAAAATCGCAGTCGAGGGCCTTGACGTCGATGGGGCCGTGAGGAGCGTAGTGAACGGCGTCGATGAAAACCAGGGCGCCGGCAGCGTGAGCGAGCCTGGTAATTTCCGCGACGGGATTGATGGTGCCGACGGCGTTGGAGGCGTAACCGACGGCGACAAGTTTGGTTTTGCTGGTGATTTTTTGCTTCAGGTCGTGGAGATCCAAGCGTGCAGTCCGCTCGTGAATATCCACCTGGCGAATGACGATGCCTTTTTCTTCCAAAGCGCGCCAAGGGGCAACGTTGGCATCATGATCGAGAGTGGTGACCACGATTTCGTCGCCGGGTTTTAGCTCGCGAGCGATGGCGCGGGAAAGCGCGAAGGTGATGGTGGTCATGTTCTGACCGAAGCTGACTTCATCGGGCGCGCAATTGAAAAAGTCGGCCATGGACTGGCGGGCGGCGGCAATCATGGCGTCGGATCTGCGACGGCTGGTGGCGAAGGCTCCGCCGGAGTTGGCGTTATCGTGGAGAAAATAATTCTGCACCGCGTCCATCACCTGCCGGGGGACCTGCGTGCCCGCGGGGCCATCGAGAAATGCGGCAGCGTGGCCGTTGACCTGAGTTTGTAACGAGGGAAATTGTTTGCGGACCCAGGCGATATCGAGGGTTTGCGAACCTGCGGGTGGGCAACGGTTGAGCTCATGGCATTCTCCGGTTCGCTAGTCTCTCACAAGCGAAGTGGTAAAGCACACATTGGCGGTTGCGAGCGGCTGGAACAGCTCGTGATAGCATCGAGCGAGATTGTTCCTCACTCATGCCGCATGGGCGCCGGCTATTAACTCCGCGCCAGATTTCTCATCGAGGTGTCACTTGGCAGAAAACTTTTCATCCACGGAACGCACGCGAGTGATTCGCGAGCCGCATCGCGGATCGTTCGATCGCGAAACGATTTACAAAATTCTGGATGAAGGATTTGTTTGCCACGTGGGATTCGCGGTGGAGGGGCAGCCGTTCGTGATACCGACGATGTTTGCGCGGGTGGGAGAAGCGATTTATTTTCACGGCTCAGCGGCCAGCCGGATGTTGCGGGGAGTGAGCGGGGGGCTGGCGGTGTGCGTCACGGTGACGCTGGTGGATGGGTTGGTGCTGGCGCGATCGGTGTTCAATCATTCGATGAATTACCGCTCGGTGGTGGCGCTGGGGAAGGCGACGCTGGTGGAGGCGGGGGAGGAAAAAGTGGCGGCGCTGCGGGCGTTCACGGAGAAAATCCTGCCGGGGCGGTGGGACGATGCGCGGCAGCCGAGCGAAAAAGAATTGAAGGCTACGAGCATTTTGCGGATGAAACTTTCGGAAGTGTCGGCCAAGATGCGCAGCGGAGCGGTGGAAGACGATGCGGCGGATTACGCGCTGCCGGTGTGGGCCGGGGTGCTGCCGTTGCGATTGAGCGCGGGCGAAGCGATTCGGGATGCTCGTTGCGAAGGCGGGTTAAAGACTCCGGAGAGCGTTTTGGAATTTGAAAAGCGATTCGCAGGAAAGTAGAGCTGGGCCGGACTTACGCGCTAATAATTGGGTGCAATTCGATAATTTGGATTTATGGGCGAACTGAGTGATTAGGTTGCACAGGATAAGGCCGCAACGGGCAGGGCTGCGACGATTAGGGTTGGACGGCGCGGATGAAATCGGCGACCAGGCCGTAGCCGGTGGCGTCGATGCCGGGATTATGCTCGACGATGGAGAGGCCGAAGACGTCCAGGTCGAAGCGGATGGCGGAGCTGGAGCCTTCCAGATTGGCGAGCGGGTCGCCGGCCAGCAATAATTCCGGCGGCCACAGTGCACTCGACGCCGACGCCGCGGCGCTCGGCGCGGCAGACCAGCTTGTAGCGCATGCCGGAGTTGCGCACGGAGCGGATTTTTTCTTCGGTAAACTCGCGAATGCCGGTGCGGCTGACCTGCTCAAGCTTCACCGGCACGCCGATCAAAACAATCGCGAGGGCCGCGACTTTGAAAGCGGCATCCCAACCATCGAGGTCGGCGGCGGGATCGGTTTCGGCGATGCCCATTGACTGGGCGCGCTTGACGGCTTCGTCGAACGTGACAGGCCGTTTTCAATTTCGGTGAGCACGACGTTGGTGGTGGAATTCAAGAACGCCGTGAAATCCGCGCAGGTCCGCGGCGGGCAAGCCGAGCGGAAACATGGCGAAAATCGGGACGCCGTCCATCACGGTGGATTCGTAGAGGAATTGTCTCTTTTTCTCGGCGGCCAGCGCGGTCAATTCCGGGAACGCGTAAACGATGGGACCTTTGTTGGCGGTGATGGCGTGAGCGCCGAATTCAAGCGCGGTTTTCAGATGATCGATGGCGGGCTCGCCGGACTGGAGCATTCAGAGAACTGGCCTCGAAGAAGACATCGGCACGGGCGCTTTTCCATCCATTCGCGGACGTTGAGCGGGCGGGGGCTCGCGATGGCGCACGGCCAATGGCCGTTGAAGACGGCGATGGGATTCAGTCCGTGCGGGGTCGGCGATCCAGCCGTAGCGGCTGCGTGGCGACGCCGGTGAGACGCCAACGGATGTCGTAGCGGCGACGAAGCTCGCTCTTCTTTGGCGATGAGCAGGCGCAAGAAGAGCGCGACCGACGTTGCCGAAGCCGACGATGAGCGAGATTGTAAGAGGGCATGGCGTGATCCTCCGAGGCGCATGCGGTTGGAAGAATCTTCGATCGCGGACTTGAACGGATGATCCGCAAAGGTCTGCGAGCGGGCAGGTGAGCGCAAAGCGACAATGTTTAGTGCGCCGCGGCGGCAAGCTTGGCCGCGGCCTCGGCGATGAAATCAGTCGGCTTCGTCCTGAAGCACGTGGGCGACAACGACGATCGCCTTCGATCGGCTTGCTTCCATTGTTTTTGTTCGATGGCTTCGCGGACGGCGGGCATGGTTTTGGCCGCGTAGCCAGTGTAAAAACCCGGGCGCGTAGATCTGATGCTTGAACCACGGGCGATTCGGCAAACCTTCGGCGTTGGTGAGTTTGCGCTCGCTCTCGATCAACAATTTATTGATGCCGGCGAGGGAGGAGCTGGCCCCGGCGGAAGCGCCATTGGCAGATTGAGGTTTTCCAGGGCTTTGCGATATTCGGCGGCGCTGCGAGTCAGGGCGCCGGTGGCGTTGTCCAGCGGCGCGAAATTGAGATAGGGCGGAACGGTTTCGACGGGCGGCACGATCAAAGGTTTTTTAGGATCGTCGGTAGCCTGGAATAAGCCTTCTTCGATTTCGCGATTGCGCTCCTGAATGTCGGACTGCATTTTTTGGGACAAGGCTTTCAACTCTTTCATGTAGACATCCATGGTGTCGGCGAAGTCGGTGAATTCGAAGGGCAGGAGATCGGCGTCGGCGAGGCGCAAGACGGCGGTTCCACCGGTTTGCGCGAGAGCGCGGCCGTATTTGAAATCGGTGTCGCTGAAATGGGTGTACCAGTAAAAATCATCGTAGATGGAATGATAAATTCCGCCGCCATCTTCGCCGCCAAAGCCAATATTGAGGGAGGCGACGCCATCGTGCTGCAAGAATGCGGTGAAATCGGAGCCGGAGCCCAAGGCTCCGATGCGTCCATCGGTACGCTGGCGAATTTTCTCGCGGTCTTCGGCGGACTTGGCATCGGAAATTTGATTCAGATGATTGCGCTTCCAGGCGGATAATTTGGTTTCGGGATCGACGATGTCACGGGCGATATCGTTGCTGAATTTCTCCAGCGAGTGCGAACCATCCATTTCCAGATAGCCGCGGCCGTTGGAATCGGAGTTGATGTAGGCGACGGCGTGGGCGCGCAATTCGTCGTAGTGCTGCTCGGCCCATTCGGTGGAACCCAGCAGACCGGGCTCTTCGCCATCCCAGGCGCAAAGAATTATGGTGCGCTTTGGCTTCCAACCGGATTTGAGCAATTCGCCCATGGCGCGCGCTTCTTCGAGAACAGCGACCATGCCGGAAGTGGGGTCTTCCGCGCCGTTCACCCAGGCGTCGTGATGGTTGCCGCGCAACACCCATTCGTCGGGAAAAGTGGCGCCGGGAATTTTGGCGATGACATCGTAGACCGGCTTGATGTCCCAGTTGGACTTCACTTTTAGATGAACTTTCGCGGGACCGGGGCCGACGTGGTAAGTGATGCCGAGACCGCCGCGCCACTGCTCGGGCGCAATGCGGCCAGCAAGCGCGGCCAAAAGCGGTTGGGCATCGGCGTAAGAAATCGGCAGAACGGGAATTTTTGTGATGGTGGGAGCATCCTCGATTTTCAAACGCTTGGCGTCCTTGGTGGCGCCGACTCCGGGGGTCAAAGGATCGCCGGGATAAAGAGGCATGTCGGCCACGCTGCCGCGTTGCACACCGTCGCGAGGACGCCACGGACCTTCCGGAAAAGTGTCGCCCTGCACAAAACCATCTTCGTGAGGATCGGAATAAATGAGGCAGCCGAGGGCGCCGTGTTCGGCAGCAACCTTGGGCTTGATGCCGCGCCAAGAATGAAAATAGCGAGCGATCACGATCTTGCCCTTGACGGAAATACCCATTCGCTCGAGTTGTTCGTAGTCCTCGGGAATTCCGAAGTTGACGTACACCAATTCGGCGGTGACGTCGCCATCTTTGGAATAGGCGTGATAGGAGGGCAACTGTTCCTGCTGCTGACTGGAGGTGGGATCGACGGGCAGGGCGGGCTCTTGCAATTTGGCGGTGAATTTTGGCGCGCCATCGACGAGTTCCACGAGGCGCTCTTTGGGTGTGGGAAACAGCACATCGAACTGCTCGATATGAGTGTCGAGGCCGAACTCTTTGAATTTAGCGGCGATCCATTCGGCGTTTTCCTTGTCGGCGAGGGTTCCGACATTGTGCGGGCGTGCTGAAAGCTTTTGCATGTAAGAGCGCAAATTTTCGAGGCTGGGAATTTCGCGGAGCTTTTCTTCCCACTGGCGTTCGGTGCGGGAGGATTCCGGGGAATAGCCGGCGAGCGGCTGGTCGTCAGCGGAAACTTTTGTGAGGCCGCGCGTGCCCGTCAGAGCCAGCGATGACACGGCCAGACATAGGGACGCGGTGAGGATGCTGCGATTCATAGTGTCTCCCGACTCCTGATTGGAGGAGACATTCTGCCTGAAGAGGGTGGGGTTTGGAAGGCAGGGCGGGTTTACGGGACAGCGAGACGACGGGTATGCCAGCACTCGATTTTTTTCCTTGTTGCTTGCACCAAAAAAACGCGAATTAGCTTTTTTTGCTCATGCCGCGGCGGGATGAACGCGAGGCCAGCGTTAGCAATGTCGCGGCCGGGGCTGCCGCCGAAAAGTGCGTATTGCTTACAAAGGTCGTCGCCAGTCCCACGCCGTTCCATTGGACAACCCTACCGCTGGCAAGATTAGACTATGTCAACGTTACAATAAGGGTCGATCCGCCGGCGGTCACCTCTACCGGGGAGAGCGATGCCAATGTCGGCACTAGTTTGAGGTAGTGACGACCGCGAAGGCCTGGCGAAAATCAGGACACTCCGTAACGACTTTTGAGATTTATGGAGTATTGGGTTTACCTTCAGAAATTACAGCCGGACACTAATCACGGGTTCGAAGTTTGTAAACCATACTGCACATCCGGACAACCCGCTCCGGAACTACTTTCTGGAAACCTACTCTGCGGAAGCACAGCAATAATAAATACTTAGATACATAATGATCTATTGAACCTGTAGCCCGACCGAGTATTTCCCGAAATGGGCCCTCACTCTAGAGGAGTAAGCGATGAAGACAAAATACCCCCCCGCTGTTGTAACTAAGATGCTCACCGGGATTCAGGGATTTGACGAAATTTCTGGTGGCGGGCTCCCGCGCGGACGCACCACTCTCGTGACCGGAGGCGCGGGATGCGGCAAGACTGTGTTTGCTTTGCAGACGTTAGTGAACGGCGCGCGTCTGGCTAACGAAGCGGGCATATTCGTTGCTTTCGAGGAGGATACGCGCCAGATTGTCGCCAACGCTGCGACGTTTGGATGGGATATAGCTGACTTGGAAAAGGAAAAGTTGTTCTTTCTTGATGCCCGACTCTCTCCCGCGGTGGTCAAGACCGGCGACTTTGACTTGACGGGCATGCTCGGAGTGTTGGAGGCAAAGGCTAGGAATCTCGATGCCAAACGCATCGTCTTTGACGGGATAGACGTTCTTCTGGGTCTGCTGGGCGATCCGGACAAAGAGCAACGAGAAATTTATCGCATCCGGGATTGGCTCGCTAAGACAGGACTGACTGGCCTCATAACGCAGAAGTTCAGGAACGAAGGGGACCAGCACTATGCCTTTCTCCAGTTCATGGTCGACTGCGTGGTGTCGCTGAGGCATCTCGTGGTTGACGGCTCAGCTTTCCGGAATCTGCGCATTGTCAAGTACCGTGGATCCGGCTTTTCTGGGGATGAGTTTCCCGTGGGACTGTCGGTCGACGGCCTACAGCTCACGAACCGGGGGCCAACCGAACTAAAATATGATGTCAGCGATAAACGCATTTCCTCGGGATTACCCCGTCTCGACAATATGCTGCGTGGCGGATATCACCAAGGGAGCAACGTTCTCATCTCAGGAGCCCCGGGCACTGCGAAGTCAACACTGTCCGGCCTATTCGCCGCTGCGGCCTGCCAGCGTGGCGATCGCACCTTATATGTGAGCTTCGATGAGGGCGCGAACCAGATCGTTCGGAATCTCCGATCGGTAGGCATAAACCTCACCCCGTTCTTATCGTCCGGGATTCTCTGCATGTATTCCACACGTACCCGCGGCCCTAACATCGAAGATCAGTTCGCCGACCTGCGCGCCAAGGTTCGAGAGCACAAACCCAGATGCCTCGTTATAGATCCGCTTTCGGCATTGTCCTCGAAGAGCGCGCACCGCGCTTCGGCGGACACTGCCCAACAGTTTTTGGATTTTCTTAAAGTGTCGGGTATCACAGTCGTGAATACGTCCTTGATGGAAGGAATCAAGACTGACGAAGCAACGGCAACGGGCATCTCTACAATCGCCGATACTTGGATCCACCTTTCCTACGTAGTGCAAGACGGCGAACGCAATCGCGCTTTGACAATCGTAAAATCGCGCGGAACCGGACACTCAAATCAAGTTCGAGAACTCACGCTTTCCGACCAAGGTGTCACCCTCACAGACGTGTTCATCGCTCAAGGCAAAGCCCTGATGGGCGTGGCGCGCTGGGAATGGGAGCAGGCAGAACAGGCGGAACGGCAGCGAACGCAAGTGGCTTCGGAGCTGAAAAGGCTTCAACTGCAAGTGTCGCAGGCCGAAGCGGTGGCGCGATTGCAAGTTGTGCAGACGGAAATAGACGCCCGCGAGGCGGAAATGTCGGTGCTGGCTCTTGCTACTGGTTCGGCATCAAAGCTTGAGGTGGTCGATCGAGAGGTACTGCACAGGATGCGTCACGGTGACGACGAAGCTAACAAGTCCAGGACGCGTCTGGCGACTCGGTCCGCTAGAAGAAAGAATGCCAATGGCAGGACAAAATAGCTTGGGAACAGTTGAAACGCCTGGAGCCAGGTTAACCTTGCGCCTATATGTATCCGGAAATGCGCCGAACTCAGTGCGTGCGATCACCAACGCGAGGGCGATTTGCGCTGAACACTTCCTCGCTCACCATGACCTTGAGATCATAGACATGCTCGAAGATCCAGACCGAACTCTGGCCGACGGAATCATCGTGAGCCCCACCCTGCTCAAGCTTCTGCCGCTGCCTGTTGCACGGGTTATAGGCGATCTCAGCGACAAACCGAGCGTGCTGTTGGCGTTGGTCGCCCCGTGAGCTCTCAACAGGTTCCCAACACCCGAGAACTGGAACGGCGGGTTGCTGAGGCAGAGGCGACTATCGCGGCGCTGCTCTCAGGCCAGATCGATGCCGTCCTGGACTCCAAAACCCATACCCCCTTGCTGCTCCGCAAGGCGCAAGACGCACTGCGGGCTAGCGAGGAACGCTACCGCCGTATCGTCGAAACCACAAATGAGGGAGTATGGCTGCTGGACGCAACTAACAAGACTACCTTCATGAATCAGCGTATGGCGCAAATGCTCGGTTGCGAGGCCGACCTTGGGATAGGGCGTTCGCCGTTGGAGTTTCTGGACGAAGCTGGCCAAGCCGGCTTTGCATCGCGCATTAATCGTCCGGAAGCTGAACAGATTGAAGTCCGTTATATCCGTCTAGACGGAACAACTATGTGGGCGCTTTTGGCGTCGACACCATTTTACGACGACGCCGGACGTTACGACGGGTCCCTCGCCATGGTCATGCATATCACTGCACGGCAAGACGCTGAATCGGCGCTGCAAGAAACCACTGCAGATTTGATCGAGCGGACAAAGGCGCTCGAAGATCAAGCCGTGGAGCTTCAACAAACGAACCAACGGACTAGCCTGGCACTCGATGCCGGACAAATGGCAAGCTGGGAGTTGGACCTAGCAACGGATACATCCGTTAGATCTCTCCGACACGACCAGATTTTTGGTTACAGCACACCTCAAGAGGCATGGGGTCAGCGACATTTTCTGGCAAGTGTGGTGCCCGAAGATCTTAACGATGTTAGTGATGCGTTTGCGAAGGCCCTCGAAACAGGAATACTTAGTATGGACTGCCGGATCTTCTGGCCAGACAGCTCTATGCACTGGATCACGGTCGAGGGCCAGGTAGACCGCGATGCACTTGGTCATCCCAAGAGGATACTAAATATTGTAAGTGACATTACGGAACGCAAAAACGCTGAGAGCGAACTTGTCTTGCTAGCGCAACGTCTGTCGCTCGCGACGGAAGCTGCACAAGTGGGCGTGTGGGAGTGGAATTTGGCTGATGACACCCTCACATGGGATGTCACCATGTTCAAGATTTACGGTATCCCGCAGGTGGTCGCTATGACGTACGAAAAATGGTCTAAAAGCGTCCATCCTGAGGACTTACCCTCAGTCGAAGCCTCTCTGCAAAAGGTCATCAGCGAAAAGAGCCAAAGATCCACGGAGTTCCGCATCATCTTACCCGACGGCTCAGTAAGAATTGTTTCTGCGGTCAATAGAGTGGTCCTTGACGCGCAATCCAAAGTAATTCGGATGCTTGGAGTCAATGTGGACGTCACCGAACCACGGGCCATGGCTCTGCAGATGGCTCATTCCGCCGAGCACGATTTTCTGACAGGACTGCCAAATCGGATGCTATTGAACGATCGGATCACTCAGGCCATTACGCTAGCGCCGCGACACATGAAAAAAGTGGTAGTGATGTTTCTTGATTTGGACGGTTTCAAACACATCAACGACTCCCTGGGACACTCAACTGGCGACAAGCTTCTCCAATCGGTAGCACAACGACTGGTAAATTGCGTGCGCGATTCCGACACGGTGAGCCGGCAAGGTGGGGATGAATTTGTGGTACTGCTTTCGGAAGTCGCTCAGCCGGACGATTCCTCCAGCACGGCCGCAAGAATGCTTCAAGCGGTGGCAAAGGCTCACTCAATCGACGGGCGTGAACTTCACGTTACGACCAGCATAGGTATGAGCGTCTATCCCGACGACGGAATGGATGCGGAAACGCTCATCAAGAACGCGGACACGGCTATGTATCAAGCCAAAGAAAATGGGCGCAATATTTGTCAATTCTTTAAACCCATCATGAACGTTCGAGCCGTGGAGCGCCAATCTATCGAAGAGGATCTTCGGCGGGCATTAGACCGACACGAATTTACACTGCACTACCAGCCAAAGATCAGCCTTCGGACAGGAAGAATTACCGGCGCCGAAGCATTGATCCGATGGACGCATCCAACACGGGGTTGATCTCACCCGGCCAGTTTATTCCCGTTGCAGAAGAGTCCGGATTGATTCTGCCAATCGGCAAATGGGTGCTTGGCGAGGCGTGCAGGCAAGCCCGGAAGTGGGAAGATGCAGGATTGCACTTGGGTGCTATTGCCGCAAACATCTCCGCGGTGCAGTTTAGGGAACAAGACTTTCTCACAAGCATACTGGGAATTCTGACACTTAGCGGTCTGGATCCTAAAACTCTCGAGCTAGAGTTGACCGAAAGTGTCCTCATCAGGCACGCCGCCGCCGCTGAATGCATTCTTCAGCCGTTGAGGCAACGAGGAGTTCAGGTAGCAATTGATGATTTTGGCACCGGCTATTCAAGTCTGAGCTACCTCACACAATTCCCCATTGATTCCCTCAAGATCGACCAGTCCTTCATCCGCCAGATCACGGCTACTCCCGGCAACACATCGATCGTGCTGGCTGTGCTCAGCATTGCCAGAGGGCTTAACCTAAAAGTCGTTGCTGAGGGAGTCGAAACGCAGGAGGAATTGAGTTTCCTTCGGGCTCATAATTGTGACGAGGCTCAAGGGTACTATTTCAGTCGGCCGATCCCCGCCGAGAGTTTTGTGAAATTGCTCGAAGCCGAGGCCGTGACGTGCGCCGCCCAAGCAAATACTTATAGATACCTCTAACCGCCGCCAACTCACACTTCGATCTGTTAACTGCCTAATAGCCACGCATGTTATCTCTATTTAACTGTACGATATCGCACACTTAATTCTAACCGTTTCTGCCACGCTATCCCTTGGAACGGGTCTGGCTGTTAGTTGGTTTCTCGGAGGGCGCAATTAGAGACAGGCCCATCGGGTGTTGCAATCAGTGTGGCTCCGCTTGCCTCGACAGGGCGCAAATTAAAGCGCCCTGCGATCAGGTCTTTAACGGAGTGAGATGCACCGGCGTCATTTGCTGGATGTTGCGGGCGACCGATTGGAAGTGCTGTCCGATGTGCCTCGGGACCGGTATAGGTTGCTATTGCCGTTATGGCTGGATATTTGTAGCCGAGTTACGACATCCAACGGCCACGCCTTCTACGAATTCTACGGGCAGTGCGCAAACAAGAAAGCCCAAGGCAACATGACTCAGAAAACGAGGGTACCTGCAGGAGGAATGGCTGATAGGGCAATTCTGGCACGATGTCGCGACTTAGCCGATGCCCTTTCGAGAGCGATTTCCAGTGAGGTTCCAGCGTTGGTAATCCGAGGAAACAATCTGCTTAATTCGATGTTGGAAATTCCCCTCTCAATTTTGTATTGCCCTGTGCACGCCGCCCTGTCACGACAGACGCCGCGGTTTTCTAATTCACTCTGACTTGTTCGTACTGATCGATTTTTGGTTTGTTTGGTCAGCGTTGTAGGTCCACAGTGTGCTAACAGCCCCATTAGCAGGTCATTGTTCGGCAAGTGTTCAGCAAAAATTTCAGATAAATCGCGGCAAGTAAAGGCTCGCCTTCCGCAGGCCGACGCTCGGCGCGAATGCAGCGGCCTCCAGCCTACCGACAGAGTACGCGATCCGCTTTAAGCATGCCCGGAGCATTCCTTCGTAACGGATAGGGCTAAACGGACTCGGGCCAGCGAGGAGCCTTGTGAATAGTTATGGGAGCCGGGTCTATGCGACGGCGACGGATGTTGTCGACTCCGCCCGCAATGTGTCCCTAATGATCACGATCAGTACCGGCGGCAGGTGGGCACGGGGAGTTGGAGGCACCTAACGCTCTCTCCGATTCCTGTTCATGCGCACAACGGAGCTGGGCATGTCGTCTAATGGGGTCGGCGAAGACCACTGGCTGCCAATCGTTCATTATGCTGGGGTGCGAAGCTTGTGGAAAATTGGTTGTTGCCGAAGGAAAGATTGTGATTGCCCGCAGGATTTCATGACCGCGATCATCAAATCTTCAATACCGTCGAAACAAAATATCGGTTTAGGTTTCCTCTTGACAGTGATAATTCGAGAGGTGCACTGTACTGCAGTTATATAACTGCACGTCGCACAAATCAGGAAAATGATGATGATCAGACATGGTTGGTTGCTGGTTCTGCTCCTTACGCCACGCTGCTTACCAGCGCAAAAGCCATCGCCGACATTCGAGGTGCACATCGATTTTGGCCAGCAAGCCACGATGCGCGATGGCGTGAAGCTATCGGTGGATGTTTACCGCCCCACCATTGAAGGCAAATTCCCAGTCATCCTGGTGCGCACGCCGTATAACAAGGGAAGCCAATTCAAGAACAGCGTGTACTCGACAGAAGGGCAATATTTCGCCTCGCACGGCTACGTGTATGCGGCCATGGATGTACGCGGGCGAGGGGATTCCGATGGAACCTACGTTCCGCAGCGGAACGAAGGCCGCGATGGGTGGGACTCCATTGAGTGGGCTGCGCAGCAACCGTGGTCCACGGGTAAAGTGGGAACTCTCGGGGCGTCTTACGTTGGATATGATCAATGGCTGGCGGCCGTAAACCAACCACCGCACCTATCCGCCATGGTGGTGCTGACTACTCCCCCAGACCCCTTCGTCGAAACGCCAACCGGACTGCAATCGCCCACGTACTTAAGTTTGTATTACTTCGTATCCGGGCATGTCTTGCAAAACTTGGCCACGGTGGATTGGGACAAACTGTATTTGCACTTGCCGTTGTACACCATGGATGAGGCCGGCGGGCGGCGGGTGCAGTATTGGAAGGACATGATCGATCACCCAGGGATCAGCGATTGGTGGGATCCGCTGATGTATCAGGGGAAATTTTCGCGAGTGAACGTGCCGGTATTAAATGTTTCGGGATGGTACGACGACGAGCAGGCCGGCGCGACAATGAATTATATCGGGATGACTACGGAAGGACCGGCAAAGGTGCGGCAAAGTCAAAAGCTCTTGATGGGACCCTGGCCTCATGCGGTGAACAGCAGTTCGAGACTGGGGCCAATCGACTTTGGTGCCGGCTCGGTCATTGATCTTTCTGGCTACGAGTTACGATGGTTCGATTTTTGGCTGAAGGGGCTGGATAACGGAATTATGGCGGAGCCACCGGTTCGCATCTTTGTCATGGGCGAGAACAAGTGGCACGACGCCGCGAGTTGGCCCGTGCCCGGAACGAATCTCACCCGGTTCTATCTTTCCAGCGATGGACGGGCGAACAGCCTTCACGGAGACGGAAGGCTTGTGAGCGAGCCGCCAAAAGAAATTCATCCGGACAGCTTCGACTATGACCCGGCTGACCCGGCCCCGTATTTGATGGAGCCCACGTTTGCACAGCTGGGTGGCCCAGACGATTATCGCCCGGTGGAACTTCGCAATGACATTTTGGTGTTTACCGCGGCCCCCTTCGCCAATGACACCAAGATTTGTGGGCCGGTCACGATGGAGTTGTACGCCAGTTCGTCCGCGAAGGATACGGACTTCACCGGCAAATTGCTGGACGTTTGGCCCAATGGCTTTGCCCAGCGATTGTCGGACGGAATAGTGCGAGCGCGATTTCGAAATGGGGGAGACAAACAAGAGTTGATTACGCCCGGAAAAATCTACTCTTACAAAATGGATTTATGGAATACCTGCCAGGAATTTCAGAAAGGGCATAGCGTTCGAGTGGAGGTTTCCTCCAGCGCGTTTCCGAAATATGACCGCAATCAAAACACCGGCGAGGCGTTGGGGAAGACCGCGAATATGGTCACTGCGAAACAGACGATTTATCACGATCCTCAGCATCCTTCGTCGGTAACGCTGCCGATCGTTTCGGAAAATGGCGTCGGCGCACCACCGGCCCCGAAACCCTAGCTGTCGAGTAATTAGGAGCCTGAACCTTGCGGTTTGCCAACATGATCCATGCCGTGGACGCGCACGCCTGCGGGGAGCCGGGGCGGGTGATCACAGGCGGGGTTTTCGATATTCCAGGCAAATCCATGTTCGAAAAAAAAGTTTATCTGGAAGCCAAAGCAGACGGACTGCGGAAGCGAATGCTGCGCGAGCCACGAGGGTATCCGGCGCTATGCTGCAACGTAATTCTGCCGGCGACCGACGCCCGGGCGGATATCGGGTTCGTGATCATGGAACAGACCGAATATCCGGCGATGTCCGGTTCCAACACCATCTGTGTGGTTACAGTTTTATTGGAAACCGGAATTTTGCCGTCGAGTTCGCCGATAACGCGGCTTACTTTGGAAACTCCGGCGGGTCTGGTGGAGGTAGAGGCGGAAGTAAACCGTGGAAAAGTTACGCGGGTGACGTTCAAGAATGTGGCTTCTTACGCGGCCCATCTGGACCGAACCCTGGAGGTGAAGGGCCTGGGCTCGGTAGTGGTCGATGTAGCGTACGGAGGAATGTTTTACGTCATTGCGGATGCTGAGCAGTTCGGATTGAGGATTCGGCCAGACGAGGCGCGCGACATTGTGCGGATCGGAGAAATGCTGAAGGCCGCAGCTCGTGAGCAACTTCCGGTGGTGCATCCACTGAATCCCGGAATATCCGAAGTTTCCATTTCGCAGTTATCGGCTCCCGCGGAGACGGAGGGCAGTCATCGCAAGAACGCCGTGGTGGTTTCGACCGGTGAGTTTAAGGAAGGAAAGAATAATTCCTGGAGCGGAATACTGGACCGCTCGCCGTGCGGCACAGGAACTTCCGCGAAGATGGCGGTTTTGCACGCCAAGGGACAGCTTCCCCTACACCAGGATTTTGTTCACGAAAGCATCCTGGGAACTCGTTTCACAGGCCGGCTCGTTGAAGAAGTGCAACTGGGCCCACACCAAGCGGTGGTCCCGACAATCAGCGGCCAAGGGTGGATCACCGGATTCGCTAACTATGTGCTGGATGCGGAAGATCCGTTTCCGGAAGGATTTACAGTGCAAGATATTTGGGGATAACTCGAAAGGCCGAAACGAACTTATCGGCAATTGTGAGGCAGGCGTGGGTTCCAGTTATTTGCAAGTGCACAAAGCAGCGACGGTAATCGACACCCACTCGGACACTTTCGCGCGGGTGCTGGACGAAGGATTGAATTTCTTCGATGGCGGCAGCGGCCTGGCTGTGAACCTTCCGCAAATGGTTTCTGGCGGACTGGATGTGCAGATGTTCGCGCTGTACATCGCCCCCGGGATGCCGCCGGGCTGCACGGTGAGAAGAGCGATGGCCATGGCAGGTACTTTCTTCGACGCGGTGGCCAAATCGAACGGTGGTCTGGTACTGGTGCAGACCGCTAAAGCCTTGAAGCAGGCCGTTGCCGCCGGCAAGAAGTGTGGAATGCTCTCTGTGGAAGGCGGTCACATCATTGAAGGCGATATCAATATTTTGAGGTCTTTCCACAATATGGGCGTGATGAGCATGACGCTCACACACGCGCAGAACAATGAATTCGCGGATTCTTCGCAAGATGAACGGCGCTGGGGCGGATTGAACGATTTAGGACGTCAGGTGGTTCGAGAAATGAATCGCCTAGGCATGATTGTGGACGTGTCCCACGTCTCAGACGACACCGTAAACGACGTTTTGAAAGTGACGAAGCATCCGGTTATCGCTTCGCATTCCTGTTGCAAGGCGCTGTGCAAACATCCGCGCAATTTGCCGGACGCCCTGATCAAGAAAATTGCCAAGACCGGCGGCGTGGTACACATCACCTATTACCCACCATTTCTTGACGATCGAGCTTGCGAGGCCTTCGAGGAAAATTGGAAGAGGTTGCGGGGAGAACTGGGCGGTAAATCGGCGGTGGAAAATCCACAGTACATGTCCGATTTTTACGCGCGGTGTATGGAAGGAGTGCCAGAGGTCGCGCTTGAAACGCTGTGCCGGCATATTGATCATGCGGTCGAGCTAGTGGGGACCGATCACGTGGGAATTGGTTCGGATTGGGACGGGGCCAGCATCACTGTTAAGGATCTAGAGAACTGCGGCCGCCTTCCGAATCTGACTAAGGCGCTCATGCAACGCGGTTACGGCAAAGGGGAAGTGAAGCAGATTCTGGGTGGAAATTTTATCCGGGTACTGGAAGAAGTTGCTGGAGAATGATGGCCGACGATCCAGAGCATACGGCGTTCTTCGGGGGCGCGCAGGGAGTCACTGCGGTGATCAACGCACGATGACCCCCAAATGGGCCTTCACAAAAAGGGATTCCCCGCACTATCCACGCTTCTTGTTGATATTTTTATTCGTCATCAATCTTCTAAATTATATCGACCGGCTGGTGATCAGCGGTTTACTGGAGCCGATTCGCAGAGATTTAGGACTTAGTGACGCACAGCTAGGGGCCATCGCGCTGGCGTTCCTGGTTCCGTATTCCTTTCTACCGCCGGTGGTGGGCTGGATTGGAGATCGCGCCAAACGCACGAAGCTGATCGCGTTGGCTACCGGGCTGTGGAGCGTTGCCTCCGGCGCCGCCGGTCTGGCTATGCGCTTCGGACAACTGGTGGCCAGCAGAGCGGTGGTTGGAATTGGGGAAGCCACCTACATGACCACGGCTCCCAGTTTGTTAGCCGATGTATTTGGAATGGGGAAGCGCGGCACGGCCATGTCCTTTTTTTATATGGCCTCACCCATTGGAGCGGGACTGGGGGTAACTCTGGGCGGATTGATTGCGGCGGCTTATGGTTGGCGAGCCGCTTGTCTGATGGTGGGAATGCCGGGACTTTTGATGGCGCTCATCATGCTATTTGTCGCCGAGCCGCGCCGCGGCGAACTGGATCCCCTGCAAGCCGCCGAACGGCCCCCTCTAAAAATTGCGATTCGTGAACTGGTTCGCAATCGACCTTACTTGTTGCTGGTAGCGGCTTATACTTTTCAAATATTTTCCTACAACCCGATCGAATTTTGGGTACCCACCATCCTGCAGCGAGAAAAAGGAATCAGTCTGGTGAACGCCAGCACCGCGTACGGAGCGGTGGTGTTTGTGGCAGGGGTGCTAGGACCGCTGATGGGCGGATTTCTAGGAGACGTGCTGGCGAAGAGAAAATCCGGCGGGTATTACACCGTTTGCGCGATCAGTTGCTTCGTGTGCATTGTGCCGCTGATAGCCATTGCCTTGCTTTCAAGCGGGGTTCCGTTGTTCGCGGCGGTATTTGGCGAAGTATTTTTGGGCAACATGAGCACCGGGCTGGTTTTCGCGATTCTCGTGGGCATTGTAATTCCAGGTTTGCGCGGGACTGCGACGGCCGTCCTGCTTACGACGATCCACGTGTTGGGGGACGCCATCTCGCAACCACTGATTGGGCGCATCTCCACGCAACTCAATAACGCTTCGCCGCTCACCGCAGCGTTGCAACGAACCGGCAACATGCTGCACATTCCAACGCAAAATCATCTCTCGCTGGCGTTGGTGTCGTTCGCGATTCCATCGACGGTGGTGGCCGGCGCGCTATTTTGGCTGGCGAGATTCAACAAGCCACAGCGCATGATCAGCGATGCGGTCACCTGAA
Organism: uncultured Acidobacteriota bacterium; assembly: GCA_963732705.1. Taxonomy (GTDB): domain Bacteria; phylum Acidobacteriota; class Terriglobia; order Acidiferrales; family UBA7541; genus Acidiferrum. The sequence goes on along the minus strand of CAVTAN010000007.1, from coordinate 141,808 downwards.
GGCGGTCTTAAAGGACGATTGGAAAGCGCGATGGCCGCCAGCGGGTCAGGTCGTGACGAGGACTCGCTCCTGTCACCAGATTGCTTACAATTTCACCGGTTAAGGGGCCAAGACTCAAGCCCAGCATTCCATGTCCCGTGGCATACAGCAGGTTGGATGACCGTTGCGACCAGCCGACGATCGGAAATCCGTCGGGTGAGCAGGGGCGATAACCGCTCCACGGCTGCTGCCAATCAAAGGAAATCTGTGGAAGAAGATATCGCTCAATGCTTCTGACCAGAGCCTTGGCCCGAAGGGCATCTACGGGAGTGTTCCGGTTTGTGAGCTCCAGCACTCCACCCAAACGCAACTCATTTCCCATCGGGGTCAGGAGCGCCCGGGCCTCTGCGAACATGATTGGGCGCTGCGGGAGCAAGCGCGGCGCTGGGATGGTGAAGGAATAACCGCGCGCGGGTTGCACGGGCAGGTTTATCTCCAATTTGTGCAAGAGCGCCGGCGAATAAGAGCCGGCCGCCAGCACTACCGCGGAAACTTGAATGGAGTGGCTCCTGGTATTCACTGTAGTGATGCGATCTCCGGCCAGCTCGAAACCAGTTACCTCATCCTGTGGCCGTATTTTTACGCCGGCTTTCCCGGCAGCTGAAGCGAGACCGCGAACGAAAGCTGCCGGCAAAACATGGCAGTCATCGTAATAGAAGAGTCCTCCGCAAACATCGGGTGAGGCCAAGGGCTCAAATTGCTGGACGCCGGCGGCATCCAGCACATCGACTCGCAGGCCAGCGGCTCTCAGAGAAGGCACTTGCAGCCCGGCTTCTGAAAAGGCCCGAGAAGTAGCAAAAAGCTCCAACGTGCCTCGTTTTTCCAACCCAAAGGAAAAATCCACGGAATCCGCCAACTCTTCAAAGAGCTTAGTGCTGGCGAGAACCAAGCTCACCAGATCGGCGGTTGCTTCGGCGACGTCCACCGAGCGGCTGGCCTGAAAAAATTGCCAGAGCCAGCTAAGAAGTTTGGGATCGGCACTCCATCGAATCGCGAAAGGACTTTCGCTATCGAACAACCACTTGAGGGCCTTGGAGACGACCCCGGGAGAAGCCAGAGGTACAGCGTGGCTCGCCGCTAACAAGCCCAAATTTCCGAGCGAACACCCGGAACAAATTTCATCCTTCTCAAAGAGCAATACGCCCACACCTGCTTTTGCCAAAAAATAAGCGCAACAAACACCAATAACTCCTCCACCGACGATGGCAACAGGTTTGTCGTGTTCAGGAAACATCAGCGAGTGGTCGTAACTGGCCCGGTTTGCATTGCCATTGGCAACGCAGGAATCTAGTTTTTCGCGACCGCATCGGAATCCACGTCCGCGGCGCGATTAGAGCTCAGCAGCAGGCGGGCAGCGGCCAAGTCCTCCAGAGCGCAACCCACACTCTTGAACAGCGTGATATCCGCAGGAGTTCGGCGGATAAGCATTTTGCCGGACAACGATTCATGCAAGTCGGCGAGCACGCAGTCGTCGCCAACAACGCGGTTGTGTTGGGCAATCAAGATTTCGCCGGCTTCCGTGGGAGCCCCGGTGTAAGTGTCGACGACTATGCGCGAGCGAACGATGGTTTCATCATCCAACTCACGGGTGTCCGGGCGAAAGGCGCCCACGGCGTTGATATGGCATCCGGGCGGCAACAACTGGCCATCGAATAACGGCGTCGTGGAAGTAGTGCAGGTACAAAGCACGTCGGCTTGGGAGGCGCAGCGCGAAGCGTCGACTGCTTGAGCAGAAACTCCAAAGGTGCTCGAGGCCATCCTTGCAAAATCGGCACTGCGCTCCGGTGAGGATCCGCAAATGAGCACTTCACGAAACGGGAAAGTATGTAGAAAGACAGTTAGATGCGCTTTTGCCTGCCGGCCAGTGCCAAAAATTCCCAAGACTCTGGAGTCAGAACGCGCCAGCAATCGGGTAGCTACGGCGGAGGTCGCGGCAGTGCGTAAATCCGTGAGCACATCCGCTTCCATGAACAAGAGAGCGTCACCCGATCGGCCGTCGTAGAGGGTGTAATTCGCTTTGAGCACCCGGTGGCCTCGCCCGGGATCCCGTTTCATGGTCACGATCTTGACCCCAAAAATATCCCTGGAAAAGCAAGGCATCACCAGGACCGTGCGATCACCTTGCGGAAGGATCATGCGCGGCGGCATGACGTAGGAGTCGCGCTCGAGACGGAAAGCGTCGTCGATGGCTTGAATTAAAAGAGGGATTTTAAGCCGAACAGCGGCTTGATCGTCGCGCAGAAATTGCAGCGAAGCCTTCGAGGGTGTGGGCATGGCCTGAAAGTGCTGGCTCCGTGTTTATCCTTTGCTCCGATGCTCCGAAAAATTTGGACCAAGCTGGCAGGCGCAAACCCGCCCGGCCGGTAGCGGACGGGATTCGCCCCAACTTCAGATGCCCTGAAGCGCGGACGCGGATCGAACGTCGACGCAAAAAGGCTTTTGAGCCTCGTTTGCCTGGCTTAAAACGAGTATCGAATTCCCAGCTGAATCAGGCGAGCTTCACCCTGCAGAGGGTCCCCAGCGAATTGTGTAGGTTTACCAAAGTTGTTGGCCAGTTCATTCCCCACATACGTAGAGGGGTTGATGTTGTTAAATAAGTTGTACATCTCGAAAATAGCCTCCAGCTTTCCCAACTCGCGCGGCATGGTGAAGTATTTTGAGACGCGCACGTCCATTTGGAAGAAGTTGGCGCCGACGCCAGAATTGATGGTCGCCACTCCCACCGGGAGGTCGTTATTCACGCCATCGCCGTTCAAATCCTGGCCGGCGGTGATGTTGTAACGTGAACCCGAGTTAAAACGGGCGATGGAGGAGACTTGAAAGTTCAACGGCAGGGTCCATATCGGACTGATCATAAGTTTGTTGGCAGGATTCAGCGCACAAGGACCGTAGTTTGCAGGCGCGCCAGGATTATGCTGGTCGATAGGCAAGGTGCTAAAACCTTCGTCCGCAGCTCTTACGTTGGTGCTGCGACATTTTGAATAGGTATACCAAGCATTGATGGCAAAACTGCTGGAGTAACGGTGCGTCAAGGAAACATTCAGAGCTTTATACGAATTCTTTCCAGCTGTCTCTTCGATTCGGATGGGGAAATTGTAGCCGTCGGCGGCGAACGGGCGGGCGGAGCCATCCGCGGGCAAACGGTTAATTTCGTTGGCAAACGGTGTGTGATCGCCACGCGACCAAAGAAAGTCCGCGCCAATCACAGTGTTCCGCGCGATGCGATGTTCGAAACCGATGTTAGCGTGCTGGTAGCGAGGATCAACTTGATGGGGATCCATCACTGAGTCTTGCAGTGGGACAGGCCCGGGAACCAACTGGTTTGGTGGCAGGGGCTGTCCGTATTGGTAAAAGCCGCCGTCCGGATTGGTGATTCCGGTGGGATTGTTGTTGAGATACCCGAGCACCTGCGGATCAGAGTTTCGTTCAATGACAGTGAAGAAATTGGTCTCGATCGGAAAGTTGAAATACAGACCGTAGCCTCCGCGGATGACGGTCTTGCCGTCACCCAAAAGGTCATAGGCGAAACCGAGGCGGGGGCCAAAATTCGTTTTTGGGGTGTGGGCCTGCTGACCCGCAAAAGAAGGAAGTGCGGTTTGCAGGAATTGATAGGTCGGGCTGTAACTTTGATCGAAGGCGATTCCGCCGTAGTAATCCCAGCGCAAGCCCGCATTGATGGTCAATTTACGTGTGACTTGCCAGTCGTCCTGGACAAAAGCACCAAATCGATTGAAGGAGTTGAAAACGAAAGCGGCATTGCCAGTGTTATAGAAAATTTCGTTGATTGGAGAGGTAAGACTATTTCCCAGAAAGAAATATTGCGGCGAAGTCTGAGTTCCGTAAGTTCCCATAGTGTGGGGGGTCAGGACTTCTTCGGCGCCAATTTTTAAGTTGTGCACACCTTTACCGGATAGCGTTAAGGAAAAGGTGTCGCGCAACTGATATTTGCGGAGCGAGGTGGACTGCGGAAAAGACTGGTTTTGACCCAGCACAACGCCATTGGGAAAAAACAGGCCGGGGCCGAGAATGTTGGGGATCAATCCGTTCTGCCAATCGGAGGCCTCAAAGGTCACCTGATTTACTTTAGTAGGACCCAAAGTGGTAGTGAGGTTGATGACGCCGGTGTGGTAGGTGTTCTGGTTCGTGCCCTGGCTCTCTTTTGGCGTCGAAGTGCTGACGCTGCTGACATCGGCGTTATGCTCGCGTGAATATCGAAAGGTCATCAGATTGTTTTTGGATATCTGGGCGTCGATTTTAGCGGTAATGGTAAAAACACTTTGTGGCAGCGTTTCCGGTCCATCCAGGGTGGGGTCGATGCCCTGGGTATTTACGATATTAATGGTGGACTGCGAGAGTCTCTCTGGAGCCACGAAGAAAAAGAGCCGATCTTTCAAAATGGGCCCGCCAAATGAGCCGCCGTACTGATTGCGATTGTAGGAACTCTTGGGCGAGTCGGAGATTTCTTCGGTGTGAGTCTTCCAGTTCAACGCATCATTGCGAAAGAATTCGAAGGCGCTGCCGTGAAAATTATTGGTTCCGGATTTGGTGATCACGTTGATAATTCCGTAAGCGGCTCGGCCCTGTTCGGCGGTGAAACGATGGGTGATGACCTGGAATTCCTGAACCGCTTCCAGGCTGACCGTCTGCAACAAGCCGCCGTCGAGATCTTCGTTGTCATCGGCATTATCGATGTTGAAGCTGGTATAGCGTCCGCGGCCTCCGGCAATGGAGGGCATGAGGCGATTACGAGCCGTGGGGTCAGCGTTATACGCCAAGGTCACCCCAGGGGTCAGCACCGCTAAATTCGCGAACTGACGGGATTGCAGAGGCAAGTCCTGGACCTCGGTGGTACCAATAGTGGTTCCGATATAAGATTCGGAGGTATTGACGATCGGCGGGTCGCTGGAAACATTTACGGTTTCTTCGACGTTGCCGACATCAACGTTGACATCCATACTGGCCGTCTGCCCCACAGTCAAAACGATTCCTTCAGTCAACTTTTTGGAGAAGCCGGCCTTTTCCACGGTTAGAGAATAATTTCCCGCCGGCACCCCAATAAATGCATATCCGCCAGTATCCAAACTCTGGGTCGTTCGGGTTAAGTCGGTTTGGATATTTCTCAGGGTTACTTGGGCGTCGGCTACCGCCGCGCCGCTTTTATCGATAATGAAGCCGTGAAGGTCGGCGGTGGCTTGTTGGGCCGCGGCACCCGGCGGCAAAGAGAGGAACAAGGCGGCCAAGAGGCAAACGGCGATACCAACGGTTTTCATGAGGACTCCTAACGAACTGTTATACTGTGCTAATACACCAGTCTTATTTGCCAGGTCAAGCGATAGTTTGTGATGCTCAGGATTTGAATTAAGAGTAGTTGGGCAGCAGTTTCCCGGGAGTGCCGCCGAAGATCCAACAGCCTTGAAGGTGAGACCGGAGTGTTGGTGTTATCATTCACCGGAAACGAATGCCAGAGGGCACCTCTTGAGTAACGCAGAGCGGTTTACTCTCAACCCCGAGAGCGGGCTTCCGCTGTACCTGCAGATCGCACACGAATTAATTTTTCGTATTGAAACGGGAGCCCTTCGGGTGGGCGACAAGCTTCCGGGGATTCGCAAATTGGCGAAAGAGCTGGGAGTTTCTTTTCTCACTGTGAACAAGGCGTACCGATGGCTGCGAACGCGACGAGTGGTGGCCAGCACGCGCGGGGTAGGGGTGCGAGTGGTACTGACCCTGGAGCCCAGCGGAGAAGAAGCCCAGCAACGCTCCAGGCTATCGGCTTTCGCCGAAAAAGTCGTTGCTCAAGCGGTGCAAAACCAAATGGACCCAATGCTGGTAGCGCAATCCATCACCCACCGGGCTCTGGCCCATCAGCGGCGCACGGTTCCTACGCGGATTTTTTTTGTCGAGTGCCTGCCCGAATATGTGGACGACTACACCGCGGAACTCCGCAGCGCGTTGTCCGATCTGGATTTAAAAATCGAAGGGGTTTTGACTACCGCCCTGGAAGAACTGGCGTCCAAGCGTCAAAACAACGGAAACGACATGACCAGCGCGGACTTGTTGACCACCACGCTGTATCACTATGACTTCGTCCAGCGTCTGATGTCCCCTCGTAAACACAAAGTGGTAGCCCTGTCACACACGCTGGACGGCGAAGCTATCCAAAAAATCGTTTCGTTGCCGTCCAGCAAAAAACTCGGGGCGGTATTTGGACCCGTCGATCCCGCTCCGGGCATCATGAAAACTATTGAGTTTTATCGCGACATGCCGCTCGGGTCGATTCCCTACGCAATCATCAACGATTCCGCGGCAGCGCAAAAGGTGGTTCGGAAATCAGACGTGTTGATCTATTCCGCCGCTTGCCGCGACTGGATCGCAACAATTAAGAAGAAGGGCCGCCAAGTCATTTTGATCCGCTTCGTTCCGGATCAGGAAGCCATCACAAAGATTCGTATGCTAGTCAAACGTGAAAAAGGCTATTGGGGAAAATCCGTCTCGCAATAGATTGCCAATCGGCAGACACCGCTTGCGGCTCTAGTTAACATCCGGGGCCATCGGAATAGTCACGTAGGAAGGGTGTTCGGCATCGTGATAGATCGTCTGCTGGGCGATCTTCAGGTTTGCGGTTCGTCCAAGCGGTTCACCGGTATTTTGGTTGCGGTCATATTTGGGGAAGGCGCTGGAGGCAATCTCGATTCGCATGCGATGTCCCGGCGCGAATTGCTGGCAGGTATTCCAAGCATCGATGTCAAAGGGGTAGATTTTCCCAGGCTCGATTAAAGACATCTTGTCCCCGCCGTCGCGAAAGCGGGCTCGTACCAATCCATCCGACATCCGCTGGGCAAATCCGTTGGGCCAGACATCCAGGAACTTAAGGGTGAAATCGGTGTCGGTAGCGGACGAGGAAGCGAAAATGTGTCCGCGAATTGGACCGCAGATCAGTTGGGATTTTGTAAACGCATCCGAGGTGTAGACCAACACATCGTTGCGGACCTCGACCGGGCGGTAATCGTCCGGTCCGCCCAACTGAGAAAATGTGGCTCCAGTAATGAAGGGAAAAGGATCAGCAGGATCATAGCTATAGGTATCGGGCCCCTGTTTGGCAGGACTTTCGGAAGTCAGTGTGCCTACGCCGTAGAGACTGTTCGAATGGCCTTTGCTGCTTAGGAAATATTTGACCATTTCCGTATGCGGGATGGGCCAATCCGGTTCATCTCGCCATTCGTTTTTGCCCATCACAAAAATTCTGACCGGTGCTTCTGTGGCTATTCCGGTGTCGATTCCCTTCAGCCACTGATCGAACCAGCGCAATTGATAGCCGAATAAGTCAATCTGGCCGGTCGGGCCAAATTCGATTGCGCCCAGTTTGTGTGTGGAATTGATGGCATGGGGCCACGGGCCCATCAACAATTTCTGTTTTTTTCTCGCTTCCTCCGGGCCCTTAGTGGTCATGCCGATGTAGTTCATCACCGCGCCGGCCTGCTCATCATCGTACCAGCCGGAAATATGCATGATCGGCAGATTCACCCGATCATATTTGCTCTGATAGATCAGCGGTTCCCACCAGGAATTTATTCCCGGATGGTTGATCGCTTCCTGCCAGTAAAGAGAATGGTAGCCGCCTGCGGCATCCATGGTGTCCAGCGGCAAGTGCAGGTAGAGCTGATTCCAGTCCACCGCCGCGTCGTTATGCAAGGTGTGCCCGAGAAGCAGGTTGTACCAGCTCATGTACGTGGGCGACGGCAAACCAGTGGGCGATTCGACAAAGGGATCGGGTGGCGTGGTCATGACAACCATGGTGGTCAAGTGCGGGGGCCGCAGCACAGCGGCAATCCACTGGTCATACCCCAGGTACGACTGCCCGATGGTGCCGACCTTTCCCGTAGACCAGGGTTGTTTCGCACACCATTCGATCGAATCGTAGCCGTCCGGGCCGTCGTTTCTGTAAGGGATGAATACGCCGTCCGAGTCGCCACGCCCGCGAACATCTTGAGCGACAAACACATAACCGTGGGCGGCGAAGTAGCGCCCCATGTCCAAGGTATTTCCGCGGTCGGTGCTCTTGTTGTACGGGGTCCGCGAAATGATTACGGGAAATTGGCCATTCGAGTCCGGACGGTAAACATCGGCGTCCAAGTCGACACCATCGCGCATTTTGACGCGCTGATTAAAATCGATTTTAACTTTGTAAGTAGAGGTTGGAGCCGGAGAGGTCTGCGCGGCACCGGCCCCAGAGAACGAAAGAGAAGCACAAAGCAAAATGCCCAGCCGCCAGGAAAGCATCCAGGAAAACCTCCGGTCGTGCACTGATAGCACGAAAGCATAGTGATGTCTAGCAGTATAACTGTTCTCTTTTTCGGCCGAGCGTTGCGCCGGTCGTCAGATGCGAGCGTAGAGTTGGTATTTTCAAGGGTCTCTATTTTCAAGGGTCTCTAAAGGACGAGGCTGCAAAATTACGGCTACGGCTCGAGAAACACAAATCGGAAAGCACCTGCCATCTTCCAGTGACAAGTTTTTTGAAAATGGGCAGGGCGATGCCGGCTTGATTCTGATGGACACGCTCTGTTGAATGCGAAAGGAAGCGATCTCAAAATCAGGGTTCCACATGACGCATCGAGATCTTGTTGCGTAGGGCGAATTGCCCGGTTTTCTTATGAGATTGGTGGGCCCGCCAGGATTTGAACCTGGGACCAACGGAAAATCATACATCATGTAAGTAGCTGATTCTTCTAGCTTCTTGTTGCGTCATTTAGGCTGTTTTAGGGGGTATTTGGGGGTTTTGTTCTCAAGTTGTTCTCAGATTTGAACCTATTATTTTCCGTTAGTTTTCTGAGAACAAAACTCATGAACCTGTCGCCAGTTTTTAGCCCAAATGGCGTCGTTCTGTTCTCAATTTTGTTCTAAGTTAGTCTTGTAATTTCTGTTGCCAGTTTTATTCTCGATTCGCTCTCAACTTATGAGGTGACACCCTCAGGTGGCGCAACTCTGTTTGCGTAAAGTTATCAATTTGAAGAACGAAACGTTAGTGGAGATCGCCAGGTTTCTAAGATCCGCCTGTAGGGCTCAAAGCAATAGCATCTGTCTACTGTTGGAGATATGCCCGTGAACTACCAGGACTCAACCACTTTTCCATTCCCCAACACCCACCTCAAGAACAATTCCATGTTTCTGCAGGTAATGAAGGAATCTCGGGGAGCAGTTCAGATCTCTCGAATCTCCTGCCAGAAAAACTACCAATTCGGATGGTTGCAGGGTTCGCGGAAGTTATTGAAGTAAAAGAATTTTGGTTGCAGGGGCCTGCAACCATCCGAATTGTTTATAAGCGGGCGATTCCGTGCAACCGACCAGTCCGAACTTGCGACGCAAGTCAATACAAGCGCGTTTATAGGGACTATCCAGGCTCAATGAGTGACTCAGCCTCTGGGCAACAGTTGCGTTGAACCCCTGACGGAAACTCTCCCGGAAATAAGTATAAAGACTATCTCCGGGGTTCGGAATTCGCCCATAGCGATTGCAGGTTTGGAGTCAATCCGACGCAGTGATAGATGGGAAGGTTTTCATCGGGACGGACGTATGGATTGTCAGGGCGCGCAACCAGTTTTAAGGATTTGCAACGCCCTTCGTACTTCTCCGGAGAACCCTCGTCCATCAAAATCAGGCTTTCCCCGGTATATTCGCGCGGCCCCCAGATCCGATAGTTATTTGCGGTACTGATTGCCTTTGGCAAACCGTACTTCGATCCAAAGAGATCGACTGCACCGGCATCGCCATAATTGGAAGCTCCAATAGCCGTTATTTTTTGTTCATCCGGCGGGAGGGAGTGCACGTAATCCGCCACGATTTTCACTCGCTCCTCCCAGCCGACCATGTCGGCATAAATCTGAGGGAGTCGGCTCTTCGGCTGGTTCTCGAATTTCTGCTGCTGTATTCCCAGCTTCTTTGTATAGGCGATGTATCCTTCTATCGGAAGCAGAGGGATCGCGGTAGGCGCAATCAGCGCACCCGCCAAGAGCATTGTCAGCGCATAAACCGGCCGGAACCACTTCGTCGCCGGTCCCGCAGTCAGGCGTTCCAATGCGACCGCTCCCGGGGCGAAGACGATCGGATACACGGGCGCGACATAGTAGAACTTGCCCTTCAATACGAGCATGCAGCCCAGCACACTCAGAAAGCCCCAGAACAAAATGGTGTACCGCCTGCCCTGAGGAGAGAGAAAGAACCACAGAGCCAGGATGACCAGAAGCGCTGAGACAAATCCGATCATCTCTGCTTGCTGCGCCAAATACGGCAGAGGCGCTAGCATGACATCGCGTCCGTTTTTTCGAACGCTGCTGACCATCTGAACGAAGGGAAAATCCCGATGAAGCTGCCAAAGAAAATTTGGCAGTGAAATCAGAGTGGCAATGACGCTTCCTGTCCAAAACCAGGGCCGAACAAGACTGCGACGTAGCTGAGAAAACGCCACGCCGACGAGAAGGCCGGCAAGAAGAAACAGTATGCCGTATTTGTTCAGCAGCGTAATACCGGTCACAAATCCTATCCATAGCCAGTTTTTGTTCCCTGCCGGTTTGGACAAGATCAACAAGAAACCATGCAATGACTATCCACAGGAGCGGATCGAAAGCATTCATGGTGAATAGCTGGGAAAACGACAGGTAGATCGGCGCTACGAGCACGGCAAGCGACGACAGCAGCATCGCCCAGAAACCGCCGCCCAGCTTGCGGGCCAGCAGAGCGGTCATGATGATGCAGCCGACGTCCGCCAGCATCGGTAAGAGCCGCATCGCGTACAGCGAAACCCCGATCGTATGCTGCAACAGCCAGGCCATCCACGCAATCAGAGGAGGCTGGTCCACGTAACCCCACGCAGGATGCTCACCACACGCGAGGTAATACATCTCATCCCGGAAATATCCATAGTGGGGAGAAGCTAAGACATAGATCACAACACGAGCAAGCACAATGCAGCCGACAGCTGCCATACTCGGTGTTACGCGGTACAAGAACGGATTAGAGTGCGAAATTGACGGGTCTCTGATCTGGAGCTCCTGATTAGGACTCTCTGGATTACTCTTCATGCTTCAGGGAAAGTAATCGTGCGAGGTCTGCGATTCCGGTGAAACAACAATCTCAGGGCCGGTTTCAATCTGGGTACGAAAGTTGAACGAAAGTTGTTCCGCGGAATAGAAAGAAATTTAGAAATCCCAGCGTCCGTGGAACCAGCAAAGGACCTCGCTCCCCGCTTGACGCTCAATCGCCAATGCGCTCACCGACCGCGGATCGGTAATGAGAAGTCATCGAGTGTGGCGGAATCCCGACTCGACGCGCCCGCCCTGAAACATGGGAGGACTTATCCACTCCCCCCTTTGACTGGCGGCCCTTCCTCGGAGCGGTGATCTGCTGCCGCCTCCTTCAAGATTTTGCGATACTTTACTGACGCATAGATGACCAGCACCGCGACTGCGTGGCTCTGCCGAAGGGCCGATTCAAGGGCTTGTGAATGAGTGAACGAATCAATTTTTCGCCCGCGACACGACAGTTAGTAGCCGAACGAGCGGGCCATGAATGCAGTATGCCAACTTGCCGGCAACGGACCTCTGGTGCCAACATGGGGACCGAATTCGCGTCGCGGACCGGACAGGCCTGCCATATCAGTGAAACCGAAGCCTCGCTTCTATTCTCCAGCTCAGGTTCAGAAGCTTTTGCCGGAATTAAGTCTCCCCTGCCGTACCGTCGTCCAGGTTGCGGTTCTAACCGGGATGCGCATCGGCGAGATTCTGGCGCTTCGATGGAAGCGTGTAGATTTTCTTCGCAAGACGCTCGAGGTGGCCGAAACTTTTTCCGATGGTGATTTCGGCACTCCGAAAACGAACAGCAGCAATCGTGTTCTGCCCATCAGTTCGAGTCTCTGCGAAGTGCTGGAAGTGCATCGTTTCAGGCCAGAAATTGTGCGGGCCGGATGATCTGCTTTTCACGACTCCGCGTGGAACTCCACTCAGTTCGAAAAATCTCTACAACCGTGAGCTTGCGCCAGCTTGTGACCAAATCAAGGAGCCACGTATCTCGTGGCATGCCTTCCGGCATACGCAAGCGACGTTGCTTACGGATGTGGGAGAGTCCATCAAGACTGCGCAGGCGCAACTTGGCCACTCAGATCTTGCGACGACTCTAAATTTGTATGCTCACGTAGTTCCGGACTCGCAAAGACGCGCCGTGGAGCGGGTCTCGGAGGCTTTGTTCTCAATTGTTCTCAAGTTGGACGACGGCGCGAAAAACGGGTAAATCAACTGATTGAAAAATCAGGAGATGTAAGAAGTTGGTGGGCCCGCCAGGATTTGAACCTGGGACCAACGGATTATGAGTCCGCTGCTCTAACCGCTGAGCTACAGGCCCGCCGCTTCTACAACATCTTAACCTGAAAGACCTTAGAAGGCATGACTAGCCTGGCCGACTTCCGGCTGTACACCATCAGTGCTAGTTGTAGTGCTAGTTGAACTGGCTGTGCTACTTGCTCCCAGCAGTTCGACAGCAGCGAGAGTGTGCTTAGGCGCAAGATGAGAATAGCGCACCGTCATTTGGATGCTCTTATGGCCCATCAGCTCTTGGATCGTGCGCAGGTCAACTCCCGCCATGACAAGGCGACTGGCGAATGTGTGCCTTAGACAGTGCCAGGTGAAATTCCTGATCTTGGCTTTCGGGATTGCCGGTTCGAACCAAAAACGGGGACTGACCAAGGGCTTGCCTTTCAAATCCGTCACGACAGGGCCGGTGCCATTACCGCGCTTTCGAAGCAGGGCCAGAGCGGACAATGCTGCACGGTTCAGAGGCACATGACGAATTTCGCCATTTTTTGATCTCGGAATGGTGAGTACCTTGCGGGGCGTGTTTACGTTCTCCCAAGTGAGGGAATACATCTCTCCCAATCGAATGCCCGTGTTCAACGCGAGGTCAAGTTCAGGCAAATGCTCTGGGCCGGTCTCCTCAAGATAAGTTCGAAGCCGCACTTCCTCTTCCCCAGATAACCACCTGACCCTACCGTTGTTCTCCATGCGGTGTTTTACGAATTTGGCAGGATTCTCCTTAGCCTTGCCATTCAGTATCCCAAGGCGGTACACAAGGGAAATAAGAGCCCGATAGCGGTTCGCAGTTGCGGGAGCCCACTCATTCTCGTCGGTGCTTTTCGAAAGGCTGCGCTCAATGTCTTGAGGAGTAATCGATTCTGCTGCTCGCCCTCGAAATGAGCCAAGCAACTTCTCCATGCGAATTTCATCATCGCCATAGCTCCGCTTGTGTGCCTTTGAGTAGGCGAGCGCGTCCTTGGCCAGGTCATCGAAGCTGACGAGCGGGGCTCGTAAGTTTTCGGGGAGCTTCTTGCCTTGAAGGACTTCCATTTTTCTTTTTTGGTAGAGCTTGATTGCGGCACCCTTCGTTCCCGCTTTTTCGCGCCGAATTCGCCCAGTCGAATCGGCATAGCGAATCCACCAAATCTTGGATCCAGAATCACGTTCGTATATTCCGCGTAACTTCTTGTCTTCGCACACTCCCGCTTTTTCGGGGTTGAAATTGAGATTCTCGTTCATTTTATTTCTCCTAACAATTCACCGGCTAGAAACTCATCATGCGAATGACCTATTGCCGCTCGCAAATCGAGCCTTGGCGGTTCGCCCATTGGTTCATCGCCTCACCAGCGAGCATTTTTGAACGTCCTTTCGTCGGCAAGGCGCAACAACGTTGCGCGTTTTGCCAAAGCCGCATAGCTTAACGTTGTTTGAGTCTTTCGCTTCAATTCCCTCAGTAGTTCAGGAGTGACGCTGTGTGGCATCCCTCTTAGCAAGCGAAAGAGGTCATATACAAAATCCTTTTCTGGGTAGATAAACTCCGCAGCAAATACCTCAGCGCCAATCTCGACCCGCCGCATTTGGTCGTCAGTGGCGCAAAGAACAGTTTCGGTTTTAGAATCCACGAGATGATGTTTAAGTTCGTGAGCCATCGTGAAGATTGTTGGCTCGTCCGGCAATCCGCCAGCCAGCATAACCGTTACTCCGTGTTCGTCGTTGAAATAGGCTCCTCTTAGTTGCTTGAAGCCATGCCGAAAATGCAATTCCTCAATACCCTCCGTGCGATAGACCTTCCACATCTCGCGCATGGAAACGTCCGGCCCCTCGATCTCATTTCTGGCCCGAACTTCCAGCGCAAGTCTGCGCATTTCGTAGTAGTAGCCCGTGTCTTTCACTTCTTTGCTTTGCGTCCCGCAGTTCTCTTGGTATAAACGCTTTGCGCTCGCCGAAACTCTGCAAAGCGCCTCAGCTCTTCAACATCATCATCATTGAGTTGCTTTGCGGCGCGTAACAATGCGTCAATCTTCCCATCGCGTTCGGTACGTACATCCTCGCCTGGGAAAAATTCCAAAATGGATTTGCCAAAAAATAGAGCAAGCCTGTCAAGATCCTCGATGGTTGGTTTGTAAGTGCCAGTTTCCCAGCGCGAGACGGTGTTGCTCGCAACTCCCAATGCCTTCGCAAGAGCTTCCTGCGAAATGCCTGTGCCACCGCCATAACCTGTGCGGAACTCTCGAATGCGTTGGCCAATGTGCTCGATTAATGCCATAAATTGTTTTCTTCACTCCTCCTGTTATGGGACACCGTATTACTTTATTTGTGGACAGTCAAGAGAAAAGTCCTATATCGGGATGTGCGCCTCCTGATTAAGGACAGTTGCGTTTAAGGGACGCAGTCACGTTTTCAGCGGAGAGTGAGATTGCAGGCACGATCTTCTGCCGGTCCATCCGAAGGATAGGGTTGCGTTAGTCCATCAATGAGATGCATGCGGAATGCATGCACCGTTTTGTAGCTCTTGTCTTCGTCGATCAGGCCCTCCACTCAGCGAGTTCGCGGAGTGACACCTGTATATTGTCATTGGGCATTCGATCAATTTCCCGTTTTCCAATGAGGCCGCGACGAATGGCTTCATTAACCGCCTGCTTCAGCAGGCCGCGATCAACGTGCCCAGTCCTTAATAGATCAACGACGGTTCGCAGAGGACGCGTGACCCGCACGCCGTGTATTTCTTGGACATCATGCGGATCGAGCTGCGCTCGGTGGAGGACGAGAATCGCCGGAATCTCGCTCATCCGACGAAACGCTTTCGGTACCGTCATATGCAGTTTCGATGGCATGAGATCAGAAAGTTCGTAAAGGCTGAGCGCCGTCTGGTGACTGTAAGTCCCTTCCGGAACTTCCCCTCGATTCTGCGACCAAAGATACCAGCGCATAAGGTCCGGATGCTCGAACATCGGAAAATCGGCAAGCCTGTAGATGCCCCGATGCTCGCGGATCCAGTTTCTCGCATTCACATGGTAGGAGTGCGTCTTCTCCCCGAACCCAGCCCGAATCGCTTGTTTCGTCGTGAAGAATCCCTGCTGCGATTGGGCTACTTCGTTTAGCCGCCGCTCGGCTTTTTTGCGTGGGCCGAACATAACATAATCCCCCAACTTACTTGGGTAAGTATACGTAGTGACGGCACTAAGGCAAGAATGCGTCTTAAGCGGAGATAGTCCATGCCTAATCCGCTCGCATGCGCAGAAAGCCTGCGCGAAGCGTACATAGAAAAACAGGAGACCTCGTCGGAGGTCTCCTGTTTCAGCGCGATCAGTCGCCATCGGTAATCGCGGTCAAGATTTCGGAGCTGGCGCGTTGTACATGCTCAAGCGATTCAGTGAGGGTCTCCGTGCTTCCGGAATAGAGCTGAATGTAGTCGGCGGAGCGTTGCGCTTGGAGGCCAATCGATTCACAGACAACAAAGGCCACTGCTTCGGCTTCTGTTTCGCGAACGCATTTCGTCGTTTTGGAGCGCCGCTCCTGCTGGTGGAGAAGGGCGTGCGCAGCTTCATGAGCCAAAGTTGCAAACTCTTCCGCAGGCGACTGCCCTGGAAACAGAACGATTTTCCCCGGAGAGCAGAGCCCCAAGGCTGGGTAGATTTCATTCGAGTATTCGAGCTGGATGCCTCTCCGTGCGACAAATTGTTTTAGTCGATCGGTGTAACCCAATGGATCGCCCTCCGTTTCGGCGAGGGATGGAAGCGGTTGACCATCGGTGTCAGCCAGATCAAAAACGTAAACTGCACGAAAGCCAACCAACTTGTCGGCTTGATCGGCCTGGCCAGCCTCCACAACGTCTTGCTTGCGAAAGATCGGTGCAAGGATGAGGATTCCCTTCGCTCCCTTCTTAACAAAGCGCCCAAGCTCCTTCCATGTATGAAAGCCAGCGACGCGAATCGCATTGGGACGCTGCGAGAGAATGAGCATGATGTTGTACGCGCTGTAGCGATGAAATCTCGCCATTGCCGTCAGGCATGCTCTTAGCGCTTCACTGTGGCCCCTCTCCAGAGCTTTGCTCAGCTCCTCGATTGCCTTGCTGGCGATTTGTTTGGCTTGCTCGGCTTTCATGTTTGTTCTCCTGTGTCGGGGAGCTTTTGCTCCCTTCACCGCCAGCAGAGGGAGCAATCCCCGAAACAGAGAACAAAAGCGAAGGGATGACCGCGTTCAGGTCGAAACGGGTGGCACGCCGAGTGAGACAGCTTTTTCGTGGCGCGAGGCGTGCTAGTGGAGACTGTCGGCTTGTGATATTGACAAGCTGGAATGTGGGCAGCTCGGAGCGTCGCCATAGAGCAAGGCCAAAATGGACGCGTGCAAGCGACCGACTTCGTAGCAGGCGCAAATGAGGTCAGTCCATGTGGAGCGTAAGAGTCGAATTGGTGGGAACAGATGGCAGGACAACTTTAATCAATGAATACAGCTCCGAGGCAGCTGAGATCGCGCGGCAATATGCTCTAGATGTCTTCGAGCTTCTTGCGGAATCTAACCACGAATTGGATTTTGGAATGCCGAGCAAAGATAGGGTCGAACGGCTACGCGCCCTCATTCGGGAGTTTGCGGCAATGATTGTGTTGATGCACGGCGGCGAGCCATGCAATTCAATTGTCTTCTATAGCTACTAGGTGATAATTCGAGATAGCGCTCGAAACCTTCAAGGTTAACGTTGCCCATATATGCGGCGAGGATTGGGAGCATCCTTTCCGCTGATAAGCCCTCACGCTCCCAACTGGCTATCGAATGCACTGCGAATGAATGACGTAAGTCGTGTATGCGTGGTTGGTAGAGACTCGAAGGCCGCGTTACACCAGCTAGCCTTCGAAGATGAAGGAAAGAATTCCTCACGACTGCGTAGGGCACAGGATCTCCTGCAACAGTTAGAAACAGATGTTTCCCTGAACCGAAGTTGGCTCGTGGAGTCTTCCGTAGGTAACGCGAAAGCAATCGTTGTACGTCCGTTCCGATAGGAATATCCCGCGATAACTGAATGCGAGCCCCTTGAATATGGATAGTCTTTTTCCTTAGGTCGATGTGAGAGTCTAAGACCTTCAAGACATCTCCGATTCGCATTCCCGTTCCGTAAACGAAAAGCAGGATCGTTCGAAACGTGTCTACATTCATTGAGCAGCGCGGGTATCGTAGGCAGGGCGGGATCGCGTCGAGGAGCCTGCGAATTTCCGAGCGCGTGTAGATAAACGGAAAAAATGACGTTTTCACTGCTGGCTTCTGCTTTGCTTGTGGAATGTTCCTTATTTGTCGCCGGGCGTACCAGTAGATAAAGAACTTGCTGAGATAAGAGACATAGCGACGCCAGGTGTTATTTGACATCGCGTTCCGTCCTAAGAAGAGATTTATATGGTGCTCGGTAATCGACGAAATCTCTGAGTTTCCGACAAACCGAGCAAATCGCCAAAGGACTTTCCCACTCGCGACATAGTCGAACCCTGACGCGCGCTTTCTCGCAATGTACGCCTCGACGCATCGATTGATCCTCACGTCAATCCTTCAAGGCTGAAGTTTGCAACTCTTCGGAGACTTTCCAAGTCATAGCGAGCGTATTGTCCGACGCTAGATGTATCTTTGTGTCCCAAGAACGTCGCAATTTCCCGAAGGGTCGAACCGGTCTTCATGAGCCGCATGGCACAGGCATGGCGGAGCGCGTGCGGCCCCTTGCGCGGGGAGTCGACGGCGTTTTGACAGAAAAGACGTTTACAAATGACATATACGGTTCCGTGAGAAAGTGGCCGGTGTGGCGTGAGAAATGTAAGGAATAGCGATGCGCTTTCACATCGAGGCCGCGCCTCACAGATGTACCTACGCAAAGCGAAAGCGTTCTTTTGATCCAGTGGAAATCGTTGTGCCCTTCGATTCTTGCCTCGCAATACAGTTAGGACGCCACGTTCGAGGTCAATATCGGTAAGGCGAAGGTCGCGAATTTCTCCGTATCGTAAGCCGTAAACAGCGATCAGCAAAACGATGGCGCGGTCCCTAAGTTCAATTGGCGTCTTGTCCCGCAGCGACGCAATTATTCGCTGGACACCATCCCATGAAGGGCCCTTGGGAGAAAACTGATGCTTGGGCATCTGGAATGTCGGCACTGCGCGATACAAACCCGGCCTGACCCATCCGCGTTCCTCTGAGTGTCGGAGAAACATTCGAACAGAATTGGCGGCGAGGACTTGAGTCGCCAACGCCCATCCTCTGCTGCGCTTTACATCAAGATATCGTTCGACGTGATGAAGCGTTACGTGGCGCAACTGCACCCGGCGTTCCGCAAGCCAAGTCAGAAAAAAAGAAACGTGCATCGTCCTGGTCTGGATCGTGGTAGGTGCGAGTCCGAACCGATGCTTAAGCCTATGCTCGAAATCGCAAAGCCGCTCCTCGTTGACGCGCGTTTTCAAAGGGCCAGCAAGACAGCCATTGTAACGAAGCCAGCCACGGGCAAGCCGCATGAAAAACTCATAGGTGTATTTGCCTGGACGCCTATTTCGCAGCGGCCCTTCGTATCTTTCCCACTTACGCCCAGCCCAACTAAGCTCGTCTGGCGTAACAACTCGCATTTTGTCAGTGAAGCCCAGAATTCTGTTTATGTGTAGCAGGTGAGAAGAAAACTGATGCAGTGTGCTTTCGGAAAAACCCTCCTCCCTTAGGTGCGCTAAGAATTGTCCGCGTTTCTTAGAAAAGGGGGCCGCGTTATGACGGTCACGAAAGACTTGCATTCGGTAGAAAGAATCGAAGAAAGACATAGCGATGGACTCGCGCGTGAAGTGTGACCTAGCGAAAAATGCCAGAGTATTGCGGCAGCTTAGGCTACTGCACATCTTCTCAACCGGGGATTTTTTTGATCGGTGGGCAGAGCGAATGGTGGCGGCTCTGTAAGCACAACAATCTCTTGGCTTTACGAGATTGACGCCCCTGTACGAATTCCCTGGCAAAGGCTTTTCTTGTCCTTAAAACAGGACAGCCGCGCTGACCAGCGCGGCGTGTAAGACAACGTCAAGAACTGAAAATAGTGTCCAAAAAGCGAACAAAGTCTCTTTTCACTTGACAGCATTTGCCCACTGAAAAAGCCGAGTTTTTGCGGCTTTTTGAAACACAACTGCTCAAAAGCGAACATTTTGCTGAGTATGTTGCAACTCAGTCTGCCTATCTCCTAGCTTGATGGTTGGGAGGTCTGTATTCCGAGACATTTATGACTCTCGTCACCAAGGGCTACGAAGTACTGAAAGACTATGTTCCCGGCGCTACGCAGCCGAGAAAGAAGGCAAAGAGATGATTGACCCACCTGGATATCCCGGCGACGAAGCAGTCCGGAAGGCATTCGGGCAGGCTCTGAAGCAGGCTCGACTCGAATGCGGGCTCACAATCGAACAAGCCGAAGTCCTCCTTGGTGAAGCAGTCTCTCCAAACGCAAATCACAACCCGACAGCGCGCTTTGGCAGAACGCTGGGAATAGTTGTGCGCAGGATACGCGAAAGCAAGTGCATGACTCGCATTCAACTCGCAGGCAATTCTGGTTTGCCGCTTCGGTTCATCATTTTGGTAGAGCGCGGAAAGGCGGCTAGCGGAGGCGACCTTTGTCAGCTCGTTCGGCTCGCTTGCGGCCTGAAATATCCCGTTGACCGATTTTTTGATGAGCTTACTGATTTGAACGAGGAGTTTGCGGGAAGTGTGCAATGAAAATTACTCACACTGGATGGTACGTCGAGATTTGGTGCAAGAAATCCACCTCGGCGGCTGCCCGAAGGCACGGAAAGCAATTCAATCAGCGCATTGAGCGGGCGATCCGAAAGGCCATCCTTAAAGCAGCAAAATCGCAAATTCGGAAATTCGTCCGGTCGGGCAGGTTGGACAAGGGTTTCGGAGTTGACCTAGAACCATGAGAATGAACCTGACTCGACATCTCGCCTCCGCGTTTGCGGCCTTGTGGTTTGAGCACAAAACAGTTCGACGAGAATACTCACTTCTAGTTTCGAGAGGTGACAGAAAGCTCGCTCGGAGTCTTTGTCGTGCTCGTGAAAACAATGCACATTTCTCCGAATGCATCGAACTCGAACGAAAGCTCACCAAATCGGACCGGCTGTATGCGGTGCGCCTAGTCAAGTATGGCCTTCGAGTTGGCGAAATCATCGATGAAGTAGATCGGTTGATGAAGCGAGGAATTCGCCGCAACTAGTGCTATCAAAGGAACAAAACCATGAGCAAAAAAACGAAGACTGTCTGGGTGGGTAGCACTCCCATCACTCCGATTGGCACAGCGGAACACAAGCGCTTGGACAAACGAATCAAGAAGAAACATGAAAAACTGCGCCGAAGATACCCCGAGGTTCACGGTAAACAGGTGGACTGGATTTCGCACGGATACGAGAGTGGACACCTCTTTTTCAACGTGCAATTCACGGATGGGAAGAACTTTTCAATCGTGTGCAGTCCCAAAATCGTTACGGACATCGTCGACTTTTCAGACAGAAGGACGGGAGACGACATCATCATTCGGCAGTATTACAGAAGGCGAGACGATGATGACTGATGCGCGCTCGCGAAAATCCCGCGTTATGATCGCCCTTGTGCCTGACTCTGCTGCTGCGAAGCCACGTGGTTGTGTCCAGTGTTCGCCCTCGTGGACTGAATCGATGCACCGCTCTGTCTCGCGGCTGATTGCTCGGCCCCTCCATGATTGAGGCTCGCATCCACTTGCAATGCAACAGACTTCGAAACCTCCCTACTGAGGGCATCACGCAGTTTAAGCGCATCGTTCGTATAGATTTGGGCGTCGTACCGCCCTCGCGACACTGCGACATAGGCCAAACGCTGGTTGACTAGCTTTTCGCCAGCTTGGCTTGTATCGATATGGATTAGCACACGGTCTGCGGTCTGTCCCTGGCTGCTGTGACTGGTCACTGCGTAACCATGGTCCAGATGTGGATTCTTGTTCGCGTTGAATTGAGCGACTCGACCTGAATCGAGACGCAGACGAATGGCTCCGTCGTCGTTGATTCGCTCTATGGTGCCTAGTTCTCGATTCGCAACGCCAAGCTCCTTGTTCGGGGCAGTAAATTGGACACGGTCGCCTTTGCTAAACGTGCGTTCCGCTTCTCGATAAATCGTGACACCATGCAACCGGCGCGGATCGTAACTCACTCGCTCGCCATTCTCTCTTCGAACGGTGAGCAGATTTTCCTTTTCGATTGTTTTCACCACACGTGCATATTCGCCTGGCTTGATTCCGTGGGAGCGGCTGCCCTTCGTGTATCGTACGACATCGCCAGGATCATATTGTCCAGCCCAGCGTCTGTCGGCCCCCGTTATCTCTTGCCTCGGTACCAACACCGTTTGCTTTTGCTCTCGTGTCGCCACTTGGCCGGTTTGCTGCATCGTCCGGTGGATCATGTCGTTAAGTTCCCTGCGAGATTGGTTGTCTGGGGATACGACCAGCGTTCCTTCGGGCCTTTTCGCGTAGCTATTAGCAATCTCTTGCATTCGTTCGTTGCGGTCACCAATTTCATGTACTCGGCCCTGCGAGCGCAAGTTGTCTATTGCTTCCTTGACCGAGCCACGCGCGAGTTGCTCGACAGCATCTCTGAGCGCCGGTTCTTTTTGGCGCACGATCTCGTCCAAGCGGGCTGTCTCAACGCCTGCTTCCCTGAGCTGCTGGTAAGGGCGGCCAGCTTCAACAGCTTGGTGTTGGCGCGTGTCTCCAACGAGCAAGGCCCGATCTTCTCCACTCATTCGATGGAGAAATTCATTTATTTGCTTCGTACTGGCGAGACTCGATTCGTCGAGAACGTACAGTCTTTTCCCAGCGGTCTGGGATTCTTCGTTGGACGCCAAGTGCCTTTGTAGCGTGCGGGAGTCGATCCCCGACTCGCTGAGTTTTTGCGCCGCTCGCGACGTGGGCGCGAATCCCTCAACTTTATAGCCGTGACGTTCTGCCACTTCCCGAATCGCAGCCAATGAAGTTGTCTTACCGCCTCCCGCTACTCCTTCCAAGGCCATCACTCGATCCCTACTCGACAGAATTTGTATTACGGCTTGACGTTGCTTTTCGTTCAGATGTGGATAATTTCTCTCGATTGCGTCTCGAGAACGTTGATTAGCGATTTCGGAAAACTGGTTACGCCCTTCTCGCATTCCTTGAATGGTTTCTCGCTCGTATGACTGCATCTCTTTCGTCGTGAAGGCTCGACTTGGCGAACTTGAATGGCCCTGTATCTCGGTAAGTTCTCCTGCTTGCGATTTTCTTTCGAGGCCCGCTTTGACCTCTGCAAACTTTGCTTGTCCCATCGAGCGATTCAAGGCGTCGCTCAACAGTGCTCGTTCATCGACGACCGCTTCCCTTTCCAGATTCCTTTCACTCGAATAGCCGAGGGCTTGGCTAACAATTCGTTCGTCTGGTTCTGCCGCGTGCTGGTTGCCTCGTCGCCGCGCCGCGTCGACAACGCGTCCTGGCTCACCACCGAATTTGGTGGCCAAGGCTTTGTGTCTTTCCCGCATTTCTTCATGCGGAATCTCAAGTTTCTTTTCGCGAGTCTGGTGTGCGGCGATCTGGGCAGCTCTCGCCCCTCTTTGGTTATTCCTGGCCAAATGTTCTTCAATCTGTCGGCGTCGTGGACTCGATGCTTCCAGGTATTCGGAACTGTATCCCTTTATTTCTGGTTGGCCACTCTTTCCGCGTTCTATGGCGTAACCCAGCTCCTTGAGCCGAGCTGCAAGTTCTGAGCGATAAATGGCTGTCCCATACTGCTGGGATTTGTAAAGTTCTCTTGGCTGCAACGCTCGCGAGTCCCCATTCGCAGTCTGTGTGACGTTAAAGAAAACGACATGTGTGTGAAGTTGCGGTGCCGCATATCCATCTACAGGTCGAGAGCTGTCGTGTTCGAATTTCCCCGCAACCCATTTGCCGGTAGTCTCTGCCGGAAGATTGCTTCCCAATCTTGCTTGGACAAAGCGCTCCATCTCGCCCAATGCCACCGAAACACTCTCCCGGTGGGCATCCAAGACACGCTCGTCACCGCCCACAAGTGCGGTCAGCGACACGCTCTTTGGTGCCGAAAACGTAGCGTCCCAACCCGCGCGATGTTCCATTGTCTTTATCTTCTGGCCACGCTCGTTTACATATTCGCGCGGACTCTGATGTCGGACTAGTTGCTCACCGGTGGCTGGATGCTGACCTTCGCTAAGTCGATGAAACTGTTGTTCCCGGACTTCGCCTTTGAGTCCCCATTCTTCCGCCAAACGGCCATGCCATTCGCCGACGACTTGTTCTCCTTGCGTGTAGTAGTTGTCCTTCGCGTTGGCGAATTCTTCGGCGTGGTAGGAACGCGCCTGACCTGCACTCAATGGCTTTGAAATTGTCAGCAATTCATTCGCCTTCTAGCAGCCCACAGATTGCCGAAGCCCATTTGATAGTGTCGTAAGCGATTCTGGTGTATGTCGGCTTCGTTCCGTGTACGTCACCATTAGTACGTCGGATCACCTGTAGGGCTTCTGTTGCATGCTTTGTTGCCTCGTGTACCTCCTCTGCGATCTTGCGGGCATCTTCGGGTTTGAGACCGATCTCTGTCAGTTCCCTCTCCAATTTTGCGATGATTCCTAAGCGATTAATTGCGGTATTAACCTTTGCCTGAAACGATGCGTCGGGATCGCCGAGATTGTGTTTCGCGTATAGAGCTGTAGTGGTTGCGTCGACGGCTCCACATGCTGCGGTGATCGCACCGCTTTCGTCCTTATCAGCGAGCCTGCTGATTGCCTTTGCGAGCTCTGCTTTGGCCGTCTCTGGAAGATGCTGAGCCTCTCGTGCGTCAAGGACTCCCACTTGCACGAGAGCTCCCTCAAGAAATTGATAGCCATGCTGCCCAAGCAGTCGCGTTAGCCGCTCACGAGCATTCTCGCCCGCACCCAAAACGCGCTCCGCCAGTATTGGAATTGCGCGTTCCTTTCTGTCATGCGGCAGTTCGGCATAGAGCTGCAGAAGTGCGGGGGCGACCTCAGCGCGGCTTCCTGAGCCGCCTTGTGCTTCCGAGCGCGCCGGTATCCTAGATACGTCAATTCCGGCGGCTGCCGCAGCAAGCCTTATTTGGGGTATGGACAAACTATTCGTCACTTCTGCAAGAATTGCATTGCCAAGAATTTGTGCTTCATCTTCTGTCATTGCTATGCTCCTTACTCAAAAAATCGCTGTTGTTCGTTTCGGCCCGACTGCTTCTGATGTGTTTGTTTCAATTCTAGTGGCGGAACGGCTTGGCTGTACGGATTGCCGCCACTTTCCTGACCCAAGGTTCTTGCAGTCGTTTCTAAAATTGGTTGCGCAATTCGTTCAACAAATTTGGGCTGCTTATCTGATAGCTCGATGTAAGGGAAGCTCATCCGCACCACAAGGTTTCCGTTCTTTAGGAAGCCGCTTAGCGGTTCGAGGCCGGTGATCTCGCTGGCCATGACCAAAGGTTCGACTTGCCGGTCCAAGTTGTAGCTCTTCGATGCCGAGTACTTGGGATTGTGCGCTGTAGATCTGCTTTCCCGGAGGCGCTCGATTTCGATCTCACCGATCGTTTCGCTAATCCACTTCGCGGCACGCGGCTCGCTCGTTCGGAGGAAGATTTTTGTCGCTGGCTGCGAGAGCATGGCCTCCGCTTCATGCCCGTATCGGGTTTCGAGCTGGCTGCGTCCCTGAAAACCAAGAACGACAGGATTGTTTGATTTGCGATTTTCAGTGACCGCGGTGTGCAGTTGCGGCAATTTTTGTAAGCTGGCCAGTTCGTCGAGGATAAGCCAAACGGACCGTGTGCTCGCGTGCCCTTGATTCATGAGCCGCAGAACCAAAGTATCTAGCCACAGGCTTGTGAGCGGCAACAATCTCTTCCTTGTTTCGGGCGTGGATGTCAAAAACAGCCATCCGCGACGTTCCTTGGACCAGTCAAGTGCGCTCCAACTCTGAGTGGTGCTCTTCTCAGGCGGCAATAGTTTCAAGGCATCGGCCACCATGTTGAGCGAGCCGAGCACCCCATTTCGTTGAGGCGGCGACTGGGAATCGATGATCGCTTCGTATTCCGTTCCCTTCACGCGCGCGTCGATCTCTTCGGGATGCGACATCCACCAAACCAACTCCTCCGGTGTCGGATGGAATGTCAGCAAATGGGCGAATATTTTTCGCGGGCCTTCAACGAAGAATGGATTTTCGTTATGTCGATCTGGAAACAAGGACGCCGCAAGTGTCAATGCTTCGGCGTCATGCCGAAGTTCAGCGCCGGGCGTCCAATACGGCATCCGCTGGTCGAGTGGATTCAGAACTACGTCGCCGCGCGAGGGATCAAAAAACTGCGGAGTGTATTCCAGTGCGGGATCGTAAATGACGGCGCTCTCGCCACGCTTTTCGACCTCTACGAGGAGCTGCCGTATGAGAGCGCTCTTGCCAGTACCCGTGTCCCCCATGATGAGGATGTGGCTAGATTCAATCCTTCGCGGGATGCGCACAGCCTGGCCGCGTCGTCCTAACGGGATCATCGAGTTTCGTTGTTGCTGGAATCCTATTCCGTCGGATTTGTTTCGTCTGTTGAACTGGGCAGTCGTTACTAGTTCCGGTCCCTTCAAGCGGCGACCGTTCCTCAGCCGCCTTGCTCGCGCCAGGTCTCTAGGTATCGCCAGAAAGAGCCCACCGACAAGAATGAACACTGCGCAGAGCCATGCGAGTTTAGAAAGAACAAGCAGGGACTTGTCGCGGTAAATTAGGTGCCGCAACACGGCATACAACCTTGCATTCTCGAATGCTTTGCTTTGCCACTCGACGCGCAACGCTCCTGACTTGATAGCCTGGTCGGAGAGTGCAAATGAATATTCCCCTCGCTCCATAACGTCGGTGTCCACCGCGAGGCGGCTTCCAGCGGGCGTTACCAGAATCAAGACGTTGTAAGTGTGGACTTGCCCGCCAATTCGGTAGTCCCCTGCGGCTGTGTAGATCGGAGCGTAGTACCGCTGAAGAGGCGTCCAAACCCGTGCGCGGCAAAAATCGCCGATGAGCCCAACGCTGAGCACCGAGGCAAAAATCACGGCGATGCTCCACCAAGGCTTTCGACTCGGCCATTTCCCCGCGAAACTTGCGCGCCCCCACGTTTGAGTCATCTTACCTCTCGCTTCCTGATTCGTTTGTGTCGATGCCCAGGCGCTCCAACGCCTTCTTGCCTTTGTCCCGGTCGGCTCGTTCAATGATTGCCTGCATCGCGTCTGCGGGTATTGTTTCCGCCCGGGCAAGGGCGAAATGGAGATTAAGGAGAATTGTTCGCAAAGATAGAATCTCGGCGAGCGTCACTTTTTGGGCCTCGGTTGGCCGGTCTCCGTCAGTCCTCTCAAGAAGGACATTCCGACACCACTCACTTATGGATAGGCCTTCTTCGCGGGCGCATGCCTCAAGCCTGGCGTACTCCGCTTCAGTGACCTTGGTTCCAACAGATTTTGTGCGTGAAGCTAGCTTCATATGGCCTTCATCGACAATCACTGGAACTACTAAATTGAATCAAAACTCATGGTGTTACCTCGCGAGAACCGCTTGTCGCCACTTGCGCCCGCACTTTACGTTAAGCTTCGCAAAATCAATTGGTTCGCAAGCGCTAACCGTAGGTTCCTGTGCAGCACCCTTCTAGGGGTGACGTGTCAAAAACCCATCCGGTGCCAAAGGCACCGTGCGTCTCCCCCTACGCGAGCGAACCTTGCGAAGTGCGAATGAAAGCGTGATCTCGACGCGCGAACTGCTCAATCGAATCGCGGTGAACCAAAACACGTCTACCGACTCGACGCGTAGGGAGTTGACGACTAAAGATCAGATAGTCGAGGCTACGTAGGGAGATCGAAAGCAGTTGAGCTGCTTCGCGCTTCGTGTAAAGAACTTTCTCGGTCGTTTGCATAAAACATGAGATCCTTCATCATCCTCTTAGAGGACTATGCCATCCTTATAAAGGATAGAAGATCGCATGTCAACATATAAAGGACTATGCATTCCTAATTTAGGATTACCTGCCATCTCTAACCTAGAGAGGACAGACCCCTTGACATGTACGCCTAGTAGCCGTACACTTCTCTAGTCACGAGAGGAGGGGTCATGGCGCAGGCACAATCGCATCGTTTGCGGAAAGAAGAGCGGTTAGAGGCGAGGGTTACTCCGACCCAGAAGCGGCTCATTGAGCGCGCGGCGGAGTTGCGGGGTACGTCGGTCACGGAATTCGTGGTCGCGAGCGCGCAAGAAGCAGCTACAAGCGCGATCAAAGACTCTGAGGTTATGAGCTTGCGTGACGAAGCACGCGAAGTATTCATAAATGCCATCCTCAATCCGCCAGCTCCAAACAAAGCGGCTCGGATCGCCGCAGAACGCTACAGGAAGAACATGGGGCTTTAATTGTCCACGGAAAGTGACAAGCCAAAGTTCGTATTCGAGCCGCTCGGTCAAAAGCACGACCGAGCGGCATTTTCTTTGCGGAGTCGAAGCTCTTGACGCGTATCTGCAAAAGCAAGCTAGCCAAGACGCCAAAAAACGTGCGGCTGTCCCATTTGTACTTACGCCGGACGGAAAAACGATTGCCGGCTACTATACCTTGTCACAATATGCGATCGAGCTAGGAGACGTTCCCCAAGAAGTCGCGAAAAAGCTCCCAAAGTATCCGCTTGTCCCGGCAACTCTTCTTGGGCGCCTGGCTGTTAGCGTCGATTTTCGAGGTAAAGGCCTCGGGGAAACTCTACTAATGGATGCGCTACATCGCAGCCTAGAACTGAGCCAGCAAGTAGCGTCGAGCGGGGTACTCGTCGATGCGAAAGATGATGCAGCGCGCTCCTTTTACAAAAAATACGGCTTCATCGAACTTCCCAAAATCGATAAACGCCTATTTCTCCCGATGGCAACTATTGAAAAACTGTTTCCGCCGCAAGCCTAAAATTCAGGCGGCGAGCTTGCTCGCGTCTGAAACAGAGAGCGTTTACAACGCTGATCTGGCTCTCGCATTTCGATTAGGGATTCGCCGTCGTAGTCGCTTTTGTTCTTCTGTTCTTTCCACCCAAGTCTTTGATGAGCTTATCCTTCAGCCTTTGAGTTAGATCAGGGCCTTTCGCCACCTTGTCATCACCACCAAGGTTTTTATAATCGGAAAGAACTGCTTCGTAGCAGTCTAGCAATACTTGGTCCGTAAGCAAGCTGACGTCCAGGTTCGCAATCGTTTTGCGATTCGGCTTTATCGATTTCAGCGCTACGCAAACCGAGTACATCGCTACATAAAACAGCAGATTCAGTTTCTCGCCGCGCTCCAAGTTCAGACCATCAAGGTACGAATCGACGCGTTTAATTGCCATCGCGCATTTTGGATACATCGCTAAAGGAGACTTTTCGGAGAACAGCGCCGTGTAGTTTTTATCCGCAACCGTCGTCGGCCGCGCTCTGGCATTGTCAGGTTGCTGCAAAACGATCGCAGCGACCGCTTGCGCCATCGAGCCAATTGTAACGATCTTTTGGATGGAAACACCTTGGTTACGGTAGTAGTTCTTCCGCCTGTCGTAGTAAAGATCGTGGGCTTTTAAAGCCAGCTCGATGTGACGCTGAATCTGTTCAGTGGCGTGCAGATTGATCGCTTCGATCTTTGTCTGGCTGTTTGTAGCCGTAATGATCTTGTCCGATGTGGCTGATTCCGTATTGATTACAATCACCCGAACCAACAGCGTTCGTTTGTCATCTCTAGAAGCCCCTGAAGAAAAGTGATTGTAAATCTCATAAGAAGTCTGAAGGCCATTGACGACGAGTGGGTCAGTGATGTGCAGCTTTCGGTCATTATAAATCACAGCCGATGCGAGAATGGTGATGCCGTTGTTCAGCCACCAGAAGTCTTCGTGCTCCGGATTCGCAAGAGTGGCGCTGATCCCTTTGTTCACTTTTACATCGGGAGCATGGGCTCGGACATTCGCTTCGAATAAATGCTCTTGGAGCACGCCTTTGTCCGCAATGAAGTCGTAGAAGTCCGGCAAAGTAGCCAAGCAGATATAACCGCTTCGCTCGTGCAACTTCGAGTCGAAATAGTGCTGCGTGACAAGTGGAATTGTCTGCTCCGGATGTTGATTGAATAGAGTAAGTAGTTTAGTACCGGTCAGGTAGACATACTGAATCTCTGCAGTCGGGAAAATCTCACGAGTCTTTGCCTGCAAGAGATCCCTGCGAGCGTCAACCTTCGGGTCGATCTGTTCACCCAAGCTGACGTGAGCAAAAGTGATCGTCAATTTAGGTTGCTTCAACAAACCGAGGTCGTAGATATCGTGGAACTTCTTAACGGCAGTAAGCAGTGGCTCACCGAAAAGTTTCTGCTGGACGGTTCCGAGTGTCGACCCTAGGGGGAGACACTGCTCAGCGAAATCTTTTAGCTTCTGAGGAACTGATTCGGCGAAAGAGGCCGTGTTCTTTGCTTGGAGAATCACCAGTTCGAAGTTGAGCTGCTGGTCCTTGAAGATCAGGGGGTCGGTGTCTTCCCGCACAAACTTTCTATTGACGAAGAGGTAGAAGCCATCAACGCCGCCATCATCGCCTCCGCCGACTATACCGTACTCGATCTCTGTCGGATCGAGGTTGAACCGGCGCATCTTGAGGGCTTGCTGGGCGGCAAATAGCTCGAAATACTCATCAGGCTTCCAAGCAGGTTTGTCTTGCTGACGAGACTTCTCAATTACGCTCTTCAAGACGTAACTGGAGTCCGTGGTCATAGGTCGCCGTATTCCTCTGCGATTTACCGAATGCTAAAATCTCGTTGTCGACTGAATGTTATCAGAAACTATGATCATTCAGGACCGAGCTCAACAAAACTTCATTCCGGTAGTTATCCACTTTGCTGAATCGCCAGAGGGAACCACCGGACGAGAAATGAATTCATGCTGCCCAGTCTCTACAAAGAAGTTCGGCCTGCTCCAATACCGTTTGAGTGGCTCTCTCCTGTTTGTCTGGAGGGTAGCCGTGCCTTCTAAGGATGCGCTTTACCATCGTCCGTAATTTCGCCCGAACACTTTCTTTCACGGTCCAATCAATCGATGCATTCCGATGAACGGTGTCCACCAACTCTCGCGCAATTGCCTTGAGTGCGTCGTCTCCAAGGATTTTGACGGCGCTGTCATTCACTTCTAGAGCATCGTAGAATGCCAACTCTTCTTCGGTGAAGCCAAGGTTTTTGCCTCGTTTGTCAGCTTCCCTCATATCTTTTGCGAGATCGATCAGCTCTTGAATGATCTGTGCCGTCTCGATGGCCCGGTTCTGATACTTTCGAATTGCTTCCTCAAGCATCTGCGAAAACAAACGCGACTGTACTAGGTTCTTTCTGGCTCGCGTCTTTGTCTCGTCGTTGAGTAATTTCTTCAACACTTCGAACGCGAGGTTTCGTTGCGGGAGGCCCTTCACTTCCGCAAGAAACTCATCGGATAGAATCGAAATGTCAGGAGCCTTCAATCCAGCAGCAGAGAAGATGTCCATCACCTGTTCTGAAGCGACGGCCCTGGAAACGATTTGTCGAACGGCTGCGTTTAGCTCTTCTTCGTCTTTGCCACCATTCGAGGTTGTCTTCGAAAGCGCGGCCCGCACCGTCTGAAAGAAGCCGATGTCGTCGCGTATCATAATTGCCCTATCATTAGGAACCGACAGCACAAACGCTTTCGACAGTTGGCTCACGGCCTTGAGAAGCCGCTCCTTCCCGTTGTCTTGCCTCAGGACATGCTCGATGGCTGGCGGCACGATTCTGATCCGCTCCTTAGGGCTACCTACCTTGAATCTGGAGTAGTCGAACCCATGGAAAATGCCCGCGCACACTTCAAAATATTCCAACATCTTCGCCACTGCTTCTTCTTGATCGAAAACCGGCTTACCCTTTCCGCCGCTCTGCGTGTAATCGGTCAAAGCCTTTTTCAATTGATCCGCCAAACCAAGATAGTCAACAACGAGACCACCGGGTTTGTCCTTGAATACTCGGTTCACGCGCGCTATCGCTTGCATTAATCCATGACGCTGCATTGGCTTGTCCACGTACATCGTGTGGAGGCACGGCGCATCAAATCCTGTCAGCCACATGTCACGGACAATAACCAATCGTAGTGGATCGTTTGGGTCCTTAAAGCGTTTGGCGATTAACTCGCGTCTTGGCTTGTTCCGAATATGTGGCTGGAAGTCGAGGATGTCCGAGGCCGAGCCTGTCATCACAATCTTGATTGCCCCTTTGTCGTCGTCAGCCGCATGCCAGGTTGGGCGAAGGGCTACAATCTCCTTGTAGAGTTCAGCGCAAATCCGGCGGCTCATGCAGACGACCATCCCTTTGCCGTCCATCGCATCTAGTCGCCGTTCAAAGTGTTCAACGAGGTCCTTAGCAATAATGCCCACTCGCTTGGGTGCACCGACCATTGCCTCCATGCGAGCCCATTTGCTCTTCAACTTCTCTTTGGTGCGTGCGTCCTCCTCTTCAGTGACTTCCTCAAATTCCGGGTCAATCTTGGGGCGCTCTTCTTCTTTCAGCTCAATTTTTGCAAGCCGTCCTTCGTAATAGATCCGAACTGTAGCTCCGTCTTCCACTGCCCGCTGGATGTCGTAAACGTCGATGTAATCTCCGAAGATCGCCGGGGTGCTTCGGTCACCGACTTCCAGAGGCGTCGCAGTAAAGCCAATGAAGGAGGCGTTGGGTAGGGCATCTCGCAGGTGGCGGGCAAATCCGTCAATAAAGTCGTATTGGCTTCTGTGGGCCTCGTCGGCAATCACGACGATATTGCGCCGATCGGATAGAAGAGGAAACCTTGCGCCTTTACTCTCTGGTAGAAACTTTTGAATTGTAGTGAAAATGACCCCGCCGGAAGACACGTGAAGCAGTTCTCGGAGATGATCCCTGCTTGCGGCTTGCTCGGGAGTCTGGCGAAGCAGTTCTTTGCAACCTGAGAAAGTGCCGAAGAGCTGGTCGTCCAGATCGTTGCGGTCCGTCAGAACCACAAGGGTGGGATTGGACATACCTCGATGCTGGATAATTTTGCCCGCGTAGAACACCATCGTCAGGCTCTTGCCACTGCCTTGCGTATGCCAAACGACGCCAACTCGTCGATCTCCCTTAGCAGACGCGGCATCTAGAGTGCACTCCACTGCCTTGTTGACCGCATGGAACTGGTGATAGCCAGCGATTTTCTTCGTGAGAGCACTACCAGAGTCCTCAAAAACGACGAAATTTCGAATCAAGTCGAGGAAGCGCTGCTTATCGAAAATTCCACCCGTTAAGACTTCAAGTTCTAACGAACCTTTCGGGGCGATCTCGTCTCCGGCTATCGTGCGCCACGGCATGAATCGTTCCCAGCCAGAGGTCAATGTACCAAGTCGCGCCTGTATTCCGTCCGAAATGATTAGGACTTCGTTAAAAGGGAACAGACTGGGGATGTCTCTTTTATAAGTCTGTAACTGGTGAAAAGCATCGCGAATCGTAGCATTCTCATCTGCCAGGTTCTTCAGCTCGAACAACGCCAATGGAATTCCATTGACGAAAATCACGATGTCGGGACGCCGGTTGGCATTGCCCTCGATGATTGTGAACTGATTTATAGCGGTCCAATCGTTGTTATCAGGCGCATCGAAGTCAAAGAGTCTTACTTGGTCGTGGACTACCCGCCCATCCGCACGGAATTCTACACTCACACCGTCCGTAAGAAAGTGGTGAAACCTTCGGTTGCTCTCTTCGAGATTTTGCCCGGCCACACTTAGCAGCTTGCGGACGGCATCTTCGATTGCTTCAGCGGGAATCTTCGGGTTAATTCGAACCAGAGCTTGCTTCAGTCTGCCAAGAAGTAATACTTCTGAATACTCCTTCCGCTCTGCGAGGAGCTCACCTGGCGCAATGTTCGGTCCATGCAGGACCGTGTAGCCCAGCCCGGCGAGCAACTCCAGCGCGGCATCCTCGACGGTCGATTCCGTGAAAGAGTTATTCATTTGCAGTAAGTGTCAGGGTTGCGGAACGAGCCTTAGGCTTTGGCATCTCCCAAACCTTTCTCGCGAGCGTCGCAAGAGCTTCTTGGCGTTCCTGGATTGATGTCGAAGTCCATTTTTGGAAGGTCGGAAGGTCCTCTACGGCCCGATTCACAGCCGTATTTTTCCCAACCTTCAATTTGCCGGTTAGCAACCGCGTGAGAAGGAATTTCGAATTCGTGTACACTGGCTGCTTTTTGGAAAAAGGAATATTCCCAAGCGAACAATTAATTGTGTCCTCGGCAAGGGCCAGATTTCCTAAGCGACTTATGTAGTCGTCAGCCTGATCTGGCTTATCAAATTCGGCCAGAGCCTTCTGGCTTGGAGTTTGAGGAAGTACATGTTCAATGTGAACCGTTCCGTCGAGAAACTGATTCAGATCTTCTTGCGTTTCCGTACCCCAAGCTTCCTCGTTTACGTATTGTGTCAGTTTTGCCAAGACATACCGTAGGCGATATTTTTGCAGTGTTTCTTCTCTAAGCTGTGTCATGGCAAGTTCAAATCGAGCGGCAAGGCCCTGCTTTTCAGGCCGGAGGTAATCTTTGAGGAATTCCTGCAACTTGGCTTCGCTGCGAACAACCTGAAGGTCTTTCGCCCAGAGAGCAAACTTTCGTTCAAATTCACGCGTATTTTCCCGAGTAATTACATAGGCAAAGAATAGATTTTCAATTTCGCGGCACAGTTCCGTAAACAGTTCATCGGCCAAATGCCTTCCGGCAAGAAGCAGAATTAGGTGTTGGCGCGCAGCGCCACTCATTGCACGGATATTCGACAAATACCGATTTTGCGAACCATCTGCATTCTTGCCTCTAGCGAATTGCGCATAGGCTTCGGCTGCGTCTTGCAGCTCGTCCACGAATGCGAAGGGTTTCTTTTTATATCCACAGAGCTTTTCATTGCGGCTAAACCAATCGTAGATTTCTTCCTCGCGTAACCGTTCCACGCCATAGGCTGCAAAGATGAAGTATCTGAGGAAGCGGAGAGGCTTCTCCCGCGCCTTGTCAAGAACATCCACGATCTTCTTCCATCGGCCTTTTAGCTTGTCAAACTCCTCCATGCTGGCTTGCATGAAGATCAGGTTCTTCAATAAGTCCATCGAATCAAGACCGACACCACGATCATTTATGGTTTCGAAGATTTTGAGCGCGTGCGTCACACTGATGGTTTTCACGCGTATCAATTTCACATTCTTGGTGAAATATGCGTAGAACTTGCGAACGGCGGATTCGTCCTTGAACTCGGACTCAAGAAAAGAATTGATGACTTCGTAAGCGCCTAAAATGTTCCGCACTGATCGCGTAGCACCCTTGCCGTTGGAGGCTGGATCTTCCTTCGCGATAGCTTCGAGGACTCCACAGCTATCCTCGTACTGCAAAGAAACGCGATAACGGAAAATGTCGTTTCCTTTAGAATCTGTCGAGCTCGCCGAAATCTGTTGTCCAAGGGCCTTGATCTCACTTGCTTCGAGCCTTTTGAGATAGTCACGAATGCAGCAAAGCGTTAGGTAGGCCGTTGTCATTCTTTGCTGTCCGTCGATCAGTTGAAAAACATCATCGTCTTCTTTGGCTCGGCACGTAACGATCGTGCCGATAAAGTATTCGGAGTTTGCGTCGCGATCTGCGGACGTAAATTCTGCATTGATGTCTTCGAGGAGCTGCCTGACTTCCTCTGCACCCCAAACATATTCACGCTGAAAATTGGGGACCACGTAGAAATCGGCAAAGAGGCCTCCGAGCGTTACGTCCTTTGACTCAATAGCCTGGGTCGTCATGTCTGCATTCCTCGAATCGCCATGGTTTGCCATGGCCGGTGACCGTGCATTCTGTAGACTAATTTGTTCGAACCGTATCCAGATGGTCTCCGCAATGGCCAACGATTAAGAGTTTTTCCTTTGGATGCGCGTGGTAGTGGACTCTTAGCGTATTGCCGGGCGATGTCCCGTGTTTTGCATGGGAGCTAACATCAATTTCATGACCCTTATATACATCCCTACGCATTGAGCTCAGCTTCTTGTTCTTTTTGGTGGTCTCAGATTCCCCTACTGCTAGTTCGAATCCAGTCGAATCTCTAAACCGTTGGGCTATGTCACGAAAAGGGATCACTTGGTGGAAATGGAGGTCATACAAGATCGTTGCCATGGATCGGAGGCATTTCCACGCGACATTCAGATTTCTTAGCGTAGCGCCCTTGGCCGACTCTAGGGCCTTTTCCGTGAAGAGGATCCTATCCGGGTAAACTTTCTCGATGAGGCTCATAATTTCCAGCATGGAATCCGGCAGGTGATCAAGATTCCTCAGCAGGGATGCCTGCGCCGCCAATGCCGAGCGAACGCTCTCGGCCTCTTGCGCCCTGCCCAAAGCCTGCTCATGTTCGTACTTAAGCCGCGCCACTTCGTCGCGAAGTTCATCGGCATCCTCGCCATATTCCTGTAAGAGCGCTATTTCTTCATCTTTTACCTTTGCGCTTGCTGCCAGTCTCTCGTTCTCCTGCTCCAGAAGGGATGTCCACTCCTGGCTGCCGCGAACCGCCTTTTTCAATTCTTCTGCGAACTTTGTTTGGGCTTGTTTCGCGTGCACGTCTTCGATTGTCGCGATTCCTGTTAAATCCGTGGACCTCGACCTGCGCACAATCCCGCCCACTAGGAGTTCTTCTACCTTGGCGACTCCAAGGGTTTCAATATGCCCCTTGTCGAAGTACCGATGCCTTCTCGCGTCTTGGAGCGAGTCAAGCTTCACCTTAGGCTGGTAAGCTCTGACCATTCCATTCCAGCAACTAAAGGCTCTGCCAAGGAGTTGTTCTAACTCTTTGTCAACCCAGCTCGACTCCGACTCCCATACCACAGCTGCTCCGGCCAAGAGACGCGCTAACCTTCTCGGGTCTACAAGCGCTTCGCCGGTAGCAAAATCCTTTGCGACCAAGACCAACGGGCACCGGCGGCCTAGGTCTTCGAGGTGATTCACCAAGGTTTTCGCGTTGCCGTCCCGAAGAAGAAACGAAATTGTCTCAAGTCTCTCGGAACCCGAAGACGCCTCCCAAGATTTGCTGTTAAGTATGTCTGAGACGATTCGTGGCGCAGATGGCGCGGGATCAGGCGGTTCCTGGCCAATATACCCCGCCGAGAGCCAGTGAATCACCGAGAGAGAAAAGATGATTCGCTTATCATCTCTGATGGTGATTCCCAAATCAGTTCTCCAGTGCCTGACATTTATTTGAGCGTCAGAGTGTTCTAGCCGAATCGCCCACCACTGGGGGGCAAGCTCACTACCCTGCCCGATACATCCTTCAGTTTTGACCACTGCCCTCGCTTGCTTGGGTGGATGCCACTCGCCGCCGAGTGAGAACCACTTTCTTCCAAGGGCTGTGAATGCCTGACTAGAGGGGAACTTGCTTGCAATCCATGAGCGCACTAACCGAACAATTTCGCCCCACGTTTGCTCGGTTGGCTTCGCCGAGGTCAACTCAAAAGCGCAGCGGTAGTGAAGCTCGTGCTCGTGAAGGACTGCCATCAGTTTCTTCCTCTCACCGAGTTCTCCACAAAGATTACGGCATCATTAACTCGAATCTCTCCAGAAATTAGCTTTGGCAGTAGGGAGTCTCGGATGGCGGCCAACGTTTGAGCCTGTCGGGCATTTTCAATGCGCAATTTGTCCAGGGGCTCGACTATCTCTGCGAAACGTTCGGCTACAGGCAATGAAGGAAAACAGAATGGAGCTGAAGCAAGAAGCTGGGCACTGGCGTTCGGTTGGGCCGAGCCGCCAATTGCGCCCGCCACGAAATCGAAATAAGTAGCGGTCCGCATGAATTCACCAACGACTCGGGCCAATGTGATGTCGGAGAATTGGATTCGGACTAAGTAGGAAGCAAACACAGAATTCGGCGCATCAACGATGTAAATGTTTTCACCGGTCGAGGCTCCGGTTCTGGCTACAAGAATGTCTCCTTGCCTAATTCGGTATCTCTCATGTTCCTCGGGCGAAACAGGGCAGTATGGAACACGATTCCAGTCTACGCGACCACCTTGAATGTCCGTGATCCGCAGAAAATGCGGCCCCAACGGCTCGGTAGCGGCGCTTCTGGTGAGGCCGTATTGGATGACCTTTGCCTCCGTTCTTATCTCGCGGGCCCTCCAACCACGCGGAATCGTGCCGACCTGTGAATCCTCGAAGGAGTTAGGGAAGAGATCAGCGGTGTCGCGGCTGATGCCGTAGGGTTGGCGACCTTCAGCTTTGGCGTAGACGGGGTCAAAGTCCACGAACCAGGATTTGAAAAGTGCGCGCGCCATCGTCTCTAGCGTTTCATTCATCCGACGATTCAAATCAATCTTGTCGTCCAAAGAGGCAAGAACTCGCACGATGGCTCGCTGCTCGGATAGCGGTGGAAGCATTACGGGAAGCGCATAGAAGTCATTACGGCTCGTTGAAGGGATTGCAGATCCACTATCCATCGCATTGATGTCCTGGGTGAGAAGGGCGTAGTAAGCCCACCTCAAGTCAATGTCTGCTTTCGGTCTCAGGTAAAACGCTGTGTCAATCGCATAGAACGGCCCCGACGAGTAGTGAATTCCACGGTAGGCACCCTTGCGTCCAATGATTACGCCAGGATGTTTGCAAAGGGAATCCGAATGCCATCCAATCAATCCGTTTGTCCCGTATACTGGGAATTGACCGGCACCACTCTCATATCCTCGAAGTCCTTTGCCGTATTCGAGCGTCGCAAGGTCACCCCATCGGCATTCTTTCCAGCTAGCTGCCATATCTCAAGACTCCAAGGCTTTCTTGAATCAGTTTTTCAAGCCGAGCCGATTCTAAGAACTGCTCTTTCAGTTCGGTTGTCAGCCTACTGATTTTTTTCTCGAAAGGTTCGTCGTCTTCTTCGCTCTCTTGCGTTCCCACATACCGACCAGGAGTTAGGACGCAGCCACGGGCGACGATTTCCTCTGATGTCGCGGTCTTGCAGAAGCCCAGAATGTCCGCATACTTTCCTGCTTCATTTTCTCCACGCCAACTGTGGTACGCGCGAGCAATACTGGCAATCTCCTCAGAGCGAAGTTCACGATGAGTACGGTCCACCAAGAAACCCATCTTGCGCGCATCAATGAAGAGAGTTTCCTTGCGCCGGTCACGAAACTTGCCGTTTGCTTTGTTCCGCGTTAGGAACCAGAGACAAACTGGGATAGGAGTTGTATAGAAGAGTTGCGCCGGAAGGGCAATCATGCAGTCCACGAGGTCCGCTTGCACAATTGCTTTTCGGATTCCTCCTTCGCCTGACTGATCAGAGGACATCGAACCATTAGCAAGCACAAAACCAGCGATGCCATTAGGCGCGAGGTGGTGAAGAAAATGCTGCACCAAGCAAAGTTCGCATTTCCCACTGGCGGAGCGCCGTACTTCCAACGCGCATCTTCACGCAACCGTTCACCGCCCCAATCGCTATCGTTGAACGGCGGGTTTGCCAGGATAAAATCCGCCTTGAGGTCCTTGTGCGCGTCATTGTGGAATGACCCCGCGCTGTTCCAGGCAATATTTGACTCGATCCCTCGTATGGCGAGATTCATCTCGCAGAGCCGCCAAGTCGTCTGATTGGATTCCTGGCCATAAATACTCAAATCGGTGCGTCTTCCGCCGTGGGCCTCGGCGAACTTTTCGCTCTGGACAAACATGCCTCCAGACCCGCAACAAGGATCAAAGACACGACCTTTGTAGGGCTCAATGATTTCAACGAGCAGTTTCACTACAGATTGGGCAGTGTAGAACTGTCCGCCCTTTTTGCCTTCGGCTGCGGCAAATTGTCCCAGGAAATACTCATAAACGCGGCCTAAGATGTCTTTCGAACGACTCTCCTTGTCGCCGAGACCAATTTTGCTAACAAGATCGATTAATTCTCCCAATCGGTGCTTGTCTAGCGACTCGCGCGCGTAGTCCTTCGGCAATACTCCTTTGAGCGAAGCATTCTCTTTCTCAATGGAAAGCATTGCGTCGTCGAGAAGCTTGCCTACGGTGGCTTGTTTCGCGCTTGCCTGAAGCTTGTCCCAGCGGGCGGCTTTGGGCACCCAGAACACGTTTTCCGCCGTGTACTCGTCGCGGTCCTCGGGATTTGCATGCGGTTCCTGCTTTAATTCCGAGTAACGTTCCTGGAAGGCGTCGGAGATGTACTTGAGAAAGATCAGGCCGAGTACAACATGTTTGTAGTCTGAGGCGTCCATGTTGCCGCGCAGTTTGTCGGCAGCCTGCCAAAGCGTTTGCTCAAAGCCCAGATTGGCTCCGTTGTTCTCGATTTTTTTCTCAGTCTTCTTGCCTCGCCCCATGGACACCCGGCTCCTCTTAATGACTGCTTGACGTGCTTAGCTTAGAACTAATAAAGAATGCTACCAAAAGCAGACTACTCCGCACCGTATCCTGGCTCACATTGCCTCGTAAACGTGACTATCTGCCCCAGCGACCTCCCGGAAAGGGGTGTGGTCCAAAGATACTACTGCCGCCCCACTCAGCCAAAGGAGCTAGCCACACGGTGACTCAACAATCGCGATCAGGCTACTGCGCGCGTGGTCAAAAATCGAAGGTAGGGTGAATCAGAGCGTTGGTGGAACCGAGCTCCGCCCCAGAAGAGTTGGTGTCAGTTCTGGTGTCAGTCGAATTTGCGATTTCATGCATCGGGGCGCGCATCCATGCAGTCTGGTGCGTTAACCCCGTCTCTTCCTATATTTTGCGTACCGGTGCGCTTGGATGCGCGACGTTGCAGGCATTTTTAGGATTATGAGTCCGCTGCTCTAACCGCTGAGCTACAGGCCCGGTGCACGGTCAGCCCTGATTTTATATCCGTTTCCCGGAATTATCTCGCACATTCGAACTGTGGAAACCCGCACCGTAGTAAATTCGTAGTAGTTTGCAGTCGCCACGAGGCAATTTTGCAGAGCGGCACGGTTCTCTGTACTTTCAGTTGTCCGGCGACACTTTGCAGTTTTGTCGGCAAGTAAGCACTTTCTTTGACGTACACGACGAAGTGGCCCAACCTCGGTTCAGAAACTGATTTGATTGCGGCAGGCGGGACCAATGGCGTTACGCTTGTCTCAGGTTCCGCCGACTACGGTGTACGCAAAGATCCGTCCTTCGTCGGCACTAGTGTACCGATGTTCTCGTCATTCCCTGTCGATACTTCCAGTCCAGGGCGATTAACGGGTAGCGCAGCCATTGCACTTCGCCTATACCGGGCTCATACCGGAATCATTCTTGAATACGAAGCTTGCAGCTTCGTTTAATAGTTGGATCAATCCGAAACCTGCACCGGCGCTGCAAACAGACTCAGCCCCAAACAGTTATGGCTACCTAAAGCACCAGGTGTTGCGCTGATTTAATTTTTTACAAATCGTCCGGGCGTTTGGTACACGGGGCGTAAGCCGGTGGAATGCTTTGTCAGTGAGCCAAATCTCGACAAACCGGGGTATCTCTGTGAAGTGTGCGATGCGCTTTGGGTTTTGTTTGCTATTGATTCTCATTCCAGTTTTCAGCTCCACGGCCCAGTCTCCGACCGGCGCGATTACCGGACTGGTAGACGATCCAAGTAAGGCGGGCGTTTCCGGGGCGAAGGTCACCGCCACGAATACGGACACAGGAGTCAAGACTGCGGTCGAGACCAATGCCGATGGGGCGTATGCCATATCCGGGTTGCTGCCTGGCCCATACCGCCTGGAAGTAGAGAAGGTCGGTTTTAAAAGCGTAGTCGACGCCGGGTTAGTGTTGCACGTACAGGACAACGTGCAGATCAATTTTCACCTGGCGTTGGGCTCGGCGACGGAATCGGTGAGCATTTCAGCCGAAGCGATCACGCCCAATACCACGGACGCTTCGGTGAGCACCATCGTCGACCGGCAATTTGTAGAAAATCTCCCGTTGAATGGCCGGAGTTTTCAGTCGCTCCTGTATCTGACCCCGGGCATCAGCACCAATCAGAACATTACCGGTTCCACCGGAACAAATAATGGTGGATTTATAGTCAACGGCCAGCGTGGGGATGCCAATTACTGGATGGTTGACGGAGTCAGCGCCAGCGCCGGCTCAACCGTAGGGGCAACGCTGGGCCCAGGGGCGGCGGGATCGATGCCCTCAAGCAATGTGCTGGGTGGAACCAGTTCGTTGGTATCCGTGGATGCACTGCAGGAATTTCGAATCGAGACGTCGACGTATGCGCCAGAGTTTGGTCGCGTGCTGGGAGGACAAATCTCGATTCAAACGCGTTCCGGCACCAATCAATTTCACGGCACGGCATTCGACTACTTTCGTAACGGCGCCTTGGACGCCACCGATTGGTTCGCGAATGCCCAAGGGGTTTCCAAGGCGATCGAAAAGCAGCACGATTTCGGAGGTGTGGTTGGCGGACCCATTATCCGTAACAAGACTTTTTTCTTCTTCTCTTATGAAGGGTTTCGCCTGCGTCTGCCTGAAACATTTATCGGCACTGTTCCAGACCTGGGGGCGCGGCAAGCGGCAATTCCGGCGATGCAGCCGTATCTCAACGCCTATCCATTACCGGCACCAGGGGTGGCGGACATCGAGCCGGGACTGGCGCCTTACAACGCCTCTTTCTCAAATCCAGCGTCCGCCGACGCCTATAGCATCCGCATCGATCATCAGCTGGCCAGTAATTTGAACCTCTTCGGGCGCTACAACCAGGCACCCTCGAGCTCCACGGTACGCGGGGCTACCGCGCTTACTGCCAACACCGTGGAAGTCACGCATCAGACTGCGAGAACGGTGACGATAGGCGCGACCTGGACAAAATTCAACATCGTCAACGATGCGCGGTTCAACTTCAGTTCCGACGGAGGGAATGCTCGCTACTTCGTGGATAACTATGGCGGGGGCACACCGCTGCCCATCGACAGTCTCTATCCCAGCGGCTTCAATTTGCAAAACGCGTGGAGCGCTTTCATTCCCAGTTTCGGTACGCACATGAATTTCAATGAGGGCTTCACGGATCCCAGCAATTTTCAGCATCAATACAACATCGTCGATACCGTTGCCACCCAGCATGGAAAGCACGCACTCAAGTTCGGTGTGGACTATCGGCACCTGGCTCCCAAATTCGGATTCGCGCAATACGTGCTGATCCCCATCTTTGCCAGCTTGACGGATTTGCAAAACGGGGTCACGGCTTTAACCGAAACGGCCAACTCCCCGGCACTGAATTATTCGCTCAATAATTTAAGTCTATTCGGGCAGGACACCTGGCATCTAACGTCGCGCTTGAACCTGACTTACGGGCTCCGCTGGGATGTGGACTTCAGTCCTGTGGCAAATCCTCCGCTACCAAGTCTGACGGGCTTCAGCCTGACCGATCTTTCGGGGTTGGCGTTGGCTCCGGTAGGAAGAGCACCCTACGGAACGCATTATGGAAATTTCGCGCCGCGGATTGGCGGCGCTTACCAACTTTCGACTAATCCCAATTGGGGCCTGGTAGCGCGTGGAGGTTTTGGTGTTTTCTACGGGCTGGTCAATACCGAAATCGAAAATGCCGGCGGCGGCGCGTATCCCCAGGGAGGCTTCGCGTTGTTTTTCGGAGCGCCCTTCCCTTCCGCGCCTGATGTAGCAGCGCTTCCGCCCATCGTGCCTCCCAGCGTTGCGAACGGACAAACGTTGTTCGGGTTCGATCCCCATCTGAACGCGCCGTACGCGCTGCAGTGGGACGTAGCGCTGGAGCAGTCCTTGGGGAAAGCGCAGACCTTCACGGTTTCCTACATCGGGGCTTCCGACAGGCGCTTGCTTGCTTCCGAGAGCGTTACCAATCCCAATCCAAATTATGCGAGCGCCACACTGGTGGCCAATACCGGCACTTCAAATTACAACGCGCTGCAGACGCAATTTCGGCGGGCCCTGAGTAGCGGGTTGCAAGCGCTGGTGTCGTACACCTGGTCACACTCCATCGACAACGGATCGTACGGAGCTTACGCCAATGGAAGCTTTGCCGATTCCAATACCAACAGAGGCAGCTCGGACTTCGATATCCGGCAACTTTTTTCGGCCGCTATTACCTACCAGTTGCCGGGTTTCAAGCGTAACGCGATCTCCCGGGCCATCACCGGCGGGTGGTCAACGGAAAATATCGTTCAAGTGCACACCGCTGCCCCCATCGATATCAAGGACGGGAATTTCGCCGCGCTAAGCCAGCAAAATGTTTCCGTGCAGATTCGTCCCGACGTGGTGTCCGGAGAGCCCCTCTATGTGCACGGACCGCAATATCCTGGGGGAAAAGCGATCAACCCAGCGGCCTTCACCGACCCGCCGGTAGATCCCAACACGGGACTTCCGACTCGTCAGGGTGATCTTGGGCGCAATCAGCTGAGAGGCTTCGGCCTGACGGAGTGGGACTTCGCCGTGCATCGCGAATTCCCGATTCACGAGTCGTTGCGATTGCAATTCAGCGCTGAGTTGTTCAATGTCCTTAATCACCCCAATTTTGGTCTTCCCAACAACACATTTCAGAGCGGTAATTTTTTCTTTGGGCAATCCACCGCGATGCAGAACCAGTTGGGTGGGAATCCAGGGTGGGGGGTGCAGAGTTCTTTGTATGCCTCGGGCGGTCCCCGTTCGACGCAAATCGCTCTGAAGGTGATTTTTTAATGGACACGCAAAGTTCACAAAAGATCGCTAAACCGTTGACGTGCGCTGCTCTGGGGTTATTGGTTTTCGCGCTTCCGGCCGCGAGCCTGGCTCAAGAAAAACGCAAAATTGATCCAGACGGCACCATGCACTTGCCAGCGTTTGTGCTTCCGGAGTCGTCGCTGCTAAGCCCAGAAACGCGGGCAGCGTTGAAGCACGTGCGCGACACCATGGAGCCGGACTCGCAAGTCTGTCCGCAAACTAACGACAACACCGATCGGGCCACGATGACGACGGCTCGGGCGTGTGAAGCGACAGAGTTTTACAAAAGCGCTTTCTACAAAGAGTTTACGGCGCAATTCAATGTCGCGGTGACGACTCGCCCCATCGGCGGAGTGCTTACGGAAGTTTTCACACCCAAAGGCGGTATCGCGCCGAAGAATAAAGACCGGGTGCTCATCAACGTGCACGGTGGACATTTCAAGGGGGGCTCGCGCACCATCAGCCATCTCGAATCCATTCCCATAGCTGACGTCGGCAAAATCCAGGTTATCAGCGTCGACTACCGTATGGCTCCGGAGTACGCCTTTCCGGCCG
This sequence comes from uncultured Acidobacteriota bacterium, assembly GCA_963732705.1. GTDB lineage: Bacteria > Acidobacteriota > Terriglobia > Acidiferrales > UBA7541 > Acidiferrum. The sequence goes on along the minus strand of CAVTAN010000007.1, from coordinate 97,229 downwards.
CCAGTGAAGACGTGGAAGCGGTCTATCGAGAACTGCTGAAGACTTACAAGCCGCAAAACATCGGGATATTTGGCTGCTCCGCGGGCAGCTTGTTGGCGGCCGAATCGATCGCCTGGTTCCAGAAGAAAGGGTTGCCGTTGCCTGCGGGAGTTGGGATGTTTGGAGGCGCGGCGAGTTATTACCAGGAAGGCGATTCTGGCCACCTGGCTTCGGTGCTGGACGCTTTCGAACTCGAACCTCCGGATAAACACCCGTACTTCAAAGGGACTGCACCCAAAGATCCGGAGGCCTTTCCGATTTATTCTTCGCAAATCATGGCCAAGTTTCCGCCTTCGCTGTTGATTGCCACGACCCGGGACGTCGGGGAAAGTGCAGTGGTATACACGCATTCGCGACTCGTGAAGTTGGGTGTGGATGCCGAGCTGCACGTGTGGGAGGGCGTCGGGCACTGCTTCTTTTCCTTGCCGGAGATTCCCGAATCTCACGATGTCTACGATGTCATCGTTACGTTCTTTGACAAACATCTAGGTCATTAACCGCGCTTCGCACTAGCCGGTGTGTTTCCACGGCATCCGGGTTTGTGTACCATCGCGCATCAAAAATATTGCTCTTGCGCATTCGGAAAACTTCTCTAACCTTCTTACAGAAACTGCGCGGGTGGGAGAAGTTTTATCCGAATGAGTTCCGAGGCCAGACGATTAATCGCAGGGCGAACTGTTTTGCAGCGCGCCAAAGTGCTGGACTTTCAACTGCCGGCGAAGGTCCTTCAGCCGAAGTACTCTGACGAAGAGTTACTGGCGCGAACGCAGGTCTCCGATAGCGCAGCTCTCGCTGAGCTTTTCGATCGCTATGCCGATTTGGCCTTCGCGATTTCTTACCGTATCCTTCGCGATCGCGCCGAAGCAGAAGACCTGGCGCAGGACATTTTTGTCCGGCTCTTCGGCACCACGCAAAGCTTCGATTCCAACAAAGGTTCGGCACGCACCTGGTTGGTTCAGTTCATTTACCGGAGGGCGCTCAACCGGCGGGTGTACTTGACGCGCCGCCATTTCTACGATGAAGGGATTTTGCCCGACGAAACTGACGGGGGGCAAAACGTTGCGCCGGATAAGTTGTTAGACGAAGTCGCGGCACAAGTTACCGTGGATCGGCTGTTGGCGGCCTTCGACACTTTGACCGGACCGCAACGCCATGCAGTACGAATGCACATTTTTGAAGGCGCCAGTCTGCGGGAAATCAGCGAAGAGACCGGCGAAAGCGTGAAGAACATCCGTCACCACTACTATCGGGGCATCGAGCGATTGAGGAAAGTGGCTAAGGCCGAGCAAGGAAAGGAAGCTCGTCCAAAGGGCGAGTGAGAGTCATGTTGAGCGACGATCGAAACGAATTTGCGGTTTGCAACGCGCGTTATCGCGAAATGTGCGCCATTTCCGCGACAGGGACGTTGACGCGGGACGAGCGTCAAGAGCTGCACTTCCATTTAGCCGTCTGCACCCAGTGCGGCAGGCTATTGGCGGAGTACCGGGCGTTGATCTCGGAGGATATGGCTGGAATTGGAGTCATCCTTTTTGATTCGGAAAGCCTGGCTGTTGAGAATCCTGAGTGGTCAAGGGGCAATACCAAAAAAGCGCTGCTCGCGAAGGTAGGTCAAAGACAAATTTCTAGCGACCGCGCACCGGCGGGGACAGCGCTGGGCAGAGGGAATCCTGCATTTCACGGGACGCTTCGTGCTGCCGGGATGGCCGCGGCGGTTCTTTTAATTGTGTCCATGTCGTATTTTTTCGGGCGACAGCGTTCCGCAACTGAGGTGCGCCAGAGCGGAGAGTGGGCGGCGCGAACGGTTCGACTTTCAAGCCCCCTCAATACCTCTCCCTCGAACCTAGAGGCCTCCCTCGGCAAGGAGCGGAATTCGGTACCAGCTGCAGTCGATGAGGTGGTGCGCCATCCCCTGCCGCCGTCGCCAGTTACGATCGAGGCGGATCAGAAAAAACTCGTTGCGCTGCAAACGCGAGAAGCAACCTTAGAAAAGGACATCGATCGACTTAATGGTGAGAAAGCCACGGAGCAGGACAGCGTTACCGCCCTGGCTGCGGAAAAAACCAGGCTGGAACAGCAATTGGAGCAAACGCGAACGCAAGTGCAAGCCGTGACGCTCGATTTGGACCATGTCAAACAGGAATATGACCGCGATGCCATCCGTAACGCCGCTCTGGAAACGGAAGTCGAATCTCTTAAAATACGTCTGCGCCAGGCCGAAAAGGACCATGACCAGACCGAGCAGTTTTTGGCCTCGGATCGAGATATCCGCGAGTTGATGGGGGCCCGCCAGCTTTATATTGCGGACGTCTTCGATGTAAGCCAGGAAGGAAAGAGCAAGGCCTACGGGCGCATTTTCTATACCAAGGGAAAGTCGCTGATCTTTTATGCTTTCGATCTCGATCAAAAGCCGCAAGTGCGAGATGCAAAATCATTTCAGGCGTGGGGACGCTCCGACACCACGCGCGCGAACCCGGTAAGCCTGGGGATCTTCTATCTGGATAACACTGCGAACCGCCGGTGGATTTTGAAGGCGGATAATCCCGAGGTGCTTGAGCAAATCAACTCCGTATTCGTAACCGTCGAACCCGCCGGCGGCAGCAAGAAACCGAGCAGCCGTCCGCTGCTGCTCGCTTATTTGCGGTCCTTGCCGCCGAATCATCCTTAGTTTCCTGGTAGCTCCTCCCAATTAAACCTCTGCCGGTGTGCTGGTACAGAACGTTTCATCCAGTGGAATGCTGTATGGCTATGCGGAGGGGCGCTCGCGTAGGTCCGTGAGAGCGTGTCGCTCACAACAATTCGAAGGGGGCTTCAACTCGATGAAGCGGTTTGCCTGGCTATTTTGTATTTGTTCGCTGATGAGCGTCTCGCCAAGCTTCGCGCAGCAGCGGGAATTGAACGAGACAAACCATCCCATCGAACTTGCCGGATGGCGAATTACGCAGGACGTCCGGGACCTGGGCGAAACGACCAAATGGTATGCGCCGGAATTTCAGGCGGACTGGCAACCCATCGATCGGATGGCCCATTTGCAGTTGCTCCTTGCGCCGCAGCCGTATTTCGGGCGGGAGTTGCGCTATTTCAACGATTCGCCCTGGTGGTATCACACAGAATTCCCCTCGCCGGTATCCGTTGACGGCGCGACGCTGCGCTTCGAGGGCGTGGATTATTTCGCGAAAGTATGGCTAAACGGAACGTTGTTGGGTGAACACGAAGGTTACGCCGATCCGTTCGAGTTTGAAGTTGGCAAGCTGTTGAGGAAGAACAAGCCGAATGTGTTGGTGGTGAAAGTGTCCTCACCGTGGGATCACCAGTATTCCAATCCCGCTGAACCGGTTTTCTCGGTCTTTCGCAATCTGCTCAAAGGTTCTTACGAACACGCCGATACCTTTGTGCAGCGAGACGTTAACCCGGTGGGGATCTGGCGACCGGTGGAGCTGCTGGTTCACAAAGTGCTGCATGAATCTGGACAGCCGGAGGTGACCACCGCTGTGCACAATGGCGGCGCGGCCACAGTCAAAGTGGCGTGGACCATTCTAAATGATGGTCCTGCGACCGATGCGACCTACACCGTACACATTCGCTTGAAAGATACAGAAAAGGACGTCGCCACCAGCACACATCCCGTTCACCTTCCGCCAGGATCGGCAACCGTCGAGCAGTCGGTCGAAATTCCCGCTGTGAAATTGTGGACCACCTGGGATCACGGAGGTGCGCCGCCGCTGTACGAAGCCAGAATCGAGGTTGGCAGTCTGCACACCTCGGTTGAGTTTGGTGTGCGAACGATCGAATTGCGCCGCAGTAGCAAAGAAGTTCGCTTCTACATCAACGCCAGTCCGGTGTACTTGCGAGGTGCAACCTACTGGCCCGACCTCTATCTCTCGAACATGAACCGCGCCCGTTATCAGCGCGATATCGACAATGCGCTACGCGCGGGAATCAATGCTTTCCGCGTACACGTGCATACCGAGAATCCGGAGTTCTATGAACTTTGTGATCGCGCGGGAATTGTGGTGATTCAGGACGACGACATTAATTGGACCTTCCCGTTAAACGCGGAGTTCGAGAAACGAGCGGTAGAACACTTCGGCACGCTGATCAAGCTGTTGCGAAATCATCCCAGTGTGATCGCCTGGATCGCAATGAATGAGGTTTTCTGGGGGCGACCACCGTTGGGAGTGCTGACTCCAGACTTGAAACTGGAGCAAGCCAAAGACATGGGGACTAAGCTTACGGCCGAGGCCAAGCGCATCGATCCCAGCCGCCCGGTCATCGAGAACTCCGGTATCTCTGACGACCTCGCTAGTGGAGACAGCCACGATTACCGCGGTTCTCTCAGTGGCGAAGGCACGACTTACTTCGACATCTACTCCAAACCGGGAGATATGTTCAACAGCCCTCCCAACTTAGTGACTGAATTTGGTGTGGATGCGCCGCCGTCGGTGGCGACGCTGCACAACATTCCGGAAGCGGCAGCGCGGTTGAGGGACGTGTTGCCCCGCGTTGCCGAGTTGCACGACTACCAGTACAAATTACTGAAGTACTACATGGAGATGTACCGGATCCGAAAGTATTCGCCAAACGCCGGCTATTTCCAGTTCATGTGGATCGATTTCTCGCCCCAGAGTTTCTACGGGATTTACGACTACTGGGGTTTGCCAAAGGCCGAAGGACTCGGTGGAGGCCTGCGCGCCATGATGGAGAGCAACCAGCCGGTTGGAATATTCATGGAACACACGACGGAACCGCATGCGCTCTATGCGGTCAACGATTCACTCGCGGATTTGGGGAATTGCACTGCCCATTGGCGCGCGAGTTCCGCTTCAGGCGATGTGGTGGTGGAAAATTCTCAAGCGATTGGCGTGGGACCAGACAGCAAAGTAAAGATTCGTGATTTTACCTTCGCGATGAAACAGGGCGAGAAGTATGACGTGAAGCTCGAGCTGATTTCTCCGGAAGGCAAAGTGTTAGCGCACAACCTGTACATCAATCCGTTTGAACTTCAGCCGCTGCCCAAAGGCTTTCCTGAGCGCATGGACGATGAACTTGGCATGCGCCTTTGGTGGGCCGGTCTGAAGTAACGGCAACTCGGATGTTCCAGCAGTCGCGTAGCAATTCTTATCGCTCCTAAGTGAGGCTATGACTCGCAAACCATCTCGTCTTGCACGGCGCAATTTCCTGATTTCCACCGGTGCAGCCCTGGCGTCGGCCGGTTTGGATCCCGCTACTTTATTTTCCTCACCCGCTTGGACGAGCGAAAACGGCGCCGCCCGCATGACGGTATCGGTGGATCAGTCTTCGCCGGGCGGGGAAATCGCCCCTGAAATCTATGGCCAATTCATTGAACACGCCGGCAACGTGATTTATGACGGGATATGGGTTGGCGAGGGAAGTTCAATTCCCAATATCAGGGGAATCCGCAAAGATGTCGTGGACGCGCTAAAGCCGTTAGAAGTGCCGTTGCTGCGATGGCCGGGCGGGTGCTTCGCGGACCAGTACAACTGGCGCGATGGCATAGGCCCTCGCGATAAAAGGCCGAAACGCCACGTTGCCTTTTACGATGAACTGGAAAATAACCAATTCGGAACTCACGAGTATCTGGATTTCGCCGAGTTGATCGGCGCCAAGCCGTATATCTCGATCAACATGGGATCGAGTACGGCATTAGATCAATTTCAATGGTTGCAGTACATCAATGACAAGGACAATTCGACTTTTGCGCTCGAGCGGCAAAAGAACGGGCGAACTGAGCCATGGAATCTGAATTATGTCGGTCTGGGCAACGAGATCTGGGGCTGCGGCGGAAATATGCGCCCCGAAACGGCCGCCGATGAAACACGACGCTACGGCTTCTATCTGGATTCCGAGGTGGTTCGGTACTCGCCCCAGAAGCTGTTCAAAATTGCTTCCGGACCTTCCTGGAACTTTCCCGGGTACAAGGAATTCACGGAAGCCATGATGAAGGAGTCCGTCAATATTTTTGGCCAGACGCCCTTTCAGGCGCTTAGCCTGCACTTTTACATGTGGCAGAAGAGCTCAAAGGCCAAAGGTGAAGACGAACTGCTGCCGGCTGTGGGGTTTGACGAAAGCGAATGGACCGGGTTGTTAAAAAACGTGCTCACGGTCAACGACGCGATCGTGACGGTTTCTTCGATCATGGACAAATACGACCCGCAGAAGAAAATCGCGCTGGCCTTCGACGAGTGGGACGCGAGCATGAATGGGCCGCAAATTACCTTATTAAAAGCAGAGATCGCTGCCCTCATCCTCAACATGTTTCATCGCCACACCGACCGTGTGCGCATTGCCAGCACCACCTTCATGATTAACATCGGCAACGCGCTGATTCAAACCAAAGGGCCACAAATGGTGCTAACGCCCTCGTATCACCTCTTCGCGATGTACAAACCGTTCAAGGGCGCCAAACCGTATCCCGTGAAGATTGGTGGGAACCAATCTATTCATGAGTCTTTGCCGGTCCTGGATGCTTCCGCAGCTAAGGCGCGAGACGGGCGCATATATCTATCACTCGTCAACATAGACCCCAACCGCGAGGTTGAAGTGGTCACCGATTTGAGCGGTACGCCGGAGGGCCAGGTTCTTACCGGTCCTGCCCTAGACGCGTTCAACGAATTCGGCCAAGCGCCAAAAGTCTCGCCCGCAAAGTTTCAAAACTTCTCCACAAGTGGAGGAAAGATCGCCTTGCGTATGCCGTCCAAGTCCATTGTGGTGTTTTCGGTTCGCAGCTGAGCTGCATTCGGTCTGGTCATGACTTCGCCGCACGAAATGGCCGGCGTATAGGACTTCACGTTGAGCGAGAACTCGCCTTTGGCGAAACTTTTTGCGTACCGACCCATGGAAGCGCCGAAGTACCGCTGCACTGTGTATTTCGCAATACGATGAGCGGAATCGCAGCGACCAGAACAACGAGTGTAGCTACCCCGATAGCAATCGCCACAAGGCCGAACATTCCAAGGTTGCTCATTGCAGGAGATGAACATACCACGGGCGAAATAAGTTCTGAATGATCGGAGATTCGGTCATCCGAGGAGCTTGGGAATGGGTGTGAATTGAGCTTGGCTACTGCTTTTGAGATTTTCCTGGTGGGTTTTTCGCCGGTTCGCGTGATGACAACTGCTTGGCCAGTTTTTTCAGCCAGCGCTGCTCGGTTTTGAATAGCTGGATCATTAGGGTGACGGTCCACACGGCTTCGTGATTGGGGTGACCGGTTTCGTTCAGGATGTCTGCGAGCGTCGACTGTTCTCGGGCCAGCTGGGCTTGCAGGAATTTCTCGCGGCGGAGTATTTGGTTCTTGAAGACGCCGGGGCGCGCTTGCCATGACAGCGCTACCCAGGTCAAAAATGGAGGGCGGTCGCGCTGGGTGGCCCAAGTATTTCGTTCGAGGGCATCGGCTAAAGCTTGCCGACCCTTTGCTGTGGTGCGAAAAACCCGGCGTTCCGGGCCTTCGGCTGCGGCACTTTCAGCGGAGCGGACCAGGCCGGCGGCGGCCAATTTTTCCAGGGAATAATAAACTTGCGGGCGGGAGACTGCTGCCCAGTCGCGGATACAGCGGCGTTCCAGTTCGGCGTTGGCCTCATAGCCATGCATGGCACGTTCGGCCAATAAACTCAAAATCACCAGGTCAGGGGTGGTGAGGGTTAGTTGCCCAGGTTTGATCATTTTCAGGCGGCTTCCAGTGACAAGGTGGTCTTGACTACGGCGTTTAAACTTTTTAGACTATTACTAGTCTAATTAAGACTAGTATAAGACGTCAAGGCAAAGGAGCTGGTTGATGAACTTCAAGCGGATCACCGCGGTGCTGGTGGTTAAGGAAATTGAGCCGATTTTGGCGTTCTGGGGCGAACGGTTGGGGTTTACGAGAACCATCGAAGTTCCCGACGGCGATAAGTTGGGTTTTGTGACGTTTGAAAAAGGAGATACGCAGGTGATGTACCAGACTATCGCCAGCGTCGAACGAGATGCTCCGGCGAGCGATGCTGGACGGGGGGCAACTTATCTTTATGTGGAGGTGGACGACCTCGACGCGGTGCTGGCAGCGATGCGGGATGTAAAGGTTGTCATGCCAGTGCGCGTCGCGTTCTACGGCATGAAGGAGTTCGCGGTTCAGGACCCGGGGGGACACTTCATCACCTTCGCGCAGCCGGTGGCACCGCCGCAGTAAGACTTTTTTTGGATGTGTTCTTCAGGCGGAACCGGGTTCGTGGAACAAAGCTCGAGGGAGTTTTAGGCATGATTGGTGCTTGACTTAAAGTTGACTTGAAGATTTAGGATGGGCCGGTAGGTTGCAAAAGCGAATCGATAAGGAGGATAGGCATGAAGAACAGAAACGTACTATTCGAGGCGGCCGGTCTGAAGCGAATGGCATTGATGACTGCGGTTTTACTTGCCGGAGCGGCTATGCAGACGAGAGCCGGGGCATCCGGCGCGCATCAGGAGCAACGAGCGATGGCGACGGGCAGCAAATTCTATTGCAACATCAAGGCTCTAAATCCCAGCGAACGGGCGCATCACAAACAACTGACGGACAAAATTATCGCGACGCGGGCGGAGATTGTGGAGTCGGAACGCGGCTACGAGTTCCAATTCAAACCGCAAGCGATGTCCATTGCGGAGCTTGCGGACTGGGTGGTGGCGGAGGGCAAGTGCTGCCCGTTTTTTGACTTTCATATCGACCTGGAGCGAGAAGGCAGTCTGGTTTGCTTACGGTTGACCGGAGCGGAAGGCATCAAGGAGTTCATTCGGACGGAATTTCAAGTAAGCGCGAAATAGGATGCATTTCGGTTCTACAAGTAAGGTGGTCGCAGCAAGGATCGTTGCAGTTAAAGTAGTGGCAATCTGTAACTCAATTTATAAACGAGGCGCGTTACCGGACGAGGGTTAAACAAGATACTTTTCCGGTAGCGCGTTGCGTTCTTCCGCTATTGCAGGCCTCGCCTTTTACAGACTCGATAATCCTGAGGGTAAAAAACTCCGCGCGAGGTTCAAGGCGAATTCCGGTTGCTTTATGGATGGCAAAATGACGGAGGCGGCTTTAAAATTTCTTTGGTCTCGGCGGTGCGGCATGCGCTGCAGAGATTGCCAGCGATGCCCGGAGCGAGCGGTGGTTTACGTTGCGGGGAGTTCCGACAATAACGTGGTGGACCTGACGACGCTCGCGGTGACCGGGCGCAGCGACACAAGAAAAGCCCGGATGGGCCAGCCTGGGTTGTCCGGCATTCGTTCATTCGAAGCTATTGAATACGCACGACTAAACCCGGGACGCCGCGGGAGTACGTTGCGCTGCACTTTAACAGTAAAGTAACATCACGCTAATGAGCTTGTCGTCTTCAAACGGAGGAGAGCTTCCAGCCACGAAGATGGGGGATCGCCGCACACAGGAACGCTGGGCTATCGCACCGCGGTTGTACGTGGTTTTGGACCGCGCCAACAGCGATGGAATTCTCAACGATGTGAGCGAAGATGGGGCGGCACTGGATATCGTGGGCTCGCAGTTGGAGGGCGAGTACGTCATCGTGGATTTTGAGATGTCTGAAATTGGCCAGCACTTCGAGGCCAAGGCGCGGATCAAGTGGCGGGATGAAGCGCGGAATAAAGTCGGAGTGCATTTTGTTGACGTACCCGAGAGTTCCCGAGCGCTTATCAAGGAATGGCTGACGATAAAGTCGGCTGCGATGCAGCCGGTGCAACCGGCGATTTTGCATGATGCCGATCGCGAAGGCCCGTGGCGCGAAGAGCTGAAGCGCGAGGAGCCGCTGCGCAAAGAGCCGGCGCGCGTGGAAATTGTTCCGGCACAAGTTGATCGCGAAAACTCGGGGGGTGCGGAAGCCCTGGCAGGAAACAATCGCGCCCGGCAGGGTGCAATTAAGGCACTCGCGGTGGGCAGCATAGCTGGCGCGGGAGTGAATAACGCTGCGTCAGTAGCGGGTAAAACTTCGATAGCGAACTCCGCGGGCGATGGCTGGAGCGCGGCGGGATCGGGGAGAGCTCGACGGGAAGGCGAAATCGACCCGCTGGTGCAGACTTTGCTGGATTCCTTCAAGCCGGACCTTCAGCCGCCGACAAGGAGCCCGAGGTCCGGAGTGCCAAGCCTTTTTTCGCAGGAGCTGGATTTGCCGCCGACGGGCGGCAAGCGCAAATGGATTTTGGCGATGACCGCGGTTTGCTTGCTGGCGGCGCTGACGCTTGGAGGCGTCGCCTATCGCTCGTCAGCGCGTAATGCAGAGGCCATCAACATTTCAAAGGCGGGACTGGCGCCAAATGTCGAGAACAAGAATGCCCATCCAGAGACGCCGAGCAACAGTGCCAGCGCAGCGGGCGGAGACAGTTTCGATAACCGAGCCGCTGGAATCGGGAGCGGGTCGCTTCCGTCGGGAGCCGCAGCGTCGAGTCCAGGGAATCCAGTTAGTGCGCCGCCCAATTCGCCGAACGTAGAACATTCCACGTGCAGTAATCTGGGGCCTGCGAGCGACAAGATTCGCATACGTTTATGGACGGAAAAGGACACGCCGGCGGCGCTTATTGCAACGTACACCAAATATTTAACGGCGGTTACGGACGTGAAGCTGGTAGATAAATCTCCGTATGATCTGGTGTTGTATGTAAATGGCGCGAACGCGCGGGCAAAAAGCGCCGAAGCGGGTTTTATCTGGAGTTCACGGGCCTTTCGTCCCTGGTATTGCGGGGAAACTTTGGGACTGCTGGAACAGACGCAAGTCAACGAAAGTCTGCACTATGTGCAGGGGAACAAGCTCGATCAGCACATTCAAGCGGAAGTGGCGTATCTGATTTTGCACACCTTCGAAGCTATCCGTAACGAGCACAGCAAATAAGTCGTACGTCCGGGACTTCGCGTCTTTGAGGCCCGGTTCCTGCAAAGGTTTCTCCTATTGTTCGCCATATCCGAAGCAAGAATCTAAAAAAACGTGAATGTCATGTCGTCTGTATAAGAAAACCTGTACCAGAGGGCAATTGCGGCGGCGAAACTTCTGCGCGAAGGTGGGGTTTGAGGAAGTAACCCCGCGGAGTGGAACGCAATTATAGAAATTCTCAGAGGAGAAAAATGATGAGCATTCAGTGGACGAAGTGGAGCGTTTTGCCGGCGGCGATGCTGCTGGCCGGAACCGTGGCGTTTGGTCAAGATCAGCCAGCGACCACGCAAACACCCGAAGTGGCCCAGCGCAAGGAAAATCAGCAGGATCGGATCGCGCAAGGTGTGAAGAGCGGTCAGCTGAACGCCGGCGAGACTGCCAACCTGGAAAACAAGGAAGCGGCGATCAATGGAGAAACCAGAGCAGATCGCGCAGCCAACGGCGGAAAATTGACGACCGCGGAAAAGCAGCAGATCAATCACCAGCAGAATCAAGTTTCAAAGCAAATTTATAATGACAAGCACAACGCCAACACCGCGCATTACGGGAACAGCGAGGTGGGCCAGCGTCGTGAGAATCAGCAGGATCGCATCGCGCAAGGAGCAAAAAGCGGACAGCTAACCGCAGGGGAAACCGCCAAGCTTGAGAATCAGCAACGCGGAATTAACCAGCAGGTTCGCGCCGACCGCGCAGCGAATGGCGGAAAGCTCACCGCGGGAGAGAAAGCGCAAGTGAACCACGAGCAGAATCAAGCTTCGAAGAATATTTACGGCAAGAAGCACAACGCTCGTACCCAAGGGACCGCCAAGCACTAAGTCAGCAGGCGGGATGGAGAATTAAAATGAGAAAGGCACTCCGAAGACCGGGGTGCCTTTTCTCTTTTGGGCTTAATAAAATTACACAGGCCCGGTACGTGGGCGCCCGGCTGCAGGTCGTTGTTGTTCGGCAGGCCGAGCTCTCTGAAGAAAACCGGCCTCCGCGATCAGGACTTGCTGCCTGCCTTTTTCGCGAGGAACTTCACATTGGTTTTGACAGAGTGTTCCGGAGTGGCGACTGCGCAAAGTTCCGGCACGTCCTGGTGGGCGATGAAGCCCTCAGCAACATCCACATCGAATTCGTCCGGAGGAGTGTTTTGGCGTAGCGGAGCCGGAGAATTGTAGAGCAGTGCAGAATTATCGTTTTGGTTGGAGCTCTGCAGCCGACGAATAAACTTATCTATAAATCGCATGATGAATTCCTGACGCTACCTGTAGACGTAGAAGCACACAAACTGGGGGAGGCGGAGGGCAAAGACAGAATAAACCTCTTGAGCCCAGCGATGCCAGTTCCCTGGCGTGAGTGTGGCCAACGGATACACGGGCCCGGCGACCGACAATCTGAAGGGCGGCAACGGGTCATGCGGGATATTCATCGGAACCCAAGACCCACATAAATGATTGAAGATCGATCATGTCGCGCGGGCGGAGATCACGAAGATCACCGCGCACTCGCGCGGCAAAATCGAGAATATTGGCGTAAGTTTTCCAGTTAGGGCGGGATTGGTACTGGAATGGAATTCCGTATTCCTCAGCGGCGATGCGTGTCACTTTTGGCTTCAAGAAGATGTGCACTTTCGGTTGGGCGATGAAGCCAAATACGGTGACCACCGGCCAAGTGAGCACGCGGGTTTGCTTGCGGGGAAGTTTTCCCACGACCTCACACCAGCGCCTGAACCTGGATTCCAAGTCGTGGTCGGCGTAGAGAAACTCGTGAAGGCCTTTGGCAAACAGGCGCGCGCCTTCTTCCTCTTTGACAGCATCGCGAAGAGCCATTTTCTCGAAAGAAAAAAGCAAGTTGGTGCGCGATTCGATTCTTACCGCGCGATTGGCAATCTCCTTGAATTCGCCGCGGCGGATCAAGGCGCGGTGCTCTTCAGGGCCCAGCAATTCTTGCCAGCGCTCGTGGGCCGCCCATTTATAGCCGCGCTCCCAATCGAGATATTTCTGATCGGCAAAAGCTTGAGGAAAATAGCGCAGAAACTTGCGGCGGGAATTCCGGGCATTTTTGGGGAGCGCCGCGAGCGAGCGGCCCGCGGGAGCGATGTCAACGTTCAGTGTTTGAATAGGGCACCCCGGAACGATATGAACAGACATCTATGATTGTGGCGGGTTGGTATCGGCGACAAATCCCATGAAACAAGTATTTTGGAGCGCGCATACCGGGTAGGAAGACTGAACCCAGGGGCGCAATCTGGCTGAGTTGGCCAGCAAAACTTAACAGAATGTCAGCTAGCAACATTTTTTGGGCAGAACACATATAATTTGACGCTACGCATGGCGCGCAATGACGCCCGCTATGCCCACTTGGAGGCCAGGAAATGGCGATCGCGTCGATCAATCCCGCAACAGGAGAAGTTTTGAAGACGTTCGAGCCGCTGACGGCCGCACAAATCGAATCCAAGCTGCAACTGGCCGCGGATACGTTTGAAACTTTTCGGAAGACGACCTTTGCCGAGCGAGCACGGCTGATGAACAAAGCCGCGGACATTCTGGAAAACGAAAAGCATGAATTAGCGAAATTGATGACCCTGGAGATGGGGAAAACGCTGCGGTCGGCGGTGGATGAGGCGGTGAAATCGGCGTGGGGATGCCGCTACTACGCGGAAAATGCCGAGCGCTTCATGGCCGATGAAGTGATTGAGACCACGGCGAGCAAAAGTTATGTGCATTACCAACCGCTCGGCCCGATTCTGGTGGTCATGCCGTGGAATTACCCGTTCTGGCAGGTGTTTCGATTCATCGCCCCGGGATTGATGGCCGGAAATGTTGGAGTGCTCAAGCACGCTTCGAACGTGCCGCAATGCGCGCTGAAAATCGAAGAGATCATGCATCGCGCGGGATTCCCGAAGGGCGCTTTTCAAACTCTGCTGATCGGGGTCAAGGATGTGGACGGAATTCTGAATGACCCACGGATTCAAGCGGCGACATTGACGGGGAGCGAAGAAGCCGGGGTGCAGGTGGGAATGTCGGCGGCAAAGCGGATCAAGAAAGTGGTGCTGGAATTGGGAGGGAGCGACCCTTTCATTGTGATGCCCAGCGCGAATCTGGATGACGCGGTAGCTACGGCGGTGAAAGCGCGAGTGGGAAATAACGGGCAATCCTGCATTGCGGCGAAGCGTTTTATTATTGCGGAAGAAATCGCGGAAAAGTTTGAGAAAGCTTTTGTGGGGAAAATGCAGGCGCTGAAGGTGGGCGATCCGATGGACGAAAAAACGGACGTTGGGCCTTTGGCTACTGCAGGCGCAGTCGAGTCGTTGCAGGCGGATGTGCAAAAGTCGATTGACGCCGGGGCGCGGGTGCTGACCGGGGGAAAGCCGAATGGCGGGCCAGGAAATTACTATCCGCCGACGGTGCTTACCGACGTTCCGCGAAATTCGCCGGCCGGCTGCGAAGAACTATTTGGGCCGGTGGCGTCGATGTTTCGGGTAAAAAATGCCGAAGAGGCGATACGGGTGGCGAACGATCATCGTTACGGGCTGGGCGCCAGCGCGTGGACCAACGACGATCGAGAGCGGGAACAATTCATAGCGGAATTGCAGGCTGGCATGGTGTTCATCAACTCGATGGTGGCTTCCGACCCGCGCGTGCCGTTCGGGGGAGTGAAACGCTCGGGACATGGGCGGGAATTAAGCGTGAATGGGATTCGAGAATTCACGAACATCAAGACGGTGTGGATCCGCTGACGCGCGGAAGCACGCACACGCAAAGGTTAAGAAGCGGTGTCTGGCAAGGACGCTAAACGCTGAGCGGCGCTTTCTGGAGTGATGTCGCGCTGCGGCGAGCCGAGCAGTTCATAACCCACCATAAATTTTTGAACGGTCGCGGAGCGCAGGAGCGGCGGGAAAAAGTGTGCGTGGAAATGCCATTCGGGATGAGCCTGGCGGTCGGTGGGTCGTTGATGAAAACCCATGGAGTAAGGGAAAGCAGTTTCGAAGAGATGGTCGTAGCGGGTTGTCAGCTGGCGAAGAATATCGCCGAGCAAGTCGGGTTCGGGGTGTTGAAGATCGGTGATGGCGGCGAAATGCCGCTTGCTCAGCAGCAGCGTTTCGAAAGGCCAGACCGCCCAAAAGGGAACGAGGGCCACGAAGGCGTCATTCTGGCAGACGATGCGTTCGTTGCGCTTCAATTCCAGTTGCAAATAATCACAGAGCAGGCAGGAGTGGCTGGCGGCGGCATAGTCCTGAAATGAATGGAGCTCTCGCTCCGGAATATTGGGAAGCGTGGCGTTCGCCCAGATCTGACAATGCGGATGAGGATTGCTGGCGCCCATCAGCGCACCGCGATTTTCAAATATCTGGATGTGACGAACCCAGTCCAATTGTTCCAGGGCTTGGAATTGCCGGGTCCACATATCGACGACGCCGCGAAGTTCGGCAGGGGACATTTTTGAAATAGTCAGATCGTGGCGGGGGGAAAAGCAGCCCACGCGACAATTTCCCGCTTCACCTTCGGCCACAATCAGGTTCGCATCGTTGACGACGTCGGGATGGGCATTCGGCAAAAGCGCGGGATAATCGTTTTCGAAAACGAAGGTGTTCGTATATTGGGGATTGCGAACGCCGCCGGCGCGGTTGTTTCCGGGACACAGATAACAATTGGGATCGTATGGCAACTGGCTGGAGGCGGCGACTTTTTCCACTTGGCCTAACCACGGGCGCTGGGTGCGATGGGGAGAAACGAGCACCCACTCGCGGAGAAGAGGATTGAATCTTCGGTGAGGGGTGGACTGCAAGTCGAGACGCGCGGGACTTCCGTTACTCACGATTCTCTCGCGCAGCTTTGGCGGCTGGATTGGCGGCGACTTTCGCGGCGGTCTTTGCGGCGGTCTTTGCGGCGGTCTTCGCGGCGACGTCGGCGCTGAGCATTACAGCTTCGGCGCCTTGCGACGCTTTACAAACGTAAATGTCCGGATGCAACCCGGTGGCGCCGGTATAGGCTGCAGCAACTTTGTGTTGAAATTCCTGTGCGTAAGCGGATTCCACCAGATTGATGGTGCAGCCGCCGAATCCCCCGCCGGTCATTCGCGCGCCCAACAGGCCGCGTTGGCGAGCGGCGATTTCCACCATGATGTCCAGTTCCGGACAACTCACCTCATAATCCTCGCGAAGGCTGCGATGCGAATCGGCGGTCAGTTGCTTTAGTTTGGCGATATCGCCGGTTTGCAGTGCGTCGCTGGCACGCAGCACGCGTTCGTTTTCGGTGATTACGTGGCGAGCGCGTCTGTAGGTAACGGGGGGCAGCGATTCGCGGTGCTGCTCCAATTGTTGCGCAGTGACGTCACGGAGCGCGCGAATTCCGGGCAGGGATTTACTTAACAAGCGCACCGCCAGCTCGCATTCCTCGCGGCGGGAGTTATATTCGCTGGCTCCCAATTCATGTTTGACCATGGTGTTGCAAATAATCAGCGCGAGGTCGGGTCGAATGGGAAGCATGCGAATTGCGAGCGAGCGGCAATCGAGCAGCATGGCGTGGTTGGCGAGCCCGTGGCAGGAAATGAATTGATCCATGATGCCGCAGTGGGCGCCGACAAATTCGTTCTCGGCGCGCTGACAAAGCAAGGCCAGGGATGTTCGATCGATGGGATGTCCCGAAATGTCCAGCAGCCCGTATCCGACGGACACTTCGATGGCGGCGGAAGAGCTGAGACCGGCACCGAGCGGAACATCTCCGGAGATGAGTACATTGGCGCCGCGTAAACGCTTTCCGCTGGCTTCGAGGGCCCAGGCAACGCCCAGTGCATAATTCGCCCATTTACTGTCGGGGAGCGGAATAAGATCTTCGAGATCGGCTTGGACGGTTTCCGAAAAGTTTTCGGAGTGGACGATTAGTTTGCGATCGTCGCGCGGGGCCATAGCGGCCCAACACGAAAATCCAATGGCCGCGGGCAGCACAAAACCATCGTTGTAATCGGTGTGTTCTCCGATCAAGTTCACGCGCCCGGGAGCGCGGAACAATGCGCCAGCTTCGGAGCGGAACACGGAGCGAAATTGCTCTGCCAGCAGTTGACTCTTGTTCATCTTTCCTCGCACAGGGCGCGTTGCTTGCATTCTTCACCTGAAGAAGGCGTGAGAGCTGGTCTGGTTATAGTAGCGCATTGGCGTTGGCGGCATTTGCTCACGATTTTGGGCAGCAAGCGTCTATGGTCACAAAAGGAGCCGCGCCGCCTTGGCCGCGCCTCCGTCTCCATCCTGAATCTGAGACTCGACCTTGGGGTAGGAATGAAAGGAAAACATTTATGCGCAAATTGTTAGGGATTGGCTTCGCGGTGGTCGTGCTGCTGAGTGCTGGAACGAAATCCAGCCAAGCGCAATTCAAAAATGGAGCGCAGGCCACGGAATTGAATCTTCCGAGGCTCAGCCAGCGTGCCGAGGTGATTCAACGAATTGGACTGACGGACATCACGATCATTTACCATGCGCCGCTGGCGGGTGGACGGGAGTTGTTTGGAAAGACCATTCCGTATGGCCAGGTGTGGCGCGCGGGTGCGAATGAAAACACGACGATTGGCTTTACAGATGACGTTAGAGTCGAGGGCCAGGCTCTTGCGGCGGGAACCTATGGGCTGCACGTGATTCCCAACGCCGAGCAGTGGACCATTATTTTTTCGAAGAATTCCACGTCGTGGGGCAGTTTCAGTTATGACGAAAAGGAGGACGCTCTGCGGGTCACGGTTAAGCCGGCGAGCGCTGAGAATCGCGAAACGCTGGAGTACACTTTCGACGATATGAAGCCCGATTCCACCACGGTCACGCTGCGATGGGGCAAAGTGGCGGTGCCTTGGCACATCTCGGTGGACACCAATGCAATTACGGAACGTAGCATCGGGCAGCAACTGCGCAACGTCGGGGGCTTCACGTGGGCCGGGTACGACGAAGCCGCCAACTGGAATCTGGACAACAACTACAAATTAGAAGAAGCGTTGAAATGGGAAGACACTTCGATTCAGAACGAAGAACGCTTTGAAAACCTGGAAACCAAGTCACGGATTTTGGGGGCCATGGGTAAAAAACAAGAATCCGCGGCGGCCTTGTCGCAGGCGATAGAGAAAGCCAATGCGCTTCAGCTTTATGTTTATGCGCGCGGGTTGCAGCGTCAAAAAGAACAAGACAAAGCGTTCGAACTGTACCGGCAGAACGCCAAGAAATTTCCCGACAGCTGGGCCTCGCACTATGGGATGGCGCGCATTGCTTCGGCATCAGGCAATTTCGAGGTAGCGGTCAAAGAAATGAAATTAGCGGTGACTGGTTCGCAGGGCCCGCAAAAAACATTTATGGAAGGCTTGCTGAAGCGCCTGGAAAACAAGGACGACATCAACAAGTAGCCAGCGGGCGATCGAGAAAACAATCACGCGTGGGACATGGCAGCGGGGGCGCGATCGGAAACCGCTGCGAGACCAGCTTCCATCACGCGGAGGCCTTCCTCCAACTGTTCGTCGGTGATCACCAGCGGCACGAGGATACGCATGACGTTGTTGTAGGTGCCGGCGGTGATGGTGATGAATCCATGCTTGTAACAATAATCGGCGAGCTGCTTGGTTTCGGTGTCGGCGGGTTCACGGGTTTCGCGATTGCGCACCAGCTCGATGGCGCACATTCCGCCGAGGCCGCGAACTTCGCCGATGAGAGGCCATTTCTTTTGCCACTGATGCGCGCGGTCCTCGAAATGCTTTTCCGATGGCGGTGGAGCGCTGGAGCAAGCCGCCGTTCTCGATCATTTCGATGGCGGCAAGAGCCGCGGCGCAGGACGCGGGATTGCCGCGAAGGTGCTTCCGAGGCCGCCGGCTGCGGGAGCGTCCATGATTTCAGCGCGGCCGGTGATGGCGGCGATGGGCATGCCGCCGCCCAGAGATTTCGCGCTGATGAGCAAGTCAGGGTCAACCCCATAATGTTCGATGGCAAAGAACTTTCCGGTGCGGCCAACTCCTGTTTGCACTTCATCGGCGATGAACACGATGCCATGCTTGCGGCAAATTTCCTGGAGGATGCCAAAAAACTCCGGCGGTGGAATTACAAATCCACCTTCGCCGAGAATGGGCTCGACGATTACGGCGGCGACGGATTCGGCGGCGACCAGCGCTTGAAGGCATTTTCCAGGGCGTGTGCGCAAGTCATTTTGCAAGACGGATACGTCAGGTTATAGGAGCAGCGATATCAATAGGCATACGGGATGCGATAAATGTCATTCACGAAGGGATCGAAACCAGTTTTGTAGGGGTTGGTTTTGCTGGTCAGGGACATGGCGATCAGAGTTCGCCCGTGAAACGCGTCATTAAAGCAAATTATGGCGGGCCGCTTGGTGTAGGCGCGAGCGATTTTGATGGAGTTCTCGACGGCTTCGGCTCCGGTGTTGACGATGAATGTTTTCTTGGGGAAATTGCCGGGCGCCAGAGCGTTTAATTTTTCTGCGACCGCGATGTACGGCTCATAGGGCGTTACGCTGAAACACAGATGCAGATATTTTTCCAGTTGCTCGCGCACCGCGGCCAGCACGGGGGCGCTGCGATGGCCGATGTTGGAGCAACCGATACCGCCGGCAAAATCGATATAGCGGTTGCCATCCACATCTTCAAGCAATGCGCCTTCGGCTTTGGCGGCGAAAATCGGGGTGGAATGATAAGGCCCGCGAGGGACCGCGGCTTCACGGCGGGCCATGAGGGCCATGGAACGCGGCCCGGGGATTTCGGTTCGAATGTGAATGGAGTTCATGTGACCATTCCTTAACAGTTTGAACCAAGTTAGTACCAGGCGATCGGAGTTTCGTCCAGATTGACGAACACCTGTTTGGTTTCAAGATATTCCTCGATACCCGATGGGCCCAGCTCGCGGCCGAAACCGGATTGTTTGTAGCCGCCCCAGGGAGCTTCGACATATGTGGGCTGCATATGATTCACCCAAATGATTCCGGCGCGCAAAGATTTCACGACGCGAAAAGCCTTGTAGATGTCGCGAGTCCAGACGGCAGCGGCGAGGCCGTAGGGAGTGTCGTTGGCGATGCGGATGGCGTCGGCTTCGCCATCGAAAGGAATGACCGTGGCTACCGGGCCGAAAATTTCCTCGCGGGAGATTCGCGCGTTGTTATCGACGTCATAAAAAATTGTGGGCTCAACGTAAAAGCCTTTGCCGAATTCTTTTGGACGGCCGCCGCCGATGGCGACCTTGGCTTCTTTCTTGCCAAGTTCCAGATAGGAGCGAACGCGATCGTATTGCTCTTTGCTGACCAGCGGGCCCATTTTGGTTTCGCGCGCCAGAGGCGCGCCGAGCGTGATGTGCTTGGCTTTTTCGGTCATGGCTTCGACGAACTTTTTGTAGATCGTTCTTTTCGACGAGGATGCGGCTGCCGGCGGAGCAAACTTCGCCTTGATTGATGAAAACGCCGAAGAGCGCGCCGTCGACGGCGGCTTCCCAATCGGCTTCGGCGAAGAAAATGTTGGGAGACTTGCCGCCAAGTTCGAGCGTGACGCGCTTCAAGGTATCCGCGGCACTCTTCACGATGATTTTGCCGACGGCGGCGCTGCCGGTGAATGCAATTTTGTCCACGCCGGGATGCGCGACGAGCGCGGCGCCAGCACGTTTCGCCGAAGCCGTTGATGATGTTGACGACGCCGGGCGGCAGGCCGGCTTCCTCGAAATCAATTGGCGAATTCGAGAGCGGTCAGCGGAGTCTGCTCGGCCGGCTTGAGCACGCAGCAGCAACCGGCGGCGATCGCGGGAGCAAGCTTCCATGCGGCCATCAGCAAGCGGATAATTCCAGGGAATAATTTGCGCCGCGACGCCCACGGGTTCGCGCAAAGTGAAGCTGAGCGGCGTTGGCAGGAACGGGATTGACGTGGCCCGTGACTTTCGTTCGCGAGGCCGCCGTAATATTCGAAACAGGTGGCGACATCGGCGATGTCGTATTCGGCTTCGACGATGGGCTTGCCGGTGTTGCGGCATTCGAGTTCGGCAAGCATGGCGGCGTTCTGGCGAATTTTGTCGGCGAGCTTGAAAAGAATGCGGCCGCGATCCTGCGCGCGTGGTCTGAGGCCAGGCGCCGTTGTCGAAAGCCTCGCGCGCGGCCTTCACGGCGCGGTCCACGTCCGCGGCATTTGACGGCGGCGCGACGTTGGGCGATCACTTCCTCGGTGGAGGGATCGTAGACCGGAAACGTTTCGCCGGAAGCAGCTGGCGACCCATTGGCCGTTGACGTAATTCTGGTACGTTCGAACGTCAGACTTTACACTGCCTGGCATCAGGGCCTCCAAAACAAGATAACCGCCGTCACTTGCAGACATCGAAATGCGCGTGCATCACAACCTTGCGCGGCGTGGCCTCGCGCGAGTTTTCGCGCGGCTTTGCGCCGGCCGTAGACAAAAAAGAAAAATGCGGCGAGTCCGACGAAAAGCAATGTGCCGCCGAACATCCACATTTCGTAGGAGCGCAGACGAAGTAATCTGCGGCGCGGGAAAAAATGCCAGCGCGATTCCGAGGATCGTGGTGATCAGACCGCTGGCTCCAGCGAGGAGCAAGCGTTGTTCGGCTGTAGCGGCCGCGCACGAAACGTCGGACTTTGGCAAGCCATCTTGAGCAATGCGCCGAACATGTAAAGGAAAGGAACAAGCTGCAGAACGACGGCGAGCGACAAGAGCTTCTGAAATGTCTCCTGCACGCCAGCGCCGGTAAAGGAGAAATTTATGATCACCAAAATCATCGACACGACGGCATGCACGATCAGCGCGGCATAGGGCGTCGCATATTTCGGATGAATTTTGCCGAGCCATGCCGGCATGTAGGAATCCAGTCCGGCAACGAAAGGGATGCGCGCCGAACCCGCCAAGCCACGCGGAACCGATTCCGGCGATCGAAAGGCTTAAAAGGAAAGCAAAGGGAGCCACGATCCAGGCCGCGCCGACGCGTGCCGGCCATGTGCCTGACCGCCTGCACGATGCCTTGCAGCACGCTGATGTCTTGTCTTGCTGACCGCGATCAGCAGCGTGAGCGTGGCTCCTATATATAAGAAGTCCGGAGAGAACGCCGCCCCAGGCGACGGCGCCTGGCAGAGTTTTTTGCGGATCCTCAATTTCGTCGCCCATGACCGAAGCGAGTTCCAGACCCACCAGTCCGAAGCAGATCACGCCGAAGGAATTGAGCACGAAACGCGGGTTGGCGGGAATGTGGAAATCAGCGGAGGTTACGGTGGTGCCGAAACGCAGCCACACGATCAATGCCCAGCCCGATCAAGACTGCGGCGGCGATGGCGGTGCCGATCGCGCCGAGATTGTTGATCCACTTGCCGACGCCGAGGCCCACGATGTTGAGGACCACGAGAACGGCCAGCAGCAACAAGCGAGGCCGACAGGGCAAACAACTTATTGTCGGCCAGGCCCTTGTGACCGGTGCCCAAGGCGAAGACCGAAACGCCGACGAAATACAGCATGACGGTCGGGACGTACATCATGTTGTTGGTCCAGTAGCACCAGCCGGAGAAGAATCCGTGGAAGTCGCCGAAGACTTCCTTGGCCCACAGATAGACGCCGCCTTCGCCCGGGATAGCGGTGCGCCAGTTCGATGACGGCGATGCCTTGGGGCCAGAAAAAAAGAATGAGCGAAATCATCCAGAGCCAGACGGTGACGCCGCCGTTCGCAGCGATCGAAGGAACGACATTCAGATTGAAGACCGCGACGACAAAAAGCAGCACCAGGTCCCAGCGGCCGAGGACGCGTCGCAGATGCGGAGTGGCGGGTTCGGCCACCTGGGCCTGCGGAAAACTGACGTCGTTCGACATGATTTCCCCGGTGACGTTGAATGAAGTGAGGCCGCAAAAAGCCAGCGACGCGCCTACTGCCGAGCCGTTAAGCTCGGGAGCTCCGCACAAAATGCGACGCACTCTAACGTGCCTTGCGGAACTAATGTCCGGCAGCGCCGACGAAGGCCACCCCGCGCTCTTGCTGGGCCTGAGCCAGAGCCGGCGCGATTTCGTCGAACACAGCGAGATGCTTGTCGATGTCGGCCTCGGTGTGCTGCACCGAGATCGTCCACTGCTCGTCCCACCAATACGGTTGTGGCGAGGACGCCGCGATTCACCATGGCGAACCAGTAGTGACGCCACAGATCGATGTCGATCGGCGGTCCAGTCGCGATAATTGCGAATTTCTTGCGGATACGAGCATCAGCGCGCCGTTGGCGCCGGCACTGGCGACGTAGGCTTGCAGACCGACCTTGGCCACGGTCTTGCGATAGCCGTCGGTAAGCTTTTTGCTGAGCTTGTCGATGTGTGCATAATTTTCGCGGGTGAGCACTTCGCGGAACGTCGCCAGTCCGGCGGCCATCGAGACTGCGATTGGTGTTGTAGGTGCCGCCGTGGAAGACCTTGTGCTGGGAGATCAGGTCCATCACGGCGCGGCTGGCGCCGAACGCGCCGAGCGGCAGCGCCGCCACCGATGGATTTGGCCAGGCAGATCATGTCGGGCTTCACGCCGAAATATTCGGAGGCGCCGCCCCAAGCGAGCTTCGCGCCGGTTTTCACTTCGTCGAAAATCAGCAGCGCGCCGTTTTTGGTGGCGATATCGCGCAGGCCTTGCAGGAAACCGGGCTGCGGCATGCACAGGCCGACGTTCATCAGGATCGGCTCGAGAATGATCGCGGCGATCTGGCCGGGATTTTGTTTGAAGCGATGCTCGACGCTGTCGAGATTGTTGAAGCTGGCGATCACCACGTTGTCGATGGTGGCTTTCGGCACGCCCATGCCGCCGGGAACGGAGTTAGGGGCGTCGGATCGCCGTAATCTTCGTTTGCTTGGGCTTCACGCTGACGAGCGCGGCGTCGTGCAAGCCGTGATAGCGAGCCTTCGAACTTGAGGATCTTGTCGCGTTCGGTGGCGGCGCGAGCCATGCGACAGGCGTGCATGGTCACTTCCGTGCCGCTGGATGCCGAAGCGCACCATTTCGACTGGGTAGCGCGCGCAAATTTCCTCCGCGAGTTCCCACTCCATGTCGTGAGGCATTCCGAACGTGGTGCCGTTGTCAAAGCCGCTTCTCAACGGCTTTCACGACGGCGGGATGGCAGTGCCCGGCCATGAGCGCGCCGAAGCACAAGTTGTGATCGATGTACTCGTTGCCATCGAGGTCGCGAAACTTGCCGGCCTTGCCCTCCTTCACGAAAATCGGATAGGGATCGTAGGCGCGATAGTTGCTGGCTACGCCGAGGGGAATGCGTTGCAAGGCGCGCTTGTGGGCTTCCGCCGACTTGGGCGTGCGCTTTTCATAGGAGGCAATTTCTTTTTGCAAACCTTGGTGAAGTGTTTCGGACATACATTCTCCGTGCCTGGCGGCCCTGCGGACGCCAACAGGTCTGTTCCCTGCAGTCAGTTTTCGATGCCAGTGAATCGAACTACGCGGTACGTGAGAGCTAGAACAAAAATTTCAGCGCCAACTGGAACAATCTTGGCGAACGGACTTTTTGGGCAAACCCAAAGTTGGAGCCGTCGGAGATATTTCCATCGATGTCGTAGAACTGCGCGTGGTTGGCAAGGTTATAGACTTCGGCGCGAAATTCCATGCGCATGCGTTCGCCGATCGGGGTGTCCTTGACGAGGCCCATGTCGATATTGTTGATGCCCGGGCTGCAGCAGATGGAGCGGGGAGCGTTACCGATGGTTCCGGGGGCCACGGTGGCATTGGTAAAGAGATTGGGATCGAATGCGTAGCCATTATTCTGGCGGACATCTTGGGTGTGAAAGGGGGCCGTCAGATTGGGCTGACCTGGAGCCTCAAAGAAAATACTGCTGAACTGCTCGATGTCATCCGAGGAGGTGATGCGAATTGGGAAACCGGTGGAGAAGGTGAGGATCCCCGACCACTGCCAGCCATCCACCAATTTGCCCGTGAAACCCTGGTATTTTGGCACCGGCAACTCCCAAACATAGCTAAAAACGAAACGGTGGCGAGCGTCATAGAGGGAAGGCCCGTAGGTGGAGTTGAAATTTATCGGGTTCAAGGCGCTCTCAAAGCTGGAAGCGTTATCCAGAGACTTGCTGTAGGTGTAGGCGCCCTGGAACTGCAGGCCGTGCGAGAAACGCTTTTCGAGGAGCACTTGCAGGGAGTTGTAGTTGGAATGCGCGACGGTGTTTTCGCTGAAGATGTTGGAGAAGACGGGAATCAGATCGGCGGGGCAGCCAACGCCGGAGAGCGGCTGGCAATTCGGGGAAGAATATCGGCGCAGGCCGACCAGGGTGATTCCCGCAGGCCCGACGGTGGTTCCGGTGGGAATGAGTTGACCGCCGGGGCCAGCGTTGTAGGGCAACACTAAACCGCCGTCGGGAGTGGCCGGGATAACTGTCCCGCCGGGGATGAAGAAAGAATTGTCGGCGGAAAATGGTCCGCAAGTGAGCGGGTTGCCGCCGGGGCTGTCCAGGGTTCCGGGGATCAGCGCCAGGTCGTTGCAGGTATTCGGATTGCCGTGGTTGATGTCGTAAGAAGCCAACAAGCGATGGCCTTGGGAGCCCACATAGCCAATCTGGAAAAGAATGTTGCCAGGCAATTCGCGCTTGATGGTCACGTTGTACTGGTCGGAATATTGCGGACGCAATACTTTTGGAAATTCCCCATAAAGCAAAATCGAGCGGAAGCTGGCCCAGTCGATGGGAGAGCCGCGCGGCGGATTCAGAATGCCGCTGAAGGGATTGGGATTGGCGCTGCCGGCTTGGGTCAGGAAAGGCGCCTGGAACAAGGGATCGGTAATGAAGTTGCTGCCGCCGAAGGGAGGCTCGGCGCTGAATTGTTCCAGGACCAGTTGTTCGATGGGGTTATAAAATAATCCGTAACCCATGCTGAGACTGGTTTTACCGGGCCCGCCGGTGAGCTTGGCGAGCCAACCATCTTTCGCGGCAGGGCTCCAATTCAGGCCCAAGCGAGGGGCGAAACCTTTCCAGTAGGTATCCGAGAGCGACAACGGAACGCCTTTGTCGCCAGGAAAGACCAAGCCGGTGGGGGTAACTCCCGCGGCGTCGCAGGCGCCGGCTCCGCCTCCAAACTGCGCGTAGAGCGGATCGTTGGGAGTGATGGTGCAGGGATAAATTGTGGAATTCTGACCTGGGCGGAAGGTCTGCACTTTGTGCCCGATATCATTGAGCGGGGTATTTACTTCCCAGCGCACGCCGTAATTCAAAGTGAGGCTGGGTTTGATTTTCCAGCTGTCCTGCAGCGAAAAGGTAGACGGAAGTGCTGCGCACACGTTCCGACTGTGCGGAACCTTGGGTGTAGGTGCTGGGGAGACCGAGCAAATAATTGGGGTAGTTATCGGCGCCGCCGACATCGTTGGCGCCACCAGGACCAAAGGTAATCGAACCGTTGACGTTGTAAAACAAGGTCTGGTCAAACTTTTGATAACGAATGTCCCCGCCAAATTTGAGGCTGTGATTGCCGATGATCTTGCTGAAATTGTCGCGACCACTGAAAGGTTTTGCCGACCTGCGGCAACTGGCCTTTAAAGTTGTTACCCAGCGAAAATCCGCCACTGACGGAGATGAAGGGCAGGCCTTCTTTGCCAGGTCCCAGACCGGGATGAATGCCGAAATTAGGATCGGGCGCGATGGGTGCACCGGAGCCGTCGATCAGCGGGGTGTCGGTAGTACCGGTGAAACAGATAGCGGAGGCGGCGCTGCCGCACGAATTCTGCACCAGACTGGTGACCGAAGGAGTGTTGAATTTCGCCTGGCCTTCACGGAAATAGGAGAAGCGGGCTTCGTTCACCGCAGTCGAGCCCAGCGTCCAGGTGTGCGAGACATTGATCTGCTGGGTGCGGGTGCGAAGTCTCCGGGGAAATTGCCGAGATTGCCGCCCGAGGCCTGAAATTTGGCAAAGGGATCGAGAGTATTGTCATCGTCGAAATAATAGTAGCGCGGAGAGTTTCTGATTCTTGTTGATGGCGTGATCGACTTTGATGCTGAACTGGTCGCCGCGATCGGTTTCGTTGGGTGTCGGCTTGGAAGACGCCGTCGGAAGTGGGATGCACGTAGCTTAAGAGCGCGACGGATAGAGGATCGAAACATGTGTCGGGATGACGTTGCCGGGGAAAAGGATCTGATAATTCATGGGGGTGGGCGTTCCGCCAGCCTGGATGTTGGCAAGCTCGGCATTGGCGGCCGGGCTGAGGGCGGCTCCGCAGCGGTTCTGCAGGACGTTCGCGACGGTAGGCGTGTTCAGCGTGCCCATGAAAGCAGCTTGCGATGGAGAAATCGCCAGCGAGATTCGCGCTAGTGTCGGCAGCGGCACGGGATTGGAGCGAAATGCCCTGCTTGATTCGGCGGCCTTCGTAGGAACCGAAAATAGAAAGTCTTGTCTTTTTTGATCGGGCCGCCAAACGTTCCGCCAAACTGATTTTGCTGGAAGTCCGGTTTCGGGGCATCGTAAAAGCCTTTGGCGTTCAGAACGTTGTTGCGGAAAAACTCGTAGACGCTGCCATGGATTTCGTTGGTGCCGGACTTGGTGACTACGTTTACGACCGCGCCGGAATTGCGGCCGTATTCGGCGTCGAAGGAATTGGTGATGACGCGAAATTCCTCAATGCTATCGGGCGAAGGCTGCACTGCGGGCAGGTTGGCGAACAGATCGTTGCCGTCGCCGCCGTTCACTGAATAATTGTTGGAGCGCCCACGGCCGCCGTTGACGGTGACGACGCCGGCTTTGTCGGAGCCGTAGAACAAATCGTTGCCGAGCTGAGACTGCACGCCGGGCTGCAGCTGCAGGAGTTGATACACGTCGCGCTGGTTCAGCGGCAACTGCGTCGACGTCGCGTTCGTTTACCACCGCGCCAAGTTGCGTGGAGGTAGTGTCCACGACCGGGGCAGCGCCGGTCACTTCGACGGTTTCGGCTGGAGCCGCCGATTTGCAGCGGGATGTCCAGGCTGACGACTTCGTTCAAGTCGATGCGATAGCCCTTGCGGCTGTATTTCTTGAATCCTTGCTGCGCGACTTCCATGTCGTAGGTGCCGACCGGAACTTCGAGGAAAACATATTCTCCGTTGTTGCCGCTCACGGCGTTGCGCGTGACATTGGTCGCTTCGTTGATCAGCGCCAGGTTCGCCCCGGTTACCGCGGCGCCGCTTGTATCGGTGACCGTTCCGCGAATACGCCCGCCGGTGCTTTGCGCCGCCGCGTGTCGGCGACGGCGTACAAGCCATGCAATCAGAAAGAACCGCAAGCAGCCGCTAAACGACGAAAGTTGAACGCAAACGCAAAGTCTGGAACCTGGGACATCATTGAACTCACCCCTGTTTCGCGAGTGTCGCGAAACTTTCTGTTCGTTACGCCTTCTTCGAGGTTGCTGCGGCTTCGGAAACCTTACTATAATCCTGCAAACTTAGAGAAGGCCGGCACCGGTGTCAAGCAGAAATAATTCATCCGGCAAATCGCGAAAACGCGCGATGGCGCGCGCCGCTGCGCATCAGCGAAGTGGCGCAGCGCGTGGGAATTTCTTCTTCG
Source organism: uncultured Acidobacteriota bacterium (assembly GCA_963732705.1). GTDB lineage: Bacteria > Acidobacteriota > Terriglobia > Acidiferrales > UBA7541 > Acidiferrum. Next base: position 68,810 of record CAVTAN010000007.1, on the reverse strand, counting down.
GCGCTTGCGCGCGTGGGAGACGCTGGGACTGGTCGCGCCGCGGCGCACCGAAAGCCGTTATCGCGAATACACGCGAGCTCGATGTGCGCATGTTGCGGCGCGCGATTTTTTTGCGGCGCGCGCGGGGATTGAATCCCGCCGCCATCGTGCATGTGTTAAAGCGCCAAGGCTTGTGGCGGCCGCCCGCCGATAAGCGCGTGTGCCGGGGCAGCGTTTTCGGCGCTTGCGCACGCGTCGCGGGCTTTCGCTGGCGCAGGTGGCGCGTGCCACGCGGCGTCTCGGTGGGATTTCTCAGCGCGCTCGAGCGTGGGCAGATGCGTTCTTCGATCGCTACATTGCGGCGCATCGCGCGCTTCTATCGCACCAACATCCTCTCGTTTTTCGAAGCTGCGGAAGAAAATCCCGCGCCTGGTGCGCCCGGCGCAACGCAAAATTCTGGAAACCACGCCGGGTGTGCGCATGGAATTGCTGGCCTGGGGCCACACGGCGATGGAGCCGCATCTGTTTCGCGTGCAACCGGGCGGGGGCAGCGGCGAATCGTACGCGCACGAAGGCGAGGAATTTCTGCACGTGCTGCGCGGCGATTTTGAGATCTGGCTGAACAGCGGCGAGCACTACCGTCTGAAGACCGGCGACAGTCTTGTATTTTGAAAGCTCCACGCCGCATCGTTGGAAAAATCCGGGGCGCAGGGAAACGTGGTTGTTGTGGATTAATACGCCGCCAACATTTTAACTTGGACGTCAAGACTGGGGAGATCAGTACTGAGAACTGATTGGCCATGGATCGGATTACTGCGCCGCACGAACATCGCTCGTTCTGATTCCATTTGCGTTTTTTTCTGTGCTTCGCAGGGCGTCTCCGCGGCGCAAGTCATGCCAAAGATACAAAGAATGCCGCTGACACCGATCGTGATTCATGCGCCGCATTTATACGGTGGATTCCAAGCATCCCTGGGCGCAGGCGCTGGCGATTCGCGCGGATAAAATCGTCGCTGTCGGCGACGATGCGGCAAATCGAAAAATTTCGCGGCCCGCAACCAAAGTGATCGACGCCGCGGGCCAGTTGGTGCTGCCCGGCTTCGTCGATTGCCACGTTCATTTCATGGATGGCTCGCTCAGCCTGGGCCGCGTGAATCTTGAAGGCGCGAAGGATGTTGCCGAAATTCAGCAACGCCTTCGCGACTATGCCGCTAAACATCCTGGCAAGGACTGGCTACTGGGGCGCGGCTGGGACTACGCCATGTTTGGAGCGGCGGCGCTGCCCGACAAAAAATATCTGGATGAACTTTTCCCTGATCGCCCGGTTTTTCTGGAAGGCTATGACGGCCACACTTATTGGGCCAATTCCAAGGCGCTGGCGCTCGCTGGAATTACGCGCGACACGCCCGATCCTCCAAACGGCATTATCGTTCGCGATCCCACGACCCACGAGGCCACCGGCGCGCTAAAAGAAGCGGCGCAAGGACTGGTCGGAAAATTTGTGCCTGAGCCCACCCGCGCAGAGAAACTTGAGGCATTGCGCGCCGGCATCAAATGGGCGAACGAACACGGGCTTAACGCGGGTGCACAGCGCGGGCGGCGATTTTCCGGAGCTGGAGCTTTACGATGAACTGCGGCGGCACGGCGATCTGACGCTGCGCTTTTACATCGCGTATTTCATGGATCCCCCGGAAATGCGGCCGCAGGATGTCGATGCAATCGAAACGGCGCGGAAAAAAATATCACGACGATTGGATCGACACGGACGCCGTGAAATTCATGGTTGACGGCGTGATCGAATCGCACACCGCGGCGATGATCGAGCCGTACAGCGACGATCCATCATTGAAGGGCAAACTTTTCTGGGAGCCCGCGAAATATAGATCGAGCGGTCGCAGAGCTCGATAAGCGCGGCTTGCAACTTTTCACCCATGCCATTGGGGAGTTTGGCGTGCGCACTGCGCTGGATGCTTACCAACACGCGGAAGAAATGAATCGACACGCAGCGATCGCCGCCCGCGCATCGAACACATCGAAACCGTTACAGCCGCGGACATTCCGCGATTCGGCAAACTCGGCGTCATCGCCAGCATGCAGCCGCTGCATTCGTATCCCGACGCAGACACTTTGGATGTGTGGGCGCGCAATGCCGGGCCGGATCGGGCGTCGCGTGCATGGTCGTGGAAAAGTATCGCGGACGCGGGCGGGCACTACGCGTTCGGCAGCGACTGGCCGGTGGTCACTTTGAATCCCTGGTACGGCTTGCAAACCGCGGTTACGCGGCAAACCAGAGAAGGCAAGCCGGAAGGCGGGTTCGTGCCGTCGCAACGATTGACGCGTCGCGCAAGCGGTGGAAGGCTACACGCTCGGCGCGGCGTTTGCAGGGCGGCGCGAAAAAACGGAAGGCTCGCTGGAAAAGGGCAAGCTCGCTGACCTCATCATTGTCTCGCAAAATATTTTCGAAATCGATCCACATAAGATTTCCGAAACTAAGGTTCGCACCACGATCGTGGGGGGCCAGGTGGTGTATCAAGCCGACGCGAGCAACGAACATTTCAAATTATCGAGTTTGAGGTGCAGACAAGTTCGGCTCGATTTGAGGATCGCGCAATGAAGCGAGCGCGCGATGAGCAACGTTGCATTGCCGTGATGCTTTTGGCGGTCGTCGTGCTTTGCGGCTGCGTGCAAGCCCAAGCAACCAACGCTGACGCTGCTCGTGTGGGAAGGCTACGCCGATCCGTCGTTCATGAGCGCGTTCGAGGAGAGCCACCACTGCAAAGTAGTCGCGTCCTATATGGGCACCAGCGACGAATTGGTCGCCAAGCTGCGCGGCGGCAGCGCGTCCAACTACGACGTGATTTCGCCGTCGAGCGATGTCGCGACTTCCATCGTGCGCGCCGGACTGGCCGCTCCGCTTGACCTGTCAAAAATTCCGGCGTACCCGCAACTTTCCGCGAAGCTTCGCGGATTCCAGCATCGTCAAACTCAACAATCAGGTTTACGGCGTGCCATTTGTGTGGGGACCGAATCCGCTGCTGTACGACACTCAGCGCTTTCGCGCAGCCGCCGGATTCCTGGTCGGTTCTGTGGGATGCGAAAATATCGCGGCAAAGTATCGGTGTGGGACGAGCTTTCCACCATTTACATGGCGGCGCAGGTTCTCGGTTATGCGACAAGCCCGATCCGAGCAGACTCTACAATCTGAGCGACGCGCAACTGGAGGCGGTAAAGAAAAAACTAATCGAGCTTAAACCCAACATTCGCAAAATGTGGGCTACGGGCGGCGAACTGACCAACCTTTTCCAGAATCACGAAGTAGTGATGGCGATGGGATGGCCGCTGATGACCAATGATCTGCGCAAATTGAATTTTCCCATTGGGGAAACTATCCCGCGGGAAAACACCACCGGATGGATCGACCATCTGATGATCACGGCGGCCAGCTCCAATAAGGAATTGGCGCAGGCATTTCTGGCGTACATGGTCGAAGCGCAAACGCAAAAAAAAGTCAGCGACGTGACGCATTACACGCCGGCTAATCCCGAGCGCCGGCACAATTCATGACCGCGGAGGAAAAGAAGACGCTGCACCTCGACGACCCCGATGGCTATATGAGGCGGATTTATTTTTGGCAGGATGTTGCGCGGCGTCCCAAGTACAACGAAATCTGGAATGAGGTGAAGGCCGCCCAGTGAGCGTGGCGCCCGCCATTCCGCCGGTTGCGCATGTCAGAGCGGGGGCGGCCTCTATTGGAAGTGCGCGCGGTGGCCAAAAGTTTCGGCGGGCACGAAGTATTGAAAACAATTTCCATGGCGATTGCTGCCGGTGAATTCATCACCCTGCTGGGCGAGAGCGGCTCGGGAAAAACCACGATGCTGCGACTGATTGCGGGTTTTGAACAGGCCAGCAGCGGGGAAATCTGGATGAATGGCGAACGGCTGGACACCTTGCCGCCGCACAAACGGCGGGTGAACACTGTGTTTCAGCAATACGCGCTGTTTCCGCATCTGAACGTGCGCGACAACGTGGCCTACGGGTTGAGAGTCAGGAACACGCCAACAGCGGAGATGAGCACGCGGGTAAACGATGCGTTGCGCATGGTGAAGATGGAAGCGTTCGCCGCGGCGCGTCCGGGCACTTTAAGTGGCGGCCAGCAACAACGGGTGGCGCTAGCTCGCGCGCTGGTAAATCGCCCGCTGCTGTTTTACTGGACGAGCCACTCTCGGCGCTGGACGCCAACTTGCGCAAGCAAATGCAAAGCGAACTGAAATCGCTGCAGCGCGAAGTGGGCATTACGTTTCTTGTTTGTCACGCACGATCAGGAAGAGGCCATGGCGCTTTCCGATCGCATCGCGCTGTTGCGCAACGGCGCGCTGGAGCAAATCGCTTCGCCGCGGGAAATTTATTGCCGTCCGGCGACCGCGTACACCGCGCAATTTATCGGGCAGACAAACTTGCTGCACGCGGAAGTGCATTCGGGGAGTCGCGAGTTACGGCAATTTGCGCTGGCCGACGAACGGGCCGGACGGCCCGGCCGTGTTTTCGTTGCGTCCTGAAGCGATCTCGCTCGTGGACAGCGTCACGAACAACGGCGGGGAGAGCGGCTTGGCAACCACGGGAAAGATGGGGCGCTTTTCCGCGGTGGTAAAACAACAGCTTTACGGCGGCGCTAGCGAATTGCTGGAAGTGGACTGCGGTGGCAGCCAGCTTTTGCGAGTGAAGATTCCGGCGCGCGGGCCGTTGTCCGGGACACAGGATTTTATTTTTTCCGCGGGAGATGCAGTCAGAGTCGCGGAATAAATTTCAGGCATTACGGTTTCGTGGCTCGGGAACAAATGTACTCACGCGGCGTACAAATCGATCGTTTCGCTGCCTCCGCTGTTGTGGGTCGGAGTGTTTCTGCTGCTGCCTTATGGGCTGATGCTGGCGCACAGTTTCTGGACAGTGCGCGACGGCTTTCTCGTGCATGAATGGAATCTGCAAAACTACCGCACGCTGATCATCAATTCGGTATATGCCCAAGTGCTTTTACGCAGCATGCGCATCGCGGCTTTGGTCACGATGTGTTCTTTGCTGCTGGGTTATCCGCTGGCGTACTACCTATCGTTTCGAGCCGGGCCACGAAAAGAAATTTTTATCAACTGGTGATCGTGCCGCTGTGGGTGAGTTATCTGGTGCGCGGATATGCGTGGAAAACAATTCTGGGCAGTGAAGGGGTGCTAACGGGTTTCTGCAATATCTGCATCTGACGCATGCGCCGGTGGGCTTTCTGCTCTACAGCCCCTTCGCAGTTATCCTGATGCTTACGCACATCTACACGCCCGTTTGTTTTTCTGCCGATTTATGCGGCGCTGGAACACATTCCGCGTCCGCTGGTGGAAGCGTCGCAAGACCTGGGTGCCGGTCCGCTCAAAACTTTTCTGCGCGTGATCCTGCCGCTTTCCCTGCCAGGACTGCTGGCGGGCGGCTACTTTCGCGTTCGTGCTTTCGCTGGGGGATTTTCTCGCGCCGCTGCTGGTTGGCGGGCCTTCGGGCACGATGATCGCCAACATCGTGCAAAGCCTGTTCGGCGCGGCATATGACTGGCCGCTAGGCGCAGCCATCTCTGTTTGCATCCTGATTCATCACGGTGACGCTGCTATTTTTAACTGAGCGTCTCGAAAAGCGCTGGTCTTTCCGATGAGCGCCGCGCCCGACGGCAGCTGCCAGGCCGGCCTCTGCGCACGCAACCCGTCGCTCGCCACTGCTCGCCGCGTATTCATGGCTAGTATTCGCGTTCATCTATCTACCGATCATTGTGCTGATCGTTTATTCCTTCAATCGCGACGGCGTGGGCGGCTTTCCGCCACGCCATCTCACGCTGGATTGGTACCGCCAACTTTTCGATGATTCGGCGCCATCTGGACATCCGTGGTGAATAGCTTGATCGTCGCGGCCTGCAGTGTCGCTCTTTCACTGATCGCTGGGTTTGCTTGGCGGCGCTCGCGCTCGACCGCGCCAACTTTCCCGGAAAGTCGCTTTTCCGCCGGCTGGTTTTGTTGCCGCTGATTTTGCCCGGGATCATCACCGGGCTTTCGTTGCTGATGTTCGCGGTCTACGCGGGCGCGCATCTTAGCCTGCTCACGGTTTTTCTAGGGCATGGCACAGCGCTGATCTCCGTAGCCACCACCGAACTTTTCGCCGGGCTGCAAAAAATGGATCGCGCCCAAGAAGAAGCCTCGCTGGATCTTGGAGCGACGCCACTGCAAACTTTCTGGCGCGTCACGCTTGCCAAATCTAAAGCTTTCGCTGATCGCAGCCGGGTTGCTGATTTTCACTCTTTCGATGGACGAAATCGCGGTCACGTTCTTCCTGATTGGCCGCGACAATACGCTTACCGCTGGAAATCTGGGGCCGGCTGCGCCGCGGAATCACCCCGGAAATCAATGCCATCTCCACACTGATTTTTGCCGCTTCGGTAATTTTGATTGTGATCTGGTTTCAGTTGCGCACTCGCGCGCAACGCAACAGCTTTTTGACTCAAGGAGCCCCATGTCGCACTCACGGCGCAACTTCATCAAATACGTAGTGGCAGGATCGGTGGCTGCCGGGTGTCCCATTGACGCCAGTCTGCTGGCCATTCCCGACGAAATCTTCGACGATCGCCTCGGGTTGAAGGCGAACATTTCGAAATTTGCCACCAGGTGCGCGACGGCCACCAATTCGCAGCATCCCGACGCTACGCGCAAAGCCGACGTCGTGATTGTCGGCGGAGGCGTCGCGGGACTTTCCGCTGGCTATTTTCTGCGCGGAAAAGACTGGCTGCTGCTGGAAAAAGAAGATCACTTTGGCGGGAACGCGTATCAGGAAGAATATGACGGCGCGGCTTTCGCCACCGGCTCGGCATACGCGTACAAAGGCGATCACGGCGATCAGCTTGCCGCCGAGATGGGCATGAAACTCCTGCCGGTGAATAATCCCGATCCCGACCATCGTGAATAAAACTTTTATCGACGATACCTGGAAGGCCGGGCTGGATCATTTGCCGTATCCGCAGGAAGTGCGCGCCAGCTTCAAAAAATTTCGCGACGACATGATGAAAATCGACGTTCTGAAACGCATGAACGAACTGGATGCGCAGCCGCTCACCGATTACACCGCCGGATATGCGCCGGAAATCAAGCAGTGGTGGGATGGCTATGGTCCATCCAACTGGGGGGCGACCACAGAAGAAACTTCCGCATTTGTGGGGCTGCGGCTTTGCAGGGATTGGTCAGCGGGGAAGACAGCCATCGGGTGATTCTTCCGGGCGGCCTTGGGTGCATCACTCACAAGCTGGTGGAAGTGCTGCAGCCACAATACAAGGAACGCATGGTGGGCGAAGCCACGGTGGTGGCCGTGGTGCCGGAGAGTGACGGAGTGCGCGTCACTTATTTTCACGGGGGCGAGCCGGTGACGGTTGCGGCGAAGGCGGCGATCGTGTGCACAGCGAAATACATTACCGCGCGGCTGGTTAGCGGCCTTCCCTACGAACAAAAAACGGCGATGCGGCGCACGCGCTACGCACCCTATCCGGTGGTCAACGCGATTTTCGACCAGCCGGTTTACAACCGGGGGTACGACACGTGGTGTCCGGGAAATTCGTTCACCGATTTCATCGTGGCCGATTGGACGATCCGCAACACGCCGGGCTACCACCAGAAACACAACATCCTGAGTTTCTACACGCCGCTGCGCGAAGCACAGCGGGCCACGCTGCTGGATGAAGACAATTGCAAAACGCTCGCTGCCCATGTGCTAGCGGATTTTCAGAAGCTGCTTCCGGAGTTCAACGTGGATCCGGTGGAAGTCCGAATATACCGGAGGGGCCACCCGATGTTCATGGCTACTCCGGGGCAATACACCAAGAACCGGATAGCCGCTGCACATCCGATGGAGCGAATCTATTTCAGTAACAACGATTCCGGCGGACCGGAGTCGCTGACCAGTGAAGCGATCCGGCTGTCGCACGGAGGCGCCGAATGGGCCGAAATGGTTTTAGCCGGGAAGCCCGGGGCCAAAGCGTTCGCCGAAAAAGTTCTGAATACTCAGGAAATCTGAAGTCGTTTGGCCAAAAAAGAAATTCTACAATGCTAGACGCCTCGCTGGTGTATAACAGGGCGCGTTTAGCGCGGACCCCTTAAAGAATTTAATCCACGAATTTCAGGGAGGATTTATGCGTAAGTCATTCGCTGTAGCCATCGCGGCGGCTGTCCTAGCGATTACCGGGCTGGGCGTCGCACGCGGTCAAAAAAGCAAAGATCAGGTTGTTTATCTCTCCGCTAACAAAGCAAGTTTCAAGGAATTGCCTAATGGCAGCGGAGTGGCCGGCGCGGTGGGTATGGAGGCACTGTGGGGCGAGGCGGACAAAGGCGCTCACGGAACCATTACGAAATTTCCCGCGGGCTACGATGCGGGGATGCACTCGCATACCAGTACGCTGCGTATCGTGGGGATCAAGGGAGCGTATGTATATAAGGATGAAGCCGGCGAGAAGCGTGTGGGACCGGGAGATTATCTGGTGATTCCCGGCGGACACAAACACTGGAGCGGCGGGGACAAGAGCGAGGGCGCGCTGTTTTACGAAGAGAGTATAGGCAAATTCGATTCCGTAGCGGCGAAGTAAACGAGAAGAGCTGACGTCACACAAAGGAACGATAAAAATACACGGTAAAAGGAGAGAAGCAGCTAAAGTTTGGCTTTAGCTGCCTCCCGGGGTGTGTCCTCGAAGTGGTATTAATAACTTAGATGTAGATTATGGGAAAAGGTTTCAGGGCGGCGATAATTTCTCCGTTAAGTTTTGTTAACGAGAAAAGTATCAATAAAACAAGTACTTACGCCAGCGCTCGTCGCGGTGGCCGATCAGCCGCATCAGCTGGCGCGAGGTATGCAGAGTGAACGGCCGAGGCTTGCGAGCGAGCTTAATGCCAGCTTCTTCCGGGGTGCGGTCGCCTTTGCTGTTGTTGCAGCGATAACAGCAGGCCACCAGATTTTCCCACGAAGATCGCCCGCCTCGCGAGCGAGGGACCACGTGATCCAAAGTTAATTCCGAACTGGGAAATACCCGCGCACAAAACTGGCAGGTATTGCGATCGCGCAGCAGGATATTTTTGCGCGAGAGGGCCCGGCTCTGCTGCGGGATATGCCGGTAAGCCAGCAGGCGAATTACCGAAGGCACCCGATGACTGTGCGCGGCCGAATGCACTTCCGCGTTGTGCAATTCCTCCGCCTGGGCCACGCCTTTCAGCATGAGCACCATGGCGCGACGCACCGCAGTTACATTGATGGGTTCGTAGGTGGCGTTCAAGACCAGGACAGGCTCCTGCATCAACGCCATGCGGCGGGCCGATATCGGAGATGGGATTCTACTGCCGCCGGGACCTTCTGAGGCGGGCACAGGCGCGCCGGCCACGTCGGGGGTATGGCGCCCCCGGGAATCGACCGCGTTTGGTCGTCGTGCGCTCATCGCGCTTCCCTCGGGTTCGGTGCTGCTGGGTGCTCGCTTGCTGACTCTTACAACAGTTCTAGCACTCTTTTGCTACCACGATGTTACCTGGACCTTACTCGTTTGTGAGCCTGCATCATTTCGCAGGATTGTACGCGCCACTGTTATACCGGCAACGGATTTGGCCCCTGCTTCCCGCAAGGCCTTGGCGCAGGAATCCAGTGTCGCTCCAGTAGTCATTACATCATCTACCAGTAAGACGCGTAAATTGTCAACTTGGCTGCCTGGGCGTGTGGCAAAAGCGCCACGCACGGACTCCCAGCGTTCCTTGTTCGAGAGAATCTGTTTGTCCGGTCGCGGGCGGATTCTGGCTAGCAAAGCGGACTGGTAGGGCAATTTCAGACGCTTTGCCAAGGGCTTCGCGATCAGAGCGGCCTGGTTGTATCCACGTTCCCGCTGGCGCTGGCGGTGCAAAGGAACCGGAATGACTACATCAGCCTCGAATTTCCTGCCGCCCAGCAGGGCGGCCTGGGCTAGCAAGGTTCCAAACAACTTCCCAAGCGGGTCGATGTTTTCAAACTTGAGTAAAAGGATGGCTCGCACTAAGGTGCCGTCATAAAAGGCCCAACTTCTTACGCGGTCGAAGGCGAAAACTCGTTTGTCATCGCTGAGGCAAGAGAAGCATATGGATTCGGCGTCAATGGGGTCAATGGGTACGGGACCAGAGGCCAAAGCACCAAAGGATCCAGCCGAGGTTGAAGGAGCAGGTTCGGTGGGTCGCCCACACCTATCGCAAGTGTTGCCGGTAATCGGCGTGAAGGAACCAAGGCAATCGGCGCAAAGCGGCAGGCGGGCGGCGTGGGTGAGCAACTGGTCGCAAATGCGGCATGGTGCGGGAAACGCGAGGCTCAGCAGCGCGGCGCGGAGCGCGGCCCATGGGCCAGCGCCCGGTAGCGAAGGAGCGTATGCGCGGGAATTGTCCCGAACGACACTTGGCGATACGCGCGGGTGCACCGCAACAGGGTAACGGTTAGCGATGCAAGAAGCTATTATTATTGGGTAACAGTAACTCAGATGTAAAAATCTACAGAAGTCCTTGCTCGGTTTTTTCCTGACAGCTGATGCAATGCTTAGCCCAGGGTACCGCTTCGAGGCGCTTCTGTTGCATTTCATCCTGGCAGTTCGCGCACACGCCATAAGCATCCGCCTGAATGCGCTTCAGAGCGGCATCGATCATGTTCAGGATGGTGCGGTCGGTGTTGGTCATGCCAAAGAGAAATTCCTTGGTGTAGGAATTTGCCGCTTTATCGGCGAGGTCGACGGTCTGATCGTCGTCGGCGGTGCGGCCCTCCTCTTGAGTGCGGGCGATGGTTTTCATCAGCTCTTCACGACGGGTAGAGAGCTTCTTCTTAAAATATTCCAATCTTTTCTTATCCATTTGAATGAGTCCCACCCTCAGTTTTTGAGGGTATCTAAAAACTCCGTAGTGTAGGCCGAGTTACTATTGGTGTCAAGAGAATCGAGCGCAATTTGACGTTACCTGGCGACCTGCAAACCTGTACGCGTTCCTTTCCGGAAGCTAAGGATCATTTTTCGTGGAACGTGAGACTTGATCCGTCGATCGATCAGGGAGCCATTCGATGAATTGCTAGGAGGTTTGGTTACTTTGCGTTTGTTCCTAATATGAATGGCGATGCGGGGCCCTGGGACGCTCTCGGTAACAAAGGGTATAGACCGTGGCGGGTAGCTATGGCATTTCTGCTGAAATACGTTCCACAGATGCAAGGAGGGTTCGATGATTAAAAAGGCAGAAGGCGGCTACAAAGTTTTATCGGAAAAGGGTAAGAATCTCGGGGGGCCTTACAAAACAAAGAAAGAAGCAGAAAAAAGATTGCAGCAGGTGGAGTATTTCAAGCACAACAAAAAGGGATAGCTACGTTGCTGGGGGCGTGGATGCTGGTCGCCCACTGTTCGCCAGCAGAGCTCCTATTAACGTCAGGCGTGGCTGTGGGCATTGTTATAGCGGTTTAGGGTGGGCGGCCAGGGCATCACGGAAGGCTGTCAGGTTGGACTTGTCAACGACGGCGGTTCCGGTATCCACGAATGTGGGCATGGGAGTCACTGGCGCGGAATTCCAATCTTTGAACTCATGCACCGCATTGTGGTGCAAGTCATCCAGAAATTTCAGCCCGTAATAAGCCATCACGTAAGGTTTCTGCGCAATGGTCGCCGCGATCACTCCCTGCTGCACAAAGTCCATAGTTTCGGGATCCTTGTCGAAGGCAACGATGGGAACTTTACCGGTTTGATCCAAGCGATGCAGGGCCTCCGCAGCTCCCGAACCTCCCGAAGCCTCCAGGCAGATAATTCCATCTATTTTTTCTTTCGAATTTTTGCCCAACAAGGTGGAAATTTGATCGTTGGCGCTGCGGGGATCACCCTTGTCGTCGATGGTCTGGGCGATTTTGAGGCCAGGAAACTTTTTAAGAGCCTCGTTCACTCCACGGACTCTTTCATCCAAATTGTTTTGCCCCGGAATGGAAACGACGACAATGTGCCCCTGCCCTTTCAACAAGTCGCCCATGCGTTTGCCGCTTTCCATTCCCGCTCGGAAGTTGTCGGTGCCGATAAAGGACAGGCGCTTGGAATTCGGCGCATCCGAATCGATGCATATGACCGGAATGCCCTGGCCGACGGCGGAGTCGATGGCATCTTTAAAGATGTCAACGCGGGAGGCGGACAACAGTATTCCGGAGGGCTTGCCGCTCACAGCTTTCTGAAAGGCCGCCAACTCTTCTTCAGGAGAAAATTTCTCTGGACCATCGATTTCTGTTTTAACGCCTAGCCACTTGGCGGCGTCCTGCAGGCCCGCGCCAGCCTCCTGCCAATACGGCAGGCTCACGTTGGTGGTGATCAGGATATAGCGTTCATCCTTCTGGTGGTAGGAGTCCTGGCCGCACGACGCTAACGCCATCCCGGCGGCTAAAATTGCGCAAGAATAAAACCCCTGGCGAAGTGGGTTCATTGGCTTTCTCCTTGATGGTGCGAGAAGTCTTTTGGCGGCGAAACGGCATTTGCAGCGTGCATGCCCGAGCCATACCCAAAGGAATTGCCCGAGACTATCACAAAGTCATGGGGATGGCGTACCGCGGGCCGGGGTAAACAGTAAGGTACCAAAACGAGCCTGGCGGTCTCCCCAAGTCCTTCGGTTATCTTTTGGCCACCAGTACCGAGGTACGGTTGCCGTTCAAAAAGGCAATGTCTCATAATCGCAAGTACTTTGTTTTGTGCAAAACCTGAGGCACGAGAGCGGGAATGTGTCCGCCCGCGACTTCTGGTTGGTGCACGTGCCAAATGGATTTTCCGGCATAGGCCGAACTGTGTGAAGGCGCGACAGCCATTTTGATACATCAAAATTACATCATGTTCGCGTTGCTGGCCGCTACCGCACTGGTAGCGGGCTTTTTCGCTTACATTTACAGCATCAAGCGCCAGGCCTACCTGCTGGTGTGGACAGTGGGCTGGGCTCTCTATTCGTTACATTTTGCCGGGCCTGCATTCTGGTCGTCTTATCCACCAGGTACTTTGGAAACAGCTCTGAGCCGCTGGATTTATGGGCTGGCGGCGATTGGGTTTTTTCTGGGAGCCCAACTTTACGCTCAGCGCAAGCCCTGGATCCTGCCCGCGGTGATCACCGCGGCGGTGCTTGGGTTATGGAACATCGGCAACGCTGTAAATTTGATCTCCGTTCCAATGGTTATTCCATCGGCGATTCTGTTCGTGGCCATCGCCATCATTTTTTGGCAAGAAAGCCGGAAACAGGAAACCCTTGCGGACCGCCTGTTGGCGATCTCGTTCGTGTCGTGGGCGATTCTGCGGTTGTCACTCTTACTATTCGTCGCGTCTGCCGGGGAGACCCAGCACCTCGCGTTGCAGAGTATTGGAGCGGTGCCCTCGGGGTTCGTGGCCATGCTGATGGTCATGGCGCTGTATGAAGAAGAGAAGCGCCGCATCGAGCGGAACATGCTGGCGCTGTCCAACCTCAACCTGGCGACGTCCAGCTTTGTAGGAGGGGAAATTCAGCGCATGCTTTCGCAAGCGCTGGATCGGGTTTTGGGAGTGGTGCGGCTACCATGCGGGGCGCTGTTCCTGCATCACGGAGATCCGCAGGGCCCGACTTCCGTGGTAGCGGTGGGACTGAGCGATGACTTCAGCCGGGCGGTTCAGGATGAAGGGCTGGACGATTACCTGGTAGGGCTGGTTGCTCGATTGGGTGGGTTACTGGGTTTCCGCGACTTGCGCGACGATTCCCTTTCCGCGCTGGACAAAGAGCCAGCGATACGACGTTTCCGCGAAATCGCGTTGGCCCAGGGTTTGCGCAGCATTGTCGCCATCAGCCTTCAAGCCAAGGAGAGCGCCTTCGGGGTGCTGCTGCTGGGAACTGCCGATAACCGGCGGTTCACTCCCGCTGAATTGCGACTGCTGCTTGCGCTTGGTCATCAGATCGGGATGGCTGTCGAAAACAGCTACCTCATCCAGCAAACCTCCCGACGCTCGGAAGAACTTCACGTCCTCAACGAAATCGGGCGGGCGCTGAGTTCGACGCTCAATAAGGAAGACCTGCTACGCAAGGTATGGGAAGAGCTGCGGAGGCTGTTCGACGTAGAGAATTTCTATATTACTTCGCTGGATCCTACCAGCGATGAGATGCTCTTCGACCTGGAGATGATCGACGGCGCGCGGATGCCAAAACGCACTCGCCCTTCCGGGAACCACCTCTCGGAATACATTATTCGGACACGCCAACCGGTATTGATTCGAGAAAATTTTGTGGAAGAGGTGAAAAAGCTGGGCGTGGATCCTATCCGCAGTGGAGGGTGTTTCTGCGGCGTTCCACTGGTGGCCTATGACCGGGCCATCGGGGCCATGGCGGTGTTTTCAGACAACGAGCGCACCTTTGACGAGGGGCATCTGGAACTTCTCAGAGTGTTGGCCAGTGAAGCCAGCATTGCGATCGAGAATGCACGACTGTTTCAGGAGGAACGCACCAAAGCGAGGCATCTCTCGCTGCTCAACATTATTTCGCGGAATGCCATCGCGACCCTCAATCCCGACGAAATGCTCGCGAAAATCACCGAGCAGCTCGAAGATGGACTCACATACGATCACATCGGAATCGGCGTTCTAGATTACTCGACACGGGAAATCGTGGTTCAGGCGGAAGCCGGAAGGCGCCGCGGAAGCCTGGGTCAGCGCATTCCGCTGGGCTCGGGACTGATCGGGCAGGTGGCACGGAACGGCCAGATGGCCTTTTATCGTGCAGCGAATATGTCGGACGCTGCTTTGAAACCTTTGCTTGCGGATACCGCCGCCGCGGTGGCGCTGCCCATCTTCTACGCCGAGCAACTGCATGGAATTTTATTCATTGAATCCTCGGTGCCGGCGGAATTCTCGGATGAAGAAGTGCTGCTGATTCGCACGCTGGCGGATCTCATCGCCGGGGCCCTGCACAATGCATATTCATTTCAGAAAGCGCAGGAACAAGCTATTACCGACGGACTGACCGGGGTCAAGACTCATCGGTTCTTCATGGAAGCGTTGTCCGCGGAATGGAAGCGCTCGACGCGGGCGGCGCGGGCATTCGCGCTGGTGCTGATGGATCTGGACCGCTTCAAATTTGTAAACGATTTTTATGGCCACCTGGAAGGCGACCTGGTGCTGCAACGTGTGGGTCACATATTGGAGACCAACTGCCGGCGGTCCGATGTGGTGGCTCGCTACGGCGGAGATGAATTTGTCATCCTGATGCCGGAAACCAATATGGAGCACGCTAGGCAGCTTTCCTCCAAGCTCCGCAGTTGCGTAGCTGCCGACCCGCTGCTTCGGGAGAAAAATATCAGCGCCAGTTTCGGTATTGCCTGCTATCCGCTGCACGGTTCTTCGCCGCAAGAATTGATTCAGGTCGCCGACGCTTCCATGTACCTGTCCAAGCATCAGGGCGGCAATGCGGTTTCGACGGCGGACCATTTCGATCCGAACGAAGCCAAGAAGTGGAAGCGCGACGTTCTGGAAGCTTACCTAGGCGTGACCCTGAAGCGACTGTTTTCCACGGGTCCGGAGGCCTTTGAAGAAATATACTCGAGACTCAAGCAGTTTACAGAATCGCTGGCGAGCACCGAGCCGATCAGCGATTCCCCCGCCGTTGCAGCGGACGGACCGCAGGCGTTGCCTTCGGCGGTGTTAGATACGGTCACGTCCCTGGCGTTCGCGATCGATGCCAAGGATCACTACACCCAGGGTCACTCCCAGAAAGTGTCGGCTTACGCGGCGCTCATCGCGGAAGCGATGGCGATGAGTGAAGCGGAGGTAGATGAGATTCGATTGGGCGCGGTGCTGCACGATATTGGCAAGGTGGGCATTCCCGAAGTGATTTTAAACAAGAGTGGGTCATTAAACCCCGAAGAGTGGGAAACCATGAAGTCGCACACCAGATTCGGTGCGAAAATTCTGGAGCCGCTGACCCCGCTCGCTCGCATTCGCGAAATGGTCCTTCACCATCACGAGTACTTTGATGGTTCGGGTTATCCGGACGCGTTGGCGGCCGAGCAAATTCCGCTGGGTGCACGCATCATCTCGGTGGCCGACGCCTATGACACCATCACCAGCGACCGGTGCTACAAGAAGGGGCGTTCGTCGGCCGACGCTCTAAAGGAACTTGAACGCTGTGCCAATGGGCAATTCGACGCGCGCATCGTGGAGGTGTTCGTACGCACGATGCGCCAACTGCCGAATCCCATCATCGAGACAGCTTCGGTGGTGGCGCCCACACACCAGGCCTGAGACTCTTACTGCGCTCAATCAGTGCTTATCCACCACCACATCTTTCACCGGCACGTCCCAGTGACCCTCTAAAATCTCGAAGCGCCGCTGTTCTTCTTTCTTGTAGGTGTCCTGGTCAGGAAACATCTGCCGCAGCAAGGACTGGCTGTCGAAATTATCATTGGCGACGGCCGCGCTCTTAAACACGATGGTCACGCGGTAGTCCCAGCGACCGTCTTCGGTGGCGTGCAGGCGAGGGGTCATTACGTTGACGCGCAGAATTCGCCCCATTTGCATCTCGCGCAGCAACACCGGGTAATGATTTTTTTTGAATAAGGTGAGGAATTCCTCGGCGTAGCCCCATTTGGCCTTGTAGTAATATTCCACCACGAAGGGCTCTTCCCGGACCTCCGATAGCGAGGCGGTTTGTGCCGTACGGCCATATGCGCGCCCAACAATCGTCGATATCCCAGCTAAAATCGCCAGCGCCAACCCCATCATCGCAATCTTTCTCATGCATCAGCCTCCGCGAATGCGCAAAACCACGCCGGCATCGTACCTCGGGGCTCCAAGGGACGCCATGTGCGAAATTTTCAAGACGCCTTTGTGCAGTGAGTGATATTAGCCACTCGTGGTAGTAGTATGCCGTCGAGGGGTACCAGAATTGTTATCGGCACAGTTTCGTCGGATAATGGACTTTCGCACCTTGTCTATGCGCGTAAATAATTGACATTCGATTTGCGAGGAATTCCAATTTCAGCTCAACGTCGAACTTTGCAAGGCACTAAATCAAAAAGCCGCTCACAGACCTTCCCGCAATTACAAAAGGCATCGACGGGGATCGCTGGTTTTGACGAGATCACTGGCGGGGGCCTGCCCGCCGGGCGGCCCACCATCGTATGCGGCGGGCCGGGTTGCGGAAAGACAATGTTCGCGATGGAGTTTCTGGTGCGCGGGGCGACGCAATTCAATGAGCCTGGGGTCTTAATGACCTTTGAAGAAACCTCCCAGGAGATGACACGGAACGTGGAATCCCTGGGTTTCGGTTTGCAAGCGCTGGTCAAGCGCAAAAAATTGTTTCTGGACTATGTTCGTGTGGAACCCAGCGAGATCCAGGAAACGGGTGAATACGACCTGGAAGGATTGTTTATTCGGCTGCAGCACGCCATTGACGCCATCGGCGCCAAGCGCGTGGTGCTCGACACGCTGGAAGCGGTGTTTTCGGGTTTTGCGAATCAGGGAACGTTGCGCGCGGAAATTCGCCGTTTGTTTCGCTGGTTAAAAGACCGGGGCATGACGACGGTGATTACCGCCGAGCGCGGTGAAGGGACGCTGACGCGCTACGGGTTAGAAGAGTATGTTTCCGATTGCGTGGTCACCTTGGATCATCGCGTCAACGACCAAATTTCCACGCGCCGCATGCGCATCGTGAAATACCGGGGATCTTCGCACGGGACCGACGAATATCCTTTCCTCATCGACCATAAGGGCTTTTCGGTGCTGCCGTTGTCGGGCCTGCGATTGGATCACAAAGTTTCCAAGGAGCGGATTTCTTCCGGGATCAAGGATTTGGACTTGATGCTGGAGGGAAAGGGCTTTTTCGTGGGCTCTTCCATCCTGCTTTCGGGAACTTCGGGTTCTGGCAAATCCACGATCGCCGCGCATTTTGCGAATGAAACATGCCGCGCAGGCAAGCGCGCTTTGTACATTGCGTTCGAAGAATCCGCCTCGCAGGTCGCGCGCAACATGCGCTCCATAGGTATCGACCTCGCCCGGCACATGGATAAAGGGTTGCTGAATTTTTGCGCCTGGCGTCCCACGCAGCACGGTTTGGAAATGCATCTACTGCGCATACACGATCTGGTGGATGAATACCGCCCGGAAGTGGTGATTATCGATCCGATTACCAACCTTATCAGCGCCAACATCCACGAAGTGCACGCCATGCTGATGCGACTGCTCGATTTCCTGAAAGATCGGCAGATTACCGCGATGTTCATCACCCTGACCGGAAATCGTGACGCCGAGGAGCAAACGGAAGTAGGGATTTCCTCCCTGACGGATACCTGGATTCTCTTGCGGGATCTGGAATTAAATGGCGAACGTAACCGGTGCTTGTATGTGTTGAAATCGCGAGGCATGGCCCATTCGAATCAGATTCGGGAATTCGTGATGAGTAAAAAGGGGGTTCGTTTGCTGCCGGCGTATGTGGGAGCCGGGACGGTATACACCGGTTCCGCCCGACTGGTTCAGGAAGCGCGGGAAAAGTCCGAGGAAGTGACGCGTCAGCAGGAACTGGAGGCAAAGCGCAAACAGTTCGCCACGCGACAGAGCGCAATCGAATCACAGATATCCGTTTTGCGCTCCGAACTCGCTTCCGGCGAGGCTGAATTTGGCCGCCTCAGTCAAAACCAGAAAGACCGCCGGACTCGAATCGCTTTTGATCAAGCGGCAATGGAAAAGATTCGTGGGGTGATTCCGGCCGATAAGGGTAGGTTATGAAGAACGCCCGCGTCCGAGCGAAGTCCGCAAAAGTGCAACGTTCCGGTAGAGCACAATCCGGGAAAGCGAAGGGCGGAAAATTAAAACCGGCGACGCATGCCGCTGCGCCCATGGAGTTGCGGCTTTATGTCGCGGGGCAAACCCCCAAGTCGCTAAGCGCGCTTAAAAATTTAAAAAAAATATGTGAGGAACATCTCCAGGGCCGCTACCGGCTGCGGGTTATCGACCTGGTGAATACGCCGCAGCTGGCCCACGACGATCAGATTCTGGCGATCCCTACGCTGGTGCGGAATTTACCCCAGCCGATTCGCAAAATTATTGGCGACCTGTCGGATACCCAGCGTGTGCTTGTGGGTCTGAACATCCGACCCGAGCCCAAGCAAGAGAACAGTTAGATGAAGCGCGCCGCCAAATCAGTGGTGAAAAAGAGGGCCGCTGCCGCAAGCCGCAAGAAAGCGCCGCGCAAAGGGCGCAAAGGGGGCGCACCCAAGACTGCGCGGAAAGCCCTGGTTCGGTATATTCTGCGTTTGTACATAACCGGCCAAACACCGCGCTCCCTGAAATCGGTTGAAAATCTGCGGGCGCTCTGCGACAAATATTTACCCAACCAGTTCGATCTGGAAATCATAGATATTTACCAGCAACCTGCGATGGCCGCGGAAGGTCAGATTATCGCCGCGCCCACTCTAATCAAGTCCATGCCGCTCCCACTCCGCAGACTGGTCGGCGATTTTTCCGATAAAGAGCGGGTCATACTAGGGCTGGATCTCAAGCCGGAGTAGCCAGCGATGGCCAAACAGAAAAATCTTCCTGGCAACGCGCAGCTTAGCGGCCTGCGCATGCGTGTAGCAGAACTGGAAGAGACTCTCCGGGCCATCCGAATGGGTGAAGTGGACGCCGTGTTGGTGGCCGGTCCGCAAGGCGACCAGGTATTCACGTTGCAGGGCGCCGAGCATCCGTACCGCCTGATGGTGGAAACCATCGATGAGGGCGCAGCGACGCTGGCGGACGACGGCACGGTTCTGTATGCCAACCGGAGCTTTGCGGAGATTTTCGAAGTGCCGCTGGAAAAATTTATCGGCTCGGCGCTGAACGATTCGGTGTTCGGCGAAGATCGCGAGCTACTGGACACGATGGTGGGCGACGCGAATAACAGCATCGTGCGCGGGGAAATCCGCCTGGACAGCCGCAGAGCGCGCCCGCGCACCATTCGGCTGACGTTGAGCCCCATGCGGGAACACGGTGTGCACACCATCTGCGTGGTGGCTACCGAGCTGACCGAATTGATTGAAACCAACGAAGCTCTACGGGTCAGCGAACTTTCCCTGCGGCAACTGTCCGCGCGACTTTTAAAATTGCAGGACGAAGAACGCCGGCGCATTGCGCGAGACCTGCACGACACCACCGGACAGAAAATCGCGGTGTTGTCCATGAGCCTGGACCGCTTGGCGAAAATGGTGGATTCGGGCGAGAAGGAAGTAAACGAAGCGCTGGCGGAGTCGCGCGAAATGGTGGGCAAAATTGGGGAAGAGATCCGGACTTTATCTTATCTTTTGCATCCCCCGCTCCTGGATGAACTGGGGCTGGCCTCGGCTGTGATGTGGTATGTGGAGGGCTTCCGGAAGCGCAGCGGCATCGCACTGAATGTCACTCTCGGCGAGGACCTTGCGAGGCTTTCGAGCGACGCCGAGACCGCGCTGTTCCGAGTGTTGCAGGAGAGCCTCACCAACGTGCATCGTTATTCCGGGAGTGCTAGCGCAGAGATACGCATTTTTCAAGCTGAAGGCAAAGTGCATCTTGAAGTTGTGGACCACGGCAAAGGGATCCGCTCCTCAGCGGACCGTTCCTCAGTTGCCGGGGCTCCGGCGCTGGGAGTCGGCATTCCAGGGATGCGTGAACGGGTACGCCAACTGGGCGGCCAGCTGGACGTGCACTTCAGTCAAGAGGGCACCAGGGTGCACGCAACTTTACCCTTGAGATCCTCGCAGCAGGAGGCTGCCGAGCAGGCTAAATTGCTTGTGGAAGAAGGCGGCGATGCCAATGCGGATGCCGAGGATGTGGCTCCGGCCCAGTTGCCTCGCAAGCGCATCCTGATTGCCGACGATCACGAAGTGATGCGTCGCGGTGTGCGGGGATTGGTGGAAAGTCAGGAAGAGTGGACGATCTGCGGGGAGGCCATTGAAGGCCACGATGCCGTCCGAAAAACGAAAGAGCTCAATCCAGATTTACTGATCCTGGATGTCACGATGCCGGGAATGAACGGTATCGAGGCCGCCGCGCAGCTTCTGAAGGAAAATCCAAATCTGAAGATCCTTTTCTTTACCATGCACGATTCCCCGCAAATGATTCGCGAAATCTCCAATGCGGGAGCCCAGGGTTATGTCGCTAAAGCTCGCGCGGGCAACGACCTCGTTGACGCCGTACGCATCGTGCTCGACGGCAAGAAATTTTTCCCGCGATCGCTGTCGATGCAGTAAGGCAGTGCAGAATCCGAAATTTCCCTACAGCCTTCCCCCGATTGCAGGATTTCTCGCCGAGACCAACCATTGAGGTGGAGTGACCCAGACCTCGCGGCTAAGGAGCCGCACTCCAATCCAGAAAAATGAGGAACTTATGAGCGACAAAAAATTAGATGGACTTCGCGTAGCAATCCTAGCCACCAATGGTTTCGAAGAGGCGGAATTGGTAGAACCGCGCAAAGCGCTGGATGCGGCTGGCGCTCGTACCACGGTGATCGCTCCCAAGAGCGGCAAGATTCAAGGCATGAATCATGATGAAAAATCGCAGAGTGTAAAGGTGGATTCGACATTGGATGACGCCAAAGCCGCCGATTTCGACGCGGTGTTGCTGCCTGGTGGCGCACTGAACGCCGACAATCTGCGCGTCGACAAGGAGGCTCAGAAGTTCGTGCAGGAGATGGACCGCGCGCAAAAGCCCATCGCGTTTATCTGCCACGCGCCGTGGCTGCTGGTTTCCGCGGGGCTGAGCAAGGGACGCACCGTCACCAGTTACCACACGATTCAGGATGATCTGCGCAACGCCGGGGCAAAGTGGGAAGACAAGGAAGTGGTGAGGGACGGCAATTGGGTGAGCAGCCGCGAACCAAAAGATATACCGGCTTTCAATCGCGAGATGATCTCGCTATTCGGCGAGACCAAGGCGCGAGCGCGTACCGCGTCTTAGTTTTTTTCGTTTCAAAACCATCGCGAATCCGAGATCCCCGGCACAATCCTGCCGGGGATTTTAATTTTACGGTTCCCTGTTTCAGTGTCCTAGACCATCTTGAATTGGAGAATCCTGGACGGGCACTCCTTGTAACTCCGTGTCGCTATCGCATAAAATCGGACTCTTCGTAGCGAGTGTTTCTTTCAAGGAGATTCATGGCTCGTCGCATCGCCGCAAAAATTACGGGTGTGGCAGGTTGCCTTCCACCCAAAGTGCTCACCAATGCCGACCTGGAAAAGATGGTGGCGACCAACGACGAGTGGATTCGCACGCGCACCGGGATACGCGAGCGCCACATCGTTGAGAAAGGTACTCCCACGTCGCATTTAGCGGTGGAGGCGGCGAAGCTTTTGCTGGCGCAAACCAAGACGGATGCCACAGAAATAGACCTGATCGTGCTGGCTACGGTCACCCCGGACATGATGTTTCCGGCGACGGCCTGCCTGGTGCAGGATCGCATCGGGGCCAGCAACGCATGGGGCTTCGATTTGTCGGCAGCTTGCGCAGGATTTGTTTATGCCTTGACGGTCGGGGCGCAATTCGCGTCCGGGGCGCACAAAAAAGTTCTGGTTATCGGCAGCGATACGATGAGCTCCATCATCGATTACAAAGATCGTGGCACCGCCATATTGTTTGGGGACGGCGCCGCGGCGGTTCTGGTCGAACCGGCGGCCGACGGCGAAGGCATCCTGGATTTCGCGCATGACGTGGACGGCAGCGGGGGCAATTTTTTGTATATGCCCGGAGGCGGATCTCTGAATCCGCCGACGCACCAAACGGTCGACAAAAACATGCACGTGGTGCATCAGGAAGGCTCGCAGGTTTTCAAGTATGCGGTCCGCCGGATGGCGGAACTGGCCGTAAATCTGCTGGAACGTAATGGCTTCACCAGCGATGACCTGGCGCTGGTCATTCCGCACCAGGCCAATCTGCGAATTATAAGGGCCATGCAAGAGCGACTGGGAATCGAAGACTCCAAAGTGATGGTGAATATCGATCGCTACGGGAATACCACGGCTGGCACCATTCCACTGGGCTTGCGCGACGCGGTGGCCGAAGGGCGCTTGCACAAAGGCGACCTGGTCCTGCTGGTCGCGGTCGGCGCGGGGTACACTACCGGCGGGATTCTTATGCGCTGGGCGTATTAGCGGCGCGCCTACGCGGCCAAACGCGATCGGCAGTGGATCGCGCCATCTGGCAGCGTATTTAGGTTTGCAACCCCAGTGGACGTTCTCACATTTTATGTCACAGCTTGCCGACCGGTACGAATTGACGGCGGCGCGATCGGAGGTTCTGTGCTGCACGCACGTCGGGTCTTTTTTTATTTTGTAGTGCTCGCGTTGGTCCCGACAATCTCGGCGGCTGCCCCGCGGAGGCCCCAGACCGCGGGTTCTTCCGCAACGGCGCAAAACGCACCGGTTATTCGCTCCACAACCCATTTAGTGCAGATCAGCGTGGTCGTGACTGACAAGAAAGGGCAGCCGGTCACGGGGTTGAAAAAAGAAGATTTCACGGTGCTGGACGAAGCTCATCCACAACAAATCGCTTTCTTTTCCGCGGAAGCTCCCGCGGCTCCAGCCAACGGAACCGCAGCAACGGCCAGGCTTCCAAAAAATGTCTATACCAACCGCTACGACTTGAAGGGCTTGGATCCTGGAGCGGTTACCGTGATACTTTTCGATTCCCTGAACACGTCTTCTCAGGATCAGCAGTACGTTCGCGAGCAGGTCATCAAGTTTTTGAAAACGGTGAAGGCTCAGGACCACGTGGCAGTTTACGCTCTCACCACACAGCTGCTTCTCTTGCACGAATTCACCCAGGATTCAGCCGCACTGGTCGGTGCCGCGAGCCGCTTCAACACCAAAGAGCTGGCCGCTCATGAGGCTTCCAACCCGGCTTTCTTCGACATCCCGGAATTGAGCGGGGCTCCCGGCTGGCAACGCTTTCAAGCGGCGCTAAACGATATCGATGCCAGAATCGCGGATCAGAAGAAGGCCGACCGCGCGGAAGCCACCGCCGAAGCGTTCAGCGCGATCGCCAACCACGTGGCCGCCATTCCAGGGCGAAAAAATCTTATCTGGGTTTCCGGGTCGTTCCCTCTCCAAGTTGTTGTGGATTTCACCGACCCCACCCGGGTCTCGCGGCCCTTCGGAGACTTCGGGGCCCAGGCGGCGCGCGCGCTGAACCGGGTGGATATGGTCCTCTATCCCGTTGATGCCACCGGGGTCATGCCCAACGCCATCACCGGGCCTCAGAACCGTTATACCGGGGCGATGATTACATGCATGGATTGCGTCAATCAGGCACCTGGCCCTTCCTCGGGAATGAATTACAGGCAGGATCTGCGAGACACGGAACGGACCCTGGCGGATGCCACGGGGGGCCAAGCCTTCTACGGGAGTAATGACATTCGGGCCGCCATGAATCGGGTCTTCGATGACGGACGCTACGCATACACCATCGGGTTTTATCCGAATCACGGGGAGTGGAACGGAAAGTACCGCAAGATAAAAATTCAAACGAAAATCGATGGAGCGAAATTGCGTTACCGCGAAGGCTACTACGCGGATGCGGAAAATGCGGTGAGCGGTGAGGCCAAAGCCAAGGAGGCCATGCAGGTTGCGGCCATGAGTCCGCTGGACGCGACCGCATTGAGCATGATTGTTACCGGCAAACTGGCGGGAAGCCTGGAGCAACGCAAGGTCGAGGTGCACATCGGGCTGGATCCCAAGCAATTGTTGCTGCAACAGGCCGAAGGTCACCGAAAAGGCGCGGTGGATTTATATTTTGTACAACGCGACGCCAAAGGCCAGACCGTCGCTGCGGAAAATCAACGCCTGGTGATCAATCTCGAAGAGAAGCAATACGAATATCTAGGCAAGGCCGGCTTCGTTTTAGCAAGGCACCTCACCCTCGATGCGCGCTCTTCGGATGTCCGGGTGTTCGTTCGCGACGAATCCGCGGACGTTCTGGGATCCGTTACCGTTCCGGTGCAAGCCTTGCTGGAAGGCCCGCAAACTTCGGGAGAGCCTACCAAAACCGTGCCATCCGAGTGAGTGCGGCAACGGTTTTTGCGCGTTGCGATATGCGCGCTACATTGTTTGCTGGTGCTGACGAAGCTTATTCAAATAAAACCCCACCCTTCAGGGGTGGGGTTCGTCAACGCAGCATCAGGCTTTTTTCAGGGCGTGTTGGGGGCTTCGAATCCCTTGCGTGAACCGTCCGGTCAGCAGGAGCGCAAGGCGGCAGCCAACTCGAGGTTAGCTTGCAGCCGTTGATCCACCTGCACTGCCGCGTAGCGAGCGCAGATCGCACCTTCGCGTTCGCTCCATTGCGCGACAACCGGTACACGTGCTCCGACGAGCATGTCTACCGCTCGGATCACACCGTAGTAGAACCGCACCAGGCTTAACCCGCGGCCCTGGGGATTCAAATCCGGCGTTAGTTCATGCAGCCCAGCGAATTGCGCAAAGTCTGCGGCCCGCAGCGGGCGATTCTCGGCGGACACTGCCGCCAGCACCGATTCGGATACGGGTTGGGAGGCAACACTCGCTAGAACTGCTCGCCAGTAGTACATCCCAAATTGGGATATGGCGACGGTCGATATGGCGAAGAGCATGGCGGCGAACATCCTTTTTCCCTCACGCACATTGTCCCGTTGCTGGGCGTATTCACCTATAGCTCGCGAGTACCAGTGGAGTAGGACCGACGGGTAACTTATAGAGGGGGCGGGTTTTGAGGGGCGAGAGGAAGGCGCTTCCGGGCCGGCTAGCGTTGGGACATGGTTGGGAAATTATGTCCGTAGCAGGACTGAACTTAAGCTAAACAGGCCAATTAGGACTAAATAGGGTTTGATTTTTTGTTTCAACCCGGCACATCTGATCTTGCTCGCAGTTCAACATTGAACTATTCTGCCCAGCTTAAAATGAGGGAAAAGCGGGGATTCATGCGTGTCCTGGGCACTCACATCGTCGCCGTCTTCATCGTCAGCTTTGGAGTACTCGCTATGTCATCAGCCAAACTAGCGGTTTCGGCGCAGCATGATCTGAACACCGAGGCACGCGAAGGGGATCGCGCTGCCATTCGCGCGATTCTCACGAATCAGCAGGAAGCCTGGAATCGCGGGGATGTGGATGCTTTTCTGGAGGGCTACTGGCACTCGCCGGAGTTGACTTTCTCGGGCAGCGGCGGCGTCTCTCGCGGCTGGGACGGCGTTCTTGCGCGCTACAAAAAGAACTACCCCGATCGCGCCGCCATGGGCACGCTTGATTTCTCCGAATTGGAATTTCACTTCGTCGGCCCGGACGCGGCGCTGGTCCTCGGTCACTGGCATCTCAAGCGGCAGAAGGATGATATCGGAGGGGTGTTTTCGCTAGTCTGGCAACATTTTCCGGAAGGCTGGCGGATTATCCACGATCACACCAGCTCGACCGCAAAATAAAACGGGGTAAGGACTTCTTGTTGCGATCTGGATTTAAAGGCGATGCCGCCGATTGCTTTTGCTTGGTCGCAGAACTCGTGCCTACAAAATTTCCAGGATTTCCTCGTACCGTTTGAACGGCGGAATCAAGTAGGCCCCGGCCAATTCCGTGCGGGCCCATGCCATCATTTTTCGCGCCACATCAAATCCGCAATCACGCGCCGCAGCCCCCGCGTCTTCCATCGACTTCAACACCGCTGGCGGAATCACGATCCCCGGGACCTCATTGTTCAATCGCAGCGCCTGCTTGTAACTATTCAGCGGCCACACGCCAATCAACACCGGAATCGCCGGCTTCCCGCCCAACTTTTTCAAGAATGCATGCCAGTGCTCCGGATCGAACAACGGCTGAGTCATCGCGAAGTGCGCTCCGGCTTCGACCTTGGCGTGGAATCGCTCAATTTCGCCGTCCAGATCGTCGGCCACGGGATTCAGCGCCACGCCGATCGCAAAATTTGTCGCGCCGCCCAGAGTTTTTCCCGCCCAGTCCGTGCCTTGATTCAAGCGGTGCAAAACTTTCACCAGCCCCACGGAATCCACTTCATACACGCCGCTCGTTTCCGGATAATCGCCCACCGACGGCGGATCGCCGGTAATGGCCAGCACGTTGCGCACGCCCCCGACCGTCCACGCGCCCAGCAGCATGGCTTGCAAGCCGATAATGTTGTAATCGCGAGTGGTCAGGTGCGGCACCGTTTCCACGCCGCGAGCTTCCAGCGCACCAGATACAATCAGCGCATCCATCCCCACGCGCGCCATCGCTCCGCTGTTTACGTCGATCGCATCCACGCGGCCCGAAGCCATGATTTTGTCCACTTGCTCGTAAACGCGCTCCAGCGAAATTCCCTTTGGGGGATCGATTTCCACGCAGACGCGGAATTCTTTGTTCTGCAGTTTCCGCCAGAATTTGCTCTCCGGCTCGCGTTCCGACACCGTCGCAGGCTTCGGCGGCGGCTGCGACACGTGCGCTGACCGTCGCAGCCTTCACCGGACGCAGCGACTTCACCGCCTCAGCCATGGCATGAATGTGCGCCGGCGTCGTGCCGCAGCATCCGCCGAGAATGCGCACGCCCATAGCCGCCGCCTCGCGCGCAAACAGCGCAAAATATTCCGGCGAAGATTTGGGATAAACGATGCGGTCGCCTTCGCGCTTGGGAATCCCCGCGTTGGGCATGCCGCTGACGCGCACGTCGGCAACGCCCGCGAGCTCCTGCAGAATCGGCAGCAGCGCCTGCGGACCCAGCGTGCAATTCGCGCCGATCACCTGCACGTTTTTGTTTTTTAGTTGCTCGGCGGCAGCGGCCGGGCGCAAATCGCCATAGGTCGTGCCTTCTTCGGAGTACGTGAGCTGCGCGATGATCGGCAAACCTGAAAACGATCGGATCGCATCGACCGCGATCAGCAGCTCTTCGATGTAAGTAAATGTTTCGAGTATGTACAGATCGACGCCGCGCTCTTCCAGCGCCAGCGCCTGCTCGTGAAAAATATCCTTGATCTCGTCCGGCTCCGGATGGCGCGACTGCACGCCCAACCCCAGCGGCCCCATGGAGCCTGCCACCAGCACTTCGCGCTCGCGGAATCCCGCGCTTCGCGAGCGATTTTTACGCCCGCGGCTGTTGAGCCGCTGCACTTCGTCGCCCAGTCCCAGCGGCGCGAGCTTGAATCGATTGGCGCCAAAGGTGTTGGTCTCGATAATCTGCGCGCCGGCTTCGATGTAGGCTTGGTGCACGCGAAAAACCGCTTCCGGCTCCGTGGTATTCAGCTCATCGAAACAGCGCTGCGCTCCCACTGTTTCGTGCAGCAGCGAACCCATCGCCCCGTCGGCAATGAGAATGGCGTTCTTCAAACGTTCGTTGAATTCCTGAATCTTCAATTCGTCTTTTCCATGTGACTGTGAATTTTTAGGAAGCGAAAGACGCTTCGACTCAACGCTTTTGTTCCATCAGGCTGGCGACCGTGCTCATCAAATCGTACTTGGTGAGAATTTCAAACCGCGCGTTGCCCATCTCCACGAACACCGCCGGGTTTTCGTGGCTCAAAATGTGCGTGATGCGTTCGACCGGCGCGCTTCCAGGGATCTGCGGCAGCGGCTTGCTCATCACTTCGCGCACCACCAGCTTGCGCAGATCTTTGCCTTGCAGCGCCAAGATTCAAAATTTGATCTTCGTAAATCGTGCCGATCGGGCAAGTTTTCTTCAAATACCGGGATCTGCGAAATGTCCTGCTCCTGCATGGTTTTCAGCGCATGAAACACCGTTTGATACGGACGCGCGATGATCAGTTCGCGCACCTTTGCGCGTCGCATGCTTGGCATGCACCACTTCCGCCGCGGTGATTTTCACCGCGGCGTCGACGTAGCCGCGC
The DNA here is from genome assembly GCA_963732705.1 of uncultured Acidobacteriota bacterium. GTDB lineage: Bacteria > Acidobacteriota > Terriglobia > Acidiferrales > UBA7541 > Acidiferrum. Next base: position 39,978 of record CAVTAN010000007.1, on the reverse strand, counting down.
TCGCGCATCCACTCGTCGTTATAAACTTTGCTCAGGTAGCGCATGCCCGTATCCGGCAGAAGCGCGACGACGAAAGCTTCCGGACCGAGATCCTTCGCCAGACGCAGCGTGGCGGAAATGCATCCGCCGCCGGATCCGCCGGTAAACAGTCCTTCCATTTTCACCAGCCGCCGCGCCACGACGAAGCATTCTTCGTCGTTCACCTGCATCACATCGTCCAGAATCTTCAAATTCATGGTGGTCGGGAAAAAAATCTTCGCCGATGCCTTCCACCACGTAGGTCTTGGCCTTGATCGTCTCGCCGCGTTTCACAGAAATCGTAATAAAGCGAGCCGATCGGATCCACGCCGATAATTTTTACGTCGGGATTTTTCTCTTTCAAGTATCGGCCCACGCCGCTGACCGTTCCGCCCGTCCCGATCCCGCAAACGAAGTGCGTAACTTTGCCTTCGCTGTCTTCCCAGATTTCCGGCCCGGTGGTCAGGTAATGCGCTTCCGGATTCATCGGGTTGTCGTACTGATTCGGATAGTAGGAATTGGGAATTTCGCGCGCCAATTTCTTTGCGCTACGGAATAGTAGCTGCGCGGATCTTCCGGCTCGACCGCCGTGGGGCACACAATCACTTCGGCGCCCAGCGCCTTCAGTAAATCCACTTTTTCCTTGGACTGTTTATCGGTGATGGTGAAAACCATTTTGTAATTGCGCACCGCGGCGACCAGCGCCAGCCCCATCCCGGTATTTCCGGAGGTGCCCTCGATAATCGTGCCGCCGGGCTTCAGCAAGCCCTTTTTCTCGGCTTCATCGATCATGGTGATGGCGATGCGGTCTTTCACCGATCCGCCCGGATTGATGTAATCCGCCTTTACGTAAATCTGCGGCTTCAACCCCTGATTGATGCGATTCAGGCGCACCAGCGGCGTATGCCCGATGGCTTCCAGGATGTTGTTACACTTCATCGCGTCCTCGGGCCGCAGCGAGCCCGCCAACTCGCGCTGCATTGCTTGCATGGATTTATTTAGTTTACCATGCGTCCACACTTCGGGCATCGCAGTGCGCTCGATGTTAACACACGCGCACATGCAATCCTACAGTGAAAATCGGATAACGCCCTATAATCCAACGCAACTAAGCGCGGCTATGACGCACCGTAGGTAGAGTCGGTTGCGCTACATATGTTTAATATTCTTAACATGATCTCGGGTATCCTGATGACGTCGAGCAGCTACGCAGTGAAAAATGGCAGGAAACAGAGCGAAGGAGAGCAGCACCGTGGCTCGTCAAAATATTTCCAGCGGCACGCCCTGGGAGCCGATCGTCGGCTATTCCCGCGCCGTGCGCGTGGGCAACACTATCGCCGTGTCCGGCACCACCGCGACCGGGCCGGATGGCAACATCGTTGGAGTCGGAGATGTGTACATCCAGACGTTGCAGACCATCGGAATATCGAAGCCGCTTTGATCAATGCCGGCGCGAGCCTTAAAGACGTAGTGCGCACGCGCCTGTATGTCGTGGATATCGCCGAATGGGAAAAAATCGGCCGAGCCCACGGTGAAATTTTCTCGGATATTCGGCCCGCCACCAGCATGCTGCAGGTCAGCAAATTAATTTCTCCCGACATGCTGATCGAAATTGAAGCCGACGCCGTGCTGTCCGTAACTTTCGCCCGGCAATGTTGCTGAACGCGGCTGACCGTGCCGCAACGTTACGGGGCGCGCGGCCTTTGATGATTGGAACCAGGTTAGCTCTGTCTCTTCTACCACTGCGCGCGCATGCGATAATTCAGTACCGCCGTTCCATCCTTCTCCACCGGCACATGAAACTGGGCCGCAAAGGCCGCTGTCTTCGTGGCCTTGTAGGTGGACGACAAGCATCTCCCAATCCCCGCCTATCGGCTCATTCACTTCCACCACCACCGGCGCATCCTTGTGGTTGCGCAGAGTAATCTCAAACTCCATCTCCCAGGTGTGATTATCGATGCGCTTGTAGTCCGTCTGCTTGCGTTCGGAAACGATGTCGAAAGCATTTCCGATATGCACCGTCACCATTTCATCTTTAGGCGTGTGATCAATGCGGTCTTCGCCGATGAACAATACGCCGCCTTTCGAATCCTTCTGGTACACGCGCACATTCCCGGCAGGCATCGGCATGCCCAGGCCGGCCTTCTGCTCATTTTTAAATTTGTAATAGACCAGTACGGCATCTTTGATTGGCGAGCCGGGATTCTGGGCCGCGCGGTAGTAGCGGCTCTGCCCATTTACGATGAAAACCTTATCAGTGGGTACGCCGGTCCCTTGCAGCAGACTGATCTGCTTGGTTTCCTTGTCCTCCACGGAAGTTCGCCGACCCAGCGTGTATAAATGATATTCGCTAAAACTTTCCTGCTGAAACTGCGCAGCCGCCTTGCTGAGGCCAGCAACCGCGTTGCGGGCTTCCATCCTCGGGGCGTTAACCGGCAAGCGGTTTAAATTCGCCGGCCACCAATTGCAGTCGCGCGTTGTGAAATGCCGTGCCGCTGGTATTCGCCAGCGTCACCCAACCATCCAGGTCGGCAGTTTTATCCTCGCGGCCCACGGTCAAAATGTAGTCCGCATTCCACGAAAGATTCTGCGCGAGATAAGAAGCCTCGATCTGCTGCTTGCGCGCGCCGGAATTTTCCAGGGACATCAGTAAAGTTGGCCGTTCGTAAAGATTGGCAGGCACTTCTGGAAAGCGATAGCTTTCGTACTGACCGCCGGTAACGATGTCGTTGCCGATCTTCCACACCGGGCCGTTGTTGTCGGCCAGCAACGTAGCCTTCACGTCCTCATGCTTGAGTTCGCCGTTCTCGCGATAGGTGCGCACCAGGGTGACTTCTTTGCCGACGTATTTGTGCAGCAATTTCGCGGGATCCAGCAGGTCGTATTCGTAGTTTTGCTCCACCACGGTTAGTTTGTCCGGCTCGGTGAGCGACCTGAAATGCACAGTGGCCGGATTCACGGTGGCGGCAATGTCCGCGAACTTCAAGCTGAAGGATCCGGTCGGCAGGCTCAGCTGGCGCACGTCGCGCACCAGCGCAATGTTGGAGTTGTACACGGTCACGTTCAAATCAGTTTGATCGCTCAGGGTGGTCGACTGGGCGTTTTTCTCTCTGGCCGCTTCCGTGTCCTGGGCAGCTTCCGCGGTTGTACGATGGCGCGCAGCAGCGTAAATTCCGCCGCCCACCCCGCCCGCCACGATGCTCGTTACCCCTAACGTTATAATTCGGATCCAAGTCTTACGGCTCAGTTCGCTCACCGCGTCGCCTCGCTGCAAATCTTTTTTGCGGAATTGTAGAGCCCAACCGGATAGCCAGCGATTGTAGGATTTCTCTGTATCGCGCCATTTGATTACCATCGCGCGCGCACCCGGTACTTCAAAACCGAAGTTCCGTCTTTTTCTACCGGCACCCGGAACTGCGCGGCAAAAGCCGCGGTCTTGGTGGCTTTGTAAGTCGAGGACAACATGGTCCAATCGCCGCCAATCGGCTCATTCACTTCCACAACGACTGGGGCATCCTTGTGATTGCGCAGGGTGATTTCAAATTCCATTTCCCAAGTGTGACTATCCACGCGCTTGTAGTCCGTCTGTTTCCGCTCCGCCACGATGTCGAAGGCGTTGCCGATGTGCACAGTCACGGTTTCATCCTTGGGGGTGTGCTCGATGTGATCCTCACCTATGAAGAGCACGCCGCCTCTGGAATCCTTCTGGTACACGCGCACATTGCCGGCCGGCAAGGGCATTCCTAATCCGGATTTCTGTTCGTTCTGGAATTTGTAGTACACCAGCACCGCATCCTTCAGCGGCGAGCCCGGGTTTTGGGCGTTGTGATAATAAAAATCCTGGCCGTTGACGATAAAAACTTTCTCCGTGGGCACCCCGGTGCCCTGCAGCAGGCTGATCTGCTTGGTTTCCTGGTTTTCAATGGAGGTGCGCCGGCCAAGGGTATACAGGTGATATTCGCTGAAGCTTTCCTGCTGGAATTGGGGCGCCGCGGGCGAGGCCATGGACTCGGATACCATGTCCGCGGCCATCTGCTTCATGTTCGTGGGCAAGCGGTTCAAATCGCCAGCCACCAGTTGCAACCGAGCATTGTGAAATGCCGTCCCGCTGGTATTTGCCAGGGTCACCCAGCCGTCCAGGTCCGCGGCCTTGTCCTCGCGGCCAACCGTCAGGATGTAGTCCGCATTCCAGGAAATGCTTTGCGCCAGATAGGAAGCTTCGATCTGCTGCTTGCGGCTGCCGGAATTTTCCAAGGACATGAGGAGGGTGGGGTGTTCAAACAAATTCTGGGGCACCTCGGGAAACCGGTAACCTTCGGCGTAAATTCCGGTGACGATGTCATTCCCAATTTTCCACACGGGCCCGTTGTTGTCGGCCAGCAAGGTGGCCTTTACATCCTCGTGTTTGATTTCGCCATTTTCGCGCAGGGTGCGGATCAGGGTGACTTCCTTGCCCACGTATTTATGCAGCAGTTTGGCGGGTTCCAGCAGATCGTATTCGTAGTTCTGCTCGATCACGTTCAGCTTGTCCGGTTCTGTCAACGATCGGAAGTGCACAGTCGCGGGATTCACGGTGGCGGCGATATCCTCGAATTTCAGGTTGAAGAGTCCGCTTGCGAGGTTCACCTGGCGCACATCCCGCACCAGCGCGATGTTGGAGTTGTACACGGTTACGTTCAGATCGGTCTGATCTCCGAGGGTTGTGGATTGCGCGTTTTGTTCTTTCGCCGTCTCCGTCTCCTGCGTGCCGCCCTTGGCTCCGTGCCCCGCGGCGTAAATGCTTCCGATACCGCCACTTAGAAATAACGTGGCCGCTGTAGCCGCCATGAATCTCTTCGAAACCATCCGGCGCTCCGCTCCCATCGCATTCACCTCGCTCACTCGACTCCATGTACTTGCCATCCCCATTAGAACGTTCCAGTCGGATTTTCTTGCAGCCCAGATTTCTGTCATCCCGGCGTTAGGCAACTTGAATGTCGAAATCCAAAACGACAATGTGTCCTCGAATCGCCACCCCGGCTCATTCCTTCGCTGGATTCCAGGTCGCGCCGCCATCGCTCGTCGCAAATTTCCCGGCCCCGGTCGCAGCAAAAATCGTCGCGCGCATCGCATCCGCGGCGCGAATGTCGCTGATATCCCCAGCGACAGGGGAAACCAATTTGCTCCAATGCCCGCCACCGTCCGTCGTCCGTAGAATTGTTCCTTTGCGCCCAACCACCCAGCACACCGCGTTGCTCGGCGCAGATCCCGACAACAATTCAGCTGAATTCCCACTATCTTGTCGCCGCCAGCTGAGCCCGCCATCCACGGATCGGTCAATCTTTCCATTGAGCAAACGCCACAATATCGTGCCATCAGGACCGGTAACCAACATCGCGGCTCGATTTGCTCTGGAGGCGGTTTGTAAACTTGTGGTGTTTTGCTGGACCGTTGCCGGGGCCGCCGCGCTAGTCGGCGCGTTAGAGGATGCCCGCGCCGGAGCTGCGGGATCCTTCGCACTCGTTGAGTCAGAAGCGCCTGCCGAAGCGGCAGAACGCGCCGCTGAAGCAGCGTTACTCTGCCGCGATTGCTCCTTCCTCAAATTTTGCTCATCCGCCGTTTCGCGATTCGGCGTCGAGTTCGAACGATCGTTCCGCTCCAGCGCAGTGAACTGATTTCTATCCGTTGTCGGCAGATCCCTCTTTTCATCACCGGAACTCTCCCCGGCTTGCGTCGCGGTTCTTCCCGTCGCAGTTCTTCCCCTTGATTCGGAAGAAGCCGGAACTTTTGACGGCTCCTTTTTGGTGCTTTGCGCCTGGCTTTTCAGCCGCAAGTTGTAGGCACCCGTTACCGTGCCAATAGTGCCTGGCGGTGCATCGCCAGGGATGTCCCCAGCCACCCCTCCTTCGCCCGGGTGGGATGAAGGAGACTCATCTCTCTCGATGGACGTCGCGGAACCCTTATTTTTGTTTTCCGGCACTTGCTTCAAGCGGTCTCTGTACACGTTACCTTCGGGCGGCGGAGCTGGCCTAGAGAGTTGCGAGCGCCTCTGAGCGAACTCCTCATTCGCATCCTGGCTTTGCGCCACCTCGATGGGCTTCTCTGCATAAGGCGAAAACGGCTTGTGGCCGCTGATAGCAATGAACAAGACAATTCCAGCCGCGAGCAGCGTCACCGTCGCGTAAATCTGGGCGCCGATGTTCTTTTTTTGCGAGATGGAGATGTCTGTCGGCGCTTTGGTGTTTTTTGGCCAAGGTGTTCGGTAGGGATTTTCCCTGGAAGCATAATCCGTGTACAGACCGCCGGTGGAAAGTACAGACTCGCGATTCGCCTTTGTCTCAGTCTGGTCAGCGGATAACTCAACCTCATCGGTGGCTTTCAAGCTCTCCAAGATATCCCGGCATCGAGCACATTCCGCGACGTGTTGCTGCGCAGCCCGGATTTCCTCGCTGCTCAAACTCCGCTCGTGAAGGGCTGCCAGGGTGTCCACATCGAGACAACCTTCGGGCTGACCCTCGATAAAATCACCTTTCGGGGTCTGCGCGGAGTCGCTTTGCGCGCGCAGGTGACGCGTCAGGGCCTGCTCAAATTTCTTTTCGCGATCTTCGTGGCCCATGGCTATCCACCTTTAGAACGAATCCACGCCGATTCCTTGCACCTACAGTTGCCGAAACTCGTCCCGCCTCGACGGCGGGAAATCCTTACATTTCCTTCACGCCGGGTTCTGTCTTTTTGCTCTCGGCTTGCGAAAATAATTGATCCAAGTCGATCGGCGCATCTTCCGCCGCATATTCTAAGCACAACGCGATCTCCGCCTCACTCAAGCCGCGCGTTTTCCCGCTCCCGTTGACAGTTTCCGATTCGCTTCCGGTGCGCAAAATTTCTTCCACCGAGAGCCGTAAATTCCGGCGGACCTTTTCCAGATGTCGCGAAACGCTGGATTCGTGTTCCCCCAGCGTGCGCCCTATTTCCGCCAGTTTTTTTTCTTCCGCGTAATACATGCGCAGGCGGTCAGCGTCCCGGGCATCCAGCGCTGTCAGGGCCTTCCGCAGCGCGGCAGAGAACAGGTTCAAATAACGTGCCCGGTGCGGATCGCTGGCCCCGGCGACCGGCGACTGCGAAGCCGGAGGCACGGTCCGGGGGCCTGCTTCATTGCCGGGTTCTTGCTCGCCGAGTTCGACGAATTTCTGTCCCGCGCGAATTTCGTCCACGTGGCGTTGCGCCAAAACCGCGCGCAGCCACGTTTTCAGAGTGCTGCGACCGTGAAAGTAACGCAGCAGCGAACCGCGCGTTGGGGTGGCTCGCAATCCGTACAGCTCTCCCAATAGGGAGTCCGCCAATTCCCGAGCCTTCCCCGAGGCAGAACTTGTTTTGAGCAGGGCCGCCGCGCAGGCCCGGAGGTACCCACGATAGGTCGCCACAAAATAATCCCACGCTTCCACCACTCCGTCGGCGCAGGCGCAGGCCAGCGCCAAATCTTCGAGATGTAATCCCCTGAGGTGCGCTTCCAGTTCTTCTCCCGACGGCGGGGCGTCGCGAAATTTTGCCTCCGCGCAGCGCGCCAATTCACTCGTAAATCGCGAGATTGAGATATTCCACCGTTTGGTGCACGCCTGGAGACACCAGTGCGCCACCGCTGGTCCGCGCGCGGCCAAAATTTTGGCGACCGCGCTAGCTGTGGCTATGGAGGCGACAGAACGGTGATTCGCAGGCATGTCCATAGATTTAACGACAATTTACATCGGCGGCGGGAGTGGCGCGATTTATTGACCACCGCTGATAAATTCAACAATACGCTCGAGATGACCAAGACACAGTCATGCAATATGCCGCGAGAATATCCTCATGTCGCGCGGTTCGGTACAGAAATGCGAGGCACCCCTAATCCGGTTTGCGGTATCCTATAACCTATGTTGCGCCCCAGCCCCGCAACTGAACCGCTCCTAATGGGTTAGAACACAGTGCGCGAGCGCTATAGTTCACGGGCGCATGAATATCATTAGCGACTTGGCGACGCTGGTACGAAAGTCCTATTCGATGTCTGCCCGCCCGATACGTACTGTGGTACTTCTAGGATTGAGATACGCCCGTTGTGAAGTTGAGGTCGGGTTGATCCCTTCTAGTTTCAATTCCCGGGCGGCACCCTTTTTGCAGGCGGCATACGGATGACCACGATGATTTCTGACGAACCTCTGAAAACGACCCTGGGAGTCGGTTTTGATGCCCACCGCTCGCGGTCCGCTGGCAATCAGGAAGCCTGGCGGAGGGCTATCGGCACCAAACCCGTCGCGGCACGTCTGGAACTGCTTCCCGAAGGCAAGCCTCGCTGGAATCGCATTGGATTGAGCGCCGTCGTCCAGGTTGTGCTGATCGGCTTTGTCTTGCTGGTACCGTTGCTCGTATCCCGAAAAAATTAAAACTGCTTTGCACATGGACGTGGTGCAATTGGCCCAGCCCACGATCGAAATCCCCAGGCTCGCTCCGCCACCTCGACTGAAGGCGAAGGCCCCGCCGCCAACTCCGCAAGCCGCAAGTCGTCGAGCCCGTGAAGCTGAACCCGCAGCAGCCGCACATTTTCGTGACGCAGAAGGTGATTCAACCCAAGATCGGAAAAGTTGGAAGCCAAAGCCCCGGAGTTGAACCCGGTTTTGCAAGCTGCGAACATCGACACCAAATCGGATCAACCCAAGCGTCCGCGGGAAGAAGTGAAACTCAACAATTTGAATAGCGGCAGCGCAGCGCCGGCCACGGTGGTTGCACCGGTGAACAAAGTGCAGACCGGCGGATTCGGCGATCCCAATGGCTTGCCCGGCAAGGGCGACCCCAACAAATCCACCGAACATCAATCGCCTGGGTTCGCCCGGCGCTTCCCGGTGGCCCGGGTTACGGCAACGGCACGGGCGGCGACAAAGGCATTCGCGGCACGGTAGCCAGCACTGGATTCGGCAATGGCACCGCCAATCCTCCTCCGGGAGGAGGCGGCAAGAGGGGCTCGGTGCAGTCCACGCGGTTTTGCGGATCAGAGCGTCGCCACCGAAGGCCCCAAAAAGAAAGCCGAAGCGCGGCCAGCGGCACCGGCTCCGTTACCATTCTGGACAAGCCCCGCCCCGAGTACACCGCGGAAGGCCGTAGTCTAAAATTAGAAGGCGACGTTGTTTTGGATTTGATTTTCCTTGCCAATGGCACTGTGCACGTGAATCGCGTCATCAGCGGTTTGGGCCATGGTCTGGACGAAGCCGCGATTCGCGCGGCGCAACAAATTAAGTTCAAACCCGCGAAGCAAGACAATCAGCCCGTCGATTTTCCGGCGCGCGTGCGAATTGAATTCCACATGGCGTCCTGAGGGAGAGAAGAAAATGTGTAAGTTAGTGTCCGCCATCCGGCGATCGGTTTTGTCCTTCCCGTGTTGAGCGCCTGGGCAGCTTTCGCCGCCGCTGCGGCGCCGGCGCCACTGCCAGTGCCGCCCAGCAACCCATCACGGCTAAGACCATGGACGAAGTTATCGACCGCGTCATCACCAACGAAAATCGCCTGAACAACCAGATTCCGCAATACTCCCCGCTGGTGGAAACCTACATTCAAAACCTCAAACCCGACAAAGATCTGGGCTTCGCTCCGGCCGGCGATAAATATTTCCTCGGCCGCGCCCAGTTTTCCAAGGGTGTCGAACTTGGTCTCCCTTTCCGAAACCGGCGGCAAAGGCAAAAAAATCTTCACGGGTATCGGCAATTTTTTTTCCTTCGCCATGCAATACCTGCCTGACGGCTTTCTGCAGATGATTTTTATCGATACCAACGGGTTTGATAAAGCAGCACTATAAATTCGATTACGTGCGCCGCGAATTCCTCGGCGAAGTGCGCTGCCTGGTGTTTGACGTCACCCCCGCGGAAAAAGCCGGCAAAGGCCGCTTCCTCGGGCGCATCTGGGTCGAGGATCAGGACTATAACGTGGTCCGCTTCAATGGCGCCTACGGCGGCGGTGGCCACTCCAGTTGGTATTTCCACTTCGATAGCTGGCGGACCAATGTGCAGCCCGGTCTTTGGCTCCCTCCTTTGTGTACAGCGAAGAGCGCGAACTGCACTACGCTCTCGCCAAGAAGCTGGATTTCAAAGCGCAGACCCGCCTGTGGGGCTACAACCTAGGCCACGCCGCGCAGGAGCAAGAATTAACCAAGATCCTGGTCGAAACTCCGGTCACAGGACGACACCAAAAACGCCAACGATTTATCTCCCGTGCAAGCGCAGCGCTCCTGGGATCGCCAGGCGGAAGACAATGTTATCGATCGCTTGCAGCGCATCGGCTTGATTGCGCCCAAGGGCGAAGTCGATAAAGTTCTGGAAACCGTCGTCAACAACCTGGAAGTCACCAACAATCTGGACATCGATCCGGATGTGCGTTGCCGCGTGATGATGACGTCTACTCTCGAATCGTTCACCATCGGCCACACCATCGTGCTGAGCCGCGGCTTGATCGACGTTCTGCCGGATGAAGCCAGCCTCGCGACCATGATCGCCCATGAATTGGGCCACGTGGTTCTGGGCCATCGTCTCGATTCTTCCTACGCGTTCTTCGATCAATTGCTGGGCGTTCAAGACAAAGACACCTTCCGCCATTTCGGCTTCGCGCGCACACCGGAAGAAGAAACCGCAGCCAGTGCCAAGGCCGCGGAACTGCTCGCCAAGTCTCCGTACAACAATCAAATGGCCAGCGCCAAGCTTTTCGTTGCCGCCGTGGACGCGCGCCAGAAAGAAATTCCTAACTTGATCAGCCCGCACCTGGGTAACCGCGTACTCCTAGCTGACGTAAAGGCCGATATGCCCGCGGCCAGCACCGATAAGAAAGTGATCACCGTCACTGCCCTGCCTATCGGCGGACGCGTGAAGCTGGATCCCTGGAACGACCGGCTGGAGCTGCTGAAGAGCAAGCCCATCGGCAATGTTGCTGAACGCGAAAAAATGCCCTTCGAGGTTACTCCCTTCATGCCGTACCTGACTCGCTTCGGCAGCGAAGCGGCCAAGCCCGTAGCGGCCAGCACCAACGGTCCGACCGACCCGGCTCCCAGTGTCACCAATTCCGGCACGGGTTCACCAGCCGACGGCGCCGCCCCAAACCAACAATAAACAATTCGCCAGGGCTTTAGAAAACCGCACCCTCGGCAATGAGAGGGTGCGGTTTTTCTTTGCGAGCCCGGCGACTGGTGGGTTGTTAGCGGTGTTTCCTGCACAAGAGTCGTCATGAAACAATCAGGCTCCGTGGCCCGTAGATATGATGGTGCGGGGAACAGTGGACCAAGTCTCTAACCTCTCGTGGCAGTCACCTCCAGCGTCGCCCGCCCGGCGCACGACTACGGGGGTGCGCGTGCGTTGGGGCATCTGCGCCGTGCTTTGCCTGGGTGTTGTCGGAATCGCTGCCCAATATTATTTCCGCCGCCCCACCGGACACTTCGGAGAACATTACGACCTGCTGCTCGCCCATATAATCGGGGGCTCCATCGCATTGCTCATCGGGCCGTGGCAATTTTCTCAGCGACTGCGGAGGCGGAACCTCTCGTTGCATCGGTGGATGGGGAGTGTCTATTTGTTGGCGGTGGCGCTGGGTTCGCTTGCAGGGTTTGGGTTGGCGTTTTTTTCAATGGGAGGACTTCCAACGCATCTGGGCTTTGGATTTCTGGCGGTAGCTTGGGCCATTACTGGTTGGCTGGCTTATCGCACGGCGGTGAACAGACAAATTGAGCAGCACCGCCAGTGGATGATCCGAAATTTTTCGTTGTCGCTGGCAGCGGTGACCTTACGACATTATTTGCCGCTCGCACTGTTTGTGATGCACTGGCCCTTTTTGCCTGCTTACACTGCAATCTCCTGGCTGTGCTGGGTTCCCAATTTAGTTGTGGCCGAATGGATCATTCGCCGACGATGGGCTGTTGCGGCAGCATAAAGCAGATGGGGAATTTTGAAAGATAGCAGTCGCCGCCTTTCTGGTGTTACCTCGCAAGCAAACAGCTGTCGCTCAATTTTTGTGGGGCGCGCGGTACCCATCCAGGGTCCAGCAATCTTGACCGTCGTCGTGGCGCAGCACGTAATAGTTCCCGTCGCTGGCCAGTACTCGAAAATAGGTTGCGTTGGGCGAGTACCACTGCCCGTCCAGATCGACGACCTCCAGGTGCTTTCCACCAATGGTGAACTGGACTGGCCGCTGATCCGCTATGTAGCCCGCGTAGCATTTGACTTGAATGTTGATCACTGGCAGTCCTTTCTCATAACAAAACCCTTGCGTGCCGGAACACGCCGAAGATTCTTCGCAGGGGTTCTGTGCAGGAACGTTTCCAAACGCGCTTGATTCTCGTGCTGTAGACTACATAATCGGCGCTTGGCAGGAACTGCCGCGTTATGCTTTGTCCACAATGCAATTACACCAATTCGGAGGACTCTGCCGCGTGCGTCAAGTGCGCGACTCCTCTGCCCGCGTCGGCATCGTTTGACCACACCCTTGCGCCGGACCAGGATCACACTCTCGCCCCGGACCACACTCTGGCGACCGGAGGACAAGGCTGGTCCGTACCTGCGCAAGAAGGCGTTGCTATCGCGGGGGCCACTAAAGCTCTAGGTCCCGGCTCAATCCTCGGCGAGCGGTACGAAATTATCCGCCTGCTGGGCCAGGGCGGCATGGGCGCGGTTTACCACGCGCAGGACCGCGAACTCGAGCGCCAGGTGGCGCTCAAAGTTATTCGCGCCGACATGGCCGCGAATCCGGAAATTTTAAGGCGCTTCAAACAAGAGCTCATCCTCGCCCGGCAAATTACCCACAAAAACGTAATTCGGATTTTCGATCTCGGACAGGCCGAGGGCATCAAGTTCATCACCATGGAGTACATCGAAGGTGAGGATCTGCAGGGCCTGCTGCGACGCAAGAAAAAGCTGGAGCCCGGGGAAGCCGCCACGATCATGGCGCAGGTGTGTCGCGCGCTGGAGGCCGCGCACTCCGAGGGAGTAGTGCACCGCGATTTGAAGCCGCAAAACATCATGCTGGACAAGAGCGGCCGGGTGTACGTCATGGATTTCGGAATCGCACGCTCCCTGGTCACCAAGGGAATGACCCAGACCGGGGCGCTGATCGGCACGCCCGATTACATGTCGCCTGAACAAGCCAAAGGGCAGCCGCTGGACGTGCGTTCCGATTTGTTTACCGTCGGCATTATTTTCTACGAAGTTCTCAGCGGACAATCTCCGTTTGAGGCCGACACCACCATGGGAAAGTTGTGGAAGCGCACCACGGAGATCGCGCGGCCCGTCAGCGAACTGGACAAGACAATTCCGCAGCCGCTGGTAGACATCGTTTCGCATTGCCTGGAGCTCGAGCCCGCCAAGCGTTTCGGTACCGCGGCGGAGATCGTGCAGGCCATCGAGCGCTGGCAGGGACCGGGAGCAGACACGCACGTGCTACCTGCTCACAGCGCGAAGCTTCCGGCTTACGCCAAGTGGGTGGCCCTGGGGGTTTTCTTCCTTGCGCTGGCTTTGGGTTTCGGGTTGCGCTCCAGATTTATTACGCAGCCAAAAGGAGAGGGTCATGCGCCCGTCAGCCTGCTGATCGCGGACTTCGACAACAAAACGGGTGACGCTGTTTTTGACGGTACCCTGGAGCCTATGCTGGGAATCGCCCTCGAAGGCGCTCCCTTTATTTCTTCCTTCAACCGCGGCCAAGCCAAAAAAATCGCCACCCGACTGCAGCCAGGTTTGACGCAAATGGATGGCAAGCTGGCGCAACTGGTCGCGGTGCGCGAAGGCGTGAACGTGGTGGTGACTGGCTCGATTGTTCAGGAAGGCGGGCATTATAAAGTTTCGGTAGCGGCCATCGATCCGGCCACCGGTAAATCGATCCAAAAAGCGGATCGCGACGTGGCCAATAAACAAGGGGTATTATCGGCGGCCGGCGAGCTGGCCGAGAGCCTGCGCAAAGGTCTCGGCGATACGGCGCCGGAATCGGTGCAGAAAGCCGCGGCCGAAACATTCAGCGCCGGCTCACTAGAAGCTGCACACGCTTACGCCGTGGCTCAGGACCTGCAACAAGCCGGGAGGTGGGACGACGCGCTCAAGTCCTATTCCAAAGCGGTGGAAACGGATCCGGACCTCGGGCGTGCGTATGCCGGCATGGCAGTGATGTACTCCAATCTTGGGAAGAACGAAGAGGCCGTCAAATATTACAAGCTGGCTTTGGCGCGCATCGATCGCATGACCGACCGCGAAAAATACCGCACCCGCAGCGGCTATTACCTGGTGATCCGCAACCAAGCCAAGGCCATCGAAGAACTTTCCGCGCTGGTAAGCCAGTATCCCGCCGACACCGCCGGGCACGCCAACCTGGCGCTGGCTTATTTTTATGCCCGGGACATGAGCAAGGCCGTTGAAGAGCAGAAGCGCGCGCTGGCCATCACGCCCCACAGTGTTCTGCAGCAAAGCAATTTCGCCATGTATGCGTTGTACGCTGGGGACTTCGAGACTGCAGCCAAGCAAGCCCAATCGATCTTGCAGGAAAATCCAAATTTCGAAGAGGCGCTGCGAACTTCGGCCATTGCGGCGCTGGCCCTCGGCCACAATGATCAGGCATCGGCTAATTATCAGAAGTTACAAGCTGTGGATGCCCGAGGGGCTTCCATCGCGAATACAGGCTTAGCGGATTTGGCTCTCTATGAAGGGCGACTTGCCGATGCCGCCAGCCTGTTGGAGAAATCCATCCCCGCTGACGTTGCCGCGAAGGACGCGGATTCGGCAGCCAACAAGTTGGTTACCCTGGGCCTGGCCGAAATATCCATGGGGAAAAATCAAGACGCCATCGGACAAGCTTCCAAGGCTGCGGCTGGCAGCAAGGATCCCGGAGTTCTCTATCGTGTGGCCCAGATTTACATTGCTGTTGGCCAAGAACCAAAAGCCTTGCAGGCCATCGCGCCGCTTTCCCAGCGCCTGGAAAACGAGCCGCAGATTTATACGAAGTTAATCGCCGGCGAAGCGCAGCTCAAAAAAGGCAACGCTCGCGAGGCGTTGAATTCCTTTCAGGAAGCGCAGAAGCTTGCGGACACCTGGCTGGGGCACTTCGACATGGGCCTGGCGTACCTGGCGGCGGCGACGTATCCCGAGGCTTCGTCGGAATTCGATGTCTGCCTCAAGCGCCGCGGAGAAGCCACCTCTGTTTTTCTGGATGACGTCCCAAGCTATCACCTGCTACCCGCGGTTTATTATTACCAGGGACGCGCAAAGGAAGGTTTGAATAGCCCGGGAGCTGCGGAGTCTTACAAAGCATTTCTGGCGCTAAAGGAAAAAGGCGCCGGGGATCCGCTCGTAGCGGATGCCCAGCGCCGTTTGAGTTCCACGAAATAACTTCACCGATCGTCTTAGAATTGGAGCGCGGGGTAATAAATCTCCGCCGGTTTGATCGCCCCTCCGAACGATACGGTGCCACCCACCAGGAAGACCGTTCCGTCGGAGAGTAGCAGCGCCCCCATTCCTACTCGCGACGTTTGCAGGAAGGCATCGGAAGTGAATTTTCCCGTTCCCGGATCGTAGAGTTCGTTCAAGGAAACCCCTCCGTTTCCGAACACTTGCCAGCCGCCGGCTAAAAGCACTACGCCGTTGTTCAGTAGAGTTGCGGAATGCTGCGATCGTCCACTGACCATCGTTCCGGTGGCGGTGAAGGCATTGCTGCTCGGGCTGTAGATCTCGGCGAAGCTGAGCGTCGGATTGCTGCCGGCTTCCCCGCCGGCGATTAATACGGTGCCGTTGGTCAGCAACGTGGAGCTGTGGCCAATGTGTCCGCTGAGCATATCTCCGGCGGTGGCGGTGAACGTATTGATGAGGGCTCCGGCGGAATGGAATATCTCGGCGGTGTTGTCGCCGGCGCCGTTCGGATTTGCGGGAGTAAAGCCCCCGGAGATCAATACGTCGCCACTGGAAAGTACCGTGGCGTTCGCTTGATTGCGCGCCGTGGTCATGGGGATGGCGGCGCTTAGCGTGGCATTAATGTAGATCTGGGCGGTGCCGACCGATCCCGAGCCATTGAATCCGCCGGCGATCAGAACCGAGGAGCCGCTTGGCAGAAGCGCCGCCGTGTGGTTCGACCGCGGGGAATCCATTGTCGCTGTCAGCGGAATAAATGTCTGCGAGGTCGGATCGTAGAGTTCCAGGCTGCTGGAGACCGCGACCGGCGGGCCGATGGAAGTATTACCTCCCACGATGAGCACCTGACCGTTGCTTAGCAGCGTTGCCGTGTGCTCCGCACGCGGGGTGGACATGCTCCCGGTTGTGGGTGTGAAGGTTCCGGTTGTCGGATTATAGATTTCGGCGGTGGCCACGATACCGCCGCTATCTTCTCCTCCGGCGATCAGGATGGTGCCGTTTGGCAACAGGGTGGTGGTCGATCCGCTCCGCGTGGCGTGCGGCAGGTTTGCGGTGTTGCACGATCCCACATTCTGGAAAGAAGCGGAGGTAACCGTCACGGCCGATGGAGCAGTGGCTAGTAAAGTGAATCCCGGTTTTCCAGCGGGAGTGAGACGCATCGAGGGAAACGTTGCCACACCGGAAGCATTGGTCGTAGCTGTGGCGGTTCCCCCAATGATCTCGGTCTCCGTGGTGCACGGGTTATTGGCTACCGACATCGTGATCGTCGCATTGGGCACGGGAGTGTTGGACGCGTCCAGCGCGGTGACCGCCGGGAACGGACTGTTCATCGGCTGAGAGGCTATGGTGGTACTCGGTTGCGTCGTGAAGGTCATGGAGGCCACCGGTCCCGCTGCGGCTGGGTTGACGGTGATGTAGAAATATTCGGAATAACCCTGCGGGGGCGCTGAGCTGTCGGTGGCCAGCACCGCAAAGCTATAGCTGGCGGAGGCTGTCGGGGTGCCCGACACTACGCCAGTGCTGCCCGTTGGCGTGAAGGTCAATCCCGGAGGCAAGCCCGTTCCCCCACCGGTAAGTTGATAAGTGTAGGGAGGTACACCGCCGTTGGAATTTAGCGTCTGCGAATACGCCACGTTCACCGTACCGTTGGGAAGATTGTTATTGGTGGAGGTGGTGAAAAACGGTACCACCGTAATGGACAGTGCCATCGTCACCGTCGAGGACGGCGGCCCCTGGTTCACGGCCTGCACCGTGAAGTTGTAAGTTTGCGTCGGAACATTGGTCACTGCCGGCGACGAAAGCAACCCACTGTTGGGATCCAGCGTGATGGTCGGTGGCAGCGCCCCTGACATCAGCGAGAACGTGGTCGCCCCGCCAGCTCCACCGGTGGTTTGAATCTGCGCCGAATAGGGATATTGCGGCGAGCCCCCGGTTGTTGGTGCGTTCGGCAAGGTTGTGGTGGTGATGGCGAATGGCGGGTTGATTTGCAGACCGAGCGACCTGGAGCTGGTCTGCGGCGGGGTGCTGCTATCCGTGACCGTCACCGGAATGCTGAACGGGCCCGAGCCCGTTGGCGTTCCAGTGAGAATGCCGCTGGGGCTCAAGGTAAGCCCCGTAGGCGTTCCGGAGGAACTCCAGGTCAGTTGGCCTACGCCGCCGTGCTGCAGAAGGACCTGGGTGAAGGGATAGTTCTGCAACGCCGCGGGCAACTCCCCGGGAGTGGTAATCACGATCCCGGGCGCGAGGGTTGCCGGATAATATAATTCTGAAGCGGGTACGGTGGCAGCCGGGACAGCATTATTCACTCCGCTGGCCAGCAGCACCATGCCATCCGGGGCCACTGCTTCGCGCGCGCCCGTCTGCACTTTGGTGAAATTTCCAGTGGCGCTGAAGGTGCCGCTGGTGGGGTCGTAAATATCGGCATTGGTGCCGGCGGGCAGCGTGGCGCCGCCGGAGATAAATATGGTTCCATCGTTCAACACGATTCCGGCGTAATGGCCGCGGGGAATGGACATGTTCGCAGTGGTAGTGAATGTTCCGGTAAACGGATCGTACAGTTCCGCAGTGGCGGTTCGAACCGCTTGCGAACCTGTGGTGCCTCCAGCGACCAAAACTTTGCCGTTGAAGAGCAACGCCGAAGCATGATTGCCGCGAGCGGTGGCCATGGACCCGGTGGCCGTAAACGTATCCGCGATTGGATCGTAAAGCTCAGCCGAAGCCAGCGCTGTTCCGTTCACGTCGTAGCCGCCGCTGATTAGTACCATTCCATTGGGCAGCAGGTCTGCATGGTGGATCTGCCGCGCGACGGTCATGGAGTGCGCCGAGGCCGCGAACGTATTACTCGCAGGATCGTAGAGTTCCGCGTTAGCCAGGGTGTTGCCGTTATTGTCGTTGCCGCCAGCGATGAGCACTTTTCCATTGGCCAGCAGAGTGGCGGTGTGATCCGTTCGCGTGGTGGTCATGGATGCGGGTATCAGCGTGAAGGTGTTCGAAGAAGGATCGAACAGCTCGGCGCTGGATAGGACTGCAGGGCCGTTGTAACCGCCGGCAACCAGGACTTTCCCATTATTCAGTTGAGTCAGGGTGTGATCGAAGCGCGCTGAATTCATGGAGGCGATGGTGGTGAATTTATGCGCAAGAGGATCGTAGAGTTCGGCGCTTGCCAAAGGACTGCTCAAATCCGCGTTTGCGGTTCCGCCGGTCAGCAGGATTTTGCCGTTCGGCAAGGCCAGCACAAGGTGATTTCGTCGCGCGGTGGCCATGTTTCCGGTGTCGCAGAAGCCGCTCACGTTGAAGGCGTTCGAAGTCCCATTTACCGACGAGACCGAGGCCGACAACGTAAATGCGTTCTGCCCGTGATCCACGGACAGATCCGGGAAGGACGCCACTCCAGTCTGCCCAGTGATCTGCATCAAGGTGCCACTTAACGTTGCCGCGCCGCACGGCGGCGCACCATTGAACGACATGGTCACGTGCGCGCCTGGAATAACCGCGTTGGAATTGTCAGCCACCCGCACGTTGATCGGGCTACCGGAAATTACCTGGCCGCCGGTCGAATTCGATGGTTGCGTAAGGAAAGTCACGTTACCCGCGACTGGCACGGAGGAAATGATGTTGATGCTGTATGCCTGGGTAATGATTTGATGCGGATTGGCGCTGTCCGTCGCTTGCACCGTGAAGTTGTACAGACCCACGGTCGTGGGATTGCCAGTAATCGCTCCGTTGGTGAAATTAAGTCCGGAGGGCACCGAGCCACTAATCAGTGCAATCGTTACGGGCGCCAAACCGCCGACCGGCAAAATCGTTTGAGCGTACGGCGTGCCCTGGGTCCCGCCGGTTAGAGGAGTGGTTCCTTGCAGCGGAGGAGGAGTGAGCGTCAAGGGAGCTTCGACGTGAATGGTGAATGCCTGGGTGGTGGTGTGCTGGGGAAACTGGGCGCCGATGGCCGCGTCTTTGGCCTGGATCGAAAACCCGTAAGTCCCGGCGACCGTTGGTGTGCCGGTGATGGCGCCGGTCGCGGCGTTTAAGCTCAGCCCGTTGGGCAAGTTTCCGGCAGAAACGCTGAAGGTGTGCGTTGGCGACGGATTGCCTCCTTGCACTCCCACGATGGAACTGTACGGTTGCGCGAGCACGTTGTCAGGGAGCGCAGCAGTGGTAATGATGAGCGGCGGCACCGCCACGGGAACAACCGGTGTGGTGCCCGTCGGTGCTCCGAGAACCGTGGCGGTGTTAATTGCCTGCGGTACCGCGACAGGAATGAAATAGCTCAATGGATTGACCGGCGGCTTGCTGGGGCTGAAAACTCGCAAATCGATATAAGCAGTTTCGCCCGGCGCCAGAGTTACGCTTGCTTCGTTTGGAGTGGCGTTCGTGATATTGGGATTTCCCAACTGTGGATCGGTAGCCGCGTAAAGCTTCGGGTTGGTGATGTTGGCCACGGTCTCCCAGTGGGTCTCGGTGGTCAACTGGCATTCAATAGCGGTAGGAGTCTGATAGAGCTTATTGAGGATCAACTGCAGTAAGACGCCATTGGGCGGCGTCAGCGAAGTGGCCACCTTCACCGTATATGTGGAGGTGGTGTTGCCGTTGTTTGTGATGGGATAAATTACGTCCTGGATCGACCCGTTCGTCACATTCGGATTGGTGATATTGGGATTAGTGATGTTCGGGTTGGTGATATCCGGATTAGTGATATTGGGATTAGTGATGTTCGGATTCGTGGCGCTGACGTTGGTTACATTCGGATTGGTGATATTCGGATTCGTTACGTTGGGATTGGTAATATTGGGATTAGTGATATTCGGATTGGTGACATTGGGATTGGTAATGTTGGGATTGGTGATGTTCGGATTGGTTACTTCAAAATTCGTAATGTTGGGGTTGGTAATATTCGGATTGGTGATATTCGGATTGGTGATGTTGGGGTTGGTTACATCCGGATTCAACACCGCTGAGGAACTCAGGCCATTGGCGGTCTGCGAGCCCCCGATGGAAGTGATCTGCACTACGTTCACGGTTACGGTGGCCTGTGCGCTGGTCGATGAGACGAACACACTGCGCGATACCGAAGAGAATGAGGGAATGGTCACATCGAGCGTGGTCAACTGGGCAAGCTGGAGAAACGAAGCCTTTCCACCGGCCGGCTGATTGGCGATGGAGAATCGTACGTTCATCGGTTGACTGGTTACGTTTTGCGCTTCCACAGCAAACGCACGCTGAAACGGCACTGTTTTGTTATTGAAAACGGTGGTTCCCAATGGTTTCGAATTTCCCGGAGCTCCCGCGATCAATCCCCCAGTAATTTGCGCGGTATAGATGTTCTGATTGCGCATGCCTTCCTGTCCCACTTTGCAAGTTGGCAGGGCAGCCCCGGGGTCAAACACGCTTCGCGTGTTGGGAGGGACCGCGGGAGTGTAATGCTCCCAATTGCCATCCGCCGGCGGCACCACGTCGCGATTATCGGTCCACGTGGCATGAAACTGCGGATTTACGCTGGGCACAAAGTTGTAGGCCCAGGAATTTCCGCTGGGCACGAAGGCTGGCGACGGTACCACATCGATGTAATCGCCCAAGAAGGGTTCCTGTCCGCTGTTGAAAATCGGCAGGTTAGGAACGTTGAACTTGAACTGCTCGATATCGGGCTGATTCGGATTCACACAACAGCCAAAAGCATACTGTGAGACAAGCACGGACGGACCCAGCGCGACGGTTGGGAAAATGCCTAATTCCAATACTCGCAGATCGATGGTGTGCCGCCGAAGCGTCAATCCCGCATCATCAATAAATGGCGTAAACACCTTACTGGGCGTCGCCGGCGAAGCCAACTCTCCCTCAGGCGTCAGGGTTGCGGAGTAGCCCGTCGGACTGGTGGGATTCGAAGTATAGAGATTCTCGTAATGATCGAGTCGCAGATCGTAGTACAGGAGGGTGAGGCGACCGTTGGCAAAGCTGATGGCCGGCATGATCTGGTGCCCCCGACCGGATGGGTCGCTCGCGGATGTTGAAGGATTATCCACCATGATGGGGGGCGTCCAGTGCTTGCCATCGATGGATCCGGCGGCTACCACACGGGCATCTCCGCTGGCGGTGAGTCCCTTCGCGGAAAAGGACACGTATACGAAGCCGAAATTATCGGTAGTGATCGAGGGGTAGGCATTGGTGCGAAAAGCGGTGCCGGTGGTGCCCTGGTCAAAAGGTTGGAACGAAGAGACCTGTACGGGTGGGTTGAAAGTTTTTCCGGCGTTGTTCGACTGCGCGATCATGATGGCGTTGGAAACGCCAGTCGAAGAAAACTGTCGCCATGTCACGTACACATTTCCGTTCACCGCGTTCACCGCGATGGCGCTGCCTTGGCTGGTAGTTGTGCCGGAATTGAGCTGCACCGGCGTGCTCCAGGTGACGCCGCAATCCGTAGAGCGCGTAAACATCAAATGCGTGGGGGTGCTGTTGGCTTTGGTGCCCTGCAGGAAATCCGTATAGGTCATGTACACGTTGCCGGCGGCAAAAGATTCATGGACGGCCAACGTGCCGCCATTCGGTCCAACGCCCGGTTCTTGCGCTATAAAGGAACAGGTGTTGGCCCCGGACCTCGGGATATCCACGGCCAGTGCCGGTTTATCCAAAAATTGCGAAGCGTTGCCACTAGCCACGATGTGAGTATCGATGTAGGTGATCGGGTCGGCGTTTTCGTTGTTATTCAGGTCGTTGTAGCGGGCCACAAAAATGGTGCTGACAGCGCTTGCTGAAGTGGAACTGGTGGCTCGATCAAAAGCCAACCCGGCGTAATAAAACATGCCATTCGTCCCAGCTCGCACCACGGGATCCGAACCGGCGTCGTAAATTCCATGCAGAGCGCCACTATCGGAACATTGTGGATCCGCATATTTGCAACCAGGGAGCAAGGTGCTTCGCCAGGTGAGCCCGCCGTCAAATGATTTGAAGAGTCCCAGCCACGAGTCGCCTGTTTCGGTTCCGCCACTTAACGCAAGTTCCAGGTCCACCGTGCGGTAGTCATTTGCGCCCGCCAGCAAGTGCATCGGATTGCGCGTCGAGACTGCCATGGAAGGCTCGTTTTGGCGCTGGAGGAAAGGGTCGCCGCCAGGCCAGGCAGTGCCCGACACCATATTGACGTTCTGCCCGGCAACTTGGGCAAGTGCGGCTGGAGCGAAGCTCAGCGCACACACAGCGAATATCGCGGCCAGCATTTTCTGGGAGAAGCGGCTCATCGAATGCTCCTGAAGCTAGACTATGTTGTTTCGCTAATGACGCAGCGCGACGGCTGATCCGCCACGCACACCTTTGGTTAGGATCCAAGGTATAGACATCCGGGTTTAACTGTACTCGGAGGTAGTGGTTGAGAAATTTTCCGCTCAACGCTTATGCAAGTCAAGAGACGGTTTGTGGTCAAAACCAAAGGGAAGTACTGGAACTGACCTTAGAGAATTCGCTGTTTATTCGTGGGCTTCAGCGCTTTAGCTGCGCCTGGTCCTGGGCTAGTTCCAGGTAAAACCTCTGCAAGACCAGGAACGCCTGCTTTTTGTGTCCATCCACCGATAGCAAGCCCTTGCGGTTGTAGAAATCTTCGATCACCGGCAAGGGCCTTCCGTGGCGACCGGAAATCGTAGAGTACCCAGGGAGAAATGCCAGCAAGCTCCGGAATTTTCCTCAACATTTCAATTTGTCCGGTATAGAGTTTGGCCTGATATTCCTCTCCAAAGCGGACGTCGACGTCGGCGTGTTTGCCCGCCAGAGCGTCGGCCCCAAATTCACTTACGATCAACGGCTTTTTCCATTTGATGGCGTATCGCAAGTGCCACAGATCTTCCATGCTTCCCGAATACCAGCCCACGTATTCGTTCAGCCCCAGAACGTCGAGATATTCGCCCAGCGGATCGTCCAGCATCTGCTGGTCCGGACCGTTCTTTGTGGTGTGGTTCATTGCTGAAGTTAGAAGCCGAGTGTCATCTGCTTCGCGAGTGGCGGCGGCCAACCGCTTGAGGAATTCCGTCCGAACCGGGGAGGTGGGGGTCTCGTTCGAAAGCGACCACAGAATAATCGCGGCCCGGTTGCGATCGCGAGCGATCATGTCGCGCATTTGGGATTTGGCATTCTCCAGGGTGGAGGGATTCTCCCAGTCAATTCCCCAGTAAACCGGCACTTCCGACCATACCAACAACCCAATTTTGTCCGCCAGGCGCAGGGTACTTTCACTGTGGGGGTAGTGCGCCAGCCGCACAAAGTTGCAGCCCAGCTCTTTCGCGGCGCTTAGCAATTGTTGCGAATCCGCCTCCGAGCCGGTACGGCCGTGGCCCGGCGCTTCATCGTGAAAACTGATGCCCCGCAAGAAAACCGGGTTCCCATTCAACAAGATTTGGGTGCCCCGAACTTCAATGCTGCGGAACCCGATTTCTTCACTCACCTGGTCCGACCCGGTTTTGAAAATCACGTTGTACAGTTTGGGATTTTCAGGAGACCAGCGTTCGAGCCTGGCGGAAAAACGGAAAACCGCGCGACCATCCGGTCCGACCTCGATTGTTTGCTTTATACGCGCTTCCGGAATCTCGATCGTGACCGGCTGACGGTTTCCTGGTTTGTTAAGCTGCACCCACCCGCTAATCTCCTGGGCCGATCCCTTGGCCAAATGCAGAAAGTAATTCTCGATAAAAGTATCCGGAACTTCCAAGATTTCCGCGCGGCCCGTGATCCCTCCGTAATTCCACCAGTCCGTGCTCAGCGCCGGGATTCCGTCGGCACGACGCATATTGTTTACTTCGACTACCACGAAATTCTCACCGTCGTTCACTGTATCGGTGATTTCAAAATCGAACGGGGTGAATCCTCCAGTATGAGTGCCCAGTTCTTTTCCGTTCAGGTATACGCGAGCGAAATAATTTGCTGCTCCGAAGTGAAGAAACGATCGCTTGTGGGCATGCTTCCGATAGGGAAAGGATTTCTCGTACCACACAATGCCTTCATAGAAAAAAAGATCGGCGCGCTGCGTATTCCAGTCGCCGGGGACTTGGAAGGTCGAGGATTGGTCGAAGTCGTACTCAATGAGCTCCCGTTTCGATGAGCCCTTCCTGTTTTCGTAGTATCTGCTCGAAAGCCCGTTCTCGTAAGGGTCCACGATCACGTGCCACGGTCCATTCATTGAAACTGCAGTACGTGCTTCAGGATTGGCGATAAGGACCGGATTTGTTCGCGCCCGAACAGCTGAGGTAACCAGAAAAGATAAAAAGAAGCACTGCCAAATTCCGAAGCTCAGGAAAGATTTTACGTCGTAGAGGATGAAGGCCGGATGTTTGAGTTTCTGCTTACCGCCGGTATTCTCGGACATCATGATTTTTTGAGAGCTTGGTGTTCTAATTCAATAGTCCTTTAATGCGGTTACCCAACATTTCTCCCGCGGCTTTGTCGCTGACGAATCGGTTCAACATGCCAAGATCCGCGTCCACGATGATGTCCTGATCGGTGACCTCTACTGTGCCCTTGATCGGAGTGCTGATGATGCCCATCTTGGCGGTTAGCGCAAACCTCATCACCGAACCTTGCCAGCTTCTTTGCTGCACGGTAAGTTTCACCGGCAGAGCTCCGGCATCCTTGAACAAATCGTCGAAAGAGCGATCTACCGATTGCATGACTTCCTGCTTGGAGCGATGGTGTGAAATTGAGATTCGCATGGGGCTTCCTTGTTGGTATCGGCAGTATATCGCGGCTCGCAGGTTCCTGTTGGCGCAGTTAAATGTTGATATGTCTTTGAGCTCCTTCGGCGCATCCAACTCTCTCACACGGAGCGCTCGCCCATGAGTACATCAAACCAACCGTTACAGATTTCCCCGGAACGCCGGGAACAGTTGTTTCCTAAGCTTTCGGATGCGCAGATCCAACGCATCAAAGAGATTGGCCGCAAACGCAACGCTGCCAAAGGTGAGGTGCTCATCAGTCAGGGCGACATTGCGCCCTTCTTCGTGGTCACGA
The DNA here is from genome assembly GCA_963732705.1 of uncultured Acidobacteriota bacterium. GTDB lineage: Bacteria > Acidobacteriota > Terriglobia > Acidiferrales > UBA7541 > Acidiferrum. Next base: position 14,620 of record CAVTAN010000007.1, on the reverse strand, counting down.
GCGGCCGCCTGGACATTGTGCAGGCCGGCCCTCAGGGTGAAGTTATTATCGTCGAGCACGGGCCTGGCGAATTCACCGGGGAGATGAACATGCTCACCGGGCGCCGCTCGCTGGTGGCGGCGCGCATGGGGGAGGCCGGTGAAGTCATCCAACTGGGCCCCGAGTGCATCCAGCAGTTGGTACAAACCGATGTAAACATCAGTCAGGTGCTGATGAGCGCGTTCATCATGCGCCGGTTGGAACTCATCGCCCAAAGTAAGGGCGACGTCGCCCTGATCGGCTCGCCACATTCCTCGGGAACTCTGCGCATCAAGGAATTTCTCACCCGCAATAGCCACCCTTATCACTATCTTGATCTCGATAAGGATGATGGAGTGCAGGTCATCCTCGACAAGTTCAATGTGCGGGTGGACGAGATTCCGGTTTTGATCTGTCGCGGAAAAACCGTCCTGCGAAATCCGAGCAACCAAAAAGTGGCCGACTGCCTGGGCCTGAATCCCAAAATTGACGAAACCTTGGTTCGCGACGTGATCGTTGTGGGGGCCGGGCCCGCAGGCCTCGCAGCAGCCGTCTATGCTGCGTCCGAAGGCCTTGACGTGCTAATGATTGAAACCACCGCGCCCGGAGGCCAAGCCGGTTCCAGTTCAAAAATTGAAAACTACCTGGGCTTTCCCACCGGCATCTCCGGGCAAAACTTGGCCGGTCGCGCCTACGCTCAGGTGCAGAAGTTCGGCGCCAAAATGATCATTGCGCGCAGTGCCGTAAAATTGAGTGGTAAGCGGCCCTATAAAATCGACATCGACGACGGGCATTCGGTACTGGGTCGTACCGTGGTGGTTGCCACCGGGGCGCAGTATCGCAAGCTGCCACTGGATAATTTGAGCGGATTCGAAGGAATGGGCGTTTATTTCGGGGCCACATTTATTGAAGCGCAAATGTGCGGAAGCGAGGAAGTCATCGTCGTGGGCGGAGGAAACTCCGCCGGCCAGGCCGCGGTTTTCCTAGCGGACAGCGCCAAGCATGTGCACATACTAGTGCGTTCGAATGGCCTGAAAGATAGCATGTCGCGTTATTTGATTCGTCGCATCGAGGACAGCCCGAAGATCACCCTGCACAGCTGTACGGAAATCGAAGCCCTCGAAGGCGATAATCACCTAGAGCGGGTGCGCTGGCGCAACAAAAACACCGGAGCCTCGGAACTCCACGACATTCGCCACATTTTTATGATGACCGGCGCCACTCCCAACACCCAATGGCTGGACGGTTGCGTAGCACTAGATGAAAAAGGGTTCGTGCGCACCGGTTCAGATTTAACTGAAGATGATTTACGAACCTCCGGATGGCCGCTGGGGCGCCATCCATTCCTACTGGAAACCAGCCTGCCCGGGGTTCTGGCCGTCGGCGATGTACGATCTGGAAATGTGAAGCGCGTAGCTTCGGCCGTAGGTGAAGGCTCGATCTCCATTCACCTCGCTCACAAAGCTCTCGCGGAATAGAGAAACTTTTTGATTTCATGTCAGTGCCACTTGATTTGCTCATCGATTGAGGCGCTGCGCTTATAAATTAAGTTTTGTTTAGCTTTCAAAGCTGCACCGAGCCCCCGCCCTATACTTCTCTTGAGCTGCGGAGAGTGATGTATTTCATTGCACCCCGCCGCACTTATGCGCACCGCGAGCATCCAAACAAATTGCACCCATGACCATCCGACATAAGTCCGCCCACCTCAGTGTGGCCAATCGGCTCGCTGCTCACCTGGCGGTGGGGCTCGCACTCTGCATACTGATCCTGGTTGCGGGAAGAGGATTGTTGTTCGGCCAAACGGACGCGCGTTCGACCCTCCGATTGGATTCCGGCGAAACGATTTACAAATCCGCCTGCATCGCGTGCCACGGCTCGGACGGTGCCGGCACTCCACAAGCCACTACCGGTTTCGAACCTCCCCGCACTTTTCCAGACTTCACCAAGTGCGACCAAACCACTCCTGAAGATGACTGGGCCTGGAAAGCGGTGATCACCAACGGTGGCGGTTATCGCGGCTTTTCTCACATCATGCCGTCGTTCAAAGAAGCGCTTACATCCAAACAGATCGACCAGGTGGTCCACTATCTGCGTGCTTTCTGCCGCCAGGGTGGATGGCCACGGGGCGAGCTGAACCTTCCACGCGCGCTGATTACCGAAAAAGCCTTCCCTGAAGATGAAGTGGTGATTTCCAGCACCCTGAATGCGCAAGGGGCTCCCGGAATCGTCAGCCACATCATTCACGAGCAGCGTTTCGGAAAGAACAACCAAATCGAAGTGGACGTTCCGCTGAATTTCCAGGACCAGAACCATACCTGGTACGGTGGCGTGGGCGACACCACCTTCGGAATCAAGCGCGTTATGTTTTCGAGCCTCAAAACTGGATCGATTCTGAGCTTGCAGGGCAGCGTCATTGTGCCCGACCGGCAGCCGTCGCCGTGGCTTTGGCATCCGGCACCACCACCTTCGAAACCTTCGCGGCCTTCGACCAACTGTTTCCCACTAAGACATTCATCCAAACGCAGTTCGGCGCGGATCTCCCGCGGCATACCGACATTGCTCCGCAATCCATTTTCTTCAATACCGCGATTGGACAGAGCTTCGCATCGCAGCATGGCCTGGGCCGCTTGTGGTCGCCGATGATGGAGTTCGTAGCCACCCGCGATCTCGTAGATCGCGCTAAATCCGATTGGGATGTCGTGCCGCAAATGCAGGTCACCATCAGCAGGCGCCAGCACATTCGCGCCGATCTCGGCTTGCGCATCCCCACAACCAATACCGTCGGGGCGTTCCAAGCAACTGGTCTTCTATCTGCTTTGGGACTGGCAGGACGGACGACTAAATGAGGGTTGGTAAAGTGCGAAAACGAATTCATCTGCTGGCTGGGTTAGCATCGCTGGCGTCTGGCTTACTGTGTTCGAACGCTTGGGCGCAATCAAAAAAAGCCGACTTGAAGCCAAAATTTCAGACCTCCGATCGTTGCATCGCCTGCCACAATGGCCTTACCGCTCCGTCCGGCAAGGACGTTTCCATCGGCTTTGATTGGCGCTCCACCATCATGGCTAACTCCTCTCGTGATCCTTACTGGCAAGCGAGCGTGCGGCGCGAAGATCTCGAGCATCCCGAATCAAAAGCAAAAATCGAAGACGAGTGCGCCGCGTGCCACATGCCCATCGCCCGCTACGAGGCCGAAGTTGAAGGGCCGCCTCGGAGAAGTTTTCGCTCATCTGCCCTTCGAACACGATGCCAAGAAAAATGCCTGCCGCCCAGGATGGCGTTTCGTGTTCCGTGTGCCATCAGATCGGAAAAGAAAAACTTGGCACCCGTGAGAGCTTTAACGGTGGCTTCGTTGTCGATCCTCCGCACAGCAAAGATGATCATCCCGAGTACGGTCCGTATCAGATTCTGAACGGCCAGGCTCACATCATGCAGACGTCTTCGGAAGGTTTCCGGCCGACCACCGACAATCACATTCAGGATTCCGCGCTTTGTGCTACCTGCCACACCCTCTACACCAGGGCCCTAGCGCCTGGCGGCCAAGAGCTTAGCCTCTTTCCAGAGCAAGTTCCTTTTCTCGAATGGCAGCACAGCGACTACGCCACCAAAAACAGCTGCCAGTCCTGTCACATGCCTGAGGTCAAGGAAGACGCGCCCATCGCCGCAGTGTTAGGAGTGCTTCGGCACGGCGTCCGGGAACACACCTTCGTTGGCGCAAATTTCTTCATGCTTAAGCTACTCAATCTGCATCGCGGCGATCTAAATGTCACTGCAATGCCGCAGGAGTTGACCGCCGAAGCTCAGCGCACCATTGATTTTCTGCAATCCCAAACCGCGCGGGTCAGCATTCGCAATCTAAACGTTGCCTCTCCAAACCTTCAAGCGGACGTGTTGGTGCAGAATCTAACGGGCCACAAATTTCCCACGGCTTACCCTTCGCGCCGCGCCTGGCTGCACGTTGTTGTCCGCGATCACGATGGCCACACCGTGTTCGAATCCGGGGCCCTGCGCCCTGACGGCTCCATCGAAGGAAACGATAACGACGCGGACCCCGCGCGCTATGAGCCGCACTATCGCGAGATCAATAGCCGCGACGAGGTGCAGATTTTTGAGCCCATCCTGAAAGATCAGAACGGCCACGTCACCACCGGTCTTTCCAACGCCGTTGGCTACCTTAAGGACAATCGGCCTGCTGCCTGCCGGCTTTCAAAAACAGAATGCCGAAAAAGACATAGCGGTGACTGGGGATGCCGCGGATGACCCTAACTTCACGGACGCCGGCGACGTTATACGCTACAACCTGCCGCTGGGCGACGCGCAAGGGCCATTCAATCTGGACGTGGAGCTTATGTATCAGCCCATCGGCTTTCGCTGGGCTCACAATCTCAGTCTTTTCAGATCCACGGAGACGGAACGCTTCGTCGGTTATTACGACGCCAGTCCGGCCGAGAGCGCTATCGTCCTGGCTCACGTGTCGGCTACCCGATGAGTCAGTCAGCGGGTAAGGTTCGGTCAAGCATTTTTATTCAGAGTTAAAATCGAGAAACAATAAACAAACCGCCGCCGATAGCCACGATGTCCTCAGCCGTCGCGATTACCAAGTCGGGAACTTTCAGGGCTTTCACCAATCCCGTGCGTGCCTGGTACCCGCCAAATGTTCCAATCAGTGCCCCAACCACGCCAAGCACCGCCCCGAGCACCAAAGATTGTGAACCGGCAGCAGTTACGCCGGCACCCGCTAACGCGCCCATGGTGATACGGGCAATCAATCCAGGTGGCGCGGTGCGGCTCGGCGCTGACGGAAGTTGGTCCGCAATCAGTTCGCCGACGGCCAGCACAACAAAAATTACCATCGCTGTGGTGCTAGCCATGAAAGAAAGTGGGGTACCGTGGAGGTTCAACCAGTTCCGGTGCGCAGCCCACGCCAGCACAGCCGGCCCAGTCAGCGATCGCAATCCGGTGATTATTCCGATACAAAAAGCCAGCAGCAAGACTTCAGAAGCGCCCATATCCGTCCTCGCAATCCCGCCGTGCACCGCTTCGAATCACTACCTGTGAATCGCTAGACCTACTTGCACCATGTGAGCACCAAAATACACAAACCTTCGTAGCACTCGTTAGCAAAATCGTCAGCTACGTCTGACCCCTCGAACTGGTTCAATCAGAGAGTCAAGTCCGCCGTGCTCTTCGCGCTAAATGTCATGAAAATTGTCCAGCGGCTATTAGATAATTGTTTTAGCTAATTGTTTTGCCGGAAATGATGTAGAGTCTACGACTTGCGCTGAGGGAAATGAAGAACGCTGCGTCGGATTTGCGTGACGCTTATGCCTGCTGCCGGCAGAAATTAGTCACGTTTTATGCCACAATGAGAGACAGGGGATTCGTTGAACCTTCCTAACGCCGAACTGCAGCCAAGTCCAACCACCTATACCTCCACCATTGCTGCCACTGCAACGGCCCTGCCGCCTCATACCATTACCCGGGATGACGTGAAATATTACATGGGCCGGATATTCGACATCCCTGAGCGCAAGCTCGAAGCCATGATGAGCATTGTGGACAATGCTCGCGTGCACAAGCGTCACTCCATTTTCCCCATCGAATATACGATCGAACCTCGCGCCCTCTCCAAGACCAATGAAGAGTACATGGAACACGCCATCAAACTGGGACGCGAAGCTGCCGAAAAGTGCCTGGAGCGCGCTGGTCTGAAGGCCGCGGACATTGACCTTATCATTACCGTATCTTGCACCGGCTTCATGATTCCCTCGCTGGATGCTCATTTGATCCATGCAATGGGTTTTCGTTCCAACGTTCGCCGCATGCCGTTTACCGAATTGGGCTGCGCTGCAGGAGCCATGGCGCTGGCCCGAGCTGCCGACTATTTAAAGGCCGCCCCCGGTGGAAATGTACTGATCATCGCGGTGGAACTACCCTCGCTTACTTTTCAGCGCAAGGACGTTTCGCAGGCCAACCTGATCTCTTCGATCTTATTTGGCGACGGTGCCGCAGCCGTGGTAGTCAGCGGGAAAAAAGTACCTGGTCCAAAAATCCTGATTTCGGAAACCTACACGTTTCCAGATTCTTTGGGCGCCATGGGATTCGATCTGCGTGATTCTGGATTTCACATCCTGCTCGCCAAAGACGTGCCCGAGATGATTGGCGCTAAAATTAACGAGTTGGTGGATGGTTTTCTACAGCGTTGCGGTAGAAGCCGCGAAGAAATAAAAGGCTGGATTTTGCATCCTGGCGGCGCGCGTTTGCTGGGCAACGTCGAAAAGGAGCTGGGCCTCAAGACGTGCCAGACCCAACCGTCCTGGGATATTCTCGCTAACGTCGGAAATCTTTCCAGCGCCACGATTTTGTTTATCCTGCAGGAGTGGCTGGAAAAGCGGCCGCTCAAATCTGGCGAATATGCGCTGCTGGCCGCCTTTGGTCCGGGATTCAGCGCGGAATTTTTACTGCTGCAATGGACCTGACGGTCATCGGGTTCCTAATACTTCTAGCAGCCGTCGCGGCCCTGCGCATCGTTGAGCTGCAAATATCACGTCGTCACCAAAAGACTATGCTTTCCCGCGGGGCCTTCAAGGTGGATGAGCCGCGATTTGGCTGGATGGTGGCGTTGCACACTGCGGTGTTGATTGGCGCAGCACTGGAAGTTGTTTTTCTTCATCGGCCATTCATCCCATGGCTAGCGGCAACCATGTTCGCGATATTTTTAGCAGCCAATGTGGTGCGCTGGTGGGTCATACGCACCCTCGGCGACCACTGGAACGTGCAAATCGTCGACTCCACCCGCCTAGGTGTGATTGTATCGGGACCTTTTCGCTTTGTTCGGCATCCTAACTATGCGGCAGTCTTCGCGGAGATGTTGGCGCTGCCGCTGATCCACACTGCGTGGATTACTGCTGTGGCTGGTTCGGTGGCACATATAGCCGTACTTGCGCAGCGGCTTTCTACCGAAGAGCGGGTGCTCTTCGCCGATCCTGACTACCGATCAGCTATGGCCCACAAACCGCGTTTTCTGCCGGGCCTGTTCTAACCGCATATTGCGCACACACTAGAAAACTATGAACAGCAGCAGCGGGATGAATCGTGGCATGAATCTGCGCTCTTATCTGTTGGTCGTGTTTCCGCTATTTTTTCTGGCCGCGGCTTTGGGAATCGCGAATGCCAGCGACGACGCCCCGACTTCGGCAGCTGATGGGTCTCTGGCACCAGCGTTCACCCCCATTCCGGAGCTGACCTCTGGGTTCGAACTTCTGTACACGCAAAGATATCCGCAAGCCCGCGAAAAATTCGCGCACTGGGAATCTGAACATCCTAAAGAGCCGTTTGGCCAAGTCGCCATCGCGGCAGGTTATCTTTATGAGGAGTTCTACCGCCAGGGCGTTCTCACCAGCGATTTCTTTCTGAACGAAAAAAAGTTCTTAAACGGAATTGACGGCCCGCCGGACGCGGAGCTTATGAATAAATTTCAAGATTCCTTAGTGAAGACCCGAGCTCTGGCCAACGAACGGCTTAAAGAACATCCCAAGGACGCCGACGCTCTGTTCGCGCTAACCTTGGCTGCGGGCATGGAGTCTGATGCCGACATGATCCTTCGTAAACAAAGGCTGGAAGCGCTCAAATTGCTCAAACTCGCCAACGAGTACGCCAAGCAATTGTTGCAACAACGACCGGACGCCAACGACGCCTACGTAGCGTTGGGTTCCGCGAATTATATTATCGGGAGTCTTTCCGGCGGTATGCGTTTCGTGTTGAGCTTCGGAGGCGTGCATGGCGATAAAAAACTGGGGATGCAGCAATTGGCGAAGTCCGCTGATTCCGGTTTATATTTGCGGCCCTTTGCCAAAATCATGCTGGCATTGGCGGCTCGGAGAGAAAAGCAGAACGCGCTGGCGCAAAAGCTTTTGCGAGAATTGAGCGAAGAATTTACTGCGAGCCCGTTATTTTCGGCTGAGTACGCCAAATCCATGGGCCGACCAGTGCCAGCGACCATGCATCCGTAATCGCGCTACACGTCAAGCGAAAGCTTATAGAAGTGAAAGACAACTCCTAACGCCGCCTGCCCGTTGTTTTGCCATTGGCCCCATAGGCGAGTGCGTACGTAGTCCACTTCTGCGCGTACTGACAAACGAGGAGCCAAGCGGTAATCGACGCCGCCCCCACCCTGGATAGAGAAGCCGTTCTTCCCGCCGGCGGCTGTTTGCGGGAGCGCGTGGGTACCGCCAAAAAGACCGTGAAACCAAGGTTCCCAGCGCGGTCGTCGCCAGGTAATCTTCGGTCCAGCGCCATAATTTACAAGCTTGATGTGCTCGCCACTCCAGATTGCCGGCGCAAAAAACGTGGACACATTTCCTTCCGCAGCCAACCAGTCGTTGAGGAAGTACGTGAGCGTAGTATTAGTGCCCACCGCGCTGGCGCTGTAGATCGACGAGCGAAAGCGTTCGAAGGAAACACCCAGACCGAGTTGCCAGCGGTAATCGTCGCGTTCGCTGTAAATAAATCTAGGGGTGGGTTTGGGGGCTGGCTCCGGAACGGCCGCATCCGGTTCCGCAGAGTCCATCGGAAGCGCCAACATAGTGGAAAACGCAGCGCCCGAATCTGCTGGCGCGTTATTGTCGGTTTCCGCGACAAATAGCGGCTCCGCCGGCGCCAAGGGCTTGATCAGCGGCACTCGAGCCCCGCTGGTGTCGCTGAAATTGGCCGCGGTATTCGTAACAGAGGCCACTTGCGGCAATGAAGCGGAAGCATTTCCCTGCGCGCACACGGAGGCCACAGTGCCAGAAAACAATATCGAGACAAACAGCGACGGTAGTACAAGCCTGTTCATGGTGCTCCCCTTGAGGGCTGACCCCACGCCTGGAATCAGACCACTAAACTACGGTAAACAACCCCGTACCTGTTTGTCTACGGCTATAAGCATGTAAAAAAAGTTGGGGTTGAGAAGCGATTGTCAAGATTGGTGACTGCATTGTAGATGGGCGCCTAGCGTCCGTGCCGCAGGTAATCATCCGTCTTGTTCAGCCAGTCTTCCCGCGGCGGATTAAAAACATCCAGGTCCACCGTGTCTTCTTCGGCCCAGGCTTCGTGCGGCATATTTGGCGGAATGCACAAAACTTCGCCTGCGCGAACCAGCACTTCCTTGCCGCCCACATTAAATTTCAGTGCGCCTTCTAAAATGTAGGTGACTTGCTCGTTATGATGATGGTGCAGCGGGACATGCGCGCCCTTCTTCATCAGCACTCGCGCGAGCATGACTTTATCTCCCACCACCATTTCGCGATCGATTATGAGGGTTCAGCTTTTCGCGTTCCACGTCTTTCCATGCCACATGCTTCGCATCGGCGCTCATTGTATTCTCTCCATACAGCTTCGCGGCATTGTCGTGCAGATACAGGTGTGCAAGTTCCAGAGCCTTTGGCTCGCTGATGGCACTTTCGGCAACCAGCTCCGCCAAGGCTTCCGCCACGGCGGTGCGCGCCGACCGGACGGCCAGCCAGAACGTTTCTTCCGCGCCCACGGCGTCATTGAACGGGAAGGCGTCCGACCCGAACATGATCTTCTCGGGATATAACGATATCCACTGCTTCAGGATGTTCTTCAATTCCGAGGGATAAACGTAATAGCCCATCAGCGAAGAATCCGTGTATACATTTTTCGCGGCCGTCAGCCAGATCATTTCCAGATTGTATGGGTAGCCGCCGTGAATCAACACGAATGTCACTTTCTTGTAGCGCGGATCCCGCAATACGTTTTCGAGATTCAGGGGATTGCCGTTGCGCAGGCTGAAATAATCGCCGATTCCCACCGCGCTATGAAAATGAACCGGCAAGATGAGCTTACCAGCTTGATCGATCAATACTCGAAACACGTAATCCTGGAAGGTTCTGTATTCTTCCTCCGTCGGCACGCCGCCGCCATGATATTTGGCGTAGATGGCTTCCGCTTTTTCGCGTGGCGGATCCCCGAAATACAGGGAACGGAAGTAAGCAGCTTCAAACTTCATCGCTACCGCGCCCTTCTTTTGATTGTCCGCTAAGGTCTGACGGAGAAAAGATTCGTAGCCCGCAAGATCCCCAGGGATAGCGGTAACGCCCTCCTGCTTCTCGTAACGCTGCAGAACTTTTTCCTGCAATGGGATGTACGCGCCCGATATCACCATTTTTGCCCGTCTGATCCCGGTTATCGAAAGGGAACAGGAAAGAATCTACGAAAAACACCCAGTGAAAACGCTTAGGATCAAGATAGGGCGCGAGCGCGACGCGATTGGCCAAGCAGATTTCGATGTTCAACTTATCCAGAATGCTGTCCCAGTACGCGGTGCTTCCGGAAGCTTCCGCAGCCTTCTTCTTGTCGATCAGCCATTTGGCATGTTCCGGCGGAGAAATCGCTATACGGATACCCGAAAAGCGATTTGGCAGCTGCCACGAATTCGGGATTGCTTCCCGCAGACGCATCACCGCGCTCTCCTCCGGAGGTGAAGCCTGCGCGTCCATGTCCGAATCGTCAGGAAAAGTAGCGTGCGAATGATTGTCGTAGATGGCGATCTTGTCGATTTGTGGAAGCAACCGATCGTAAACCTGGCTACATCGGAAGGTGCCGCTACTGGCTTGGCTTGAGCGCCAGCGGTCATCGCTACCGTTAAGCTCAGGCAGACTGAAAATCCGATATGAATCAAATGTTTCATTTTGGGTGATTCCTCGCGGCAGCCGCGTAGCGAGAAGTATTCTACCATACAGTCTCGCGATCGCACTGCCGCCAAAATGCTTACTCGCGCGACTGCCGCGCGCCATCGGACCGAAATACGTGCGATACGATCCAACGCTTCTTCAAGAGGTGTCGAGCGCTCACCAAAGAAAACCGCAAATAATTTTTCCCTGCGGCGCCGAAGGCCGCGCCGGCGATACCCGCCACTCCTGCTTCTTCAAGCAATAATCGTGCAACTTCCTCTGCCGGGAGTCCGGTGTCTTCCACATTTACCCAGGCATAAAAAGACCCTCAGGTACCTGGCATCGGAACCCGGGAATGCGATTGAGCCTGGCCACAAACAAGTCTCGCCTCTTGCGATATTCCGCGACCATGGCGTCCACTGCGTTGAGTCGAGTCCCGCAGCGCTTCGATGGCGGCCACTTGCGTAAATTCCGCCACGCATGTGAAGGTGTTGAGCACCAACAGGTCCATCGCATCGATGATGTACTTGGGAGCCACGGCGTAACCCAAGCGCCATCCAGTCATCGCAAAGCTTTTTGAGAAGCCGTCGATAATAATCGTTCGTTCCGCCATCCCCGGCAAGAGATCGGATGGACTGAAATTCACCGTTAAACAAAATCCGCGCATAAATTTCGTCAGCGATGACCCATAAATCGTGTTCTTCCGCTAACCCGGCCAACTGCTGGAGAGTCTCCGCGACTGAACACCGTGCCCGTTGGGTTGTTCGGCGAATTGAAAATCAAGACGCTGGTGCGGGGCGTGATTTTCGACGGCTATTTCCTCAGGTCAGGCTGAAATTTATTTTTTTCTTCCAATGCAAACGGAAGGCCTAGCGCCCAAGTCCGCGCGTAAAAGAAGGATATATTGGAAAGCCGGGATCGGGATAGAGAACTTCATCCCCCGGTTCTATAAGCGCCATCATCGCCAACGATAACGCCATTTTGCATCCCGGCGCGACCAGAACCTCTTCGCTACTTATTCCAATCGCCGTGTACGCCTTAAATAATGCGCAATGGCCGTTGCGCAAAGCAGGAATGCCACGAGTAGAAACATAGCGGTCGCGCCCGGAAGCGGCGGCATCGCGCAACGCTTCAACTACCGGAGCTGCGGGATGGAAATCCGGCTCGCCAAGTTCGAGATGAATGATGGAGTGGCCTTCGCGTTCAATTCTTTGGCACGGGAAAAAACCGCCAAAGCGCCTTCGCCAGTTAATTGAGAAACGCGTGATGCGATAGGTTTCGCATAAGTTCAATTTTCCGGCGAGAATATTATCACTTCAGCCGCAGGAGTTGGAGTGACAGGGAATGCGCAAGCCGTCGATGAACCGGGGAAACATTTCGAAAGCGGCGGCGGTAAGAAAAATTCCACCAGTTCCGCGGGATCCTCGAATACGATTGCCAGTTGGGCGTAAAAACCATCGTCTACCTGACGGGCCGCCGCCGTGCAAATGGTCGGCAAGACGAAACCCCAATTTTTCTTTCTCGCTGTACGGCCCACTTTCGAAATCAGCGACGGCATTGAGTCTGCGCCTCGGACGCGCCTTTTTTACTGCGCCGAAATTGTGTGGGCCCGGATGGCGTATTCCGATTCGCAGAGCATAGAAATGCGCACCGCGACGAATTCTTTATACCATCCCGGAAGCGCCATCGCTTAACAACGGTTTCAAAAATCCCGCCACGCCTTTGGCGATGTCCGGCGAATACGCCAGCACTTTGAACATATTGGGCACCACGCCACGCTGGGCCAGCAGCGCGTCGTACAGCGCGCGGCTTCCGGCGCGACAGCGTCGCGTTCCAGCAATCGGATGCGGTGAATTTCGTGCTCATGTTGACCTCAATTTTATTTGTCGAAACGAATGGCGACGCCATCCAGCGTCAAAATTCCCAAGTGCAAGTCAGCGTGCGCGCAGCCAATCTGTGGTCGGCCGGACTAGCGGGCCAGCCTGGTTAAAAAGCGTAGCGCAAAGAGAATTGGATCAAACGGGGCGTGCCCACGGTTGAGAAAATTTTGCCGAAAGCAGGGTTAGAAATGTCCGTAAACGTTGGGTTAGCAAAATTCGCATGATTCCAGATGTTGAAGAAATCCGTGGTGAAGCGCAATTGCTGACGCTCGGTGATATGGAAATTCTTGATCAACGAGAAATCCCAGTTCTGCTGGAAGGGTCCGCGATAAATATTGCGCCCGAGATTCCCGAATGCCGTGGTGCAGGCGTTCGGATCCAGATGCGCATCCAGCAGGATCGGCTGGCGGCGCGAAAGTGAAGTTTGCGCGATTGAGATAGCCGTTGTTCACGCGCGATTTGAAGCTTCCGGATGTATTGCCGGCCGGCAATCGTTCCGCCGGAAACAAGTTGCGCGCCGGAAGTGGGAGATTGCAATCCGCCGCCGATGATAGGCGGTGCCGGCCGAGCCATCCAGTACTGAAAATGGCGTGCCGGACTGAAAAATAGTGATGCCGCTGACGGCCCATCCGCCCAATGCAGCGTGCTTAAATCCCTTAGCGTCCTTGAAAAAAGGGAGTTCGTAGCGGTAGCTGACCACGAAACGGTGTGGGCGATCAAAGTCAGACAGCCCGCGCGAATCAGCCAAGGTGCTTTCGTTGTTGAATGCAGTATTCAGAGCGGTGTTACCAGTGGAGGTAGCGTCAGTCGATTTTGAGAAAGTGTAGGCAGCCTGGAAATATCCCGCGCCCCAGCGCCGCGAGAGCGTGTCTGCAAAGAATGGTAGTGAGAGTAGGCATCGTCAGCAAAAATCTGCATGCCGTTGTAGTAGTTGATGCCACGGATTACCGAGCGTGCCGGGCCATTGGCCACGGTACTTTCCGTGATGTTGTATGGCGTGCCATCTGGCCGTAATGGTGAGGGATTAGCCGCAGTCGCGAGTTGCGCCCCAAAGGTACGCGTTTCACGCAAGTGCACCGCGTGAGTGCCGACGTAACCGATTTCAAAAACCCAATCTCGGCCCAAGGATCGCTGCACGGTGAGATTCCACTGCTGCGTGTTGGGTGCGACGAATTTGCGCGGAACTACCAAACCGAACAGAAATTGCGAAGGGATTACGCCGGGACCGGTCCCGCTGCACGCATAATTCGGGTGCGCCGGTGGTGTTTCCGCCGGTGAAACCCGGAACGCTCCGAGGCACGGAACAAATTGGGATCCGAGGTTCCGGCCGCGGGCAACGCATTGGGGTTGGGAGTCGGGCAGCCTGGCAAGGGCGTCGAAGAGAAAAATGTCGCGAGGCATCCGGCCGGGCCACCGCCAGAAGCGATAGGCAAAAAGGGGCCCTGAAAAGAAAGCTGATCGGCAGTGCCCACGTCTTCGCGGACGTAATAGATGCCGTAGCCCGCGCGAACCGTGGTGTTGTGATGCCCGGCGGAAGTCGTAAGCGATGCCGATACGCGGGCCCGATACCAGTTGTGTAGTTATTTTTATAGGTGCTGTTTGCGGTCGCTGCCAGCCCGGTGACATTCAGGTTTTTGGCGCACGAGCCGTAGACGAAGGGATACTGCCCGGCGGCCGCCAGATCGGTGTCGAGATTTCCGATATGGCATGCGTCGTCGCGGAAAGCTCCCAATTCTTCGACACGCATTCCCAGGTTAAGGTAAGGTTGGGCGAACTTTCCAGTCATCCTGCGCGAAAACACGCGAAATCATTGGTCCGATAGTTATGATTGAAAACTCCGCCGCCGCCAAAACTTCCGTCCGGGGGCGCCTCGAGCAATTTCTGAAAATCGGTCAGGCCGCCGACGCTTGGTGACGTGCCACTAGCTGGCGAACCCTGCGAATTGAAAAAAAAGAGCTGTCCGTTGAACACTTGCGGGAATAAGTTTGTCCAGATTGACGCGCGTATATTCGCCGCCGAACCGGAAGATGTGGGAGCCCCTTACCCAAC
>CAVTAN010000006.1:0-434286 GCA_963732705.1 uncultured Acidobacteriota bacterium | reverse complement strand
GAACCTTGGTCTCGCGAACATTGCTCCACTGCACAATCTGGCTCCCACCGAGTCGCCGCTGGCCGCTTACGGCAAAGGCGCGACGCACTCGCAGGGCAAAGACACCACTACCGGGCATTGGGAGATGGCAGGCATCTGGCTTCCGCAAGCGTTTCCGACTTACCCGCACGGGTTCCCCGCCGAGGTCATTGCTGAATTTGAGAAGCAGATTGGGCGGCAAACGCTCGGCAATAAGCCAGCCTCCGGAACGGAAATCATCAAGGAGCTTGGGGAAGAGCACGTGCGCAGCGGAAAGCCAATTGTGTACACCTCGGGGGACAGCGTTTTTCAAATCGCCGCGCACGAGGACGTTATTCCCATCGCGGAGTTGTATCGCATGTGTGAAATCGCTCGCAAACTGCTGGCCGGTCCGCATCGCGTCGGACGGGTGATCGCGCGGCCTTTTTCCGGGTCGGCTGGAAATTTTGCCCGAACTTCGCGGCGCCACGATTACGCGGTGGACCCGCCCAAACCCATGCTGCTGGACGTACTCGAAGAAAAAAATGTGCCCGTCTTCGGCATCGGAAAAATTCATGACATCTATGATGGTCGGGGAGTACAGGACTACGTGACCACGAAGAGCAACGCCGACGGCATGGAGAAAATCGCAGAAGCCATACAGGCACGGCCGCGCGGGCTGATTTTCTGCAATCTGGTGGACTTCGACATGCTTTACGGCCACCGCAAAGATGTGGAAGGCTTCGCCAAATCGCTGGAGGAGTTCGACGTTTGGCTGGGGAAATTTCTGCCGACTCTGAACGCAAGCGACTTACTGATCATTACCGCGGATCACGGCTGCGATCCCGACCCGCGCTGGCCAACCACCGATCATTCGCGGGAATACGTGCCCATCCTGGCGTATACACCGGGGAAAACACCTTGGAACGCGCTGGGCGTGCGTGAAACCCTGGCGGACATGGGGCAAACCATCGCGGAAAATTTCGGCACGGTGATTCCGCACGGCAAGAGCTTTTTAGATGAACTTATGGGTAGCGTTTAGTATTTCTTATATCCTGCCTGCGGTTGAGCGGCCCACCATCCTAGATAAAACCCTAAGGCAACCAACAGCATCATGGACACGCCGAACAGGGGAGCTAGCCGGTATTGCACAAAATCTCTAGCATCGAGCTCCTTCTTATTCAAATAAACGGTGCCGCCGGATTTGAAGTGTGCGGGATATATTCGGCCGCTTTCGGGCTGTGGGGAATGGGGCATAACGGCGCTGTACCGAAACTCGAAATATAAGGACGATGCAAGCGTGAGGAGGCCGAGGGCAAATACCAGGCTTGTCGCGACATTTCTGATCGCGCCCTTCCTCATTTTAGGTAGTGAGACTTGGGCATTGATAGATCACGGGCGGCGTTACTTCCCGGAAGCGCTGCCGTTGCCGCCCGGGGCGTAGTAGCCGTTGCGAGTGCGGGCTACCAGTTTCCCGCGTCCGCGCGGCGGAATTACTTCCACCTGGACGCTGCGGTAGGTGCCGTCGCGCCTGGTGTTGCTCGGGTAATACGCCAGAGTGTATTGGTTGCGGATGTCGCGCGCCACCTGTTCGCAAATGTTGTGCACGTCGTCTACGTTTTCCGGGAAAAACGCCAGCCCGCCGGAGGCCTGGGCAATTTGTTCCAGCGCTTTCTTGGCGCGCTTGGAGTTTTTCTTGCTCTCTTCGCTGAGCAAGCCGATGGTGTAGATCACCGTATCCGTCTTCTGCACTTCGCGGATGGTTTTATCCAGGGAGTTGTGGCTGGTGTTGTCTTCGCCGTCGGTCACCACCAGCAGCACGCGCTTATCTTTCGAAGCCTTTTTCAAATGATCCAGCGAACCGATGATGGCGTCGTAGAGCGCGGTGCTGCCGCGCGAGTCGATGCGCTCCAGCGCTTCCTTTAGTTCCGGAATGCTGTTGGTGAAATCCTTGTCGAGGTCCAGGTAAAAATCGTCGTTGAAATTGACGACGAACGCTTCGTCCTGGGGGTTGCTGGTCTGCACCAGGGTCAGGGCCGCTTCGTTCACGCGCGGCCGCTTGTCGCGCATGCTGCCGCTGTTGTCGATGACCAGTCCCATGCTGACGGGCACGTCTTCGCGCTTGAAGACCGCGAGTTTCTGTTCCGCCTTATCTTCCAGCACGCGGAAATTGTCTTGGGTTAAGCCTTCGGCGAAGCGGCCGCGATCGTCCAGAACGGTGGTATGCAGCACCACCAGGTTGACGTCGACCTTGATGCTGGAGCCTTGTCCGCCGGAGGCTTGCGCCGGGAGGCAGCAGGCTGCGCATTGGGAACGGGAATCTGCGCAAAAGCCGCATGTCCAGCGCAAACACGAGCACGCCGCACACTGAGCGACGCGTATGCCGAGACGTAATCAAGTGGAAACGCAGAGCAGAGTTGGTAGCGGACGCGTAGCAATGACGCTAGTGGCTGGGCGCGTAGTAGCCGGTCTTGGCGTAAACGCGTGAGCGGAGGAAGTCCTTTAGGCGCGCGCATTTTGATTTTAACTTTGCGCCAGCGCGCGTCGTGGGCTTTGTTGCTTGGCCGGTATCCGATGACATATTGGTTTCGCAGCTCCATCCCGATTTTTGATGGCGATGTCCGGAAGCTCGTCGAGTTTCTCGACGGCGAAAACTCGCCCGCCGGTCATCTCCGTAACTTCGCTCAGGAGCGACGGGCCGTTGAGTTCTTCCGGCGTGCGGTTGCGATATCCGAGCGGGTCGAAAATGCCAACCGCGTAGAGCTGGGTGTCCGCTTCCTTAACCAGCCGCTTGATATCGTTCTCGCTGTAGCGACTATGATTATCTCCCCCGTCGGACAGGATGAGCAAGGCACGCTTGGCGTTATGTGCACCCCTCATCTGGCTGAGGCCGAGGTAGATGGCGTCGAGAAGGCAGTGCGCCCCTTGGGAACAGTCAGCATCATGCGGCCCTGCAAATCTTCGATGCTGTTGGTGAAGGAACTGGTCAGCTCGGCGCGCTCATTAAAACTGACCAGGAAAAATTCGTCCTGGGGATTGGCGGTCTTGAAAAACTGCATGGCGGCTTCGCGGGCTTTGGCGATTTTGTTGGACATGCTGCCGCTGATGTCGAAGATCACGCCGATGGAGATGGGCACGTCTTCGGAGGAGAAGGTGACTAGTTCCTGCTCGATGTTGTCTTCGAAGACGCGGAAATTATCGGTGTCGAGGCCGGTGACCAGGCGGTTGTAAGGATCGGTGACGGTGACGTTGACCAGCGCGAGGTCGACGTCCATGTGCATGGTGCCGCCGGGCTTGATGGGGGCCGGGGGTATCGTGCTTGGCTTCTTCCTTAGCTTTGTGTTTCGTCTTTAGCTTTGGCGGCCGTCTTGGACTTCGCTTCCGCCGGTTGGGTTCGTCCGGGCGAGGGCTCGTCGGCTGCGAGGGGGGAGGCATTCAGCGCAGAGGCTGAAGCAGAGCGAAGAACAGCGGAAGTATGAGATCGAAGCACAACGGCGAGAACGTACGCGAAGATCGCGTTTCACGGCACCCCCTGTCACCCCGGCCTGCCGGGACGGCCGCGCGGTAGGACGAAAAAAACTGGCTACTGAGAAAAGTCTACCACTCGGTGCGATTACAATACAAGCGCGAATGAGGACTAAGTGCACAGGAAATTTTCGAAAAATGTCTTGTGTGAGCGCAGTCCGCGATGCGGTCGCGAGGATCGCGGCTTGTGATAGCATCGCTGACTCAAGCGAGATAATGCCGCGGATTCACTGATGAGAAACTGTCATTTTTCTAGTACCGCAGTGAGGCACTCCGACGCCGGTTGAGCGGCAATGAGCTCATCCGAAATTGTGATCGTGATCCCGGCCCGCTATGGGTCAACCCGGTTGCCGGGTAAACCGCTGGTGCCCATCGCCGGGATACCGATGATTCAGCGGGTCTATGAACGGGCCAAGCTTTCCAAGTTGGCCACCCAGGTCATCGTGGCGACGGATGATGAGCGGATCGTGAAGGCGGTGGAGAGGTTTCGGCGGGCAGGCGCGCATGACGCGCGCCGAGCATCGCACCGGGACGGAACGGGTTGCCGAAGTGGCCGCGCACACCGAGGGCGATATCTTACGTGAATGTGCAGGGAGACGAGCCGCTGCTGGAATCCGGAAGTAGTGGATGCGGCGATTAGGGCGCCTGCTGCAGGATGCGGCCGGCGCGATCGCTACGGTAGCCATGCCGATCAAGCTGCCCGGGGACATCATGGATCCTAATGTGTGTAAGATCGTGCTGGATTTCGATGACAACGCGCTGTATTTTTCGCGCGCGCCGATTCCGTGGGTGCGGGACGGCCGGCAAGGTGGAGGCGCGGCATCTGAAGCATCTTGGGCTTGTATGTGTTTCAGCGGGATGCGCTGCTGGAATATCCGACTTTGCCGCAGGGCAGTTTGGAGAAAATGGAGCAATTGGAGCAGTTGCGCTGGCTGGAGAATGGGTGGAAGATTCGGGTGGCGGAAGTGGCGCACGATTCGCGTGAGTGTGGATGTGCCGGAAGATGTGGAGAGGTGGAGAACACTCACTCGAGCGAAATACTAATTAAGTCGCCTGGTCTTGAAGAAAGAAAAGCCCGCCGGAATTCTGGCGGGCTTTTTGTTTTGCACGATTTGTCTGCCAGCGTTTACTGCTGGCGCATGTGTTGCCGATGACCACGCGCTCGTTGTCGACGCCGACCAGGATGATGGTGTTGGTGTCGATGAGGTAGGCGCGGAAATTATAAGTGGTTGAGGGCGAATTTGTGCCGGTGGTCAACTGCAAGCGCGTTGCCTTGGGCGCCGCCAAGAGTGCCGTCGCCTTGCAGAGTCAACAGGCCGTTGACGCGGAATATTGGTGAATATTTTGCCGTCGCCCAGCTCGGTGTAAGTCGAGCAGTGCCGTTGGTGATGTTGTTGGTGCCGGCGCTGGAGACGGGAATGACACCTACGAAGTCTTCTTCGAAGCCGTTGGCGAGGTTCTCACCGCTCCAGTTGATGGCGTATTGCCCGGCCATCGAGGCAGCGGTGAAGGTGCCGCTTTGTGCGGTGATGGAGCCGTCGGCGACGACGTTGGCGGAATTGTCCTGAATGAAGCCCTGGGCAGGCGACGCCATGTAGAAGATAAAGACGAAGGGCTGGTTCTTGGTCACGTCGGTGAAGTTGAGTGTGCCGCGGCCGGTACCGGCGGCGTCGATGGTGAACGGAGACGTTGGAGAAGCCGCCGCTCTTGGGGAACGCGTTACTCCACCGCTGAAGTCCTGATCCAGGCCAATGTTGGTGAGGGTGCCGTTGGCGTCGGCGGTGAATCGCCCGGCGCGAGTCAAGGCCGGCCGAAACAGTGGTGGCAAACGCTCCGCCGCCTTCGGCAAAGACGAAGCTGCCGGGGAAAGCGCGCTCGGTGGTCGGACGTTGGTTTGCGCGATGGCCGAGCCGGTGGTTTCGGCCACGGTGTCGTTCTCCACGAAGATCAGATGTGCTGCCGTCGACGACGTAAAACACGTAGGTGAGATTGAGGAGCTGGCTGTTGAAGCGTGGTGCTTAAGTCGATGGTGCCGCGGCCGAAGTTGCTGAAGTTGGTGGCATCCAGCGTGATGGTGCCGGGGGCAATGGTGAGCGCGCCGGAAGGCGAAGCGCCGTCGTTGAGATCCATGATGCCGCCGGTGATGCCGCTCGACGCCGTTGGTGGTGAATTGGCCGATGAAGGAGGCGTCTGGTCTGCTTGCCGAGGTCCAGGCCGGAGAAGTCAAAGACGTAAGAAGTGGCGAAGGTGTTGGTGATGTTTTGCAGGCGGAAGTTTCCGCTCATGGTGGAGGAGCCGTCGGTTTCGACCATCAGGCCGCCGGATGTGGAGTTGAGCGCGATGCTGAAGGTAAAGTTGTCGGCCACGGATGGGTTGGCGGCGTCGGGGTGGCTAGGGTGAGGACACCTTTGCCGCGCGTCGTCATGGTGTAGGTGATGGCGGGCGCGGCGGAGAAATTGAAAGTGCTGAAGGAGCCGCCGTCGTTGACGTCTTCGATGGCGGCGGTGATGTTGCCGTGGCCGTCGGCGTGGAAGCTGCCGATGCGGGCGATGGAGAGGCCTTGGTTGTTGTCGGTGCCGCTCATGGAGAAGGCGTAGTTGCCGTTGAGGCTGGCGAGCGAATAAGAGCCTTTGCGGTCCCGCCCCGGTGACGGCGTGGGGCCGGTGGTGTGCCGCCTCCGCCGCAGGCTGCGGTAAGTCCTGATAAGCGCTGCCAGCAGAACCAGAGTGCGCGCACGTCAGTTCAGCGCTGCGAATGAAAGTTTTCGTGCGCGTGCAAGGAAGTTCATTGCTTGCCCCCGGGCTGACGATGTTGTCCGTTGGCATTGCGCGCGAGATGGGTAGCAGCGGGCTGCCGTTCTTAGAGCGCACCATTACGGACTGAGTTCCCTTTTGCATAACGCGGGCGACGAAAACTTGTTTGGCGCCGAAGGGTGACGGTTTTCGCCGGTGATGGTGACGGAGTCGCCGGATTTCATCGAGAAATTATTGGCGGAGATCATTTTCGGGTTACCGGCTTGAACGTCCATGGTGCCGGAGGAAGTTTGAAGCGAAATGTGTGCGCCGAGCGGAGCGGACGTTGCAGACTTTGCACGTATTGACGCGAACTTTGCCGGTGAGGATGCTTTCTCGCGAGGATTGATACGGCGCTAGGGCCCGCTTTTTGCACGTGGCCTGCGAGTGGAGTTTCTGCTCTTTGCACGCGGAGTCTTGCAGCGCGGGCCGGCGGAACACAGAGCATAGCTAGCGCAAAAAACGCTCGCCGCGCCTTTCAAAGAGTGATTTGATTTCATTTCCCACCCTTTGGATTAAGGCAGCATTCAGACGGATGAACTACACCACCATACTTGAGAATTAGATGGAGGCGACTTAGAAATGGCTGTGAGGGACTTCCCTACTTTTCAAAAAAACAACCTGAGACTTGGCAATCCCACGCCTACGAATCCAGAGCAAATACACCACCTAGGCCAGAGAATCGGATAACGAAACACGGCGGTAGCGACAAAGTTGCGCATGACTCGCCTAGCGGAGGCTTGGTGACATTCGCGTGCGAGCGGCAGCAATTGTTTATGGAGGAGCGCCAGAATTCGACGCAGGTTTTGAGCGTGACGACTCATGGCGCTTGCACACGAAGGGCTCTCCCTGCCCGACCCGGGGACCGGTTGAGGACGCGAGCCCGATCGGGCAACTGCGCGTTTCGATAGATAAGTTCCGCGGGAGACTGCGGAAAAGTTCCGCGGTGATCAGGAAATTCAGTGAATCCGATTATTTTTCCGAATTTTTGGTGGGCAGGCGCAGATTGTTATTTGACAGTTTTTGAGGTTGCATCCATAATTCCTTGTACGTCACTCCTGCGGAGGGCAAATAAGTCCGCGCTTAGCAATCGCGGGTTGCACGGATGGCGCCAAAATATATTTTTGTAACCGGCGGTGTTGTTTCCTCACTGGGAAAAGGCGTAGCTGCCTCCTCCATCGGCTGTCTCCTCGAAAGTCGCGGTTTTAAAGTCACCCTACAGAAGTGCGATCCGTACCTGAACGTGGACCCGGGCACGATGAGTCCGTTTCAGCACGGCGAAGTGTTTGTGACCGAAGATGGGGCGGAGACCGATCTCGATCTCGGGCACTATGAGCGCTTCACGCACGCCAAACTCTCCCGCGACAATAACTGGACCACCGGCCGCATCTACGAAACGATTCTGACCAAAGAGCGGCGCGGGGATTATCTGGGCAAGACCGTGCAGGTGATTCCGCACGTTACCGACGAGATCAAAGCACACCATCAGGAAAGTTTCCGAAGGCGTGGACGTGGTGATCGTCGAAATCGGCGGGACGGTCGGCGACATTGAGTCGCTGCCCTTTCTGGAAGCGATTCGGCAGATGCGGCTGGAGCTGGGATTTCACAACACGTTGTTTGTGCACGTAACGCTGGTGCCGTTTATCGCGGCGGCCGGCGAATTGAAAACCAAGCCTACGCAGCACAGTGTCAAAGAGATGCTGGGGATCGGAATTCAGCCGGATATTTTGCTGTGCCGCAGCGACCGGCACATTCCCGAAGACCTGAAGAAGAAAATCGCGCTGTTCTGCAACGTGGCCGAATCCTGCGTGATTTCCATGCAGGATGTAGACACGATTTATGCCGTGCCGGTGGAGCTGGCCAAAGAAGGCCTGGACGCGCAGATTCTGCAGCACCTGAAGCTCGACGGAAAATCCGCGCGAACATGCAGCCGTGGCTGGATCTGGTGCATCGCATGCACCATCCCGCGGGCGAAGTGCGCATCGCGGTGGTCGGAAAATATGTGCAGCTGGAAGATGCGTACAAGAGTTTGCGGGAAGCGTTGCTGCATGGCGGCCTGGCGCACCAGCACAAAACGGTTCTGGAATGGATCGAGGCGGAGGAAATCGATTCACCGGAGACCGCAGCGGCGCGTTTGCGCGGCTACGATGGCATCCTGGTTCCCGGGGGATTCGGCAAGCGCGGCATTCAGGGCATGGTGCACACCATTCAGTACGCGCGCGAACACAAGGTGCCGTTCTTCGGCATTTGCCTGGGGATGCAGTGCGCCACCATTGAATACGCGCGCGATATGGCGGGATTGAAACAGGCGGACAGCACGGAGTTCGAGCCGCAAACTCCCCATCGCGTGATTTATAAACTGCGCGAACTGCTGGGCGTGGACGAAATGGGCGGCACCATGCGCCTGGGCGCGTGGCCCTGCAAGCTGGAGCCCGGTTCGCTCGCAGCAAAAGGCTTACGGCAAAACCGAAATCAGCGAGCGGCACCGCCATCGCTACGAGTTCAATCGCGACTACGAAAAAATCCTGCTGGGTGCGGGGCTGCGCATCACCGGCCGCACTCCGGACGAAAATTACGTGGAGATCATTGAAGCTCCCGAGCATCCCTGGTTCCTGGGCTGCCAGTTCCATCCGGAATTCAAATCCAAGCCGCTGGAGCCCCATCCGCTCTTCGCCGCATTCATTGGCGCCGCGCTGGAACACAAGCGCCACAAGTCGCGCCCCGCCGCGGTAATTACCCAGCCGGAGCCCGCGCACGCCTCAGTCCTGCGCGCCTCCCCCCGCATCAACGCCTGATCCCATTGCCGCAGAGCATGCGGCGTTATCGGCATGCCGTCTGCGTCGCCAGCCGCGCTGCCTACCAGCCATACCGTATGGACGTTTGCGGATGCACCCCTATGCTGATTGCTGAGGGCATTTTTATGCGGCAGAAAACGAAAAACTTAGTGGGCATCGGCACGCTGGCGGCGGCAGGCTACCTTCTGGCAAGGTCGCTGGTACGACGATCGCGGGCTTTCGAGTTGGCCGACAAAGTGGTGCTGATCACTGGCGGGTCGCGGGGCCTGGGCTTGGCATTGGCGCGAGAGTTCGCCAAGCACGACGCGCGCGTCGCGGTATGCGCGCGCGATGAAGCGGAACTCGAACGCGTGGCGGAGGAATTTTCCTGGATGGGCGACCGCTTCATGGCGCTGACCTGCGACCTAACGGTGCGCGACAGCGTGGAAAGCATGGTGACCCAGGTGGTGGCGCTGCTGGGGCCCGTGGAAGTGCTGGTGAATAATGCCGGCACAATTATTGTGGGGCCGCTCGAAAATCAGAGCGTGCAAACTTTTGAGCAAGCCATGGACACCAATTTTTGGGGTCCGCTGTACGCCACGATGGCGGTTACTCCGGGGATGAAAAATCGCAAGCAAGGGCGCATCGTCAACATCGCCTCGCTGGGCGGCAAAATTGCCGTGCCGCACCTGCTCCCGTATTCGGCGAGCAAATTTGCGCTGGTAGGCCTGAGCGAAGGCTTGCGCATGGAACTCGCAAAAGACGGCGTGCGGGTCACCACCGTTTGCCCCGGCCTGATGCGCACCGGGAGCCCGCGCAACGCGGACTTCACCGGACAAAATGAAAAAGAGTACGCGTGGTTCACGGTGAGCGATTCCCTGCCGGGTATTGCCACCGGCTCGGTGGCGACGGCCAGGAAAATCGTGGACGCCTGCGTTCACGGAGACGCGGAATTGATTCTGGGAATAACCGCCAAGCTGGCCACCCTGATGCATTCGTTGATGCCGGACACGCTGAACGAAATGATGGCGTTGATTAACACCACGTTGATGCCGGCTCCCGGCGCATTGGGCCCGCAAAGCAGAAAAGGATTTGAAAGCGAATCGGAAATCACCCAGAGCGCGCTCACGGCTCTGACGCGCATCGCGGAAACCGCCAACAACCAGCTGTAACGGACGCTCCTGACGGGCTGGGGAGTAACACAAGAGCACCCGGTTCCTCGTCAGCCATTTTCTAGCACCAGCAACGTGGCAGGCCAGCGGTGGTCAGCACATCACGAACGAACGGGCCTGGACAGAATGGGCACCTGCTCGCCAACGTGCCGGGCGATCAGACTGAGCAGTTCTCGATCGTTCCACGGTTTTTGAAGGTAGGCTTTGGCACCAGCTTTCAGGGCGCTTTCCTTGTTGGCGCGCAGGTCGCGCGCGGACACCACGATTACGGGAATCAAGGCGAGATAGGTATTAGCCCGCAACCGGTCGATCACCACGAAGCCGTCCCCGGCTGGCAGCCCCAGATCGAGAATAATCAAATCCGGTTGATGTTTGCGCGCTTCACTTATTGCCGACAAGGCGTCGGCGGCGAAAAAAGTTTCGTAATGGTGGGCCTTCAAAAGCACATGTAATCCCAGCCGCACATCGACGTTGTCTTCCACGATCAGAATTTTCTTGTCGCTCATTAAAGTGAAACCTCCTGCGAAGATTTAACGGACTCTTGACCGTTGCTGGTTATACGGCTGACCACATTTTCCAGCGTGCCCCAATCGTCCGGGGAAAAGTCTCCAGCATGTTGTAGGACACGCGAAGTTGCGGGAAGGGTTCGCTGCCGATCAGGCGTCCGAACTGCTCGCGTATTCGGCTGGTCAGAATCAATGCCCCTTTTTCGTCGGCAAAGGCGGCTATGAAGAAACGGTCCTGATCGTGGCCGGAACTCATCTTAGGCAGCAGTACATCGAGGTCCGGCAACAAACACCTTTGCAGCAAGCCGCGAATTTCGCGCGACCAGTCGCATTTGGCCTGTTCGCTGGCAAATTGCTCCGGCGATAACATTTCGGCCACCACCAGAGCCATGGAGGTAGCGGGCCAGATGTCGCCTCTGCGCAGCGGGGTGATCAGACGGGTCAACGAGAACACGGGTAAGGTAAACGTAAACGCGCTGCCTTTGCCGGGCTCGCTCTTGAACCAGATCAACCCGCCTTGGCGATTCACCAAGTCTTTGCAGATGTACAAGCCGAGTCCCAAACCGACAAGACCCGGCTCGCTGGAGTCAGCCTCCTGATATAGTCGCTCAAAAATTTTCTCGGCGTGTTGCGCCCCGATGCCGCATCCGGTGTCGGAAACTTCCACGAACAGGTGGGCCGCATCCCGGCCATGCGCACCGGCTTCCACCAGAATTGATCCGCCGGGAGGAGTGAACTTGATGGCGTTATCGAGGAGGATGATAAGCGCCTGGCGCACGCGATTGGGGTCGGCATAAGCAGGGGCCAAATTAGGAGCTACCTCGGAAGTGAGACTAATTCCTTTGGCGAATGCGGTGTTTCGCACGGTTGTGAGGGCATCCGTAACTGCATCCAGAATGGACATGCGTTCGGGCTCGACGCTCATCTTCCCGGTTTCCATGCGGGTGACGTGCAACAAGTCGTCGATCATGGATTGCAAATGGCCAATATTTTTGAGCACGATCTGCTGGTATTCGCGCTGCTTGCTGTTCAATTCCCCGGCCAGGCCGTCCAACAGGATGGTCGAAAATTGCTTGATGGCCGTGAGCGGTGAACGCAGTTCGTGGGACACGTGGGACAAAAATTCATCTTTAAATCGCAACTGATCCTTGGCGTTTTGCTCCAGGGTTTTTTCCGCGGCCCGGCGTTCGGTGATGTCGTAATTGACTCCGATCACCCGCAGCACATTTCCGGCGCTGTCCAGAACCACTCTCTGTACCGCGGAAATAATGCGGACCGCGCCATCGGCTCGGGTGATGCGAAATTCTCCGAAACTCTGGCCCTTTTCCTCGATCATAAGGCGCAACATAGCTTCGGCCCGGGGCAGGTCGTCAGCATGCAGGGTCGCGGACCATTGCTCGTAGGGAATAGCGTTGGGGCCCGAAAGCCCGTAGATATCAAACATGGTGGCGTCCCACGTCAATGCGTTGGAAGCCACATCCAGTTCCCAAACGCCGACGCTGGCGATCGCGGTGGCTAAAGACAGCCGCTTGGCGAGCAAAGCAATCTCTAATTCCGCTCTTTTGCTGTTGGTGATTTCCGCCCGAATGGCCACATAGCGCACTGGCCGGGAATCTTCCCCGATCACCGGCACGATGGTGGTATCCACCCAGTATGTCGAACCATCCTTGGCACGGTTTTCGATTTCGCCGCGCCACACCATGCCATTGCTGATGGTGCGGTACATCTCCGCGAAAAATTCCCTGGGATGCCGTCCGGAGTTCCCAATGCGGTGATTTTTGCCAATCAGTTCTTCCCGAGTGTATTGGGAGATCGCGCAGAAGCGATCGTTGACGTCCAGGATGGTGCCTTGGGCGTCGGTCTGGGTCACGATGGCGTGTTGATCGATGGCGAATTTTTGCTCAGCGAGATATAGGTTGGCCTGTTTGGCCTCGAAGGTCGTTTCGTAAAGTTTTTTTTCAATTTGATTGTTGGCTGTGACGTCGTCGCTGAGCGTCAGAATCTGCAATGGCTGGCCATCGGTGCCACGCTGCAGGGCCCAACGGGTACTGACGTTCAATTGCACGCCAACCCTGGTGTACTGAATTAATTCCCCTTCCCAATAGTCCTGCTCCAGTAATTGGGTCTGGATTTCCTCCACGGAATGCGTGGATTCCGTTTGCAGCAGGTCCAAACCGATTTTTCCGATGGCCAGTTCGGCAGGCCAGCCATACATCGCTTCCGCTCCGCGATTCCAGGAGAGCACCCGGCCATGAATATCGTTGAGTATCACGGCGTCGTGCGCGAATTCCAGCAACGCGCCCTGTTGTGCGAGCACCAAGGTCTGGCGGGTAAGCGCTTCGGTGCGTTCCCTGACACGGTGTTCCAGGGTCGCGTTCAGCCTGCGGATTTCCAGTTCCGCTTCGCTGCGCATGCCGAATTCCCTGTTCATCTTTCGCGCGTTGGACCATATCAGGGAGGCCAGCACCACCACGTTCGTGGTGGCGAACAACGGCAAGTCCAATTCCGAACCATATAGCCCGGCGAAATATCCTTCCAAACGAATCCAGCCGAGAAAATACGGAACGATGAAAACCGCGGGCAGTAGCCGCCGGGCCATGACCGTGCCGGAACCGCTGCGGGTCAGTTCACTGGCGATGCCGGTTTCCGGGCGGGCGAAAAAAACCCCGCCACTCAGCAACAGCAAGACCAGCGCGGTCAGCACCGCCACGTTCGGATTCAGGGAAATTCTTTCGCCGGCGGCGGCGTGATAGATATAGCCGCCAATCACCGTTATGGCCACCAGGATGGACCACAAACTCAGTGTCTGCGAGGGCCGCTGCTGCCGCCTGGTTTTCCAATTCAGCCCCAGCAGGGCCAAGCCGATGGCTAGAAACGCGGTCGAAATAGCAGGAGGCATACGTGCCGCTGAAAATGTGGCCGCCGCCTCGCGCCCACGAAACAGCCACCCGTCAATGCGCAGGTCGATGCCGAATAGATATTCGCCGATGGTGGCCGCGCTGATTGCCGCGACTAGAGATGCAAGGAAGTAACCGGCCCGCGCCCGCCACGCTGACCAGCTGTTCCATCCATTCCAAGGGTGCGGCTCGAGGGCGGGGTCCGAGAACTCTGAGGTGCGAAGATTCTCTGGAAGAAGCAGCCACAGGGCCGCTCCCGAAAAAATTAAGCTGAACGCCGCATTGGCCTTCATAGTGACCAGACCGGAAAGCACTGAGGTCAGCACTTGAAAGTGAAAAATCCAGGCGCACAACACCAGGCAGCCAGACGTTAGCGCCGCCAGGGCCGCTACTTCGCAAAATTTGCGCAGCCGCTGCAACGTGAGCGCGCTGGCGTGGTGCACCGGAAATTCGGCTGGCAAGAGATCCAATCTCGAGAGGGCCGCAATTACATTCACGCAAAGTGGTTCGAAGCACGAGAGGACTGCAACTTTTCTAACGCAGCACAGAAAACTTCCGTGATGCGCGTGATTAGTGGCAGGCCTAAGAAGGGAATTTCAGTGTGAACCGAAATCGCGGACGCCATCCATGGGTTCGAAAAACATCGTGCCCAAAAGACTACTGCGTGCTGATCGGAATCTGACTGGTGATTAATCTTGGCACATGAGCACGATTTTACCGGTGACAGAAGCATGCTCGAGGAGTTCGTGGGCTCGGGCAGCTTCCCGCAGCGGAAGCCGCTTAGCGATCACCGGCTTAATGGATTGGTCGCGCAGCATGGCCAGCAAGAGCGCCAAATCTTCGCGGAACCACTCCGGGTGTTTCTTTTTCTCCGTGGTCATGCTGTACCACTCCGCTGATTTTCCCGGGAGCGCACGCATCATCGTTAGCCACGCGAAACTCCCGGCGGCCAGCAGCATGTTGCGTTTGCCGCCCGCGATAGCCGCGGACATCCCATAGCCCACAAACCTTCCGCCTTTGCCGAGCGTGCGGAAAGAGCGTAGCCAATTGCGCCCGCCAATGGGATCGAAGACGGCATCGACGCCGGCGGCGCGCTGGACGAAATCCTCGCTGCGATAGTCGATGGGAATGCCGCCGAGCGAGGAAACCAGTTGCAGCTTGCCCTTCGAAGCGGTGCCGAACATTTTGAGTCCGGAAAGCGCTCCGAGTTGCAGCGCGGCGGTGCCAACACCGCCGGCGGCCCCGTGAATGAGTACGCTGTCACCGCGCTTCAATTTGGCGACGCGGTGAATAAGTTGATAGGCGGTGGTGTAGTTGAGAACCAGGCTGACGACTTCTGCGGGATCGAGAGTGTGGCCTGGCAAGGCTGGCGGGAGGCGCACAAGTTCCGCGGCGGGCAGAATCATGTATTGCGAATAGCCACCATTGCCGCCTAGCGCGGCAATGAGGTCGCCGGGGCGGCACTGCGTTTCGTTGCTGCCCGCGGGCGCGCTGGTACCCGGACCGCAGGACTCGACTTCGCCAACGATGTCGAAGCCGGGAGAAAATGGAAGCGGCGGCACCGGCGAGTACAGTCCGTAGCGCATCAGCACGTCGGCGAAAGCTACCCCACAGGCGAGGACGCGAACACGGACTTCATTGGCGACAGGGTCACGCACATCGTCGCTGGTGACTTGGAGAACTTCCGGACCGCCGAGAGCGGTGAGTAGCACGCGAGTGTTGTGCACGGGGATTCATTTTAGCGAATTGCGATGGGAGGCAGGTGATGTGAAATATCGGCGCGGCGACCCTTGGTGCAAATGTCGGCGTGCCGACAATTGCGCGAAATGTCGGAGTACCGACAATTGTGTGAGTTGTCGACCGCCGACAAATGGCCAAGAAGTGGGCAACGGGGAAGAATTTGGCTAGCGGCGGAGGGGGCTACACGTGGATCGGATGGCGTTCGAACGCACAGGCGATCCGAAAATGAAGGGTTCACCGACTTGACGGTGAATCGTTCGAACGTGCAGGCGATTCGAATGGAAGTGTCACGGCCTGGGCCAAGGATGGTTCGAACGCGCTGGTCTGAACGCGATGCCCGCCCGGCACTGGTAGCGGACCCTGCAAATTCCAGTCGCCCAGTTTCAGTGTTGTGCTATACGTTCAGAACTTTATCGCGGAATACTTCTAACGATGGTGCAGGAAGGAGCATGATGGCCAAGTTTTCAAAATACCGCGTGCTGGTGGTGGGGATTCTTTCACCGGTGCTGGCGTTGGTTTTGAATGTGATCCTGATTCAGACTTTGCTGGCGTTGAGTCCGAATCCGGAAAGCAATTGGCGATTTCGTTTGATCATTTCCAGTATCGGATTGGCCATACCTTTTCTGATGACGTTGACACTTGCAATGAAGGACCGCCGCCGGGGGGACCTTCCGCGCTCGGCAAAAATAGGATTAGGTATCGCAGCTCTTTCGCTTTTGCTGATTGCGAATCCGATGGTGGACGGCATCGCTCGTGCAAAACAGTCGCGAAATATGGCGATGAACAACGTGCCGGCGCCGATGTTCGAGACTCCAGACATCGCAGGCCAGACGCAGCGACTGGCAGACTATCGAGGGAAAGTGGTGCTCGTGGATATTTGGGCGACGTGGTGTGAGCCGTGCAGGAACGAGATGCCAGCGCTGGATAAACTTTACCAATCGCGAAAAGGCGGCGGACTGCTAGTGGTGGGGTTGTCGGATGAGAGTGTGGAGACGCAGCGGGCATTTTTGAGTCAAGTTCCAGTGACGTACCCGCTGCTCACAGGAACGGCAGGGGTGCCGACTTTTTATCGCGACATAGGCAAGTATCCGGCAAGTTTTTTGATTGATCGCCACGGCATGCTGCGGAGCGCACCAAGTCAAAGCGCGTAATTTGGAAAGCTGGAGGAAGCGGTGGATGCTTTGCTGAAGGAAGAGTGAAGGCCCGCAGCAGGTTACTTGATGGGCGCGGGAATTACAGGCAATTGAGCTGCGGATGGGTGAGTCGCGGGCGGGCGATTTACGAGCGCCGTGGCCGGAGACGGCCGATCGACATGCGGCCCAGTTACAGAAGATGGAGTTACGGGCGCCGGAGTTGCAGGTGGCAGGGTGACGGTTGCGGAAGGCTGGGTGGTGAATTGGAGGCGCATGGCGGGATCGCCGAAAAGAATCCAAGTGCGGCGGACGTCGGGATCGGTTACGCTGGATTTGGCGGCCAGGATGGCGGCGCCCAGCGAGGTGTTGGGTTTTGCGCGATGTTGGCGAGCAAAGCTTGATCCATGAAGCCCTGGGGTTGCGCGTTGGTGAAGCCAGAGGACGCCCACACCGCTACGGCGCCGCCGTTAGGCGACAGCAAGAGTGATTCGGCAAGACTTTGGGTGTAAACGTCGTGGAAGAATCCGTTCAGACAATCCATTAATAAATAGACAGGCAGACGCTGGCCGTTGTTGAGGGTGGCGGCGGAGTTGTCGTCCAACAGATCGGCGAAGGACCACTGCTCCGTTGAACCGTGGCCGTTGTAGTTGACGATGCAGCGCGCCTTATTGAGACCGGCGAGAATTTGTTGCGGACGGTCCGGATCCTGGCCGTCAGCCAAGATGGTGTTTACGGCGAGGCGAAGATTGCAGTGCGGCAGCGGCATTTTGGCGTTGTTGGAGAAATTCGATGCCCACATTTTCGTCGGCCACGACGAGCGCCTGCTGATTCCAGGTGCCGGAGTAGGAGCCGTTTTCGTAGCCCACGATTTTCTGGACCGCGAGGGCGGCTTCCGCGGGAGTGCGCACGGGCAAACGGCCGGTGGGAATAGTGGCGAAGCCGTTGGCTTGAAAATCGGTAAACCAATCATCGGAAGCGGTTTTAAAGGCGGCCGTTTCGATGATGCGGGTAGGCACCAAGTCCAGATACCCGAAGCCCAGATAATTGCGCGGGTCGACGGAGGCGTCGCCGACGAACAGCACCCCTTGCGGCTTGCGATTCCGCGAAGCGGCCAGCTGGAGAAATTCTTTTAGCGCGAAGGGGCTGCGCTCGCCGAAATTGAAAGCGTCGAAAATCTGGAGGTGGTGACGATGGAGACGTCCTGCTTTTGCAACTGGCGCAAACTCTTGAGAGGCGCGAGAGCATCGACGAAGTCGGGATCGCTGATGTAGATCAGCTCGGCGGTGTCGCGGCGGGCGGCGAGGTTGCTGGGCAGGTGATACAGCAGTGCGGAAGGAGACGACAATTGATCGTCGGACAGCGCCAGCAGAGTGTGTTCAGCGGGCGAGCCAGAGGGCAGTGGGGCGGTGACCGAATAGACGGAGCCTTCGAGTTTCACCGCGGCATTCAACTGGGTCACATTGAGCGGATCGGTGATGTCGAAGACGTGAATCTGCGAGTTGGTGAAGCCGGCGATGTGCACGGTAGAAGCGGCCGGCGCGGTAGTGCGCAAATAATTTTGATCCGCGGAATAGCTGTGCGGATAGTGCAAGGCGATGCTTTGCACCAGGCTGACGTCGTTATCGCCGTTCAAGGCGGTAAGCGTGAAAGTATTGGGCCCGTTCTGCAGGAGGCTGGAATCGATAGGCAGCGTGTTGGTCACGTTGGCC
Organism: uncultured Acidobacteriota bacterium; assembly: GCA_963732705.1. Classification (GTDB taxonomy): domain Bacteria; phylum Acidobacteriota; class Terriglobia; order Acidiferrales; family UBA7541; genus Acidiferrum. The sequence continues at coordinate 416,041 of CAVTAN010000006.1, read as the reverse complement.
TGTCCGGCGAAATCCATTTCACCGATATTCGCGCCGTTGAAATACACGGAAACGCGATGGGCCTGGCCATCGGTGACGCCTTGCAAAGCGATGTCCGCGGTGACCGGTAGCGCGGAGCTGGTGGCGCGATTGGCGACGGTGAGCACTTCGTCGACAGGCTGCGAGGTGACGCTGTCACCAAAGAAATTGTCGTTCGCTTCCCCGTTGAGCAGCGTGGCGAAATATGTGGTGCGATCTTCACGGATCACCGTGAAGGGAAACCCTTGCGAGTTATCGTTGGAGCCGGACGTCGATCCGGGAATCGCGGCGATGCGCTTTCCGGGCCGCGTTCCTTTGACCAGCCAGTAGACCCGGGTGTCGGAAAAGGGCGTGTCGATGCCGGTCCCGTAAAACTCGATGAAATCATTAGCACCGGACGCTGCATGGGCGTGGCCAGAAATCAGGATGGGTTGTTCAACGCCTTCGGCGAAAAGCTGGAGGAAACGAGCATCGAAGTTGGTTTCCAGTCCAGCGGCGAGCAGCGCCGATATAGAGACCCGATACCAGCCTTCGCTGCGCACACTGATTTTAACTGCGGGCATGCCGTCCAGTTGGGCGCGGAATTCGTTGGGCGGCAACTTGGCAATGGGTGGACGCGGGGTGACGATGGCGCGCGGTGGCGCGGGCGCGAAGGAAGCCAGCGCAGAGGTTACTTGATTGAGTTGCGTGAGCAGCACGGAATTGGCCGCGCGGGAAGCGGAATGCGTCGCGCGCTGAGCGGATTCCGGCGAAGCCGAAGTTTCAACGCTGGCTGGACCGTGAGTGGTGCGAATGCCGTTGAGGTCCACGTCTTCCAGCAGGTAAGAAGAATCGGGAGTGCCCGCGGGATCGATCCATTGATAGGTTTTCGCGCCGTGCTGCGGTTTGCCGCCGCGGATGAACAGCGCGGCCCCGGCAATAATGGAGGGGTTGACGCGATGACGGCCAAGCGAATCCTCTCGATAAATGTTGAAACCGAGATTGCGAATTTCTTCGCGGGTGCGCCACTCGAGCAGAACGCCAGAGTCGGAATTGGATGACCCAGCGGCGGCGGAGCGGGCGTGGGCCTGGAAATAAACCAACTGCACCACATTGGGGGCCGCAACGGTGGAAGTGAACGTGGCACTGTTGTTGCTGTTGTCCGGATCGGAAGTGCTGGAACTGACCGACGCGGTGTTTACCGCGTAACTGGACGAGCTGAAGGTCGTCGCGGTGGCGTTGATGGTGATGCTGACAATCTGGCCGTTGCTCATGGTGCCAATGCTGCAGGTCACGGTGCCGCCGGACTGCGAGCAGGTGCCTTGGGTTGCGGACGAAGATTGATAAGTCACAGCCGAGGGCAGCGGGTCGCTGACCACCACGTTGGCAGCGGCAGCTGGTCCGTTGTTAGCGACGGTGATGCTGTAAACCAAAGTGTCGCCCTGGTTGACGGGATCCGGCGAGGCCGATTTAGTGATGGACAGATCCGCTTGCGAGGGAGCGGTGACATTGGTCGTGGTGGTGGCGGTGTTGTTGGCCGAAGTTGGGTCGGAAACCGCGGAACCAACCGTTATGGTGTTCACAATTCCGGTGCCGGGCGCAGTGCCGGGCACAACGGTATTGACGAAAGTGATCAGAGCGGGCGCATTGACGGCCAGCGAAGCAGTCGTGCAGGTGACGTTGGTTGTGTTCTGCACGCACGTCCAACCAGCCGGGGCGTTGAAAGAAGAAAAAGTGGTGTTCGTTGGAATGGTGTCGACGGCAGTCACGGTGGTAGCGATGGCCGGGCCGTTGTTGACCACCGTAGCGACGTCGGTGATATTGCTGCCGGCGAGGACCGGGTTAGGCGAATCGACCATGGTGACCGCCATGTCTGCTTGAGAAGCGGCCGCGACGGTGACATTGGCAGTGGCGCTGTTGTTGTTGCTGGCCGGATCGGTGACGGCCGAAGAACCGAGATCGGTGTCGGAAATAATGGTGCCGGTAGCAACCCCGGCGTTCATTTTGACGACCAGGCTGAATGCTCCGGTGCCGCCGGAAGCGAGAGAGGCGATGGTGCAGTTGACCGTACCGGTGGCGTTAACCGCCGGAGTGGTGCAAGTCCAAGTGCCAGGCTTGGCCAGCGATTGAAAGGTGGTGTTGGACGGAATCGCTTCGGTGAAGCTGACGCTGGTGGCGGTGGAAGGCCCATTGTTGCTCAGCGATTGCGTGTAGGTGACGTTGGCGCTGGGTGCCACGGTGGTGGGTGCGGCGGAGTTGGTGACGGCGATATCGGCGGAAGCCGGCGCGGCCACCAGGGTGTTCACTGTGGCGATATTATTCGTGAGATTGCTGTCGTTGACGCTTGAACTGACGGAATCGGTATCGCTGACCGTGGTGCCGCTGGGTGTCGATGCGCCAACCTGAACGACCAGAGTAAAGGTGGAAAGCGAGTTGATGGCGTTTGCAGGCAAAGTACATGAAATATTGCCAGAGGCACCAACGGCCGGAGTACTGCAGCTCCAGGCCCCGGGAACTGCGAGAGAAACAAACGTTGTGTTGGACGGAACCGCTTCGCTGAAAACCAGATTGAGCGCCGTCTGCGGGCCGCTGTTGTTGACGGTCTGGGTATAGGTGATGTTGCCGCCGGGGACCACCGGATTAGGCGAACCAGAATTGGTGACCACCAGATCGGCCACCGAACACTGCGCGCCGGGGCGATTGCCAGGCGTTTGGGTGAAGCCGTTGCTGCCCAAATTAGTTACAGCAACACCATCGCTGCCAGGCGTGGCGCCGTAGGAATCGTGAATGGTTGTGGAGGTGCCATTGGCTCCTCCCGAAATGCTGGCGGATGCCGGAGCGCTGGAAGCGAGAATCACGCCACCGCCGCCACCTCCTCCGGGTCCGTGACGACTGCCGGGATAGCTGGCACCAGGGCCCGAAGTCAGCCAAGTGTGGCCACCATTGCCGCCGTTGGCGCTGAGAGTGGCGCCGGCAAGGCTGCCGGACAGCGTGAGCAGTTCAATGGAACCGCCAGCGCCACCGCCGCCAGCTCCGTCATTCATAACGTCCAGAGCGGTTTGACCATTGGCTGTGATGGTTCCCGTGCCCACGACCGAGCCGGCGTGAATGATGATGATGCCGCCACCAGCCGCGCCGCTGCTGTTGATGCCCGCGGGATTGCCATTGGTGGGATCGGCCGTTCCATTGTTCGTGGTACCCGCCCCGCCACCGCCGCCCATGATCACATTGCTAACGGACCCCGGGAAAGGTGCGACCGCCAAAACCGTTGCCCAGCGACGCGGTGTTCCAGGCATACCCGCCATTGCCGCCGGATGCTCCGTTACCGCCGCCACCACCTCCGGAGTTTTCATCGTTCGCAGATGGATTGGCGTCTGTACCGCCGCCGCCAGCGTTAGCCGGAGCGCCGCGCGCGTAGCTTCCGTTGGGATAACCGTCGACAGCGTTGTTGATGAGCGCGCTCAACGACGCGTTGGCGAGATATTGCGGAGTGCCCGCGATTCCCTCCCCCTTGGAGCCGTTGGCTCCGAAAGTGGAAAGCGTGACGTAGTCGGTCTGCGAGCCGCCAGTGCCGCCAGTCAGCACTCGACCGCCACCACCGCGGAAACCTAGGGCATCGGCGCTGACGGTGCCACCCAGAGTCAGTTGGCCAGAAATATCGAGAGCGAGGACGCCACCAAGCGTGCCATTCCAGGCGAGGGGTGTCAGCGTGGAACTTAAGGTCGCGGATTGATATTGCGGCACGCGAATCACCTGGAAGGTGCGCTGGCCGGAGACTCCCGCGGAATAGGTCGCGTCGGTATAGGTGTTCAGCAGGCCGCTGCTGGGACCTGCCCCGGTGAAATTTAAAGTGCCGCCGGTAATCGCGACCGCGCTGCTGGCGGTGATGAATTCGTAGCGGCCAGAACTGTTGGCGTTGGAATACCCGGTGGCTGGATCGCCGGGAGTGCCGTCGCCATAAGCGCCGGTGTTGGTGAAATTCAGGGCCGCGTCCTGCATTTGAATAATGAGCAGCAGATCGCCGATGGCGATAGGAGTGGTGGCGCCGGAGCCGGCGCTCAAGGTGACGGTCTTGGCGCCGGGATTGAGAACCACCGGAGCGCTGGGAGCGTAGTAGGTGTTGACGTTTCCCGTGAGGGTCCCGGCGTCGCCGTCGCGCGCGGGCGTGGCGCAGCTCTGCGGCTGAACGAAGGTAAGAAGAGTCGCGGAATTGTTAGCCAGGAATGGATCCGTGACGGTGGATGTGGTGCTGGCGGTATTGCTCAGAGAATTGGAAGTGCCTGGCGCAGTGACGGTAATGGTCGCGGTCGCGGTGCTCCCGGCGTTGAGCGTGCCGAGAGTGCAGGTGACCACTCCGGAAGACTGCGAGCAAGAGCCTTGCGTAACCGTAGCGGATACGAAAGTCACGGTACCGGGAAGGGTGTCGGTGATGGTCGCGGCAGTAGCGTTGGCGACCCCTAGGTCTTGCACTGCGACGGTGTACACCAGCGTGCCGGATACGAAAACTGGGTTGGGATTGGCGGACAGCGTCAGGCGCAGATCCGCATCGCCAGTGATGCCAACGAGCATGGTGGTAGTTGAAGTGTTGTTGGAGGCGACAGGGTCGTTGGTGGTGTTGGAGGTCACGCTGGTTACGTTTTGAATGACGGTTTCCGCGGAGGTGCCAGCGTTCACTTGTAACGTGACGGTGAAGGTGGCGGCGGCCGCGTTAGCGAGACTGGTATCGAGGCAACTGATTGGCGTGGTGCCACCGACAGCGGGAGTAGTGCAAGTCCAACCGGTCGGCACCGTACCGATAGATTGAAAGGTGGTGTTAGCGGGAATGTTTTCGTAGAACACCGCATTTTGCGAGGCGTTGGGGCCGTTGTTGGTCACGACCACGGTGTAGACCACGTTGGTTCCGGCGGCGACCACCGGGGCGGATACAGTCTGCGCAATGGCCAAATCGGCCGGCGCGGAAACGGTCACTGACCTGGTGGCGGTGTTATTGGCAGTGTTGGAGTCGCCGGTCGTGGAAGCCACGTTAGCGGTGGCGGAAATAGTGGAGCCGTCGGTGACCCCGGCGTTTACGGTGACCTTCACGGTGAAGGTCGCGATGCCTGCGTTGATTAGAGCGGAACCGTCGGTGCAGGTAATGGTTCCGGTACCACCGACAGCGGGATTAGTGCAGGTCCATCCCGCGCTGGCGGTCACGGATAGAAAAGTAGTGTTCGTGGGGGTCGCTTGAGTGAAGACGGGAGCAGCGGCGCTCGCTGGGCCGTTGTTAGTGACCGTGTTGCTGTACGTGATGGTGCCCGCCGGAGACACAGTTGCGGGGGCCGCGGTTTGCGCCAGCGCCAGGTCGGCGTTGGCTACCGTGACGGAACTATTGGCAGTGTTGTTGGCTGCAGTGGGATCAAACGTCGTGGAAGTCGTCGTGGCCGTGCCAGAGATTACAGTCCCGTTGGCAACAGCGCCCCCGACAGTAACCACCAGGGTAAAGGTCGCGGAGCCAGCGCTAGGTAAAGCGGAGCCGTCGGTGCACGTGATGGCGCCCGTAGCGCCCACCGCGGGATTGATGCAGGTCCATCCGTTTGCGGCGGGTACAGAGGCAATAGAAGTAAAGGTGGTGTTGGTCGGAGTGCTTTGCGTCCACGAAGGAGCTGCGGCCGGAGACGGGCCGTTGTTGGTAACCACCACGGTGTAGGAAATGTTGCCTCCCGGCAGAACTCCCGACGAGCCCGGAGTTTCGGTGATGGCCAGGTCGGCAGCGAGAACTGTTACGGTGCTCGCGGCGGTATTGTTGGCGGCGTTGGTGTCGCTGGTGGAAGAAACGTTTGCGGAGCCGGAAATTACCGTGCCGCCGACGGTTGCCGGATTCACGGTAACCACCAAGGTGAACGCAGCGGTACCCGCACTCGCGAGCGTCGCCGTGTCAGTGCAGGTGATGGTGCCGGTAGCTCCAACCGCGGGAGTGGTGCAGTTCCAGGTGCCGGGCTTGGCGATGGAAGCGAAGGTCGTATTAGTTGGGGTCACCTGGGTGAACACCGGAGCGGCGGCGATGGAGGGGCCGCCATTGGTGACGGTAACTGCGTAAGAGATGGCGCCGCCCGGCGAAACGGTAGTGGGCGTGGGCGTTTCGGAGATGTAAAGATCGGCTGGCGACACGGTGACGGTATTGGACGCAGTGTTGTTGGCGGCGTTGGTGTCGCTCGTGGAACTGACAGTGACCGAGCCGGGAATGCTGGTGTTGCCCACCGTCGCCGCTGCCACCGTTACGACCAGAGTGAACGAGGCGGTCCCGGCGTTAGCTAAATTTGCGGTGTCCGTGCAGGTGACCGAGCCCGCGGCTCCCACCGCTGGCGTGGTGCAATTCCAGGTGCCAGGCTTGGCGATCGAAGTAAAGGTGGTGTTGGCCGGAGTGGCCTGCGTCCAGGACGGCAGCGCCGCCGGAGAAGGGCCGTTGTTGGTCACCGTGATGGCGTAAGAATATTCGATCCTGGCGTTGACGGTGGTGGGTGCGGGAGTTTCGGCGATGGAAAGATCGCCCGCGGAAACGGTGACGGTGTTCGAATTCGTGGCGTTCATGGCGCTGGTGGAACTTGCAGTAACGGAGCCGGGGATAGCTGGTGTTGCCCACCGTGGCGGCAGCGACGGTAACCACCAACGTGAAAGAAGCGGTGCTGGCGTTGGCCAAATTTCCGGTGTCGGTGCAGGTGACTGTGCCAGCCGCGCCGACAGCAGGAGTGGCGCAGTTCCACGCGGCAGGCTTGGCGATGGAAGTGAACGTCGTGTTGGCCGGAAGAGTCTGCGTCCAGGCCGGTGTGGCGGCGGCGGTGGCCCCAGTGTCCGTAACCGTCACCGCGTAAGAGATGTTGGAACCGGCATTGACGGTCGTGGGCGTGGGTGTTTCCACGATGCTCAGAGTAGTGGCAGCAATGGTCACGGCGGAACTGGCGGAATTATTTCCCGACGTGGGGTCGGTAGTCGTGCTGGAAGAAACCGTGGCGGTGGTAGTGATGGTAGCGTTGCCGGGGCCGGTGGCGGCGATCTCCGTAAGAACCAAGGTGAAGGTGGCGGCGGGGCCTGAACCCACGGCTTGCGTTGCGCTATCAGTGCAGGTGATGGTGCCCGCGGCGCCAACTGCTGGGGTGGCGCAACTCCAACCTCCTCCAGGATTGCTGACCGAGGTGAAGGTGGTGTAGGTGGGAGTGGTTAATGTCCAAGAGGGTTTAGCGGCGCCGCTAGGGCCGTTGTTGGTCACCACAATGGTGTAGGTAATGTTGCCGCCGGCAGCCACGGTCGACGGACTGGCGCTGGAAGTGATCGCTAAATCGGCATTGGCGGCTGCGGCGGGAGGAACGCTCGAAAACGAAGTCAGGGCCAGCAGGAACGCCGCCGGAAATAGATAGCTGTGCAGCCGGCGAGTGCGGTGGCGCAGCGCGAGCCGCACGCGATGCGCGGCGGAATTTAATTTCGCGGCGAGCCGGGGAATGCGGCCGGAGGTCGATGTCGCGCGCCCATGCCGCTGCCTGGAGACAACCCGCCCAACCGGGGCAGTTACCGGCAAATCATTTTCCTGGCCACAATCGCCGCGCGTAATGAACGCACCGTCCGCTTCGTCGTGTTGCACGAGGCGATGAACTTTCAAGCCCTCAAGACCATCGGTGAGCAGCACGTCGCCACGCTGCAGATCGGCGCTGGAACTGGGCGCCACGGTAATCGCATCGCCGTCCGCCAGATTGGGTTGCATGCTGGCGCCGCTGGCGCGAAAGCGCACTTGAAAACCTTGCGCGAGAAGATCGCGGCAGAGAGCCACAAAAGTACGCGAGTCGCGTATCGTGCGAGTCTCAATGGCGCGCATGGCGAATGGCCTCCACGGCGCTGGGCTGCGGCACAAAGCGAAAAATGTTGCAGGGGATTTCGCGGGTCACCCGCTCGATAAAACTCAACACAAACTCAATAGCCTGTGGAGAGTGCCGCGGAACGAAGCTGCGCGCAAAAAGTTCCGCAGCCGCGAAGCCCGGCGCGAGGGTGAGCAGTTCGTTGTGCCGATGCTGCTCCAGAAAATAAATATGGGTGACCGCCGCGCAGTGCGGCGAAGAAATTCCCGCGTCCCCGTGCCAGGGCGTGCCATACATCCAAATTTTTCCCTCGCGCGGACGCAGGATAATGCGGTCGTCGCTGAGGATGCGCACCCCGGGTTGCGAGAGCCACAGCCGCGCGGTGGTACTTTTGCCCGCGCCGGAATGTCCCAGAAAAAGGTGTCCGCGCCCAACTTCATCGACCAGACCCACGGCATGTACTTCCATACCCTGGCCGCAGGCCAGGCGGTGAATCATCAAGACTTCGTCGAGCGGATACTCCAGCGGGTAAACGGGTTGATCCTCGGAGAAAAATTGCCGGGAAAGAAGCAGGTGGCCGGTCTTGAATTTGGTATCGAAAGAAACCGATTTGTAAGGCGCTTGACCGGGATAGGTGCGCTGCAGATTGAAACGGTAGCGGACTTGTTGCTCGAGCGATTCTTCAAAGAGCGACCACAGGCCGCCGGAATTGAAGAGTGGCTTGAGCACCGGCACCGGCAGGCGCTCAACGAACGAAACGCTGATGTTCACGTCGAAAGGATCCAGATGAGTCGCCAGGTCGATCGCGTAATCGTGTAGGCCGGGATCGAGGGCGAGTTGCACCTTGCCGCCGGAAAACATCCCGAAGGAAATGCCGCCGATCTGAAAGGCGACTTGGGCGTGGCCGGAACTGGGCAGCGCAGATTTTTCGGCGGAAGACACGACCTGCTGCTCAAGTGGTGCAGCGGTCATTTCGGGAGCCTTGAGCGTGGACATGGGATAGGCGCCTAAGACCCGATAGTCCTGCAGACCAGAGTGGTGCATGAGGAAGCCACGGCACCGGCGGATCCGGAGATTTTGCAATGGCCCAGCACCGCCTCTTCTGGGCGCAGGCTCACGCGCAGCACCTTGGGAGGCTCGTATGTGGTGGCCAACTGCTCAGAATTCGTTTGTTCGTTCCGATCCATCAAAGCCGACTTTCCTTCAAGCGTGGACGCTGGAGCAGGAGTTGCATCCCCCGCTTCCGCATCCGGTCGCAGGCTGCAAAACATGTAAAGCAGGCGCGGCAGGAGCGCCTTGCAGCAAAAAATTAAATTCCGATTTTTTTTGGTCGATGCGATCGGCAGCGGAAAGCAGCGCTGCGTGATTGCGGCCTCCTTCACAATTAGGGCAGTGATCGTGCAGCGTGTCGTGCGCCGGAACGGCGTAACCGAGCGTGTAGGCCCGCAGGTGCGCGACCTGGCAGAGAAAATCGACCGGCGACTCCGGATCGCCGTTCTCCAGTTCCCCGTTCGCGGGACACATGCTGCACAGAGTTTGAATGCGGCAGCCATCGCAAATGGTGGCGCGCGTGCGAGGCTGCGTGCGAATTTCGTGCAGCGGACCTTCCCAGCCCTCGCGAAAACTGCCTTCGCGGAGGTTATAGCCCTGCTGATGAGAGATGACGCAGATAGTCATGGTACCGGTGGGATCGACGGCACAGCCGTTGACACCTCCGCCGCAGGAGTAACGATGATTTGCGGGTTGCGGCTGCGCGCTGAGATCTGTGGACAGCGCCGGTTTCGGCGCGGCGGCCGCGTCGTGTTTTGCGAGACGGCGATATTCTTCCTTACGGGTGGGGTCGTGAAATTCAAGCGCCACGACCTGTTCCGGCGAAAGCCGCACGGCCAGCGGGCTCTGCGAACAGTCGATACGCGGATTGACCAGCGGATCGAATTTGAATTCCACTCCGAGAGACTCGGAGAAACTCTTCATGGCGTAAACTTCGTGCTGATTGATGGTGGTCGGAACGGTTTTCAATTTCAGCGGGAGGTTGCGCTCCAGCAGCAGTTGAATGCCGCGCATGCAGCGATCATAGGAGCCGGGAATCTGGGTGAGCGCTTCGTAGGTTTCGCGTGTTGCGCCGTACAAAGTGATTTCGATGGCGAAGGGGCGATATTTTACCAGGTGGTCGGCGATGCGCTCGTTGATCAGGATCCCATTGGTGAACAGAGTGATGAGGAAGCCACGCTTTTTAGCTTCGGTGTAAATATCCAGAAAGTCTTTGCGCGCGAAAATTTCTCCGCCGGAATATAAAAGCCACAGCGTCCCCGCCGCCACCAGTTCATCGAGAAGCTGAATATGTTCCGCGAAGGTCAGTTCCTGCGAGCGGGCCAGCTGGTCGCCCATGGGCAGGTTGTTGTAGCAATGCAGACACTTCAACGGACACCGGCGCGTGAGCTCGATGGAGACGTTCGTCGCCGCTCGCTTACCGGAGAAACGCTCCTGAAATCCCGCGCTGAACTCCCCGTAGTTAACTGTCTGCACAATCCCCTCAATGGCCCCACTGCTACTGCTTTGCCTGCCTGCCGAAGTGCTGCGCTTCCTGGGCTATCGCGGCGCCGCGCGTTCCGAGGTTTTCGGCGCTTCCGAGACGAGCCCGATTTCCCGGAGGTCCGCCAGAAAACCATGAACGTCCATGGCCGCTTGTTCCGGAGCAACTTTAAAATTTCGAACCACCCACTGGATCAGCTCGTGCGGCTCACGACGCTCGGCGAGTAACCGCCAGAGTTCGCTGCCCAGCTGGTTGAAGGTATAGACCGCTTCCATGTCGCCCACGCCGGAACAAATCGGCACGACGATGGTCTCCCCGGCAATATCCCGGGAGACGGTCGCGGAGCTGCGCACCAAAGCAGGAGACGACATTACATGTGGTTCTAGAGGTACCAGTACTGTATTCATAGCTGCTACAGTGTTCGCACCCGGAACGTTCGATGTCATCTGGCGAAAAAATCCGCTGTTTCAAACAAGTACAGGCAGGAGGGTGGTAAATCTCAGTGCTTGGTTGTGATTGCAACCCGGATGGAATTCCGGAAATTTTTACCGCCTGCTGCGGAACAGTAGAAATCGCCTGTAATCAAGGGACTAAAATGCAATGCGAGAACGACCATCAGGTTAGAAAAGCGATCATAAGTTCGCAGCCAGAATTGGGCATGTACGTTTGAAACAGGGGGGTAACCATTTCAGAACGGGCACTGAAGAAGTGTCCGGTATTGCCCAGGGTTAAAGAAGTTTTAGAGCGTGAAGAGCTGCCGATGAATCCTCACCGCTCCCAGCGGTTGTACTTAAAGAGTGGTGGAAGGCGGGGCGAGCTTCCGGCCAGCCAGGACGGCTTGGGGATGCGACGCGGCCGTAGGGCCAACAGAGCTGCCTGGTCCGCTGGAAGCGGCGGGAGCGCTGCCATCGGAACCCGTGATGGCGCGGCGAATGGCCGACTCCGGGGCATCGTCCAGGAGACGAACGGTGTGGCCCTCGGACTCGACGCCCAACTGCTTCCACTTTTCTTGCAGGTCCACGGTAACCGGGCGGTCTTTCATTTGATTGTATTGATCGGTAAGCACCGTGGTCCCAGTGGCCTGGTCGCCAATCTTAAAAGCCTGGGTGAGCTCCCAGTCGTTGGTGATGTTGCCGCCGGCATCCAGGATCCCGCGCAGCGCGTCTTGCAGACCCTTTTTGTTTTGAGTCTGCCGCCGAATCTCGACATCGGCAACGAAGCAAAAGAGTGCCCCACCCCAGTACGTGCGGCCCCAGGTATGGGTCTTATCGAGGCCCTCGTCGCCGGATTGCGGCTGACCCTTGGGCATGTCGCGGACCAGGTCGGCCCACATTTCTTCCTCATGCATGTTGCTGACGCGGATGCGTGCGAGCGGCTCGACGTAAGTGGAGATGCCCTCCTCAATCCAGTGATGCTCGTCGGCAACACTCGGGAAAGCCAGGTGAATCATCTCGTGCGTAAGCATCCAATCGTTCATGAGTTCAGCGCGGGTGGTGTCGCTGCCGAAGCCAATCTTGATGAGTCCGCCATGCATGCCCCAAGTCATGCCGTGGCGAACGCCGTGCCCTGAAAACGGAGAGATGCGAAGCGTCAGATGCGGTACGGGAAAGCGGCCGTAGTAAGCGGCCACGGATTCCGCCGCGACTTTCACCCATGCGATGGTGTCCGCCTCCGGGACAGAACTCTTTGCCCGACTTCAATGGTGACGTCGATGTGCGAGCCGCTGACGATAAGGGTGGAAGTCATTTCAGCGGCACGAGGTCCAAGCGAGCATCCAGCGGTCAGAATCGAGAGAACGACCAGGGCGGGCAACCAGCGCAGGCAGGCAATGCGAAGCATGCGGACACCATGAACTTTCTGGCGGCGTTTCGTTGCCTGCGACATTCTCGCCCACGTTCCCGGCCACATTTTCGGCCACATTCCTGGCGAGGGTTGCGTCTACCAAGCCAGAGGAGGCTTTTTTCGTCCGGCAAAGAGCGAAACGAATGGTTGATCAGAGTGTCCACCGCAAATTTTCCCGGACCGAAAAATAATACGATGACCGATGCGATCAGAAAGGTGTACGGGGCGGCGGCATAAAACTTGTCCGGATCGGAGAAAATGGAGAAAAGCGCCTCGCGATCGGCGGTGATGTAGGCCACGAGGAGATTGATAGTCAGCGCCAGCGAGGTGAGGCGCGAGAGCAATCCGATGGCGAGAAAGATGCCGCCGAAAAATTCCAGGCAGGAAATGGCTACGGCGGTTTGCGCGGGCATCGGCAAATTCAGGCTGGTGAAAAACTCGGTGACCTTATCGAGGTGATGCAGCTTGCCCCAACCGCTCTGGATCAGCTGATAGCCCCAATAGAGCCGGACAAACAGCAGAAATGGCGACTGCCCAAACGCCACGTAGTAGAAAAAAGTGTTGTACAGCTTCTTAGTGCGAAGAAAAAAATCATTCATGGACGGGTCTACGCAACGCTTTCTGGTTGTCGATACGCTTCTTGGCGATTCTTCGGTCCGAGGCGAAATTGCGCTTTGGCTTCCGGCTGGCAGAACCAGCCGAGCGCCGCCCAGTTGTGAAACCAACGCTGCACCAGTCGCGGGAAGCTCTTCCGCCGGAATTTTGGTGTCGCGAAAGGCGTCGTCGGCGGCTTTCTGCAGCGTTCTTCCCTGCTGCAGCGCGCTCAAGAGCGCAAATTCTTCAGTGCTCCAGCCGGCGGAAATACACGCTGTTGTCGATGCGATGAACGGCCAGCGCGATAGCGGCGGGTTTTAATTTTGCCACCGTCTGCACCCGCTTGCGCTTGCGGCGCTCGTGGAAGGCGTTGCTGGCGAAGTCCGTGTCTTCGCCGTTTTTTTTATTTCCAGCAAAAGATCGTCGACCGGATAGCGCAGGCTTAGCAACTGAATGTAAGGCTGCAAGTCGCAGGCGAAGATTAGCGCCGGCGTTGGCGGCCAGATCTTCCGCGCGCAGCGGCGGCTCGGCTTTGCCGTCGAACGCTTCGATTTCGGCCCACTCCAGTTTGACGATGTCGAGAGCCAAGGCCTGCTTCTTCCCTGCCCAGCGCGGATTTTTGTGCAGCCAGGATTCGAGCTGCGAGCCGAGATTGCGGAAGGTAAAGGAGCGCGAGGGGCAATCGGTGATGTACGCCTTGCGACATGGCTTCGAAACGCTGCGTCGCCCAGCACCGCGCGCAAGCCGGGAAAATCTTCGACCATGCTGGAGAGCAAGCGGAACCAATATTGGCGATTGTAAATTTCCAGGCGTTCGAAAGAAGTGAGCCGGTCATTGGGCTTGATGAAGCTTGCGAGCGTACGCGCGCATGGAGCTGGCCATCGGGCGCGGTGCGCTGCATGCGCTCGGTGAAAGTGAGCGGCTGCATCACCGCGCGGGCCATGGTGCGCTGCAGTTCCAGCAGCTTCATACGGCGGTCGCTAGCGCGGTAGCCGCCAGGAAGCGATTGGCCTTGAGGGCTTCGTCGTGGACTTCTTTGAAAGTGGGAATGCTGTCGTCCCATTCCAGCAGCGTGGCGGTGTGCCCGGCGCGCTGAATGGCGCGCTCGTAAAGTTTCCAGACCGGATCGATCACCGGATGATCGTGAGTATCCAGAATATATTTGCGATACTTCGAGTGCCCGGCAATGTGAATCTGCGCGACCCGCTCGGCGGGCACGCTGTTCACATAGGTAAATGGATCGAAGCTGTGATTCTGCGACGACACGTAAATATTATTCACGTCCAGCAGAATGCCGCAGTCCGCGCGCTCCACCACTTCATTCAGAAATTCCCACTCGGTCATTTCCGAAACGTGATATTCGGCATAGCTGCTCACATTCTCGACCGCGATCGGCACTTCCAGATAATCGCGCACTTCGCGCACTTTCTGCGCGGTGAGCTTGGCGGCTTCAAAGGTGTACGGCATGGGAAGCAGATCGTGGGTGTAGCGGCCGTCGACGCTGCCCCAGCACAGATGATCGGAAAGCCAGGGAGTTTTGGTGCGCTTGACCAGTTCTTTCAATCGGCGCAGATGCTCGCGATTGGGTTTTTCCGCCGAGCCGAAATACATGGAAACGCCATGCTGCACCACTTTGTATTGCTCCAGAATCTGATCGAGGATCTGCAGCGGCCGGCCGCCATCGATCATGAAATTCTCGGAAATAATCTCAAACCAGTCGACGACCGGCTTGCGCTCCAGAATGTGCTGGTAATGCGGAGCCCGCAGTCCGATGCCGATGCCATACTCGGTGAAATTGTTGAAGCGATTGGTGCCCATCCGAAACTCTCAGAATAAATCAGATTCACAAACGCGAAATTACGATGCGAGATCTTCACCAAAAAAGCGGAAAAAGGGCCGGTGCAACTGGCCCGGCCCTCTTCACACGGAAAGAGTGTCGAGGTGAAACTACTCCGGCATCTTGGAGCCGTCGGTGGCGCAGCCGCCCTTGCCCTTGCAGGAGTTCTTGCCCTTGCAGCCGTTGTCGCTGGACTTGCAACCGCCCTTACCCTTGCAGGAGTTTTGGCCCTTACAAGCGTGCTTTTCTTTCACCTTCTTGTCGGTGGCCGCCGGCTTGTCATCCTGGGCGGTCACAGCGGACTTGACGCCGGGCAACAGATTCGACGCCTTGATGCTGGCGCTGGTGCCTGCGAGCAAGCCCGCGACCGCCGCGCCAGTGATGAGAAACTTATTTGACTTAGTCATATCCTGAAGAACCCCCATCGATTTGAAATTTTACTGCATCCCTCAGGCAGAACACCTGCCATGAAGATCGTTGAGCCCCATGGAGAACGCGATCACATACGGCTCGAAATCGGTAGCGGCGCTCGGCGGAGCGGGAAGCTGGAGGCGCCAAAGTTGCGAATCGAAACTGTTGGATACGGTACGCCCATACGAGTACGGTTGCCACTGAAAATTTTATGGGCCAAATTTGATTCTTGAATCACCAAGAGAGAAAGAGGAGGCTGTGTGGAGCAGCATCTACGGTGTTGCGGTATACCTGTTATAGACTTTGCGAATAACAGTTCGAACGGAATTAATTCTTTCGTTTCTTCGCGTTGCGATTGCTTCATTTCGCGCATAAGGTCCGCTGCAAAACGGCCAAATTCTCTTCCAGTATGCGGCCGGAGGTCAAGGCCGATTCCAAAACTCTTGGGTTCGACGGCCCACCATGCTATACGACTCTGCGCCCGGATTGGATGGAGGATAAATGAGTGTGGCTAGGAAGACGGCTAGGCGACGTTTCGCGGGTGTGGCTTCCATGATTGGAGCCGGGATGCTGGTTTGCGGGAGCGGATGGATGCCACTATCTGCGGACGCTGCGCCGGACGCGCCGAGCGCCAGGTTGGAAGTGCGAACGATGGCCGGCAGAGTTGAAGGAAAGAAGGGCGCGGATGGCAAGGTGCGGGTGTACCTGGGAATTCCCTACGCCGCCCCTCCGGTCGGAGATCTGCGCTGGAAAGAGCCGCAACCCGTAGCGCCGTGGGAGGGAGTAAAGAAGACCACTAAATTTGGCGCTCGCTGTATGCAGGGACGCATCTACGACGACATGGTGTTTCGCGATCCGGGGCCTAGCGAAGATTGCCTGTATCTGAATGTATGGACTCCGGCGAAGAACGCTGAAGCCAAACTGCCGGTCATGGTGTGGATTTACGGCGGCGGGTTTCAAGCCGGCGCCGCGTCGGAACCGCGGCAGGACGGCGAGCACTTGGCGCACCAGGACGTGGTAGTCGTGAGCATGAATTACCGGCTGGGAATCTTTGGATTTTTTTCGCACCCAGGGCTCACGGAAGAATCGCAGCAGCACGCCTCTGGAAATTACGGATTGCTGGATCAGGCGGCGGCGTTGCAATGGGTGCATGAAAATATCGCGGCCTTTGGCGGGGATCCCAATCGCGTGACGATTTTCGGGGAGTCCGCCGGTTCCTTTTCGGTGAGTGCGCTGATGGCTTCGCCGCTATCCAGAAATCTCGTGCACGGCGCAATTGGCGAGAGCGGGGCGTTCTTTGCAAAGACCCTGAGCGCCAAATCGCGCGAGGAGAGCGAGAGGCGCGACGCGGCCTTTGCGGAAGAGTTGGGCTTCCGATCGATTGCCATGCTGCGCAGCGTGAGCGCGAAACGACTGCTGGACGCGGTACTTAAAGGGGATGAACATCGATTCGGGCCCAACATCGATGGATATTTCCTGCCTGCAACCGCCAAAGAGATTTATGAGCGCGGAAACCAGGCGCATATTCCCTTGATGGCTGGCTGGAATCGCGACGAGGGGAATTATCATGCCTTCTTCGGCAAGGAAGCGACGAGCCAGGAAAATTATGTCGCGAAGCTGCGCCAGAAGTTTGGAAAGGACGCAGACGAAGCGCTGAAGCTCTTCCCGGCTTCCTCCGATCAGCAAATGAAAACGTCGGCGGGGCTGCTGAGTTCAGCGGACTTTATCGCCTACGGGACTTGGAAGTGGATGGAGCAGCACGGTGCAACCGGGGAGGCCCCCGTGTTTCGTTATGAGTTTGACGATGCCCCGCCCGCTGGAGAGGGAAACGACGGGGCTGTCGTGGGAGCGTTTGCCTATCACTCCGCGGAGATTGAGTTTGTATTTGGGAACCTGGACTCCAAGAAAAATATGCCCTGGCGGAGTGCGGACTATAAATTATCGGCGTTGATGGGCACGTACTGGACAAATTTCGCCAAGACCGGTGATCCCAATGGCAAAGGTGCGCCGGCCTGGCCCCGCTATGAGCAGAAATCGAACTATCAGGTGATGCATCTGGGGGCGAAAGCTGGCGCTGAACCGGACGCCCATAGAAAGAATTTCGAGTTTTTGGATCGAGCCGCAGTGGGAGGAAATTAGGCTGGAACGTTGAGTTTGGGCCGCGTGCCAAAGATCGCGGTGCCGACCCGTACTTCAGTGGCACCTTCCTGGATAGCCACCTCGAAATCGTGCGACATGCCCATGGAGAGGACGGATAATTCAAGGTTCATTGACTGCGCCAGGTTGTCCCGGATTTTGCGCAGCAGTTGAAAATACGGGCGAACTTTCTCTGGGTCTTCCAGGTATGGCGGGATGCACATGAGACCTGCGATTTGAAGATTTCTCAGCTGTGCGATTTTTTCCACTAACGCAGGAAGGCTGCCAATTTCCGCGCCAGTTTTGGTGGCTTCGTTTTCAACGCGAACTTCGATGAGAATGCGTAGTCTTTCGGCAGCGTGCGCTTCCCCCAAAGCGCGATCTAGCCGCTGGGCAAGCTCTAAATCATCGACCGAATCGATGGAGTGGAACGCTTTCGCGGCACGCGCGGCTTTATTGCGTTGCAGGTGCCCAATGAGGTGCCAGGTCGCTTGCAGTTCGCGCACGGCCGCGGACTTCCCTTCCCACTCCTGCACGCGATTTTCTCCAAAGTCTCGGAGTCCGGCTTCGTAGGCTTCGCGAATGGCTTCCGCCGGATGAGTTTTGGACACCGCGATAAGCGTGATGGGCGAAGCGGGGCGCGGAGCTTTCTGCTGGGCGGCGGCAATGCGTTCTTGGATGCGAGAGATATTGTCGCGGATGGTGGGGGGCATGGCGGCGAATAAATCCTAGCACGCGAGGTGGTTTGCGATGCGAGACCCGGACGGTTAAACTGGCAACCAACGGCCCTGCCCGGAACTTATTTACGATTTTGCCGGAACCTTGTACTGCGGCAGGAATGACTGAATGCCGCAACAGTTGCAGTTGTCTCTAATCTTGCCCAACGCGATTTGGGGCGATTTCTTGAACGCAATTTACCCGAACACCATTAGCGATGCCCAATAGAGGAAAATTGATTGCCATCGAGGGAATTGATGGCAGCGGGAAGCGCACTCAGGTTGAGTTGCTGAAGGAGGCCTTGGGCGCGCGCGGACATGAAACTTTTGTGACGGGATTTCCGATTTATGATTCGTGGTTTGGGAAAATGGTGGGGGAATTTCTGGACGGGGAGTTTGGGCCGTTGGAGGAGGTCGATCCCCATTTCACGGCGCTGCTATATGCGGGAGACCGGTTTGAAGCCAAGAAGCAGATCGAAGAAGCACTGGCGGCGGGAAAAATCGTACTGGCGGATCGTTATATTGGATCGAACCTGGCGCATCAGACCGCGCGAGTTTCAGCGGCAGAGCGCGCGGAATTTGTGAAATGGATCGAACACCTGGAGTATCGAGATTTACGGACTGCCGCGGGAAAGTGCGGTAATGTATTTGCGAGTGCCTCCACTAGAGGCGCAGAAGCTGGTGGGGCGGAAGAGCTATGCGGGGCTATACGGCGGCGACCACGATTTGCAGGAAGAAAACTTGCGGCATCTGGAAGATGCCGCGGAAATGTACGATGAATTGGCGAAGCGCGAGAACTGGATACGCGTGGAGTGCTTTGACGCAGTGGTCGCACGCGATAAGCCCGCCGGATGCGATTGCGGCGGAAATTTTGGCGGCAGTGGAAGCCGCTCTTGGCGGTGAGCAGCGTGCGGGAGACAAACGTAGTTATGGGCTTCAGTGATTTTCTCGGCAATGAACGGATTGTGAATGCGCTGCGCGGGGCGTTGCGCGCGGAACGCGTGCCGCATGCGCTGCTGTTTACCGGGGCGAGCGGCGTGGGCAAATACACACTTGGCGCGGATGTTTGCGCAGGCGGCGACGTGCGAGCGGATGAAGGATGATTTTTGCGGCGAATGCGACACGTGCAAACGGGTGGCGTTGCTGGCCGATCCTGCGACGTTGGTGCAACAAGGTTTGGCGGAACGCGGCGAAAGCGCAGACGCGGCCATGGTGGAGCGCACTCCGCTGATTCTGCAAACGCATCCGGATGTGTGGGCGGTGGTGCCCGATCCAGTTCGGCTGAAGACTCCAGTGGTGCGGCCGATGTTGCGGGTAGGGCAGATTCGCGCGGTGCAGCGGGCGGCGTATTTTCAGCCGATGGGGCGGCGGCGAGTTTTTATTTTAGATGGCGCGGATACGATGCGCTGGGATGTGGCCAACGTGTTTTTGAAAATACTGGAGGAGCCGCCTCCTTCGGCTACGTTGATTTTGATTGCGCCATCACCTTATTCGCTGCTGCCGACGATTGTGTCGCGCTGCATGCAGTTTCATTTCGCGCCGCTGCCGCAGGCGGATGTGGAGCGCATTTTGAAAGAGAAGACGGATCGCAAAGGCGCAGAAATCACGCTGGCGGCGCAGTTTGCGGAGGGCAGTCCGGGCCTGGCGATGGAGATGGACGTGGAGTTGACTGCGCAACGGCGGAAAGATGCGCTGAGGATTTTGACGCGGGCGGCACAAGGGCAGGGATTCGCGCAACTGTTTGCGGACACCGCGGCGATGGCGAAAGACCGGGAAATTCACGTTCGAGCGTCAATTGGGAATTTTCTATGGGTTGCTGACGGATCTTTCTGGAGTTGAGCGCGAAAATTAAAAATCCGATGCTGCGGAATAAACCGCTGACTAAAGAATTGGAGGCTTTGAGCAAGACGGTGGATGTTGACTGGGTGATGCGAGCTATTGCGGGATTTGATGAACTGCATGCCGGGGCGCGGCGGAATTTGAATCGGCAGTTGGGATTGGATGCGCTTAGCGGCTTCGCTGGCGACAATCGGCTGCGGCGCGGCTAGAATGGGAGTAGTATCGTCGCGCTTGCACCAGCCGCAAGGTCACCCACAGTTTTTTGTTCTACATGTCAACTGTAACCGCGTAGGGCCAGATTGCGCGCATCATAAGTTCTAGGCTAACTGACGCCACCCCCAAGCTAGTACTCAGACGGAGTAACAGTCATGGTGAATCGCCGCATGTTTCGTCCGGGTTTTCCGGATGTGAAGGAGCCGAATGCTTCGCGGCCGCTCGAATAACGGACCGGCGCCCAGCAAAAAACCAGCGCCGCCCGAAATGACCCACGCGGAGAATTTCTATTGGGTCAAGCAAATGCAGTCGCATACGCCGATGGCGGTGGTGCTGGAGGATGGCGAAGTGCTACGCGGCACCGTGGAATGGTACGACCGGGATTGCATTAAGTTGACGCGGCAGGGAAGCCCTAATTTGTTGGTGTTCAAGCGCGTGATTAAGTATGTCTATAAAGATGGAGAAGAGTCCGCGCACGGCGGAGACGAGTAGAGTTCGCGTGTTCAATACGTTGCACAGCGTTCTTCGTGCAACCCTTCGCGTAGTTGACGCACTGAATTTGAACCTGTGTGACCGCCGCCTATCATTAAAGAGCGACCAACCGGGTCCTTCGTGTGCGTTCCTACGCGCCCCGTACTCGTGAATACTTGAGCTGCGCACGACATGCCCCACTCATGTCACGTTCATGCTCCGCGGTGCGTCTAACAGGCAACAGTCAAGCATGAGTCTACGTGTTTGCGGTCGTTGAGGAGTGCGAGGAGTGCAACTCGAGATGCGCATCGGGATTACTTGCTATCCGACGTATGGCGGGTCAGGCGTGGTGGCTACGGAGCTGGGCGCGGAACTGGCGGCGCGCGGGCACGACGTCCACTTCATCAGCTACGCGCCGCCGATCCGCATGAATCCCAACGATCCCCACACGCATTTTCACGAAGTGGAAGTCGCGTCCTATCCGCTGTTCGATCACCCACCCTATACCCTGGCGCTCGCCACCAAGATGCTGGAAGTCTTTGAGTCCGAGGCGCTGGATCTGCTGCATGTGCACTATGCGATTCCGCATTCGGTAAGCGCGATGCTGGCGCGGTCTATGGCCGCGCCGCGGCGCTTGCCATTTATTACTACTCTGCACGGGACGGACATTACGCTGGTAGGCAGCAACCGGAGCTATCTGCCGATCACGCGATTTTCCATCGAGCAAAGCGACGGCGTGACCGCCATTTCGAGTTATCTGCAGCAGCAGACAGTCAAAGATTTCGACATCAAGCGGCCCATCGAAGTGATTCCCAACTTTGTAAATTGCGATTTGTATACGCGCAAGGCGGACCCAAAATCTGCGAGCCAAGTGGGCGCCGAATGGCGAGCCGATCCTGATGCATCTTTCGAATTTCCGGCCGGTAAAGCGCGTCACCGATGCCGTGGAAATTTTTGCGCTGGTCCGCGACAAAATGCCCGCGAAACTGGTGCTGATCGGCGATGGGCCGGACCGCGGCGCCGCGGAATATCTGGTGCGCAAGAAAAAGCTTCAGAAAGATGTGATTTTTCTGGGCAAGCAGGACCAGGTGTACGAAAAGCTGGGGTTGGCCGATTTGTTTTTGCTGCCATCGCAACTGGAGTCTTTTGGATTGGCCGCGCTGGAAGCCATGGCTTGCGAAGTGCCGGTGATCGCCACGAACGTCGGCGGGCTGCCGGAAGTTGTGGAACATGGCGTCGATGGATATTTGGTTGAGCCCGGCGATGTGAAAGCGCTGCCGGGGCGTATGCGATTGAGATTTTGTGCGCGCGCGGATCGCGGACGCGAGATGGGGCATACGGCCCGCGTTAACGCCAAGCAAAAATTCTGCGCCAATGACGTGATCCCGCAATACGAGCGATATTACAGCGGGTCCTGGAAGTAGGCAGCGGTAGCCACAGGCTTAACGGGCTTGCGACTCCGCTTGCTGGCGGATGTGAGTTAAAACGCGCATATGAATACGATGAATCACGTAGTCCGACCACCAACTACCAGTACGTCGCGGGCCACATGGTGTCCTGATACCAGGTTGTTCCTTCCAGCCGGGTTCTCCCGTCCGGTAAAGCGCTCAGCAAAAATTGCCCTCCGTGGGAAATAAAATAACCTTGAAGATGTGGCGGATGAATATGCCTGTAGGGGCTGATTTCGTCCAGCGGTGGAGGATTTTTCTGACGCTAAATTTCAAGAGATGCGCTTCGTCCCATACCGTAATGGGTTCTTCGAAAGCCCCAGTGGAGAAAATGCACAGGCGCGTGGCGCCCACTCCGCTGCCAGAAATCTCCGCTCGAATCGGGTAGGCGATGCCCGCGCGAAATAATAATTCCAGCGGAGCGGGAATTTCTGTGAAAGCCACCACCTGGTTCCACACCACCGGCGGCGCAGCGTTAATAACAATGGCAGAACGCACCACCAACTCAGGCGGGTGCAGCGCAGCGGCATGCTTCGCCCGCGAAAGATAAGGGAACGATGAGCAGAATGGCGGTGAGTATTGCTGGTCTCGCGCGGGTATCCCAATATTGTTGCTGAATGAAATACCCAATGAAGCCGCCAAAAATAGCCAACGCCAAAGCGATCGGTGCGGCCATCAGGACGCAAATAATACCTTCGATAGCCAGCCCTACAATGGCCGCTCCCAAAATGACGATGGGGAGGGCGGCCACCGCCAGGCAGGAGGAAAGCTCCCGCGGTTCGTGATAGCTGTACAGCAAGACGGAAAACATGCCCATGCAAAACGGCAGCGCGACAAATAAGCTCCAGCCGTAAGAGCCCATGACCTGGGCTCCGATGTACAGATTCACCAAACCAATCGCAGTGGTAACCACGGTGGTGAGTGTAGCGGTCGCAAGTGCGCCCCGCGGAATAAGCGAGCCTAACGGTCGGACGTGAGGCCATGGGCGGCCTCGACTGAATCGTTCCCGGCCTTTGCAGGCACCACGCATAACACTAAAAAGAAAATCAAATTCACGAAAGGAACGAAAAACAAACACGCCAGCCAGAGAGGCTGCGCCGCATCGCGCAAGCGTCGAACGGTTAGAATTACCCCGACAAAAATAAACGGCAGCGCCAGCAGCATGAGCTTGAACAGGAATTGTTCTTCAAGGCGCGAGAGGTGTGCGAGCCTGGCGGCCTTACCCAGCGGAGCCCAATAATTTAACAAGCCACGTTCCAGAGGGAAATACCCGCGGGCCATGTAGCGGTCGATGTTGTGCTTAGCCGCGAAGCCGATTAATCCGGTGAGCGCGTAGGTCGTGCGGGCGACCTTGCCGTCCCACCAAAATTTCCCAGGCAGATTCGAGGACTGCGGCACGTTTCCTCCGTGTACTCGGCCCGGAGCGATCGCTTCAAAATTTTCAGACGCTACTTCCGCGGATGCTGGGGATTGTTGTCCACCGCGCAAGCCACTGCGGTGGCGGAACATTTGCGGTGCGCGGCGACCCAGCGATAAGCGGATCGCAGCAGCGGAGCCACACCGGGAAGGGCTGCCAGCCAGACTAACGGCCGTGCCCACCAGATTTCGCGTGCCAGAGCGATGGCCGCATCCGCTCCGCCAAATTGTTGGTTATTGCTGAACAGCAAGCGCATCTCCAGAAGTAATTCTTCAGGCGGGACGCCAAGTAGTGGGCCGACGCGCGGGTCTTGCAGCGGAGCAAGCCCAATGCCGCGTTTTTCGAGCGTGGGCGCAATGGCTCGCACAATCTTCACGCAGAATCCGCAGTCGGCGTCGAAGAACAGCCAGCCCCGGGCGTGGCGGCCCTTGCTGTCGGTGAATTCGGAGGCCAGGGAAATCATGAGCGTGAGCGCCTCGCTCGCTAAACCGCTTTTTTGCGATTGTTGCCAAACAGCGTGATGACTTTGCCGCGCAGCTTGACCATGCCCCTGAGCGCGGAGTCCGGCATGCGCACCACTTCTTCAAACAGGCCGGTCATGGCGCTGAGAAAATCCAGCATGGTTTCCAGGCGTTCCAGGGTGTAGGCGTCTTTCGTAGGACTGGTTTTGATTTCCTGCACGCACTCGCTGAGCAGTTTCAGCGTGGGATCGATTTCGCGGCGCTTGCGTTCCTCGGAAACGATGCGAAAAATTTCAAACACGTCTTTAGTGCAATCGAAATGGTCGCGGCGGTCGCCGAGAACATGGACCACCCGCACAATCCGCCAGCCCATGAGTTCCCGGAGGCTGGTGCTGACGTTGGAGCGAGCCACCGCGAGAATGACGGCAATCTCGTCGGCGGGCAACGCGTGGGGAGAAACAAACAGCAAGGCGTGAATTTGCGCCACCGTGCGGTTAATGCCCCAGCGGGTGCCCATTTCGCCCCAGTGCAGGACGAATTTCTGAGCTGCGGGAGAGAGCGTAAGCGTTTGTGGATGTTCAGTCATTTCTGTATAGACAGAAAATACAGTAGGGGGAGGCCCATGTCAAGTGTTCTTCGTCACTGCCTTTGATACCGCTTTGTGCTTGGTCTTCCCTGCCCTGATACCGATATAGGGGGGCTAGCCAACCGCTTGCATGGTGGACACCAGTTCCGGGATGTCAATTCGAATGAGGGTCCCCTCGCCCGGCCGGCTCTCGATTTCCAGCAAAAAGTCCGCACCGTAAAATACCCGCAGTCGCTCGCGAACATTGCTCAGCCCGATGCCTTCCACGTACACGTGCGGCATTTTTTCTTCGGAGATACCCACGCCATTGTCTTCAATCTCAATGTGCAGCCGCCCGTCGCGATTGGTGGTCCGCAACTGAATTTTGCCGCCCTCGATTTTGGGAGCCAGCCCGTGCTTGAGGCAATTTTCCACGATGGGTTGCAGCAGCATGCTGGGAACGAAAGCTTCTAGCGTGTCTTCGTCGAGTTGCTTGACGATTTCCAGATTGTCGCGCCCGAAGCGGGCCACTTCGATATCCAGATAGTCGTCGATGAATTGCAACTCTTCTTGCAGCGGAACGAAAGTTTCGTGCTTGCGCAGCAAACGCCGCAAGAATATTGCTGAGTTTCAGGACCACGCCGCGCGCGGTATCGGGATCGAAGCGAATCAGCGCCGAAACCGTATTAAGCGTGTTGAAAAGAAAATGCGGATTGATCTGGCTGGACAGCGCATCCATGCGGGCTTTCAGCAGGAGCTGCTGGTGCCGCTCCAGATTCATCTCGATGCGCGTGTTGTTCCAGATTTTCAGCGGCGCGGCCACGGACATCAGCGTGGCGATAACCGTAAGCGCCAGCCACCAGTTCCAGTGCGGGTCAATGGCGAATAGCCATTTCGGGCTTGGTGGCATTGACGAGCGCGACCCGCCCGAGTTCCAAGCCTACGCACGCCAGCAGCGGCGCCATTTCCCAGGAAGGCTGCGCGCGGCGCAAAAGTCGCACCACGGCGCGCGGAATATTCAGAAACGTGAAGGGCCCGAAATTCCAGATATCCTCTTTATTGGGAATCGCCTGGCGAATCAGTCCGCCCAGCAAGCCTGCGGTGGAGGCCGCCGGCATGCCCAGCCATTCGTGGCCGAGCAGCGCGGGAATAGTAATGATGGCTCCGCCGATGCGGGCCGACAACGCGGCCGCCGAGCAGGCCCATCAAAAACGCGCCTTCGAGCGAGAGATCGGCGAAGCGGTACGGAAAGCCGACGAAACGCAGCGTGACGCCGAGAATCAGAGGCGGGGCCATGAACAGCATCAGCTTGAGTTTCTGGTCCGGGTCGCGCTGCTCGGTAAACAGCACGCGGCGAAAAGTGTTCCAGCGCGCCAGCAGCGCGGCGATCGAAGCAGCCACGCCCACCTTGAGCAGCAAGGTGAATAGCAGGTCGCGAACGGAGGTGGTGGTGTCCATGATGTACGTCGGGGACGATGCAGCTTGACCGCGTTTGCGGTGCTGCCGCTTAAACGCTAGCGAATGCTAACCGGGATGTAAAGCGTGTGGCGAAATTTTGTCCCGCGCATCCAATAGCTACGGGCAAAACTACGCGCAACAGGCGCGCTTTATATGCGGCGGGCCCGTCCGCTCGCGCAACCGCCTAGCGGATGAATTTGTGCTGCTATACTTTGCGACTTCCTTATGGGTAAGAAATCACACTTGAAGGGCGCTACCAAGAAGGGCAGAGCTGCCGCCGAGATGGTCGCGGAGGCCAAACTGCCTACGCGCTATGGAGATTTCACGATTTACGGCTTCAAAGGCGCAGGCGCGCTGGATGAGGCGGTGGCCCTGGCGCGGGGAAACTTGAAGAGCAAGCCGGCGCCGCTGGTGCGCGTGCATTCGCAATGTTTGACGGGCGACGTGCTCGGTTCGCTGCGCTGCGATTGCCGCGCGCAACTGGAAATGTCGCTGCGGGAAATTTCGCGGGCGCCTTCCGGGGTCTTGCTTTATTTGCCGCAGGAAGGGCGCGGCATTGGATTGATGAATAAACTGCGCGCCTACGAGTTGCAGGATGGCGGCATGGACACCGTGGAAGCCAACGAGGAGTTGGGATTTGACGCCGACTCGCGGAACTATGATTTTTGCGCCGGAATTTTGAAGCAGCTGGGAGCTACGCGCATTCGCTTGCTCTCCAACAATCCGGAAAAGGTGCGTCAACTGGAAAACGCCGGAGTGCAAGTTACGGAGCGGGTGCCTTGTCAGCCGAGAATTTCCAAAACGTCGCGGGCTTATTTGAAAACCAAAAAATCCAAGATGGGCCATCTGTTGAAGGGTGTTTAACGCGCATCCTTAGATTTCAAGTGCCGGTCCGAGGCTCCTAACCCATCGCTCGACATTCACCATTGCAGTGAACTCGATTAATAAAGACGGAAGAGAACTTCAATGGTCACCCAGGCCGGCACCGCACGGTGGCCCGCGTCAAATGCCGGAGTGAATCGCCATGCGCGCACTGATTCCAAGGTGCGCTCTTCGAGTCCTGCACCCAGCCCCCTGGTGATGCGTACTTGCGCGGGACGCCCTTCTGGACTGACCAGCACTTCCAGGGTGACGATGCCTTGCACTTTGGTTTCGCGGGCCTGATCGGTGTAGGGAGGATTGGGACAAAATGTGCACTTCGGTATGGTTACTCCCGCCTGGTAGCGGCCGATCGAGGAACCATCTCCGCCAAAACCTTCACCACCATCTCCGACGGAATTGCCATCGCTGTTGCCAATGGTGTGACCGTTTCCCGGACCGGCCGAATTATTTTTATCCTTCATCCAGGGGAGCCCGAGGTTCGGAACCGCCATGAGCGTCTCCGGCGCGTCGGGATCCAGAATCGTCGGTGGCACGGCAAGCTGCGGGTCGGGCATTTGCGGCAGAGAAGGCTTCAGCAGTTGAATGGAGGAAACCATCGGCAGATGGCCTGCTGTTGCCGGCAACGGCTCGCGATTTCCGCCGGTACCAGAGCCATCCGCCGGATGATCGCTGAGCAACCGATGCAGAGTTTCAGGCGATAGCGGAGCCAACTGCTGATAGGAATCGCCAAGTGCCATGGAGGGCGGTTTGTTGAGCGCGGGGTGGACGGCAAAAGCCACCAGGATAGCGATGACTGCGGTATGCGTAAGTATGGAAGTCGTTTGGGCGCGCCCGAGGCTCGGCGAGACCCGCAGGTCCAGCAGATGAATCGGGGCTCCGTTAGCGCTCGTAACTTTGAAAGCCGAGCGCAGGGCCAGCGAGCGGGCGTTGTCGCGCACACGAGAGAACCACGAATCCGATGCTTTTTCAGATGAGCTGCCGAAGCGGGCAAGAAAATCGAACATGGCGGAACCTCGGCAGCGGCCTCAAATTTCTTTTCACATATCTGAGGCCCACGCGATTGCGCAGTGAGAATGCCAATCCTAAGGAAGGGTTGCTTAGTCCTCGACTAAAGTGAGCTAGCCGCCGCCTACGAAGTGCACAATTTCGTAATTGTCGCCGGCATTCACTTCAGTGCTGGACCATTGAGGACGCGGAAGGATTTGCAAGTTGCGTTCAATGGCCACCAGGCCAGCCGGCAGATTTAGCTGCCGCAGCAAATCGGCCACCGTGGCGCCCGGGGGCGCGGTGCGAGGCTCTCCATTGATGATGATAGCCAGCGCGGTTTCCATTGTCCTTCTCCAGTCTGACCTAGCCGAGAGCTGCATTCAACTTCGTTCCTCGTCGACCCTCAAGACGGTGTTGAGTTAAACTCCGGCCGTGACTATTGGCGAATGGCTCCTGGAAAATCTTGCTGGCGATTTGGAGTATCACCGATGACTCTTGGAATAGTCCTCCGCGCCTTCGCGTTTTTCTTACAGGCGCGGCCCTTTTCTGCCTCGGATGGCTCATCCGCCGTTTCACGGCCCGTGCCGCCTGAGCTTTTGATTGCGTGAACCATTGAAAACGTGTCGGTGACCCGACTTTCGCACATACTCGGGAGTTGGAAGACACATGACTCGGATGACCACTGATCGAAACCTAGGGCGCCACGTGTTTGGGGCCGCTGCTTTCGCCTTTGGCCTCATCACATTGGCGTGGCACGACTACAACGACATTCATGCACTCCGCTACCTGGTCTACGCTGCAGCGGCCGCGCTGATCCTCGGCGGTGCTGCCGTTCAGTTTTCGAGGACCGCCAAGATGGGAGCAGCCGTCTTGTGCGCGGCGAGTCTTCCGTTCGTTCTGCTATGCGTACCGGGGATTGTTTCTGCACCGCGCGTCTACAACAGTTGGGGCAACTTCTTCGAGCAGTTTTCGCTTTTAAGCGCAGCGGCGATTATTTATATGCGCTGCGCACCGGCGTGGCCACCGGAGAGAATTGAGCGGATTAGCCGCATCCTGCTGGGCATCTGTGCCACTTCCTTTGCCCTCGAACAAGCGTTTTATCTCGACGCTACCGCCGGCCTGGTCCCGAAGTGGATTCCGCCCACACCGATGTTTTGGGCCACCGTCACAACCGCCTTCTTCGCGCTCGCGGCGCTAGCGCTTCTGGCCAATCGCATGGCTCTGCTGGCAAGTCGCCTGCTGACCATCATGGTGGTGGGTTTCGGTTTATTCATCTGGGTACCAGCGGTCTTTTCGAAGCCCCACAGCCACACCAACTGGAGCGAGTGCGCCGAGAACTTCGAGATTGCCGGAGCATTCTGGATACTCGCCGATCTCCTCGCCGAGAATCGCACCGATGGGCCTCGCCCTTGAAACTTCCCGCGTAAAAATCTCTTCGAAACTTTACGGAGTGAGAGGGGCCCTCTGCTGGTTCATCGAATGGTTAATTCGCGGGGCAATGGCAAGATGGTTTTACGTGACCGGCACGCGCTGGCGGGCCCGCAATTGGAATCGGAGGAATCCATGAGCCAGGACGTGGCTGGCTTCAATGAGCAGCGAGGCGTTGGCGTCCGCGAGCCGGGGCATGTCGAAAGCCAGGTGAGCTTCGCCGTTGTCGCCAGTTTCGGCGTAGAACTCCGCAGGGTCGGCCGCGCCGGAAACGGCGGCGGTGATGTAGGCGTCGGGAACCACGCGACCGGCAGGGTCCGTGACGCGGAGATGCAAGGTGGCGCGCCTCCCCGCCAGCCAGGTTTTGGCGTTAACCAGTTCCAGAGACAAAGTTACCGAGCGCTGCACCGGCACTTCGTTTTCGGCGACGTCGGAGTCCGTTAAAGATTCCAGGCGTTGCGTAGCGGATTGTTTTTTGGCTGGCAAAGCTGGCACTGACGAGTTGATGAGGTCCGCGGAATTTCGTTCGAGGGCAGAGGAAGCGACAGGAGGTTTGACGTCAGCTTCAGCATCCTCAGATGCATTTTCTGATGGCAGGGCCAGTGATGGAACGCTGGCGACGGGAGGCGCGGCGTTTATGTCGTCGAAAGGCAAAGTCGCCGCGTCGGGGGACGTCGAGTTCGCGGCCGTGGCCGGCGAAGCGTCTGCAGAGGCAGCAAAATCATCACTCACCTCCGTAATAGCAGCGGCTTCCGAATCCGTCGTCGACGCTACAGTGCTGACCGCGGGCGCAGACCCGGCCGGCGCAGGAGCCGGGCTTGAAGACGCCACCGAGGGGTTAGCGTTAAGTCCTGGCGCAGGCGGCGTCGAACTCGCACTCGAAGGAGGCGCGGCAATGCGCGGCGTCGGCGCCGGCAAATAAAGTATCCCACTGCGAATTTCTTCAAGCACCTGGCGATGCTGTTCATCGAGCCGCAACTTGAGCGCTTCCTGGCGGTCGGCATTGAGCGGCAAGAGGTCGTGATAATTGTTGGTGCGGCGATGCAACACTCGTCCGCCGCAATACACGGTGGTGTCGATCAACGCGCTATCCGTCCCGGCGTCTTCCGTCTGCACGTGATACTTCACCGTGCCGACGCTAACGTTTGTGTTATGACCGAAGATCATGGCGATGGGCCCCAATTATTCGCGCGCTGTCACGAAAACGCCGAACTAAGGGCTATTATAAAGGTCCTTCCCACGGGATTTGACCGATTGGTAGTCGAGTCGTTATTATAACGCTTTCGCTTATGGGCGGTTCCGACCTACATAGTTACGCTCCTCTTCTAATACACCTGCTGATCGCAGCGGGACTTGCTGGCATGTTGACGGGAGTTTCGGTGCTTATCGGTTGGCGGCGGCCCAATCGAGTAAAACAAGAACCTTACGAATGCGGCGTAGCACCCACCGGCGACGCGCGCGAACCTTTTTCGGTACGATTTTATCTGGTGGCCATGGTTTTTATTTTGTTCGATGTGGAAGCCATCTTTTTGTATCCGTGGGCGTACATTTTTCGCAGTTTGCGGTGGTATGGATTCGCAGAGATGATGATGTATATCGGCATCCTGCTGGTGGGTTACCTGTATCTTTGGAAAAAAGGCGCGCTGGACTGGCAAAAGTAACCGGCGCTTCGGGATCAGGAAAAACTTGACGGAGAATTCCAACCAGGACGCTAGTGTTGTAAGCGGACGCTCTGCCCTCCGTCGAACACTTGCGCGCGTGGAATGCCGACGCGGTCGCGGAAGTGATCGAGTATCGCGGCGAAACGACCATCGTGGTGCCGCGCGAATTGCTCCGGGCTACCGCGGCAGCGCTGCCGCGACGACGCTGCCTTGCAATTCAACTTGCTCACCGATGCGACCTGCCTGGACCGCCATCCTTATGAGCCGCGATTTGAAGTGGTTTACCAATCTGGTATGCATTTCGCGCGCGCGAAAAATTGCGGCTGCAAGGTGCGTTTGTTCGGGCAAGATCCGGTGCTGGATTCGCTCGTACCGGTGTGGCCCGGCGCGAACTGGCTGGAACGCGAAATTTTCGATTTCTTCGGGATTCGTTTTAACGGGCACCCGGATCTGCGGCGCATTGTACTTCCCGATGACTGGGAAGGCTATCCATTGCGCCGCGATTATCCAGTGGAAGGCTTCCGCGATTTACCGGTGATGCCGCTGGGCTTCACCAAGAGATCCGTATGACCACCGTAGAAACAGCAGTCGGCACGACGCGAAAACCATGGTCCTTAACATGGGGCCGCAACACCCATCGACGCACGGCGTGTTGCGCATTTTGCTGGAGCTGGATGGCGAAACGGTGTGTGAAAGCCGTTCCGGATCTGCGGATATCTGCATACGGGGATTGAAAAATCCTGCGAAGACAAAACGTATTCGCAAGCGATTACGCTTGACGGACCGCATGGATTATCTGAATCCGCTGGGCAATAACCTGGTTTATTGCATGGCGGTGGAAAAGCTGCTGGAGCTGGAAGTACCCAAGCGCGCGCAATACATCCGCGTGATGATGGTGGAGCTGCAGCGTATTTCCTCCCATCTGGTGTGGCTGGGAACGCACGCCATCGACCTGGGCGCCATGTCCGTGTTTCTGTATTGCTTCCGCGAGCGCGAAGAGATTTTGAAGATTTTTGAGATGTTCGCCGGCCAGCGCATGATGACCAGCTACATCCGCATCGGCGGAGTGGCGCTGCAGCCACCCGCGGGATGGCGGCAAGCGGTCGAACGATTTTTGAAATACATGCCCAGCCGCGTGGATGAATACGAAACGCTGCTGACCGAAAACCGCATCTGGATGGGCCGCACGAAAAACATCGGCTACATCACCGCGGAAGATGCGCATTGCGTTGAGCATGACCGGGCCGACGATTCGCGCAGCGGGCGTGGCTTACGATAATCGCAAATTGTTTCCGTATTCGCAGCTATGACGAATTTGATTTCGATGTGCCGACGCGCACGGATTCCGATTGTTTCGGGCGATACATGATCCGCGTGGCGGAGATGCGCGAAAGCTTGAAGATCGTGCGGCAAGCGCATGGACAAGATTACGGATGAAGGCGCGATCAGCAGCGATGCCCCGGGCATCGTGCCGCCGCAGCGCGAGAAAATGAAGACGGAGATGGAAGCGCTGATCTACCATTTCAAAATTTTCACCGAAGGATTTTCGCCGCCGCCGGGAGAAGCGTTTGTCACCGTGGAATCGCCGCGCGGAGAGCTGGGCTGTTTTATTGCCAGCGATGGATCGCCCGAAGCCGCTGCGCGTGCATTTCCGTTCGCCGTCTTACATTAATTTGCAGGCTTTGCCGAAACTGGTGGAAGGGCAACTGATTTCCGATGTGATTGCCTGCATCGGCACGATCGATATCGTGCTGGGCGAGGTGGACCGCTAGATGGAACTGCTAATGTCCCCGCAGCTTACGGCGCGATTCGAACGTCTGCAAAACGCCTATCCCGTGAAGCGCAGCGCGTTGATTCCCATGCTGATGTACGCGCAGGATGAATTTGGTTACGTCAGCGACGAGTTGATTGCGGAGATTGCGGCGCGCGTCTGGAGCTGCACACCGTGCAGGTCGAAGAAACGCTCGAGTACTACTCCATGCTGCATCGCAAGCCCATGGGCAAATATCACGTGCAGGTGTGCACCAATGTGGCCTGCATGCTGCGCGGCGGAAATGAATTGCTGGATCGCGCGAAAAAGCGCCTGGAAATCGGGCACAAGGAAACCACCAAGGACGGAGTGTTTTCGCTGGAAGAAGTGGAATGCATCGGCGCCTGCACCGGCGCTCCGGCGATGCAGGTCAATTACGATTTTTACGAGAACCTGACGCCCGATAAAATTCGACCATATTATTCGAGTCCCTGGATGCGGCAAGCGCCCGGCTGAGCCCGAGCCGGTGATTTCCGGCGCGCTGCATCGAGCGCGCAGCCGGGCGAGATTCCGCGTGATCAGCAAACGCTGGGGCATTTCGGGAATTCGCACGAACATTGATGTGTTCCTGCAGAACGGCGGTTATCAGGCGCTCGAAAAAGCGCTGAAGCAAATGACCCCGGAATCGATCATCGATGAAATGAAGAAATCGAATCTGCGCGGCCGCGGCGGCGCGGGATTTCCGACCGGCATGAAGTGGTCGTTCGTGCCCAAGGATTCGCCCAAAGCCGAAATACGTCATTTGCAACGCGGACGAATCCGAACCCGGCACTTGCAAAGACCGCCCGCTGATGGAGATGGATCCGCACCAGCTGATCGAAGGCATGGTGATCGCCGGCCGAGCCATCGGGTCGCATCAGGGATTTATTTATATTCGCGGCGAATATCGCTATGTGCTGGACATTGTGCAGGAAGCGATTACGCGAAGCGTACGACGCGCGGGTACCTGGGCAAGAATATTCTCGGCTCGGGATACGATTTTGATTTGCTGATTCATACCGGCGCAGGCGCTTACGAGTGCGGCGAAGAATCGGCGCTGATGGAATCGCTCGAAGGCAAAAGAGGTTATCCGCGAATCAAACCTCCCTTCCCTGCCGTTGTTGGCCTGTATGGCTGCCCGACGATTATCAATAACGTGGAAACGCTTAGCGCAGTGCCCGCGATTATTCTGGGCGGCGGCGAAGCGTACGCAAATCTGGGCACGCCAAAAAATGGCGGCACCCGTTTGCTGTGCGTCGCGGGCCATGTAAACAAGCCGGGGATCTACGAAATTCCGCTGGGCATGAACATGAAGGAATTTATTTATGGCATGGCCGGCGGAATTCCGGGCGGCAAGAAATTGAAAGCGGTGATTCCCGGAGGCAGCTCCTGCCCGTTGCTGACTGCCGATGAAATCGATATTCCGATGGACTACGATTCGGTGGCCAAAGCCGGGTCCATGCTGGGTTCCGGCGGCATGGTGGTGATGGACGAAGACACCTGCATGGTGGACATGGCGCGGCGCATCATGCACTTTTACGCGCATGAATCGTGCGGCTGGTGCATTCCCTGCCGCGAAGGCACCACGTGGCTGCGCAAGATGCTGGAGCGCTTGCATGCCGGTTACGGGCGCGCGCAGGACATCGATATGATCAGCGAGCTCTCCAAAAATATTCTGGGCCGCAGTTTCTGCCCGCTCGGTGACGCCGCCGCGATGCCAACCATCAGTATCGTGCAGAAGTGGCGGAACGAGTTTGAAGATCATTTGCACGGTCGCTGCGCATACAAATCCGCTGAGGCGTGCTCGCTGGTTCAGTCGATAAGACGAATGATCTTACTCAATGGCTGACCAAAAACTTGATCACGCTTGAAGATTAACGACCGCGACGTGCAAGTGTCGCCTGGGACGCTGGTGATTGAAGCCACGCGGCGCATCGGCACCGAAGTGCCCTCGTTCTGCTATTACCCGGGATTGTCCTTGCAAGCCGCTTGCCGCATGTGCCTGGTGGAAGTGGAAAAAATGCCCAAGCTGCAGACGGCGTGCACGCTGGTGGCGACCGAAGGCATGATCGTGCGCACCAATACCGAGCAGGTGCGCAACGCGCGCAAGTACATGCTGGAATTTTTGCTGACCAATCACCCGCTGGATTGCCCGGTGTGCGATAAGGGCGGCGAGTGCGAGCTGCAGGACATGGTTTTCCGCTACGGCGCGGATACCAGCAGGTTCATCGAAGAAAAAATTCACCGGCCGGAAGAAAAGTGGTCGGAGCTGGTGTACTACGATGCCCCGCGTTGCATTTTGTGTTTCCGCTGCGTGCGCGTGTGCGACGAAGGCATGGACGTGAAAGCGCTGGGCGTCGGCATGCGCGGCGCGAACAGCGTGATCATTCCCAATCGCGGCGATCACCTGGACTGCGAAGAGTGCGGGATGTGCATCGATATTTGCCCGGTGGGCGCGCTGACCAGCGGCACTTATCGCTACAAGACGCGGCCGTGGGAAATGCAATACGCGTCCGACCATTTGCACCCATTGTTCGAATGGCTGCAAGACCACGCTGAGCGTGAGAAATCACGAAATCATGCGTTCGAACAATCGCGACCTTTCGGGTATCAACAAGGATTTCCTGTGCGTCAAAGGGTCGATTCGGTTTTGATTTCACCAAGCATCCTGAACGCATCAAGCAGCCCATGCTGCGGCGTGGCACCGAGCTCTATCCTGTTTCCTGGGAAGAGGCGGCGCAGGCGGCGGCGACGAAGCTGAAGCAGGTTTTCGACACGGGCGGCAAAGACGCCATCGGGCTTCATCGGATCGAACCGCACCTCCAACGAAGAAAATTACTTGTTCCAGCGCCTGGCGCGCACCACCTTCGGGACCAACAACATCGATCACCACCGCACCGCGGATTACACCGGGCTGGTTACCGCGCTCGGCGAACGAGCCCACGATTCCATGATGACCATGGAGACATCTGTACCACGCCAAAACCGTGCTGCTGATTGGCAACGATCCCACTAATCAAAATCCCTTGGTAGCCTGGCAGATTCGCTCCGGCATCCGGCACTTCGGCAGCAAGCTTTTTGTAATTAACGCCAACGAGATAAAACTGGTGCGCAAGGCCACGCAATTTATCAAGGTGGCGGCGGGCCATGAGAATGCCGCGATCAAGTGGCTGGCTCACGGCGAAGGATTACTGGCGCCCGAGATGGTCGAGCAGTTGGTGGCGCTGAAGGCTGCTCTGGAAGCGGAATCGGATGTCGCGATCGTTTTTGGCGAAGAGCTCACTGGTGCGGCGATTGCCCAACTGGTGACCTTTGGCTCCAAATTGAACGGCAGAACCGCTTCATGGCCCTCGGCGATTACGCCAATTCGCGCGGCGCAGCGGACATGGGCGTGCTCCCCGACCGTTTGCCGGGATATGCCTACACCGATAACGCGCAAGCCCGCGAAATGCTGGAAGGCATCTGGGGCGGCGCGATTCCCTCGCAAAGCCGGCTTGACCGCGCCCGAAATGATCGACGCGGCCCAGTCCGGAAAATTGCAAGGCGCTGTACGTCATGGGCGCCAACCCTTTGGCGCATTTTGGCACCCTGGGTTACGGACGCGGCAATGGCGCAGTTGCTGATCGTGCACGAAATGTTTTTAACCGAGACCGCCAAGCAGGCCGACATTGTTTTTCCCGCCGCGTCGGCTTACGAAAAAGACGGCACGGTGACCAACACCGCCGGCGAAATTCAGATGCTGCGTAAAGGCGTGGAAATTATGGGTACCCGCTCGGATTTTGATTTGCTGCGCATCGTTTCGCACCAGCTGCAGCGGCTGGGACTCGGGAAAGCCTTCCATTACAAATCATCCGGCCGCGGTTTTTGAAGAAATTCGCAAAACGGTGCCGGGATATGACGTGCAACCCGGCGGACTGTTGCAGGGCGAAGCCGAGCCCACTCATCTGGGGTTCAGCAGAAACGGTCACGCTCCATATGACGTGCCGGTCGGTCTGATCAAGTCCGCGCACGACACGCTATTCACCAGCGGATCGCTGGGAAAATTCTGCACCATGATGGAATCGCTGCCGGAAGCCGAGGCCGACGTAAAACCTCGTGAACGCTTTTCTGTACGCCAACGCCTGGCTGATCATCACTTTCATCAAAGTGATGTTGATGATGTTCATCGTGCTGACCGTGAACGCTTACCTGACCTGGTTTGAACGCAAACTGGTGGCGCACATTCAATCGCGTTGGGGACCGCATCGCGTGGGTCCGCATGGTTTGTTGCAGCCGCTGCGGACGGGTTGAAATTTTTGTTCAAAGAAGACCCCACACCCGCGGGAGTGGATCGCTTCGTTTATTTTCTCGCGCCGCTGCTGTCTCTGGCGCTGGCGCTGACTTCCATCGCCATCATTCCCTTTGGCCCCAATCCCCTGCCTTGGAAAATTCTAGGACAGGACGTGTATCTGGGAATTTTGCCACCCGATGTGAACATCGGAATCCTGGCGCTGTTCGCAATTACCGCGTTGGGAGTTTACGGCGTGGCGCTAGCCGGTTGGTCTTCCAACAGCAAATATCCATTGCTGGGCGGATTACGCAGCTCGGCGCAGATGATCAGCTATGAGTTGGCGCTGACCCTTTCCGTGGTGGGCGTGCTGCTGATCGCTGGAACCTTTAACCTAACCGAAATTATCAATAATCAGACCAGCCGCTACGGAATTCTGGGCTGGAATATTTTTCCCGCAATTCCTGGGATTTATTTGTTTCTTCATCGCTGCCGTCGCGGAAACCAATCGCGTGCCCTTCGATTTGCCGGAAGCGGAATCGGAACTGGTGGCTGGATTTCACACCGAATACGCCAGCTTTAAATTCGCGATGTTTTTTATCGCCGAATACACCAGCATGATCACGGTGTCGAGCCTGTGCTCCATCTTGTTTTTTGGCGGCTGGCTGTCTCCCTTCCCGGCCACCTGGACGTGGACCTACTTCTTGCCGACGGCCATTCTTTTGCCATTCGGTCTGTGGGTGATCTGGGACGGGCATCCGCTACGAAACCATTTTTGGCAAAATTATTCTTGCCGGGAATCGGCGCAGTCATGTGCCTCCTGGCATTGGGTCTGGTCGCCTTTCCTATCGTGAACAATTTTATTCAGGCGCCGTTTTGGCTGCTCTCCAAAATTTTTGTGTTCTTGTTCGTGTATGTGTGGATGCGCGGGACTTTGCCGCGCTTGCGCTATGACCAGTTGATGGCCTTTGGCTGGAAAATGCTGCTTGCCGGTATCCATCGCCAATGTGGTGTTCACCAGCTTCGCCATTTTGAAGTGGGGCGCCATCCGATGACTCCCGAACTGCTGGTCTTCTTTGTTCTGGCGGCGCTGGCCGTGGGCGGCGCGCTCAGTTTGATTTTTCAGAAGCACCCGATCCACAGCGCGCTTTCGCTCATCGTGGTGATGGTGGCGCTGGCGGGCTTATACCTGCTGATGGGCGCCGAGTTTGTGGCCGCGGTGCAGATCATCGTCTATGGCGGCGCCATCATGGTGCTGTTTGTGTTCGTCATCATGCTGCTGAACGCCGGGATTGAAGAGCACACCAGCATTTCCAAAACTCGCCGGATTTCCCGGGCTGCTGCTGGCGTTCGCGTTGACGGGTTTTATTGCCGCGACCATTGCGCGCTCCACGGACACGGTGCAGGCGGCGTCGCAAGCCGGGCACATGGCTTCCACCCGAGACCTCTCCACCATGATTTTCACGGATTTCGTCTATCCCTTTGAGCTCACTTCCTTTTTGATTCTGGTGGCGGTGCTGGGCGCCATCGTGCTGGCGCAGCGGGAGA
Organism: uncultured Acidobacteriota bacterium; assembly: GCA_963732705.1. GTDB lineage: Bacteria > Acidobacteriota > Terriglobia > Acidiferrales > UBA7541 > Acidiferrum. Next base: position 377,718 of record CAVTAN010000006.1, on the reverse strand, counting down.
AGGCCTGACCATGGTTCCCACCAATTATTACATGGTCCTGAGCGCCATTCTGTTCGGGCTGGGCGTGCTGGCGTTTATTTTCAAGCGCAACATCATCACTATTTTTATGTCCATCGAATTGATGCTGAATGCGGTGAACCTGGCCTTTGTCGCTTTCAGCCAGGCGATGCACAAACTCGATGGCCAGGTATTTGTGTTGTTCGTGATCGTGGTGGCGGCGGCGGAAGCCGCCGTGGGGCTGGCCATTATTATTCTTACGGCGCGCAACCGGCAATCGCTGAACGTCGAGCGCGTGAACCTTCTGAAACTCTAAATGCCAATACTCGAACATCTGTGGATCATTCCACTTCTGCCGCTCCTGGGGGCTGCCGTCAATGGGCTGTTTGGCACGCACCTGGCCCAACAAAATTGTGAATACCGTGGCCATTGGAGCTACCGGGCTTTCCTTTCTGGCCGCGCTGGAAGCCGTCCGCGAATTTTTCCAACTTTCCCCCGCGACAGATTCCCTGGGTACAGCAATATTTCTCCTGGATTGAGGCGGGAAATTTCCGCGCCGGCTTCGATCTGCAAGTGGATCAACTGACGGTGGTGATGCTGCTGGTGGTTACCGGCGTCGGATGGCTGATCCACATTTATTCCACCGGCTACATGGCGCATGAAGGCGGCTATTACCGATTCTTTGCCTACCTCAATTTGTTCATGTTTTTCATGCTGATCCTGGTGCTGGCCGCCAACTACGTTTTGTTGTTTGTAGGCTGGGAAGGCGTGGGGCTGGCGAGCTATCTGCTGATCGGTTTTTATTTCCTGCGCAAATCGGCGGCCGACGCCGGCAAGAAAGCGTTCATCGTCAATCGCATCGGCGACTTTGGCTTCATGCTGGGAATGTTTTTGCTGTTTCGCACCTTTGGCACGCTGGATTTCGTTAAACTGTTTTCTAAAGCCGCCCCGTTGCCGGCCGACGCCATGGGCCATCTGGGAACGCTTGACGGTAGCGTGCTTGCTGCTGTTTATGGGCGCGGCCGGCAAATCGGCGCAGATACCTCTTTATGTGTGGCTGCCCGGACGCGATGGAAGGGCCGACACCGGTCAGCGCGCTTGATTCACGCGGCGACCATGGTTACCGCGGGAGTATATGTGGTGGCGCGATCGCATGTGCTGTTTATGCACGCGCCGACGGCCATGCTGGTGGTGGCGATAGTGGGCTGCGCAACGGCACTGTTCGCGGCGACCATCGGGCTGGTGCAGACGGATATCAAGAAGGTGCTGGCGTATTCCACGGTCAGCCAGCTTGGGCTACATGTTCCTGGCTTGCGGCGTCGGCGCGTTTTCGGCGGGAATTTTTCACCTGATGACCCACGCGTTTTTTAAAGCGTTGCTGTTTCTGGCGGCTGGCAGCGTGATTCACGCGATGGGCGGCGAGCAAGACATGCTGCGCATGGGCGGACTGAGCAAGAAAATCAAGTGGACGTACGTCACCATGCTGACCGGGCACCCTGGCCATTGCGGGAATTCCGCCGCTGGCGGGGTTTCTTCAGCAAGGATTCGATTTTGTTGAATGCCTATCAAAGCGAGAACGGCGGGGCCAGCGTTGGGCACATTCTTTATGCCGTAGGGTTGTTCACCGCGCTTGCTGACTTCCTTCTATATGTTCCGGCTGATTTTCCTGACTTTTTTTGGCAAGGAGCGCTACGACGAGCATCACGTGCATGTGCATGAATCGCCGAAAAGCATGCTGGTGCCGCTGGCTATCCTTGCGGTGCTGTCCGATTGTTGGCGGATGGCTGGCGGCGCCGGCGTTCTGGGGCAAGCCGGATTATTTCGCGAAATTTCTGGAACCGGTATTCGCGGCGCCCAGCGGGAGCGAAGCCGGAACAGCGGAGGCCGTGGCGCACGCGCTGGAAACTCCGCTTGGCGATCGTGGCGGTGATTACCGCGCTGGCGGGATTGTTCGCGGCCTACTGGCTGTATCTGAAGCAGCCCAGCAAGCCGGACAGTCTGGCGAAATCGTTCGGCGGCGCGTATCAAACGTTGCTGCACAAATATTATGTCGATGAATTTTATGCCGCAGTGGTGGTGCGGCCGCTGATGTGGCTTTCCACGAATGTTCTTTGGAAGACCGTGGATGTTGCGATCGATTGATGGCGCGGTGAATGGAATCGCAGGAGGAATCGACGTGCCGTTGGCGATGGCACGCGGCACACACAATCCGGAAATACGCGCAGCTACGCGGTGTGGGTGGTGGTCGGCGCGATCGTGGTGGTGGCGGTGATTTTCTGGCCGCATGTGAAACCGGTGCTGGGAGTGGCGCGCTGATGGACTTCTTTCTTCAGGGCGGGCATCTGCTTTCGATCTCTGATCTTCTTCCCGGCCGTGGGGGCGCTCGCGTTGTTGCTGTTGCGCGGCGACGACCACGTTTTCATTCGGCGAATTGCGCTGATTGTGTCAGTGGCGGAATTTTTGTTTTCGCTGCTGTTGTTGCGTGGCGGACCCGGTCGTTCCGGGCAATTACCGCTTGTGGAATACGGGCAGTGGATCACGACGTCCGCCGATTCACTATCACCTGGGCGTGGATGGCATCAGCCTGTTTCTGGTGATCCTGACGACATTTCTGACGCCCGATTTCCGTGCTGGCGTCCTGGAGCAGCATCAGGCATCGGGTGAAAGAATTTTTCGTGATGCTGTTGATGCTGGAAGTTGGCGTGGTCGGGCGTGTTTTTGTCGCTGGATTTGTTTTTGTTCTTTTTGTTCTGGGAAGTGATGCTGATCCCCATGGCCATGTTGATCGGCATCTGGGGACATGAACGCCGGATTTATGCCGCGGTGAAATTCGTGCTGTACACGATGGCCGGCTCGATTCTGATGCTGGTGGGAATTATCTGGCTGTACAACGCGACCGGCACGTTCGATCTGCCGACGATTCAGCAGATGATTCAGACCGGCGCGCTGGTGCTGGAGCCGCGCGCGGAGATGCTGCTGTTCCTGGCGTTTTTTGTGGCCTTCGCGGTGAAAGTGCCGCTGTTCCCGCTGCACACCTGGTTGCCGGACGCGCACGTGGAGGCGCCGACGGCTGGTTCGGTGATGCTGGCGGGGGTGCTGCTGAAGATGGGCACGTACGGCATGATTCGTTTCTGTTTGCCGCTGTTTCCGGAAGCGGCGCGCACGCGCGGCGCCTTGGGTGGCGGCGCTGGCGATTATCGGAATTATTTATGGCGCGCTGGTCGCGCTGGTGCAGCCCAATTTGAAAGAAGCTGGTGGCGTACTCTTCGGTGAGCCACCTTGGTTTCGTGGTTCTGGGAATTTTTGCCTTCCGCAACATCTCCATGCAGGGCGCGGTGTATCAGATGCTGGCGCACGGAATTTCCACCGGGGCGCTGTTTTTGCTGGTGGGCATGTTGTACGACCGGCGGCACACGTTTGAGATCAGCGAGTATGGCGGGCTGGCCACGCCGATGCCGAAGTTGGCGGCGTTTTTTCTTTTTGCGGCGCTTGTCTTCGTTGGGGCTGCCGATGCTGAATGGATTCGTGGGCGAATATTTGGTTTTGCTGGGGACGTACCAGTCGCACTGGCAGTGGGCTTCAGTGGGCGGCGCTGGGAGTGATTTTGTCGGCGTGCTATTTGCTGTGGTCCTATCAGCGGGTATTTTTTGGCGAAGTTACGCGCGATAAAAATAACACGCTGCCGGATGCTTCCGGGCGAGAGAAATTTATTTTGGTCACCATGTCGCATCGTGATGTTGTGGATGGGCATTGGCTCGACGTACTTCACGCGGCGAACAGCGGCGGCGTCGCAGACAGTGATCGATCAGGTGGAACCGCAGCGTCCGTATGAAGCAACCTGCCGGCTGGGGCCGGGGTGCAGGCGGTGGTGCGCAACACCGATGATTTGCGGGATGCCGCGGAGATTTCGGCCATAGAAGGCGCGGACCACTAATGTTTCCACGCACCGACGACCTGTTGCGCGTGCTTCCGGAATTGATCTGGTGCGTGTTTGGCATGCTGGCGATGTTGCTGCAGCCATTTGTTCGAAGCGCGGCATTTTTTTACAGGACTGGCGCTGGTCGGCGCGGCTGGCGGGACGGCGCGGCGTTTGTGGCGGGAGCGACGCCCGGCGAAGGATTTTACGGGCTGATTCAATCCGACGTGTTCAGCTTTTTCTTTCGCTTGCTGATCGGGCTGGTGGCGGTCCTGGTGGTGCTGGCGGCGGATTCATATCTGGAGCGAGAAAACCTGCCGTTTGCGGAATTTTATGCGTTGGTGCTTTTTGCCACGGCGGGCATGGGAGTTCTGGCTTCGGCGCGTGAATTGCTGACGGCGTTTATCGGACTGGAGCTGAGCTCCATTTCCAGTTACATCCTGGCGGGTTTCCGGCGCGACTCGATGAAATCCAGCGAAGCTTCGCTGAAATATTTTCTTGCTGGGATCTTTTGCCACGGCATTTTTCCTTTACGGCATTGCGCTGGTTTATGGAGCGACGGGCACGACCAACCTGGGGCAGCATGGACGACGCCGATCCGAGCAGCAACCTGCTGAAGCTGGGGCTTGTCGCTGATTCTGATTGGCATTGGATTCAAAGTGGCGGCGGCGCCGTTTCAAATCTGGACGCCGGATGTGTACGAAGGCGCGCCAACTCCGGTGACGGCGCTGTTTTCCGCGGGGCCGAAGGCGGCGGCGTTCGCACTGCTGCTGCGGATATTTGCCAGCGTGCCGGCGGCAACGCATTTCTGGTTCTGGGCGTTCTGGGTGCTGGCGGCACTGACGATGTTCGCGGGGAACCTTGGCGCGCTGCTGCAGACCAACGTGAAGCGGCTGCTGGCCTACAGCTCGATCGCGCATGCGGGATACATTTTGGTGGCGTTCGCGGCAGTTACGTTCATGGCCAACGATTTGAACGGTGGCGCGACGCCGGCTTACGCGGCGGTGCTGTTTTATCTGTTGAGTTATGCGCTGGTGAAGATTGGGGCGTTCACCATCGTTTCTGAAATTGGCGGAACGGGCGAGAAAAATTTGACGCTGGATGATTATGCCGGCCTGGCGCAGCGGCAACCTGTGGCGGCAGCGGCGTTGAGCCTTTTTCTGTTGTCGCTGCTGGGATTGCCGGTGACGGCGGGATTTTTTGGGAAATTTTATATTTTCAAGGCGGCGGTGAATTCGCATTTGATCTGGCTGGCGGTATTGATGGCCATCAATCAGCATTATCGGGGCCTACTACTATTTGCGGCGTGATTGTAGTGATGTACATGCGCGAAGGCAGCGCGGAAGCGATGGCGGCTCCGGCGGTGCGGTTCCCGATGGCGGTAAATGTGGTGCTGGCGATTACGGCGATTGGCACGGTGTATTTCGGGCTGTTTCCCAACCAAGTTCTGAACTTCATTCTGCAACCCAATCTGATCGCGCGATAGGCCGACTGCTGCTGCGGTGACTCTGGCAACGGCGGACGCTACGGCTTCTCCGGAGGCCTCGGCAACAGCGGCGGCTGCGACGGCTTTGGCAGCAACAGATGCAAAGCACACCTGTGGCGCGTCGAAAGGCGAAACAGACTCCGAGGTAGTCGGCCGATTCATAGCGACTGACTGACTCCCGTGTTCGCCTGGCCCGAAGTGTTCCCCTGACTGCCAGCCCCCTCTTGCAGAGCCTCGCTGAAAAATTTCCCAGTGCAATGGGGTACCCCCCTGTTTTGCAGAAAAGAGGCTGCAATCTGTTGAAAGCAAAGGAAACGAGGCGTAGAAAAGTGCAAAATGTTGCAAAGAGCGGTAGCCGGTGCAATTTTTGGTGAAGTGCTGGGGGGTACCCCCCTGTTTTGCAGAAAAGAGGCTGTAATTTGTTGAAAGGAAAGGATACGGGGCGTAGAAAATTGCAATACATTGCAAAAGAGCCGCAGCCGCTGCAATTTTTGGCGGAGTGCTGGGGGGTACCCCCTGTTTTGCAGAAAAGAGGCTACCTTTGGTTGAAACCAATGCCGCAGACCTGGGAGAGCTGACGAGGCCAGGAGAGCAGGGTGCGGCGGCTCGCTGAGGGCCGGGACCGCTAACGTCGGAATCGCTAAGGTCGGGATCGCGGAGGTCGGGACGGAGGCGAGAAGGTCGATGTGGGAGCGCCGTGCGGGTAATGCAAGTTTCGTCCACCCACGGCGACAAGAATGACCGGGCAGGAGGCGAGTGGGTGGCAAGGATCACATAGAATTTTACTAATAGGGTATGGTTACTACAAGGATAAAAAGGTACAGGCCGAGACCTGTACCTGGATGGGTAAATTACGCGACCGCGGTTATTGGCGGCTGGCGGGAGGCACGATGCTGTTCATGCGCAGGTATTCGGCCATTTGGCCGTAGTGATCGAAGCAATGGCCGACGTTGAGAGTGGCCACGCCTAAGCGGGTAACGGTTCCTTCGCCGAAGGGATTCTTGACCGGGCTCAGGAGATTGGCGTCATTGATAGAGGTTACGGCTTTGTGGAAGTACGCGAAGGAGTCTTTCAGGAATTTCACGATATCGGCTTTGGATTTGACGGCATCGGGGCCGCTTTCACCGCCCAACTCGACCGGTGGTTTTTCTCCGAGGATGGTGGCTCCGAGCAAATAATTTACGGCCGCGACATGTTTCACCTGCTGACCGAAGGTACGCACGCCTTTGAATTCGCCACTGGTGGGGGCGAAAGAATATTTGTCCTCCGGCATGGCTTCGGCGGCAGGGACAAATTCGTTTTCGACGGTGGTGACGCTTTGATCCAGGACCTGGGCGGTGGTGCGATGTTCGGCGGACTTGGCGTCCTGAGCCAGGACGATACGGCTACCGGCGAGCAGCAGCAGAACTACCAGCACAGCTCTGATTGGCTTCATCTGAAAATCTCCTCTTTACGAAAGTTTGCGATTTCTTACCGCGCAAGGACGAAGGATTTTGCGTGGTTGAAGCATATTTCCTGTCATGCAGTTGAATCGTTCAGTTTCTGTCACCCAAGCCATGCTTTTCTTTGCAAATCACGCAATAGGTGGGTGGTTCGGAATTGTCGACTTCGTGGAAGACGGGATTTACGCTGTGTATGAAGGCGAAGACGGCGGATAAATCTTCATCGGTCATTCTTCGAAAATAGCTGAAGGGCATGATGGTAGCGAGATCGCGGACCCCAGCAGAAGAGCGACCGGTGCGGATGGTCTTGATAAAAGTAGCAACGTCGTAGTGAGAAATTCCCGAGGGATCGCAGGTGATGTTGGGGGTGACCACGTCGCCCCAATCGCCTTTGAGGTGCAGACCTCCGCCGAACATGTGGTCGGTTACCGGGTTTCCCTTATCATCATACGGAGTGTGGCAGCCATTGCACTGGGCAACCCGGACGAGATACCAGCCATGGCGAAGCTGATCGCCGGCATTGGGGGGCAGGGCGGGCTCCATTTGCGGGGCCATGTCGGTGGTCACTTCATAGCCGACGCGCATTTTCGGCAGGGGATTTTTGATGGCGGGCAGAGAGCGAATATAAACGATTACGGACGAGACATCCTCGTCGGTCAAGCTGCGAAAAAAGGCATAGGGCATGAAGTTGATCAATTTCCTGCCGTCGTGACCCACGCCTTGACGGACAGCCCGTTCGAATTGGGCGTCCGTCCAGTTGCCGGCGCCGGTTTCCTTGTCGGGAGTGATGTTAGGGATAACAATTCCGTCGGGGAATAATTTGTCGTCGTTGTCAGCGTCTTTGAGAATCTGGCCGGAGCCTTCCGTGCCGGGTTTAGGCTGGCCAAGACCAGTTCCAAAGTCGGATTGGCCGTGGCACAGAAAGCAGTGAGCAGGGCCTTCGACCAAGTATTTGCCGCGGGCGAGGCGCTGAGGGGACGGTGCGGCGTGGAATTCGTGAGAAAGCGCGGGGGATGCAGTGGCGGCGTGCGGAGGCTGCGGCGATGGCGCGGAGGGGTGAGAATCCTGGGCCGCGAAAGCAGCGACTGAAACGGAAAAAAAGAGAACGCCCCACAAACAAAACGGTATGCGAATCTGGCTCATGCCGTCACATTTCTCCGATAATTGAGGTTCGCGCCGCGCGAGGAATTGCGGGGAGCATATCGCGTCAGGGATATTTACGCAATGGAAGTAAGGTTCGAGGAGTGTGTCAGTTTGCGGTTACCGGCAAACCAGGGGTCGAGGCAACTTCCGGCCTGTAGTCACGCGAAAGCGCGAGTATGAACGCTTCGGAAGCTGCTTAGTGAATCGGAACGTGTTTGGGACACGGTGCTTCGTTGGATTGCGGTCGTTGCCTGCGCCTTGGCGATAATGGTTCTCTTATGGCTTCGTGCGTTGGGACTCGACATGCATTTCCATTGGTGAGCCCGAAACTCCTGGGACCGAGCAAGAGAAGTGTTCGTCCGCCCACTCTGGCGGTCATCCTACTTGCGTGAGTTGGGCTTCAGCAAATGGCCGCCCGAGGCGGCAGCGAGGATTACAACCTTACAAGTCCCGGCACGCCAGAGCGTTTAAGTGGCGGGACCATATCATGGGGTTACTTCAGCACGCTAGGCGTGAACCTATCGCTCGGGCGCGAATTCTCGCCGGAAGAAGACCGACACGGCGGCGCGCCGACGGTGATCATCAGCGATCGAGTGTGGAGAGAGCGATTTCAGGGCCGCGCTGATGCGCTCGGCAAGTTCGTAGTTTTGGACGAAGTTGAGTACGCCGTTGTTGGTGTTGCTCCTGCGGGTTTTTCGTTGGGAGGCAGCACAGACGTTTATATTCCGGTCGGACAGGGCAATCCACTGCTCCTTGAAGATCGCTCCATCCCCAGAATTGTGTGTATTGCGCGCCTGAAGCCGGAGCTGACGCTGGCTCAGGCACAGGGCGAGTTGGATGCGGTGCAGGAAAATCTCGACCGTCTATATCCGATTGCGGACAGGGGGCTGGCAACGCACGTTGCGCCGCTCAAGCAGGAAATTGTTGGGGATGCTGGTGAGACGCTGCTGTTGCTACTGGGCGCGGTTGGAATCGTCCTGCTGATCGCTTGCGCCAACGTCGCAAACCTGTTGCTGGCTCGTTCGGCGGCTCGTGCGCGGGAGTTTGCGATTCGCTCGGCGCTGGGCGCGAGCCACACTCGCATCATGCGGCAGTTGCTTACGGAAAGCATGCTGCTCTCGCTCGCGGGCGGTTCTCTGGGACTGCTGGTCGCAAAATGGAGTCTCAGTGGGATGCTGGCGGCCGCGCCTGAAACATTCTTACCACGCAGCGAGAACGCCACTGTGAATCTTTCCGTTCTGCTGTTTACATTTGGCGCTTCGCTGGCTGTTGGCATTTTATTTGGCCTCGCACCGGCGCTCAAGAGTTCGAAGATCGATCTGCAAACATCGCTGAAGGAAGGAGGCCGCGGCTCCACGAGCTTTCGTCATCGTGCTCAGAGCACACTAGTGATCGTCCAGGTGGCGCTGACGCTGGTCTTACTCTTAGGTGCTGGGCTGCTATTTAGAACAATCCGGCATCTCGCGGAAGTGAATCCCGGCTTCGACCCGCACAACGTCATCACCTTCAAGGTAGGGCTTTCGCCCTCTCTCACCAAAACTCCAAGCAGCAAGCAGCTCGCCTATAAGCAAATGATGGAGCGCATCCGTCAGATTCCCGGGATACAAGCGGCGGACCTCACGGTGCTGGTTCCATTGAGCCAGGAGAGCAATAGCGGCCCGTTCCTGGTTGGAACCCAAGAATCCGCTTCGATTCCCGAGGCTCCGAGAGCCCTCTTCTATTGGACGGGTCCCGACTACCTCCAAGTCATGGGAATTCCGCTCCTTCAAGGGCGCTATCTGACCGCGGAAGACACGACGGCTTCCACGGCCGTCGCGGTCATTGACAGCGCTCTCGCGCGCACGTATTTCCCCGGCAAGGCTCCCATTGGTCAGATACTGACGATTCCGCACTGGCGCGAGGTGCAGATTGTCGGGGTGGTCGCCCACGTTCAACATTGGGACTTGGGTAACTTAGAAAATCCCGAGTCAGGTACGGTCGGCGCCAACCGTTACATCCGAAATGAGATCTACGCTTCTCTTTACCAGCTTCCCGACGAGTGGATTGATAATTTCTATGACGGCCTGACGGTCACCGTTCGAACTTCGCTGAAGAGCGAAACGGTTATTCCCGCGATCAATGCGGCGGTTTACGGTGCGGGCAGCGAGCAGCCGATTTACAGCATTCGTACGATGCGGGACCTCGTATCGGAATCCATGTCCGCGCAACGTTTTCCCCTGCTCTTGCTCAGTGTTTTTGCCGGCTTGGCGTTGCTGCTGGCTTCGGTGGGAATCTACGGCGTGATTTCGTATGCGGTTACCCAGCGGGTCCAGGAAATCGGAATTCGCATGGCCCTTGGCGCAGAGAAGCGAAATATCTTTCATATCGTCGTCGCACATGGCCTTCGATTGGCCCTCGCTGGTCTCGTGATTGGTACCATCGCTGCACTATTCCTCGCCAAACTGCTCTCCAGCTTTTCTCACCTTCTCTATGGAGTCGGTCCAAACGATCCACTAACGCTCATGGCAGTGTCACTGCTGCTGACCGCGGTGGCAGTCCTGGCGTGCTACATTCCCGCGCGCCGTGCCATGGCCGTTGATCCCATGGTGGCGCTCAGATACGAATAAAACTCACGGTCCAACGGTCAGCAGACATCGCAGATCGCTGGGTAATAGCTTTGTCAGTAGACAAAGCAGGTATATGCTCACGCCGTTAAGGGGAGGGCCGTCCGCGGGTCGCGGGGGCGAGCCACTTCGTAACTTCAAGAATAAGGAGGGAGAAATGATTGTGAGGAAAAGCGATTTGCAAATGTTGGCGGGCTGTAGAACCACGCGGGCTATGAGGCTGGCAGTGCTGCTGGCTGTTGCTGCGCTTGCTGTGGCGTGTGGCAGCGGAGGAGTGGAAGGTAAATATCGCGATTCGAGCGGCACGTTTAACGCGGAATTCAGAGATGGCAAGGCTTACATTGCGATGGGCTCGTATGCGGTGGATGGCACCTACAAAATCGATGGCGACAAACTTATCGCCACGGGGGATTTTGGAATGATGCTCCCGCACACGATCGTTTTCACGATTTTGAAAGACGGCACGCTGGATCCTCCTCGGGACACCCCGATTCCCAGGCTTGAAAAGGTTAAGAAGTAAAAGTTGCAAGGGCGCGACTGGCGCGTGGCGCAGGACTGCGCGATGGGGCTGGACCGATCGCGTTTACCACGCGAGGTTATGCCTTGCGGCTTGGGCGAATTGTAAGTGGGCCTAGTGCACTTTGTTTCCAGATTATTCCGAGGTGCTAAATGAAAAACAGACTTTACCCTTGGGGAATTGCGGCAGTCGCTCTATTGCAGTGGGTGACTGTGGCGTCGGCACAGGATGTTCAGAAAAACGTCACCTATGTCTGCAACGGCGAAAAACTGATGATCGATAGCTGCAACATACGCGATCTGTCGGACACGGCGACGTGCATGGTCGGGCACCCAGGAACAATTCTTCCGAACGGATTGATGAAGTACACCTACGAGACTCGCGGGGCGTTGAAGAAATTGTTGCCTAGCTGCAAACAGCCGTCGGCTGCTGAAATTGCGAGGGCGCAAGCGATCGAGAAAAGGCAGAATGACCTTTACGAAGCCAATGAAAGGAAAGCGCAAGCCGAGAACGATGCCATTGAAGCGCGCAGCCAGCAAATCGGTCCCGCCAAGAAACCGCAAACTCCGGAGGAGCGCGCCATCGCACGATGCATAACGTCTGGCCGGCTGCCTGCTTCGTGTACCGGGAATGCGCTACTGGGAGCATTTGGCCAGATGCTGGCCTCGGTGCTGCCGTCAAACGAGAAGGCTGCGCAGGGTCCGACAGCAGGTCCGGTAATGGCGGGGGTATATCAGGGCGCGGGAAATTGGCGGCTGGATTTCATAACCGATGGCGTGCTGGTGAACTGTTCCCTGCTGGCTCCCAATCAACAGTTTTACAAGCTGGAATTTCGGAACGATCATCCGACCATCGTGATTAACACAACTCCCAAGCCTTTGATTCTGACTCTCAGAGCTGACGGAACGATTGTGGGCCCGGGACCTTTTGTGCTGGACGGGGTGGTCGCTTCGGGTTCCGCGGGAGGCGGCACGACGGCTGGGCACACTGAGACACAAACGTCCACGACGACCGAGAGGGTAAATGGTTACGAGGCACCGCAAGTCGGGCAGTCCGGGGTTAGCAGCGTCACGTCCGCCGGGGGCGGGGCTTACGATGTGTCGAAGACCACCACGCAAAGCACTTACGTGCCGGGCACATCCACTCCGGCACAAGCGACGTTTTCAGCCAAGCGAGTGAGTTGCCCAGCGCTCAATCTTTCTTCCAAGGGAGCCAGCGTTGGAATGGAGACGATGCAAACGGACCTGCTCAAGACGATGTTTGGCGGAAGCAAAAGTGCGCCGACTCCTCCAGGAATTCGCATGCGGGGCATCTACGCGGCGCCCAGCGGATTCAGCGTGCAGTTCTTTCCGGAGTCGGCAATTGTGGGCTGCGGAGCCGATGCGGCGCGGGCGTATCCGTACGGAGTGGTGGCTGAGGGCGCGAAGGCCGTGGTTCATATCAACGCACCCGATCACCCGCTGGCGCTGGCGATGCGGCCGGATGGCTCGTTGGAGCCCAGTGAGGCCGGAGCGTACCAAGTGCATGGACGCACGATCACCGGGCAAAACGATAACGACGATTTTACGTTTGCGCCCATGGAGCGGACTTGCAGCCTGGCAGTTCTGACTCCCAGCAAAACTATTCCGTCGACTGGCGGGAACGCGGCAGCGACGATCACTAGCGGGGCGGGAGGAACGGCGGCAGGAGGTGCTCCGGGCACGCTTTCCACGCCGGCCGCACCTCTGGGCAGCGCGGTGTTAAACATTTCGAGTGGATTTCCGGCGCAACCTGGAGTTCCGAATCCGCTTGCTGGGCGGTCGTTGGTACTGCTCCGCGACAATTACGACACCGCTCTGAAGAAGGGCGGCGTGGTGATTCCAGCGGGCATGACCGGGCAGAAATATGTAGGTTCGATCTGCAGCAGTCGCACGCCGGATTGCCAAAAAGCGATTGCAGCGATTCAGGCGAATGCTGTTTCGGCCGCGCGCGCAGATGTGAACGGCAAAGGAGCTTTACCGGGAGTGCAACCCGGGTCGTACTACCTGATGGTTACAACGATGTACAAACGCTTACGTGGGGCTACAAAGTCGACCTCAAGCCCGGTGCAAACGCGGTCACTCTCGACGCATCGAACGCTGCGATTTTGAAGTAGGCGTTGCGCTGGGTGCGCTGGCTGAATTGTGGGTGTGACTTTTAGTTCACAGTCCTGGACAGAAAGGTTCCAGAAACGAAGGACTGGGGAAGAGAAAAGCAGGGTCGCGCGGTGCGGCAATGATGTTAATGGTTGATGAATAAAGATTTACGAGATTTTAACAAAGTGTAACAATTTGGAACACTACCTGCTCCACCGAAAGACCGTTCGCTGATAAAGCGAACCAGTTAGCGGTGGGGCCGCTTCGGATTTACTCCAACCGAATCTTCAGCTTCCGCTGGGCCACGTGGTTTTAACGCAATAAACGGACATATTCCAAATTTCATAGAGCCCCCGCATTGGGGTGGCTAGCCTTGCGTGGGGGACATGACCAAACCGGGCCCGGTGCTTAGGTCACGCGCGGTATCTGGAGCGGTATCTGCCGAGAATTCAGTCTCGCTCAAAGGCCGAGCGACTGACTCGGCAGTTGGAACGCTGGTGGACGAGGTTCACCGCATCGGTGAGTATGCGATAGCGCTACCGGTGTTGTTGGGAATGTTGGCGGTTGCGTACTGTTTAGCGAACCCGTTTTTATTTCAGCGGCTAGTAAAGATAGAGGGAATGGCGAGCAAAGGCTTCTTCCTGGTGGTGCATGCGGTGGCGATTCTGAGTTTGCTAGCGGCGGTGTGGTCGGCGAAAAAGATTTTCTATAGCGTAGCGGTTATTTCTTTTCTCTCCATCCTGCTGGATAACTGTTTTTTTCTTGTGAAACACTACCCGATTACGCTCAGCGATTTGGCGGTGCTGCTGGCGTCGCATGGCAATATGTCCGACGCGGTCTCGCAGTTTTATCAGGATTTCAGCCGGGCACTGGCAACCGCTTGTCTGCTGATGGTGTGCCTGGGACTGTTGCGTTGGATGGCGCGCCCGCAACGGCATGCCGGCGCAGTGGCGGTGACGCTGACGACGCTATCGTTTTGCCTGTATGTGATTATTGCGATTTTTAAGGGCGAGCCTTCCCTGGTGGGGTTGCCGAGCAGCAACAGTTTACTTTTTGGGGCCGTAGTGATTTCGCTGGACAACGAGATTCACAGTTTCAAAGCATCCGCACCGGTGATGGCGCGTAGAAGCGACTTGCCGATCGCAGCGGGGCCCAAGCACATTGTTTTGGTGATCGATGAATCGGTGGAGGCGGAGGCGTTCAGGAAGTTAAGTACGGAACCGTTTGAGAATGGGACGGACCTGGGTTCCGCGCTGAGTGGAGCAAACTGCAGTGCGGCATCGAACTACATTTTGCGAGTGGGACCGGATGATCTGGCACTGGCGAAGACGTTGCGAGCTACACCTACGCTGTTCCAGTTGGCGAAGGAGTCGGGGTTCACGACGGAATACTTCGATCTGCAAGGCGTACTGCAGGACACGGCTGTGCATAATTACATCTCCAGCGAAGAATTAGGGGCGGTGGACCAAGTGCATCGCAGCGGAGAATTCGGGGCCAAGAATTACGAGCGCGATATGGCGTTTGCAAAGCGGTTTTCAGAATTGATCTCACAGGGCGAAAAGGGCTTTGCCATCGTCAACAAAACCGGAAGCCACTTTCCATATGCCTCGAATCTGCCGCCAGAGCTGGCCCACAGCCAGGATGCGTACGGGGCGTCGGTCACGCGCTCGACAGTGGATTTTCTGCACGCCATCGACGCGACACTGCCGGAATCCACGGTGGTATTTTATACTTCGGATCACGGGCAGAATTTTTTATCGAAATCGCCGCATTGCAATGGGGCCTCGGACAGCACCTTCGGGGAATGGCGGGTGCCACTTATCGTTTTTACCAGCAAGGACCTGTCCGCAATTCGGGCAAACATAAAAGCGTCCTGGGCGGGTCAAGCGTCGCATTTCGAGGTGAGTGAAACGATCCGCGTGCTTTTAGGTTATGAGGCGATGTTCAGCAAGACCTTGTTTGAGGCTCCCGGAGAAATATCGGCGAAACCATACCGGGCGTACTTCGGCCCCATCAAGGGATTATTAGGGCGGCCGCCATCCTATCGGGAATTTGATCGAGAGAAGTTAGGGAGCACGCGTGGGGCGTCCTTGTGAAGGAAGTTGAACAGCAAAACTCAAGAGCAGTTGTGAGCTGAATGGAACGCAATCCGCACCTGCGAAGTTCTGAAGTGTGGGCCGGGCGAAGCGCGTTCCGGGAGGCGATGCCCGCGAGCCGAAGCAGCCCGGCCAGCCTGCAGAGCACGGTGAGAAGTGCACAGGGAGCGGGCGAAGCGAAGGCGGGCTACCTGAAGAAAGCTGCCTACGTTTCGCTATGGATTTTTGTTTTCGTGATGCCCTGGGAAAACGCGCTGACCATCCCGCAGTTCGGAACGATTGGCCGCGCAGCGGGTTTGGTGGCGCTGGTGGTGGGGCTTCTGGCGATTTTAGATTCGGGGCAAGTGCGAAGCCTGGGGGGCCAGCACATACTCATGGCCCTGTTTATCACGTGGGCGAGTCTGACTTATTTCTGGAGCTTCGATCCGGCGCGAACGCGAATCGCGGCGGTTTCGTTTGTGCAGCTGTTGGTGATGGTGTGGCTGATCTGGCAATTTGCACAGAGCCACAGAGAACAGGTCGTGCTGCTGCGGGCTTTTGTGCTGGGCACGATGGTGTCGTCCAGCGCGGTAATCTGGTCGTTTCTGACCGGACCCTCGACGGGAGCGATAGGTTACTACAATCGCTATTCGGGCTTCGGGTTTAACCCTGGGGATTTGGCGCTCATACTGGCGCTGAGTTTGCCGATGTCGATGTATCTGGCGGCGCGCGACGAAGGACTGCGATATCGGGTGGGGATTTACGCGCTGCAACTGGTGCTGGCGATTTCGGGAATTTTGTTGGCAGCGTCGCGGGGCGCACTGATCGCCAGTTCAGGGGCGCTCATCATGGTGCCGTTCGCGTACGCGAACCTTACGCGCAAGCAAAAAACGGTGAGCCTGGCAATAATCGTGATTTTGGGAGTGGGAGCGGCATTGGCTATTCCGCAGACGTCATGGTCGCGCCTGGGAACGATCGGCGCCGAGGTGCGCTCTGGAACTTTAAATGAGCGGACCATGATCTGGCAGGCTGGATGGATGGTCTTCGGGCAATCGCCATTTGCCGGAGTGGGTGCGGCGGCATTTGCTCCGGCGGTGCAACACGCCTTGGGAATGTCGTTCCAGGCAGCGGGAGTGCCGTTCGACAGCCCTTCGTACGCGCAGTTGGTGGCGCACAATACTTTTATTTCCGTGTTGGTGGAGCAGGGCGTGATCGGCTTCGGGTTATTCCTGGGAATACTCTTGACGCTGGTATTGCTAGCCTGGGGATTTCCGGCGCTGGATCGAGCATTCTGGATGTCTTTGCTGGTGACCTGGGCCATCGGAGTGTCCAGCTTGACGTGGGAGGATCGCAAGCCATCCTGGCTCATATTTGGATTGTTGGTAGCGGCGGCCGGTGCGAAGGCGCCGACCAAGCTCGCCAGGGTGCCGGCATTTTTTATTCCCGAGCGGCGAAATTGGTGGCAGCGAAGTGCGGTCGAGTAAGGCTCGTCGTAAGTGACCAGCCGCCCGCGCAACGTTAGACGGGGCACGGAAGGCGTGGGAACGGCTACAGTCCTGAGTAATGCGTTCAACCAGGTACGAAAGTTCGGGCACGCTTTGCACGCCACGAAATCCAACAGTAAAGTGTGCTTCTACATTTGTTATGTGACATTAACCATTTAGAAGCTACCGGGACAGTCTTGACCGCGGCTTTGCAGGATCGAAGATCGCTAGTCCGAGGATTCTGGGGCTAAGCGTGGGTTGATGATGTTTCTGAGGTGTCGGTCTGGAAGCTGTCCCTAGAGGTGGCGGGCTTGGGTTGGCCATAGGAATAAGCGTGGCCGCGGCGGATTAGGGGCTTTTCGAAGAAACGCCAGGAGAGGGACGCGAGTGCGAGGGTGAGGAGCAGAGCCAGCAAGGTGACTGCAAGTTCGGAGGGAGTCTGGAGCAGCGGATCGGAATGAAAGAAGACGCGGTGAGCGAAGAAGTTGAAGGCGTCGTGGAGTAAGTACACGCAATAGGAGATGCCGCCAAGCCAGGCAAGCGAACGCCAGCGCATGACCGCGGCAAGCCAGCCGGCGGGATGAATCAAAACGGTAAGCAGCAGAGCGCTGTAAAACCAAGCCAGCCAGGAATAGCCGATGGTCACGGTAACGATGTTGATGGGATGAAGGAGCCACCAGAGCAGACCGCTTACTCCAAGCAAACCGACGAAGAGCGCGCTTTGCAGAGCCACCACGTGGGCGCTGAGCCGATCACGGATGCGGGCATTGCGCCAGGCAAAGGCGAGAAGGATGCCGCAGGAAAGCGTGTCGGCACGACAGGGCATGAAGAACGCACAGAGGTAGGTGCCGGGAGCCCAGTAGCGAAAGAGCAAGAAGCGCAGGACGGGAGCGAGAATCACGGTGGCGACCAGGCCGGCGATGAGCGCACGCTTCGAGAGAAAACGAATCAGAGGCGGAGCGATGAGGTAAAACTGCTCCTCAACGGCCAGCGACCAAGTCACGACAAACCACATCCAGGTGTAGTGGGGCATGCCGATGAAAATGTTTTGCAGGAAGAGTAGTTGTACGGGCACGCGAAGCAGGTCACTGGAAGTGATTCCCATGGCGCCGGGGAAAAACGCCAGACCAAGGATCACGGAAACGGCGAAAAGAGCAGTCCAGAGACAATAGATGGGGAGAATGCGGAAGACGCGACGCATGTAAAAAGCACGAAAATAGTGGGGCGAGTTGCGTGCATCGATGAGAATGCCGCCGATGAGGAAGCCTGAGAGCACGAAGAAGAGGTCGACGCCGCTCCAGCCGATTGTGAACGCGAGTAGCGAGCGGTTGATCCAGAACCCGAGCGCAGCGTGGTCGGGATTGCCAACATAGTGGCAAAGAATAACGAGAAGGATAGCGAGGCCGCGGATGCCGTCGAGCTCGGGGATGCGTGCATCGCTGGGTTTTGCGGCGATGGTCATCCTATTCCTTGTGAGATGAAGTCGATTGCATGATTACCAGACCTGGCGTGCCGCCTTGCTGAGCGGCTGATGCGAATAAAAGGTTACCGAATATCGGTGTCATTTCAAGTTTTAATCCGATTGCATTTATGGTTCAGCGGCGTTTTGGCGCTGTGAAATTTGTTGAAGCGTTCTGTTGTTTTTCGTTGGAACAAGGATGCCCTCGGTCTCGATGCGAGCGCTGCACGGTTTGGAGTTTAAGTGGTGACCGGCAATTGCCAGATGGAAGAATGTAGAAGGCCCAGGCTGGCGCTCTTTTGTGCCAGCAAGTGAAATCCGGCGCCGACGAGCGCGGACCGGTAGTCCGGCAGACGGGCAACACGAAGTCCGGTGGTCAGCCGGAAGGCAGCGTACAAACCGCGAATCACCAGGCGGTTCCAGACGCGGATCGGGGCGGTGCCCTCGGAGAATTCGGAAACGAGCAGGAGGGCCTGAGGCGAAGCCCAAGTTCGCAAACGGTGAACGATCTCTTCGATTTCCAAATTCGAGAAACAGTCCAGGAAGAAGTGGGCGGCGATCAGGTCGTAGTGCGCTTCGGAAGGCGCAAAATCGCGCACATCGGCGTGGTAGAAATGTACGCGGCTGAGAAGTTCTTGGCCTTTACTCAACGCCCCGACACGGCGGCGAGCGAGGCTGATCATTTTTTGACTCAGGTCAACGAAATCGACCTGGATGTGGGCGTTGGAACGGAGCAAGCGTTCCAGGAAACGTCCGTCACCGCCACCGCACAGGAGGGCCCTTTTTGCAGCGCAGGTTTCGGCCAAGAAGGCGAAGCGGCGCCTCTCCAGACTTAACCCGAAGCATAAATATTCAACCGACTTGTAAATGGCGGCGATGGGGTCGCAGTTGATACTTGAGGATCTTTCGGCGGCGGGCATCTCAGACTCGCAAACCGACAACGATGAGCGGGGGAATGAGCAGGGCGAGGTCGGCGAGGACGCGAAGAAGTGAGGCGGGAAACATGGAACGGCAAGAGTTCAGCAAGAGAAGAAGCGCGGCTGCGAGAGAAATGGCGAGGAACCCGTTGGCGAACGAAGGTTGGGAAGATTTGACTAGATAGGCGGCCAACGCAATGCAGGACAGAGCCATCGCGAAGCGACTAACGCCGGCGCCTTTTCGCCAAAGTGCGGAGCGAGTGCCGGGCAGTGGGGTAGCCGCCACGGGAGGATTTTCCCAAGACTCGATCGCGAAACAGTTGAGGGAGCAAAGGAAGGCGAACAGCAGCCAAGCGAAAGCAGTGAGCGAGGATATGCGGACCGCTTCGGACCAAACTGGCAAGGTGGTGCCGAGGGCGAACAAGAGGCCGACGATCATTTCCTTGGGCAGAAATTTTACGTGGAGGCGGCGCCCCAAGTGGACGAGAACGATGTAGGTCGAGACGATGGCGGCGAGTTTCAATCCAGCGCGGAGTTCGATGGTGTTCAACTTTTCGGCGACGAGCCACAGAAGCGCGGCGAATCCGAGAAGCAGTAAGCAGGAAAGAGCGGTGCGGTGGCGGATACAAAAACGATGGCGCTCACGCAATTCGTTGCCATTTACGAAGGCCCATCCGTCGAGCAGCCTGTCGCTCACGTAAACGATCCAAACTGCCAGAGCGAGAGCCGTAGCAGCGACGGGCGAGACTTTTCCTGAACTTTCGCGCGCGAAGAGAATGAGCCAAGCGACGGCGACGCTGGGAGCGTCAAGGCTTAGAAGATTGCCCCACAACCACCAGGGAGTTCGCGCCGAATGAAGCGCGGCGATGGGGAGAGGAAGGGCCGGCGGGTGCGCGGTGCATTCCATGGATCAGGGAGTCTCGGGCAAGCGCATCATTTATATCGTATCAGGATATATCGTTCGATTTATGAGCCAGGGCGGAAGTGGCGGAACGAGTTGAGGCTGGCGGAGGTATGGATGACCACGCGAGGCTGCTCGACGGGTGAAAGGAAGTTATTTTTCCCGTGGGGCCATAGTCGCTTTGGTGGTGAAGCCCATGAGAAGCATCCGATTGTCGGAATAGAAGGCTTGTCCGGTGGCCGTTTCGGCGCCGGCTAAGGGGCTGGCTCGGGCAATGTATTGTTTTTTTGTGAGCTGCTCGGTGGCAGTCAGGCTCTCGGCGATAAAATCGCGTTCGGCATCGACGTTGGGATCGATTTTGTGGAACAGCCATAATTTGCGCAGAACGAACTGAATCCCGATGTCGTGAGTTGCCGCAGCCACCCAAACGGTTTTGTCATCCATCACGCGGTCGGTTTTCCAGATACGCAGGTGATGCCGACGAGCGACGGTGGCGGCCGGGTCGGGCATCGAAAACGAATAATCCTGCGGACGGCCAAAAGCGTACAAATGGTCCATGGGCAATTTTGCATAATGGGTGCGCTGCAACAGCAGGTGCCAAATGATTTGAGGGTGGGACTGTTCGACGGCCAGCCATCCGGCATGACTGAAAGCAGCTTGGAGATCGTCTTCTTTAGCCACCAGGATGAGATTCAACATATCGCCTTCGCGGCCTTCACCGTTCAGGGCCCGGGCCGGCAGCAATTTCACCAATTCCTCGGCTTCAGTATTTCTGGGGGCGGCCGCCCGGAGGTTGCTGGCATCCAGGGCAACATCACTTTTGGTATACGCGGTAAGTTCCGTACCTTTTAAAACTGTGCTGTCTCGACCATGGGAGAGTAGAAACACTGGAGCGGCCGGAAAATAAATAGCGCTGGCGATGGCCATCTCAATGCCCATGCGGATGGTGTGCGAGCGGCCTTTGAACTTTTGCTGAGCAACTAAATCAACGATGGCGCCTTCGGGCAATTGCAGCGAGTCCAGCGTGACGGAGACCTTGCCACCGATTCCCAGCATGCGTTTGGGCTTGACTCCGGTGACCCTGCCGCGCGCGATGGACCCCGCCGGAATCACCGTAAAGCCGTCGGCGATTACATCTTTTGCGACGCGAAAATTCAAAGAGTCCCTGGCGTGGGCACTGGCGGAGCAAATGGTGTCGGTGAATTGGAGTTTCACCGCGGTACCGCTCTTGATTACGATTTTCGCGGAATAATCGGGCAATTCCCGGGAGAAAACACACGCGGGGGCTAACAAAACAAGCGCATACACAAATAGACG
The DNA here is from genome assembly GCA_963732705.1 of uncultured Acidobacteriota bacterium. Classification (GTDB taxonomy): domain Bacteria; phylum Acidobacteriota; class Terriglobia; order Acidiferrales; family UBA7541; genus Acidiferrum. Next base: position 356,347 of record CAVTAN010000006.1, on the reverse strand, counting down.
CAGAAATCTGATGCGGGCCATGAGGCACTCCGTTTCACTTTGCGTGCTGGGCTGACCCGCCTACTTGAACGGCCGGGGGTTCGATGCGCTGGGCTGCGCCTGAAATTATCAGAACACAACCCGGGGAATAAAGTTGTCCTAGATTAAACAGAATCGACGAGCGAGTGGTGCGGTGCGACTAGGAGCAACAGGCGAGCCCCACCACTCGGAGCGAGGAGTGGGGCTCACGACTGCCAGAAGGCTGATTGGTTATAGCAGGCGGTAGAGCAGAAAGCCCAGCGCGAAAGTGAAGAGAGTTAGAGTTTCCACGAATACCAAACCGAGGATCATGGCTCCGCGGACGCCGTCGGCGGCGCCGGGATTGCGGGCGATGCCTTCACAAGCGGCGGCGGCGATGCGTCCCTGACCCAAACCGCAACCGAAAGCGGCGATGGCTACGCCGAAGCCGGCGGCCAGAGCCAGGGTTGTGGGATTGAGCGGGAGTTTGCCTCCTGAAGCGGCGGTGCCATCTTGCGCGAAGGCCGCGGGTACGACGAGCATTACGATTACAAACGCCAACAAAACTACTGCTGCCTTTTTCATTTACTGCCTCCTGATGAATTGCCGCCAGGAGGTGGTTCCCGGACACCGTGCAGCCGGGCTCACACTGAAGCGGCGAACAAAAGCGGGTGGAGCGTGCTGCTAAAATTTTTCAACGGGCCGCTGGCCGGTTTGACGCATGACTACTAGTGTTCATCGGCGGTGGCCATGCCAATGTAGACCGCGGGAAGAATGGTGAAAACGTAGGCTTGCACGACGGAAACGAAAACGTGCAGCGCAATGAAGGCAATGGGGATGGCGGCGGGAAGAATGCCGACAATAACGCCGAGGATGGGCGATTTGGTCCAGCCGGAAGTGAAGGCACCGGCGAACAGGCCGAGGAACAGGCCATAGATAATGTCGCTGGCGAAAATGTTGGCCCACAGGCGGACAGATAAGGATAAGAGGCGCGCGGTGGTGCTGAGGATTTCCACCGGGAACATGAGCGGGGCCAGCCAGGCGACGGGGCCGGTGAAATGCTTCATGTAGCCGACGGGGCCATGATGGCGGATGCCCTGCCAGTTGAAATAAAGAAAAGTGAGAATGGCGCAGGCAAGGGGCACAGTGTACGCGCTGGTCGGCGCGGTGAGAAACGGGAAGGCGCCGAAGAGGTTGCCGAGCAAAACGAAAATGGCGATGGAGCCGACCATGGGGATGTAGCGCTCCCAGTGGTGGCCGGCGTTTTGACTGAGCACGTCGCGAATGCCGAAGCCCATGGAGTTGTTGAGAAGACTTTCGGCGATTTGTTGCGAGGCACCGGGGCGCTCGACAGAGAGGCGGGAGCGAACCCAGAGAGCGAGCAGGGTGCCGACAACTAGAACCGCGAGGGCCATGACGATGTGCTCTGGGATAGGATTTTCTTTGTCGGTCGGCGTGATGTGCAACGCGGAGAGCAGAGAGAGCGCCAGGCCACCGAAGACGCGATTGACGAGGTGAGTGAGTGTGCTTACGTGTTCCATAGAGATGTCGAATGCGAGGTGCTGCGCTCCCGTTGATTGGTGATGCTGCGCTTCTCGTTGCCAAGCTTCATTGGTTCTAGGGCTTGAGCAAAATTTTGACTTTCGAACTTCCTGATTTGCAGCTTCCTACTTCCCTGCTGCTTCAATTTTGTGCGGCCCTAACTTCTGCGGGTGGGCGACTTCGTACAGACTGGCGACGATGGCCGCTGGTCCCAAGGCACACAACCCCACCACCATGCTAGCCAGGGGAACTTTCAGAACTTTAAAAATAACATACACGGTAAAGGCTATCAAGAAGTAGCGGAAGAGTGCGCGCGCATATGCACCTATGGGGACGCGCGGACTGGGGAGGCCTTCCTGGGCCTGGGAAGCGATGACCAGGGCGTCCATACCTTGGCGAAGCCAGCGGAAATTGAACCACGCGAGGATGGAACCGATCAGGAGACCGCTGGCCCAGAGGAGACTATGCAGGAGAGCCGCGGTGGCGCCGGCGACCGCGCCGGTCAATAGGATGAGCCAGGCGATGCGTTTTTCGGTTTTTGCCGCGGGGGTGAGGCGAACAGGCGAGGCAGCCATTTTATCCGGAGCGCGGACTGGAGGTGCGGCGGATTACGTCGCGAACGCCGCCGAAAAATCCCAAGGCGCCGAAGACGAACATCAGCCACGGCTTGGTGTGCAACCAGCTATCGAGGAAGAAGCCCAGAACGCCGCCGAGGAGTACGGCACCGACGAGTACGAGGGGCAGCTCCATGGCCGTGGCGAATTGGCTGGAGGCGTTGCCGCTACCGGAAGAACGCGGGGGCTGAGAATTTTCCGGGTCCTTCGCAGGGTTATTGTCCGAAGGTGTGGAGTTATTGGCCAAAGGCGTAGCGTGCCAAACGCACGAAGGGGTCAGCATACAGGCCCGCGGCCAGAGAAACAAATACGCAGATGCCTAAGACGATGGCTTCGGGGACGCCGAAGGAGATTGGGGAAGTTTCGCGGCGAGATAAATTTTCAAACTGGACAGCGGCGGTAGCGGAGAGTTCCGCGGTTGGAGATCCAGAATCGGTATTGCGCCACGCGTGCACGGCGATGCGAAGGACTGCGTAAGCAAGTGGAAGTGAGGCGGCGGCTGAGAACCAAGCGATGTAGCGGTGTCCAGCTTGACTGAGGGATTGGAAGATGAGGTAGCGCGCGTAAAAGCCGGCAGTGGGAGGAAAGCCGGCGATGGCGAGGGCGAAGATGATGAGGAGCAGCGCGGTGATGGGGCTGCGATGGCGGAGACCCTGGAGATCAGCGAGACGATCGACGGGCTGCCCAAGCGCGCTTTGGTGATTGAGGACCAGTAGCACCGCAAAGACCCCGGTGGTCATAAACAAATAGGCGAAGAGCGAGTAGGAGATGGCGGTGAAAGCGGCTTCGTTGGCGGCGATAGCGAGGAGAAAGAAACCAACTTGCGCGAGGAGCGCATAGGTCAACAGGCGAATTAGATTGGATTGGAGGAGAGAGCCGACGACGCCCGTGGAAATAAGGAGGACGGCGCATGCGGCAAGGAGATACCACCAGGTGACTTGGGAGTCGGCGAAAACGGTTAAGAGCAGGCGCAATAAAAGGGTGACGAAGGAGATGACGAGGGCGCCGCAGAGGTACGAGGTTGCAGAGATTGGAGCAGCGACCAGGGCGGTTGTCGGAGTGAAGATCGGGGCGATGAGCGAGGTGTTGACGCGAGCCGGCGCGGGAGACGCGGCTGTATGCGGAGGCCAGTGGCTGATGAACACTGCTTTGAACTTCAGTAACAAAGCGAAAAGGATGAGTGCGAGCGCGGCCATCGGAAGGGCCTGAAGCATGGCGGGGTGCCAGTGCAGTGCTTCGGGCAGACGAGCCTGCAGGAGCTCCTGCATTTGCCTGCCGTGGCCGTTGGACTGACGGCTGAGCGCGATGACGCTGGCAAGGTTGTAGCGACGATGCAGGGCGGGGGCAATTTTGGCGAGGTTGGTGGAGGCCGAGAGGCCGTAGAGCAAGGAGAAGCCGTAAGCGAGAAACGCGGAGGCGGCGAAGCTGGTGAGGAGAAAGGTGATGGCGCCCGGGTTGGGCTTTTCTAAATGCGACGGAGTGGCTTTTAGAAAATAAGAGGCGATGGCGGCGGCTTCAAGGCTGAGGAAGATGACCAGCAGATCGACGGCGGACAAGAGCAGCATCAGCGCGGCACAGGCAAATAATAGAAATGCGTAGTAGCGGGGACTGTAGGAGAGCGAAATGGCGCGGTCGTTTATGGACAGTAGGATGGCGAGCGCGGTAGCGATGAGTAACAAGGCGGAAAAGAAAATAAAGAAAGAGTCGGCGACGACGGTTTGGTTGACGGCGATGAGCTCACCGCCTTGCGAGACGCGCGCGCGAAGCATCCAAAGGGTGAGGCCACTGAAGAAGGTGCCCGCGAATGCCAGCGCGGGACTCCAGTATTTTTCTTTTTTGCCGATCCAGAAATCCATGGCGAGAATGCCGAAGGCGAAGAGCAGCAATTCCATTTCGGGGAGTAGAGCTGCGCCGTCTTCGTGCATGAAAGTACGGATGGCGGCGAGGGCGTGAGTAGGCATGAAGAGGTGGACGACGGCGCTAGGGGCGGTCCTGGTTGGCGCCTTGGCTGGGATTGATGGATGAGGGCAGAAGAATTTCAGGGACATCCGTATCGATGGCTCCCGGTGCGGTGGTTTGCCAGCGGCGGAAAACCGCGGTGCTGATGGCGAGGGCTACGAGAACTTCGGCGGTCACGATGATGAGCGTGCACACTGCGAAGGTTTGTCCGGTGGGGTCGCCGAAGAAGCGGGCAAAGGCGGCGAGGTTGATGGTGGAGGCGATGAGAATCAGGTCGATGGAAAAAAGTTTGATGATGAGGTTGCGGCGGGTGAGCGCGCCGAGGGCTCCGATGAGCAGAAGCGCAAGACTAAGGAACAGATAGTGAGTGACCGGAATCATCGCTCAGCTGTCCTTTGAAACAAAGCGAGAATACCAGTCACGACGAGCAGTGCCATGAACAGCAACAGGCTTAGCGGAAGCAGATTGTGGCTAAAGAAAAATCTCACGATGGCGCCAAGCGAAAGCACGGCGTTGGAGGGATTTTGCGGAATAAAAATAAGCAGATTTTCGCCGGGTAGCAAACGATGCTGCAAGATTACGAGGATGATTTCCAGCAGCAAGGCAAACGATACCGCGATCGCCGCAGCTTTGGACCTCCAGAAATATTCCGCGAGCAGCGCCAGGTCAAATTTTGAAAGGTCCACCGCCACCAGGACGAGCGCGATGAGGATGGCAACAATGGCGACGATCTGGGCGAGGAAAAGCAAGGGTGAGTGCAGCTGCAAGAAAATTCCAGAAATAGAGAACAAGGTGAGCGTGAAGAAAACGGCGCTGGAGGCGGCTTTTTCGCTCGAGACCATGAGGACGGCACTTAGCACCGCGACCCCCGAGAGAATGGAAAATATCAGCTCGCTGGACATGCGGCGACCCAGGCTTGACTGGCGATGGCGGCGGCGAATGGATGGTGGGCGACGAAGATCATTTTTCGAAAAGAAGCTCGCCGGCGCGCTGGGTGGCTTTGACGACGGCTTTGATTAAGGTTACGCGCAACTTCCCTTCCTCGAGTTCGAGGATGCCATCGATGGTGCAGCCCGCGGGAGTGGTGACCGCATCTTTGAGCAGCGCGGGATGATCGCCGGTTTCCAGGACCACGCTGGCGGCGCCCTTCATGGTTTGCGCGGCAAGTAAGGTGGCGACGTCGCGTGCCAGGCCGACCTTGACTCCCGCTTCGGCCAGCGATTCGAGAATGATGTAAGCGAAAGCGGGGCCGCTGGCGGAAAGGCCGGTGACGGCGTCCATATTCTTTTCGTCGACAACGACGGTGCGGCCGACGGCGTCGAACATGGCCCGCGCAATGTTTACATGTTGCTCGGTGGCGCTGGCGCCGCGGCAGATGCCGGCCATGCCGCAATTCACGGTGGAGCAGGTGTTGGGCATCACGCGGACGACGGCGGCTTTGGCTCCGAGGCGCTGCTCGATATAAGAAGTGGGAACGGATGCGGCGACGGAGACCACCAGGGTTTCGGGGTTAAGCTCGCTGGAGATCTGCTGCAGAACATCGCCGATTATCTGAGGTTTAACGCCCAGGAGAACAATGTCGGCACCGCGGACGGCGGTGGAATTTTCGGTAGAGACGGAGATGCCGAGTTCCTTCGCGAGTTTGGCGGCTTTCTCGCTGTGTTTTACGGTGGCGGTTACGTTTTGAGGCTTGAACAGGCCCTGCTTGAGATAGGCGCGGAGCAGAATGCCGCCCAGTTTGCCAGTGCCAAGGACTGCTAATTTTTTGTCAGCCAGATTTTCCGTCATGGGCAAGTATTGTTTACGACGCTGAGAGGCACGTCAACTGGCGAATGGCATGGAAGGGGCGAATCCGGTGTGCGCGCGGGAGGCTGAGCGAAAATGTTAGTCGTGGCGAGCGCCGTGAAGGACGTGGACGGCGTGGGGCAGCAGGTGGGCGATGGATTCAAGGGACTCGACGGCGCCCTTGGGGCTGCCGGGCAGATTGACGATGATGGTGTGGCCGCGGATGACGGTGACGGCGCGAGAGAGTACAGCGGTGGGACTTTTCTCCATGCCTTTGCGGCGCATTTCTTCGGAGATGCCTGGGACGATACGGTCGGCTACGGCAACAGTGGCTTCCGGGGTATTGTCGCGGGGGCCGAGGCCGGTGCCGCCGGTGGTAAGGACGAGGTCGACGCGGCCGGAGTCGGCGATGGAGCGGAGTTGTTCGCGAATGCTGGCGGGATCGTCAGCGAGACGCAACGTGGAGGTAACTTCCCAATTGAGGCCGCGACAGAAAGCAACCACGGCGGGACCGGAGAGATCTTCGCGTTCGCCTTTAGAGGCGGAATCGCTGATGGTGAGGATGGCTACGCGCACGGGGAGGAGGAATTGCTGGGCACGTTTTTAGGTGGCGACTTCGTCGCGGCTGGCTTCGTCCATCAGACGCATGGCTTCCATGAGCAGGCCGGTGGTGTTTTGAGTGGTGGTGGTGCGAGTGGAAGCATTGGCGGCATTGAAATCGATTTCAAATTCGCCTTCGGTCCAAAGCAAGACGCGATAGACGGCATCGTCGCCGTCCAGGTTGCCACTCTTGGCGTCGCGACATTGGCCGCTGGCGAAGTATAGTTCGCCGCGGCTCGGCGCCCTTCTGGACGACCAGGCGGCAAGACTTCTGGCCCATTTCGAGGGACTGCATGAGATCGATCATGTTCATTTCCTCGAGGCGGCCCTGAATTACGCCGGGGCGAGAGCTTTGGTTTGAAGCTTTTCGAGATGCAGGCGATCGACGACTTTCTTGGTGATGCGCACCAGATCTTTGACGAGAAAAGGCTTGGTGATGAAATCCTCGACGCCATCGACCAGCGGGCGCAAGCGTTCTTCAATGTCGGCGCGGCTGGCCATGAACAGAAACGGAATGTGGCGAGTGGTTGGCGGCCGCGCAGTTTTTCAAAGAGCTGGCGGCCGTCCAGGCCAGGCATTTTGTAATCGCAAAGAATCAGCGTCGGGAGGTTCGTCGATGACTTTGAGGAGGGCGTCGGCGCCGTCGTCGGCGAGGACAACTTCGCAGACGGGCTCAAGGGCTTTTAGCTACGAGATCACGGATCAAGGGATTATCGTCGGCCAGCAGGAGCTTGACGCTTTTCCGCGGGGGCAGCGCTCATCGAGATCGAGCTCTCTTGAGCGGAGTTGGCTTCGCCAGCGAGCATGCGGCATGGAGCGGCGGAAATCGCCGCTTTTGCCGCCGGTTTTTTCGACCAGCACGATGGCGGTGATCTCGATGGCTTTTATCCAGGGCTTTGCACATGTCGTAAACCGTGAGGGCTGCGGCTGTAACGGCGACCAACGCTTCCATCTCCACGCCTGTTTGCGCGGTCGTCGTTACGGTAGATTGAAGTTCAACGCCATTCTGGCATAGGGAAGCAGTCACATCAATGTGCGTGAGGAGGAGTGGGTGACAAAGAGGTATCCACTCAGAGGTGCGTTTGGCGGCGGCGATGCCGGCGATGCGAGCGATTTCGAGGGGATTGCCCTTGGGATTCTGGAGGCGTTTCACGGCGCGGACGACGGCGGGAGACATTTTAACCAGAGCCGCGGGCAGACAGCGGTGCGGGTGGTGATGGCCTTGGCGGAGACATCGACCATTCTGAACGCTTCCGGATTTGGCGTAATGGGAGAGCTTTTTTCATGATTGGCGCGCGGCTGTCGGTGGAATTCGTTTACGAGACATCCCTGCGCATCAGCACGTTAACAGTATTCGCCAGCCGCGAGTGATTGGATGTCGGGACCTACGACCAGAAAGCAATTGGCTTTTGCCATGGTGACGGTGTCGCCGGAACCCTGCCATGGAAGCCAGGTCACTTCGGGGACGCCTTCACCGGACCATTTTAGACGTGGCGGGAAGAAAATGTGTCATGCCGGGTTTTTCTTTCATTGACTGGGCCAGGGTCGCTTTCAGAAAAGGCAGGGGGCGGGCAGGAGCCCCGCTGAGTAGGTCGATGGCGGGCACGACAAGCAATTCGAAAGTGACCATCGTGGAAATCGGATTGCCGGGGAGGCCGAAGATGGGTTTCTCTTACGCATGCGCAAAGACAGCAGGTTTGCCTGGGCGGATAGCCACGGCGTCGAAATAAAAAGTGGCACCGAAATTCCTTCAGAACTTCTTCGACCAAATCGTATTTGCCCATGGAGACGCCGCCGGACAAGACCAAGATGTCTTCCTGCAGGCCGTGTTGAATTTTGTCGCGCAAGACTTTCGATGCGATCAGGAGCATTGCCGAGGATTACCGGTTCCCCGCCAGCGACGTCGGACTTGCGCGGCCAAAGAAACGCTGTTGCTGTTGCGGATCTGGAAAGGGCCGGGAGAGGCATCGATAGGGACGACTTCGTCGCCGGTGGACAGGATGGCGACGCGAGGTTTTTTTGCGCAGCGGAATTGCGTGGCGCCGATCTGCGCGGCGAGACCTAATTCGGCGAAGCCCAGTCGCGCGCCGGAATGCAGCAGAGGTTGATCTTTCTGGCTTCGCTGCCCTGCGGGACGATGTTTTGGCCTGCGTGTAGCTGTTTGCTGGAAATGGATCGAGCTCTCCATTGCGGCTGGTGTGCTCGATCATCACCACGGCGTCGGCTTCCGGGGGTACCGGCGCGCCGGTCATGATTTGGACGCAGGTTTCTCGGCGAGCGGTTGGGCTGAGCGCAGTCGCCAGCTTTTATTTCGCCGATGCAGCTCAGCGTGGCACCTGCGATGGCTTCGCTAGCACGAACTGCGTAGCCATCTCGGGTGGCGCGATTGAAGGGCGGATAGTTGCGATCGCGATTTAGATCTTGCGCGAGGACGTAGCCGAGGCGTCCCACACGCTGAGGTCGAGCGTGGGGGGCGTGCGATTGGTGCGGACATCTGCGAGACCACTTCTTGGCGAGCCTGTTCGAAGGTCAGCATCGGTGAGTTTAGTTTACTCCGGCTTTAGTTCGCGGCCGGACTGGAAGCGGAAGAGCGAAATTGATGTAGACCAACACCCGATAGCGCGGCAATCACAAGCCAAGTCGAAAGGATGGTGCCGGGCTGGATGATGGTGGCGTCGCGCTCGGGACCGGTGGAGATCATGCCGATTTCGACGTGGAGAAAGTCGGAAATAAATTTCAAGTAATCGACAGCGGCTTTGGGCAACTTTGCGCCGTCTTTCAGGCCGTAGGTGGTTTCGTTCCAGCCCGGCAGAGTTTTGTATTCGGGCGTGACGTGCTCGTATTCTTCGGCGAGCGCGGGCATTTCGTGTAAGGGCTTCCCTTTGTATTTGTAGCGACGCAGACCTGAATTTCGCGTTGGGTGTCGAACACGTCCAGCTTGGTGACCACCAGGGAGTCGATGCCGTTGATCATTTTGGCGTAGCGCAGAACCTGCAAGATCGAGCCAGCCGCAACGGCGCGGGCGACCGGTGACGGCGCCGAATTCCTTGCCGCGCTTGCGAACTTCTTGCGCGTCGAGGTCGGGCATTTCGGTGGGAAATGGCCCGGAGCCGACGCGGGTGGTATAGGCCTTGGAAATGCCCAGGACATGTTTGATCTTGGTGGGCGGCACGCCGACGCCGGTGGAGGCCCCGCCGGAGATGGCGCTGGAGGAAGTGACGTAGGGATAGGTGCCGTGGTCAATGTCCAGCATGGTGCCTTGGGCGCCTTCAAAGAGCACGGATTTGCCGTCGTCCATGAGCGTGATTGACGAGTTCGGCGGTGTCGCAGATGTAGCCGCGAATTTTTTCGCCCAATGCCAGCGTGTCTTCCACTTCGTGGGAGAAATCGACGTTCGCGCCATAAGCGCCCTTCGCGAGGCGATTTTTTTCGGCGACGACGTGGGCGGCTTTTTTGCGAAACGAATCGGGATCGAGCAAATCGCACATGCGTAAACCGCGGCGCGCCATTTTGTCTTCGTAGGCGGGCCCGATGCCGCGCGAGGTGGTGCCGATTTTGTCGGCGCCACGCGCGCTTTCGGCAGCTTTATCCAGTTCGCGATGATAGGGAAAAATCAGATGCGCGCGATTGCTGACGTGCAGACGGCCCTTGCACGTCGATGCCAGCTTTGGCGAGAGTTTCGATTTCGTTGACGAGCGCGGCGGGATCGACGACGACGCCGGTGCCGATGACGGCGTGACGGCCGGGCGCAGAATTCCGCAGGGGATGAGCTGAAGAACGTAGCGATCGGTGCCGATGATGACGGTGTGGCCGGCGTTGTGGCCACCGGCGACGCGCGCGATGTAGTCGAAGGAGCCGGCGAGATAGTCGACGACTTTGCCTTTTCCTTCATCGCCCCATTGCGCGCCTACCACCACGACAGAGTTCATTTCTGACCTTTCTTACACGGTTGATACGTTCGCTATGACTAATGCATCTAAGCCAACCGCTCTGAACGATTGGCGATTGGCGCTTCCCTCTCTCATCGTGGAGAGAAGCATGGCGGGAAGTTGAACAGCGAACGGCAAAATCAAATCGTACCTGTCGCATGGCGCAGGCGCAAGCAAGAGGGATAAGTGAAGCGAAGGTAAATCGCTGCGGTGCTACTTACTGAGTTCGCGGTAACGAAAGCAATCGGTGGCGTGGTCGTTGACCATGCCCACGGCTTGCATGAAGGCGTAGCAGATGGTGGTGCCGACGAAGCGGAAGCCGCGTTTTTTCAGGTCTTTGCTTATAGCGTCGGATACTTTGGTGCTGAGGCCGGGAGGCTGGACGTGAGTTTTCGCGCGCGTTTTGGATGGGGCGGTTGCCGTTTACGAAGCTCCAGATGTAGTTGTCGAAGGAACCGAATTCTTTCTGGACTTCAGGAAGGCTTGGGCATTGCTGATGGTGGAAGCGATTTTCAGGCGATTGCGGATGATGCCGGGATCCTTGAACAAGGCGAGTTTACTTTTTTGCGATCGAAACGAGCGACTTTTTCAGGATCGAATTTGGCGAAGACTTGGCGGTAGCGTTCGCGCTTTTTTAGGACGGTGTCCCAGCTCAGGCCGGCTTGCGCGCCTTCGAGAGTCAGGAATTCAAAGAGCGTGCGGTCGTCGTGGACGGGGACGCCCCACTCCTTGTCGTGATAGGCGATGCTGAGTCGGTTGCTGAAGGCCAGCGGCAGCGAACGAGAGGCGGAGGAGATTTTTCATTTGTTCGTGGTGCAACCGCGATGCAGGGCATTCTAGCGGTTGGAATATAAAGGTGCGTCGCGAACTATCGACTGCGTCCTTGGAAAATGAATGATAGGCGCATCGCACATATTTTGCGCGGCGCGCCCAATATTGCAGTTGTTACGAGATTACGCTCAAGTGGCGCGCGAGGGCTTTGGTGATTTGGTCCTTGGGAACGGCGCCGACGATCTGCTCGACGACCTGGCCGTTTTTGAAGACCAGCAAAGTGGGGATGCCGCGAACGTTGTAGCGGCCGGCGGAATTGATGGCTTCGTCGACGTTGAGCTTCATGACTTTGAGTTTGCCGGCGTAATCATGAGCGATCTCCGCGACCGTGGGCGCCAGCATGTGGCACGGGCGGCACCAATCGGCCCAGAAATCTACCATTACGGGTTGCGAGTTGCTGGCGGTTAAGACTTCCGCCTCGAAATTGCCATCGGTCACTGATTGAATGTTATCAGCCATGTTGTTTGTCCTCAGCGGGATTGGCCGGAGGGCTCGCCGCTATCTCTCCTCGGGTCCTTTAATTAGATGTTGCAACGAGGATTTGGTTTCGTGCCAACCGCGCCGCCTTATAGAGCTTCGCATATTCCAGCGCGGGGCGCTTCCACGAAAAATCCTTGGCCATGCCGTTAAGTTGGATGCGTTTCCAGATGCGTTCGTCGGCGAAATGATGCAAAGCCAGGCGAACGGCGTCGAGCAGAGCCGCGCCGGAGTATTGCTCAAACTTGAAGCCGGTTCCGGTTCCGTGTTCAACGTCGAAAGATTCGACGGTGTCATCGAGGCCGCCGGTGGCGCGTACGATGGGAACCGTGCCGTACTTCAAACTGTAAATTTGATTTAGGCCGCAGGGTTCGTAACGCGAGGGCATGAGGAACATGTCGGCGCCCGCTTCGATTTTGTGCGCAAGTTCGTTGTCGTAGGCGATGCGCACGCCGACGCGACCAGGAAATTCGTTCGCGAGAGTCTCAAACAATTCTTCATAGCGGCGTTCGCCAGTGCCCAGAACTGTGAGAACGACGTCTTCCTGCATTAACTCCTTGGCGACGGCGGCGATGAGATCAAATCCTTTTTGATCGGCAAATCTGGAGACGATGCCGAGAACAGGACGAGTTTCATATTCCGGCGGAGAGCCCGAATATTTCGAGCAGGTCTTTTTTGCAGGCGTGCTTGCCGGTCAAATCTTTCGCGGAATATCGTGCCGCGATTAGTTTGTCTTTTTCAGGATTCCAGACGGAATAGTCCACGCCATTGAGAATGCCTACTACGTGATCGCGCGCGGCTGCGCACCACGCCGTCGAGGCCATAGCCGAATTCCGGAGTTTGAATTTCTTCAGCGTATTTTTTGCTGACGGTGGTGAGGTAGTCGGAGTAAACGAGGCCGCCCTTCAGCAGGTTGACGATGCCGTAGAATTCAAGGCCCGCGGGGTGGTAAACCTCGGGAGGAATGCCGGCGCGATCGAGTACCGCTGCCGGGAAAGTGGCCTTGATAGCCCAAATTATGAATGGTGAAAATTACCGGAGATTCTTTACCAGCGGGTCGGCGGCGTACGACGGAGCGCAACAGCACCGGAACGAGCGCGGTCTGCCAGTCGTGGCAATGGATTACGTCGGCGGGCCAAATGTGTTTGGCGATTTCGATGGTGGCGCGGCAAAATTCGCTGTAACGCTCGGCGTTGTCGGGAAAATCTCCGGCGCTGTTGCCGTAGATACCGTCGCGATCAAAGTAGCCGGGATCGTCGACGAAAAAATAGCGCACGCCGTTGAGCATAGTGCCGTCGGCGACGGAGGGAAAGCGCAACCGGTTGCCCATGGGAATGGTGAGACTGGGCATAACCACGGCGCTGGTTTTTATTCCGCGATAACGAGGAAGCACGACGGCAACTTCGTGGCCCAGAGCGCGAGGGCTTTGGGCAATGCTTCGATTACGTCGGCCAGACCGCCGGTCTTGGAAAAGGGAAGGCCTTCGGATGCCGCGAAGAGTATTCTCAAAACAAGCTCACACTGCTGTACCGCTTCCGCAAGAGAATGGAGAGATGGGCGAGCACGTCGACTTATTTTACGCTATGCCGATTATGTGGACGGCGATGAAAGTCCGGCGTGATGCGGAGTTGCTACACTGTGTGCCGATGACGTCGTCAACCTCTTGGGCCAACATTTTCTTGCGGACATTTATTGGCGGGAACAGATTGCGGAGCCGATTCGCGTGTCGCCGCGTCCGGAGCTTGCCAACGCGGCGACGGCTGGAGATTCCAGTGTATTGCTGGGTTGAAATTGGCCCCGGGCACGGGGAGATGACGGAATACCTGGCGGGCACCGGCGCGCCGGTGCATGCGATTGAGGTGGACCAGATTTTGATTGGGAATCTAAACCGTCTGAAAAGAAAAATCCGAACCTTGATGTGATTTACGGGGACATTCTGGAAGCCGATTTGGCGGCCTTGCTGAGGGACGACGAATACGTGATTTATGGGAGCTTGCCCTACTACATCACCTCACCGATCCTCCATCATCTGTTTCAGTTTGCGGAATTGATCGACGAGATTCATGTGGTAGTGCAGACGGAAGTGGCAGAGCGGATGGCGGCGGAGCCTGGCAGCAAAGCTTACGGATATTTCTCGGTGGCCACGCAATTGAATTCGCGACCGGAATTGGTGCTGGAGATTCCGCGTGCGGCGTTTCCATCCGCCACCGGAAGTTGGTTCGACTCTGGTTACGCTGCGGTTGCCTGGAGGATGGGCGCAGTTGCGATCGCGGTGGTTTGTTGCCGGGCGAAAATAAATCCGCGCGAGCATCAATGGGAGACGATGAAGCGGCATTTTTGGAATTTGTTAAATTGTGCTTTTCGAAGAAAACGAAAAACGCTGGTTAATAATTTGCGGGAGCTTGGCCGACCCGGAAGAAGTGCGTAACGCGCTGGCGGCTGTCTGAATTTGCGCCGGATGCGCGGGCGGAGCAAATTTCGATCCTAATTTCGCGGGTTATATGTGGCGTTGAGAGAAGTAAAGATCGCTTTAGCGAGTGCGGGACGAACTTGAGCAGCATGCGCACCGCTAGGCGTGTCTTGTGTTTGGCCTTTTTTGCGCTGGCAGCCAGACGGTCGGGATAGTCGCTCATGATGCCGTCTACGCCCGCAGCCATCAGCAGCCGCATATGGGCGGAATGATTTACAGTCCAGCACACCACTTGCAAGTCTTTTTTTCGCGCGGCGCTCAGCAGCGAGGGGCTGACCAAATCACCGCGGATGGCCAATTGACGGGCGCCGACTTGCGATGCGCCTGATCGAGGGGCTTTTCAATATGGCCGTCGTAGAGCAAGGCGGTCATCATCGTGGGTTCAATTTTTCGGACGGCGGCGAGAATCGCGGCGTCAAAGGAAATGACGATGGTGCGCGCGATTTGCTCCGGATTCTCGTAAGCCGCCGATGAGCGCGTGTTCGCCGCCCCAGGAACCGCCGGGCTTTAGTTCCAGATAAAAGACGATGTCGTATTTTTTGGCGAAATCGAGGATTTCATCGAGCGTGGGAATGCGCTCGCCGGCAAATTCGCTGCCGAACCAGGAACCGGCGTCGAGGCGGCGCAAATTCGGCAAGGGTCATGTCGTGGACGGCACCTTTCCGTTGGTGGTGCGATTGACGGTTTCATCGTGAATGGCCACCAGGCGAGCGTCGCGAGACAATTGCAGATCGGTTTCGATGAAAGTGGCACCGAGGCTGACCGCGCTTCTTGAAAGAGGCCAGCGTATTTTCCGGGGCGTGACCGGAAGCCCCGCGATGGGCGATTAGCAGCATGCCAAGTTCCTCCGGGCAGAAGGATGAAGATCGACGTAGAAGGCCCAGCGCGAACAGCCAGGCTCAGGGTCAAGCGGCGATCATTTTCGAGGGCACGGTTCTATCGTAACACTGGCGAGACACCAGCGCCGGTGCACCCAATTGGCAGGACTGGAATCTAACTGCTCGAAGCGCGTATCATGTGCGCGCGTCCGGAGGCGTTATGAAAAAGCGATATGTGCTGACTCACATTTTGCTGTTGGCTGGCGGCTTAACTTTTATGGTTTGCAGTTTCGCCTGCCCAAGACCGCAAGGCGCAACAGAATGAACCAAATTCGCGGCAGAATCTGATTCGTGAAGTGCGGCACCAGTTGGTTTTGCTGCCGTACTATTCAGTGTTCGATAACCTGGCATTCCGGGTGGAGGGGATACTGTGACGTTGGAAGGTCAGGTGGTTAGGCCCACGCTGAAATCGGATGCGGAAAACGTGGTGAAGAACATTGAAGGCATTGGACGGGTAGTGAACAACATCGAGGTGCTGCCGCTTTCGCCGATGGACGATCAGATTCGCAGGGCAGTGTACCGGGCGATATTCAGTGAGCCGGCACTGTCAAGGTACGCCGAATCAGCTGTTCCGTCGATTCACATTATCGTGAAAAACGGCAACGTTACTCTGGTGGGGATGGTGGACAGCCAGGGAGATAAAGACCTGGCTAACATCCGGGCGAATGGCGTGCCTAACGTTTTCTCGGTAAAAAATGAGCTGGTGGTCACACCCGCGAAGTAAACGCCGCACGAACTAGAAATATTAACGCCAGAACGAGAAGTGGATGCAGCTATCCGACTTCTTGCTCTGGCGTTTTTTATTTGAGGCGCAAGCCTAGTGCGCGCCACCGGAGGCGGTTTCGGACTCCACGGTTTGCCGGGTAACGTTGAATCCTTCCACCTCCAGGACCGCGGTGTCGCCCGCGAGAGCGCTGGCAGGATAAGTGGCGGAGACTTCGCGTTGTTCGCCGGGGAGCAAGCGAAAAATAATTGTCGCTCCCAGAAAATCGGGGACGATGTCGGCTCCACTTGGGCTGCGTGCGGCACGGAGATGGACCATGAAGGCCATGCTGTTGCCGAGATTTTTCACGGTTACGTGGGTGGTTTTTTGCCGGCCTGCAGATTTGGTAGGATGGCGGTGACGTCGAGTTTTACTTGCGGAAGCGTTGCAAGCCCGGTGAGGTCGCCGAATTCGGCTTGCGGAGTGTAGACGGTGTCTAAGCTGTTCTTCCAGTCGAGGATGTCGGCTTTGGTGGAGAGCCAGTAAAAATTGTCGCTGACCAGTTTGCCGGCAGGAGTCGTGGAGTTGCAGACGCAGGAAATACGTGGTCGAGTAGACCTTCCGGGGTGGGAAGTTCGAAAGCGGTGACCGCGCCGTCAGCCGGGGCAGTCCACCGTAGCGTCCTTGGTTCCCTTCTCGGTGGCGTCGAGGTTGTAGAGTTTGGCGGAGACTTTGAGTCCGGTGAAATTGCTCGAGAGTGCTGTTTATGACCGCGACGGAATTGTTGTCGTAGGAGTATTGCACGTGGAGGGCTCGTTGGCTTTTTTGGTGCCGAAATAGCCGCCGGCGGGAACCAGGTAGTAATCGTACAGATGCCAGATCAACGAGGGCCAGGCGTTGTTGAGCATCCATTGAATGACGCCGGTGGCGGTGTATTTATTGTCGGGCGTAAGCCTCGAACATGGCGCGCTGGCCGTCATAAGTTTGCGGCCTGCGATTTGCGTTCGAAGTCGTCGAGCGAAGTTGCGGTGCCGTAGCGGCGGTTGAGGCCGTCGGCGAAAACGTTGATGGTGGTGAAGCGTTCTTTGCCGGCATGGAAATTCCAGACGTCGTCGATGGGCCAGAGATGATCTTTGGGAATGAATCGTTCCAGGGATTCGCGCGTAGGAATCGCGGGGCCGGGACTGGTTTCGGTGTTGTAGCCGTAGGCGCCGCCGGCTTCCGTGTCGGAGAGCCAATAGACCGGCGGGACATATTCGTAGGGCCCGGTCATTTTGACGCCGGATTTGCCGGTGACTGTGTGGAGACTTCCTCCGCAGCGGATGAAACGACCGGATTGGGCCAATCAATTCCTTCTGAATGCCGAGGTACATGCTCTTCGACGTTCGGCGGGGGCGGGCCGTCGCTGCCGTTGAGCCAGACGAAGACGCTGGGATGCTGGCGCAAGAT
Source organism: uncultured Acidobacteriota bacterium (assembly GCA_963732705.1). Lineage (GTDB taxonomy): Bacteria > Acidobacteriota > Terriglobia > Acidiferrales > UBA7541 > Acidiferrum. The sequence continues at coordinate 339,113 of CAVTAN010000006.1, read as the reverse complement.
GTGGATCTGATCTTTGAGCGCGGCGGCAGCGATGTCGCGCTGCTCGTCCTGCCAATCTTTTCCATTGTTGCCAGGCGTCGCAGCAAGTCCAGCCGGGCATGACCAGAATGCCGAGGCGATCGGTTTTTTCGTAGAACTCTTCGCGATCGAGGCGGCCTTCGAGGCGAATGGTGTTGAGGCCCATGTCGTGGACGTAGGCCATGTCGGCGTCGAGCCGTGCCGGGATCCCAGCGAAGAAGCAAGATCGGGAGCCCAGGCGGCGCCGCGAATTAAGATGTTGCGGCCATTGATTTTGAAGAGGCGGAAATTTTTGTCGATGAGCTTCGCTAGTGACTTCGCGGATGCCGAAGCTGCGTGGAGGCGGAGTCGCTGGTTTGGCCGGCGACGTCGAAGGAAATTTTGGCGTGGTAGAGGTACGGGCTCGCCGATGGTGTAAGGCCACCAGAGATGCGGATGGGCGAGTTTGAGGGCGGCGAATTTTTCTGGGGCGTGAAGTGGACGGTTTTGGATTCGCCGGCGGCGAGCGGTGACGGGCTGGGTGATTTTGATTTTGTCGATTTCGGCGCGGAGGACGCCTCTGACCGGGATGTCGGCAGTATTTTGCAGATCGGCGTAGACGGTGAGGGCGGCGGATTTGTAGTCGTGGACAAGTTTTGAGGCGACGAAAGGATTGCGCACGGTGACGTCAGCGGTTTGGGTCAGGAAGACTTCTTTCCAGATGCCCATGTTTTTGTCGGGGGGAGTGGGATTCCAATCGACCCAGGTGATGCCGAGGTCGTCTTTGCCGGGGGCGAAAACTTCCACGGCGAGGGTATTTTTGGTCCCGCCGTGCTTCAGATATTTGGAGATGTTGAATTCGAAGGTGCGATAGGTGCCGGCGACATCTTTGGCGTCGGCGATTTTTTGGCCGTTGAGCCAGATGTTGGCGCGGTAGTTGATGCCGTTGAAATGCAGCCAGTCGGTTTTGTTCTTGCCTGCGGATCCGGGCACGAGCGGTAGTTTGAATTCGGTGCGGTACCACCAGGAACAGACGAAGGGGCTGCCCTGCGGGCATGTCGAGATTGGCGAAGAGGTCTTATCGTCGTAGTTCATGCCGGGAAAGATTTGAGATTGGTGCCGTAGGTGGGATCGGGGTAGGTTTTGTCGGTGACCAGAACGGCGACTACGGTGGCGGGAATGTCGGTGTTGTGCCATTGGGAGGCGTCGAATCCAGCAGTAGAGATTTTTTCGCCGGAGACTTTGTCGTCGCAGGAGGATTGGACCTGCCAGTCTTTGTGGAGGAAGCGCTTGGCGAGCTCGGCGGACGAGGCGCCTTTATGCGCGGCGGAACGCGGGGACTGAGCAGCGAAGCTACAAGTACTTATCAAGGTGACGGAAGTAACAGCGATAACACAGTACTTGTGGAAGCGAGGCATGAATGTTCCTCCGAAAAATTAGGATGAGCTTCGGCTTGTTGAGACCGGTCCTGGCGCGGGCGAGGCTCAGCGCAGGTATATTAAACCGATTCAATAAAAGTGATTAGCGTTTTTTTAGCCTGGATCAGCCGGGCTAGATGGTACTGCAACGAAAGTTTTGGGCGGCGGTACCTTTTTGATTTTCACCCTAGCCCTGCTTCGTGACTTCCTGTAGAGCCACAGGATCTGTCAGTTTGCGGAGACCGTACGGACTCGCTATTTTCGCGCGCGAGGCGCTCTCTCACAATGCTTCTCATGCAGCGGGAACTCACCCAGGAGAAGAACATGGCCAAGATGAACACTTTCCTCGACGACATGAGCGGCACGGGTCACGTGGTGCTGATCGCTTTCATTTTTATGGTATTGCTGCTGGTTCGCTAATCGACCTGATTGGCGGGGGGACTGAGCGCTTCGCGGCGATTTATTCGGTAGCCCATTCGGCGAGCTTGGCAATGGTGTTGAGGTTGCGAGCTGTGCCGCTTTTCGCGGCTGGAATTTTGAGCTTTGAGCGGCCCATGCCTTCGCCGTAGCTGACGTAAATTTCGCGCGCCCCCAGGGCCATTTTTTCTTTTTGCTGGCCGGTGGCGGCCTCCAGCGCATCCTTGAGCGGCGATGCATCGAGAAAGATGGCCACGGTGCTGTTGGCCGGGTGCGCTTTGAATGGATTGCTCGCCAGAATTTTCTTCAGTTCGGAGCCGGTGCGAATCGCGACAGCCACCGGTTTTCCAGCGTAGGTGGCAAGGCACTTTTCCAATTTAGCCTTGACGGCGGTTTCCGACAGAGTGCTTTCGAAAACCACATTGCCGCTGGCGATGTAGGTGCGCGGGTTGGAGAAACCGGCGGATTCGCACATCGACTTTAATTCGGTCATGGGAAGTTTGCCGGTGCCGCCCACGTTTACGGCGCGCAATAGAGCAACGTATTTAGCCATACAAAATTCGCCTGCCGGTAATTTGGGTTTAGTTAAAAGCTTCTCCCGTCGGAGTTTTGCAGCGGTGCAAATCGTAATGGGATCATGCGGAGGCCAGAGGACGAGTCGGAAAGATGGTGCCGGAGATAGGAGTCGAACCTACACGGGCGTGAGCCCGGAGGATTTTGAGTCCTCTGCGTCTGCCATTCCGCCACTCCGGCACGTGAATATCTTAGGTCAGTAATGGATTGGGGGCAACCGGGGCAAGCCGGGGGGTCGTCGTCGTGCAGACTAGCGCGGTGTCAAACAATGTGCGAAACATTTCGCTTACGCGTCTGCCTGCGACTAGCGACGGGCGATTTGCGCGATGGGGCGCGGCGGCGGGAGGACGGCGGGGCGATTGGCGAAGAATTTTTGAGCGTTGCGGCCGATTGTGAGGGTGGTGCGGCGGTTCCAATATGCGCCCATGAGCATGGAGACGCCGGGAACGACGCCGTTGACGACGGAGCGGCGTAGCAACTTGTAGCCTAGTTTTCTTGCCGAGCGTTTGAGCACTTCGAAGGATTCCTTTTTGGCGACGTACCGGCCGATAACGGCTTGAGAGAGCTTAACTCCGGATTTGGCGGCTTCGCGGCTGAGACCCTGGGCGGCCGCGCCACCAAAGGCGAAATTCATGATGGCGAGGAGGTCGTCGGGATTTTCAGGGTCGAGAGCCGCGCCGTATAAAGAAGCGAGTTGGGCTACCAGCTGGAGCTGAATTCGCGCGGTAAAAAAAACTTCGGCGCAGATGGCGGTGGCGGCAACAGCAATGTTCACGGGGAGGCCGACGACGGCTTCGCCGGCGGTGAAGAGCCCTACCAATTCGTCGGCGGAGACAGCAGCGCCGGTGATGGCGCCTGCGAGAGCGGCTCTTTTGGAGGCGGAGTCGATCAGTTCCTCGGCGATTTCCTCGCGGTTGCGGCCGGGAAAGCGCAGCGGAAAAGATTGCACGGCGGCCTCGTGGGCGTAGTGCCGGAAGGTGCGGTCCATCAATTGAAACAGCCACTCGCCGCTCTTGAGGCCGGACCAGCCGCCTAAATGCGTGATTTCAGAAGCGGCTTCTTTCAGTTGCTGGCGGATGGAGTCGGCAGCGGTGTTTTTGGCCATGAGGCTCCCGCGAAGAATCTCGCTAAATGTCCACTAATCATACTCTGAAGGTCACGGAGAGTTCCTACATGGAACGCTGGAGAGGTGTCGGAGGGGCTGAGGCTTAGAATAGAAAGCGGAGTACACTGTGTTCAAACACCTATGCCTATGCCCACCATCGAGGAAACCCGCGTACCTACAGTGAAGGAGCCGGAAGTCAGGCCGGTCCGACCGGAGCCGCCTTTCTATCCCGCGAAGAAGAGATTCGCTTGGTTTAAAGGATTTGCCGCGGGAATAATGCTAGTGATTTTGTTTGGCGCGGCAGGGTGGTGGTTGCTGACGGCGCTGGGTTTGGATCTGCGGCTGCACTCAGGCGGGATGCGTATCAATGTCGATCAGCCCACCGTGGTTCGGCAGATTCAGCGATTGCAGCGGCTGGAGACGGTCAGTTACACGGTCGACAAAATTATTGGCGGCGAGCGCGACAATCCTTACCTGCCGAAGTTTCTCGCCGGCGATCGGATACTGCTGGTGGTACACGGCGAAGTAGTCGCTGGCGTGAACCTGGGGAACATGCAGCCGAGCGACGTTACGATAGATGGGCGAAACATTTCACTGCATCTGCCGCCTGCCGAAGTGTTCAGCACTCGTATTGATAACGCCAAGAGCCGGGTTTATTCGCGAGACACCGGATTATTCTCCTCGCCGGATCCGAATTTGGAAAGCGAAGTGCGGCAGGAGGCGGAACGGGAATTGCAACAAGCCGCGATTGTAGATGGAATCTTGAAGAACGCAGACCAGAACGCGCGCAGCACGGTTTCGGGCATGCTGGCGGGACTGGGATTCTCGCAGGTTTCGCTGCATTAACTGAAGCAGTTCGGCTTGCCTGGAGTGCCGGACACAATTCTCTTCCAACGATTTGATTTTTTTAAGGGCGGCGTCATCTTTACTCCGACGCGCCCAAACCTCTCCTGGAAAATCCAGCATTAGCTGATTACCGCAGCTGGTATAAGCGCGATTGCGTGGCGATGCAGATGTGAATCTGCTAGACTGGCGCGACTTTGACGGACTTCACGCGCAGACGATTTCTGACGCAGTCAGCGGCCACGGCCGCGAGCGTAATGTTTTTGCCGCCGTTGCGCACGGCATGGGGCGCAACTTTGCTTTCCGGCGTTGCGTTTCCCACGGAGGCGCGCGAGCGGATCGCCGTGGCCAGCTATCCCTTCAGAGACTTTATTGCCGGCCGGGAGGACGCGAGAGCGGCGGCAAACGAGAAGATGGCGTTGAAGGATTTTGCGGCGCACGTGAGCGAAAAGTTTCAGGTTCGCAAAATTGAGCCTTGGAGCGAGCATTTCGCTTCGCTGGAGCCGCGCTATCTTGGTGAGATTCGAGCGGCGGTGGAAAAAGCGCGGGGGATGATCGTCAACATCGCCGTGGATGGAGAGCATAGCCCGTACGCCGCCGATAAAGCGGAGCGGCAACGGTCGGTGGAGTTCAGCAAACGGTGGGTAGATGCGGCGGTAGCGGTGGGGTCGCCAAGTATTCGAACGAGTATGGCGCAGGCCAAGGATTCCGAGCCGAATGCGCGGCGCGCGGCCGACACTTTCAAGGAAGTGGTAGAGTACGCGGCGGGGAAAAATATTCTGGTGAATATGGAGAACGACAATCCGGTTAGCGAGGATCCCTTTTTTGTGGTGCAGGTGATCGAGCTGGTGAATCACCCGTCGCTGCATGCGTTGCCGGATTTCGCGAACAGCCTGGTAACCGGGCGCGAGGAACGTGCTTACGAAGGCCTCCAGAAAATGTTTGCGCACGCGTACAACATTTGTCATGTGAAGGCCCTGGAAGTGGATGAAAAAGGTCGGGCGTTTCGCGTGGACATGGCAAAAGCATTTGGAATTTTGCAGGATGCGAAATATGAAGGCTATTGCTCGATGGAGTTTGACAGCCCGGGCGACCCCTATAAAGGAACCGCTGAATTGATCGAGACCACGCTGCGGTATATTTCCTAACCTACAAAATGCTCATTCCCCACATGAAGTGCTCAGGACAGGGGGCTATTCGATGATTGTCGGTGTGCCGCGCGAAATTTATCCGGGGGAGCGGCGCGTGGCGCTGGTGCCGGGAGTGATAGCCAGTTTGACCAAGGCGGGACTGGAAGTGGTGGTGGAAGCGGGGAGCGGCGCGAACGCGGGATATCCGGACGCGGAGTTTGTCGCCAAGGGCGCGAAAATTGTCGGGGAGCGTGCGGAAGTATTTCGCACTGCGGATGTGATTGTGCAGGTGCTGGGTTACGGCGCGAATGATCGAACGGGCGCTGAAGATGTGCCTTTGCTACGGCGGGACCAGGCGTTGATTGGATTTTTGCGGCCGCTAGGCTCGGCGGAAAGCGTTCGGGAGATCGCGGCGACCGGTGCGCGGGCGTTCTCGATGGAATTGATGCCGCGGATTACGCGCGCGCAAAGCATGGATGTGCTTTCGTCGATGGCGACGGTGAGCGGCTATAAAGCGGTTTTGCTGGCGGCGGACATGTTGCCGCGGCTGTTTCCGATGATGTCGACCGCAGCGGGAACGATTACGCCGGCGAGAATTTTTGTGATTGGCGCGGGAGTGGCGGGACTGCAAGCCATTGCGACTTCGCGGCGCCTGGGCGCGGTGACCTCAGCCTATGACATGCGGCCAGTGGCGAAAGAGCAAGTGATGAGCCTGGGCGGGCGCTTTGTGGAATTGCCGATCGAGGCTAAGGATGCGCAGGACGCCGGCGGCTACGCACGCGAACAGGGCGAGGATTTTTATCGCAAGCAGCGGGAGCTGTTGGGCAAGGTGGTTTCCGAAAGCGACGTGGTCATCACCACTGCGGTGATTCCGGGAAAGAAATCGCCAATCCTAGTGACCGGGGAGATGGTGCAGAAGATGGCGCCGGGCTCGGTGATCGTGGACCTGGCGGCGGAGCGCGGCGGAAATTGCGAGCTGACCGTTCCGGGAGAAATCGCGATTCAACACGACGTGACGATTGTGGGATTGTTTAATCTAGCGAGTACGGTGCCGTATCACGCCAGCCAGATGTACGCGAAAAATGTAACGACGTTTTTGCTGCACCTGGTGAAGGACGGGAAACTGAGGTTGGATGCGACAGGATGAAATTATTCGCGATACCTGGCTGACGGACGGCGGCGAAATTGTGAACAAGAGATTGCGGGAGCTGTATGCCCTGCCGGCGTTGCCGGAACCGGCGAGCGCCGCACCAGCGGCGACGGAAGGGAGCAAAGGATGAAACTGGATCTGCTTACCAGCCTGTATGTATTTATGCTGGCCGGCTTCATTGGATTTGAAGTGATACGGCGAGTGTCGCCACTGCTGCACACCCCGCTGATGTCGCTGACGAATGCGCTGGACGCGATTGCGGTGGTGGGAGCGATTATTCTGGCGGGCGAACACAAAACGACATTTTCCACAGTGCTGGGAACGATAGCGATCGTGGCGGCCACCAGCAACATCGTGGGCGGATTCGTGATCACCGACCGCATGTTGAAGATGTTCAAGCTTAGCGGGCCGAAAAAATCATGATGAGCGAAGCGCTCGCGCTGCAAGTGATGGAAGTCACCTACCTGATTGCATCGGCACTCTTCATATTGTCGCTGAAGTGGATGAGTTCTCCGGCCACGGCGCGGCGCGGCGTGTTGGCCGGCGAGTTGGGGATGCTGCTGGCGATTGTGGGCACGCTGCTGCACCACGGCATGGATTACAAGTGGGTGGCGGCTGCGCTGGTGCTAGGGTCGATCATCGGCGTGCCGCTGGGCAAAGTGGCGATGACCGCGGTGCCGCAGCGAACGGCGTTGAGCCATGCGTTCGGGGCGTTGTGCGTGACGCTGGTAGGCACGGCGGAGTTTTATTTACGAGCACCATCGGTGCCGCCGTTCATGATGGCGGTGTTGGGGATGGAAGTGATTCTGGGCTCGCTGACGTTCACGGGCAGCTTGATGGCCGCGGGAAAATTGCAGGAACTTCTGCCGCAGCGGCCGATTACTTATAAGGGACAGAACTTTGTAAACCTGGCGGTGCTAGCCGTCGCGGTAATCGTGGCGGTGGTTTTGATTGTGCATCCGGAACGGACGTTTACCTGTATCCGCTGATCGTGGTGCTGCCGCTGATATTTGGGGTGCTGATGATTATTCCTATCGGCGGCGCGGATATGCCGACGGTGATTTCGCTTTTGAATTCTTACGCGGGATTGTCGGCGGCGGCGATGGGCTTTGTGCTGGACAACAAATTACTGATTATTGCGGGCGCGCTGGATGGCGCTTCGGGATTTATTCTTGTCGGTGAATATGTCGAAGGCGATGAACCGGTCGTTTTCGAACGTTTTGTTTGGGGCGTTCGGGCAAGAGCAGGCGAGCGTGGCGGGCGGCGTGGAAGCGCGGCCAGTGAGAGCGCCAGCGCGGAAGAAGCAGCGGGGATTCTGGCGGCGGCCAATAAAGTGGTGATCGTTCCGGGATACGGGATGGCGGTATCGCAGGCGCAACATAAAGTGCGCGAGCTTTACGATGCGTTGACCAAACGCGGCGTGGATGTGCGATTCGGGATTCATCCGGTGGCGGGGCGCATGCCGGGGCACATGAATGTGCTGCTGGCGGAAGCGGATATTCCGTATGACAAACTGCTGGAAATGGACGACGCGAACGGCGACTTCGCGCAGACTGACGTGGCGCTGGTGATTGGAGCCAATGACGTGACCAACCCCGCGGCGCGCACGGACGCCAGCAGCCCGATTTATGGCATGCCGATTCTGGACGTGGACAAAGCGCGGACGGTGATGGTGATCAAGCGCGGAATGAGCGCGGGATTTGCGGGAATCGATAATCCGCTCTACTACTTCGACAAAACGTTGATGCTATTTGGGGATGCGAAGGGATTTGTGGGGGCGATTGTGCGGGAGATTGGGGGCGGTGGTGGGGGACATTAGTTGCGAAGGTCGAGATTGGACAACGCAAGTCATCGGCCTGACGAATCCTAAGCCGTCTAAATGCTAATCGGAACAGAATTGAAAACGAAAATTCCCCGCAAGAATGAGAACGCGGCGTCCGATTTTTTGCAGTGGGCGAAACTCTAAAAGCTAAGAGGCCTTTTCGCGGGACATGGTGAGGTAGTCGGCGTAGGGGCCCTTGAAGTCTTCGATTTTGCCGCTGTTGAAATGCCAGATGCGGGTGGCGACTTCATCGATGACGTCTTGGTCGTGGGTTACCAGCAGCACCGTGCCGTCGTAACGCTGGAGCGCGATGTTGAGGGCGTTGATCGATTCGAGATCGAGGTGGTTGGTGGGCTCGTCGAGGACCAGGAAATTTGGTTTCTGAAGCATCAAGCGGCAGAAAATCAGGCGCGCCGTTTCGCCGCCGCGATAGGGCTCGCGTGGGCTTCATCGCGTCGTCGCCGCTGAACAGCATCTGACCCATCAAACCGCGAAATTCTTGCTGAGACGCCTGGGATCGAACTGCCAAAGCCAATCGATCGGCGGTGTGTTCTCGTGACCACCGATTCGGCGTGATCCTGAGCAAAATAGCCGACGGAAACTTCGTGGCCCCATTTGACCTGCCGCCATTGATCGGGAACTCTTTGTCGGCTTCGTCGATGAATTCGCCGGCGCGTGCGAACAAGGACTTGAGCAACGTCGTTTTGCCGGTTCCGTTGCGGCCCATCAAAGCGATCTTTTCGCCGCGCGTAATGCTGGCGGTGAAAGCGCGGAATGACTTTCAAATCATCGTAGGACTTTCGCGATGCTCTTGATTTCGAGCGGATGGCGGCCCGAATCTCGCTTCATGTCGAAGCGGATGTACGGGCGCTGAATGTTGGAACGGGCGAGCTCGGTCGTCTGCAAGCGCTCGACTTCTTTCTTACGCGAAGTGGCTTGCGCGGAACGCGTACCAGCGGAAAAGCGGGCGATAAAGTCATTTAACTGCGCGATTTTTTTCTCGCGCTGGGCGTTTTCCGTTTCGATGCGCGAGCGAATTTGCGTTTTGGCCAGCACCATGTCGTCGTAACCGCCGATGTACATGATGACGGTTTCGTAGTCGATATCAGCGGTGTGCGTGCAGACGGTATTCAGGAAATGGCGATCGTGCGAGATGACGATCAGCACGCCTTCGTACTCGTTGAAGATATTTCTGGAGCCAATGGACCGAATCGAGATCGAGGTTGTTGGTCGGCTCGTCGAGCAGCAGCGCGGTGGACTGCCGAAGAGCGCTTGCGCGAGGAGCACGCGAACTTTCTGGCCGCCCTGAAGTTCGCCCATTTTGCGTTCGTGAAGATCGCTCTCGATGCCGAGCCCGTCGAGCAGCGCACCGGCGTCGGACTCAGCAGTGTAGCCGCCTTCTTCGCCGATGATTCCTTCAAGCTCGCCAAGGCGCATGCCGTCCTCGTCGGTGAGCTGCTCGTGAGGTTTTGCATAAAGCGCGTCGCGCTCTTGCAGCGCCTTCCAGAGCGGGCGCGTTGCCCATGATGACGGTGTCGATGACGCGAAATTCATCGAAGGCAAACTGATCCTGGCGCAAGGATTCCGAGCTTCTTGGGGCGAGTGACGGAGCCCTTGGTGGGGTCAAGTTCACCGGTAAGGATCTTCATTAAGGTGGATTTGCCGGCGCCGTTGGGGCCGCTGATGGCGTAACGGCGGCCATCGAGGAAAGTAGCGGTCACGTCCTCGAAGAGGATGCGTGGACCGAAGCGCATGGAGACATTATCTACGTAGAGCATCGCTGGATAATTATAGCGTGTAATTGAGGATTTCGCGCTGTAGTGCGAGACGTGCCGGAAAAGTTTTCGGAGGGCAATTGCTGTGCAAATTCGCAGGGAAGATTAAAGTTTTGAGTTGGGGCTTGCTGCGACAGATGAGCGCGACTAGACTTCGCGGCTCATGGGCATATCGGCTCGGGGCAGTCGAGCACAGGCGTTGGGTGGCGGCGCGAGTGCAGTTTCGAAGGAAGCCCCAGGCGCTCCGCGGTTATGGGGTTTCTGGGCCCTGATTGCCACGCAATTTCAGGGAGTGTTCAGCGACAACACGTTGAAGTGGCTGGTGAGCTACCTGGTGCTGGAGACTGCCGTCAGCAAGGAAGAACGGGATCTGTGGTTTGTGCTGATCGTGCCGCTGCTGTTCTCAGTTCCCTTCCTGCTGTTTTCGATTCCGGGCGGATATTTAGCGGATAAGTACAGCAAGCGAAGCGTGACGATTGGCACGGTGATTGGGCAAGTGGCGGTGATGGCGTTGGCTGCGTGGGCGTTGGCGCAAGGGCGCATCGGATGGGCGGCGCTGGCGCTTTTTCTCCTAAGCGGAATTGGCGCGATTTTTGGACCGACGAAGTATGGGTTGCTGCCGGAACTTTTGCCGGAGGCGAAACTGAGTTGGGGAAACGGAATCATTGAGTTTGGGACTTTGCTCGCAGCAATTGTGGCGGCGTTGGCGGGCGGCTTTTTCGCGCACGTTTTTCGCGGGAGGCAAATCTGGTCGGGGTTGATCTTTCTGGCCTTGGCGGCGGTGGGCTTGTTGACGAGCCTGGGAATCTCGCGGGTACCGGCGGCTGATCCGGGTAGGAAGTTCGATTGGAATGTGGCGCGGGAGTTCTTCGCCGAACTGCGGCGCCTGCGAAGTGATCGAGCGTTGCTGACAGCCGTAGTAGCGAACACGTTTTTCTGGTTTTTGGGGTCCCTGCTGCTGCTGAATATTGTTCTGTATGGCGCGGATGTGCTGCATCTGGAGGAAACGCAGAGCAGCTATTTGTTAGCAGGGCTCAGCATGGGGATTGGTCTGGGAAGCCTGGCGGCGGGGTTCGTGTCCGGGAAGAAAATACAGATGGGCATGGTGCTGCCAGGGCTGGCGGGAATTCTAGTGATGGCGGCGTTGCTGTCTTGGTCAGGCATCGGTTTCAATACGGTGCTGGGCTGCTTGATCGGATTGGGCTTCGCGGGCGGGTTCTTTGTGGTGCCGATCAATGCCCTGATTCAGCGGCGCCCGGCAGCGGCGGAAAGAGGGCGGACGATAGCGGTAGCCAATTTGTTGTCGTTTATTGGGGTGGCGCTACAGCCGGTAGCGCAATTTGCAATGTTGAGGCTGGGGCACCCTGACCCATCGCGGGTATTCCTGATCGCCAGCGGATTTACAGTGATTATGGGTGCCATTTTGGTACGAATGCTGCCGGAATTGTGGCCGCAGGCGCTCGACTGGACGGGGTTGCAACGAAGGGCTACGCTATAGCTTGTTTTGGCATTAGTCTCAGCGCATTCACTGAATTTTCATCGAGGTTTAACGCGTCATGGCAAGTGCAAGTCCCCTTCCCGCATCCGGAGCGTCCCCCAACGACAACTCCGCAGGGTCCAAAGCTCGAGTCGAGCACCGGGAGCTCAGCGATTCAATGGACAAAGTGCGGGATGAACTGGAAAAGGTTCGGTCAGCCCCCGACGTAGATAACGTGCACGACCTGCGGGTAGCCATCCGGCGATGCCGGTCGGTGGCCCTGGTTTTCGAGGAGGTCGATCCGGATAAAGCGTGGGTGGAACTACGAAAAAAGGCAAAGAAGCTTTTTCGGGCCCTGGGAGCGTTGCGGGACGCGCATGTAATGGAAGATTGGCTAAAGAAGCTGACACCTGCGAGCGATGCGGTGCGGGTGCGGATGCACGGCCTGTTTGAGAAGGAAGAGCCGGAGTTGCGCGCGGAAGTGTTGCGCGTGGCTGGGAAATTCGACGAGAAGGGCTGGAAGCAACTGCAAAGACATTTGCGGCAGCGGGTGCGGTTCCTGCCGTTGGGCGGCCTGGCCGCGGAATGCTTGGCCTGGGAACGATTTGAAGAGATCAAACAATTGCATGCGCATGCGCTACGGGGCACTAAACCGAGAGCATGGCATGAATTGCGCGTTGGGCTGAAGAAGCTGCGCTACACGGTAGAAAGCTTGCTGCCGGTGCATCATGCGGCGTGGAGCGAAAATTTAAAGCGGTTGCAGGACTTGTTAGGCGACATACACGATCTGGATGTGCTTGAGGAGAGAGTCAAAGCGGATTCCGGGGTGGCCGGGCCGGAACGCAAGAACTGGAAAGAAAGCATAGAAAGCGAGCGCGAGAAGCGGGTGCAAACCTACCGGCAGTTGACGCTGGGCAAGACCAGCGTGTTTGCCAAATGGCGACATGCATTGCCCCACGGGGAGCGGCTGGAAGCGGCGTCCTTTGCAAGGTTGCAGGCGACGTCAAGGGCGGCGCAGGCACGTCCGCGGAAGGCGGCGCGGGTAGCGCGAATTTCGCTGCGGATTTTCGATTTGATGCGCCGCACGAAAGCGGCGCCCATCTTTGAAGATGCCAACATGCGCAGGAATCTGCGAGCGGCTGGATTGCTGCACGCGGTGGGACGCAAGCAGAAGCATCCACGGCGGGCGGCGCGAAAATTTCTGGCGGAGATGAATGTGCCTCCACGATGGACCCGAGAGGACTGGCAAATTGTGGCGTGGGCGGTGACGTTTCATCGGGGCGCGGAACCGGCTGCGGAAGATCATAAATTCGCGAAGCTGACTGCAATGGAACAAGAAAAGATTCGAGCGATTGCGGGTGTGATTCGGCTGGGCAGAGTGCTGTACCAGTCGGGAGTGGATTCTCCGACGGGAATCCGGATGGAGATCGCGGCTGAGGCAATCAGCCTGGTGGTACCGAATTTGCAGGATAGTCTGGAGATTGCCGCGCGATTGGCGGCCGGGAAACATCTGCTGGAGACCGTGCTGGGGATGCCCCTGGTAGTGCGTACGGCGGAAAAGATTGTGAAGATGGCGGAGCCGGAGATGGCCGGACCGCAGATTTTGTATGCCGTGGCAGCCGCTTCCGATTAATTTCTAAAAGCTGCCCGAATCCTGGACTGATTTATATCCCAAATAAAAAATTATTTGGCAGCGCGGCGCAGCAGGCGTGGCGTCGCCAGCCAGAGCAGTTCGGCGCTGGGCGGTGTGAGGCGTTTCAGCTCTAAAGCGGCAACGCCGGATTTCTTAAGCGAAGTGAAGGCGTGTTTCCCGCCAAAGGCGGCCGCGATGATTTCGTCAAGTTGCGGACCATGCCCAAAGATGAAAACAGAGGACGATTGTTTATCCCGGGCGAGTTCCCGGAAAAGCATGGAAGGTTCGGCGCCGGGCAGGAGCAAGTCGCTCTTGCGGATTTTTTGTTTGGAATACTCCAAGGCAGCGGCAAAAATCTCGGCGGTCTGCACGGCACGCACGTAGGGGCTGGAAAGAAATAAGTCGGCCGTTACGCCCAGGGCGGCTACGCCCTTAGCAACCTGCTTGGTTTTTTCCACGCCCCCTTCCGTGAGGTACCGTTCGGGATCGGGCGGGCACTTGGGATCGTCGCGATCGATGGCGATTCCGTGGCGAACGATGTACAAATCCATTCGAGGACTCCTCAAAATGTGCAGCTATACCGATCTTACGGATGATTGGTGAGGATCGGGGTGAGCTTCCGCGTGGTGTGCACGCGAATGAGTAACTCATTCATCGATTTGGCGGAAATAGAGGCGGACATGAAACTCTTTTTCAAAGAGACCGGCGCTGCGTACGGCGTCGCGGAGATCTTCAGCTGCGTCGCCGCGAGCTTTTACCTGCAAACCGACGGAACCGCGCTGGAAAGAGGCGTGGATATTGGTTACGCGCTGGCGATGCGAGTGATCGAGGCCCTCGGCGATGCGGATAATGGAGGCCAGGCGACGAACCATGCGCTTATCGAGGTTGGAAAGCGTGGCGTAAGCGACGTGATGACTGGCGGGCTCGGACTTACGGTTGTGGTAACGCACGAGAGACGCAACCACGGCGCGATCACGGCCAGCAAGTCCGGGAATGTCGCCGTACAAGGCCAGATATTCACCGTGTTTGTGATGCCCGTGATGGCTGACGGTGTGGCCTATGTCATGGAGGAGCGCTCCAGCTTCCAGAAGCACGCGGCATTGAGCCGGGAGATGATGCACCGGTTGCAACCGGTCGAAGAGCAGAATGCTGAGTTCCCGCACATGTTCGGCGTGGGCCTGATCGTATTCGAGGCGCCGCGCGAAACTTCTGGTGCTGGCGATGATCTGGCGGGCGGCGGCGTTGTAACGATGCGGCTCTTTGCGAGAGAACGCGTCTTTGGCGATTTCCTGCAGGATGCCTTCGCGAATGCCGACGGCGGGAATGGTCATGCAGCGCACGTTCAGATAGCGGCCGAGAGTCAGAAGCGTGATGGCGGCGATCCCCATGACGTCCGCACGGTCGCGACGCACAGCATAGGCCTTCATGCGCTGGCGCACATCGCGTTTGAGGATGTCCGGCAGGCGATCGCGCAATAGCGAGAGTTGCAGGGTGGGCAGGCCGTGCTCGCGGGGGCCGGGCGCGATGGAGGCGAGAGTTTCCGCGTTGCCTCCCAAAGCAACGGCGATTTGTTCTCCAAGATTGGGCCGCGACGGCAATTTCGATTCGAGAAGCGCGCGAACATATTTGCGAACTTGTTCGGCTTGTGACGGAGAGATGACGCCAGGAATTTTCAGGGTGGTCATCAGGCGTACGGTTCCGACGCCCAGATGCGCGCTTTGTTCGACGGCGCGATCACGCAAGATGCTGAGCTCAAGGCTCCCGCCCCCGAGATCGATGATGCAGCGGGGCGGGGCTTCTGGTCCAAGCGCGGCGAGCACGGCTTCCCTCCCGAGGCGCGATTCTTCCGTGGCGCTTATGACCTGCAGAGCGATGCCGGACTTTTGCTTGATTCTGCGAATGAACGCTTCGCGATTGTGGGCTTCGCGCGAAGCGCTGGTAGCCACGGCGCGGTATTTGGTGACGCCATAGCCGTCCATGGTTTCTTTGAAGTCGCAGAAAGCTTTGATGCCCTTTTTAAAAAGTTTTTCGCTGAAGCGGTGATTGAGAAAGACACCTTCGCCCAGACGGAGTGGGTAGCGCTCGTCGTACAGCGGCTCAATGTCGAGAGCGGAGTAGGCGCGGGCAACAGCCAGACGGACGGCGTTGGAGCCAGCGTCGATCGCCGCGATGTGAACCGGATCAGACATTCATTTAATAAGCATTCAGCGGGTTAGCGCCAAAGGTGCGCGAGGGCTGAAGAAGGAGCGTACTTGGTGGCGCGGATGCCGAGCTGTTCGCCAATTCGCTGGCGCAGTTAGCGGTTTACCGCGGCCACGCTGGCTTCGCCGTCCAGCTCGATAAAATTGTGGCGCTTGGCCATGACTTCAAATTCGCGTTTGATCATGGTCTGGTAGCGAATGAAGGACCAGTAAAGATCGTGCGAAAGCGACATGTCGCGGCCGGCTTCCCAGTAGCTGATGGCCTGGGACTTTTTGAACTCGCGGCCGAAAGCGGTTTCGGGGCGGACGTTGAGCCAGAAAGTAAGATGGGGACGGAGGGCCATGGCGTAAAGACCGCTCATATAATCCCGGTTGATGCCGCGAACTACGCCACGGGCGATCAAGGTGAAGATGAAACGGTCGGCGAGGACTACGGTTCCGGAGCGCAAAGCCGGGAGGATGCGGTGTTCGACCTGGTCAAAGAAATCGGTGGCGTACATGAGTGCCAGCGTCAAGCGGGTGACGGCGTTTTTGGCGAGGAGTTGATCGATGTCGCTGCCCACCAGGTTGGAGCGGCGCAGGCCCGCTGGTCTGAACGGCGAAGCCTTCGGACTCCAGCCATTCCTGAAGCAAAGTGATCTGTGTGGAGCGGCCCGAGCCGTCCATGCCTTCGATGACTACGAGTGTTCCGGTGATTTCCGCGGGATCGAAACCGACGAGGGGCTCGCCAAAAAAATAATGGGAGGCTTCATCTTCGCCTTCGGCAGCGGATTTGCCCGCGGGTCCGGGCAGTGGAGGGGCAGGGTGTCCGGGCAGGGTGTCGGTAACCGCGTTGGAGGCGGTGACTTTGTCCCGTTCCTTGTCGCGTAATTTTTCTCTATCGCGCTCGACATCTTTGTCGTCGTGCTTGTCAGGATTTTTTTCCGAATGTTTATCCGCGTGCTTGTCGAGATCTTTTTCCTGATTGGGCATGCTTACTCCGCTTCCTGAACACGTGGTGCAAAGCGCTTGAGATCGATTTTGGAAGCCACGATGTCGCGCATCTGCTTTTGGAGCTTATTGACGGGAATGGTGCCATCGAGAACCACGAAATTATCGGTGTCCACCATTTTGTCGTATTCCTCCAGGATGCGGGCCTGGAAAAGTTTAAAGCTTTCAGCGCGATCGTAAGACATGCCCAGATCCATGCCGGCTTCGTAATACTTTAATTTTGGACGGCCGCTCAGGATGCGATGGACAGCCACATCGAGGGGGGTGCGAAAGTAAAAGGTGATGTCGGGTACCGGGGCGAACCGATAGAGATTGCGCAGCCAGCGAGCCGGGCAGCCGCGTGCCGCGTCGCGTGCAAAGGCGGTGTAAATATAGCGGTCGGCCAGAACCAGATAATCGCCCTGCAGCAAGGGCATAATCTGGCGTTCGCAGCGGTCGGCAAAGTCCGCGGCGTGCAAAAGAGAAAAGGTGGTGGGGGTTAAGAGGCGGCGCTGCTTGCCGCGGCGCGTGGCGGACTTTACCAGCGGAGAAGAATTCCATTCGGTGAAGTGCAGGCGATAGCCGCCAATTTCCAACCAGCGTTTGAGCAAATAAAGTTGAGTGCTTTTACCGGAACCGTCGGTGCCTTCTACAACGATGAGTGCGCCGGGGTAGGCCCGGCTGGGGACGGGGCGTCCCGGTTGCGGGAGCGTCGATTTGCCAGCTTCGGGACGCGGCTGCTTGGGTAGAACTTCTTGATTTTCCATGAGTTTGAGAGGCTACTCGAGGCCAGTCGCGGCCACCGTGGATACTATTGTCGGATTGTTACAAAGACATTACAAGTTCCCGAAGTGGCATCGAACGCTTAGAAGACACTTACTTTTATGCGCAGGAACTTCCCCGGATTCTGGCGGAATTCGCCAATCAGCAAACGCAGATCGCCGGTAAGGCCAGCGAGGTTGTCATATAGTTTAGGATCGGAAAAGAGCTTGCCGGCGGTGGTGGTGTTTTCGTTCAGCTTGCTGGATGCCTGGGCAAGATTCGAGCTGGTGTCGCGAAGTTTATTGTAGAGGGTGTCGTCGTTCATGAGCTTGCCGATGCTGCCCTTTCCGGCGCGAACATCGCCGAGAACGGCGTTGCCGTTGTTGAGGGCTTGCTTGGCTTCATCATAGAGCGTGGGATCGTTGAGGAGCTTGGCGATGGTGCCTTTTCCGGTGCGCACATCGCTAACCAAACCGTTGACGTTGTCGAGGCTCTTGTCCACCTTGTTATAAAGATCGTTGGAAGCGACGAGCTTGCCAAGCGTCCCGTGGCCAGCCTGCACGTTGCCGATCAGGGTGTTGGCTTTGGCAAGGGTGTCGTTCAAATTGTTGTAGGCCTGCGGATCGACGAGCAACTTTCCGATGGTCCCTTTGCCGTCTTTCACATCGTTCATGATTTCCTGCATGGAATCGGATAGGGCCTGCAGGCTGCCGAGGATCTCTTTGACTTCGGAAGCGGGAACTTCCTGGCCTTCGGTCAGCGGGACACCCGTGAAGCCGCGGGAGATGTTGACATATTTATTTCCGAGAAGGCCTTCGGTCTGGAGACTGGCGGCGGAGTCGGTGAGGATGTCGGGTTGATAGCGACGTTCCAGTTTCATGACGATGGCAATGTTCTTAGCTTTGCCGGGAGATTTGCCAGCGGTGCGGGGGACGAGGCTGATCGACTCCACGTTTCCCACATCAACACCGTCTACGCGAACTGGGGCACCGTTGGCGAGACCGGAAACGTCGGCCTGGAACGTGCGCAGGCGATACTTCGGGCCCAAGGCTCCTGCTCCCGTTACGTAGAAAATTCCCGCCGCCAGCACAAAAAGGCCGACCAGCACGAACAGGCCTACGCGAAGCTCCGTCCAAGTGAGCTGTTTCCTCTGGGCCATTGCCACTCCCCTCCCGAGCCTGGCAACAAGACTACAGCATAATCAAACCAAGAAACGTCGCAGATACGGATCTTTGGTGGAAGCAATTTCCTGCGGATCGCCTTCGAAATAAATGCGCCCGTCCTTGTAGACCAGAAAACGCGTGACGGCGGGTTGCAGGTCTTCGGCAGCGGACGCGCCTGGCGTGGATGTGCGTGGCGCGGAGGTCGCTGGTGTGCTTGAGGCCCGGGATTGAACCGCATCATTGCGCACCACTTCTTTGGTGTTTTTGTCGAAGCGAAAATTGGCGAGAGCGAATCCGTCCTGCAAGCGGTGAGTGGCCAGGAGCGCAGTGACGCCGTAGACGTCTCGCAAACGCATGATGAGCGCGATGATGGTTTGCGAAGTGACCGGATCGAGACCGGCTGTTGGAGAATCGTACAGCACGAGGTCGGGGCGGTTGATCAGTGCGCGAGCGATGGAAACGCGCCTACGCATCCCGCCAGACAGTTCGGATGGCAACTGATCGGCGGTGTGTTCGAGTTCTACGAACTGTAGGGCTTCCTTTACGCGAGGCTCGATTTCTTCTTCCTTCGCGTGCTCTTCGCGCAGGCGATAGGCAACATTTTCGCCGACAGTCATGGAGTCGAACAGCGCGCCTTCTTGAAAAACGAAGCCGATGCGTTCGCGGAGGTGCAAAAGTTCCTTCTCGCTCATGCCGGAAAGGTCCTGTCCGAGAACAGTAACGGTGCCGCGCGTCGGTTGAAGCAAGCCGGCCGCGAGCTTTAAGGTCAGCGTTTTTCCCGTGCCGGTCTCACCGAGCAGCACCAGCGTTTCCCGTTTAGGCACTGAGAAAGAAACCCCGCGCAGCACGTCGCCTTCGCCAAACCCCATACAAACATTTTCGAAAGCCACCGTGGGCGCGGTGGCGACATCGGGAGCGGCTGGCGTGAAAGCGGAAGCGGTCATTTAAGTTGAGTGCGATTATAGCGGCAATTGTTAGGCGAAGTTGTAGCGATGGGCGAGCGGTCACGAACGCGTGAAAACGTCTCGGTCAGAAAAGCTTATCGCCCAAGTATAGAGCCAGCTTGGTGAGGAAGAGGTCAGCAGCAATGATCAGGACGGAGGCCACGACTACCGCTTGAGTAGTGGCGCGGCCGACGCCCTGGGTGCCGCCGCGAACGGTCAGACCTTTGTAGCAACCTATGGTCGCCAGAATGAAGCCGTAAACCATGGGCTTGGTGAAGCCCTGCATTAGATCGGCGAAGTCCAGCGCCTTGATGGCCCGGGTCCAGAATTCGACGGCGCCGAGACGCAGCGAAAACACCGAGGCTACGCAGCCGCCGAGTAGACCGACGAAGTCATTCAGTGCGGTGAGCAGCGGAAGCATCAAGACGGTGGCGATCACGCGGGGCGTAACCAGCTTTCGGCTGGGGTCTGTGCCCATGGCGCGCATGGCGTCGACTTGTTCGGTGACCAGCATGGAGCCAAGTTCGGAAGCAATACCCGAGGAGCAGCGGCCAGCCACCAGAATTCCAGTCAGGGTAGGCCCAAGCTCGCGCACCAGCGCGATAGCTACCACGTCTCCGGTGAGAGCCGCCTGGCCGAAACGCGTGAATTGCGAACCTGTCTGCAAAACCATGACGGCGCCAATGAAAAATCCCGAAAGCAGGACAATGGGCAGCGAGCCGACGCCGATGTCATCCATTTGGTCGAGGGTGTCCTGAAAATAGCGAGGGCCCGTCAGGACGTTTTTCAGCGACTGGTAGGAAAGTTCGGAATAGTCCTGAACGTTGCTGACGAAACCTTTGGCCGAATCGGTAAGGACATCAAAGACCGAAATCTTGGGAGGAGTTGCTTCCGTGCCGACTTGAAGTGGAGTGCCTGCCACGAGTGCCTTTGTTATGCCGATGACGTGACTGCGAGCGGTCGCGAAGAAAGCGTAACTGCGCGCATGATGGGCGTCAAGGGAGCAGAACTGTGTGTAACGGAACTGTTCCTGGGGTCTTGACGGAATCAGCTCGTCTTCATCTGTGCGAGCGAGACTTCGGCGGTGACCGATCACTGCTGAAAATGGGGGAGTCGTTCGGTTACATTTTATCGACTGTTCAACTCTGTGACAGGGGGGTACCCAACGGATGTCATAGCTGTTCCGCAATCCCGCCCCAATCGCGGGGATCCGCGTCCGCCACCGTTTGCGAAAACTTCCATGAATATCCGGCCAAATCCTCGGCGTCGTATTGACGCTCCCCGTAAGGATAAGTGACGGGTTCCTGGGTGATCTTAGCTCCATGATCACGAGCCCGCTTACAGTGCGAATCCACATCCTCGACGCGAACGGTGACCGAGTATCCCAATCCCAGCACGGCGTCGATTTCGTTCGGACGCAGTTCTCTTAGAATCACCGCGCCGTTTCCCACGTTCAACTGCACGCGATGGTCACCGATTCTCAGCCGCACGGTAAAGCCGAATGCATCGCACAGCCACGCGGCAGCCTGATTGACTTCGGAATACGCCAAAACCGGAATCACGGTGGCTTGCGGTATCGACCTGTTAGATAGCATTGTTCGCCGCCTTAGGAATTCTCCGATTCGGATTGGACCACATAAGGACCAGGAACCGAAGAACTTTGGCGGAGCAACGCGCTGCTCCGACCATTTTGCAGCGAGAAACCAAGGCTGGGTGAACGCGGTCGCCAGATTAGCTCAGTCGGACGCCAACCCTCGACACTTCAGCGGCCGGTCAACTGATATTCGTTTCCCGCTCCTTTGAGAGGAAGCAACTGCCCGTGGCTTGACCGGCTACCATGCCGCAGAATAGTATCGCCCGACCATGACGAGCTCCGATTCCCGTGTAGGGCAGACCATCTCGCACTATGAAATCACCCGAACGTTGGGAAGCGGGGGCATGGGCGTGGTGTACGAGGCCCAAGATACGCGCTTGGGGCGCCGCGTCGCGGTAAAATTCCTGCCGGAAACGATGGCGCAGGACAGTCAACTGATCGAGCGCTTTCAGCGTGAGGCGCGCGCAGCCTCGGCGCTGAACCATCCCAACATTTGCACCATCCACGCCATTGAACACGACGGCGGGCAACACTTCATCGTGATGGAACTGCTGGAGGGGCAGACCCTCGGGCAGATGATTACGAACCAGCCGTTGAGCATGGAAAAATTGGTGCCGATGGCCATTCAGATCGCGGATGCGCTGGAGTCGGCGCACGCGAAAGGCATTGTGCACCGGGACATTAAGCCTGCGAACCTGTTCGTCAGCGATCGCGGACAAATGAAGGTGCTGGATTTTGGGCTGGCCAAAATAGAGCCCGTTGAGCTCTCGCAATCGGGACCGTCGGCTTCCACCCTGGAAACCATGGTCGGCGGCGGTCTGACGTCTCCGGGGGCGGCCGTAGGTACGGTCATGTACATGTCGCCGGAACAGGCCCGCGGACAATTGGTGGACGCCCGCACCGATTTATTTTCGCTGGGAACGGTGATGTACCAGATGGCTAGCGGAAAGATGCCGTTCCAGGGCGATACTTCGGCGTTGATATTTGACGCCATCCTGAATCGCGACCCGGTGCCGGTGACCGAGGAGAATTCGGCGGTTCCTCCGGAGTTAGGACGCATCTTGTCCAAATTGCTGGAGAAAGATCGCGCGCTGCGATGCCAGTCAGCCACGGAGCTGAAGACCGATTTGACGCGGCTAAAGCGGGACCTGGAATCGGGAAGCAAACGTGCCGCGGGATTGAGCGAGAGCAAGAGCGGCACAGCAAAGACCGGCTCGAGCGTGAAATCGGTGGCGGTACTTTATTTCGAAAACTTGAGTAAGGTGACCGAAGACGAGTACCTCCGCGACGGAATTACCGAAGACATCATCACGGAACTGTCGAAAATTCGGGGAATTAATACTTATTCGCGCCCGACGGTGCTGGCCTTTCGCGACAAGCAGGTCACACCGGGCCAGATCGGTCAGCAGTTGAAAGCAGCTTATGTGCTGACGGGCACGCTGCGCCGAGCCGGAAACAGATTGAGAATCACTACCCAACTGGTGGACACCGGCACGGATTTTCCGCTGTGGAGCGAGCGCTACGACCGGGAAATGAAGGATGTCTTCGAAGTGCAGGACGAGATCGCCCGCAAGATCGCCGAAGCGCTGCGAGTGACGCTGTCGCCGCAAGAGTTGGAAGCGCTCTCCATCAAACCAACCGAGAACCTGCAGGCCTACGATCTGTATTTGCGGGGCAAGCGCTACGCGCGAAGGCAAACGCGCCAGGATCTGGAGTTTGCCCTGCAGATGTTCGAGAACGCGGTTGCCATCGATCCCAGCTTTGCGCTGGCCTACGCAGCCTGCGCAAATGCCTGCGCCATGTTCTACTGCAATTACAGCCGCGACCAGGTTTGGGTGGAGCGTGCGCGGAGCGCTTCGGGAAAAGCGGTGGCGCTGCGCTGGGATTTACCGGAGGTGCAGGTCAGCCAAGCGTGGGTGCTGTATGCGACAGATTTACATGCTGAATCGGTGCGCATGGTGCAGCAAGCCGTCGAAAGGAAGAAAGACTGCGAGGGAGCTTATTATTTGCTTTGCCGCGCGCTGTTTTCCGCGGGTCGGTATCGCGAGGTGGCGGATACCGCCGAGGTGGCGCTGGAAGCGAGCGGCGAAGATTACAACGTGTATGTGCCGATTCTGAATGCGCTGGGAGCGCTGGGCAAACCGGAAGTTCGGAAGAACATCCAGCTGCGGGCGGTGGCGGCATTCGAAAATCACCTGAAGCAGGTGCCGGAAGATGCGCGGGCACGCATTCTGGTGGCTGGTTATTACGCCGAGTTGAATCGTCTGGAAGATGCCATGCGGGAGACCACCATGGCCATGACTTTGCGGGCTAATGAGGCTTCGATTCTGTACAACGCGGCGTGCGTTTTTTGTTTGCTGATGAAAAAGCCGGAAGCCCTGGATGCCTTGCGTAAAGCTTACGATGCGGGTTTCAAGGATCCCAACTGGGCGCGTCGTGACCCGGACCTGGCACCGCTGCTCGGCGAGCCTGAATTCGAACGGATGTTCCCACCGTCGGCCACCACCAGCTAAGCCCGCCTCCCAAAAGTTACGTAAGAACTTCGTATTTCGTAGCGCTCCGGAGGCGACTGGACGGCTCGGAGCTTGGACGGATACACTCCTTTGCTAATCACGACAAGCACTTTTAGACTTTCTGGAGAGATGCGGAGCGGATGCTGAAATTTTATACCGCGGGAGAATCGCACGGGCAGGCATTGCTGGCGTTTGTCTCGGGGTTGCCGGCGGCGCTGCCGGTGGATGTGGCATTCATCAATCACGAGTTGCATCGCCGGCAGCTGGGGTATGGGCGTGGCGGCAGACAAAAAATAGAGAAAGATCACGCGGATATTTTTGCCGGAGTGCGGCATGGAAAGACCATCGGAGCGCCGGTGGCGCTACGGATTGAAAATCGCGATTGGAGCAACTGGGAGCTGAGTTTGCCGATCCAGGAGTCCGTGGAGTCGGCGGGGAAGGAGCGGAGGCTGATCGCTCCGCGACCGGGACACGCGGATCTGGCGGGGGCCCAGAAATTTAATTTTCACGACGCGCGCTATGTGCTGGAGCGGGCTTCCGCAAGGGAAACGGCAGCGCGAGTGGCGGCGGGAGCATTCGCGAAATTGCTGCTGCGGGAATTGGGAACGGAAATTGCGAGTCACACAATACGCGTGGGACACTTCGCGATGGAGGGCGAGGCGAGTTGGGAAGAAATAGCGGCGGTTAGTGCCGATTTGAAGTCGCCGCTGCGGTGCGTTGATGAAGCTTTGCAGGAAAAAATGAAAACCGAGGTGGACGCCGCGCTCAAAGCGGGAAACACGGTGGGCGGGATTTTTGAAGTGGTAGCCCACAACGTGCCGGTGGGTCTCGGTAGTCACGCGCAGTGGGATGAAAAGCTTGACGGGCGGCTGGCGCAAGCAGTGATGAGTATTCAGGCGGTCAAGGCCGTGGAGATTGGGGCGGGTGTAAGCGGAGCGGCCGCGTACGGCAGCGAAGTACAGGATGAAATTTCTTACGATGCGGAGGCGCGGCGGTTTTTGCGTTCGTCGAACCGGGCGGGCGGGGTCGAAGGCGGAATTACCAACGGGCAAGACGTGGTGGTGCGTGGATACTTGAAGCCGATTTCTACTTTGCGGCGGGCGTTGGGTACGGCCAACATGGTGACCAAGGAGCCGGTGCAGGCGGCTTATGAGCGGTCGGACTGGTGCGTGGTGCCGGCGGCCGGGGTAGCCGGCGAGGCCATGGTAGCCCTTGTGCTAGCGGACGCTTTTCTGCAAAAATTCGGAGGAGACTCCCTCGCCGAGACGCGGCGGAATTTCGATAACTATGGCCGACAAATTGACGAGTTCTGAAGCATTCACGGAGACCACGGAGGGAACCACTCCGGTAGTTCCGCCCGGGCCTGCGCGCAAAATTTATTCCATTGTGAAGTATGGCGATCCGATCCTGGAAAAGCCTTCGGCGGCAATCACAAAGTTTGATGACGAGCTGCAAGAGTTGACCGAGGATATGTTTGCCTCGATGTACGCCGCGCAAGGCGTGGGCTTGGCGGCGCCACAGATCGGGAAGAATATTCGCATTACGGTGGTGGATGTGACGGCGGGGAAAAATCCGGAAGCGAAGATTGTGCTGATTAATCCGGAGATTATTCACGCCGAAGGTGAGAAACGCGAGGAAGAAGGCTGTTTATCGATTCCCGGATTTCGCGGGTACGTAGTGCGTCCGCAATTTGTGACCGTGAAAGCGCAGAACGCCAAGGGCGAGGAATATGAGATCCGCGGCGAGGACTTGCTGGCGCGGGCGTTTTGCCACGAGATCGATCATTTAAACGGAATTTTATTTATCCAGCATCTGAGCATGCTGAAACGGGATTTGATCCGGCGAAAGATCAAGAAGTTGCGGAAACTGGGTGAGTGGTAGCGCCAAAGGTAACCTGATCCGCAAAGTTTTGTCTGAGCTTGGAACTCCCACTTTAGATAACCCCACGTTCCGTCAGCCCGGTGACCGTCGCTGGTGCCGCGGTTCGAACCAAGAGTCTAGCGGCCAACAATGCCCGAATTGTCTTCTTCGGCCAGTCATAGCAGCGAGTCGAACGACCCGAACTCCGCCTTAGCCCTCAGGACGCCCCACTTTGTCCAACCGGATATCAGTAGAATTGAGCTGGTGAAACCTTCGGAGTTACTTGGGCAGGCGACTGCGCCGGATGGCGCGGTCCTGAAGCTGGTGCGTCGCGGCGACGATTATTTGATCCTCGCGGGCGACGCGGTGCTTATGTCCAGCCGGATGCACGGCTCGGAGGAAACGCTGGCCGCATTGGCATGCGAACGCGCTAAGGCTCTAAAGCGGCCGCACGTACTTGTCGGCGGACTGGGAATGGGGTTCACGCTCCGCGCCGCGCTCGATGTTCTTCCAGCAGACGCCACCGTGGTAGTCGCTGAACTGCTAGGCGCGGTACTCGAGTGGAACCGCGGACCGCTGGGACCCTTGGCGGGATACCCGCTGCGCGCCGACCGCGTGCGGATAGAAATTAGCGACGTCGCCGACACACTCAACGCAAGCGCCAGAGAATTCGATGCAATTTTATTGGACGTAGACAACGGACCGGACGGTCTTACGACCTCGGGGAACAACGCGCTCTATAACGACCACGGAATAGCCACCGCTCACACCGCGCTCAAAGCGCACGGCGTGCTGGCGCTGTGGGCGGCGAAACCGGACGCCAAATTTGAGCAGCGGTTGCGGTCCGCAGGATTCGGTGTCCGTGTGGAGCGGGTGCGTGTTCGCGAAGGAGGCCGCGGTGGTCGCCACATTGTCTTTCTAGGTTACAAACCATAGCCTCTAAAACTATTCCGAGAGCTACATCGCGCCCAGCGTCATTCCAAATGAGCATATATAATTCGCTGCGATTATTTGCCCGGCGGCCACGGCCGCCAGATCGGCGCGTTCTTTTAACCGAGGCGGTACGAACATGTCTCAAGCACTCAACGCTACGGACGATGGCTTGCTGGAAGTCTTGCTGAATTCGTGGGACCGCAATAACGCCATCCTCGTAAATCTGCTGCACGCTGTGCCAGAAGGCGGGCTTGCGGCCAAGACAATGCAGGGCAGCCCATCCGTCGCGGAAATGTTCACGCACATTCACTATGTGCGCCTCGTGTTTGTCGAGGAAGATGCTCGAGAATGCGCCAGTACACTGCCCAAGGAAGAGTGGGCGGTGGAGCGCGACGCCCATCGCATCGCCGGAATGCTGAACGATAGCGCCAAGGTGGTGCGCGATGCCGTGAAAAGCAGATTGCAGGCTGGGCGGGAAATGGACGTGCACTACGATCATCCCATTCTGCTGCTGCAGCACATGATCTGGCACGAAGGCTATCACCACGGGCAGATTAAATTGGCGCTCAAGTTGGCAGGCTACCCAATAAGCGATAAAGCAGCGGGACCGATCACGTGGCGGGTGTGGATGGACAAGAAATGAGCGGAACTCCTCAGTTATCCAAGCATGTTGTCACCGCTTCTACGGTGAAGATCATTGCGGGAATACTGTTGCTCTTGGCGGCAGTGGCCGGCGGGCAAGCTCAGGAGCATCAGCACGCTGTGGATGGCGGCAAACTGGGCACGGTGCACTTTGCCACTTCCTGCAACGAGGGGGCCCAGAAGGAATTCAACCACGCCGTTGCGTTGCTGCATTCTTTTCAGTTCAGCCGCGCAGTAGAAGGGTTCAACTCAGCTCTGAAGCAGGACCCGACTTGCGGGATCGCTTACTGGGGAATTGCGCTGAGCGATTGGAGCAATCCCTTCGCACTGGGAGCTAAAGACAGCAAGCAATTGCAGGCCGGGCGCGAGAATGTCGAACGAGGCAACAACACGGCAGTAAAAACGCAGCGGGAAAAGGCCTACATCGCAGCGGTCGGCAAGTTGTATGAAAACTTTGAGAGCGTGCCGCAGCAAACGCGTTTAATGGCTTACCGCGACGCCATGGGAGCGGTGGCGGCGAAATATCCGGACGATCACGAAGCCGAAATATTCTACGCTCTGGCGATAGCCGCTTCGGAGGATCCCGCCGATAAGACGTACGCCGGGCGGCTCCAGGCTGGAGCAATTTTGGAAAAATTGTTCGCGGAGGAACCGGCGCATCCGGGCCTCGCGCACTACATCATCCATACCTACGACGTGCCCGCGCTGGCGGGGCGAGGATTGGCGGCGGCGCGGCGCTACTCGGAAATTGCTCCCGATGCACCGCACGCTTTGCACATGCCCTCGCATACCTTCACGCGCACGGGGTATTGGCAGGAGTCTATCGAAAGCAACATCGCCGCAGCGGCGGCAGCGCGACGCGAGGGACAGACCGCAGAAGAATTGCACGCCAGCGATTACCAGATTTATGCGTATCTGCAAACCGGCCAGGACCAGGCAGCCGGGCGAATGGTGAGTTCCCTCGCGGAGATCGCAGCGCGATTTGATGCGAAGGCGGTGTTGTCCGGCGCCGGCGGACCCTCGGCGGGATACTTCGCGCTGGCGGCAATGCCGGCGCGGTACGCGCTGGAGCGTCAGGACTGGAAGCAGGCCGTGGCACTCGTGCCGCGAGAGACACCGTTTCCCTACACGGAGGCGATGACATGGTTCGCGCGCGGGCTCGGAGCGGCCCGAATGGGTCAAGCGGAGGTGGCGAATGAATCTGCGACAGCGCTGCGACAGCTTAAAGAGCGCCTGATGAAAGCCAACGAAACTTACTGGGCGCAGCAAGTGAAAATCCAAGAGGTAGCCGTCGGGGCTTGGGCGGCACTCGCGGCCGGTAGGAAAGAAGAAGCGCTGCGGCAGATGAAACTGGCAGCGGAATTGGAAGACGGCATCGAGAAAAGCGCGGTGACCCCAGGACCGCTGGCGCCCGCGCGCGAATTGCTGGGGGAGATGTTGCTGCAGATGAAGGACCCGGCGCAGGCATTGGAGCAGTTTGAAGCGACGCTAAAAAAGGAACCGGGGCGATTCCGGGCATTATATGGAGCGGCACATGCCGCTCAGCTCAGCGGGGATGGCGCGGCCGTTCGAAAATATTTTTCTGAATTAATTAGAGTGTGCGCTGCAGCAGACAAGAGCGGAAGGCCTGAACTGATTGAGGCCAAAGAACAGATAGCAAGCCTTTGAATCGGAATCGAAGGCTGATTCCCGCGTATCGTCCTATCCAGCAGCCCACCGCTAAATACCGACGATATATTTACTCATTGCGATTATTCCGGCCAAATAGCTGCCAAACTACCCCGCTGCTGTCGTAACTTCACAGTAGGCTTTCGCGTCACATGGAAGCCGAATTCTTCGCTTTTTTCGGAAGCGGGAGCGCATGCGGATTGTATTTTGTGGCACGCCGGCATTTGCTGTGCCTACCTTGAAAGCGCTACTGGCCGATCCCGCGCATCAGGTGGTCGCGGTAATCACCCAGCCGGACCGGCCCCGCGGACGCGGGCAGGAAGTTTCGTTTTCACCGGTAAAGGAGGCGGCGCTGGCGGCCGGAGTGCCGGTGCGCCAGCCGTTGAAGATACGCGCTCCCGACGCTGCCGAGGTATTGCAATCCTTCAAGCCCGAGTGCTTCGTAATTATTGCTTATGGACAAATCATCCCTGCCAGCCTGCTGCCGATCTCACGCTGCGGGTGGATTAACCTGCACGGTTCCCTGCTGCCCAAGTATCGCGGAGCAGCGCCAATTCATTGGGCTATCGCTAACGGGGAAACCAAAACCGGGTTGACCACCATGCGTATCGATGCGGGCATGGATACCGGGGACATGCTGCTGCAAGAAGAGACTGATATTCTGCCCGATGAGAAGGCACCGGAGCTCAGCAAGCGGATGTCTGAGGCGGGTGCAGTGCTAATGATGGAGACCCTCCGGGGACTAGCCGACGGAGCAGTGACGACCAAGAAGCAAAACGATGCGTTGGCAACCTACGCGCCATTGCTCAAGAAGCAGGATGGCCGCATCGACTGGGGGAGGCGGGCCCGGGAAATCTACAATCGCATGAGAGGATTCAATCCCTGGCCGGGGGCCTTCACGACCTTCCGAGACAAGACCTGCCAACTTTGGGGCGAGCCGCTTCCCGAAGAACATACCTCGGCTGAGCCGGGGACCCTGTTGTTAGGGGAGGGCGGCGAATTGCGAGTGGCCTGCGGGGACACAACCGTTTTAAGAGTTCTGACCGTCAAACTGGAAGGACGTGCGGAGGTCTCCGCGGAAGAGTTTGTAAATGGCGCACGACTTACCGCGGAAGAACACTTTGGCCACAGTTAAATTGCGCCAGCCTTAGTGCTGAGGCATACTCGGCTTCTCCACTGTTTCATTGCGAATAACGATTCGAAGCGTTCAAGCCGATCGGAGTACACCATTCATGTTTAGTTCCGGTTCATCGAATAGCTCTGGACGTACGAGTGTCTGGGTAGCGGAATTTTTGCGCGTGGCGGCCTGTGGCGTGGTCTGCGCGCAACTGGCGGTGGCCCCGGGGACTTTTGCGGCAAGTGGAGCGGAAGAATCGGCAAAGGCCGGTCGCGGAGCGAATCCCAGCGGTGAGCATTCTGGCGCGGCTTCAAACACCTCAGCGGTTGTCGACGCGAAGAAATCGAACGATCCAGTGCTGCAGGTGATGCGGACGGAACTTTCACGGGCCAGCACGGAACTAGGGAAGACCGACCAGGCTCCGTACTACCTGAGCTACACCGTGTACGACCAGGATTTTGTGGTCCTGGTGGGCGCGTACGGGAGCCTGCTGACGGACGCGGCGGCCAAGCGGCGGCAGGCGGACGTAACGATGCGGGTGGGTTCCCCGGCTTTGGATAACACTCACGGGCAGAGCCGCGCGAGCGGGGTTACCTCCGGAGCCTTGCCGCTTTCCGATGACCAGGACGCCATTGGGCGCGTGTTGTGGGAGCTAACCGACCGGGAATACAAGCGCGCGGTGCCTTCGCTGATGAATGTGCGGACCAACACCGCGGTGCGGGCGGAAGAAGAAGATAAGTCTCCGGACTTTTCAAAAGAGGCCTCCGCCACGCACATTGGAGAAGCCAAGGTTCCCGTCACTCTGGATCGCGCAACCTGGGAAGGCGAGATCAAGAGACTTTCCGCAATTTTCCGAAAATATCCGGAGGTGTACTTCGGAAGCGTGATGTTGCAGGTGCAGAATTCGAATGCCCGGATGGTCACCAGCGAAGGTAGCGCGGTGGTGACGCCGAGCGCTTCAACGCGATTGATCATGGAAGCACAGACACGCGCCGCGGATGGGATGGAGTTGCTGCGCGTCGAGACTTTCCAGGCCCCCAGCGCCAAGGGACTGCCTGCAGAAGCGGAATTGGCCGCCAAGATCGAGAAAATGGCCGCGGACCTGAAGGATTTGCGCGCCGCTCCTGTGGCGGAGCCATACGACGGGCCATCGCTATTGAGTGGCCGGGCGGCCGCGGTGTTCTTTCATGAGGTGCTGGGCCACCGACTGGAAGGCCACCGGCAGCGCGACGAGGAAGAAGGACAAACCTTTACGAAGATGGTCGGACAGGAAGTGCTGCCGAAGTTCCTGAGCGTGACCGACGATCCAACCACGAAACAAATGGGCGACGTGAAGCTGGCGGGCTCGTATGACTTCGATAACGAAGGCACACCGGCGCAGCGCGTGGACGTAATTCAAAATGGAGTGCTGAAGAATTTTCTAATGTCCCGCATGCCGATCAAGGATTTTGGCGTTTCCAATGGCCACGGACGAAATCAACCGGGGCTGATGCCTACTGGGCGTCAGGGAAATTTGATTGTGACCTCCAGTCAGACGGTGCCGGAAAAAGAGATGCGGCAAAAATTGATCGATGAAGTGAAGAAGCAGGGCAAGCCCTACGGTTTATATTTCGACGATATTCAGGGCGGGTTTACGTTGACCACCCGCTCATTGCCGCAGGCGTTTCAGGTGCTGCCGGTGATTGTTTACAAGGTGTATGTGGACGGTCGGCCCGATGAACTGGTGCGCGGCGTGGATATTGTTGGAACTCCGCTGGCGGCGTTGACGCGCATTGTCGCGACCGGCGACCAGGAGCACGTGTTCAACGGGATTTGCGGAGCAGAAAGTGGAAGCGTGCCGGTAGCAGCGGTGGCTCCGGCGATTATTTTTTCGGAGATGGAAGTGCAAAAGCGAGCCCACGCGCATGAGCGGCCGCCGATTTTGCCTCCACCGGGATTTGAAGATGCCGCGCCAGCGGTGGCGGCGCAGAACACTTCGTCCCCCGCGGCGCCAGGAGCGAAGCCATGAGGGCCACTTGCGGAACAACCGCGCAGGCTGGCGTATGGCTGAGTGCAAGCTTGTTTGGCGCGGTGTTGTTTTTGGGCTCAGCTGTGTATGGCAACGCGGCGGGTTCGTCGCCCATCGGCGGGGATACGAATGCGGTCGCGGATAGCAGGGCGATCAACGAGACTGCGATGGCGGCAGCAACCGCCGCGGCAAAGGGTGACGCGCTGCTGGAAGCGTTGCTGACGGAACTGACCCGCTCGTACACGCATTTGAAGATGGATCAGGTGCAGGCTCCGTACTACATCGAGTATCGGGTAAACGATGTGGACGACTACAGCGCAGAGGCGGCGTTCGGAGCGCTGGTGCAGAGCCAACGCGTGCATGTGCGCATTTTGCGGGTTGTAGTGCGTATCGGCGACTACAAGCAAGATAGTTATTTTGGGCAAGGTGTGGGCGAAACAAATATTTTGCCGCTGGATAACGATGCGATTGCGCTGCGGCACCAGATCTGGTCGGCAACCGACGACGCCTACAAGAGCGCCGGTCAAGCGTACGCGGAAAAACAAGCGGCGATGAAGCAGTTCAGTGCCGATCCCAGCCCGGTGGACGATTTTGCCAAGGTGCCGGTGGTGATTGCCGTGCGCCCGGTAACCGCTTTGAAGCTGGATGAGAAGGATTGGAAAAAGACGCTCGAAGAAGTCACCGATTTATATAAGCAATATCCGGACGTGCAGACTTCAACGGCCTCCGCGCGGTTTACGGGCGTCAACGAATACTTTGTAAATTCGGAAGGGACGGTTACACGGGACGGCCACTCCACCTACAGCCTGCAACTGAATAACGCGGCCCAAGCAGCGGACGGCATGCGGGTTTCCCGCAACCCGGCTTACATGGTGGCTCGAGCGGAAGAATTGCCAAGCCGTGAGACGCTTCTGGCGGACGCCAGGAAAACTCTGGATACCGTTGTGGCCTTGCGGAATGCGCCGATTGTGGAAGAGGAATACCGCGGGCCGGTATTGTTCGCGCCAGATGCCGCCGACGACGTGGTGGCTTCCTTGATCGGACAAAATGTGGTGGGACGCAAGCCGCAACTGGGGAAGCCGAATCGCACTACGGGTTCGTTTGCGTCGAGTTACAAAACTCGCGTGCTGCCGGATTTCTTGAGTGTGGTGGACGATCCCACAATGAAGGAATTTGCAAGTAAGACCACGGTAGGAAGTTACGACGTGGATAGCGAAGGAGTGAAAGCCCAGCGGGTTACGGTAATCGACAATGGAACGCTGACAAATTACCTGCTGGGCCGCCAGCCGATCCGCGATTTTCCGGAGTCCAACGGGCACGGACGAGCGGGGCCGGGAGTGTTTCCGAGTGCGGGCCTTGGTGTGCTTATACTGAAGTCTTCCGAGCCTCAAACGCCCGAAGCGTTGCGGGCGCGCGCAATCCAGATCGTGAAGGATCAGGGGCTGCCGTACGCCTACCGGGTGGATACGCTGGGGCCGGGGAACACTCCGCGACTGCTTTATCGCGTTTATGCCAAGGACGGTCACGAAGAGCTGGTGCGCGGAGCGGTGTTCAGTGAACTGGATGTGCGCGCGATGCGTAGCGATCTTATCGCAGCGGGAAATGATCCGCTGGTAAGCAATCGGTCGATGGGTGCGCCGACGACCATCGTGAGTCCATCACTGCTATTCGGGGAGTTGGAAGTGAAGCGTGCCGACACCAGTAAAGACAAATTGCCGGAATATCCTGCCCCACCACTCTCGGCTTCGGGAGCAAACGCGGGCGGCAAGGCCAAGGCTTTCACGGATCGCTAGCGGTAAATATTTATTGAACAATCTCTGGCTTGAAGCAGTTTCTGGGTCGAAGCAGTTCTCGAATAGCTCATGACGCTACGTGAACGATTGGAATGGCTGGGGCGGATGTCGCTGCTGGTGTTTATTCTGGCGTCGGCGGCGTTTTTGAGCGGCATCACGGCCATGCGCATCGCAATTCACGGACGCGAAGTGGTGATGCCCAATCTGGTGGGCAAAAGCGCGGGTGAAGCGAGTTCCCTGCTGGGTTCTCGCGGACTGGTGCTGCGCGTGGCCGACCGTGTATATAGCGAACAGGCCGCAAATGTAGTAGTGCGACAAACGCCGACGGCCGGCTTATTGATGAAGGTGTCCCAGCAGGCCCATGTGGTACTGAGCCTGGGGCAACGCCAACTCACAATTCCGCGATTGGAAGGAACGACGCTGCGGATTTCCCGCATCGAGATGTTGCGGGCTGGGCTGCAAATTGGCGAAGTATCGAACATCACGCTGCCCAATGAACCGCCTGACACGGTGGTGATCCAGAATCCGAAAGCGGGTACCGGGGCGGCCACCCCCCGTGTCGACGTCCTCGTATCGCAAGGCGATCGCGATAAGGCCTACGTCATGCCCCACCTGGTGGGCCTCAATGAAAGCGACGCGCAGCACCGCTTGGATGCCGCGAATCTGCGCCGCAAGGTAAATTACGTGACGGCTCCACAATGGCCCCACGGCGCGGTCGTCGATCAGACGCCACTGGCGGGTTCGCGCATTCCCGCGACAGTGCCGGTGGAACTTACGGTGGCACTGTGACTTTCTAACTTCGATAACAGGCACCGGCAGGAGTTTTTTGACCTGTTATCTTTCTCATAATTTTATAAGATCATAAAATCCAGACCGCCACCGAAAACGCAAGGCTGGCCAGCAACTGAAGTACGAGAACTGACCACCCAGCGTCAATGCCGGTGACACGAAGTGGAGGTCGCCGTTTGTCAGGGATTGAAGCTCAACAGCAATGGAACATTGGACAAGGCCGATTCGATGGCCCTCATAGGACCTGTCGGACGGGCGTAGCATCTAAACAGTGCTCATCAGGTTGAGCACGACGGAGAAGTGTAGTTGACCCAGCAAATCACGCAAGTTCCAGAGCCTGAACACCGCGACGAGGTTCGTCCCACGGAGTCAACGAATGGGCCGGGCGGGCTGAAGGTGCGTGCCACCGCGGCGCGCAAAAAAGTCCGCCAGACGTACCACACGGCGCAGATGGAGTGGCGTCGCGCTCGGTGGCAAGCCAAAGATGGCTGGCATCATCTTACCGACGGGCTGGAGCTGAACGAGCTTTGGTCGCAATTCAAGATCGAGGCGGAGGCCAGCACGCTGCTGTATCGCCAGGATGCCGATTTGCGCGGTTTGCCGGCGGATCGCTCGTGGAAGCAACCGTTTCGAATGGCTGCGGCCTTGTTCGTGGCGATTTTAGCGAAACTGTCCCCGGCGCGCCGAGTGTTTCTGCTGGCCACGCTGATCGTGGCCTTGCTGGCCACGTTCGGATTTGGATTTCTGGTCATTACCCCGCAAGTGGAGTTTGCGGTGGCTTTCAGCGGCCTGTTGTTGTTGTTGCTGATGGTGCTGGGCGACCACGTCACCATGAAGCGGGATATCGAGATCGCGCGCGAGATTCAGCGCTTGCTGGTGCCCCGCGTAGCTCCCACGATTCCCGGCGTGGATATGGCGTTCGCGATGCGTCCAGCGAATATGGTGGGCGGCGATTACTACGACGCATTTCGCCGGGCCAACGATGGCCCACTGCTCTTGGCGGTGGCCGACGTGGCGGGCAAAAGCGTACCGGCGGCGATGATGATGGCCAACTTCCAGGCCAGTTTGCGAGCCCTGGCAGGGTCCAGCAGTTCGCTGTCCGAGCTGGTCACGGATTTGAATAGACTGGTGTGCGCAAACAACCTGAGCGGCAGACGGTTTACCACGGCATTTCTGGCGGAGCTGAATCCCGCGACGGGCAAGCTGACGTACTTATGCGCGGGACACAACCCGCCGTTATTAATTCGGGAAAATGGTGATGTTGAGCGACTGCAGTCCGAGAGCATGCCGCTGGGAATCGAGCTGACGGAGAAGTACGCGGCTGGCGAAACCTTTATGCAACCGTACGACGCGCTGGTTATTTACACCGATGGAATTACCGAAGCGCGCAGTGTGCGCGGAGAACAATTTGGAGAGTCGCGGCTGGTAGCAGCGCTAAAATCGAGGCAGGTCGAAGAACGAGCAGCGGTGACGCTGGCGACAGTTCTGAACAGGCTGGACGAGTTCACCGGGCGCGCCGATCAACACGATGACATCACTTGCCTGGTGGTGAACCGCTTTAGCCCTGTCGGCTGATAGCGTCTTTACTCCCGGGCCGAAAAAAATCCGCATCCAATTACCTTCGGCTGAATATCTTTCCCGAGCATTCCCGCCGCAGCATGGTCGACTAAACACTTCCATCAGTTCAAAGCATAAAGGTTGCCGTCAGTACTGCCAAAATAAACTGCATTACCGGCGACTACCGGTCAGGAAAGAATGGCTCCGGCAGCGAAAAGCTTGTAAACCCCGATGACCATGTTGTCGTAAAAATTCTCGGTATACACCGCTTCATAATTGGCGGTGCCGTCCGGTTTGGATAAGCCTCGCAGATTCTGCCGCGACCAATCGGTCTGGAAGGTCCACGCTACTTTGCCGGTCTTGAGATCCACGGCGTTGAAGGTCCCGTCGTTACTGCCAAAATAAGCCGTGTCTCCAGCGATGGCCGGTGAAGAAAAAAGCAGCCACGCGAATTTTAGAGCCACCAGAGGTTCCCCGCCGGTTTTCGCGTCAAAGCTATAAAACATTTCCGTGTCAGAAGTGCCGAAATATACCCGGCCGTCGTATACCGCAGGCGAGCTGACCACCCAGGAGCCCTTGTTGTTGAAGGACCATTTTTTCTGGCCAGTGGCGGCGTCCACCGCGTAAAAATTGGAATCGCGACAGCCGAAATACACCAGGCCGTCGGATACCGCCGCGGAAGATTGGATGCCCACTTGATTATGCATGTCGGGATCTTCGCCGGTTTTGAAGCGCCACTTCTCTTTGCCGGTCGCGGCATCGAGCGCGTAGAAAAAGCTGTCCCAGCTGCCGATATAAACAGTCCCGTCCGAGACCGCCGGAGAGGCGTGAACCACATCACCAGTTTGAAATTTCCAATTCAGTTTTCCGCTAGCAGCCTCGAGGGAATAAACATTTCCGTCCCCGCTGCCGAAATAAACGGCGCCTGCGAAAAGTGTTGGAGACGAAAGGTACAAATCGAAGGGGTCGGGCATGGCTTCGGCAGCCGGCAGGGAGCCGTGGAGATGTTTAGCAGTGAAGCGATGCTCGCCGCCGGTTTGAAATTTCCATTTTAATTTTCCGGAACCGGCATCCACGGCGTAGAACTTGCCATCGTAGCTGCTGAAAAACACGACGCCCCGGTCGACGGCCGGAGAAGAAGTGACCCGCGCCTCGGTTGGAAACTTCCACTTCTGCTCCCCGGAATGCAAATCGACGGCGTAGAGATTCCCGTCCGTGCTGCCTACGTAGACCGTATCGGCGTCCACGGCTGGGGAGGAAATGACCAAGCCTGGGGTTTGAAATTTCCACTTCACGTTGTGAAAATGTGGAACTCCAGAGCCTTCGTATACGCCAGTATGTTGCGGGTTAGCCCGACACATTTGTGTTTGTGCCGAAGCGCTCGGACAAACGCCTGAGAAGGTCAGGGATAGCACGGCGAAGGAGAACTTTAATTTCATGAGCGATATTAGACGGCATGCGGGAATAAAAGTCTCGAAATCCCTGAGGAAGACAGGCAACCCGGTGGGAGCGAAGGCGGCTCTGACTATTGGGGTGTGGCTGTCCGAAGGGGCAAAGATGGCTCGGACTGGCCGTTAGTTCAGGTTATAATTCACGAGTTTGGGAGCTTCGCCCAGGGCTGCTCAGACCTTTAGCAAATCGCGAAGGTTCGAAATTTAGAGAGGTGTTGTTTGCTACGTATTCCGGCGTATGCAACTGTAAGTCGTTTTACATTAGGGCTATTGGCCCTGGTTTTGCTCCTGGGCGCCAGTACATCAAACGCCCAGATCCTGCACCGCAAGAAAAAGGTAGACAAGTCCACCAGCGCGGACAATAGCGTCCAGCCGGATAAAGTTTTGTACGACCGGGCCGCCGATGACATCAAGCGCGGGCGCCATGAAGTGGGGCGACTGAATTTACAGACGCTGATCAACACCTATCCGGACAGCGAATATCTCGCTAAAGCCAAACTGCTGATTGCCGACTCTTACTACAAAGAAGGCGGCACCGCGAATATGACGCAGGCAATCTCCGGCTACAAAGATTTTATTGTGTTCTTCCCTTTCCTGCCGGAAGCCTCGTATGCGCAGCTACAAGTGGCCATGGGCCATTACCAGCAGATGGAAAAGCCCGACCGCGATCGCACCGAAGCGAAAGAAGCGGAAAATGAATTTCAAACCTTCCTGCAGAAATATCCAAAAGATCCGCTGGCCGATAAAGCCATGCAGCATCTGCGTGAAGTTCAGGAAGTGATCGCCGAAGGCGATTATCGAGTGGCGCTGTATTACTACACTAAAGGCGACCGCCGAGCAGCAGCGGCGCGCTTGATCGGGTTAACCCGGCGCTATCCGTTGTACAGCCGATCCGACCGGGCGCTGTGGATGCTGGCGGACATCTTCGACAAAAGTGAGAAAAAGGAGATGGCCGCGAACTACTACTCTCAAATCGTGAAAAATTATCCGATGTCCGGGTTGGCGGGGAATGCCAAGTCCAAGCTGGTAGCCATGAAGGTGCCGGTGCCCCAGCCTGATCCGAAGGCCCAGGCGTGGATGACTGCGGAACAGAATACGCCCCGCCCACACGTGGCCTTGGTGAAGAGGCCGATGGGATTGCTAAAGTCGAGTCCGAATGGGGAGATGAGAGCAGCGGCGCGCGTAGGCGCACCCAATCTGGAACCGGAAGCGGACAACTCCTCTGCAACGGATGTGCTGACCGGGGGCAACTCATCGCGAATCGTGGTCGGCGGAAGTGGGGGTAGCGGCGGCACTTCCGGCACCCCGGGGAACACCACCGGCATCGTGGCCACGGTAACGCCTGGCTCGGCGCGAGCCGATGGCAATAACGGAACAACGGATAGCGGCACACCTCCGAGCGATGCGACCCCGCCAGCCGACGCGGCTCCCACGACCACCTCGCCGGATGCCCAACCTGGGACCGGGCCCACCGGCGCGGCAGTTTCTCCATCGGAATCAACCGCTCCTCCTGCCACTGGAGAATCCAGCTCCGCGGCACCGGGGGCGGCCGCTGGCGATGCGGTGGCTCCCCCGAGCGGCGATGCGGCCGGAACCGCGGCCTCCACGGATGCAGCGGCCAAAACGGGCGCGACGCCGGCAAGTGACGACAGCAAACAAAAGGAATCGACCAGTAAGAAAAAGAAGGGTGTGCGGAAACTAGTCCCCTGGTAGGAGACCAGTCGATCCAAGCACGGAAGGCGTGGCCGCTAAGCCACGCCTTTTTTATTGTCCATTTGGGTTCGCAGGAGCAAGAGTTCATCGTGCCCGAGCAGGCGGCCTGTCCAGCCAGTAGCCACTTGGGACACAAAGAAAACCTTGATTCGTTGACGACCGAGGTACAGGATGCTCCAATACGGGAGAATCGGCGAAGGTTACCCAGCTGGCGATTGCAGCGGGCTATAGCGCATTCGCGCGGAGGACGGGCGGTGGCCAAGATTCTGGTTGCGGACGACAACAGCAACATCCAGCGGATGGTAGGGCTGGCCCTGAAGGATCAAGGAATTGATGTCGTTGCCGTGGGCAATGGCGAAGCTGCGGTGCGTAAAATATCGGAGTTGCGTCCCGATTTGGTTTTGGCGGATGTTTTTATGCCGGTTCGAAACGGATACGAAGTTTGCGAGTATGTGAAAAAAGATGCCAGCCTGGCACATATTCCCGTGATATTGCTGGTGGGCGCCTTCGATCCACTGGATGAGCAAGAGGCCCAGCGAGTTGGGGCCGATGGAGTGCTTAAGAAGCCGTTCGTTCCCCCCGATCCCTTAATCGCGATGGTAAAAGCGGCGCTGCAGCGGGCAGGAATATCCCTCGCACCTGCGGGCGCTGAGAAACCCCCAGCAGCACCTCCGCGCAAAGCCGCGGATTTGCTCCAGCGTGCTTTTCCGACCCCGCCTCCCCCGAAGCCGATTTCGCCCCTCGCCGGTGTGGCCTTTAGCGGGTCCTCGTCTGGAGCCGTAGCGCCAGCTTCGAGTGCGTCCAACACCGCGGTAGCTGAAGGGCCGATGGTGCCAATGGTTGGCGATGAGAGCTTCGTGGACGAACCGCCTGCTCCGCAGGCCGTCAGCAGCGAGTCAGCCAGTCATACGATGGCTTTTGGTAATCTGCTGGAATCCCCCGCAGCCGAAGATGCTGGTGGGGATGTCGAAACCGCGCGAGGCAGCGACTGGCGCGCTTTGGACGAACCGGACGACGTTCCCGAGGAAGAGGAAGAAGCGGCAGCCACGCCACCGGCTCCATCATGGCGACGTGAAGAGAACGGAAGCGCATTCGCTAACGAGGATGGCAGCGGGGCGGTAAAAGATTGGCGCGACAGCCCGGAACTGCAAACTGCCGGGCGGAAAAGTGCCATAGAAACCTGGGAACAGGCCGAAGAAAAGGGCGGGTTTGTCAGCGCCGCTGAAGTGCCGACCGAGATGGGCGAGTTCGCCACCGAACTGAGTGCCCTCGAAGGCGAAGCCCAAGCATCCAATTCGCAGGAGGCGCGGCCTACGGAAAGCGCTGCGTCTCAAACTCTGCACCCGGACCAGTCCGCAGGGCCGGACACCTCTTCAGGCGAAGCGGGAGCGATTGCCGTCGAGGAAGCTGCGACAACCGGGACGGCCGAGGTTCTTGAAATGGCAGCGACGGATGAACGCGCTGCGCACGAGCAAAGTGAGTTTGCCGACGCGCCAGGCGCGGAACAAAGCGCGGAACAAAAAATTGCTGAAGTTTCGCCCGAAGCGCCAATTGAAAATGGGGAGCCAGCGAGCGGCGACCAGGCACGCGCGCATGAGGTCACGCTTGCGGAGGAACCGGCAGCTGCGAGTGATTCCGCTCAGGCTGCCGAAGCGGTTCACCAAGCGGAACCCGCGGCGGAACGCGGCGAAGAAAAAATTCCGGAGCCCAGCACAATCAACAACTGGTTTTCTCGCCCGGTAAGTCCTTGGGATACGGATACACAAAAGGTCCATCCATTGGCGGCCGCGTGGGATGCCGGCGGCCACCCCAAGGGCGGAAATGAGGCCGGCGCCGCTCAGAATGCGAACGGGCAAGCGTCAGCCGAAGAAATTGCGACGGTCGTCTCGGACGATCCAGGCGCACATGGCTACGCCGGTGGTAGCGGACATGCCGGATCGATGAGCGACCGGGACATGGATGCCCTGGTAGCCAGAGTGCTCGCAAAGATAAGTCCAGAAGTCTTGCAGGCCGTAACCAGGGAAATACTCAAGCCTGTAATTTCAGCGATACTTGAAGACGAATTGAAACAGAAGCGCTAGAGCCCTGTTTTTAGCGCAAGTATTCCACAAAAACTTATTGCCCTGCTCGGAACCAGGTTCACTCCTTTAACGGTTTCTATTCGAAGCAGGCGGCTGCTTCGTGCAGCTGACGGGTGCCTTCGCAAAAAGCGCAAATGCTCCCGGATAATTGACGTGGTCGGTTTGACCCTCGTATAGTCGAAGTTCATTTCTAACACCGTATTTAAGCGACTAAACTTTTGGCGGGTTGACCGCTAACTAGTTGCGGGAAAATTTATCTCGATGGCGCGTGAAATTCCAAAAGCCTACCAGCCGCAGGAAATAGAACCGAAGTGGGCGGATTTCTGGGTGCGCGAGGAGTTGTTCCGCGCCGACGCGGATGCCCCGCCGCCGGTTTTCTCCATCGTGATACCTCCGCCGAACGTGACCGGTTCCTTGCACATCGGACACATGCTGGACCATTCGGAAATCGATATTTTGACCCGCTGGCATCGCATGCGCGGCTTTAACACCCTATACCTGCCCGGCATGGATCACGCGGGAATCTCCACGCAGCGCGTGATGGTGCGCCAACTGGCCGAGCAAGGCATCGATTATCGAACCCTCGGGCGCGAAGAATTTGAGAAGCGCGTCTGGCAATGGAAAGAGGAAAGCGGCGGCCAGATTACCCAGCAGATGCGGCAGATCGGCGAAAGCTGCGATTGGACCCGCGAGAAATTCACCCTTTCCCCAGAAATGTCGAAGGTGGTGCGTGAAGCGTTCGTGCGGTTGTACGAAGAGAATTTGATTTATCGCGCGCACTACATGATCAACTGGTGTCCGGTTTGCTTAACCGTGCTGAGCGACCTGGAAGTGTTGCACGAAGAGCGCGTCGGCCATCTGTGGCATATCAAGTATCCCGTGGTAGACGCCGAAAACTCCGCGAGCCCTATGAAATTTGTGGTGGTAGCCACCACCCGGCCGGAGACCATGCTCGGAGACACGGCCGTCGCGGTGCATCCGCTGGA
Organism: uncultured Acidobacteriota bacterium; assembly: GCA_963732705.1. Taxonomy (GTDB): domain Bacteria; phylum Acidobacteriota; class Terriglobia; order Acidiferrales; family UBA7541; genus Acidiferrum. The sequence goes on along the minus strand of CAVTAN010000006.1, from coordinate 297,029 downwards.
CGAACGCTATCAGTCGTTAATCGGTAAAACCGTCACGCTTCCGCTGACGGGTCGCACGATTCCCATCATCGCCGATGAAATGGTGGACCGTGAATTCGGCACCGGGGCGGTCAAAATCACCCCCGCCCACGATCCCAACGATTTCGAGGTGGGCCGGCGGCATCGCCTGGCTGAAATCAACGTGATGGCCGACGACGGGAAGATGAACGCGGACGCCGGGGCCTACGCCGGGCTGGACCGCTTTGCAGCGCGAAAGAAAATCGTCGAGGATTTGAAGACCCAAGGACTACTGGAGAAGGTAGCCGAGCACACTCACGCGGTGGGCATCTGTGAGCGCAGCAATACGGTTGTGGAGCCCCGCGCTTCGACGCAGTGGTTTTGCAAAATGAAACCGTTGGCGGAGCCGGCGCTGGCGGCTGTGGAACGCGGCGACATTCGCATCATCCCCGACAACCGCCGGGAAGAATATTTCAACTGGATGCGAAATATTCGCGATTGGCCTCTTTCGCGCCAGCTTTGGTGGGGACATCGAATTCCAGCGTGGCACTGCGCGGGGTCAGGGCACGTAACCGTAGCCAGACAAACCCCAGCGAAGTGTGCGACATGCGGCTCGCAAGATCTGGTGCAGGACGAGGACGTCCTGGACACCTGGTTCAGTTCCGCGTTGTGGCCGTTCTCGACTCTGGGATGGCCCGCCAAGACGAAAGACTTCCAGACCTACTACCCCACGACTTCGCTGATCACTGGATACGACATCCTCTTTTTCTGGGTGGCGCGAATGATCATGTTGGGCATGCACTTCACCGGCGAAGTTCCCTTTCGCACTGTGTATCTGCATTCCCTGGTGCGCACCGGCAGCGGCGAAAAAATGTCCAAATCCAAGGGCACGGGTCTTGACCCAGTGGTTTTGAATCAGCAATACGGCACCGACGCGATGCGCTTTTGTTTGGCTTCGATGGCCGCGCCGGGCACCGATATTGTTTTGTCAGATGACCGCTTGGGCGGGGCGCGCAATTTTGCGAACAAAATCTGGAATGCGGCGCGATTTTTATTTGTGAACTTGGAGAAGTTTGAGCAAAGCGGCGTCGCCCTGGAAGAGTTGGCCGCTCCGCAGGTGCGCGCGGCGGCGCCGTATAGTTATGCGGGCGCGGTGCCGCTGCGGGATGCCTGGATTTTTGCGCGCCTGGCCGCCACCGTCGAGCAGGTGAACGACGCCCTGGCAAATTACCGGTTTCATGATGCCGCCCAGGGCATTTACCAATTTTTCTGGGGCGACTTCTGCGATTGGTATATCGAATGGATTAAGCCGGACCTCCAAACCGAAGATAAGGAACGCGCGGTAGTGGCGTGGCGAAACCTGTTTGCGGTCTTTGAGGCCGCCTTGCGCTTGCTGCATCCCTTGATGCCGTTCTTGACCGAAGAATTGTGGCATCAATTGCCGCAGCGCGCTGGCGCCAAATCGATTGCTCTGGAGCGGTTTCCAGAAGTTCAAGTCAGTTGGAAAAATCAGCAGGCGCTGGGAGAGTTTGAATTCATTCAGGAAATCATCGCGGCGTTGCGGAATATTCGCGCGGAAATGAAGATCGATCCAAAGAAAAAGGTGGCTGCCGAGCTTTCGGTGCCGGAGGCCGCCGCGAGAAAGTCCCTGGAAGAGAATCGCGATGGAATTATGCGGCTGGGAATGCTGACCGATCTGAAAGTCGGTGCCGCGCGGCTGGAACAGGCGGGCGGCGCAATGCGCTCCAGCGCTCGATTTGATCTGCGAGTGGAATATGCCGAAACCGTGGACGTGGCCGCGGAATGCGCGAAGATCGCCAAGGATCTGGACGGTCTGCGCAAAGCCATAGGTTCCAAGGAAAAACAATTGAGCGACGACACTTTTCGAAGCCGCGCGCCGGAAAAGATTATTCTTGGGTTGCAAGCGACGCTCGCCGAGCAACGCGTGGCGATGCAGAAGCTGACCGAGCGGCTGGAGCAGTTGCACTGCTAAAAACATTTTAGCTGCGTAAAACCGAAACGACAGTCGGGGCCGCGGCAACGGGCTAGTTCTTACAGTCAGGACACCACATGGCGGTCCGCCGAAAGACTTCTGAGAAGATTGCCGGTGCAACCGAGCGGCAGGTTACCGCCCTGCTGACCCTGCTGGCGGCCAACGGCACCATCGTTATCAGCGGCGCGAGGATTGCCCGAGAAATCGGCGTTTCACGCTCCACGGTATTTCGCTGGGTCACTCGACTGCGTGAGCTGGGCGTAAAAGTCAAAGGACGAGCCGCCACCGGGTATTATCTGGAAAAGATTCCGGACATTCTGACCGCCGACATGGTCCGGCAAAGATTACGCGGTAGCTTATTCGGGAAGCGCATCTATCATTTTTTTAAGACCGATTCGACCAACCGCGTGGCACTGGAACTGGGACACGCCGGTGAGGCGGAAGGCGCGGTGGTCCTGGCCGAAGAGCAAACCGCCGGGCGTGGCCGCGCCGGGCACAGCTGGCATTCCGAGCGAGCCACGGGCATTTACGCAACGATACTGCTACGACCGCAACTGGCCCCTGTCCAAGCGCCGTTGCTGACCATGATGGCGGGATTGTCCGCGCAGACTGCGATCCAAGCGGTGACTGGCTTGAGTGTGGATTTAAAATGGCCCAACGATTTGCTGATCCGCGGAAAGAAGGCGGGCGGCATCTTGACCGAGATGCACGCGGAGCCCACTCAAGTCCGATTTGTTATCGTGGGCATCGGCATCAACGTCAACCAGGAGAAATTTCCCTCGGACTTGGCAGCACTGGGAACCTCGCTGCGCATCGAGAGCGGGCGCCGGCAGTCCCGCCTGGAGGTGCTGGCGCAATTCCTGCGACAATTTGAGCGCGACTATCAGGAACTCCTCCGCGACGGCGCGGCCAACGTGGTGCTTCGATTCGAGGAAACTTCCAGCTACGCCCGCGGGAAGCGCGTGCGCGTAACCAATGGCAAGGAAAGTTTCACCGGTGAAACGGCCGGCCTCGAAAAGGAAGGCTTGCTGCGCGTCAAGCGCGACAACGGAGAAACGGTTACAGTTATCGCCGGTGATATATCGGAAATTCGCTGAATCTCGCCGCCGACCTGGGCTTGCTGTTGAAGTCAAATCTAAAGCGTGCGTGGCAGAAATGAACTCGGGTAACACATGCTGCTGACCATCGACGTAGGAAACACCAATACGGTGTTAGGGGTTTTTCGCGGCAGCGAACTCATCGCCAACTGGCGGCTAAGCACGGCCCGTGAGCAAACCGTAGATGAGTACGGCGTACTCACCAGAAATCTGTTCACGCTGGCCAAGCTCAACCAGGACGCCATCAGCGGGGTAATGATCAGCTCCGTGGTGCCGCCGGTAAACTGGACGCTGGGGGAAATGGCGCGGCTTTATCTGGGAAAGAAAGCTTTGTTTGTCGAACCTGGAATTAAAACCGGGATGGCCGTGCTCGTCGATAATCCGCTGGAAGTGGGAGCGGACCGCATCGTCAACGGGGTCGCGGCCTTTCATGAGTATGGCGGCCCGTGCGTGGTAGTAGATTTCGGCACGGCGATTACCTTCGATGTAATTTCCGTGCGGGGAGAATATCTGGGGGGTTCCATCGCGCCGGGAATTGGCATTTCCTCCGAGGCGCTTTTTGCGCGGGCGGCACGCTTGCCGCGCGTCGAAATTAAAGACCCAGGAAAAGTCATCGGCACGAATACCGTGACCCACCTGCAAGCGGGACTGTATTACGGTGCTATCGACATGGTCGACGGGATGCTGAAGCGCATCAAGGACGAACTTGGCCACGACTTGCCAGTGGTAGCCACGGGTGGGCAAGCAAAATTGATCAGCCGAGGTTCGAAGCACATCAAATTTACCGACGAGTTTTTGACACTGAAAGGATTGCGGCTGATTTGGGAGAAAAACCAGCCCGCCGCAGCGGCGGTCAATGCGCGGAGTTCGGAAGCGGCTGGCACCGGGCGTGAAAAGAACCCTTAGAGACTCACCAACGCGACTACGGCAGCTCTTTTGCCCGGCTCAACTTGAACGCGCAAACGTCACAGCCTTTCGCCATTCAAGAACGAAGCGCTTCACAAAAGAATGACGGAGTCGTTCAGGCTCGAGTAGTGCTGCTCCGCAAGACGAGATTTGGATCAACATGGACAGTTGGAATTACTTCAACTACTTCACGGAAATTGAAGAATATTTCTGGAAAAAGCGCGGGGCTCACCTGCTGGTTTCTCCATTGGATTGGGCCATTATGGAAACCTGGCAAAAAGCCGGCGTTCCGCTGGACGCGGCGCTCAAAGGCATCGATCGAGCATTTGAAAGTTATCAGCGGTCGCGTCGCGGTGGATTGGGTAAGCCGCTAAAAAGCCTGGCCTATTGCACTGACGCGGTGCTGGAGGCCGCGGAGGAGCAACAAGAAGCGGCCGCCGGGAAGAATACCCAGAGTTCCAAGGCAGCTCCTAAAGAGACATTTTCACGCGAAGAGCTCAAAGCTTATTTCGCGCGCAACCTTGAGCGCATCGCGGCAGCAATCCAAAAGCACTCCGCCCCGCAACCGGAATTGACCACGCGATTGCAGGAAATTGCTAAGTCGCTGCAGTCGAGCATGACGTTGCTGGAGACCCCTGGCTTGCTTGATCTCGAGGACCTGGAGCGGCGCCTGACCAATTTGGACGACAAGGTGCAAGCGCTGATCGGCGGCTATGCCAGCGAAGAGCGAATGCTGCAAATTCGTCGAGATATGGACGGTCAGTTAGCGGCATATCGCGGCAAGATGAAAGCCCAACAATTGTCGCTCGTGGAGAAGCAGTACATGCACAAGCGATTGCTCGAGGAGTTCGGATTGCCGCGGTTAAGTCTTTATTATTTGCTGTGAACGGAATCGAAACACGCTTTCGGGCACTTCCGCAACCGGGCTTGGCTCGACCTGCACCAAGAAAATGAGGCATTATAAATATGTCAGATGAGTTATTATTATCAATTGAGAAACTGGTGTACGGCGGTGACGGCTTGAGCCACGCAGAAAGCAACACCGTGTTCGTGCCCTACGTATTGCCCGGCGAACGTGTGCGCGCCGCCACCAAAGCGAAGAAAAAGAAATTGCTGTGGGCCAGGCTGCTGGAGGTTACCGAACCGTCCGCCGTCCGCATTGCCGCGCCCTGCCCGCATTTTCAGATTTGTGGCGGATGCCACTATCAACATATTCCCGCTGCTGAACAGGCGCGGCTGAAGATAGAAATCCTGCGCGAGACGCTCTCGCGCTTGGGCGGCATTCAATGGACCGGAGAGATCGCCGCCCACACCGGCGAACCCTATGCTTATCGCAATCGCGCCCAATGGGCGGTGCGCAGCGGAATGCCTCGGGCGCTCGGATATTTTCTCCCGGAGAGTTCGGTGATTTTGCCGATCGACGTTTGCCCGATACTTTCCCCCCGGCTGGCCGCGACGTTTGGCTTACTGCAAGAGATGGCCCGTGGTGGACGTTTGCCCGTGGGCATTCTGGAGATTGAAGCGTTCACCGATTCCAGCGACGAAAAAGTTTCCATAAACGTAGCTTTCGATAAGTTTCCCGGACCCGCTGCGGAACTGGCGGCGCTGTTTCAGCGGGAACTCCCTCATCTGGAAAGCTTGCTGCTACTGGACCAGAAGAAGAATCGATTTGAATTGACGGGCCCGGGCTTTCTGCTGCATGAGGTGGGCGGATTTAAATATCAGGTTAGCCATTTGTCTTTCTTTCAGGTCAACCGCTTCTTGACCGAGGAGCTGCTGAAGCTCGTGACATCCGGGGCCACGGGTCGCCTGGCGCTGGATTTGTATGCTGGCGTCGGTTTTTTTACCCTCCCGTTAGCTCGAACATTCGAAAAGGTTGTGAGTGTGGACGCTAATCTGGCAGCTACCCGCGACTTATTCGCGAATGCCAAGCGCGCCGGAGTGGAGATCACTTCTCACAACGAGCACGCCGAAGAATTTCTGAAGAAAACCCAGGAGCAGCCCAATCTAGTCGTCCTGGATCCACCGCGGTCTGGTCTTGGCGTGGAGGCGGCAACGGCGTTGGCAGCGTTAGGCGCCCCCGAAATTGTGTATCTGTCTTGCGATCCAGCGACCCTGGCGAGGGACTTGGCCGTGCTGACAGGCTCAACTCGGAAACAGAAAGAAACCGTGCCAGGCTTGAGTGGCGCGGACGGCGGTACGGAAGCAGCCGGCCAGAAACGTTACGAGATCACAGAAATGCACATGTTCGATCTGTTTCCTCAAACATTCCACATCGAAACATTGGTTCGTCTCCGTAGGCTCTGATGAAGTTGCCGACCGTCGCGATCGCCACGGCTTTTGCGTTGGGGATCGCCTTCGGTCTCAGTGGCAGGGTCGCAGGCCATGCATCTAACAAAATATTCTTGGCCTCGTTATTTCTGGCCGCCGCCACTTCCCTGCTGGCAGGATTCTTTCTCTCTCATTTCACGAAAATTGCCGCAGCCGGAACGGCTTCCCTGCTGGGGTGGATGCTGCTTGGTAGCGCTGCAGCAATCATCGACCAACAACCACGCGCGAGCGATCACGTTTTAAACCTGGTCGCCACGGGGAAAATCAATTTGAAGTCCCCGCTGCGCTACTACGGAAAGTTGCGAGATGAACCGGAGAAGCTGCCGTGGGGTACCGGCTACGAGATTGAGCTGTCTGCTGTGAGCTCGGCGATTGCCCCCCAGGATCTTGAAACTGAGAATCCAGTTTTGCCAACCAGCGGCGGTTTACGCCTGAGTTTCACTCTAGGCCCTATCGAGGAGACATCTCTTGCGACTCTTCATGCCGGAGACTCGATTTCTGTATTGACGCAAGCAAAACTGCCGGAGTCTTACCGGGACGAAGGCGCCTTTGACCGTAGAGCCTATTTGGCAGAACAGGGTGTGCATTTAACCGCAGCGCTGCGAACTCCCGAATTGTTGCAGGTAGTGGAGCCCGCCCGAGCCAGCATTCCCATATGGATTGCGACCATCCGGCGGCGTTTGCGCGAAGAAATTGACGTGCTGTGCTCTGATACTCTCGGGGTCGCTGGAGTGCTGCGCGCGATGTTGCTGGGCGATCGCAATTTTGTCGATCGCGAAGAGGCTCAGGATTTTCAAAAAACCGGAACGTTTCACGTGTTGGTCGTAGCCGGTTTGCATGTTGGCGCTATGGCGATGGTGCTGTTCTGGGTGGGTCGCAAATTGCGGCTGCCGAGAGCCTGGACGGTCGGCCTGACGCTGGCGTTACTTCTTGCGTACGTCGCGGTAGTGCAGCAACGCGCTCCGGTACTGCGAGCGGCGCTGATGGCTGGCTTGGTGGTGACCGGAGGACTCTTCTATCGACAATTGGAATTGCTGAACTCCGCAGCGCTGGCCGGTCTGCTCTTGCTGATTGCGCGACCGCTGTCGCTACGCGATCCCAGTTTCCAACTCTCATTCTTGGCCATTGGATGCATCGGAGGGTTGGCCATCCCGTTTCTTAGGAGCACCGTGCTCCCCTATGGGCATGCATTGCGGGGATGGCGCGACATCACCAGGGACCCCTCCTACGAACCGCGACATACCCAGTTTCGGTTGGATCTGCGGTCCTTCGCCGGATACTTTGAAAGCCGCTGGCCGGGCGGCATCGGGAAATTCGTGAGCTTCTCTACAGTGCAAGGCTTGGGGTTCAGCTTTCGAATGTTGGAATTATTTATGCTTACGATGGTCTTACAGATCGGCATGCTACCGGTGTTGGCCGGCCAATTTCACCGCATCACCTTCGCCGGCCCGCTGGTGAATTTCGCCGCGGTGCCGATGACGGCGGTCATCGTTCCGCTGGGATTCTTGACGGTGTTGAGTGGATTTTTGTGGCCAGCCCTGGCAAAGATTCTGGCGCTGCCGCTTTCATGGACAACCCTGGCGTTGATCCATGTGGTCCAGCAGTTCGCGCATGTGCGGCAACTCAGTTATCGCGTACCCGGGCCAGCAGAGTGGATCAGCCTGTGCTTTTTCGTGGCGTTACTCGCCATTGCCGCGTGCTCTCGTGCGCAATTCCCTGCGAAGAAAAAAGTAATGTTGTGCTTTTGCGGATTATTGTCGGCAACTTCGCTGCTGATTGTGTTGGGCCCTTTTGCGCCGCGGTTTACGCCGGGTAAGCTGGAGGTCACCATGTTGGATGTCGGCCAGGGGGACTCCCTCTTGGTGGTTTCGCCCATGGGCAGAACCTTGCTGATTGATGGAGGAGGAGCGTTTGCTGGATTTCCTGGACGCCGCGAGGCCCAGGGGAGCGACCCGGGTGAAGAAGCGGTATCGCCATACCTCTGGTCGCGAGGCTTCAAAAACATGGATGTGGTGGCCTTAACTCATGCGCATCAGGATCATCTCGGCGGGCTGAATGCGGTGTTGGAGAACTTCCGCGTTGGACGCTTGTGGATTGGACGGGAGGTGAATAGCCCAGCATTGGCCAAGCTGGAGAACACAGCGAGAGAAAAACACATTCCCGTGGAATATGAGTCGCGAGGAAAATCTTTTTCGATGGACGGCGTGGAAGGCGAATTTTTGTGGCCCGAAATTTCAGAAGCGGATCCGCGTGCGCCGGCGAAAAATAACGATTCGCTGGTGCTGCGGCTGAAATATGGAAACCAGACGTTGTTGCTGCCGGGCGACGCCGAAAAGCAGGTGGAGCGCACCATGTTGCGGGAATCCTCCGGTAGCGACTTGCGAGCCGACGTTTTGAAGGTAGGTCATCACGGCAGCAAAAATTCGACGACCGAGGAATTTCTCCATGCAGTGGAACCTAAGGTTGCGATTATCTCCGCCGGAGACGACAACCCCTATGGGCATCCCAGCCCGGAACTGTTGGAGCGCTTGACTGTCGAGGGAGCCCGTATTTTGCGAACGGACCGCGACGGCGCCATTCACATTTTGACCGACGGCCAAACTTTGGAAGTTTCCTGCTTCGTGGCCTGCCCGGAAACCGCGCTCGTGGCGGCCTCAGGTGGCGCGCAACCACCAAATCAAAACCAGAACCGATAGCAGCAGCACAAAACCAACGCCCGCTTGCCATTCATGATTCTTCTTATATTGCGGCAATGAAAAAGCGCCTTCGCGGCCGCTTTGCAGGCGCGCAGGCGTAAACCGGGGAAAAACTGCGGAACCTCCGTCGCGTAGCCTTCGAAGTCGCGGTGCCGCGGCCGAAGCTCTGCTTCTTCTTTCGCGATAACCACGGAATAAAAGATTGAAAAGTACGCCACCAGAATCAGCGCGGATATCCACGAACGTGCTGCTATAGCCACTCCGCCGGCTAAAATTGCGCTTCCCAAATACAAAGGATTGCGGGTGTAAGCATACGGGCCCGTCACCGTGAGAACTTCCTGCTTGTGCAAATAGCCGGCGGCCCAGGCACGCAACCCCAAGCCGATGACGCCAAGCAAGGCGCCATAAAAAATGCTGCCGGGCTGAGGGCGAGCGAAAAAAAGTACCGCTATCGCCAGCGGATAACCCAATCGAACCCGGTAGCGGACAAAGAAAGACCCCGCGGAATTCATCCGCGGGCCTTGACGATCCTGCGCACCGCTTCGAATACCGCATCAACCTGAATTTCCAGCATCGCCGGATGGGTGCGGTCCTCGCGACTGTGGGTGGTCACCACGTTGGGAGCGCGCAGCACGATGTCTTCGCGATTAATTGTGGCCGTGCGAAATGTCTTGTTTATTGCGGAGGAGCGGTTGGCGTCACGGTACGGTCCATTGCGAGCGGGATTGGTGGGACCGAACAACGCGACGACCGGAGTGCCGAGTGCCACCGCCAGGTGCAGTGGCCCGGTGTCGCCACCCACCACGCAAATGGCATGGCGCAATAAAGACATTAGTGAGCCCAGCTCACCGTTGAAAAGCAAAGGATCGGTCTCGCTGCTGGCCGTCGCGAACTTTCGCCGCCAGATCGTCTTCGCCAGGCCCGTAATTCACCACACATCGCACCGAGAGCGAATCGCTGATCATTCGGCAAAGTACACCGAAGCGCTCGGCCGGCCAACATTTGGAGCGCCAGCCGCCACCCGGACTGAGAACGATGTAGCGATTCACGCCGCGAGCTTTCAAATATTTAAAAAGTGCTTCATCGCCCAGCGGCGGAGGATCTAGAACAAAATCCGCGACCGTGCTGTGCGCCCCGGCCCGCCGCGACAACTCCCCATTTTGGTCGGCTACATGCGCGCTGGTGGCGTGCACGCTATCGGTGTACAGCAACGGCACTCCTGTTTCCCGGACGGACTCCGAGGAAAATCCGATTCGCTTCTTGACCCGTGCGAGGAACGGCAGGCTCGCCGATTTCCACAGGCCTTGATAATCGATGGCCACGTCAAACGCAGCAGCGCGAATTTCGCGCAGCGTACTCTTCAACGAAGAAAGTGACCGGGTGTCGGTGGTCCACACTTTGGAGGCCAAGCCGCTGGCCGTAACCAGTGGCTTCCAACGCTCCTGCGTCAGCCAAATTATCTCGGACGACGGGAAGGATTCACGCAGCGCGGCGACCGCCGGGAAAGTGTGCACGATGTCGCCGAGTGAACCAAGTCGCACCACCAGGAAACGGCGCTCAGCCACGGGGCGCCTTGCGCAACTCATCAAGAAGCGCGCGTGTGGAGTGATCCTTGGGATCTCCGACGATGGCGATGCGGATGCCCAGAGAATTTGCGGTCGCCCGTTCGGGCACGGTATCCACTGTGTAGTCCGTGCCCTTGGCGTGGACGTTGGGACGGATTTCTTCGAGAAGAGCCGCGACACTCGGTTCGCTAAAGACCACCACGTAATCCACGGCCCGCAACGCAGCGACCAGCCTGGCGCGCGCCAATTCATCCAGCACCGGGCGCCCCGGGCCTTTCAAGTTTCGTACGCTGCTATCGCTGTTCACGGCCACTACCAAGGCGTCGCCCTGCTCTCGCGCCGCCTCCAGGTATCTCACGTGCCCAACGTGTAACACATCGAAGCATCCATTGGCAAAAACCACGGACCTTCCGCTCTTTTGGAGATCCTGCGCGAGAGCTTTCAAAGCTTCCCGGGACACGATCTTCGCTTCCGCCGGGCGCATGAGTTAGACAGCAGCTCCGGCAACTTCACTCTGAATTGCATTCAGAAGTTCGGCCTGCGTAACGGTAGCAGTGCCGCGTTTCATCACCACCAGGCCGCCGGCAATATTGGCGATGTGCGCGCCCTCAAAAGGAGCAGCGCCGCAAGCGAGCGCCAGAGTGTACGCCGCAAGCACCGTATCTCCAGCTCCGGTGACATCCACAGCCTGATCGCTACCGTGAACAGCAACAGGCGTCAACCGTTTTCCGGATTCGAATAACGCCATTCCGTGCCGGCCCCTCGTCACCAGCAGCGAGCTTAGCTTCAGCCTGGAAAGTGTAGCGTGCCCGGCGCGCTCAAGCTCCCCGGGACTTTGCCCAATGGCGATGTGGTGCTCGGCTTCCAGCTCCGCTTCGTTAGGTGTAGCGGCGGTAACCCCCGAGCGGTCGTAGGCGTGCAGCCCGTAGCGTGCGTCCAGAACCACAGGGCGCGATTTATTTCCTTTCGCAGCAGCTACCATTACCAGACTCGGCGACGCAACTCCAAAGCCGTAATCGGAGATCGCCAGCGCATCGGCTTGCTTCATGGCCGACAACAACGCTCGGCGTAATTTTCTTTGCGCCTCATCCGGCAGCGGTAACTCCGGCTCGCGATCGACGCGCAGAACCTGCTGCCCAACGGTGTGCGTCCAGCCCGCTAGGAAACGCGTCTTGGTCGGAGTACACCAGTTTTTCACTCGCACGATACGCGAGACGTCCACGCGCTTGTTGCGAAAATACTCAATCAGAGCCGCCCCGTTGCGGTCCTCTCCCACGACGGAGACCGGCAGCACCTTTGCACCCAGATCCGCGAAATTGTTGGTGGCGTTGGCCCCGCCCCCTGGACTCAGTTGCGTCTCCCGGTGGCGCAGAATCAGCACCGGAGCTTCCCGAGAAACGCGCGAAATCTCTCCAAATTCGAATTCATCCGCAACGAAATCGCCCAGTAGCACAACAGACTTCGACGAAAATTGCTCCACGTAATCGGCCAGGGCTCGCAGATCTACCGGCCCCGAACTGTCAGTTTTTAAACTCGTCTTTGTGCGCGAGCGCGTCATTTTATCGGCTTCACTTGCTCCAAAATCCAGTCGACGGCGGCAGCCAGATCCTGGGCGATACAATCCGGTTGCAGTGCCCACCCGGAAGCGTGCCAGAGAAGTTCACCTTCGCCGTAACCGGTGCGCACCAAGATACTCCGCGCGCCGGCGCGATGGGCCAATTCTATGTCGCCATACCGATCCCCGACCACAAAAGAACCCTTCAAGTCGATGCCATGTTCGCCCGAAGCCCGCTCCAGCATACCGGGCCTCGGCTTGCGGCAGGAGCAATCTTCCGCGGAACTATGCGCGCAATAATAGATGCCGTCCAGATGCGCGCCTTCTTTTGCAAGTTGGCGGACCAACGTGTCGTGAACTTCGCCGACCAGCGACTCAGGAAAATAGCCGCGAGCAACCCCAGATTGGTTGGTCGCCAAAAACACAGGCAAGCCGCGGTCATTTAACTTTCGAATGGCTGCCGCGGCAGTTGGGAACATGCGGAAACGCGAGATGTGATTTAAGTAACCAACTTCTTCGGAGACGGTGCCGTCGCGATCGAGAAAAACTCCGCCTGTAAACCTCTTAGACACGGTCCACCGCCACCGAAGCCAACCAATTATCCGCGGCGGCTTCCACTTCCCCGACCGTAATACGGGTCATGCATCGATGATCGATGGGACAGCGCCGAAGGAAACACGGGCTGCAGTAGGGTTGCTGGCGAACGATGGTACGGCGCGGAGTCACGGGCGCGGTGCCGTTAGGGTCCGTGGGACCAAAAACACCAATGGTAGGCAAGCCCACGGCTGCTGCCACGTGCATGGCCCCAGAATCGTTGCCGACAAAAACGTGGCATTGCGCAAGTAGCGCCGGAAGATCGCCAACCGAGGTTTTACCAGTGAGGTCAATGGGCGGCTTTTTCATTTCCGCAGCGATAGCCAGAGATACCGCGGCTTCGCCCGCGGCCCCGAAAAGTATCACATCGGCGTCCCACTGCGGCTGCAGCTGATTTGCCAGGGCAGCGAAGCGTGACGGCGGCCAACACTTTGCGGACCCATAGGCCGCTCCCGCTCCGATGGCGATGCGCACCGCCTGCGGTTGCGAGCCCGCATTTGCCAGTTGTTGGGCTGCGCGAGCGCGATTTTCTTCTGAAACATGCAGCCGAATAAACGGTTCGTCGGGAATGGTGTCGATCCAGCCTGCGCGGCGCAACAATTCCAGGTAATAAAATTTTTCATGCGTAGGAATTTCGTCCGCTTTGGGAACGGCGACTGCGTTCGTCAGCAGCATGCTCCGCCCGTCCCGCGCGTAACCGATTCTCTCTGGAATGCCTGCGCACCACGCTAGCCAGGCAGCATCGAAAGCATTTTGCAGCAGAACAGCAGTGTCAAACCTGCGAGCGCGCAGTTCGCCCGCCAGCCGTTCGCGGCCCGCAATCCCGGCGTGTACCCCGCGAAAGTCGTAAGCAATCAACTCGTCAGCGACGCTCTGGTCGCGATAAATGTCCACAACGTGTGGGCGGGCGAGAATGGCGATTCGGGTGTCGGGGCGACTGCGAATCGTGCGCATGGCTGGCAACGCCATGATGGCGTCGCCGATCCAGTTAGTGGCACGGATCAGGACGTTCATACTAGTGCGCCGCGCTCTTCAAGCAAACGATCCATGGAGGCCAGAAACGCCGCTTCACCGTCAATTTTCAAATCAATGATCGCAATATAGATCGGCATCGCTGAAGATTTTACCGAGGAAAGATTCCACGAGTCCTTCTCCGTGGTGATCAACGCTTTAGCACCAGCCGATGCCGCGGCCCCTTCCACGGTTCTCATATCTTCCACGGTATAGCGGTGGTGATCGCGAAAAAACATCTTGCCAACAATGGGAACTCCCCAAAGTTTTAAATCGCGCTCGAATGCTTCCGGATTGCCAATGCCACAGAAGGCAAAAAAAGGGCCGTCCAGCAGGTTCGCGACTTTGAGCAAGAAAGCATCATCGCCAGAACGCCGAAATCCCAGTAGCACAGTAGAAGCGGAGAATAGCGGCAATTTCCAGATGCGCTGGATGGCATCCCTGGCGCCGGCGGCATTTTCGGTGCGCGTAAATATCAGCACATCTGCTCGCTCGACAGCCGAAAGTGGTTCTCGCATGGGGCCAGAGGGAAGAAGCGCTTGCCCGCCCATGGGGCGAGAAGCATCCAGCAGCAAAATATTCAAATCGCGTGCCAATTGCAGGTGTTGAAACCCATCGTCCAGAAGAAATACGTCAATGGCTTGTTTCGATTCGAGAAATTGACCTTGAGCAAAGCGATTTTTTCCCACGCCAAAAAACACTCTGTCTTGCAAGCGCGCGCGCATCAACTCCACTTCATCGCTGGTGCCGTCGCTTCCGCGGTAGCCACGAGTCAGAACCGCCACGCGTTTTCCCCGCTGCAATAATTTTTCCGCCAGCCAGATCACCATGGGAGTTTTTCCGGTGCCCCCCACGGAAAGATTGCCGACGCTGATCACCGCGCCTTTCAGGTGTTTTTGTTTACGCCAACCCTTGGCATACAGCCTGGTGCGGACAGCCGCTACGGCGCCGTAAAGCAGGGACGCGGGCCACAACAAAATGCGCAGCGGCCGCGAGAGTTTCATTGCCGCGGGAGACCCCGATTGTCCAAGTAGCCGGCTATCGCGGTTAGCGCGCGGTCGGTCGCCCCGCGACTGTCTTCCACCAGCGAACGAGCGCTCTCGCCCATTTTTTTCATGCGCTCCGGTTCCCGAAAAAATTCGATCCACGCGACACCGGCGTCTTCAGGGCTCTCCACTTGCACGGCGGCGCCGGCGGACACAAAACGCGCGGCCATCTCCGAGAAGTTTTCCATGGAAGGCCCGAACACCGGAATTTTTCCGAAAGCCGCCGGTTCCAGAATGTTGTGCCCGCCCGAGGGAACCAAAGACCCTCCTACAAAAACCCCGTCAGCGCAGCGATACAGAGACGCTAATTCCCCGATGCTGTCGAGCAACAACACCGTGACGTCTTTGGGTATCTCAGCGGGAGCGGCGGGCGAGCTGGAACCATTCCCCGAAGATTGCATCCCCAATTCCGAGCGCCGGAGGAATTTACGGCGCGACTCGTGAATAAATTCCGCCGCAGCCTCGAAGCGTTCTGGTTTGCGAGGAGCGAGGACTAGAAGAGCGTTGGGATGTTCGCCTTGTAAGGTGCCAAAAGCGATCAGCGCGAGCGGCTCTTCCGTGGCGACCACGCTGCCTGCCACGATGATTGGCGAGCGCCCCGCCCGTGCCGCAGCCGCTTCGAGCCAATTCGAAACCGCCGTGGAAGCAGGAAGCTCCAGATCGTACTTTAGATTCCCGCTCGCCTGAACGCGTTCCGGCGGCGCGCCAAGGTAGCTAATCCGTTCCGCATCTTTCGCACTTTGCATCAGGAACAGGCTGGCGTGTGCCAGCGTGCGCTTGAGAAAGGGACGCAGGAAGAATCCAAAAACCCCAAAATATTTCTGATAGCGCGCGAAGGATCGATCGGAGATACGGCCACTAACCAAAACGACTGGAATGTTACGAAGCCGGCATTGCCGCAGAAAATTGGGCCAGATTTCCGTTTCCAGAATGATAACCAGCGCCGGCTTCACCGCCTCCAGCGCTCTCTTCACACAAAACGCCCAATCCAGCGGAAAGTAAATGATAGCATCGGCAAACGGCATCCGCTCGCGAGCCAAAGCGTGGCCGGTGATGGTCGTCGTGGAAACAATTAGTCGGCGCGCCGGGTACATTTCTTTTAACTTGCGCGCCAGCGTCACACCCGAAAGCACCTCGCCAACCGACACGGCGTGCAATAAAATCGCGCCTTCCTCAGGCGACAATTTTGCGAGTGAGCTATAAGACAAACCGAGTCGCTCGCCCAGATTGGAAAAATATTTTCCATGGCGCAATCCTTGCACCACCCAATACGGTGCGAGCACAAGGGCAGCGAGCCCCATCAGAAGGCTGTAAATGAAATACACTAGCGTTGCTCCGGTCTGTTGCCGCGGATCGAAAAGCCCCAGTTCCTGGCCACCTGTTGGGGCAACCCCGCACTTCACCCTGGAATCGAAGGCGTGAGATGAGAAAAATCTATTATAGCCCGATGCCAAAGCTATCCGGTGCAGTTCCCTTCCTGGCCGCTTGCCTGGCCGCTTGCCTTGTCGCCGGAACCTGCGTGGCGCGCCAGCAACCCGATGCCTCGCCCAGCACTCTGAAGACTGCCTCCCTCGAAACCCACGAAGGCTTGACCATTTCTGCGCGCCCGTGGACGGACGCCTCTTTATATAAGGAAAAATTTCCGAAGAAGTCACCGTTTGCGGCCGGCGTCGTGGCCATGCAGGTCGTCTTTCGCAACGACTCGAACGACAGCATGAAGGTTGCCCTGGACCGCATCCGTTTGTCCTTTCAAGTTGACCAGGATAACCGTCAGGAGTTGCAAGCGCTCACTGCGGCCCAACTCGCCGACGAAGTGCTGAAACCCGGAGGCAAGGATCCATCGAAGTCTCGCTCGCGGGTGCCTTTGCCGGTAAGCATTCCCAGGAGCGGTCAGGACAAGCACTGGGCAGAATTGAAGCAGCAAGCGGAGAACGCCGGAGTTCCCGCAAACGTGATCGCCCCGCATAGCACCGTTCAGGGACTGCTATATTTCGACCTTCAGGGACAATTTGACCTGCTGAATGGCGCGCACCTGTACGTCCCCGACGTTACGGCCATGGAAAGCAACCGGTCGCTGACGTATTTTGAAATTGATTTGAGCAGGCCCACCGGAAAATAGCCCGGCGTCGTCATCCATTAACAAAATAAAATTATATTTTGGAAATGATAAATGTCGGCGGGTTTGCGCGCGCCGAAACGCTCGGCTAGGATGACTTGTGCAAAATATTTCTGAAAAACCCGGTCAAATGTTTAGCCTTCTCGAAGAATTGAATCCCGAACAACGTATTGCCGCGGAAACCACCGAAGGTCCGTTGCTCATTCTGGCTGGCGCGGGTACCGGCAAGACCCGGGCGATTACCTTTCGCATGGCGAATCTGATCGCCAATGGCGTTTCATCGGAAGCGATCCTGGCGGTTACGTTCACGAACAAGGCGGCGCAGGAAATGCGCACGCGCGTTTCCGACTTGTTGTTACGCGCCGGCGTGCCGCCGTCATCGCCATGGCTCTCCACCTTTCATTCCCTGTGCGCCAGACTCTTGCGCCGGGAAGCGGCCAATGCGGGCCTGCCCCGCGACTTCGTCATTTACGACGACGACGATCAACTCGCAGCCGTGAAGCTGGTTATGGCCACTCTGCGGATCGACGACGACGCCCTCACTCCGCGAAATGTGCTCAGCCGCATCAGCCACGCCAAAAATCACGGAAAAACCGCGGAGAACATTCGCGCCGAGGCCATCGATAAGAACGGCCGCAGCGTCGCTGATATTTTTGTAGGCTACGAAAAGCAGCTGAAGCAAAGCGGTGCTTTGGACTTCGACGATCTATTGCTGCGCACCGTGAAACTGCTGCGGGACTCCCCGGCGGTGCGCGAAAAGTGGCAAGCTCGCTTTCAATACATTCTCGTCGACGAGTATCAGGACACCAACCAGGTCCAGTACGAATTGCTGCGACTGCTGACCGGCCCAAAACATAATTTGTGCGTCGTAGGCGACGAAGATCAATCCATCTACCGCTGGCGTGGCGCGGACGTATCCATTTTGCTGAGCTTTTCTCGCGATTTTTCCAATGCTAAGGTCGTCAAGCTGGAGCGAAATTATCGCTCCACGCAGCAAATCCTGGATGCTGCAGGCGCCGTGGTAGCCAACAACCCGGCGCGTCTTGGCAAAGTTCTTAGCGCTGAAAATGGCGCGGGCGCCAAACTTCGCTATTTCGAAGCTCGTGATGCGCAAGCCGAAGCTGAATTCGTGGCCGGTGAACTGGCGCGACTCTTGGACGATGATTCGTCGCAAACCTGCGCGGTCGAATACCGCACCAATTTTCAGTCGCGCGCTTTTGAAGAAGCCTTTCGGCGCCGCGGGGTGCGCTACAAGCTCGTCGGCGGTTTCAGTTTTTATAACCGGGCGGAAGTGAAGGACGCCTTGGCCTACGTGCGTCTGGCCATGCACCCGGATGACGATGTTTCGCTGTTACGGGTCCTGAATGTTCCTCCTCGTGGAATTGGCAAAACCACTCTGGATTCCCTGCGCGAGACCGCGCGGGCGGACGGATCGTCGCTGTGGAGCGCGATCGTGAAATTTGTGTCCGGTGGAGCGGGTGCCAGGGCAGTTACTCCGTTGCGAGTGTTTCAGGAGCTGATCGGAAAATTGCAAACGGCGTTGGCGGAAAAGGAACCTGCCGACTTTCTGCGCGTCGTGCTCGACGAAACCGGTTACATGGACATGTTGAAGGACCGCAACACCCCCGATGACGTGGCCCGCATTGAAAACCTCGAGGAACTCACCCGCGCCGTGGCGGAGAGCATGGATACTGGCGAAACGTTCTCGGAATTCCTGGATGCCGCATCTCTCGTCAGCGACGCCGATTCCTTTGAAGGCAAGCCGGGCGTGACCCTGATCACCCTGCACAGCACCAAAGGCTTGGAATTCGATCACGTTTTCCTCACCGGCCTGGAAGAAGGCATTTGCCCCCACAGTCGCGCATTGAATGAAGATAAGGGCATCGAGGAAGAGCGGCGCCTGTGCTACGTGGGCATGACCCGCGCCCGAAAATCCCTCACCCTCAGCCGCGCGGTATACCGCCGGATTTTTGGAAATGAACAGCAGATGCGGGCCTCAATTCAATCGAGATTTTTGACCGAAATTCCCGGCGAATTGGTCGAAACCGTTCGCGGCTCGATGTCCGAGATCGGCGAGAAGCGCCGCTACGAACTGGATCCCGAATATTCCTACTCCTCGGAAGAATTCCTGCAGCGCGTGCGAGGTGGCCCGAAACCCGTTGCATCGCCCCCGCGAAAATCCAGCAGCCCGAGTTCCTTCACCCGACCTCCACTGAAGCGCGGCGCCGACGCCAACCCTATGCTGGGAAGAAAAGTTCGCCACCCCACCTTTGGGACCGGCACGGTTGTCGGAGTTGAGGGAGATGATGAAGATCGCCGCGTGTCGGTGAGCTTTCCGGGCCGCGGCACTAAAAAATTTATCGAGCGTTACGCCCAGTTGGAGCTGGCCTGAGCCTCGAACATTCCGGGCTCGCATGAGCCGCAACCGGGCCACGAGTTGCGTAGCCGGTCCAGAGCAAGGTACATTGTGGCGCTTGTGGGCATTGTGGGGATTGTCGCGCAATCGATATTGAGTCCTGGGGCTGCGACGAACACAATCTCGTCGTTGAAGCCTGGGAACTCCAGGCGATCGGAGTGTGTGCGTGGGATCAGATCTCTTCCGCTGCAAGAGCATCGATCAACTGCTGTCCGATTCTGAAAACGCCGAAGTCGGTCTAAAAAAATCTCTGGGTTGGGTCAGCCTGACCGCGCTGGGCATTGGCGCAGTCATTGGCTCGGGAATTTTCACGGTGATCGGAACCGCGATTGCCGGTCAGCATCTTCAAGCCTCCTCCATTCTCAATGCTCCTCTGCTGGAATACCTGATTTACCACTCTGCTTCCTTTGGCCGCCCCGGCGCCGGTCCGGCAATCGCGCTCTCATTCGTCCTGGTGGCCATCGTTTGCGGATTTGCCTCCGTCTGTTACGCGGAACTCGCAGCCATGATTCCCATCGCCGGCAGCGCGTACACCTATACCTACGCAACCATGGGCGAGTTGATCGCCTGGATTATCGGCTGGGATCTCATTCTGGAATATGCCGTCAGTAACATGGCGGTTTGCGTGGGATTTTCCGCCCACATCGTCGACCTTCTCGATTTTTTCGGTATCCATCCGAGTCCCCGATGGATATCGCCAGCGTACTTGCCTACTGGCCTTTCCGACTTTCAAGGAAACATGCTGCTGGATCCCGGCTGGCACTTTGGATTTAACTTTCCAGCCTTTCTGATCGTTATGCTCCTCACGGTAATTTTGATCCGTGGGATCCGTGAATCGGCGGGCGCCAATAACATCATGGTGCTGCTGAAAATCACCGCGATTCTGGTCTTCATTGCTTTCGCGGCACGCCTGGTGCATCCCGCAAATTGGCATCCGTTTGCGCCCAATGGTTGGCCGGGAATTTTAACCGGCGGGTCCATCGTCTTTTTTACGTACATCGGCTTCGATTCCGTCTCCACCGCTGCGGAAGAATGCAAGCGCCCCCAGCGCGACCTACCTATTGGCATTATTGCTACCTTGATTGTCTGCACCATTCTCTATATCGGGGTCGTGGTGGTGCTCACCGGATTGGTTCCCTGGCAAACCCTGCTGGACGATGCCGCTCCCGTCGTGAACACCTTAAAGAAACTCCACTTCACCGGCGTCCGTCTGGTGGTGCTGATCGGTGCGCTGCTGGGGATGATTTCTTCCTTGTTGGTATTTCAGTTGGGACAAGCCCGCGTTTGGTTCGCGATGTCCCGCGACGGCCTGCTGCCCAAAATTTTCAGTCGCGTTCATCCTCGCTTCCAAACTCCGGATTTTTCCACCTTAATGGCCGGAATTGTCGTCGGCATCCCAGCCGGACTTTTGGATATTGGCACCCTCGCGGACCTCTCCAACATCGGCACCTTGTTCGCTTTCGCTCTGGTGGCTGGTGGAGTTTTGATCTTGCGTTATCGCGAACCCGAGAGACGCCGGGCGTTTCGCGCTCCCGGCGGTCCCATCGCACCCATCCTTACAATTTTGACCTGTTTACTTCTGATGGCCGGATTGCCCATCACCAACTGGATTCGCTTCTTTGTGTGGATGGCCATTGGACTTGTGATTTACTACAACTACGGGCGCAAGCGCAGCACCTTGCGCGCGGAGGCGCGAACCTAGCTCGCCCAGTCTAGTAAAGAGGTCCAGTAGAGAAATGGAGCAAAGAAGTTCAGTAAAGAAATTCAGTAAAGAAGTTCAGTAAAGAAGTTTACTGAGGAAGTTCGCCAAGATTGCCAACCCTGATTCCATTATCGCGACTCCTGAAGACTTGGCGTGTTGCCCAAGCCGTTGGCGTAGCCTTGGTTTTTGTAACACTCCCCCAAACAACCCGCGCGTGGGGCCGCAACGCCAACAAATTGGTGGTCAATAAAGCTATCGACACTTTACCCGCCGACCTTCGCGGATTTTTCGAATCCAATCGCGCTCTACTGTCACAACACGTCACCGACCCGCTGGATTCCATCGCAAAAACTGCCACCGAGCGGCACAACCATGTCTTGTTTCTGGATAAATATGGGAAATTTCCTTACGATGCCCTGCCCCGAACCTATAAAGCGGCGGTCTACAAGTTTGGAAAAACCAAGTTGCAGGCCAATGGCCTCCTGCCCTGGCAGATCGGTGTCTACAGCCAGAAGCTAACCGAAGACATGAAAGTCGCTCGGTGGGAAGAAGCCAAGCTGGACGCCGCGATTCTGGCCAGTTACGTGGCCGAAGCCCATGATCCCTTTAACACCACGGAAGATTTTGATGGTCGTCTCACGGGACAGGCGGGAATCAACGAGCGCTTCGGCACCACGCTGATCGATCGCTATTCCTCTTTTTTTCCCATGCGCCCAAACGACGCCGCGTTTATCAGCGACCCTACGGATCATGCCTTCGAAGCCTGCCTGAGTGCCCACAGTTGGTTGGAAAATGTTTTGCTGGCCGACCGCAATTCGCGGCACGAACAGAATTCCTACAACGACGAATATTTTGACCGCTTCTACAACGCGTCGGCGGTCATTCTTATACGCCAGCTTTCCGATGCGGCCACGGATGTCGGCTCTTACTGGATGACCGCGTGGATTAATGCCGGCCGCCCGCAGCTTCCCCATTGAAACCTGAGGCGCAATCGCCTTCTCTTTCGGCGGATTTTATTGCGCTCCCCAAGCCCGAACTCCATTTACATCTGGAAGGCTCGTTGCAGCCGGACACCGTTTGCGCGTTGGCGGCGAAGCACGGAGCGGCGGTTTCGCGCGAAGAAGTGTTGCAGCGCTACGCCTATCGGGATTTCCATGGATTCATCGAAGCCTTCAAGTGGGTGTCCGCCCTCCTTCGCGATCCGCAAGATTACGCCCTCGCGTTACGAGACCTCGGCGAACAGTTGCTGCTTCAGAATGTGGCATACGCGGAAATAACGCTGTCCGTCGGCGTTATGCTGCTGCGCCACCAGGCACCTGAGAAAAACTTTGAAGCCCTTGCCGCAGTGGCGGAATCATTTCTGCCCCGAGGATTGCGGCTTAATTTTATTTTCGACGCGGTTCGGCAATTTGGCGCGGACGCTGCAATGAAGGTCGTGGAAGCCGGCGGCCGCTGCGCCTCTACCGCCATCGTCGCCTTCGGTATCGGCGGCGACGAGCTGAGCATTCCAGCCGAGGAATTCCGGATAGTGTATGACCGGGCGAGAACCCTTGGCCTGCACCGTCTTTTGCATGCCGGTGAAATTGGCGGTCCCAAAGAAATTCGCGACGCCATCGAATTGCTGGGCGCGGAGCGCATTGGTCACGGAATCGCGGCGATCCACGATCCGGACTTGATGGACTTGTTGGCGGAACGGAAAATTCCTCTCGAGGTTTGCCCGCAAAGTAATCTGAAGACCGGCGCACTGGCGCGCCAGTTGGACGTAGCTGCCGCTCAAATTGAGCAGCATCCCTTGCCGGTATTGTTTCGACGCGGCGTTCCCATCGTACTTTCCACCGACGACCCCGCCATGTTTCACACCAGCCTGCTCGGGGAATACCAACATGCGCGCCAGATGGGGATGCAAGAGCAAGAATTGCGCCGCATGGTGGAAATGGGCTTCGAGCACGCATTCTCAAATACCGGAAGTTAGTGATTCGTGCAGCTTCGGAAACACTCCGCGAATGCCCTAAACCCAAATGTTATAATTGTGCAATGAAGGCACACGTCTGGGTTATGCCAAAACGCACCGTGCTCGATCCCCAAGGTCAAACCATTCAACATGCGCTGGGCAGTTTGGGCTACGCGCAAGTCAAAGATGTTCGCCAGGGCAAATTTTTCGTCCTGGATCTGGATGGCTGGAGCCGCGAGGACGCCCAAACGCAAATGGAGCACATCTCCAAAGACGTACTCACCAATCCGGTCATCGAAGAATATCGTTTTGAAATTGTCGACTGACGCCAGCTCATGTTCGGAAAACGCCCCATGCCCATCCCTTCCCACATTCGGTCCGCGTATTTGTGCACGCCGGCTTTGCTTTTTGCACTTTGTTTAAGCACAGGCGGTTGCAAGACCAGCGCACACAGCACCGACCCGCACCTGAAAAAAATCGATGAAATGGTGGACGCCGAATTGCCCAAGGGTACCAGCAAGTCGCGAGTGAGCTATCTTTTGAGCACCCAAGGTTTTCGCACCGAAGATTCCGGCAAGCCCCGAACCCTGGTGGCGATTGTGCGCAAGATTGATACGGATACTCTCAAGCCGGAGAACGCCAGGGTCACTTTTCATTTCGACGCGAAAGATCAGTTGGAGTCCTACGATTTGGATCGCGCACCCGACGAACCTCCGCAATAACAAGCCCCGCATGACCGAAAGCACGCGTAGGCGGGCCCACTGCACATGCAAATTGCCATAACCTGATTCGCGACATCCCTGCCGGGATTTTCTTTGGACTTTTTTTGAGCATGCTAACCTGAAAGCAGATTTAGGAGACCCTTTCCATGTGCGGCATTGTTGGTTATATCGGCCCTAAGAAGGTCGTTCCAGTCATCATCGAGGGCTTGCGCAAGCTCGAATACCGCGGCTATGACTCCGCCGGAATCGCCGTGGTTACCAAGGACGGCAAGCTGGAAATTCGCCGCGCCGCGGGTAAACTGCGCAACCTCGAAGAAGCCATCGCCAAGTCTCCGATTGAAGGTATTTACGGCATCGGTCATACCCGCTGGGCCACCCATGGTCGTCCCACCGAAGAAAACGCTCATCCCCACCGCGATTGCAGCGGCCAAATCGTGGTCGTGCATAACGGAATTATTGAAAATTATCTGGAATTGAAAGAGCAGTTGCAGCGCGAAGGCCACAAATTCGTCACCGAAACCGATACCGAAATCGTCGCCCATCTGGTTGAGAAACACTCGGCTGGAGATACGCCGCTGGAAGAAGCAGTCAGAAAAACCCTGAAGGAACTGCGCGGAATTTACGCCTTGGTATTTTTATCCGCAAAAGATCCCATGAAAATTGTGGCTGCCCGGCTGGGCCCGCCATCCGTGATCGGCATCGGCAACGGCGAATATTTTGTGGCCAGCGACATTCCCGCGTTGCTGGAGCATACCCGGGAAATGTTTTTTCTCGTGGATGGCGACATTGCCGTTCTCACTCGCGACGGCGTGAAGGTCATGGATCACGACGGCCGCGAAGTCCACCGTCCCACCCAGCACGTGGCCTGGGACCCCATCATGGTGGAAAAGGGCGGCTACAAACACTTCATGCAGAAGGAAATCTTCGAGCAGCCCCGCGCCGTTCGCGACACCTTGCTGGGAAGAATTTCGCAGGATACCGGGAAAATCTTCTTGGATGAAATGAAAATTACCGAGGAGCAATTTCGCTCCTTTGAAAACGTGCGCATCGTGGCCTGCGGCACCAGTTGGCACGCCGGTTTAGCCGCGAAATTCATGATTGAGAGGCTCGCGCGGGTCCCCGTGGAAGTGGACTATGGCAGCGAATTCCGTTATCGCGACCCCATTCTGGATGCCCGAACCCTCACCGTTTGCATCAGTCAATCCGGCGAGACCGCCGATACCTTGGCCGCTCAACGGGAAGCCAAGTCGAAAGGCTCACCAACTCTGGCCATTTGTAACGTAATTGGCTCGGCCATCACCCGGGAGGCTTCCGGAACCATCCCGACCCACGCGGGCCCGGAAATTGGCGTGGCCTCTACAAAAGCCTTCACCGCGCAACTCACCGCCCTGTTGCTGCTGGCCTCTTACCTCGGCCAGGTGCGCGGAAAAATATCCGGCGAGTGCGCCATCAAGTTGATGCAGGAGTTCACGCGTATTCCGCACAAGATGGAGCGAGTCCTGCTCGGTGACGATAAAGGCGTCTACGAAAACCTGGCCCGCCAGCTGTTTCGCTACAGCGATTTCCTGTATCTGGGCCGCGGCATTCACTATCCCATCGCCCTTGAAGGCGCTCTGAAGCTGAAGGAAATTTCCTACATCCATGCCGAAGGCTATCCCGCTGGTGAAATGAAGCACGGGCCCAACGCGCTGATTGACGAAAATCTTCCGGTAGTGGTGTTGGCCACTCGCGATGAGACCGACCCCGACTCCATGACCCGTTACGAAAAAAGCGTCTCCAATATTCAGGAAGTAAAAGCCCGCGATGGCATCGTGATCTCCATCGTCACCGAAAACGATCACTTGGCGCGAGCCGCGTCAGACCATATCATCGAATTGCCGCCCTCGCCGGAGTTGCTCTCCCCGCTGTTGGAGATTATCCCGCTGCAACTGCTCGCCTATCACATTGCGGTGCGGCGTGGTTGCGACGTCGATCAACCGAGGAACCTCGCAAAATCCGTGACCGTCGAATAGTTTGCCGTTCCCATAAATATTCGCAAATTTCGATAGAATGGCTGCATGGGTCGACGATCTATGCTTTTGCTTATTTTCTTTTCCCTGCTCTGTTTTTGTCCCTCCGTCAATGCCAGATTCGCCCAAGCTCCCGGAAGTCCGACAGCCAAGCTCAAAGCCATTCACGCCGATGGACTCAAACATCTGAGCGAACCCCAAGCCATCGCTCTATCCGGACTGAGCGCCGGCAACGACGTGGGAAAAGCGGATTTGCAAGCTGCCGCGGATCGCCTGGTTCAAACCGGCCTGTTCTCGAACGTCAATTACGCTTTCCAATCGAGAGATGACGGCATTTATTTGACCTTCAAGTTGACCGAAGCTCCAAGAATCCCAGCCTATTTCGACAATTTACCGTGGTTTGCCGATTCTGAATTGGCGGATGCCATTCGCAAAGTTTTGCCGTTTTACGATGGCACCTTACCCGAGGCTGGCGCCACGGACGACCAGGTTGCTTCCATTCTCACGGACCTGATCGCCTCGCGTGGAATGCACACCGTCGTGGAACACCAGGTAATTTCCAATCCGCTTGGGGAAGGCACCGTGCAGGAATTTCGTATCGCCGATGTGGTGCTGCAAATTTCCAAAATTGAGTTTGGCGACCCGGCGCTGGCAGCTTCAAAAACCCTCAAGCAGCATCTCGGTGAAATTCAGGGCAAGGCTTATTCGCGCACGGTGATCGATTTATTTTTGGCCGAGCAAGTGAAGCCCATCTACCTGCAGCAGGGATTTTTGCGCGCCAAACTGGGCCCGCCCGAAATTCGTTTGAGCGGTAATCCCAATCAGAAATTGCCGGACCAGATTCCGGTGTTCGTTCCCACCTCTCCGGGCAGCGTTTACAAATGGAAGGGCGCGCAGTTCAGCGGTAACACGGTGTTGTCCGTGTTTACTTTGAATGAGCTCGTGGGCGCGAAGCCGGGAGAAGTTGCCAACGGCATGACCATTGAAGCCGGCTGGCAGCGCTTGCGCGAAGAGTACGGCCATCGTGGTTACCTGGACGCCAAAATTGACCCCGTCGCCGATTTCGATGATCAGGCCCACACCGTTTGGTATCGCGTGAATATCGCAGGAAGGGCGCCCCTATAAATTCAACAAGCTGGTGCTTACCGGCATTTCGCCTGGCGGAGAAAAACGGTTGCGCGCTGCGTGGCCGATCTTGAGCGGCGATTTATTCGATAAAACCAAATTCGAAGATATTCTGCTGAAGCTGCAGACCCACCAGGAGCAGGTCTTCGTGGATTTGCCAATCCACTATGAATCCGTCGGCCACTGGCTGGAGACCGATGAAAAGACCGGTAACGTCGACGTCCTGCTGGATTTCAAGTGAGCGCTTACAGTCCTCTCCCGAGCCCTTTGAACAACGCCTGAGATATACTGGTTTGCTATGCAAAACGTGCTCGTACGTATCCGCGATAACCAGCCGAGCGCCCTTTCGCCGGAGCAGAAAGAACGCCAGCTGCTTACCCAAATGGCGGCTTGCTCCTCCGTGATCGTCGCGCTGTCCGGCGGCGCGGATTCTGCCTATCTGGCTTGGGCCGCACAACAAGCGCTTGGCGGGCGAGCCTTATCGGTCACCGCACTCTCCCCAAGTTTTTCCGCTTATGATCGAGCCACCGTGGAGGATTTCGTCCGCAAATTAGGCGTGCGCCATGAGTTCGTGGAAACTCACGAGATGGACAATCCCGCGTATCGCGCCAATGCTACCGACCGTTGTTATTTCTGCAAGGATGAACTTTTCAGCGTGCTGGACCAACTCGCTGGCACGCGAAAGTTCGAAGCCGTCTGTTACGGAGTAAACGCCGACGATACTCTCGACTTTCGCCCTGGCCACCGGGCGGCCACCGAACACGAAGTATTGGCGCCTTTGCTGGATGCCGGACTGACCAAAGCCGAGATTCGAACCCTGTCCGAGCGCGCAGGATTGCCCACCTGGGATCGTCCGGCATCGGCCTGTCTCTCATCTCGCTTGCCGTATGGCACCGAAGTTACCCCGGAACGTCTCGCGCTGGTGGAGCGCGGCGAATCCGCTTTGCGCGATCTGGGATTCAAGCAATTCCGCGTGCGCTTGCACGATAAGCTCGCGCGCATCGAGATTAGCCCAGAAGAGATGGCATTTGCCCTGACTCCCGCGATGGCGGCAAAAATGGCTGAGCGCCTTAAGTCCGCGGGATTCGCTTTCGTGGCTCTCGACTTGGAAGGCTACCGCCAGGGATCGCTGAACGAGACCATTTCGAAATCCAATCATTCGTCTCAACCGCGGCAGGCCCCCGGTCAGGCTCAGCCTTCTTCCCCAGGGCTTGGCTGAACAAAATTCCCTTTTCTCACGTACTAATATTAGGTACACGTAGTACGCACTTAATGGTGGTTTGACCATTCCGAGGGAGAATCTTGCGGGCTCACTGCAGCGGTCTACTTGTCATTCTGGCCTCATGCGTCCTATTCGGCGGCTGCGTCAGCGGTCCCGGAGTGATCGGATCCTTCGATCGCAACTATTCGGTTACCGGACACACCCGCCTGGAAGTCACCGACCCCTCCGGAGAAGTGCTGATTGTCGGGGCCAGTGACGGACAAGTGCATGTTCACGGTGAAGTGCACGCTAGCGGCATGGGATTTGATAAACCGAAGCGTCGGCTGGACGAAACCTTGGCGGACCCGGGAATCGAACAAAGAGGCGACACCATTCGCATCGGGAAGCGCTTCTCGAATATGCGCCACATTACCACCAACTATAGAATCGAAGTTCCCCGCGACACCGAAATAAATGTCACCTCGGTATCCGGATCGCAGTCCATTCGCGACGTACGGGGACCAGTGAACGCCCAGGGAGCTTCCGGATCCATCAGAGTCCAGGGTATCGAACGCGACGCCCAGCTCAATAGTGTCAGCGGGTCCGTGGATGCCATCGACATGGGCGGTGATCTGCGCGGTTCCAGCGCTTCCGGATCGGTAACCGTCAGCAACGTAAAAGGTGATGTGCGCGCGAATTCTCTAAGTGGCTCAGTGCGCGTATCCAATCCCGCCGGCCGCGTGGATACCGACAGCGCCAGCGGATCCATTGAGATCCAAGGCGCGAAATATGACGTGAAAGCCCACGGGGTATCCGGCGGCATTAGCGTCAAAGGTGACCCCGGTGAACACGGGTATTGGGATTTGAAAACGATTTCTGGCGGAGTCGACGTGTATGTCCCATCCAAAGCCAATTTCCGCTTTTCCGCGGATGCCGCTTCCGGAGAAATCAAAGCCGATATTCCCATCGTCATCGAAGAACAAGGCAAGCATTCTTTGCGTGCTCATGTGGGCACCGGCGGCGGGCGCGTGGAAGTGCACACAGTTTCGGGCGGCATCCGCGTCAGTTCGACAAACTAAAAGCACTCCGAGCCCCCGCACCGTAGTTTGGAACTGACTTGCGGATCGCGACCGCGCGTTACGGATACAACATCCTGGCTTCCTTCAGCTCAGCGACATTCAACATCAAAAGTCCCGATGCCTTAGAATTGGTACATGCGATCGCCGCATAGTCGGGCTACCTTTATCTCCCTGTTGCTGCTTTTGGCTTCTGCCGCCGCATTCCCGGCCGTTACTCAGGAAAACCAACAGCAGCCGGCTGCAACCGCGGACCAAACTCCCTCCGCTCCCGCAAAAAATCAAAACCCCGGTTCCCAAAACAAGGGCGCTCCGTCCAAACCGCCATCCCCGGCGGATGAACTTCAGGAAGCCATCGCTAACGCCGGCAGCGACCGCGCTGCGTTGCTCCGCAACCTCCAAGCTTACCTCGTAAAATATCCGGAGTCGCAGCAGCGTCCTCAAATCTATCGCGCGCTCGTGGAAGCCGCGGTTCAACTGCGCGATTTTCCCCGCGCCGCCGACTATGCCGAGCGCATCGTCGCCCTTACTCCCGACGATATGTCCATCACCCTCGTCGCCATTCAACTCCTCCAACGCAGCGGCGATGAAGCCGCATTGCGACGTGCCGTGGATTACGCCGGCCGCGTGCTGGATTTCGTGGATCGCACCGCGATGGACGAGAAATCCCCAAAAATGTCCCCCGAAGAATGGAAAGAAGCCAAGGCTCGGGACCACGGTTCGGTGCACATGCTGCGCGGCCAGCTATACTTGAAATTGAAAGACAATGCCGCGGCCCAAAAAGACTTTGCCGCCAGTTATGCCGAATTCCCCAGCGCTGGTGCCGCCGAAAAACTTGGAGAAGTCGCCGAACTGAACAAGGATCTACCGGGAGCCATCCAGCAATACGCGCAAGCCTTTGCGCTCGCCGATGGCGCCAACAACAGCATCACCCGCCGCGAGATTCGGCAAAAAATTGGAAACGTGTGGCGGCTGGCTCACGGTTCGGAGGACGGGTTGGGTGAGTACCTCCTTCACAGCTATGACCAGGTCGCCAAAGCGACCGCGAAAGCCCCAGCTAACAGGAATTCCGAGGCTAAGGAGATTTCGCAATTCATGCTCCGCAAAGCCCCGAATGGCGCTCCGTTTCCGATGGCGAATACCAAAGGCCAGGTGCTGGTCGTGAGTTTTTGGGCCACCTGGTGCGGACCCTGCCGTGCGTTGGAGCCGCAATTCGAACGCGTGGCGGCGCAATTCAAAACTGAATCCGGCATTTCGTTTTTGGAAGCCAACTGCGACGACGACGAAACGCAAGTACCGCCCTACCTGGAAGAAATCAAACCTCACGTGCCGGTGGTGTTTGCGGATGGTCTGGATCATCTGTTGGCCGTCACTTCCCTGCCAACCGTGGTAATCATCGACCGTGCTGGCAAGGTCGCGTTTCGCGCCGAGGGCTTCGGGGACGACGCTTTCGAACGGGATTTAACGGCGGCTGCCAGACGAGCGCTGGCCGCTGGTAATAAGACAGGAAATATTTCCGAAGTGGCTCCGGCAACAATTTCCCGGGCCGGGTCAGGCGTTACGTCGCAACCCCGTGAGACTTCCGCTCCATAGCGTAAGGATATTTCTCCGCCACTTCCCTGCCCGCAATAATGGTATTGACGTGAATCGCAACGGTATCCTCAACCCGCCGCGCGTACCCGCCCGCCAAGGCCGTAGTAACCGGGATTCCTCGCGAGCGGGCCGCTTCGAACACTTCGCGATCTCTCCGCTGCAACCCTTCCATCGTCAGCCTCAGCCCGCCTAGTTGATCTTCGCTGTAAGGATCCGCGCCGCCCACATAGAACACCATGTCCGGTCTAAATTCATCCAGGCGCTGTTGCACCACGGGAACCAACGCCGCGAGATATTCATCGTCCCTTACCCCATCGCGCATGTTGAGGTCCACGTTCGAGGGCGGTTTGTCCGCGGGATAATTATTTTCCTGATGGATGGAAATCGTAAACACCGAAGCGTCGTCCCTGAAAATCGAAGCCGTGCCATTGCCGTGGTGCACATCCGTGTCCACGACCATCGCTTTCTTGATGCTCCCGTCGGCTTGCAGTCGACGAACAGCCACCGCCACATCGTGAATCGCGCAGAAACCTTCTCCGTGATTGGCGTACGCGTGGTGAAATCCGCCGCTCAAATTTGAACCGAAGCCGTCCTTAAGCGCCGATTGAGCAGCCAGAATAGTCCCACCAGCAGCCAGCCACACCGCCTCCGCGAGTTCCGCCGAATACGGAACTTCCAGCTTCATGATTTCGCTGAGCGTCAAGGTGCCGGTCTTCAGCTTATGCACCCAGGACGCCGTATGCACCCGAAGCAAGTCGGCGTCGGAAGCCGGTTCCGGAACAAGAAAATCACTCTGTTCTGCAACGCCTGAACTGGTTAATTTTTCCGCAATCAGCCGGAATTTCTGCGACGGAAACACGTGCGCGCCCAGATTCAAATCGTAGCGCGGATGATAAACGACCTTGAAAGGCAGCATGGCAATCCCCGGCGCTCCGGCTCCCTCAATTCTCGCGCGAGAAAATGAAGTCCGGCAGGGTCATCAGCGCGCGTCCATACTCGCTATCCGCGTGCCCATTCAAACAAGCTTTCGCGCGGCGAGCATATTCATGAGCCAATTCGCGGGCTCGGCCCACTGCGCCGGAGTCATGAACCAGCGCGACCAAAGTTTCAGGGCGCACCGAATTAAATTCCTTTTCTTCCAATACTTGAGTCACCAACGCGCGCGCGTCGCGATGCCCATTTTCCATCGCATAAATCAACGGCAGCGTAACTTTGCCTTCTTTCAGGTCGCTGAGGACAGGCTTGCCCAGCTGCTTCGCCGAAGCGGTGAAATCCAGAAGATCGTCCACCAGCTGGAAAGCCAGCCCGGCATAGCGTCCATATTCCGCCAGCGCCTCTTCCTCCGCTCCGTCCAGACCGGCGAGAACCGCGCCCAGCCGCGCGCACCCACTAAAAAGACAAGCAGTCTTATAAGTCGCCAGCCGCAAGGCATCGTCTTCGGTCACGTCGATGCGCCCGATTTTTTCCAGCTGAATCAGTTCGCCCTCGACCATTTTCTGCGTGAGATCGATGAGGACGTCGAGGATGCGAAAGTTTCGTTCTTCCAGCGCCATCTGGAAAGACTGCATGTACAACCAGTCGCCGGCCAGCACGCTGCGGTGATTGCC
Source organism: uncultured Acidobacteriota bacterium (assembly GCA_963732705.1). Lineage (GTDB taxonomy): Bacteria > Acidobacteriota > Terriglobia > Acidiferrales > UBA7541 > Acidiferrum. The sequence continues at coordinate 264,720 of CAVTAN010000006.1, read as the reverse complement.
CCACTTTGAATTTGCGGAAGGACGGCCGCGCCTCGTATTCGCGCTGTCGATTACGTCGTCGTGAATCAGCGTTGCGCTGTGCAGGAGTTCCACCACCGCAGCCAGGCGGATAGCCCCGGAGCTGTGCGCACCCGCGTAGCGATTGCAAAGAATCAGCAGCGCGGGACGCAGGCGCTTCCCGCCGCCGCCGAGAAGATAACTGGTGATTTCCGAAACCGGTTCGAACGCAGTGGCGCTCTGCCGCGATAATTCTTCTTCCACGAGAACCAAATCTTCGCGGACGAGATCGAAGATCTCCTTAGCCGTCAGCAGCGCGATGGGACTCCTCCTGGCACGGCTCGAATCATGCGACCGCCTTACTTAGCCGCATTACGACGTAGCGGCCGGAGCTTCTGGCGGCCGGGCGAGATGAAAAAAGCGCCGAAAATTTGCTGCGGTGGTTGCGGCCACTTCTTCCGGCGACAAGTTTCTCACAGTAGCGAGCGTACGCGCTACTTCCGCGACATACGCTGGCTCGTTTCGCTTGCCACGGTACCCTTGGGGCGCCAGGAATGGCGAGTCCGTTTCTATGAGGATGCGATCGATCGGAAGCTCGCGCGCCACGTCCCGGATGCTTTGCGTTTTCGGATAGGTGGAATTCCCTGCGAAAGAAATCATGAAGCCGGCGTCCAGCCCGCGCTGTGCTTGTTCCGCCGTGCCGGTAAAGCAATGCAGGATGCCCCCAAGTCCCGTCGGACTCCAGACCTCTTCGATAAGTTGCAGGCAATCTGCCCAGGCATCGCGGCAATGGATGATGATCGGAAGCTTGGCTTCCCGCGCCAGATCCATTTGCTGCCGAAAGACGGTCTGCTGCGCCTCGCGCGGCGAATGATCGTAAAAATAATCCAGCCCAATCTCGCCCCAGGCGATGACTTTGGGATGTTTTGCAATCTCGGCGAGCTGCTTCAAATGTTCCGAGGTGACGTCTTTGGCTTCGTGCGGGTGTATCCCCACCGTCGCGTAGATCCACTCGTAAGCCTCGGCGAACGGCAGCGCACAGTCCATTTTTTCGGGACCCGGACCGCTTCCAATCGCCAGCAGCGCGACGATTCCCGCGTCGCGTGCCCGTTGCAGCATCGCTTCGCGATCTTCCGCGAACTGCGGAAAATCGATGTGCGCGTGGGAGTCGACCAGTTCCATTTGTATCGGGCGCCTGCCTATTTCAGCCGCGCCCCCACTTCCACGTCTTCCAGAAATCCCGCCAGCACCGGGCGTCCTTCCGGGCCGACCGATGCGGCGACGATCATCCCATTCGATTCCACGCCGCGCAGTTTGCGCGGCGCGAGATTGGTGACCACCGCGACCTTACGGCCGATCAACTTTTCCGGCTCGTAAAATTGCGCGATGCCCGCGCAAATCTGGCGAATCTCCGTGCCAATGTCCACGGTCAGCTTCAGCAACTTGTCCGCGCCAGCGATCCGCTCCGCAGTTTGAATCTGCCCCACCCGCATTTCCACCTTAACGAAATCCTCGATGCCGATTCTTTCCGGCGTGGCCGGCGCCGCTGCGGGTGCAGCCGCTGCCGCCGGGGTTCCGGACGAGGTCGCGGACGATGTTGCGGCAGCTGCTCCGCTCGCCACCGGAGCCGTGGCGGCACTTGGCTGCGCCGCCGCGGATTGATCGGGCATTCCACCCGGTTTCTGCGATTGATTTTCCATGGCTTCGATCCTTTCCATTGCCTCCGCTTTTTCGACCCGCGGAAACAAGGCTTGCAGCGGTCCAAGCGCCAAGCCGGGCAACAGCTGGCCCCAGCGCAAACTGTCTAACTCCTGATTACCGACATTTCCGGATTGTCCCAGCAGCTTCCACACTTTCGCGGTGCTCTCCGGCAAAATCGGATGCGCCAGCGCCGTTACTATCCGCAAAACTTCAGCGGTGACCCACAGAATCGTTCCACGCCGCTCTTGGTCGGCATCGGAAGACCCCAGGCTCCATGGCTGTTCGGTGGTCAGATACTTGTCCGCCGCGGCGATAATCGCCCAGATCAATTCGAGCGCGCGCGAAAATTCGAACCGGTCGTAATGCTCGAGTGTAGTGGCAATCGATTCTTGCGCTAACTTTGCGAGCTCTTTATCTTGCGCTTGAAGCTCAGCGGCTTTGGGAATTTTTCCCCCGAAGCTTCGGCCAATCATCGCCGCCGTCCGGCTGGCGAGATTCCCCAACCCGTTCGCGAGATCGCTGTTATACCGCGCGATCAGCGCTTCGCGGCTGAAGCTGCCGTCGCCCCCAAAAACGATTTCGCGCAATAGAAAGTAACGCAGCGCGTCCACTCCCAGAACGCTCACGATCGGTTGCGCACTTTGTATATTCCCGCGGGACTTGGACATCTTTTCGTCCAGAAACAATAAATGTCCGTGGGCGAATATTTTCTTCGGCAAGTCCAGCCCCGCGGCCATCAGAAATGCCGGCCAGTACACCGCGTGAAAGCGGATAATTTCTTTGCCCACCAAATGCACATCGGCCGGCCAGTAGTGCTTGAATTCATCTTTCTTCATGGGATAACCGACCGCGGTGATGTAATTGGTGAGCGCGTCGGTCCACACATAGAAAACATGTTTTTCATCCCCTTGCCACGGGATGCCCCACTTCAAACTGGTGCGGCTGATGGACAGGTCGCGCAACCCTCCGCGCACGAACGAAATCACTTCATTGCGCCGCGCTTCCGGCTGTATGAAATCGGGATGCTGCTCGTAATAATTCAGCAGCGGCTTTTCAAATTTCGAAAGCTGGAAGAAATAGTTTTCTTCCTTGACCCGTTCGGTAACCCGGCCGCATTCCGGGCAAGTCGCCCCCGGCGTGGAATCATCAATGTACATCTCGTCGGAAACGCAGTAATTCCCTTCGTAGTGCCCCTTGTAGATGTATCCGTTGTTTTGAATTTCCCGCACCAGATGCTGCACAGCGTGCGCGTGACGCGTTTCCGTGGTGCGGATGAAGCGGTCCACCCGCAGCCCGAGTTCTTTCCACAGATCGCGGTATTCGCTGGAAACCCGATCCACGAAATCGATGGGCGACTCATTATTGTTCTTCGCTGAGCGCTCCACCTTCTGGCCGTGTTCATCCGTGCCGGTGAGGAACAGCACCTCGAAGCCGCGCATTTGCTTGTAGCGCGCAATAGCATCGGCCGCGATCGTGGTGTAGGTGTGCCCCAGGTGCGGACGCGCGTTTACGTAATAGATGGGAGTCGTGATGTAGTACTTGGGTTTATCGAGCGCCATTTCCTCTATTTTGACCTAACTTGCGCCGGGAACGAAACGCAGGCCCGCTTCCCTCGCCTGCGTCATATATTTCCGCCACGAAAGAAATCTAACTTTTGCCCGCAGCCTCGTAGCTCCGCAATGCTTCGCTGATCACTTGCTGCAGCGGAACCTGTTTTTCAATCGCCAGCTTGCGGCAGTCATCGTACTCCGGCGCCACATGCAAAATATTCCCGTTCGACCGCGAAAGTTTGATGCGCACCTCTCCGTAAGAGGTAGCAACCTTAACCCATTCGCGCGCCAGGGCCCGCCGCTGGGCGCGATGCGTGCGAATCCCAAACGTGGTCGTCTCTGCAAAGATCAGCGACATCAGCGCGTTGGTATCTTCCGGCCGGCACAGCATCGTGAGCAGCGTCCCGGGCCGATTCTTTTTCATTTGCAGCGCAGTCGTGTACACGTCCAGCGCGCCGGCCAGCAACGCCTTCTCCACAACGTACCCGTAAATTTGCGGGTTCATATCATCCAGATTCGCTTCGATGATGGAAATTTCTTCATCCAGTGCCGCCGCGCTTTTGCCCGCGCCTTCGCCAATCATGATGCGTACCACGTTGGGCTGCGCTTCCAGGTCCGCGCTTCCCGCTCCATAGCCGATCGCCGATACCGTCATGGGCGGCTGCGGGCCGAATGAATCGCACAGCGTCGCGACAATCGCTGCTCCCGTGGGCGTGACCAGTTCCCGCTGCACTCCGTTCGAATACGTTGGTGCCCCTTGCAGCAGCCGGGCGGTTGCCGGAGCCGGCACCGGCAAAATTCCGTGCGCCATTTTCGCCGTGCCGCCACCGACGTTCAAAGCCGAGCACGCGAAGCGCTCGATCCCCAGCGCGTTGAACCCGATGCAAGCTCCCACGATGTCCACGATGGCGTCAACCGCGCCCACTTCGTGAAAGTGAACTTTTCCAATCGGCGCATCGTGCACGTAAGCTTCGGCTTCACCAAGTTTTTGGAATATCGCCGAAGCCCGCTCGCGAACCTGCGGCGCTAGTTGCGAATTTCTCAGGATTTCCAGGATGGTCGTCAGCGAACGATGTTTCTGTTGGTCTTCCGTGGTCACCCGCGCATGCGTCGCCGACATGCCGTTTTTCCAGACTTTTTCGGTGCTCAATTGCCAGCCCGGAACTTGCAGCGATTGCAGTTCCGCGCGCAGTAATTCCGCCGAGCACCCCGCGTCAATCAGGGCGCCGAGCGTCATGTCCCCGCTAATGCCGGAAAAACAATCAAAGTAAGCCAGTTTCATGGATTTTTTTCGTCGCCCGAGAATCGGCAAATGAAAATTGCGTGCGAGAGCGAAGCAGCTTGATAGTAACGACGGTGTTAAAGGCTGTCAAACCAGTGCCTGCTAAACCGCCCTGGCGTTTTCGTCCCGCACTTCGCGCATCCCGTCGTAAACCGTGCAGCGATGAAGCCTGTACGCTAGACTGTCGAACCATGAACTCCATCGATGAAGTGCTGGCCGCCAACGAGGTTTATTCTCGGACTCACGAATTTCGAAAACTGACTCCCAGACCCGAGCGCCAACTTGCCGTGCTGACTTGCATGGACACTCGCCTTTCCATTCGCACTCTGGGATTGAAGGAGGGCGACGCACACATCATCCGCAACGCCGGGGGCATCGTCACCGAAGATACTCTCCGCTCTTTAGTGGTCTCTCATTACTTGCTGGGCACCCAGGAATTCATGGTCGTCAATCACACCGATTGCGGGCTGATGCAGACCTCTGAGCAGGACCTGCGAAACAGGATCCACAATCGTGCCGGAACCGCGGCGGTAAGCCCTTCGTTTTTTTATGCCTTCCAAAACATTGAAGAAAATGTCCAGCACCAGTTGCAAAAACTCTCCACGCATCCGTGGATTCCCAAGAGTGTAACCGTGCGTGGCTTTGTCTACGACGTCTCCACTGGACGTCTTCGCGAAATTAAAGGACTGTAATCATTGAACAACGCGCACGCAGCTACGCCTCTGCGTCGAATACCAAAACCATGTGTTCTTCATCCGCATGCTCCGTTCCAATCTTCAGTCCCTGCGGTTCAATCCCGATCGACCGGAAGCCCAGCGATTCATAAAGATTCCGCGGAGCTGGCTGGTTCACGGAGACGGTGAGCAGAATCATTCTCATACCCGAAATAGCTTTGGCGCGCTCAATGGCTGCATTCATCAGCGCTCGCGCAATCCCTCGCCCCCGGGCAGCCGGCGCCACAAATACTCCCCAGATCCAGCCTTTGTGCCGCCGTTTCACCGGCGCTTCCTGATAGAAGCCGACCATCCCCACCGGTCCCTGTGACTCGAAAGCGCCGACGATAAAGTTCTCGGGAGTATGGTTGCGTAAGCGGCCGGCGAAATCTTCGACGGGAATCTCGCGGAGTTCCTCAGGCGAGTCCACGAAGGACCACGGATCGGTTTGCAATGCGAGCATACGCAGATCCCATAAGTTTTGGGCGTCAGCTTCGGTGAATAGGCGAACTTCCAAAAGGTAAGCCTCCTCGCGCTGTGCACAGCATAGTCGCACGAGCCCGCAACTTGACATACTCCGGTCACAAACAGGAGACTCTTCCGCGAGTGCCGGATCGAGACAAAGAGAAACGGTCGATCTGAAGGAGAATTCGAGATGAAACCCAATTATCTTGCGGTCTTTGTAGCCGCGCTGGCGTACTGGTTGCTTGGAGCACTCTGGTACGGAGCACTGTTCCATAACGCGTGGATGGCGCTCGAGCACGTCACCCCGGAGCAAGCAGCTGGCGCCAATCCGGCGGCGCCCTACATCATCTCTTTCGTGTTGAACATCGTCATCGCTTTTGTGCTCGCGCAGCTTTGCGCGTGGCGTAACGCCAACACTGCGGCGCGCGGCGCGGCCTTGGGGATACTCATGTGGATTGGATTTGTCGGCCCCGTCACTTACACCACGAACATGTACGAAATGCGCCCGGTGCAGTTGTTCGCCATCAATGAGTTTTACGCCTTGGTCGGTCTTTGCCTGATGGGAGCCATTCTGGGGGCTTGGACGAAGAAGACCCCAGCGTAATTGTATCTGTCTAACGCAGCAACAATATCTCGCTCGCTCATCGCCGGAAAATTTATAATTAATCGCGTAAAGAAAATGAGGAATTTGTGTATCTGAAGCTTTCAAAACGCTTTCGCGAGGCCTTGGCCGCCCACGTCCACGAAAAATATGGGCTGCAGCTCGCGGTGATCACCGAGCGCCCCCCTAAAATTGAAATGGGAGAAGCAGCTTCGCCCATGTGTTTTGAGTTGGCGAAGCGCCTGAAGCGCGCGCCGCGCCAGATCGCCCAGGAAATTGCCGCCAGCATCGCTCCCATTGAAGGCATCGCCAAAATCGAAGTGGCGGGCGGCGGCTATCTCAACGCCTATTTCGATCGCGCGAAGTTTTGGGGCGACGCCCAGCGCGAAGCGGCGCAAAGCCAATCCGCGGAGGTAGCGGGCAAAATAATCGTCGAACACACCAGCATCAATCCCAATAAAGCCGCGCACATCGGACACGTTCGCAACGCCGTGCTGGGAGACACCATCGCCAGGATTCTCCGCTATTCCGGCGGCGCGGTGCAGGTCCAGAACTACATCGACAATACCGGAGTGCAGGTCGCCGACGTGGTCATTGGCTTTGTGCACCTGGAAAAGAAAGACCTCGCCGCGGTCCGCCACCTCGCCGCGCAACCGAAGTTTGACTACTTGTGCTGGGATGTTTATGCCCGAGCCGCGCAATTTTTAGGCGAAGACAAGGCCCGCGCTGCCAGCCTGCGCGGCGAAACCTTGAAAGCGATTGAAGAGGGCAGCGGATCAATAGCCGAAATGGGCACCGTAATCGCCGATGCCATTGTCACCCTGCATCTCAGGACCATGGCTCGCCTGGGAATTTGGTACGAACTACTCGCGCGCGAAAGCGAAATTTTGCACCTGCACTTCTGGGATGCGGCTTTTGAAAAACTGAAAGCCGCGGGTGCAATCGTACTTGCCACCGCCGGAAAAATGGCCGGCTGTTGGATAATGCCCGCCAAAAATAAAAACCTCGCCGGCCACGAACAACCTTCTGAATCCTCATCCGATATCCCCGCCGACGAAGAGAATCCCAACAATCAGGACAAGATCATTGTCCGTTCCAACGGCACCGTCACCTATGTGGGAAAAGACATCGCCTACCAGCTTTGGAAGTTCGGCCTGCTCGGAAAAGATTTCTACTATGAAAATTGGCCCGCCGCCCCGCAGAACCACCTTTTATGGAGCACCTCAACCCGCGCCGGCGATTCTTCGGCCCCCGACTTTGGCGCTCCGGCCCAAACCGTTTACAACGTGATCGACTCTCGCCAGGCTTATCTGCAAGACGTGGTCTCCGAAGGCTTGCGGGCCTTGGGCCACAACGAGCAAGCCGATCGGTCCATTCATTTTGCGTATGAAATCGTGGCGTTGACCCCGCGTTGTGCCGCGGAAATGGGCTACGAGCTTTCTCCGGAAGAATTAAAAAAGCCCTACGTGGAAGTCAGCGGCCGCAAGGGTTTCGGCGTGAAAGCGGACGATTTGCTCGACAAACTGGAAGCCGCCACTCTGAGCGAAGTCCAGCAGCGCCACGGCGAAATGGATGCCGCCACTCAAAAGCAAACCGCCCACCATGATCGCAGTAGGAGCGCTTGCGATTCTTTCTGCTGAAATTCACCCGCAACGCCACCATCGCGTTTGACTTTCAAGACGCCCTGAGTTTCGAAGGCGAAACCGGCCCGTACTGTCAGTACGCCGTCGTGCGCATTCGCGGCATCCGGCGCAAAGGTGTGGAGTCTGGCGCTACCCAACTGCAAGTAAAGCCGGAAACGCTGGCGTCATTGTTGCTCAGCCGCCGAGGGCGACGGCCTGTGGGAATTGCTGGTTCTGGCTGGCTCGCTTGATCTGGCGGTCGAGGCCGCTATCAAAGCCCAGGAACCCGCGTTCCTGGCCAATATTCACTTTCAACTCGCCCAGGCCTTCAATCTTTTTTATCACCACCATCATATTCTTTCCGAGCCCGACGAACAAAAACGCGCATTCCTCCTGCGACTCACCGAATTGGTCGAAACTCAACTGGTGCGGGCGCTCGGATTTATTGGGAATGGAAGCGCCGGAAAAAATGTAACTTTCAAAACAAAACGCACCCTGGGCAGACGGGTGCGCCTCTGATCACCAACCATACTGCGTTATCGTATACAGTTCTGATTAGTAAGACATCAGCAAGTTACCAGGGTACGAACCGCCGTCCCTGTCGCGCCCTTGGCCATCCACGGCTTCTGATCGTCGTTCCACGCGGTCCCCGCAATATCCAGATGGATCCACGGCGTGTCGCCCGTAAACTCCTTGATGAACATCGCCCCGGTGATCGCTCCGCCACCTTTGCCGCTGCCGATATTTTGTATATCCCCAACGCTACCTTTGATGAATTCGCGATAATCATCGTCAATCGGCATCTGCCACATTTTCTCGCCCGCCGCTTTCGCGCTCGCCAGCAGCTTATCCGTAAATGCCTGATCCGACCCAAACACCCCGGCGTTGACATTCGACAGAGCCACCACGATCGCTCCCGTCAACGTCGCCGCGTCGATCAAATGCGTGGCCCCCAGTTGCTTCGCGAAAGTAATTCCGTCCGCCAGAATTAACCTGCCCTCCGCATCGGTATTTAAAACCTCGATGGTTTTTCCCGACATCGCGGTCTGCACATCGCCCGGCTTTTGAGCCTTCCCGCCAACCATGTTCTCCGTCGAAGGCACCACGCAGATCACCTTGACGTCAGGCTTCAACGTCGCAATGGCCCTCATCACTCCCAGCATCGCGCCTCCGCCAGCCATGTCGTATTTCATTTTTTCCATGCCATCGGCCGGCTTGATGGAGATGCCCCCGGTGTCGAAGGTCACCGCCTTACCAATCAACCCAATCACCGGACCGCCGGGTTTCGCCATGGCCGGCACATACGTCAGAACCATAACCCGCGGCGGTTCTGGCCCGCCCTGCGACACGCTCAGCAGTGCTCCCATCTTCAAGTCGGCGATTTTCTGCTCATCGAGAATCTCCACCGCCAGCCCCAGCCTCCCGCGCCATGGCCTCCGCCTTCTCCGCCAGAATCCTAGGCGTCAGCTTATTGGACAGGCTCATTCACCAGGTCGCGCGTAAAGTTCTGCGCTTCCCCAATGGTGCGGCCCTTCGTTCAAGCCCCTGTCCGCCGGCCCCTTTCTCCGCATCCCGAAATCCCGCCATCACCACATTTTCGATGGACTTGTCCGCCCTTCTTATCGGTCTTGTACTTGTCCGACTCAAAGTTGGCGACCACCACCGCCTCGGCCACCGCTTGCACAAATCCTCCGTACGATCTTTATCCCGCGCCAGAATCGCAAAGTTTTTAATCGAGCGGGTCTTCAAATACCGCACCGCGGCGCCAATCACTTTCCGCGCCACTGCTCCGCTGAAATTCTCACGCTTCCCCGCCCCCACCAGCAGCAGCCGGGACGCCGCCAAGTCCCATCGGCCCGTGAATAGCGTAAACTCCAGCATTTTTCCGGAAACTTCCCCGCTCTTCGATCAACTTACTCAGCAACCCTCCCGAAGCGCGATCCATTTCGTCCAGCCTGCCCGGGAGTCAAATCGGAATCTTCAAATAGGTAGGTGACCAGCGCGTCCGTCTCGATTCCCGAATAGTTATTGGTTTCCAGCGTGATTTGCATAACCGCCTTATCGCCTCCGATTTTGATACATCGCGTCTTCCGCTTCCCTGCGCGCTTCTTTGGTTCGTTCATCCTGACGGCGGTCCCAGGATTTCTTCCCTTGCGCCAAGGCGATCTCCACTTTGGCAATCCCCTTGCGGAAGTAAATCTTGAGGGGAATCACCGTCAAACCTTTGGCCTCGGTTCGTACCGGCCAATTTGTTGATCTCTTTCTTGTGCAGCAGCAGCTTCCGCGACCCAGCGGTTCGTGATTCCAGGGGCCGCCCGGCAGGTATTGCGCGATGTGCGCGTTTGCCAGCCAGGCGCCATTGGCTTTGAAATCCACATAGGCGTCCCGAATGTTCGCTTTTCCCTCCCGCAGCGCCTTCACTTCCGTGCCATGCAGCACCAGTCCAGCCTCGAACTTATCTAAAATGTGATAGTTGTAAGACGCCGCGCGGTTCTGCGCCACAATCAGTTCTTCCACCTTATCAGCCTTGGCTGCTTTTTTGATGGGTTTGGGCACGACTTCTCATCATAACTGCACTGGAAATTTCCCGCCACTGGGGGTTGTTATTATTCACGGCTAGCCAACCTTCGAATCCTTGCCCGGCCTCTAAGCCGAGTGTTAGACTTTTAGCTAGTCGAGGCTCCGGAGAATTCATGCATCGTATTGGCAATGCTGCTCTATGCGTCTGTCTGGCCTTGTTCGCCGTGGGCTGCCCAAGGCAAGGCCAAACTGAGTATTGCTCAGGGACGCAAAGCCGAAACCATCGGCGATTACGAAGCCGCTCTCACCTATTACCAGCAAGCTCTCAAAGCCGATCCCAATAACTCCAGTCTCAAAATTAAAGTCGACCAGATCCGCTTCGAAGCTTCCGAACTCCATATTAAGCAAGGCTTGGAAATGCGCCGCAAAGGCGATTTGCAAGGCGGCCTTGGCCGAGTTTCAACGGGCTGGCGTAATCGATCCTTCCAGCCCCGTCGCTGAGCAGGAATTGCGCCGTACCGCGGCCATGATCTCCGACAAAAATAGCGCCGCGGACGCCGCCGCCGAAGTGCCCCCGGACCCCAACGAGCACCCCATGGCCTCGATGCCCCCGGAGATCAAGCCCTTATCGCTCGCCCCCATTAACCTCAAGATGTCCAACGACGCAAAAATTGTATTCGACACCGTCGCAAAATTGGCGGGCTTAACCGTAATTTACGACCCGGACTTCCCTGCTCGCCGCATCACCGCGGAATTGAACAATGTCACGCTGGAGCAGGCCCTGGACATCATTTCCCTCCAGAGCAAAGCCTTCTGGAAGCCTGTCACCGAAAATATTATTTTCGTGATTCCCGACCAGCCGCAAAAGCGCCGCGATTATGAAGAGCAGGTAGTGAAGACTTTCTACCTCGCCAACACCGTCATGCCTCAGGACCTCACCGAAATCGTCACGGGCCTGCGCCAACTCCTGGACTTGAAGCGCATCCATCAACTGAATTCGCAAAACGCCATCATCATTCGCGATACCCCCGACAAGCTCCTGTTGGCTGAAAAAGTGATCGCCGACATCGACAAGGCCAAGCCCGAAGTCGTGGTGCAGGTCGAAGTGCTTCAAGCCCGAACCGACCGTCTGCGTAACCTCGGGGTCTTACCCACACAGACAGCCAGTCTCACCATCAACCCCAATGCCACGACTACGACTCCCACCACTCCCACAACCGGCACCCCCACCACGGCAGCTTCCACTACGACTCAGCCGATTACTTTCAGCCAATTCCGCCATTTAAACGGCAACGCTTACGGCGTAACGGTTCCGAGCATCACCGCCAACGCCATTTTGACCGACACCTACACCAGGATCATTCAGAATCCTGAAATTCGGTCCATCGACGGTCAGCCGGCCAAGTTACGCGTCGGCGACAAGATTCCTGTAGCCACCGGCAGTTTTCAGGCTGGCGTAGGTGTCGGAGCTACTGGCGTAAATCCGTTGGTCAACACCCAGTTCCAATACCTGGAAGTTGGCGTGAACGTGGACATCACTCCCCGCGTGCACCCCAATCACGAAGTTAGTTTGAAAGTCATTATTGAAGTCTCCTCGCATGACCGGCCTTTCCACCATCGGCGGCATTCAGCAGCCCATCATCAGCCAGCGCAAAATCGAGCAGGACATCCGCCTGAAAGAAGGCGAAGTAAACGTCCTCGGCGGCTTGTTTGAAAAAACCGACACCCGCACGCTCAATGGTTGGCCCGGCCTGCCGAAGATTCCTTTCTTCCGTTATTTCGTTCTCCGACGATCAAACCGATCATCAGGAAAATGAAGTGCTCATCGTGCTCACGCCCCGTATCGTGCGCATCCCGGAATGGACCAAGGGCAATCTGCGGCCGATGTATTCCGGCTCCGAGACCAACGTGCAAGTGCGTCGCGAGAGCAATGTTCGAACGCCCTCCTCGCAACCGGTTCCCGGCTTCCAGCAGCCGACTCCCGGTATGCAACAAGCCCCCATCGCGCCCGGCGCAGTCACCCAGCCGCCAGCCACTCAGCCCAACAACATTCCGCCGAACAACGCCGGGAACCACGGCGCCGCGCCTGTCGCTGGTGCTCAAGGAGCTTCCGCTGAAGGAGCCCAGGCAAAAATTCGCTTTGAACCTCAGGGCGTATCTCTAAAGCCCGGTCAAACCACCACCGTCGGCATCGTGGTCGACAACGTCGAACGATCTTTACTCCATACCTCTCTTGCTGCAATACAATCCGGCCGTGATCAGCGTGGAAGAGGTGCAGCACGGCGGGTTCTTGTCCGGCGGCACGCAAGAAATCGCCATCGTTTCGCGCACCGACAAAGAACACGGCCAGGCCATCATCTCCGCCACCCGCCAACCCAACACGCCCGGCGTGAATGGCAGCGGCACCCTGATGGGCATCGTGGTCAAAGCCATCGCTCCCGGCACATCCAACTTGTCCATCGTGCAGGTCAACGCTAAAGATTCGCAGCAAAAACCAATTCCGCTCGTGACTAGCGAAGCGACCATACAAGTCCAGCCCTAGTGAGACGAGAAACGTCCATGCAGTCCGCGCGTAAAAGTACCTTCCGCAGGCAGCGGCCTTCAGCCCAGACGGGCATGACCCTGCTGGAGTTGATCATCGCTTGCTCCATCTTGCTGATTTTGGCTTCTGCCGCGTTACCCATTGCCAAATTCACCGTCATTCGCGCCAAAGAAAGCGAATTGCATCGCGATTTGCGCGAGATGCGTGACGCCATCGATCGCTATAAAGACGCCGCGGACCGCAATCAGATTCGCGTGGAATTGGGCAGCGAAGGTTACCCGCCCGACCTGGAGACCTTGGTGAAAGGCGTGCAACTCGGGGCTTCCAACGACAAAAAGATTCGCTTCTTGAGAAAAATCCCCACCGATCCCATGACCGGACAAAAGGAATGGGGCTTGCGCGCCGTGCAGGACGATCCCGATTCCACCAGTTGGGGCGGTAAAAACGTGTTCGATGTGTATTCCAAGTCCACCGGCACCGGGCAGGATGGAACGAAATATTCGGACTGGTAGTTTTTAGCTTTTTTGTGAGCTGCATTTGACGCCAAAACAAAAAACCCGATCTGCGATCTTCGCCAGGCTACGCGGCGGCCGACGGCCCGCGTCTGGCTTCACGCTCATCGAATTGATGATCGTCATCACCATCATCTTCATCCTGATCGGCATGGCCGTCGGTCGCTACGACAAGTCCGTGGTGCGCGCCCGCGAAGCCACCCTGAAACAGGATTTGACCGTCATGCGCCAGGCCATCGACAACTACACTCTCGACAAGCAAGCCGCGCCGCAATCCATCGAAGCCCTGCAGGAAGCCGGTTACTTGCGCATCGTGCCCACCGATCCCATGACCGGCGCCAAGGATTGGCAACCGCAATTCGAGGAAGTGGTCCTCAGCCCCGACCAAAGCGGCACCGGCATGGTCGACGTCCATTCCGCCTCCGACCGCACCTCTCTGGACGGCACCCCCTACAAAGATTGGTAAGCGCGCAGCAAGCCCGCTTCCCCGATGCCGCTCCAGCATTCAACAAACGCCCCACCATTCCCTCCCCAACCCATGCACGTGCTGAGGATTAGTAAGAGCGCAAGCATTCAACTTCCCACCAAAGCCCGCGCAAGCACTTGTGAGCGCACCAAGCATTCGCTTACCACTGCTGCCCATATGAATTGGAATGCCCACAAGGGTTCAGAAACCTTCTGGCCGTTCAAGTATAGGGAAGTGCGTCAGCATTTTTCGCGCTTCTGTAGCGGCAGGTTCAGCATTACGATCAGTTTTCGTGCCTGCGTACAAAGAACTCAGTCCACCGCCGCGCGCCGTAAATCCCCGAAATTCCCCAAAATAAAATCCAGAATTTGACGCCACCTCCCCCATCCGCTATATTGATCCTGCGGGGTGGAGCAGCCTGGTAGCTCGTCGGGCTCATAACCCGAAGGTCGTCAGTTCAAATCTGACCCCCGCAACCATCCGAATTGACAAAGGGGCCGCCTCATGATGCGGCCCCGTTTCTTTTCCAACGAGATCCCACGATCCTTCGGCCACATCATGCGACCTCTTGTTGCCGGGCTGGGGGTTCATCCGAATCTCGGACACATGCTTTCTCAATTCCGTCCGTACCGTCGCCGGATCAACAGCCTCATGTTTCGACAGTAAGCGCCTAATGTCCGAGAGCTGCTTATTCACGAGCAGCCTTATTTCTCCAAGGCGAGCGTCAACCGATTCCGGCCCTGTGGACAACAGTCTGTCAGTGATCTGAGGAAGCTCTTGGTCTCTTTCGTTTATTGCCTGCACTAGGAAGGCGGAAGGTCCAGCCATCGCTGCCGTCTGCGTTACTCGGTGAAGTTCACTCTCGATTTTCCGTTTTCGTTCCCGCAGTTGTGCCAATTCACCCGAAAGCTGTTTACCTGCGCCCACAAAACTTGATCGATGATCCGAAGTTCTTCCCGCTGCGAGATACGCCACTCACTCTGTGGCCTCATTCGCCTCACGCGCTTGTTAGTACCCGGAGTTCTGCCTCTACGCCCTCCATTGCCCACTGCTTGTAAATAGAGGACTTAGGCGGCCTCGTGAATCAATTCGCTGCGGAACGGTATGCTCAATAATTGTGTATTCGGTACGTATCGGGCCTCCGCAACCAGAAACTGCTCTGCCCGTGTGAGTTACGAATACCCCGCAACCATCCGAATTGACAGGGTGTGAGCTGAGCACCTGTC
Organism: uncultured Acidobacteriota bacterium; assembly: GCA_963732705.1. Classification (GTDB taxonomy): domain Bacteria; phylum Acidobacteriota; class Terriglobia; order Acidiferrales; family UBA7541; genus Acidiferrum. The sequence continues at coordinate 249,523 of CAVTAN010000006.1, read as the reverse complement.
GGTCTCGGAGGGGTTCCCTGGTTAGGTGTCTAATACTCTGTAATAATTCATTTTATATATGCGCTTATTGACATAAACAACAGCTCCTGCCAGATTCCGTGAAGTGTCAATAACGATGGGCAAGGATTCTGAGGATTCTGAAACACGACAGTTTGATCGCAAAGAGGCGGATATGATAGCTGCGACCAACATCCCTGCCTACGCACCCGCAGATGTTTCCCGCCTGGCGGGAACATTCCGTCTTCTCGCGATCCACGATATTTCCCGATGGGCTCTGACTGGTGGAACTGCCATTGAGTTACACCTTCAGCAAATAGGGGCAGCTCGCTGCCTCAGACCGCTGCTTGACATCGATTTCCTTGCCGAAGACTTCAGCAGTTTGCCTGAGAGTCTTGGTGAGGGCTTACTTCTGCGGCATGTGCACCCGCATGACCCTCCCGGAAAGACTATGCTACAGGCCGTGGCCGCCGAAACATCCGTGAGAATCGATGTTTTTCGTGCCTACGGGAACGAGATGGATCGTGCCCAACGCATGAGGATCTTCGATGTCGACGTTCAGCTTGTGGCGATCGAGGACCTTGTAGCAAGGCATGCAAGATTATGCTGCGCTCTGCTCTGCGGTGAGCGGCTCGCCCCAAAATTCGCCCGTGACTTCCTTCGCCTCGCGGCCGTTATCAAGCCCGATCGGGTCGAACCCGTCTGGCGGGAGCATCGCAAATTCGACGATCCAACGACCTTTGTTAATACCCTGGCGCTCGTGCGTGAGGCTCTCGCAACCAGAACCGATCTTCTGGTTCAACCGGTTTACTCAACGGATGTCAACGAGGCTTGTAATCGATGCGAGGGCACGGCAGCATTCGCCTTGGCAGATCCGAGCCAAGTCCTTGCCCTTCTTGGCTATTGCTGACCAGAAATAAGTGCGGATCGGGGGACGGATATCGCCTACAGCACGCCAGCTTCAACAGAATCGCATTCTCGCCAGCCCTGATTAGGTCCTTTCTTGTTCTCTTTCAGATTGTGGCTGTCGGTTGCGCGGAGCGTAAGTCCATAAATTCCTTTGAAGTCGCTAATCTGCTTCAAAGTTTCTGGGCCAAAAGCGGATTTTCCTTCAAACGCATGAAGAACGATGCCTTCGAGAAGGTCGCCGAGGGATATATCCTTGAGTTCGGCTGTTACTTTGAGTACCTTCAAAATTCGGCGCTCCATACGTATGCCCGTCTGGACGCGCTCGACCATCACTTCTTTGGTATACGTCATGGAAGTAGAGATACCACCGTACATCTTCCACAGGACCACGGGTACTTTGATACAAGAATAGGAGGCGACCTTACGAGCCCCATCCTCCTAACTGATTCGCCATGATGGTGCACGACTCCCGGAGTTCATCAGCGAGTTTGCGGTCAACCATTGTACGAGCAATGACCATGCCGCCAATACATAAAGCCGCAATTGCTTCTGCTCTTAGTCGTCGGGGTCGCGTTTTATCTCGCAGGCTGCGCTGCAGAACATCAACCATTGCTTTGAACACCGTCTCGAAGGCACGCTTTGCGCTGGCGTTCGAGCGGGCTACATCCGTCGGAAGGGCAACCATCGGGCATGAGTTCTCGACATCTTCGTAGTGCTGGCGGGATAGATAGGCGCGCACCACTTGCGGACCTACGTCGGTCGACGACAGGTCAACATGCACGCCCTCCCAACAGTTCTTCCATTCCGGGTCCGTAAAGAAGCAACCAAGGACTTCCGAATAGAGATCGCTCTTGCTGTCGAAATAGCTGTAAAAGCCACCATGCGTCAGGCCAGCCCCGGCCATAATTTGATGGATCGAAACGCTTTCAAATCCGTGGCGATTGAACAGCCGGCGTGCGCTGTCGATGATCGCCTTCTTCATTTCCGAACGGTGATTCGCGGGATACGGCATTTCCTCTCCTTTTGTTTCTTTGGAAAAAGTATGCCTGACCTGCCCAGTACGGGAAAATATTATCTTGAACATATTTTCATCTCGTGGCCCCATTAGCTCGCGGCGCGCGGCTGTATCCGGCCGTCAATTCTTATCAAAATAATGGAGGCTAGATTGAACGAGCAAGGAACCTTTCTGCGCTGGGCACCGACCCGGCGCCACGCAATCCTTGGTGCGGCGAGTTTGTTCGCGGGCATCAGCGCATGTCCGTGGATGGCCTGGGGGGAAGAGGGACTTGGGATCTCCCGCGGGGCGGAAGCGATTCGCCAGGAACGGGTCTTCCGGGCGAGCCCGATGCGCGTTTATGAAGCGTTGACGGATGCACAGCAGTTCGACAAAGTCATGCGGCTAAGTGCCGCCATGCGTTCGATGGCTACCGGAACAAAACTGGCGGAGATTAGCCGCGAGGCGGGCGGCGCCTTTTCGGTCTTCGGTGGGTACGTGACGGGCCGGCAGATCGAACTCGTACCTAACGAACGAATAGTTCAGGTATGGCATTCGCAAAGCTGGAAGCCCGGAGACTTTTCGATCGTCAAGTTCGAATTCGATGGCCAGGGAGCCGGCTGCAAGATTGTTCTGGAGCATCGAGGGTTCCCAGACGGAACCGCCGAACACCTTGCCGTGGGATGGAAAGAAAACTACTGGGAGCCCCTGCAACAATACTTGGATGGGCATTCATAGTGAGCGCTTTGTCGACCGCAGGGTGCACTCCGGCAAGTACATTCGAAAGTTGGGCTTCCCTTTTTCAGGAGTGTCCAGCATCTGAAATCCATCGACATTGAAAAGGAGCGTCGCGATGAGGGTTACTTTGTCCTTTCTGTTGCCCATCTTGTGCTTTCTCCCGCTTTCGGCCGCGCAAGCAGTCGATGATTGGCGCGAACTGCCCGATCACATGACCGGAAGTTGGGATCTCGCCGGGCAGGTGATGGGGCGATCAACTATCGCGTGGCCGATTTAGGGGGAATGATCGCCAATCTTGATAAGGCGGGCGTCAAAGTCCTCCAGGGACCAGAATCGCATGGAAACGGAACATTCGCCTGGATCATGGACCCTGAAGGCAACAAGGTTGAGCTCTGGGAGCCGAAACTCTGGGTTGATCGAAACAAAAAACAATAGGGGTCCCCGCACGGCTAACGGAGAATTTACGATATTGTCAACTTGAGTTGGTACCGACAGGTTTCCACGTATGAATAATCCGGCCTCAAGCGCGCCACTTTGCAGCCACCGCCTCGCGGAAATTCTACGCCCCGTGTTTCCGAGGCGCACCTTCAGATCCTTTGAGCAACTGCAAGGTGGATACACGCACATCAACCTTCTGCTTCGCTTTGAAGAGGGCGCAGCACCGGTCGTGATGCGGATTTACGGCAGCGGCGCGTCGGCATGCAGAAGGGAGTTAAATCTGCTGATCGCTCTAGGGAAGTATTTATCCGTACCCGAAATTATCTATGCGGACGAAAAGGGGGACGATGATATTGGTCCCCATGCGCTGTATCCGTATATCGAAGGGATCACGTTCCAGGAATTGAAGTCTCGCGGTAGCCGTGAAGACTTGGCCCAGGCTGCCTTTGCCATGGGTGAAGCTCTAGCCGGTGTCCGAACTGTTCCGGTTCCATCCTTTTTGTCTTCTTCCTCTCCCTGCGGGTCTGTTGGCGAATTCTTAAATTCGCCCGTCCTGGCTCGCCGCATCGGCGCCAGGGGGACAGATCGTTTGCAAAGTTTTCTGGTTGGCTGGCTACCGCAAGTTGCCCGTTTGAACGATGACAATGCACTCGTGCACGGCGATTTCAACAACCGGAATACGATCCTCCAGCAGGAAGGCGACCGATGGCAGGTTGCGAGCATTTTGGACTGGGAACTTGCTTTTAGCGGATCGCCTTTATGGGATGTGGCCCGGTTTATCTGTTACGAACGGAAGGCACGGCCGTGCCGCGAACCACATTTTTCAGACGGCTATCGCAGCGCGGGCGGTAGCCTGCCGGAAAACTGGGAGAGGTTTGCTTCCGTTATTAACGCGGTGAGCGCTGCCCATAGCCTGAGCCGGCCGGATCTCAGCGAACGCTTTATCCCGGACCTGTGTGAGTTGCTAGGTCAGACCATTGAAGGACGTTCCGACCGGATAAGATTCCATTAGTTTTGGAGTTTGACGACGTTCTATGCGAGACGCGAGAGACTCTCGGGATGCGTCCGAGCAGCTTTCCAGGAAAGCAATATCGAGCAGCAAGAGCCTATCCATGGGCGGAATGGGCTGAACGATTGCCCCTGTGGCCGTTGTCATGAAGCACAGTGGGACAATAACATCCTTAAATTTTTCCAAAGTATATAGGGGCAGTAGGATGGCCCGCGAAGGTTCCCCTCTTAAGTCCTACGCGGGGTTCTCGGAGGTTACCGACCCGGGTTGAGGTTCGCCGCCTGCCACCAGAATAAATTACCTTTCAATAAATTAATACATGTGTTAACATTGCCTGTGTTCGTCTGGCCTGTACAAAGATCATTTTTATCCTTGGCCAAACGTGAGGAGAACAGCCCTGCGATGGCTCTTCCGTTCTTGACTCAAGTTCAGCGTTGCCAGAGACTTGCGAACTCTTTGGAATATGCAAATTTGCCGTTGTTTGTTTTCAAGCACTTGCGCACTCTTTCATTTCATACATTTTCTCAACTGCTGTGTTTCCAGAGGTTTGCGCACTCTTTTCGAAATATAGGGGGGTGGGGGGGTCCCAAACCCGACTCTTTAGTTTCAATGCTTTACGAACTCTTTGGAAAATTGAGGATGACCTAACGCTGCCGCCTTCCTGACCCGAGTAAACTTGCTAGCATGCAATCGGGCGCAGGAGCCAAGGTGTCAGGGTCAATCGCGATTTCCAAAATGCTGGCTGCTGCCACGCTGGCCATTGCCTTTCTGGTAGCGTTGGCGCCTCGCGCCGCCGCCCAGACCCCGCCCCCAACTGCCCCAGAAACGGCGCCTGAAACTGCGGCGGGCAACCAGTCGGCTCCCTTTCCAGCGTCGTCTGACTCCGCCAGGTTCACCGACGTGACCGCCAAGCTCGGAATCAATTTTGCATATGTCGCATCCCACACTTCAAAAAAATATCTCATCGAAACCATGGGAGCGGGCGTCGCGCTGTTTGACTACGACAACGACGGACGCCTGGATATTTTCGCAGTGAATGGCGCGCCCCTGAGCGATCCGACCGCCAAGGGAACCATTCCCCAGAAAGCCGGCCCCCAATATTGGAATCGCCTCTACCACCAGAAACCGGATAGCACTTTTGAAGACGTCACGGAAAAAGCCGGACTGCAAGGCGCAGGCTACGGCATGGGCGTGGCCGTCGGAGACTACGACAACGACGGGTTCGAGGATTTATACGTGACCGCTTACGGCGGCAACAAGCTCTATCACAATAACGGCGACGGAACGTTTACCGATGTAACCGAAAAAGCCGGCGTCGCCGGAAGCGGATGGTCCACCAGCGCGGCGTGGGTCGATCTGGACGGTGATGGCCGCCTGGATCTGGTCGTGCTCCGGTATCTCCAGTGGGATTTCGATGACATCTGGTGCGGCGAGCACAGGGAAGGCTACCGGGCGTATTGCCATCCGGATGCCTATCGAGCAATTTCGCCTTTGGTTTATCACAACGATGGGAACGGGCACTTCTCCGAGGTCTCGCAGAAAATGGGATTGGCTACTCCCGGCAAAGGATTAGGCATCGCGCTGGCCGACTACGATCGCGACGGCCGCGTGGATTTATTTATTGCCAACGACTCCATGCCCGAATTTCTCTATCACCACAAAGGCGATGGCACCTTCGAAGAGGTGGCCCTCAGCTCCGGCGTCGCGGTGGACGGCGAAGGCCACACCTTCGCGGGCATGGGCGTGGATTTCGCGGATTACAACAACGACGGGCTTCCGGACCTGGTGGTCACCGATCTGGCCAGCCAAATGTACGCTCTGTATCGAAATAATGGCGATGGCACCTTTTCCTACGAGAGCTTCCCTTCCGGCATCGGGCGCATGACTATGGCGCATTCCGGCTGGGGCGTTCGCTTTGTCGATTATGACAACGACGGCTGGAAAGATTTGCTGATCGCCCAGGGACACGACCTGGATACCGTCGAACTGAATTTTCCGAATCTGCGATATCGCGAACCGATGTTACTGGCGAAGAATACCGGGCAAAAATTCGTGGATGTCTCGCCCGAAGCTGGCGAAGTCTTCAAAAAGGCCTGGGTCGGCCGCGGAATGGCCCTCGGCGATATTGACAATGATGGCCGCATCGATGCAGTGGTGACCGGCAATGACGGCGGTCTCTATGTTTTGCACAATGAAACCAAAACCACAAACCACTGGTTAACATTGCTGTTAGTCGGCCATACCAGCAATCGCGACGCGATTGGGGCGGAAGTAAAGGTAACGACAAGCAAGGGCATACAACTGGCTACCGTAACCACCGCTGGCAGCTATCTTTCTTCCGGTGACAAGCGCGTGCATTTCGGTCTGGGTCTGGACACCACCACGACGTTGGAAATTCGCTGGCCCAGCGGCATCCGCCAGAGCCTCAAAAATGTTGCCGCGGATCAAATCCTGCGCGTCGACGAGCCCGCGCCAACAGCACCGCCAGCGTCAGAAAACAAGAAGCCCTAGACCGGGAACGTTGCGCGACGCTCGAGTGTCAGAGAGAAAATATCTACGTTTCAGATTATTCGAAGTTTAGATTTAGCTAATTTTCGGGCGACTTGGGCTTTAGCCTATTTCGTTTCGGGCTACTTAGGTTTCGGAGCGCTCGTAGTCATCGCAACTCCAGAACCCTCTTTTAGCGTGTGAATGGCGTCGACGGGCAAATTATCGAAATGCTCCGTAAGTCCACTGGGCCAGCGCACCTCTACCGCGTCCATCTTTGCCGCCGCACCCAGACCGAAATGCACTCGCAGATCGTTCTGCGAAATATAACTCGACCCGCTGCGAACTTCATCGACCAGCATTCTTTTGCCAATTTTTACAGTAATCTTCGCGCCGATGCCATCGCGATTGGATCGCGTACCCACGGTCTTGAATGCCACCCAGTGATTGCTGTAATGCGCGGCATTCACGAGCAGGCTGGGCTTCGCATACACGTTGTTGATGAGCACCGACATTCGGCCATCATTCCATAGATCGCCAACCGCCAACCCGCGCGCGGAAGAAACAGCGCTGAAACCCGGCCCGGCACTGGCGGAAACGTCGGTGAACTTTCCATTGCCTTCGTTGTGGTACAAAAGCCGCGGCTCCATGTATCCGCTGCTCAGGTGGAACTTATCCACTTCCGGATACACATGGCCATTGGCCAGCACCAGGTCGGGCCAGCCGTCATTATCGAAATCAAAAAACATGGTGCCCCAACCCAAATATTGCGTGTGCAGGCCCAGCCCGGCAGCAAAAGTAACATCCGTAAACACACCTTCCCCATCGTTGCGATACAACGTTGGTGTGTCGTCGGAAAAATTGGTTTTGAAAATGTCTGGGCGCCCGTCGCCGTTATAATCCGCGATGCTCGTACCCATGCCAGCTTGCTCGCGGCCGTCTTCATTGAAAGCCACGCCGGCCATTACCGCCACGTCGGTGAACGTTCCATCGTGATTGTTGTGGTAGAGAATACTTGGCGCGCTGTCGCAGGCCACGTAAATATCCGGCCAGCCGTCGTCATCGAAGTCCAGGGTAGAAACGCTGAAGGCGTAGTGCCCGCCGGTTTGATCGATATGGGCTTTGGCGGTGACATCCGAAAAAGTTCCGTCACCGCGGTTTTCGTACAAAATATTTTTGGCCCCGGGCAATCCGCGCGGGCCGCACATCACCGGCACACCTTTCCAAACGCAGGAACTTCCTTCCCCGGGAACAGGAGTGCTGGCTATGTTGAAGTCCACATAATTGGCGACCATCAAATCGAGGCGCCCGTCGCGGTTGTAATCGACAAACGCGCAGCCCGTGCCCCAGGCCTTGCCCGATCCCGCGACGCCAGCCTTTTCGGCGACTTCCGTGAATACGCCATGATCGTTGTGGTACAAACGATTCTTGCCGTAATACGTGACGTACAAATCTTCCCAGCCATCATTGTCGTAATCACCGACGCAAACGCCCTGGCCCCAGCCGGTAGCCACCAAACCGGCCTTGGCCGTAACATCCGTAAACGTTCCGTCGTGATTATTGTGGTAAAGGTGATTGGAGGGCGCGGAGTCGGGGGCAAAGCGGCCTTCGAGGGTGGTGCCGTTCACGATGAAAATGTCCGGCCAGCCATCGTTATCGTAATCAAAAATAGCCACGCCGGTTCCAGTGGTCTCGATAATATATTTCTTGGTGTCTACGCCGCCAAACACATTGGTGGCAGTGAGTCCTGCTTTTTCCGCAATGTCGCTAAAGTTGGCGATGCCCGGAGCGGACGCTTCTTTCTTAGCGGAAGATGACGGGGACGACTGCGAGGGCGTCTGCGCCCATAGCGGCCTCTCAAAAATGGTGAACAGCGCGAGCAGCGAAAGAATAGATGCCCGAATGGATCTCCTGAATTTCTCGCAAGAGATGGCAGAATTCTTCAAACGATTGGGCGTGGTCGAAACCTTCAGGACAGGACGCACTAATGCCTCGCGCTTTCCGGAGGCATTTGCCACTGCGGAACGAAAAAATCGCCCACCAGATTATTATTTTCCAGATTGGTCGCGGCATCCGCGGACGACTGCGCGTACGTGGCCGCCCGCTTTGGGTCACCTGCGCGACTGTACGCTTTGCTGAGCAGCCGTTTCGTTTGAGTGTTATCTGGACTTAAGCGCAGCGCTTCCTGAAGTTCAGAAATTGCGTCGTTCACATGACCTTGCCCAAGTTCGGTTTTTCCCAAACTCAAATGAGCTTCCGCGTTACTCGGATTTAATTTCACCGCTTCCTGGAACGACGCTAAAGCTTCGAGCGGTTTCCCGGCACGATCGGATGCCAGTCCCATGAAATAGCAAATGAGGAAATTGGGGCCCAATTTTTGTTCCGCCACGGAAAGCTCGGAGACGGCCTCATCGGCCCTACCAGTTCTCATCAACACCTGGGCGAGTCCGATGTAGCTGGTCGGCAAAGGATCTCCGGCAAGTACCAGTTCACGAAAAGCGGCCTCTGCTTCCGCGTAATTGCCAGCAGCCAGGTACGCTGCACCCAAACGCAGATGCAGAGCATAGGAGGCAGGGTTGGCGGCCAAAGCATTTTTCACCGCGGCGATTGCTTCGGTGAAGCGATTTAAATCCATCAGTTCGCGAGTCAGATTCAGCCAGCATTCTTCGTTGCCAGGCGCCAAAGTGGCAGCTTGTTGAAAAGCGCTCACGGCCCGGTCATTTTGTTTCAGGTGGTCTGCACTGATGCCGATTACGGTCCAGGCGTCCGCCGAGGCCGCGGACTTGCCGTCTGCGGGGCTCAGCCTCTGGTTGTAACGCTTTGCCTCGGCGATGGCCTTGTCATAACTGGCCGACAGCAAGTAGACCATAGCCAGATCAAATAGCCTCCAGGAATCGCCGGAAGATGCTGAGGGCTTGGCGTCCGAGGGCTGAATAGCATGTGTTTCAGTATTGTTCATTTTTGCGTGATTTATCTCCACGCGGTTTGCTTCCACACGTTTGTCCTGCGCGGCAAGAGTCGTCGGATTCGGCTGCACAGATTGCACCTGCGTTGCTGCAGTGACGGAGAGAGGATCAAGTAACTTTCGTGCATCTTCGATTCGACCGACTGCGACGTACGCTGCTGATAATTGAACAGAAAAATTTGCATCCTTGGGCAAGGGCACACGAGAAATCTCGAGTTCGCGGATTGCTTCCACATACTCTTGAGCATCCAAGTGCACTCTTCCCAAATAATAATGTGCAAATTGGTCGTCCGGGGCCAGCGCCACTGCGCGATCGAGCGCTTGATGTGCGCCGCTCCATCGGTGTTCTGTCCAATCGAGAAATCCAAGATTGCGGTAAGCAGCTTCCAGCTTGGGGTCGAGGCGAATGGCTTCCCGATATTCGGCGGCGGCTTCTGCAGTCTTACCAGCCTGCACCAACGCAATACCGCGAAAGTTGTGAACGACAGCGTCTTGCGGGTGCAGGCGTTCGGCTTCGGCAAATTGCGCGAGGGCCTCCTCGATACGATGATTCTGCAACGCCGCTAGGCCTTTCTGAAACGCAGTCGGGGCGTTTTCCTGCTGCCAAGATTCCGCGCAAGAAAGGCTCGGAGCGATCCAACCGCAAACAACTGTAAGGAGGACACCAAAAAACAAAACCCGAACATGGGACGCTGACTTCATTTTCTTGACGAGCTTCTCAATTTGTTTCCTGGGTTGAGTTGGTTATCTCCGCCAGGCGTTCGGTTTGCTTTTCCAGCTTGCTGTGAGACTCGCGATTCATGGCGGTGGACAGCGCAAATTCTCGAGCCGCGTTTTCCTTGTCGCCAAGCGCCTGGTAGGCTCTGGCAAGTTTGTAATGCACGGAACCGTCGTGATCGGCGGCGACCGCGATTTTCAGTTGCTCTTCCGCCTTGCGGTAATCGCCAAGCTCTGAATACGCGGTGCCCAGGTCGCGATGAATGTCTAAATTGCCGGGGTCGGCAGCCAGCGCGCTATTCAGATAGGTCAGAGCTTTCTCGGGTTGATGTTCCAGGAGAAAAGTATCACCCAGATCGTTCAGCGCTCCGGGGTGATGCGGATTCAGGGCCAGTTCCGCTTCCAGTTCTACGCGCGCTTCGGGAACTTTGAGATCCTTCCACAACAGGTGACCGAGGCTGTAATGCAAGTTGGGCACCGAAGGATTGGAGGCCAGTGCGGCGCGATATTCTGCTATCGCTTTTCCGTCGTCGCCCCTTGCGGATTCGATATCACCCATCAGTTGATGCAAGCGATAGGAGTTTGGATCGGCCTGATAGAGGCGCACGTACGTGGAAGTTGCCAGCTTTTCGTAGCAGCGCGCGCGCCAGTAAGCGGCCTCGAGAGATTTCTGTTCGCTGGAAGGCAATCCTTGAAGAGCACGGAGCGCGCCTGCGTATTCGCCCGCTTCCAGCAAGGCATCCACGACCTGGTAGCGCACCTCGACGGGTGTCTGGAGGGTCAGCAATCCTTTAGCACAACCTGCCAGCCGGGAAAACTGTTGCTGCTGCAGCAACGGTGGTAACGCTGCTCCGGTACAGGATAGGCCGGAAGTTTCGCCGGTTGCGCCAGCAGCGGGATGCTCAGTTTCGACGGGCACTCGCGCGTAATTTCCACTTTGCGCGGCAATAAAAGCCAGCGCGAGGCGCGCAGCGGTCGTAGCGAGATTCTGAAGCTGTCCGGTAGGCGCGGCCAGCCGCTCACGAAGCGCAGTTGGAAGTTGCTCGACATCCGAATATCCAAAGCCGGCGTCTCGTACTCCAAGAATGTTTTCCACCTGGCGGCCATCGACGGCCAGGGCTTGTTCCCAATCGCGTAGCGCCGAGTCAACATTCTGCTCGAGCAATTCGATTTCTCCGCGGCGCACCAAAGCCCGCAGGTCATTCGGATGGAGACGTAATTCCGCGTCGAATTCCCTGCTCGCCTGCAACTCTCTTCCCGCGTGCAGCAACACTTCTCCAAGTTGCACGTGCAATCCAGAACGATTTGGAAAAGAGGTCAGCGCGTTCTGAAAATGAATTACGGCGGAGGGCCATTCATTGCTCGCGGCATAACTCTGGGCCAGAAATTCCTCCTTGCGCGAGGAGTCGGAGCTCACGGTTTCCAGGCGCGCGGCTTGCTGCTTTCCCAAGCGCTCGTAGGCGTGCCCAAGGAGATAGAGAAAGTCCACGTCGGTGGGCTGCAGTTCCACGGCGTGGCGCATGGTTTCAACTTCCGCGGGAAGGTCTCCGGAGATTTCCTCCGCGGTGGCGAGCCACAACCAAACTTCGGGCTTGTTAGGCTCGGCGCGGAGGGCGGCCTGAAGAAACGGAATGGCTTTCGAGGCGTCACCGAGCTTGACGTGGTCCACTCCCAGGAAAAAATTCGCGCCAGTGAGGGACGGCTTAAGTTTTAAGGCCCGTTGAAATTCGCGCATGGCTTCCGGGAGCTGGTTCTGCAACTGATAAACGAGCCCCAGGTTCATGTGAACTTCGGCAAAGTTGGGCGCCAGTGTAATGACGCTCTGGTATTCGCGCTCCGCTGCGGCGTAATTCTTTTCGCGCTGGGCCTGCTGGGCCGCGGCGAAATGGGCCTGGATTTCCTCGCTGGCGCCAGCTTCAGGAGTCTTTTGTTGGGCAGATGTTTGCGAGCCAAGAGCCGCAAGCAGCGACGCGGTAAGCAAAGCGGCGCGGATGAGCAGCGTGAGGGGTCTCGGGGTCATCGAAGTTCACTTGTAATTGTACTCAGCGGCGCAGCAGAGTGCCTCGTGGAATTTTATAAAGCCCAAACGTGGATGCTGAATTTGCGGCGCGATGGTTGGCGAAGAGGTCGCTACTGAATACGGCGAACAGCGACGAGAGTGGTGGAATTCGGAGCTCCGGAAACAGTGCGCGAACGAATCAAGGCTTCAAACCAAATGTTACGGGATGAGCCATCCGAGGCAGAAACACCGAGAGCGTTCATAAGCTGGCGGCGATTCTCTTCATCAGCCAGGAAACGGCCAGCCGCCTCCGTGCCTTCCTGCTGCAGGCCTTGAAGAGCCAGAACACTACCGTCGTGGGTGGCATTGGGAAGCAGTGAGATGGTGGCGTAGTCTTCGCCCATGGTGCCGGTCCAGCGCAGGCCTTGATACTGCGCTTGTTCGCCGGGGAGCGGATGGCGATTCGCGAACACCTTAACGCTTTTCCCTACGACGGATTCGCTCTCGGTAAAGTTGAGTTTGTCCTGAAGAAGGGCGACCCAGGGATTGGACGCGGGCGAGCCGATAAAAATGTAATTGTTGTGATCCAGGTCGCGCATCATCAAATCGCGGGGATAGCGCACGGAAACCTGCGACTGCAGCGGTCCGGCCATTTTGTACAGGGAGACCACATCGGCGACGTCGGCGAAAGATGTCAGCGTGGAATTGGAAATGTACTCGCTCAGGCGTGAATCGCCCGGAGCAGTTTTGCCAGCCGCCGCAGTGTGTTGAAAGTCTCGCCGCAGATATTGGTCCAGAGATCCTGTCTGGCTGGCCAGGATGCGGGACATCCCGTAGTTGCTGTCGGCCACGACGATAATGGTCTGATGGCGAGGATCGAAGATTTGGGAGAATGGCCACGACAAAGAGGAAGAGCCGGCAAGCACTACGGTCTTGCTGGGGGTGGCGCGATAGGCCAGCACGACGCACAGAATCGCGAGAAGGCCGCAAATCGCCCAAGGCAGCAATGCGCGGCCTTGCCAAGCCTTTATCGCGGGCGCGGGTGCCGCAATTTCAGGAGTAGCGAGCTGAGTTGGCGGCCTGACCACGGCTCTGAATGACGGCGCATAAGCGCCTTTGGGTATTTCAAGAATCAGCGACTCGTTGCGGCCATCTTCATTGAAATATTCATGCAATTTGAGGCGAAGCTGGCGGGCGTGCACGCGCACGGAGCTGTCTTCCAGCGGGCTATAGTCGGAGGGCTTGTGAAACAGCGCGTTGCCGATATGATGCTCGGTCAACTCATGGGCGTGACCGCGAATGGTTTGCTCGGTGATGTACTGCAAAAGATCCCGGAGGCGTGTGCCTTTTTGAAACGGCGGGCTGGAAATAATTCGCTGAACGAGCTGCCAACGCTCATCGGTAAGGAGGTCGTCACTGTATACCGGGGGCCGGGAAACCGAGGTTTGAGCGGATGCCATGGAGTTTCGATGCATTCAAAGAAGAAATTGAATGCATGGATATTAACACAGGGTGAGGGGCAGTCAAGAGCGTAACCCTTTGTTCTACAGTACTTTTGAGGGACTTTGAATTTTTGCTGGCTGCGGATTTACGGTGAATCACAGCGGCTTAACGTGTAATGCCCTTTTGTTTGGGGTCACACTCGGCGATGGTGGTTTACGGCGTTTTCTATCCTTACTGTTGTCGCGTGAGAATTGAGAGACATGCCCGAGAAGAAATTTTCCCGTCGACGCTTCATTCAAAAATCCATCACTGGCGGCGTGGCTGCGGGGTTGCTTCCCGGGTCCGCCTTTTCACAGGCGAACGCAAGCGCATTTCCACAGGATGCGAATGGGATGTCTCTGCAGATCGTGGGCGACGCTAAACAGGGTTTTCGCTCCGCGTTGTTCTTCAACGGGCGGGCGATTTCGAATGCCGAGCGAGGAGGCGAGTTTTCGGGTTGGTTCAAAAACGAAGAGCGCAGCGTCGGGGATCGCGTGGAAAATTGGAAAGCCACTTCGTGGACTGGGGACGCGAAGAAGTTGACGCTGACCGGCGAGTGTAGCTTGCACAACTTGAATACGACCGTTTTGGTGCACGTCGATTACGAGGTGGTGACCGCGAATGTGGTTCGAAAGAAAATCCGACTGCAGCAATCCGACATGTTTTTGTTGTTTTACCAGGTGAGCAATCGATTGGAGTTGCCGGAGGAGCCCGCTAAGTTCTGGAGCTTCGATCAGTTGGATTGGCATGGCGAAGCGTCGCGGGAATATTTTCCGGCGGCGGGATTTCGGATGAGGGATGGGCTGTGTGTGGGCTTATTGACCGATGCGGGCTACCGAAATCAATGGACCCGGATGATCAGGCGAGACGGGCGGCCCGTTAAACCTGCGCCGGAGCGCATCCCGGATACCAATCTGTACTCAGCGGCTGGCCGAGAGCAGCGCCAGCAAGGCAATTTTTTTCTTCAGCAGACCTTTGGAGAGCTGCTGGAGCTGGAACATGAGTCCGGGACGCAGAGGGGGCAGCGGACGGCGCTGCCTCCCATTTCGGAGTGGAGAAAACAGGGGAACGCTAAGCTCAAAGAAGTGGGGGGCGCGGCGACGCTGGCTGTGCAGAGTTCCGACGACGGAATGCTCATTCCGATGGAGATGGAGGGCGGGCAAATTTATTTGTTGGCGACCGAGTACCGCTGCCGGCGTCCGGTGGCGATTCAGGTTTGGAACGTAGATGAGAGTTTGAAGAAGCTCAGCGATGTGACGTTGTACAACGATGGGCTGCCGGAGTCGGCTGGCGAGTGGTGCGCTTTTCAAACCACGATTTATGTGCCTGGATTGCCCGCCAATCGATGTGGAATTTTTATCTCGGCGGCGCCAACGGAACAAGGAAAGAGCGCTGAAACTGCGGGAGCACCGGTTGAAATTGAAGTGCGCGATCTGGAAATCCAAAAGCTGGCTACCAGAAACGAGCCCTATCACCGGATGGAGATGGATCATGCGGTAGAGAAGACGGTGTTCATTTTCGCGGATGAAAAAGTTCCGGACACGGTACGAGGTCACCGGCTGGCGAGCCAGATTTACCTTGCCGACGGGCTTGGATTTAAGGGCGGAGACACGGAAAAGGTGGTTTACGCCGACTTGATGATGCTGTCGTGGATTGCGGGGCCGGAAAGCTTCCGCCCGATGCTAGCGCCGAGCATCTGGTATTCGGCGGCTGGCGAGATGTATTTGCGAGACAGTTTTTTTGCGTTGAACGGGGTGCACAACCGGGAGCTGAACGAAAGCGTGTTCCGGCTGTGGGGAGAGAATCAAGGCGAAGATGGCGCCATCAACACTTTAATCGAGCCAAATCTCGCCAATCTGGAGCGCAAATCGAACGATTCCACGCCGCTGTGGCTGATGTGGGCGTTGCTGAACCGGCGCCGCTTCGGGACCGAACTGCCGGCGGAAAAGATTCGGAAAGCGGCGGAATATTGCCTTCGAACATATGACTCCAAGCGGGACGGAAAGTGCTGGGCGCAATTCGTGATGGGGCAGTTGGACGTGATTCGGTACCCCGAAGGAACGTCGGTCATCTGCGAAAACCAGGGGTTGCTGGCGGTGACGTTGCGGGCGATCAAAGAGCTGCAAATTCCGGGCGTAAGCGAAGGCATTCAACAGGGGGAGCTCAACCAGGCGGAAGAGCTGTACCGCGGATATTACGATGCTTCGAAAAAATTCATGCGACCGGCGCGGGACATTGCGGATGCCATTGGCTTCGCGGAAATCTTCCCGGAGTTCCTTTCGCTTTGGCTGTTCAATCGCAAAATCCTGACGGATGAGATGGTGGTGAACCACCTGGAGCAAATTCCGGTGATGATGCCGCGGGCGGGATGCCCGCATCCTGAATCGCAAGGCACGGTGCGTCCGATCCTTATCGGGCTCCCTGGGGAGGGCAAAGCCTGGAGGTATTTTACGGATACATGGCACCCGATGATCAGCGACTCCTTTGCGGCTACCTACGCGAATCGCGGGGCGGATGGAATTTATTACAACGGCGGGAGCTGGATGAGAATTGAAATCTGCGGTTATGTGACCGGGAAGCTGCATGGGTGGAGTCGCGCGAAAGAGGCCATCGATAACCGGCTGTGGGCGGAGATCAACGTGGCTCCCGAATTCCCTACCAGCCAGGAATACTTGGCCACCGAGGCGGCGAACCCGTTTTATGGATACCACCGGGTGTTCGCCTGGAATTCATTTATCTGCCAGGCGCTGGAGGTGGGAGGCATGCGCAGGGCGGAAATGGACCCGAATGGCTACCAAAAATGGTAGAAAGCGTTGCGATGATTTGGGCTCGGCGAAAAATTGTAAGGACCGGCTAATTTCAAGTGGGTCCTCGTGTTACAGAAGATTAGATGGGCGTGAATTTCTGTGAATCACCATGAATTCACGTGTGAGACCCTTTCTTGTTTTGTCGAACAGGTCGAATATCCATTCAAACCGAACCTAGTATAAAAGGACTAGGTGCGTCTATTTGGGGGGACTCGATTTTCGACCTGCATTTCGCGACGTCGAGCGCGTCCGCAGGATCGATCAGAACGAGCCAGGGGGAATCTTTGAAAGCAACCAGCCGCACGTCTATCTGCATGTCAATCTGCACGTCTATCTGCATGCTCGCGCTATTATTTTTGGTATCGGTCGCGGGACTTCGAGCACAAACCACCAATGGAAGCATTCAGGGGACGGTGTCCGACCCTAGCGGGGCGGCGGTAGCCGGAGCCAACGTCACAGGCCGTAACTTGGACACGGGTCTGAGCGTGGCAACCGTGTCGAGCGATGCAGGTTTATATTCTCTCGCTAACCTGCCTCCAGGGCGCTACTCGGTAACCATCGAAGGGCCGAGCATGAAGAAGTACGTGCGCGAAGGGGTTACGGTGCAGACGGGGGGCACGACATCTCTCGATATCGCGATGCAGCTCGGGGGTATCTCCGAGAACGTGACGGTTTCGGCAGATGCCAGCCAGTTGGAGACGGCGACATCGGATATTGGCGCTACGGTACAGCAAAGCTTGATTCAGAATTTGCCGCTGGAAGTTTCGGGCACGGTGCGCAACCCGGTGCAGTTCATCACCCTGGTGCCTGGGTTCGTTGGGAACGTGGGGAACGATCCCGGTAGCAATTCGACGGACGACTTTAAAGTAGATGGGGGACAGGAAAACAGCACCGATGTCCTGGTGGACGGTGTTTCGATTTCGCTGGTGTCGCCCAATACTCAATGGAACAAAGGCGTTTCGACCGAGGGCGTGCAGGAATTCAAGGTGTTGCAGAACAATTTCTCGCCGGAATACGGCGAGTCGGGCGATGGCATCGTAAGCCTCACGATGAAGTCGGGTACCAATGACTTTCACGGCTCGGTTTATGACTTTTATCGGAACCGGGCGCTGGATGCCAACAGCTGGGTGAACAATACGGCGGGCCAGCCCAAATCCGTAAATACACAGAATGATTTCGGGGGGACCTTTGGCGGGCCGATTCGAATTCCCCACCTGTACAACGGGCACGACAAGACGTTCTTCTTTGTGGATTACGAAGGATTCCGATTCAGGACCGGCGGGACTTCGCTGCAGAGCGTTCCCAATGAGGCTTTTCGCATGGGCGATTTTTCAGCGTTGCTGCCCACCACGCAACTTTATGACCCGGTTACGCACGCGGCTATTCCGGGAAACATCCTGACGAACGATCCGAATTACGTACCGAGCAAAGTGGTAGCCAACATTCTGGCGTTGCTGCCAGCAACCAACGGCGGTTTGACCAACAACGTGGTGGATACCACGGTTTCGAGCACCAGCGCGAATCTGTTCGACATCAAGATCGATCACAATATTTCAGAGAAACATAGAATTTCCGGTGGATTCGATTTTGACAACACGCAGACCGGCGGCACATCAAATCTGGGCCCGCTGTTCGGCTCCAGCACGCCGCAAAATACCCGGTACGCGCGCTTCAGCGATAACTACATTTTTACCCCGTCGGTAGTGAATCAATTCTTGTTCGGATTCAGCCGGCGTTACCGCGGGGAACTTGCCAACAGTATTGGCGGCAACTACCCTTCCAAGATTGGCCTGACAGGAGTGCAGGAAACTACATTTCCGTGCGTGAAGTTCACCGGCACGCCGTATGAAGGGCTGCTCAACGACTGCGGTGCGTCGCAATTCGCCGACAACGTGTATCAAGTGAATGATTCGGTGAGCTGGGTAAAAGGCAAGCACAACATGAAATTCGGCGGCGAAATCCGCATGCTGCAATTCAATGTGCGCCGTCTAACGCAGGCATCTGGGGAGTTTGATTTCAACGCAGCGGAAACCAGCCTAAATGGCGTAGGCGGCGATCCAGTGGCCAGCGCTCTATTTGGCCTGGTCAATACCACAACACTTAACTACGGAGCCTTCAGCGGCGTGCGGTACAAAGATTTTTCCATATACGCGCAGGACTCTTACAAGCTGCGGCCGCGTTTAACGATTAACTACGGATTGCGATATGACATCGACATCCCAGCGACAGAGGCTTACGATCGCTTTTCCGCGGTAGATCCAACACTGCCAAATCCGGGTGCCGGCGGCATCCCAGGCGCTTACACCTACTACGGGAATGGACCCGGGCGCAACGGAAGCATTCGCCCGCAGGATTTGTACACTAAAGCGTTTGGACCACGAGTCGGTTTTGCGTACAGCATCAATGACAAAACGGTGATTCGAGGCGGCTACGGAATTTTCTATGAGCCACTGAAAGAAGGCTCGTTCGCCGACCAGGACGGGCTGGGATTTTTCAACCGGCAGACGGTTTCGCCGACCAATGGCGGGCCAATCCAGATCGACAATGGGGTGACCAGAATTTTCCCGGATTCCGGACCGTTCACGCCTGATGGGCAGAATGGAAGTAACGGCGTAATTTTAGTTCCGAAAAGTAGCGGGCGGCCTGCCGATGTGCAGACGTGGAATCTAGACATTCAACGTCAGATTACCGGCAATATGTTCGTGAGCGTGGCCTACGTAGGGTCCAAGGGCACGCACTTGCCGGCTCTGAATATCATTCCAAACCAAGTGAATCCGTCGTTTCTTTCGCTTGGCAACGACCTGAATATGAACGCTTCGTGCCTGACGATGGGGACCTGTCCGGCGGCCACTGCCGCAGGGGTCACACTGCCGTACGCCGGATTCACAGGGAACATTAACCAGGCGCTGCGACCGTTTCCGCAATACGGAGATTTCAATCAAGAAGACAATTCGTTCACACCGGACCGCACCGGCAATTCGACATACCATGCGATGCAGTTACAGGTAGACAAGCGCTTCTCGTCGGGCTTGAGCTTTCTCGTGGCCTATACGGTTTCAAAAAATCTAACTGATGCGGATTCATCAGGCCCCGGAGTGGCGGGATTCATCGGAACAAATGAATTCATCGGTCAGAATTCCTACCAGCGCTCGTCCGAAAAAGCGGTCAGCGAGCTTGATACTCCGCAAGCGCTGGTGGCCAGCTTTTTCTATGAATTGCCTGTCGGGCAGGGCAAGCGCTTCATGAATAAGGGTGGAGTGTCAGACCGCGTACTAGGCGGCTGGTACGCGTCCACGATTTTGTCTTATAAGTCGGGCACGCCAACCGAGGTGTACGGGCCATGCGGGGGCACGGCCGGTGATGTCTTGTTTGCCGGATGCCATTTTACAGGTGCTGCTCGCGTCAACGTGATACCAGGAGTGCCGGAAACCAACAAAAGTTCCAATTTCAATCCGGACACTACGCCATTCTGGAATCCGGCCGCTTTTTCACTTCCTGCTCCTTTAACGTTTGGTAACGAACCTCGTTCCCTTTCGGGGGCTCGCACTTTCGGTTCGCGCAACGAAGATGTTACCTTCGGGAAAAAGACAAGACTGTTCGGCGAAAAGGCTACCATCGACTTTCGAGGAGAGTTCTTCAACATATTCAATCGGCACATTTACCAGCCTAGTGTCGGAAATCCACAATTGAATAACCCATTCATTCCCCTGGGAGCGCCTGGATGTAACGATCCTAAGCAGCGATTTGCTTGCGGATTCGGGGCCATTACAAATGCCAGCGGGCCGCGCACGATTCAGTTCGCTTTGAAGATTCAGTATTAGGTCATCCATCGCCGCGCTCCGAGCCTGGCATGACGCCAGGCTCGCGAGCACGGTTTCCACACATCAGGTTTCCATTTCATGAGCAATCTTAAGCGGCGATTTTTCGTGAAAAGCCTCCTCGCTACAGCTGCAACCGCCGGTCCGGCGTATGGCGCGCTGCACAAAGGTATCGGGGCAGGTTTCGGGCCGCCCACCGCCGGAAACGCCAAGAATAACTTTTTTTCAGATGATTCCAGTGTGCGGATGGACGCCGGGAATCAGCAATTGCGGATATCGGCGGTTGGCGAGCCGCTCAGTTATCAGAATTTTATTCGTGTCGGCGACGATTGGAAGCCCGCGACCTTAGCGGGAGTGCCGTTTGTTGAGGGCGCCTCTTTTCCGCTGGTGGCGGCGAATATAAAACGCGACGGAGCCACGGTGCGCTGCGACGGAAAGGCTGTGGGCGGCGGACTTGAGGGCCACGCGCTGGAGTACGACTGGACAGCTGAAATTACCGCACTGGGCAGCGAGCAGCCCAATCCGTGGATGCGCTTTCGAACCACGCTGCATTTGCCAGCGCCGCTTCGGCTACAAAGAAACGGGACCTTCGAACCGCAAATCATCACGTGGCTGAGTTCAACTTCGACATTGATGGAAGGCCAGTCCGGAAGCTGGCGACGGGTATTGCTGGGGCAGCCGACGCGCAATTCGCTGGGGACCGCGGGCAACGATCTTCCGGCCGTGTATTTGCTGGATCAAAGCGTGGGCGTCGAAACCATGATGTTTTTCGACATGGACGAGATGGCGTGGATGTCGGAAGCAAATCTCCCGCGCTTTCTGGTTTACCGTTGCTCCAGCATTTCGCAAATCGAAAAGGATGGCACCCAGCGGCTGGGCGTTGGCTTACTGGCCGATCAGGCTACCGGGGATGTTCTTCCGGCGGGAGAGGTCCGGTTTACTTACTGGCTGTTGCAGCGGCCGCTCACGCGGTTGATCACCGAACAAGAAGCGGTGACGCGCTGGATGGAAGCGCTGCTGCCACTGTTCGAGGAAAAATTGAAGTGGCCTTCCTGCGCCACGAACTGGTCGGAGTTTGCGGAAGGCACGGTTCGGGACCTGCAAGACAAAGAGGCGACCGCTGCGGAGGCTGACGGCCATCGCGGACTGCGTTCGTATGTCAAAGAGAGTTCGCAGATCTGGAAGCAATCGGGCGACAACTTTGAGTTGATGAGCGTTGCGGACGTGTTGTGGCCTTCCCTGCTGTACTTGCGGTTGCATCCTTCTCCGAGTTTCGAAGCGGAGTGCAAGGAGTTGCTGGCTGATTTACCCGGTTTCTACAATCCCGCGACGCGAAGCATCAGCAACGATTACAAGCGACCGGCCGATGAGCGAGCGGACTCCTGGTATCCGTTCGAAAATGGATTGGTAAAGTATCCGATGATCGGTTCCCTTTCGGGCTCGAAGGAACTTACCGATCAATTTCTGGCATTTTTCCAGACCGCGCGAAAAATGGCACAGCAGTACAACTATCTTTTCCCTATTTATTACCAGGTTGCGTCGTTGCGCGCCGAAGGCGCGGGCACGAATTATGCAATCGGCGGTTTGTACGCCTGGGCCGCGATATTAGCGCACCGGCTGAGCAGTAAAGCCGAGTATCTCGAAGAGGCGCGGCGGGCAGTTCGCGTTTTGTACACGGTTCCCACCGATCGACTGTTTCATGAACCGCAAGAATTGGCGTTCGGCGCGCTGGCAGCGGCCGAGCTTGGCATGCAAGCGGAAGCAAAATATTTGCTGTATGAACAACTGCGGATGTTTTATTGGTACTCGGATCCGAGCCAGAAGAACCACGAGATACGCGGCATGGTGCAGGCCGCCGCTTCCATTTTGTATCCGGCGTTCAAGGAGAACGTGGAGGCGATCCTGCCGTGGACGGGGATCCTGAAGCGCGGAATTGTGTTTGAAGGATTGCTACGGTTCATGGACCAGCAACGGCGCAACAATTTTTATTATTTTCAGAACTGTTCGGGCGGCGGGGAAAAAGCGGGCACACCTTTTATTCCGTTTGAAAATCTGGGGACTTTGGAACTGGGCGGCCAGACCGGAAACGTGGGCAAGGAAATATACGGCGCGGGCGAATCGATCTGGATGTATTTGATGTTCGAAGCGCTGGGAAAAGTCAGCGACCGCGAACTGATGCTGGTGAACCTAGATCTAATGGACGCCAGCAATGCGGCAGAATTTCCTGCACAAAAACTTGATTTTATTTTGTTCAACCCCACGAGCGTGAGCCGGTCCGCGGAGATTCGTATACCCGGGGCGCACGACCGAGCGGTGCGCTTATCCGTAGAGGGCATATCCAGCGCGGCGACAATACAGATGCCGGGCCATTCGTTTGTCCGGTTGCAGGCGGAGTTCTAGGATTCGGTTTTTTTTCGTCGCTGTGAAGCCCGAAGCGAGTTTGTGAGCATAGCCGAAATGAAGGAGTTTTTGATGATCGAAAAGATTATTTCCAGTTCGCGAGCCGCCCGGACGGTTGCCATTGTGGCGTTAAGTGTGGCGGTGGCGGCTGCAACTGCGGTGTCGTTCAGCCCTCCTTTCGGAAAGTGGACGAGGCTTTCACAAGAGCCGATCTTGTCGCCGCAAGGGGAAGGATTCGAATCCGCGGGAACGTTTAATCCGTCGGTGGTGAAGAAAGACGGGGAGTACGTGATGCTGTATCGCGCGCAAGACCACAAAGGAACTTCTTCGCTTGGATATGCGACCAGCAAGGATGGGATCCATTTCAAGCGGCGGCCTGAACCGGTGCTGGTTTCGGAAGCGCCTTACGAAAAGGGCGGCGGAGTGGAAGATCCGCGGCTGCAAAAGATTGGAAACACTTATTACCTGACGTATACGGGATACAACAATGTGGACGGGGTGGCGGCCGACAAAAAAGACGCGCAGCTTTGCCTGGCGACTTCAACGGACTTGATTCATTGGGAGCGGCACGGGGTTATTATTCCGGGGTATACGGGCAAATGGAACGTGAAATGGACGAAGTCCGGGGCAATCGTTCCAGAGAAAATCAACGGGAAATACTGGATGTATTATTTGGCGGATGCGAAGGGAAAAGACAGCCAGATGGGCGTGGCATCTTCCGATGATCTGCTGCACTGGTCGGAGATGTTGGACCACCCGGTGCTGGCGAGCCGCGCGGGAATGTTCGACTCGCAAGTGGTGGAGCCGGGCCCGGCACCAACGATCACGCCGGAAGGAATATTTTTGATTTATAACGGAGCTGCCGACAATCTGGTGTACTCCACGGGATGGGTGCTGTTTGACAAAAAAGACCCGACCAAAGTTTTAGCGCGCTCGCAGGAGCCGGTGTTTAGTCCGGAAAAGGAATGGGAAAAGGTTGGGCAAGTACCGAACGTGGTATTCGTGGAAGGAGCCGTGCGCGACGGGAAGCGCTGGCTGATTTATTACGGCGGGGCGGACAAGCATGTTGGAGTGGCTAGCGCACCGGCATTGTAGCGAAACATAGATTGCGGCGGAGCCGCGGTGGCATTGGAGTAGAAGGTGTTGTGAAGCGAAGTAACTTGTCTGTCATGGATTCAACTGAAGGTCTCGCCAAGTCGTCCGGGCTTGGTCGCTAAGGCAGGGCTTCTTCATCCGCAAAGCGACGACGTGCTAAGGTCCGAACGCACTCCTATTCATTTCAAAAAGTATCTAAGAGCTCGGTAGAATTTTATTGGGGCCTGCGCTCGGGTTTCGGGAGTTCTGGTGAATATTTCCGATCTGGTTTTGGGTAAGCCGCTGCAAACCAACGAGGAGCGCGCTGAACAGATAGGGACAGCGACGGGGGTGCCGATCTTCGGGCTGGATGCCCTGAGCTCCGCGGCCTACGGACCGGAAGCAGCGCTGAGTTTACTTATACCGCTGGGAATTCTTGGAGTGCGGTACATCATTCCCATCAGCACCGCGATCATCACACTGCTGGTGATCGTTTATTTTTCCTACCTGCAAACAATAGCGGAGTATCCGTCGGGCGGTGGGTCGTATACGGTGGCGCGCGCAAACCTGGGGGCCTCCACGGGATTGCTGGCGGGGGCAGCGTTGCTGACCGATTATATTCTGACGGTAGCGGTAGGAATTTCCGCGGGTGTAGGAGCGTTGGTCTCGGCGATCCCGGCGTTGCATCCGCACATCGTGTCGTTATGCATCGGAATTCTGGTGTTGATTACTGTTCTTAACCTGCGCGGTATACGCGACGCGGGAATTGTGTTCATGGTGCCCACGTACCTGTTCATAGGAACGCTGGTGATTATGATTGTTGTAGGAGTCATTCGGGTGGTGGCGAGCGGCGGACATCCGGTGCCGATTACAGCGCTTCCGGCGGCTCCGGCGGTCACAGGCTCGTTGACACTGTGGCTGCTGTTGAAGGCTTTCGCCAGCGGGTGCGCGGCGATTACCGGAGTGGAGGCGGTAAGCAACGGAGTAAAGGCATTTCGCGAACCGGGAGTTAAAAATGCGCAGCGAACGCTGACGGTGGTTATTTTAATTCTGGCGCTGCTGCTTGCGGGGATTTCTTATCTGGTGAAGGCCTATGGAATCGTGGCGACGGATCCCGGGCAGGCGGGCTACCAGAGCGTAGTTTCCATGCTGCTGTCGGCGATATTCGGGAGAGGGATTTTTTATTACGTGACGATTGGAGCGATTTTGACGGTGTTATCGCTGTCGGCGAATACTGCGTTCGCCGATTTCCCGAGGCTGTGTCGCGCTATCGCGCATGACAATTATTTGCCGCACGTTTTCGGGTACCGGGGACGACGGCTGGTGTATAGCTACGGGATCGTGGTTCTGGGAGTGTTGACTGGTTTTTTGCTGCTGCTTTTTCGCGGGAACACTGACAAATTGATTCCGTTGTACGCGGTGGGGGCTTTTCTGGCATTCACTTTGTCGCAATCGGGAATGGTGGTGCATTGGTATAAGAAACGCGGAGGGCATTGGCGGAAAAGCGCATTGGTGAACGGCCTGGGGGCGTTGGTCACGGGCGTGACGGTAGTGGTGGTGCTGGTGGCCAAGTTTAGCGAGGGCGCGTGGATTACGGTGATTTTTATCCCGGCGTTGATTTTCTTTTTCCACCGAGTAGGGCGGCATTACGAAAAGGTAGCGGAAGCCACGCACTGCAACGAAGAGGTGGAACCGGCGAATCGGAAGTCCTGTCCGATTGCGGTAGTGCCCGTGGAAGCGTGGAACTGCATTGCAAAGCAGGCGGTAGAGTTCGCTTCCAGAATTTCGACTGAGGTTTATGTTGTGCACGTGGAACACACGGAGTCCGAGAATACGATCGAAAAGGATTTTCAGCGCTTTATTGAAAAACCGTTTCGCGACTCGGGGCAGGAGCCGCCGCGACTTACAATATTGCCGTCTCCGTACCGCTTCGTGGTGGTGCCGTTGGTTAAATATGTCGTGGAAATGTCAGAGAAATATCCGGAGCGGCGCTTTGTGGTGGTTATTCCGGAGTTGGTGGAGAAGCGCTGGTACGAGTATTTCCTTCACAATCAGAGGGGGCGAATGCTGGAGCTGATGCTGCTGATTCATGGCAATAAGCGAGTGTTTACGATGTCGTCGCCATATTACCTCTCGAAGCAAGAAGGTTGAGCGGCGAGCCGCTACGGTTAGCCGGTACGCCCCCGCGATGAACGACCGCAACGCAACACTCACGCTCTCAGTCGCGCATGGGAAAGCTCGGGGGTGTTGACTAGCGTGATGTAGGGCGGTTCGCGGCGATTGACTTTGTTTTTGGAGCGGTCAAACTAGAAGTCCCTTCTGAAGTTATTCCCAAACGGCTTAGTCACGCGGGTAGAAGTGTTCCCGTGAGGTTGTCGCTGACGATGCAAGGCAACAGGCGTGTGTTCCCTGCGCGCCTGGCTGAGCGCGTTGACATTGAACCGAGCGCCTTCGTGAAACTAGAGAAGAATCCATGAATTTTTCCAGCGAGATTTTGACGGGCCACTACGATGCGAGTCTGGTTGGTCTGTCGGTGCTGATATCCATCGGGGCTGCTTACGCCGCTCTGGACCTGGCAGCGCGGGTCACGTCCGATAGTGGAAAGAAACGGTTTTGGTGTTGGGCGGCGGCGCAATGGCGATGGGCACCGGGATTTGGGCGATGCACTACCTGGGCATGCTGGCTTATCGATTGCCGGTGCCGGTGCAGTATGACTGGCCGACAGTGCTGATTTCGCTGGTGTCGGCGATATTGGCATCGCTTGCCGCATTGTATGTTGCGGGCACCACCAGCATGAGCCCGTTTCAAGCGTTCCTGGGTTGCCTGATTATGGGAGGCGGGATCGCCGGCATGCATTACATCGGCATGGCGGCGATGAGGTTTCCGGGGTCCTGCAGCTATTCGTATTCGATAGTGATTCTTTCGGTATTGATAGCGTTTACGATTTCGTTCGCCGCGCTGCGATTGACGTTTCAAACGCGGAAAATGCGCGCGCCGGGGAGTTGGAGGAAAGCCGGCCGCGCGGTGGTGATGGGCCTCGCGATTCCGGTGATGCATTACACGGGTATGGCCGCAGTTACATTCAGGTCGGCGGCGATGCATGGAAACTTATCTCACAGTCTGAGCGCGACTACTCTGGGGACGGCCGGAGTTATCACGGTAACGATGATGGTGCTGGCGCTAAGCAGTTTGACGTCGATGGTAGATCGGCGATTCTCGGTGCACAGCCTGGAACTGGCAGCCAGCGAAAGGCGCTCGCGCAAAATTCTGGAGTCGGCGTTGGACGCTTTTGTGGCTGTGGATGGGAGTGGACTGGTCACCGATTGGAATGCGCAAGCAGCGGCCATCTTCGGCCGGACCCGCTCCGACGCGCTGGGACAAATGTTGTGCCGCCTGGTTTTTCCGGGACGCTATGACGGGCACGAACGCGATCTGCTGGTTTTTCTGGCGTCCGGCGAACGAACGGAACCGAATCACCGCGTGGAAACGACGGCCTTTCATCGGGACGGGCGAGAGTTTCCGATAGAACTTTCGATCTCAGTCATAAGCGGGGGCCAGACGAAAGTGTTTGCGGCCTTTGTGCGGGACATTACGGAGCGCACGCAATCGGAAAAGTTGCTGCGGGAGGCCAAGGAAGCCGCGGAACAAGCTAACCAGGCGAAGAGCGATTTTCTTGCCAACATGAGCCATGAAATTCGGACGCCGATGAATGGGATCATCGGGATGACGGACCTCACGCTGGATACGGAACTCAGCGCGGAGCAACGGGAGTTTCTGGGAATGGTAAAAAGTTCAGCGAATTCCCTATTGTCGCTGCTGAACGACATTCTGGACTTCTCGAAGATTGAAGCCGGAAAACTGGATTTCGAAATGATCGACTACCAGTTGCGGGTCACGATGGAAGACACCGTCAAGTTCTTCAGCTTGCGAGCAGAAGAGAAGGGACTGGGGTTAGGCTGCCAGGTGCAGCCGGAAGTGCCCGACGGATTGGTGGGGGATCCCACGCGGCTCCGGCAGATCGTGGTCAACCTGGTGAGCAACGCCATTAAATTCACTTCGGCCGGAGAAATCCTGATTCAAATACGGCTGGAAAATGAAACAGAGAACGAAGCTACCTTGCATTTTGAAGTCAAGGATACGGGATTGGGAATTGCCGAGGAGAAGCAGCAAAACATTTTTTCGGCATTCACGCAGGCAGACGTATCGATGACTCGAAAATACGGCGGAACCGGGTTAGGGCTGGCCATCTCTTCGCGGCTGGTCAGTATGATGGGCGGAAAACTGTGGGTGGAAAGTAAAGTTGGAAAAGGGAGCAGCTTCCATTTCACTTTGCGGACCCCGCTGCAGACGAAGGCCAGCGGTAAATATGAAGCCGTCGGCGCGGAGATGTTGGAAAATGTGCGGGTGCTGGTGGTGGACGATAACCTGGCGTACCGCAAAGCGCTGCAGGAGATGATGAGCGGTTGGGGAATGAAACCGATGGCGGCGGAAAATGGACCCGACGCTCTGGTGATTCTAGAACGCGCTTACACCCAGCAGATTCCATTTTCGCTGATCTTGCTGGACGCCCAGATGCGGGGGATGGACGCGTTCAATGTGGCCAAAGCAATCAAACAGGACAAACGGCTAAATAAGACCTTGATCATCATGCTGACTTCGGCCGGGCTGCGGGGCGATGCGGCACGATGCCGGGAGTTGGGAATCGCCGGGTACCTGACCAAGCCGATCAAGCGCTCGGATTTGTTGCACGCGGTTAAAGTGATTCTGGGGCCGGCGGGAGCGACAGCTGATTACGGGGCAATCGTGACGATTCATTCGCTGCGAGAAAATCGCGGGAAGCTGAATATTTTATTAGCGGAAGATAATCGAGTGAACCGAGTACTGGCGATTCGGCTACTGGAGAAGCGAGGGCACCGAGTTACGCCAGTGGAGACCGGACAGGCGGTCATTGAGGCACTAGGGAAGGCTACGTTCGATCTGGTGCTGATGGACATACAGATGCCGGATATGAATGGGTTGCAAGCGACGCTGGCGATTCGGAAAAGCGAAGTGCAACGAGGGACGCATGTGCCGATCGTGGCGATGACCGCGCTAGCCATGACCGGGGATAAAGAGAAGTGCCTGGCGGCAGGGATGGACGCTTACCTCACCAAGCCTTTAAGCGTCGAGGAATTGTTTTCGTGCATTGAGGAAGTGCTTTCGTTGCCGGTGAACGCATAGCACCGAAGAATTCCCAGAGCTGCGAAGCAGGCGGTTGACTTCCGTGCAGCAGCACGGACGATAGAAAGCTTGCGAGCGAGCCGTTCTTGCCACAGTATTCTCACTGCTGAAACCCTGGACTTCCATACAAGGTGAACGAATGAAAGCGATGTTGGTGGTGGTGTGGGCTTTGCTTTTTGGGTTTTGCGCCTTTGCGCAAAGCGTGATTCCCAGCAACGATCCGCCGTATTACGGGCCGTACAACGGCGTGTTCCTGCCGGATGGCGAAGGATTGAGAAAAACTCTGGCGAAAGCCGATACGGTTACACGCGCGGACTCTCCATGGACGCTGTATGCGTGGATCCACATGGACGAACCGCCGAGAGGCATGAGCGCGATCGCGGGCGTGGGCGACGCAGATGGGGAATTCTCGCGCTATATGGGCACCAATGGAGAGGACTTAACTTTTTGGACCGGCAAAGACAACGGGCTCTCGGGGAAAGCGGCGTTAGCTCCGGGCAAGTGGCATTTGGTGGCGACCACGTTCGATGGCCGGGAATTCATGTTGTATAGCGAAGGACGTCCGGTGGCCAGCGGAAAACTGGATCTAGGTTCGGTTAGTGGGGTGCTGGTGCTGGCGCCGCCAACTTCACCGTGGACAGGCGGAAAACACTTCGGCGGAAAGATCGCGGGGCTGACGTTGTTGCGGCGTTCGCTGAAAGCCGAAGAGATCAAAAACATTTTTGATACGCCGCCGGATTTCGGAGACATTTTGTTTGAGGAAGCTTCCAAGCCCTGGCCGTTTCAGACAAACCAGCAGGCCGGTTACCGGGCCCCGCAGGATCCCGCATCGATGCCGCGCTCGCAAGCGAGTTTTTCCAAGCCGGTAAAAAAGGAATTGAGTGCGGCAAAATCTAGTGCGGGCGAATCGTCAGCTACGGAAGGTGCCCTTCGCGCGACTGAGGACCAGAATGAATGGGTGATCAGCGGCCGGTGGAAACTGCGCCCTGCTCCAGACGTGACCGAGAGCGCCGAAGTGATTTCCGGGCGTGAATACTCGGCTAAGGAGTGGTGGACGGCGACGGTACCGGGGACGGTGCTGACGACGATGGTGGATCAGGGAGTTTACCCGGACCCGGACTTCGGGTTGAACAACCTGGCGATTCCCGAGAGCCTGAACAAACAGGATTATTGGTATCGAACGGAATTTAACGCCGCTGAGAATTGGAAGAACCGCAGGCTGACGATTACGTTTGAAGGAATCAACTACGTCGCGGCAGTTTGGCTCAATGGCAAAGAGTTGGGACGAATCAAAGGAGCGTTCATTCGCGGGAATTTCGACGTGAGCGATCAGATCAAGTTTGGGCAAGCGAACGTTCTGGCGGTTCGCGTTTCTCCACCGCCGCACCCGGGAATTCCGCACGAGCAAAGTATCAAGGCCGGGCCGGGAGAAAACGGTGGAGCGTTGTGCCTGGATGGGCCGACGTTTGTAGATACGGAAGGGTGGGACTGGATACCGGCGATTCGCGACCGGGACACGGGGATATGGCAGAAGGTGGTGATACGGGCGACCAGCGTTGTGCATGTAGGCGACCCACAGGTGGTGACAAAACTTCCGTTGCCCGATACGACGCAAGCCGCAGTGGAGATTACGGTGCCGTTGCAAAACGATTCGTCCCAGGCTGTCGATGGCGCGCTTACGGTTGCGTTTGAAAACGTTACCGTCACGAAAAAAGTAAGCGTTGCACCTGGGAAACAGGAGGTGCGCATAAGTCCCGCGGAATTTGCGCAGCTGAATGTGAGAAATCCCCGGCTGTGGTGGCCGAACGGGTACGGCAAGCCGGAGCTGTACACGCTGAATGTTTCCTTTTCTGAAGGCGGAAAGGAATCGGATGCCAAACGGGTGCGTTTCGGCATTCGGGAAATGACGTATGAAATCAGTTTGTTG
Organism: uncultured Acidobacteriota bacterium; assembly: GCA_963732705.1. Classification (GTDB taxonomy): domain Bacteria; phylum Acidobacteriota; class Terriglobia; order Acidiferrales; family UBA7541; genus Acidiferrum. The sequence goes on along the minus strand of CAVTAN010000006.1, from coordinate 218,542 downwards.
GACAGCAAGGGGCACCTGCGGCGGGTGGACTATTCGCCAACGGCGGCACGCGAAAAAAACGAGCAGATCGTGGACGTCAGCCATGAGGGTATCCGCAACATTCCTTCGGGCGATCCTTATCCAAGTATTTTCCCGCCGGAGTGGAAGGAAGGATGGAAGTGGTGGGTGGCGTCGCTCAAACCGGGGGCGGAGAAATCAGCGGCGGTGAAAGCCGTGGAGGACACCCGGGCCTCACCGTTTCTTACTATTCGCGTTAACGGCGTGCGCATTGCGGCGCGGGGCGGCAGTTGGGGCATGGACGATTCCCGCAAGCGAGTCTCGCGGGTAAAACTGGAGCCGTACTTCCGGCTGCATCGCGATGCCAATCTGAACATCATTCGAAACTGGGTGGGGCAAAGCACCGAGGAGGTGTTTTTCGATCTCGCGGACGAGTATGGATTGCTGGTGTGGAACGATTTCTGGGCTTCCACGCAGTCGTATAACGTGGAGCCCGAGGATCCGCAACTGTTTCTTGAAAATGCGCGAGATACCATCTTGCGATTTCGCAATCATCCTTCCATCGCAATCTGGTGCGGCCGCAATGAAGGTGTGCCGCAGCCCACGCTGAATGAGGGGTTAGACGAATTGATTCGCAGGCTGGATGGGACCCGCTATTACACTCCCACGTCCAACCAGGTGAATCTGCAAAACAGCGGGCCTTATAAATTCGTGGATCCAAAATTGTATTTCAACATGCTGAACCACGGATTTTCCGTGGAGACCGGCACGCCGTCGTTTCCCACCGTGGGAACATGGAAGGCGTGGCTGCCTAAAGAAGACTGGTGGCCGATCAGCGACGCGTGGGCGTATCACGACTGGCACATGGGCGGAAACGGAGACATGGCTCCGTTCATGGCCGAACTGGAAAAAGAGTTTGGGGCCGGAACCAGCCTGGAAGATTTTGAACGCAAGGCACAAATGCTGAACTATGTGCAGCACCGGGCCATTTTTGAAGGCATGAACGCGCACCTGTGGGCCCCGAACACCGGGCGCATGCTGTGGATGACGCAACCGGCGTGGCCCAGTTCGACGTGGCAAATTCTGAGCTCCGATTACGACACGCAAGCTTCGTATTACGGGGTAAAGAAGGCGAGCGAAACGCTACACGTACAACTCGATCCCACTACTTTCGAGGTACAAATCGCAAATTCATTGCCCGCTGCCGCTGCCGGGTTGACGGTTCGCACCCGGGTGTTCTCGAGCGAAAATAAAATGCTGCTGGAACATGAGGATAAAGCGGATGCGCCGCCAGGGGTAACGGAAGTATACAAACCTGATCTGGCGGTGCATCTGAAAGGCAACGTGGCGTTCGTTAAGCTGGAATTACGGGATCGTACGGGAAAAACAATTTCTGATAATTTTTATTGGCTGGGAGAGGCAACGAGCGATTATCGCAAGATGAATCGCCTGGCGCCGGCAACTGTTGTTCTCACATCGACGGCAAAGCGCGGCAAGGAACCGCTGAGCATTCACGTTCATCTGGAAAATACCGGAACGTCGGCAGCCATTGAGACGAAGTTGACGTTGTTGGAGAGCGACGGGAAAACCAGAGTATTGCCGGCTTATTACAGCGATAACTACGTGTCGCTGCTGCCAGGGGAAGTGAAGGATATCGACATAGAAACACCGTCTTCGAAAGCGGAAATGAAATTAGGGATTAGGGGCTGGAATGTTCCCGACACCGTGCTTAAGGTTGCGGAGCAAAAATAGCGCGCGCGTGGTGTGCTCGGAGAAAGTCGGCCGCGGAGGCGTTGAAGCTATTTCCAGGCTCCGAGAAGGCGCCGCAATAGAACCAACTGACCGACGTGATACGCGTTATGGTCCGCAGTGACCAGGGTCTGGCGAAGGAGAGTCTTGCCATCCGCGTGAGGAATTTTCGCGAATAAATCCACGGATTCGTCGTGCAGGACGTCGATGAAACGCTTTTGATCGGCGAGAAAATCATGCACGCTTTTGTCCCAGGCCTTTTCGTTGGGAGGCTTGGGAGTGGTGGGCCAGTAGCCTTCGGGCCATTTGGGCGAAGTGTGTTTCGCATCGATGGCAAACTCGAAGAGATCCCATTGAGCGATGCGTAAGTGCTCCAGTTCCTGCCACGGAGAGTGCTCTGCCCCTTTGGGCACCTGGCCCTGCGATGCAGCGGGCAGATCTTTGACGGCGTCGTCAAAGGAGGCATGGGCGTCGCCGCCCTTCAGGAGTTTCACTAAATGCTGGCGAAGTACCTTGTCATTTTGCATAGCGTTTTTTGGCCGGCCACCCAGAGCGATTCAATAAATTTCGATGCAATTCGATCGTACTGATTTTTTTCTTTTTGTGCCAGCGGGCGTGAACGATGCGGTGGCCGCGCTGATTGGGCGCCGTCGGCGACCGAATTCTCGTTGGACGAAGGAGAACTGGGAGGGTTCAGAACGTAAGCCGGAATTGTGCCAAGGGCATCCGCTACGGATTCAGGTCAGACGGTGGCTAGACAATTGAAGCGGACAGTTTATGATGGCGCTTCATTACGTACATATTGGCATCGGCGGCGGATACCAAAGATTCGACATTCTGGCCGTCCTGAGGATAGACGCCAACGCCGACACTCACGGAGATTCTAGGGCCGTTGCTGTCTTCCGAGATGCTGGCGCCGATGCGGCGAGCCACGGAGTGAGCGGCTTCCACGCCGGTTTCGGGGAGGAGCAGAGCAAATTCATCCCCGCCAAAACGGGCGGCGGTATCGATGTCGCGACAGAATAAAGTGAGGGCATCGGCGGTGCGGCAGAGAGCTTGGCTGCCGATCATGTGGCCATGTTGATCGTTAATTTGCTTCAAGCCGTCCATGTCGAAAAGCAAAAGCGCGAATTCGCGGCCGGTGCGGTTGGAACGGCGAATTTCCCTATCCATGGCGTCAATCAGGTGGCGATAGTTAGAGAGGCCGGTCAGAGGATCGCTGGCAGCCAAGCGGCGCAAATGATCTTCGAGCTCGCGTTGCTTGGTGATGTCCTCGACGATCACTTCGTAGGCCACCATTTGCCCCACTTCACCGAAAACCTCCTGGGCGCTTAGGCGCACCTTGATGCTGGAGCCGTCTTTGCGGATCCATTCGGCTTCCAAGGGATCGACAGTGCCGTCCGCGGAATGCCCCAGCAGCAGACCGCGTTTTTGGGGGTCCAGAAAAATGGGAGCAGCGATATTGGAGCCAAGCATTTCTTCCCGGGACGAGTAGCGCATCATGGTGACAAAAGCCTGGTTGACGTCCAGAAATTCTCCAGAAGGGCCACAGCGGCAGATCCCGTAGCACAGGTTGCCGGCGAGCGCCCGATACTGGGCTTGCAATCGGCGAAGTTCCTTTTCCGCGCGGTCGCGTTCATGGCGAAGACACTTCTCATTGATGGTGCGACGAACAGCCACGGGTAGATGAGTGATGGAGTCGGAAGCCACGCATTCGGACACCCCTTGAAGGATTAAGGCGGCAGCCGATTCCCTGGTGATGTTGTCGCCGACGAGGATCATCGGAACTTCTTTGGGGATTTCCGCCACGGTTTGAAGCAGGAGATCTTGCTCCTGAGGATCGGTTGGGTATTCGAACACGGCCAAGTCGATGGATTCCCAACGGGAATGCCTGGCGAGGAGCTTGGGATCGGAGATGATGTGAGGATCGACTGGAAAGCCAACGCGGTTCAGTTCACTAATGCAGCGTTGAACGATGGAGGGATCCTTGTGAGCAAAGACAATATGTATCCTAGAGGGCCGCGTTAGCGACTCTTCATCAGACCCACAGCCCCAACTCGCAAGCTTTACATTCGACACGGGTGCCCCGGGCAGGACTAAAGCGAGATAGTCCGGACACTAGGGGAACATAATGTGCAAAAGCGGACAATCGGGCGTTAACCCGAGGGTTCACAAACTTATACTGGTAGCCAAATAAGGGCTTTTGCGGCTGTTTTCTTCGATCAGTGCGGCCCGCGTGGACGTCGCGCGTCCAAGCTGCGCTTCCTGAGGAAAGAGCGCTTCCGCGCAGCCTTTACATGAAACTACTGATACCGAGAGGAACTGCGTTGTGGCATAGTGCCCGCCTCGGGGGCCTGCAGATGTTCCCGCCAAAGGTCGCCGAGAGCTGCGCAGGTGCCCCGCCGTGTACAAAAGCTTTTTTGGGCTGAAGAAGAATCCATTTAATGGCAATCCCGATCCCAGTTATCTATACCTGACTCCGGTGATGAGGCAGGCACTGGAAGAGTTAACGTACGGCATCCAGGCACGAAAAGGCCTGATGCTGCTCACGGGGGAAGCCGGGACTGGGAAAACCACGCTCATTAACCACGTGCTGGTGTGGCTGGCCCATCAACGAGCGCACACGGCGTTCATCTTCAATTCACACCTGGATTCCGCGCAACTGCTGGACTTCATTGTTTCGGACTTTGAAGTTCCGGTAATGGCCCAAAACAAAACAAATCCCCTGCTGGCATTTAACGATTGGCTACTGGCGCGACACCGCGCACATGAATTGGTAGTGCTGATCGTGGACGAGGCGCAAGGGCTGCCGGTGCACGTTCTAGAAGAAATTCGACTTTTGTCGAACATGGAAACACCGGATGAGAAATTACTGCAGATTGTGCTGGTGGGGCAGCCAGAGCTTGAAACCAAGCTGAAGCGTGGGGATCTCCGCCAATTGCAGCAACGATTGTCGTTGCGATGCAAAACCTGGCCGCTCAGCCTGAGGGAAACGTCTGGTTATGTGGCAGACCGATTGCACACCGCGGGGTACACCGGAGCAGAACCACTGTTCAGCGCAGAGGCCCTCGAAACGCTGCATGGTTACTCGCGTGGGATTCCCAGAGTGATCAATTTGTTGTGCGAGAACGCGCTGATACACGGATATGTTGAGCAAACGCGCTCGATAGCGGCCGGGGTGATCGATGAAGTAGCGCATGAACTGCAGATCGAAGAGGGTCGACCGGACTCGCGACGGCTGCGGAGCATTGTCGAGGGGCGGCAGAAGCCGGATTTGCAGTCCGTGCTCTCGAAAATAAAGGCCGACGCCGAGGGTAGCGAGAGCGACAGGATGACAGCGGCACCCCCGGTCTTAGCGATGCCGCAGAGAAGCAAACGTGCGAGCGAGGCTGGGGGCTGCGAGACAGAGGAGCCGAGCAGCGCATTGCCAATGGTAGCGAAAACCGTGGTGATTCATTCGAACGCCGGCGGCCCGGCGGCAAGTGCGAAGCAGGTTTATTGGGCGCGGCGGAAGCGATGGCCCGCGGTTGGCGACCTTTCAAATGCGGCGAAGGAGCTGTACGCCGAAGTCAATATCCGGGGCAACGCGATCGCGGCCGGGCGGTTGCTGGGAGACTGCATCCGGAGGGCGGAGCAAACTTTCGCCAGGCGGGCTCAAAAGATTGTAAGGCCAGGAGAGGCGACGGCATCCCACAGCGACGTTGTTAATGGAGAAGCGCGAACAGCGGGAAGGCACAACAGAGCGGCGCGAGTGCAGGATTGGGCGAAACAGAGATTTGCGGGCGATGCTTATGGAACGAGTCTGGTGGGCGTCGCGGGGCTCTCGGTGATGCTGTATTTGATTGCGCGGAAACTGAATTATGCCGGCAGCTGGCAACATCCAGTGCTCATGATTGTGGTGTTTGCGGGATTTTTGTCGTGCGCCATCGCGATGAGTCTGGGCGCGGCAATATTGGTGCGGGAGCGACGAAAGGTGCGAGAAAATTCTTCACGACTGATCCACCGCGCGACGCGTTGGTTGCGGGCACCCATCCCGCCGATACAAATGGGGCATCTTGGTTTTATCAACGGCAAAAGGCACGGCCAGCGGAAAGCATCCTGAGTGGTACTGGAGAGCGAGTCCGAGAAGGGCTAAGCGGACCTCAGGGTCGAAGCGAACCAACCAGATCGGCGTGGACTTCCACCACCGGTTTTACTTTCAACAAAAAATTGCTGGGGTTCTTTAATTTCCATTCAATGTAGGGAATCGGAAACTCGGCGGAACACTTCCAGGACTGGGCATCCAGCTGGGCATGAGCCGAGGCCGTGAAGTCATGATCGGCGCCATGCAACGTAAAGGTGCCATGAAGCTTCAAGTCTGAAATCCCTGCGCGCAAAATCGTGCCAGAGACCTGATCAGGTCGAAAAATAATCTCCGAATAGCGATCGCTTTCAATGATTTCGTGGTGCATACGGCGATCCCTTGCGTCGCTGCCGCTTTCACCGGAGGTGGCATCGACAACGATTTCGCCGCTGGCCTTTCCGGTGGCGGGATTGACGGAGAGGGTTCCGCGCTTCACATGAAAGGTGCCATGGACGGTATGCAGGCTGGAGTCCACGGTCCAATGCACGACACTTTTCGCGGGGTCCACGGTCAGGACCAGAGGGCCGACAGGTTGGGCGGGATGCGAAGATCGTTCGGGGGCTTGAACCTGAGCGGCGCTTACCGAACAGCTAATGAAGATGAGGGTTGCCAGAGCGTTTCTAAACAAGGGAGAAGTCATAGTTATTTTTCGGTTATGAGGTTTATCAGGCCGCCAGGAAACGCCAACCGAGCATGGCACCTGTAGCAGCAAAGTGCGCAGGCGAAGTTTCGCCAACATGTACAGAAATCAGACGAGCAAAGAGTTCTGGATTTTTGGCGAGTGCGGCCAAGGTTCTGCGCCGGAGACGCGGGCGGCCATCCATCAAGAGCAACAATCTGGCCATGAAGGTGGGGCGAAGGGCGAGTTGCCGGTGGGCTTGTTGGTAGCTGTCGAGATTGTTTCGCACCATGGCGTCGGCCAAGGCTTGCGCTTGGCGAAAACTCAAACACAGGCCCTCGCCGGTAATGGCGTCCACGCTGCCGGAGGCGTCACCGATCAAGGCGACATCATCGCGACAAACTCGGCGGAGTTGATGCATGGTGGTGATGGTGCCACGCTCAGGACGTGAAAGTCGTTGGGATTTCAGTTTTTGAGACAGTTCGGGAAATTCTTCCAGCGCGAGTTGGAGCTGCCGATTGGGCTTGAGAGATGCGACCACGACGCAAACTTCGTCGGGAGAGACAGGGGTAACGTAGGCTTGGGCATCGTCAGCCCAATAAATCTCGACGTTATTGGACCACGGGGCGACGGCAAAATGTCCGCGGCAGGCGAGGCGGGACGTACGCCGGTTCGACGGGTCTAGTCCCGCCCAGCGCCTGACTAAGGATTGTGCTCCATCGGCACCAACTATCCAGCGGGCTTTGATTTCGTCTCCGCGACCCAGCTTGACTTTACTCTCGCCAAGACCAGTTACAGGAGTTCGCCACAGAAATTGGACGCCGACCGACCCGGCGCGTTCTATCATTTTCTGGTGCAGCACGGTGCGGCGCAGGCCGATACCTGGGCCGGAAGGAAAGCCAGCGGCAACTTTCGTGTTTGGATCGAGGAAGCTTATTCCTCGCAGCGGAAACCCCTCATGGGGAGAGATCTCCACTCCAAGCTGGTGGAGCGCGGCGATGGAATCGGGCATCAGGCCTTCACCGCAAGGTTTATCGATGGGGGGTTTATTTCCGTCGGAGACCAAGACATCGAAGCCTCGTTGGCGAGCGGCGATGGCGGCGGCGATTCCCGCGGGCCCGCCGCCGACTATAAAAACGTCCACGTCAAAGGTCATAGATTTGCGAAGCTGCTCCATCACAGACAAGCTGGTCAAGGAGGGTACAGATACAGATGCGGCGGGAAGGCATCAAGATGCCTTTGTTGAAAGCCGAGTAGGATGGGCAGAAATTAAGGACGGTACGCTATAAATGAATTTTATCTGATGGTCGAAAAGTATTAATTTGATCTATAGACGCTTTTCGCGCATGCTGCTGATGCGGAATAATCGTGTCCGAGAGCCCGCTAGCGGTACGCTCCTGGGATTTGGGAAACGCGTGGGCTAACTGATTGTGCTCATAAAATTAAAAATGCGCAACTGGAGGCAGCAGTGAGCGAGGCACTTCCGAGGCCGCGCAGCCACACGCTGGTGGATGGGGCAAACCGATCGCCAGCGAGGGCGATGCTACGAGCGTCGGGTTTGGGCGATAGTGATTTCAAGAAGCCGCTGATTGGAGTGGCCAATACGTGGATCGAAATTGGTCCCTGCAATTATCATCTGCGAGAACTGGCCAAGCATGTGAAAGATGGAATTCGCGCGGCGGGGGCAGTGCCGCTGGAATTCAATACGGTGTCGATTTCGGACGGCATCACGATGGGCACGGAGGGTATGCGAACTTCGCTGATCAGTCGCGAGGTGATTGCTGATTCCATTGAGCTGGTGACCCGAGGAAATCTTTTCGATGCGCTGATCGTGCTGGTGGGCTGCGACAAAACGATTCCGGGCGGACTGATGGCGCTGGCGCGGCTGAACATTCCCGGGCTGATTTTGTACGGCGGTTCGATTGCGCCGGGACAATTTGAAGGGCATTCGGTAACGATACAAGATGTATTCGAGGCGGTTGGAACGTATAACCGCGGAGAGATGAGCGAGGCGCGGCTGGCGACCCTGGAGGGCGCAGCTTGCCCCGGAGCGGGAGCCTGTGGGGGGCAGTTCACGGCCAACACTATGGCGTTGGTTTCCGAATTTCTGGGGATCGCGCCAATGGCCATTTCCAGCACACCGGCGACGAATGACGCCAAGGCAAATGCAGCGCATCGCGCGGGCGAGCTGGTGGTTGAGCTGCTGCGCAAGAATGTATTGCCTTCGCAAATCATCACGAAGACTTCCATTGAAAATGCCATCGCCGGTGTGGCGGCTACCGGCGGGTCGACGAATGCGGTGCTGCATCTTTTGGCCATCGCCAGCGAAGCGAAACTGCCATTGAACATTGATGATTTCGACCGCATCAGTTCACGTGTTCCAATACTTGCGGATCTAAAACCTGGGGGACGCTTTGTCGCTACAGATCTTTACGCAGCAGGCGGTACTGCGCTGGTCGCAAAGCGCTTGCTTGAAGCAGGACTATTGCGGGGGGAAGCTCTCACAGTCACCGGCCGCAGCATCGGTGAAGAAGCAAATTCCGCCAAAGAAGCGGCTGGCCAAGAAGTCGTTCGCAAGCTGAACGCTCCGCTCAAGGCGACCGGCGGACTGGTGATCTTGAAGGGCAATTTAGCGCCGGAAGGATGCGTGGTAAAAGTCGCGGGGCATGATGTGCAGAAATTTCGTGGACCGGCGCGGGTGTTCGATACCGAGGAAGCTGCGTTTCAGGGCGTGGAAAGCGGCCAGATTAAAGCGGGCGATGTGGTGGTGATACGTTACGAAGGACCGAAGGGCGGGCCTGGAATGCGGGAGATGTTGGCGGTGACCGCGGCGTTGGTGGGAGCCGGGCTGGGCGATTCGGTGGCGTTGCTGACCGATGGGCGGTTTTCGGGCGCGACCCACGGATTGATGGCCGGGCACGTTGCGCCGGAAGCCGCCAATGGCGGACCGATCGCGGCAGTCGCGGAGGGCGACAGCATCGTGTTCGATTTGCCGGCGCGGACGTTGACTCTGGAAATTGACAGCACGGAAATGGAAAGAAGGTTAGCAGCGTGGCGGGCGCCAGCACCGCGGTACACTTCCGGGGTGATGGCCAAGTACGCGTTGCTGGTATCTTCGTCGGCGCTGGGAGCGATCACTGTGGTTCCAGCGATGACGCCGCCAGCAGTGCAACCTGGAGTACATGCGAGGAGCTTATGAAGTTAACCGGCGCGGAAATACTTTGTGAATCGCTGACAAAACTGGGAGTACGGCACATTTTTGGATATCCCGGGGGCGCGATTTTGCCGGTGTACGACGCTCTCGGAAAATCCAAGCTGCACCACATTCTGGTGCGCCACGAGCAAGGCGCGACGCACATGGCGGACGGCTACGCGCGAGCCAGCGGCGGGGTAGGAGTGGCGATGGCCACTTCCGGGCCAGGCGCCACCAACATGGTGACTGGAATCGCCACGGCGATGCTGGATTCTTCTCCGGTGGTATGCATCACCGGGCAAGTGAGCAGCAAAGTGCTGGGATCGGATGCGTTCCAAGAAATCGATATCACCGGCATCACCATGCCGATCACCAAGCACAACGTGGTGGTAACGCGTGCGGAAGATATTGCGCGCACGGTGCGCGAGGCATTTTTGATCGCCGCCAGCGGGCGTCCGGGACCGGTGCTGGTGGACATCACCAAGGATGCGCAGCAAGCGTCCTGCGAATTCAACTGGGAAACCGCGCTTCCGAAACTACCGCCCAAACGGCGGCACGCGAATTACGATCAGGCGGAATTCGATCGCGCGGTGGAATTGCTAAATTCGGCCAAGCGTCCGGTGATATTGGCGGGGCACGGCATCATGGTTTCGGGAGCGATGCGCGCGTTTGAAGAATTTGTACGCGCGGGAAATTATCCAGTGGCGATGACGCTGCTGGGCATCGGCTGCTTCCCTGCTCAAGACCCGCAAAATTTAGGGATGATGGGCATGCACGGCGAAGCCTGGGTGAACAACGCTATTCAGGAGTCGGACCTGTTGATTGCGGTGGGAATGCGGTTCGACGACCGGGTGACTGGAGACTTGCGCACGTATGCGAAGGGCGCGCGCAAGATTCATATCGAGATCGACCGCGCGGAAATCAACAAGAATGTGCCGGTGGATGCAGCGCTGGTGGGCGATGCGCGCGAGATTCTTGAAAAGCTGACGCCGCACATTGAAACGCGAGACCACGGCGCGTGGATGAGCCGGATCCGGGAATCCAAGGGGGGTTCCGCGGTTCGCGACATTCAAAGTTTGCCGGACAACGGACATCTTTACGCCGCGCATGTGATCAATGACATCTGGAAAGAAACGCGGGGCGAAGCCATCGTGGTTTCGGACGTTGGGCAACATCAAATGTGGGAAGCGCAGTATTACCATCACAATCTGCCGCGAACGCTGATCACTTCCGGAGGGCTGGGAACAATGGGGTTCGCGCTGCCGGCGGCGATCGGTGCGAAATTTGCGAAGCCCGATGCGGAAGTGTGGGTGGTGGTCGGCGATGGCGGATTCCAGATGACCATGAGCGAACTCGCTACCATCGTGCAGGAAAAAATAGATATCAAGATCGCGATCATCAACAATGGATTCCTTGGAATGGTGCGGCAATGGCAGGAATTTTTTTACGACAAGCGCTACGTAGCGACGCCGCTGGTGGCGCCGGACTTCGCGGCGCTGGCGAATGCGTTTGGGATTCGCGGCGAGCGCATTGCGACCAGAGCAGAAGTGGTGCCGGCGATTCGCGCCGCGCGAGAGTGCAAGGATACGGTGCTTATCGACTTCCGGGTGGAGCAAGAGGACTCGGTGTACCCGATGGTGGCGGCGGGAGCATCCTTGAACGACATGATCCGGCGGCCCGATAGTCCGTTGGTTGAAACGGCCACTGAGCCATGAAAAAAAGCGAGGAACGGATGCAAACACTGGTCGCGTACGTGGAAAATAAACCAGGGGTGTTGAATCGCGTGGCTTCACTGGCGCGGCGCCTGGCGATAAATATCGATTCCCTGACAGTGGGACCGACGGAGAACGAAGAAATTGCGCGCATGACCATCGTGGCGCACACCGACGAGAAAGGCGCGCACCGGCTGGAGGCCAGCCTGGAAAAACTGGTGGATGTGCGGCTGGCTGAAAATATTTCCAATCGCTCGGTTCTGGATCGGGATTTAGCGTTGATCAAGGTGTCGGCCGATCAAAAAAATCGGCCGCACCTGATGGAGTTGATTAAAGTATTCAGGGCCCGGGTAGTGGACGTGGCGCCGGAATCGCTGATCCTCGAAGTATCCGGCACGGTGGATAAAATTGATGGGCTTCTGGAAGTGCTGCGCCCATTTGGGGTTCTGGAAATGGCCCGGACGGGGCGGATTGCGATGACCCGCGGGGGAGATTTGCTGCGACCGCCGGTCAGTAGTGAAAAAGAACAAGCAGTGGAATCGGGCGCGCAAGCTGGAATTTCAGTGCGGGCTTAGTTCAACTTACCGCTTAAGAATCATTGAACGACAAAACAGATGAATCCGCAGCCGGACCGGGCTGCACGGGAGAGACGCCATGGCAAAACTGTATTACGACGACGACGCGGACTTGGGACTTATTCAGGGAAAGAAAGTGGCCATCATCGGTTATGGCTCGCAGGGACACGCGCACGCTTTGAATCTGCGAGACAGCGGCGTGGCGGTGCGCGTGGGATTGCAGGAGGGCAGCGCGTCGCGCGCCAAAGCGGAGAAGGAAGGCTTGACGGTCAATACCCCGGCGGAGGCGGCGCAATGGGCGGACGTAATCATGATTTTGACGCCGGATACCAAGCAGTCGAAAATTTATCGCGAATCGATCGAGCCGAACCTTAAAGCGGGCAAAACCTTGATGTTCGCGCACGGCTTCAACATTCGTTTTGGAGCTATCAAGCCGCCGGCGGGTGTGGACGTTTCCATGATTGCGCCGAAGGCTCCGGGTCACAGGGTTCGCGAAGTGTTTACCGAAGGGGGCGGCACGCCGGCTTTGCTGGCGGTGGAGCAGGATGCCAGTGGACAGGCGAAAGCTCTGGCACTTTCCTACGCAAAAGCGTTGGGAACCACGCGCGCCGGAGTTCTGGAAACGACATTCACGGAAGAAACGGAAACGGATTTGTTCGGGGAGCAAGCGGTGCTGTGCGGCGGGGTGAGCGAACTGATCAAAGCGGGATTTGAAACCTTGGTGGCGGCCGGGTACCAACCGGAAGTGGCTTACTTTGAGTGCATGCATGAGTTGAAACTGATCGTGGATTTGATTTATCGCGGCGGGTTGAGCTATATGCGGTATTCCATCAGCGATACGGCGGAGCAAGGAGACTACAGCGCCGGCCCCAGGATTATCACTTCCGAGACGAAGCAGGAGATGCGCAAGATTCTTTCCGAAATCCGGGATGGAAGCTTCGCCAAGAAGTGGATTGAAGAAAACGAAAAGGGCTGCCCCAATTTTCTGGCGACCCGGCAACGAGAACAAACCCATGCAATCGAGCAACTTGGGCCTGAATTGCGAGCCATGATGCCGTTCCTGCAACCGGTGACAGCCCCCGGACTAGCGAAGCCAGCCGCGGCAAATAAAAAATAACTACAGTGGGGATAGGTTAGTACGGTAATACAAGAGTTGACAGATGGGCCGATTTGATTGATTCTCTCGCAGCATGAAAGCCAGGGCTCAGACGTCCACGCAGTACCTCGCAGAACGCATCGACAAACTCACCGGCAAACGCCAAGAAATTATACGGCCCATCCTGGAGCATCCCCGTGAATACGTGTTGCTGAGCGTACGCGCGCTAGCGCAACGACTGGGCACCGATCCAGCGACGATTGTGCGGATTGTTCGCGGGCTGGGATTCGAGACTTACCGGGAATTCCAATACCACTTACATGAGTTGTCGCTGGCGTTTGCCACTTCGCTGGACACCATGCAGACGGTGAAGCGGGAAGGAGGCATGCCTGGCTACATTCGGGAGTCTCTCGATCAGGACGTGAAGAATGTGCAAGGGCTGAAAAACAGTCTGGATGCGCGAAGGTTGGTGGCGCTGGCCAAACGACTGTACGCGGCTCGCAGGATTGTGATGCTGGCCGGAGACCTGGCTACTTACCTGGTGAATTATTTCGAATACCAGACCAGCGTAGTGGGTTTACCGGTGTTTGGGGCAACGTCCAGTGGGCGGATTACGCACCTGGTGCGTACGGCGACCAAGCAAGACCTGGTGATCGCAATTAGTTTTCGGAGGGGATTGCGCCAGACAGTGGAGGGTGCGCAGCAAGCGAGAGCCAAGGGAGCTTATTGCGTAGGAATATCCGATACGTTTCTTTCCCCTTTGGCGCGCACCTGCAATGAATTGTTTCTGGCGTCGGTGGAATCGACCTCGTTCGCGGCTTCGCTGACCGCGCCAGTGGCGTTGCTCAACGCGATTGTGGCTACGTGCGCGCAATATCGCCGGGCACAAACGATGGTGGTGGTGAAGCAGTTGGCTGAAGAACAGCGAAAAGGTTTTCGCTGGTATACGGCTTGAAGCGCGGGTTAGCTTGGTTCGAAGCGCTTAGACTTGAGATAATTTGACGCTGCCGTTGAGCCGGCAGGAACAAGCAGCGAGACCTAAGACAACCAGATTTTCCCCAACTCCGCGACTCGGCGTTCGAACGTCATTTCGACCAAGCCGTGCTTTCCGTAATAACGAAGAACAATTTTGTGGCCCGGTTCGAGCTTGCCGCGGGCGCGAATGAAGGCGTCGGACATTTCGACCCAGCCGCCGGTGACCAAGTAGGTTCCTTCCCAGCCGCGCAATTCAAAGCGGCCGTCATGCTTCAAGGTCAGAGGCGCGGCAGTGCAGCGGGTGGCTTTGCCACTGAGCTTGGCGGAGGCGCATTGGTAGCGTCCGGCCACGTCCATGTTTTCCGCGGAAGCGCGCGATGAGAGAGAGAGAAGAGCAAGAAGTAGGAAACAAATTATGCTGCTGAGGTTGAGAGCCTTGCGCATTGAATCTCCCGTGGGCTGGTTGCGCTTACCGATTCGCTGGTGCACAACTGCCGATACGTAGTGCATGCGATGCGCCAAGAGTACAGGTAGATAAGCCATTGAAACGATAGCGGTTACCGTTGGCGTACCCAAAAGACTGTACCTTTATGCAGACACTAGTGTCCTCAGCAGAGGGCACAGTTGAGCAAACTTATGCGGTACTGAACCGTTAGTCACGGAGGTACCACGGACGTTAATCCGCAGGCAATTCCGCGACGGCTTGGCCGTCTTTGCGCGGGTCGGATGCGCCATAATTTACGCCCGCGGCAAAATCTCGCAAGACAGCCTGGCCTCCGCCCATGACACTTGAAAAGGAACCGCGCAAATCGATCTTGTGACCCTTGGCGGTGAGCTCATTTCGAACGTTGCCGTTGAAGCGATTTTCCATGGCCACATCGCATCCGGTGAAGGAGTGCTTTGAAAATCTGGGGGCTTCCAGGGCCGCCTGAATATTCATTTTAAAGTCGGAAATGTTGGCGATGAATTGAGCGTGGGCCTGGGATTGGTTCCATCCGCCCATGATTCCGAAGGCCACGCGAGTGTCGCCCTTTTGTGCGAATGCCGGAATGATGGTGTGCAGAGGACGTTTGCGACCGGCGAGAGCATTGGGCGAGGCGGGATCAAGAGTAAAAAGGGCGCCGCGATCGTGGAGCACGAAGCCGGTACCGGCGGCCACGATGCCCGAACCGAATGCATCGTAGTTGCTCTGAATGAGGGACACCATGTTGCCTTCCCTATCGACCACGCTCAAATAGGTGGTGTCGCTGCCGCCGGCCAATTCCCCCGCCGCAGCGGAACAGTTGGCGTGGGCGGGGTCGATGAGTTTCGAACGCTTTTCGGCCCACTCCTTGGAAAGCAATTTAGAGACGGGCAATTTTTTTCCTCGCGGATCGCCGATATATTGCAGCAGGTCGGCATAGGCCAATTTTTTGGCTTCGATCATGGCGTGTAAGGCGTTGGTGGAGCCGAAGCCCCAGTCTTTTTGGCCGAGGGGAAATTTTTCCATGATGTTCAGCATTTCAAGTGCGGCCAAGCCCTGACCGTTGGGAGGCAATTCAAAGACGGTCCAATCATGGTAGGTGGTGGAGATGGGGTCGACCCATTCGCTGGAGTATTCCGAGAGGTCCATGGAATTCATGACCCCGCTGTGGCGTTGCATGGCGTCTAGAATTTTCTTGGCGATTTCGCCTTTGTAGAAAGCGTCGCGGCCATGAGCGGCAATCTGCTGGAGAGAACCGGCCAGGTCGGGGTTGCGAAACACTTCCCCGGTCTTGGGGGTGTGATCCTGGATCAAGTAGGTTTCGGAAGTGGAGCTGTCACCGCGGAGCAAGTCCATTTCCGTGGCCCAGACGGCCGCGGTCATTTCGGGCACCGGGAATCCGTCCTGGGCAATTTTTATAGCGGGAGCCAGGTCGTCGGCCAATTTTTTGCGGCCGAATCTGTCGGCCAGCTTTTGCCAGCCATCGACGGCACCGGGAACGGTGACGGAGTAGATGCCGTGCTCGGGCATGTCACGAAGGCCCTTTTTATGGAGGAATTCGATGGTGAGATCTTTGGGAGCCCAACCACTGGCGTTCAGGCCGTAGAGTTTGTTGGCTTTTACGTCGTAGACGATCGCGAATAAATCGCCGCCGATGCCATTCATCATGGGGGCGACCACGCCCATGGCGGCATTGGCAGCAATAGCGGCGTCGACGGCGTTTCCACCGTGCTCGAGAATTTTGGCTCCTGCCTGGGCCGCGAGCGGGGATTCTGCGGCAACGATGCCGTTGCGGGAAATCACCATGGAACGGGTTTGCGAACGATCCTGGGCGTTAAGAATAGAGAGCGGCATGAGGCAGGAAATATAAAACAAAATCGCCAGTATTCTGAAAAATTGCATTGTTCCTCGGGTCTGGAGTGCCGCGCTTGCCAGCATACAGACCGATGTTTTAAGAAGATTTGTTTTTGGACTATACACTTTCGATTGCGCTTTGGACAGACGGCAAGGGCGGCGTCCAGGTATTCACGTAAGGGATATTAAAAATTAATCGCGGGGCTGGAACGATTGGCATTTGTGGCTAGAGTCTCTAGAATTGAAGGGCGCGGGTTGTCCCCAGAGTGGATCCGGAAACAGGCCCTTGAACCCGTGCGGGAGATTTTCATTGCCGCAAACACCTCAGGATCCAAGTGCCACTCGGCTTTCGCCGACGTCGGTAAGCGACGCGAAGAAGCAATCCGAAATTGACGCAGTCATAAATGGCCGTCATCTCGACCCTTTTGCGCTGCTTGGCCCGCATCAGGTGGAGGGCGGATGGGCGATTCGATTTTTCATTCCGTGGGCAGCCGAAGCACGCATAGCCATTGGCCGGAACGCCGCAGAACCTGGGCAGGGGTCGGCGCAAAGTGTAACGGTGGCGGAAGCGGTCAGGCTTCGGCCGGAAGGTTTCTTCGAGGCGCTGTGGCCCTCAAACCAATCGACACCGCCGGCCCCTGGAAGCTACCGGATCAAAGGCCGCACGCACCATGGGGAAGAATTCGAAATCTTCGATACGTATTCCTTTCCGTATTTTTTGAGCGAATTCGATCTGTATCTGATGGGCGAGGGACGACACTACGACACGTACGAGAAGCTGGGCGCGCATGTAAAAACGGTTGAAGACGTGCGCGGGGTGAATTTCGCAGTGTGGGCGCCGAGCGCCAAGCGGGTCAGCGTAGTTGGTGATTTCAATCACTGGGATGGGCGAGTTGAACGTAATGCGGGCGCGAGGATCCTCCGGAGTTTGGGAGCTGTTCGTTCCTGAATTGAAAGAGGGCGCGATTTATAAGTACGAGATTATTGGCCCGAATGGAGACATGCTGCCGCTGAAGGCCGATCCCTATGCATTTCGCGCGGAGCTGCGGCCCAGCACCGGCTCCATCGTGACGGTGTTGGAATATTATCAAATGGAACGATACGAAATGGATGAAGCAGCGCCCAGAAACGAACTGGTTCGAGGCACCCATTTCCATTTACGAAGTTCATTTGGGCGCGTGGCGACGGGTCCCCGAAGAAAATAATCGCTGGCTGACTTACCGGGAGCTAGGCGATCAGCTCATTCCGTATGTGAAGAATCTGGGCTATTCGCACATTGAGCTGCTGCCCATTATGGAGCACCCTTTTGACGGCTCCTGGGGCTACCAGACGCTGGGATATTACGCGGCCACCAGCCGTTACGGCACACCCGCGGAGTTCATGGAATTTATCGACCGCTGCCACAACGCGGGCATTGGGATCATTCTGGACTGGACGCCGGCGCATTTTCCTCGAGATACGTATGGATTGGCGCAATTCGACGGCACGCATCTGTACGAGCATTCCGATCCGCGCCAAGGGGCGCAACTGGATTGGGGCACGCTGGTTTATAACTACGGGCGCAATGAGGTGCGCAACTATTTAATTTCCAACGCGCTATTTTGGCTAGACAAGTATCACATCGATGGGTTACGGGTCGACGCGGTGGCCTCCATGATCTATCTGGATTACTCCCGCAAAGCGGATGAGTGGATACCGAACAAATTTGGCGGAAGAGAAAACCTGGAAGCCGTGGATTTCCTCAAGCGGCTGAACGAGATCACCTTTGAACGGTTTCCGGGGATTTTGACAATTGCCGAGGAGTCCACGGCCTGGCCCAGCGTTTCGCGGCCCGACGTACCTGGGTGGTTTAGGATTCAGCATGAAGTGGAACATGGGGTGGATGAACGACACGCTGAGATACTTTGCGACCGACTCCATTCATCGGAAATATGAGCACAACAAGCTGACGTTTTCGCTGATTTATGCCTTCACGGAAAATTTCGTGCTGCCCTTCTCACACGACGAAGTGGTGCACGGGAAGAATTCCCTGCTGCACAAGATGCCGGGAGATATGTGGCAGCAATTTGCGAATCTGCGACTGCTGTACGCGTATCAATATTCTCACCCCGGCAAGAAACTGCTGTTCATGGGCGAAGAGTTTGGGCAGCGACAGGAATTCAGCGAGGCGCGGAGCCTGGACTGGCACCTGCTGCAACACGAATCACATAGAGGACTGCAACAATTGATAGGGGACCTGAACAAGATATATGCGGCCGAACCAGCACTGCACCAGGTGGATTTCGACTGGCCGGGATTTGAGTGGATCGACGCGAACGACGCAGACAACAGCATTTTCTCGTTTGCGAGGCACGGAAAAATCGCCAAAGACCTGGTGATCAGCGATTCTGAATGCCACCCCGGTGCTTCGCGGAAACTACCGGATTGGAGTACCTAAGGCGGGACGATATGCGGAGATTCTGAATACCGATGCGGCGGTATATGGCGGGATCGAATGTTGGGAATCTGGGAGGGGTGAAAGCGGAGCCGATTCCTCATATGGGTCGGCCTTATTCCTTGGAATTGACCATCCCGCCCCTTGGTGGGTTTGTTTTTGAAGTGGACGCCCGGAGACAATAGGGCTGGGGTCGCGCTCAACGCTCTGGCTGGGATTTTCGCCGCGATCGGCCCACCCTTCCGAAATGCGCGAAAGGGTAGCCTACAATTTAGGGCCGGGGTTCGATGTATTCGAACAAACCAAATCTCTGGAAACATTTTCGAGGGACCCTCCGTATGTATGGATAAGTGCCCACGGGAGGCACCCAACATGCTGCATCGCTCCAAGGTTGTTCGAGGCTCCATCTGTGCTGCTATCGGCTGTGCTGCTGGCGGGCGGAATTGGGACGTCGCTGGTGGTTGCCGCACCAACATTCGCGCAGGCGTCGGGTGGCTGTAAAAACGAGAACGGTGGCTGCATGTGCGGGTGGTCAATTCGGATGCACAAAGGCGAGATGGTGCGGGTGAACTTGCCGCTGGATTTGGTCGAAAGCGTCCTGCCGACTATCAACAAGGAACATGTGCACAACGGGAAGGTAACCATCGACCAGGCACATCTGAATGAAGTGGATGTGCATGCGGTGATGACGGCGGTGCGAAACGCCAAAGACGGCGAATACGTGACGGTGCAGGGCAACGATGACGATGTGCGGGTGGCCAAAGAGGGCGGGCGCCTGCTGGTACACGTGAAGAACAAGAATCACGGGGACCAGGCCAAGGGTTCTGAAGTGGAAATCAAGATACCCATGCATGTGATCGATGCACTGTTCAGCGCCGGGAAGGACGAATTGGATATCGTGGCGGGGCTGCATGCGCTGGCACTGCAAGGCGACACGGAGCTAGTTTCAGTGAAAGACCAGGACAGCACGGTGCGGGTCTGGCTGGATTCAAAGAATGTCGGGGATTAATTCGAATTCCATGAGACAGGGAGCGACATGATGTTAATCGCCAAGATTGTTCTCGGAATGGCCAGCACGGTAGCGCTGGCCACGGTATACACGTTTCGTGAAGGAGTGATTCGCGTGGACGTCGATGAATTTCGAGCGGGAGGATCGCACATACATTTATTCGTGCCTGCCGCAGTGGTGCCCGCGGCGCTGCATCTGGCTCCCCGGCGACATATGCATGAAGCGATGGAAAATGCGCAGGAATGGCTCCCGACCCTGCGACAGCTCACCAAGGAATTGAAGAAATATCCGGAGGCGGAGTTTGTCGACGTGGTGGATGGCTCGGATCATGTGCGGGTTCGAACGCACGCGGGGAAAATTCAGATCGATGTAGAGAGCCCCGACGAGACTGTGCATGTCGCGTGTCCGATATCGACTATTGACGATATTTCGAGTCAGCTGGTAGAAAATATTCCCGGGGCTTGAACTCGAGCAGGCGCCAAGCGCGCGCAAGCTAACTTTTGAAAGAACTGCGCGTTTTTATTTCGGTTTGGTGGCGGCCTCAAAAGATGAACTTGTGCAGGAGTTATTCTTCCTTGACGTCACTGGGGATAAAGTAGATTTCCTCGAACATTGAGTTCTTCTGCCAGCCGGCGCGTTGCAAAATACCCCGTCCGTTTTCGACCATGTTTGGATGTCCGCAAAGGTACGCCGTGGTGTCTTCGAGGCTTCAGGCCCCACAGGTCGGCATATTTTCTGACCAAGTCGTCGACGCGACCGGTTTCGCCGCTCCAGGCCTGGTCTTCCCATGGGCGGCTGACGGTGGTGACAAACTTAAGCCAGGGAACCTCGGCGGCCACCTTTTCCATTTCATCGCGATAACCAAATTCCCATGAGCGGCTGCCGCCTTGCACGCAGTACAGCTGGTGATCGCCGGGCATAGGACCGTCGCCGCTTTTCCAATCGCGATAGAGGGTGCGCACGTAACTCACAAAGGGGGCGATGCCGGTGACCGTGGATAGAAGCAGATGTTGTTTTCGGCCGCTGCGCAAGTCGAGGGTGAAGCGGCCCTTGGCAATCTTGCGGCAATAGAGTTTATCGCCAATGTTCAGCTTGAAAAGATGTGGAGTGAGAGCGCCATGGGGCACCAACTCCAGAAAAAACTCCAGAGCATCCTCGTAGGGGGACGATACCAGAGAGTAGGCGCGCTCGATGCGCAGGCCTTCGTGTTCGACGCCCAGGGTGGCGTATTGTCCGGCGAGGAATTTGAAGGGTCCGCCGGGATCGATGCGCATGAGCCACAAATCGGCAGCGAGATCTCGTCGTTCGATAACCGTGGCCTGGTAATGCTTATCTACGGGCTGCATCCAAAACTCCTCGGGAGATGAGAAAGTGGCAGATTGTACTACTCGTAGGCCAGCGCGACCACTGGATCATAACTGGCCGCCCGCAGCGCGGGATAAGCAGCACCGGTGGCAGCCCCCACGAAAGCCAAGAGCACGGAAGAAAAGATCCAGGCCGGAGAAATCAGGATGGTCAGGCCGGGATTGAGCTGCTTGAGGATGGCCTGGGCCAAGAAAGTGATGAAGATGCCGAGAGCTGTGCCCATCAGGGTCAGGATGAAGGTTTCGCCCAGCAGCATGCGCACTACATCGAAGCGAGAAAAACCGAGGGCTTTCAGGATACCGATCTCGCGAGTCCGTTCCATAACCAAAGTATGCATGTTGAGCAGGACGACCAAAAAACTGATGACGATGCCGAGCGCCACCATGGTTCTGGTGAAGGGCCGAAGCTGCGGAAGATTCGATGAGGTCATCAGGGTGACGTATTCGGATAACGAGCGAACGCTGTTTTGGGGATCGATCTTCAAGATGGCTGCACGAGCAGCTTCGGTATCCCCTTTGCTGCGAACGTAAAACATGGAGACGCGCTTTTCCGCGCCAGCAAGATCCTGTGCGGACTGCAGTGGAATAAAATACCGGGCGCCTTTGCCGTGGGCCACGATGCCGCTGACGGTGAAGACGTGATTGAGCAGGGTGACCTGGCTGCCGACCTTGAGGTGTCGCGACTGGGCGATGATGTCATCGGCAATCACTTCATCGGGACCTTCAAACGGGCGGCCGGCGCGGAACAAAAAGCCGCGGCTCAGGCCGTTGAATTTGCGTGTAGTCGATGCCGTAAACCATAACCAAGTTTTTTGGTTCGGTCAGGATGACGGTGGGAGCAACTTCGTCGACACCAGGGAGGGCGGCGATTTTCTCGCCGAGAGATTCCTGCATGACGGCGCTGGAGAAGGCAAAAAAGATGGAAGAGTTGGGAGGCTGCACGATGATATCGGCGCCGACGCCTTCGACGCGCTTGCCCCACTCGGAAATAACTCCGGAGGTGAGACCGGCAATCATCAAGACCAGAACGACCTGAATGGCAATAGCGATGACACTCAAGGCGCTGCGCAGTGGGCGCGTGGAAATGCTGCCCCAAAACATCTGCAGCAAGGAGAATCGACCTTCAAAAGTTTCATTCATGCCGGGAGTGTGAGGCTGAACTGTAACATCATCGAGGTGTTCGCCAAAAAATTAAAAGGTGCGGTGCGGCGGAGGCACGAGGGGTTCCGAAACTGACCATAAATATTTCAGAGCCGTTAAGATTTCAACAAAAGTGTTGATAAGTTTGTGGAAAAGACGCGGCGATGAACCGTAAATGTACGTCGCATCAACGTGCTCGCCGCTTTGCACCATTTCGGTGCATTGATGGGGAGCGCGCTGAAGTTCTTCCGAAAGCGAAATTAATTTGACGCAGACCGTTCGCTGGCGATCGCGAGCGATGGTGAGTCTTATCTCTGAATCAGCGACAGCAATCAATACCACCGGGGCGGCCGATCCAGATGAATCTTTATGGGTTGTTTCGAATCGCTGACGTCATACCAACGTCCGAAAGTTTTCCAACCTTCCGCCACGATTTGAATCAAGACGCGGCCTAAGGGAGCATCGGGAACGTGAGCGATGCCTTCGCGGTTGGTTTTTACGTTGAGCTCAATCTGCTTGTCTTTGGCGATTTTTCGTTCTTCCACGTATTTGAGATAGACGCTGGCGTTTTCAATGGGAGCGTCTTTTTCGCCGCCGGTGACCTCAATGGTCACGCGCACGGAGGAAATCTTTTGGGCGGGGGCCTTGGGAACGGGGTGGGCATGGAGGGGGGCCACGGCGAGCGAAAAAATCGTCGCGGCGAAGCTGAGGCAGAGGGAATGCGATTTCTTCATAGCTTGTCGAACCATCCTCCCCGCAATTAGCGGTCGCGGTCAAGTGATCCTGTTTTCTAAGTAGGATGCACGGGCCGCGAAAGTCGCTGCACCAGATACGAAGCATGCCAACCTCGCAATGGGTGCGAACAGCTCAATTGACTCGCGGTTATGGCTGCTGTAACTTCTGAGGAATCAGGTTACAAGTTGCGTTGGCAACCCCGGCGTCCTGAAGACCGCTGCCCGCCCGACTGCGGCTAAAATGCGGTCAGCAGCTGAAGCATTTTCCCGGAAAGAGGAGCACACATGGGTTTCGCCACTAACGCGATTCACGTCGGCCAGGAACCCGACCCGGCCACTGGCGCTATCGTAGCCCCGATTTATCAAACGTCGACGTACGTTTACGAAGAGCTGGGCAAGAACAAAGGCTACGACTACGCACGCACCAACCATCCGAATCGCAAAGCTCTAGAGCGCACGATGGCCAAGCTCGAAGATGGACACAGCGCTTACGTATTTTCTTCGGGGATGGCGGGGATCGATGCCGTTTTCCGGTTGCTGCGTCCGGGCGATCACGTGGTGCTTTCAGAAGCTGTGTATGGAGGGGTGTTCCGGCTGTCCACGCAATTGCTGGTGCACTTCGGGCTGGAGTTCAGTTTCGTGGATACCTCGTCCGCCGATGCGGTGCTGTTGGCGTTTCGGCCCAATACGAAAATGCTGTATATCGAAACGCCCACCAATCCGACGATGCGAGTGGCGGATATCGCGGCGCTGGCCAAGATGGCCAATCAACGAAATATTACGCTGGTGGTGGACAATACGTTCCTAAGCCCTTATTTACAGCGACCGATGGAACTCGGCGCGCACATCGTGGTGCATTCGATGACCAAGTATTTGAATGGGCACAGCGATTCAACGGGCGGAGCGGTGGTACTTACGCGGGCCGAGGATGCAGAGAAAATCTATTTCATACAGCGAAGCGCCGGATGCGGACTTTCGCCCATGGATTGCTTTCTGATTTCCCGAGGGATCAAGACGCTGGCGGTGCGCATGCTGCAGCACAACGCCAATGGCTTGATGGTGGCGCGGCATCTGGACGCGCATCCGAAGGTTCGGAAAGTGTTCTACCCCGGACTGCCGAGTCATCCGCAGCACGAAATTGCCCGCCGGCAACAAAAAGGGCCTGGCGCGATGCTGGCGTTTGAGCTGGGATCGCTGGAGGCGGCGAGAAAATTTCTCAACCAACTGAAACTTTGTTCACTGGCGGAAAGCCTCGGCGGAGTGGAGACGCTGATTTCGTTGCCGGCGCAGATGACTCACGCATCGATGCCTGCCGAAGTCCGCGAGCGGGTGGGAATTACAGATGGATTGGTGAGATTGTCGGTGGGCATTGAGGATGCCGAGGACATCATTGGGGATCTCGACCAGGCGCTTTTGTATACCTGAGTATTAGTTTTAGCTGCGTGTTTTGGGCTTTGGCGCTTGGCGGGATTTTGCCGTGCTGGTGCTGCTATCGAGCCAGGCAAGATAATCGCTGCGAGCCGGTGAGGATCGGCAGCGCGATAAACTCCGGAACATTGTAACTGTGCAGGGCTTTTACTAATCGCTGCAAAGCGCGCAGATGTTTTGTCGACCGTTTTGATGATCAACAGATATTCGCGGGCGCGTCTCCACTTTGTGTTTCCAGCGGTAGACGGATTCCACAGGGGCGTGGAAAATTTCACGCAAGCAGCGAGGCGATTGATTGACGGCCGCGCGAGCGATTTTTCGAGCTTCGGGTAAGTTCGCACAAGTCACCAGCAATGACTCGATATTTAGCTTTCTTCATGGCCTTCCCTGGTTCATGGCGCGGGCCCGCTTTGGCTGAAGCTCAGCTTTGGCGGTCCGCGAGTCTCCGGGCTAGAATACATCGTCATGACACACCTCTCCGATCAAGTTTGGAACATCGGGTTGGCGCGGGCTGATCGCCGACGATTTTACTTTCGCGAATGTGCGACTGGCGGTGACGGCCATTGCAGATCACGTCAACAGCAAGAGTACAAATCCCACGATCCTGGTGGGTTACGATCCGCGTTTTTACTCCGAGGAATTCTCGCAACTGGCGGTGGACATTCTGAATCGCCACGGAATTCGCACGCTGCTGTGCGATACGTTCACGCCCACGCCTGCGATCGCTTACGAAATTATGCGCCGCAAACTGGACGGCGGGATCAATTTCACGGCCAGTCATAATCCGGCGCAATACCACGGACTGAAATTTTCTTCCGCGGATGCCGGCCCAGCGCTGCCTGAGGTCACCAAAGATATCGAAGCGCGGGTCGTGGAAATGATTAAGAAAGATGGCGGAGTGCCGGCCGGGAAAGATTCCGGCGATAAGAAGGCGGAAAACGAATCGGTGAATCTGCGTGAAACGTATTTGCAGCGCATTGAAGAGCTGGTGCGGTTCGATGTGCTTCGGAGCGCGAAGGCAACGTTCGTTTTCGATGCGTTGCACGGTTGCGGAGCCGGTTATCTTGACGGGGTGCTGACGCGCAATCAGGTGCCGGTGCAGTCCATGCGGCTCAATCGCGACTGCCTGTTCGACGGCACGGGCCCAGATGTTTCGGAAGAAAATCTGGCGCCGCTGAGGAAAGCTGTTACAGAAAGCGGCGCGATGGTGGGGCTGGCGACCGATGGAGATGCGGACCGGTTTGGAGTGGTGGATCGCGATGGTTCGTGGGTTCAGCCAAACCTGATTCTGGCTTTGCTCTACGACTATCTGATCGAGACGCGACAGTGGAATATGCCGGCGGCGCGGAGCGTGGCCACCACGCAGATGATCGATGCGGTGGGCAAGAATCATGGGCAAAAAACATTTCAGACTCCGGTGGGATTCAAGTACATCGGGCAACTGATTCGCGAAGATAAAATCGCCATGGGTGGTGAAGAGAGCGCCGGTCTTACCATTCGCGGGCATATTCCGGAGAAAGATGGAATCCTGGCGTGCCTGCTGGTCGCGGAAATGCTGGCGGCTCGCGGCACTTCGATCAAAGAACAGACTGCGCGGTTATTTAAAAATCTGGGACGGGAATTCTGGCCGGTGCGGGAAAACATGCACCTCAGCGACGAACAAAAGGCGAATGCAGTGAAGCGGGTGGCCGTTGACGCTTCGGCGCTACTGGGACGAAAAATTGTTTCCGTTGATCGCACAGATGGAGCAAAGTTCGTGTTCGAAGATGGTTCGTGGATGTTGCTAAGACTTTCCGGCACGGAACCGTTGTTGCGGCTGTATGTGGAGGCCGAAAGTTCCGAGGCTTCCGCGAAATTGGCGAGCGAAGCCAAGACGTGGGTGTTGCAAGGATAAAGCAAAGATGAATATGGAATTTTCCGAAAAGCTGCGTGGAATGGCCCAGCGACATGGGCGCGCCCTGCTGGCATTATTTGTAGCACTACTTTTCGTTCATGATATTTTTGGGGCGCACGGTTATTTGTCGATGCGGCGCACGCAAGACGGGATTCGAAAAGCAAAGTCCGAGATTCAAACCCTCAACAAAGAAAATTCCGAGCTTGAACAGCTCGTTAAAGGGTTGAAGAGCGACCCGCGGGCGATTGAAAAAATAGCGCGCGAAGAACTTATTCTCGCCAGGCCCGGAGAGATCATCATCAAGATTCCGCAATCGCAGTTGCTACCGCAAGCCCTGGCTAGCAGACCCTAGAAGCAAATTTGGATGGAGCGTCTCGCTAGATTGCTTCTCCGGCACCAGACGCCGCTACCACTCTCAATTTCATCGCAGCTCTTCCCCTGGTTGTGGTGCGCCATATAGAGAGTCCCAGCATAGCCGCAAAAATCACGACCATCCCGAGAGTGGCCAGGGGAATACTGCTTCGCCACTTTGGCAGGATGGACAAGCGGCCGTAAACAAATTCGATGTGCGCCCAATAGACCAGCAGCGAGGTCCTGCCAAACTGGATGAATGGGCTGAAGCCCCTGGTGGCCACGCCCCAACGGCACCACGCAAAGATCGCGAAAGTAAGGAGCAGCAGAATCCCGCAACGCATCAGGAAAAAGTTTGGACTGCTGTGCCAGTAATCGTAGACGGAATACATTTTTATGCTGGAGTAGTCCCACCACAGAGACAAGCCACACACCAAGGCTCCCGCGAGGGCAATGCAGGAGAGCGCCTTAACTTCATGGCGTTGCGCGAAATCGGAAAACAAAAACAAGCCGAAGGCTAAGCCAACAAAAGCGAAACCGCACCACGGGAAAATCGAAAAAAGCCACGGCTGCGGGGAGTCATAGATATGGATCCCGTCGATATAGGATTCGAGCATCCAGGGCAGGAATCGAAGGCGGTGAGTGGTCCACAAAGGCGGGGTCGCTAGGGCAATAAGCGTGGCGATCGCGAGTGAAGAAGAGATTGTCCAGGTTCTCCATTTCGAAGTTCCGTGGAAGGAAGTGGCAATCACGGATTCATCGCCCGCAGCGCCAGGCGAAAGGAAATTTGCGGCGAGCCCCCAGAACACGGCCATCAAAATTAACGAAATTCCCAAGATATTCAGGACATCCACGCGGAGGAGATCTGTCCAGGGGGATTTTGGATAGCCCAGCACAAATTCCTGCACGCGCAACAGAAGGCCAAGTCCGAAAATTTCCGCGCCCCTTAGAATGGCGGTACGAAAGATTTGGCTGGCAGGCAACTTCTTCTGCCGCATTCGCTCAGTTACCAGCGCGAAGGAAACTCCTGAAAGGAACAGGAAGATGGGTGCTGCCAGCGTGGAGGCTTCCTGCGACCAGCGATAAAGAGGGGTCTTCCGGGCGTCCAAGGTGAGCCACGAATCATAACAATGCGCCTGAAACATCAAGACGCACGCGAATCCGCGCATCCAATCGATATAGGCCAATCTCGCCAATGGGCTGGAGGAAATCGTTTTCGTGCCGGCGTTCACGGACGAGCCAGACGAGGATTGAGCGCTCACGATCCGATTATCACCTTGTTCGATCGATATTTTATTGCAGTGTCAGGTCAGAGCGACTACGAAGCCTGTCGCATTACGCCGGTCAGCGGACTGGATGCGGAAGCATACAACCTCTTGGGCATACGGCCGGCGAGAAAAGCTTTGCGACCGGCAATGGTCGCGTCGCGCATGGCCTCGGCCATCAGAACTGAGTCCTGGGCTTCAGCTATCGCGGTGTTCATCAGCAGGCCATCGGCGCCGAGTTCCATCGCGAAAGCGGCATCGGAGGCAGTGCCCACGCCGGCATCCACAATGAGGGGCACTTCGGTAATGCGCTCGCGCAAAATTCGCAAATTGGAGGGATTTTGTATGCCCAGACCTGAACCGATGGGGGCAGCCAGGGGCATGACTGCGGCGGCCCCGGCGTCGATGAGCTTGCGCGCAACGATAAGATCGTCGGTGGTGTAGGGCAAGACCACGAAGCCTTCTTTGACGAGCACGCGGGTAGCTTCCAGCAACTGCTCGGTGTCGGGAAATAATGTTTGCTGGTCTCCGATTACTTCGAGCTTCACCCAATTCGAAAGCCCGACTTCGCGGCCGAGACGGGCGGTGCGAATCGCTTCTTCCGCTGAGTAGCACGCCGCGGTGTTGGGAAGGATAAACATCTTTTCGCGATCAATGTAATCGAGGAGGGATTCCTTGGATTTGTCGGTGAGGTTCACGCGGCGCACCGCAACGGTAACCATGTCTGCGGCGGATGCGGCATGGGCGCGGCCCATTTCCTGAAAACTGCGGTATTTCCCGGTGCCCACAATCAGACGGGAGGTGAAAGCGCGGCCGGCAATGACGAGTTGATCAGACATGTAAGCTCCAATACTGATTTTAGACTGACGGGAGGCGGGCGGCAAACTGGAGAGGTCAAACGGCGGGGAGCCAATTCGGTCGAGCTAATTCTGCAAAATCGGGCGAGGCTCAGCTACGTCGGCGTACAACTGGTCGATGATTTGATGATATTGGCGTTCCACAATGCGGCGTTTCAGTTTTAGGGTAAATGTGAGGCTGCCATTGTCGAAGGTGAAATCCTCGGGCAGCAACGCGAAGCGCTTGATGGATTCGTACTGCGCGAGATGAGGAGTCAGGCGCCGGACTTCGGATTCGATCAAAGTATGCACCCAAGGGTCGGCAGCCATTTCGGCCTTGGAAGGAGATTTAACGCCTTGCTCGGCGGCCTTGGCAGAAATGGTTACCGCGTTGGGGACCAAGAAGGCCACGACGAATTTGCGCTGGTCACCGATGACCATGGCATTCAGGATGTAAGGACTGGTTTTAAGTGCATTTTCGATGGGTTGGGGAGCGACAAATTTTCCGGACGGCGGTTTTGATCAAATCTTTTTTGCGATCGGTGATGAAGAGATAGTCGTCGGGGTCGAGATAGCCGATGTCGCCGGTGCTAAACCAGCCGTCTGCGGTCAGAACTTCGCGGGTAGCTTCGGGATTTTTGAAGTAGCCCTGCATGACGCACGGGCCACGGGCGAGATATCTCGCCGTCTTCAGCGATTTTCAGCTCCACGTTGGGGATGGCCTTGCCGGAACTTCCGGCACGATTTTTAGGGTAATTGGAGGTGAGCACCGGAGAAGTTTCGGTTAAGCCGTAGCCCTGATAGATGGGAATGCCAATGGCCCAGAAAAATTCGGTTAAATCTTGAGAAAGCGGAGCGCCGCCGGAAAAAACCATTCGGAGGCGACCGCCCGTCGCAGCCCTGATTTTTTTGTAGACCATGCGGTCGGCCAAAGCCCATTGGAGTTTGACACCGAGTGGCGCCTGGACCGGGCCACAACGCCACTTGGCGGATTTGTTGGCGACCTTCATCGACCAATCGAATAACTTGCGCTTGATTCCGGCGTTTTTACTTCCCTTCTCGATAATGCGGGTGTAAATCTTTTCGAATACGCGGGGAACGGCGGCGAGCACGGTGGGGTGCAGCTCCAACATGGCCTGAGAAACCTGCTCCACGGCTTCCACATAGGCCACGGTTATCCCGTGAAACAAGAACGAGTAATCGATCATCCGACCGTAGACGTGCGCGAGCGGGAGAAAAGAGAGAGCGAGATCGTTGACGGGATCGAAATGAAGCTCTTTGTGGGTATCGGTGACGTTGGAGCAAAAATTGGTGTGCGTGAGCATTACGCCTTTAGGTTCGCCCGTGGTGCCCGAAGTGTAGATCAGGGAGGAAAGTTGGCCGGGGGAGACTTGCGACGCTCGGAGACGGTAAGCGGAAATGTCGACTTCACCGGCACCGGCAATCAGGGTCTCGTAGCTAAGGCAGTCGGAGGGAAGATCTGCTGTGGAGTCAGCCGCGACGATATGTTCGAGGCTGCGAAGATCGGAGCGAGAAGCGAGAAGTTTTTCCAGCTGATCGGAACCAGAAACGAAGACGACTCTGGCTTCCGAATGGTTGAGGATGTAAATCATCCGCTGCGGCGACTCATTGAAGTAGATGGGAACGCTAACGCCGCCGGCTCCGGTGATTGCAAAATCGGCCGTGTGCCACTCCGGGCGATTGGCGCAAAAGATGCCAACACGGTCGCCGGTTTTCACGCCGAGTTCGACTAAAGCGGTGGACAATCCGGCGACACGGCGAAGGAATTCGGCGGAGGAAACCGCTTCCCAACGCTCGGCGCGGCGAAACATCTGGGCCCGCGGATTCGGCAATCGATCGATGGCGCTCAAAAATCGAGTGGGAAGTGTGCCGTAACTGGTCACGATGTGGACTGTACCGCAGGCGTTTCACCAGCGCAATTGTGCGTTGGGCCGGTTGATTTCAGCGGGCAACTTGCGGGCCGAGCGACGTTGCTCGCTCGTGCAAAGGGTTTGGTCCTACGATACGATTGGGCCTTGAGCGAACTATGACACCTCTTCCTTCAGAACCTGCGGTTCTTACTTCTGGCGGCACCAGCATCGACAGGGGACCGTTCCGGGCGCCGCGTGGCACCAAGATTTCCTGCAAGGGTTGGCAGCAGGAAGCCGCGCTACGGATGCTGATGAACAACCTGGACCCGGAAGTTGCGGAGAAACCGGACGATCTGGTGGTGTACGGAGGTACGGGGAAAGCTGCGCGCAATTGGGAATGCTTTCATGCCATCGTTCGATCGCTCCGAGATTTGGAAAATGATGAAACGTTGCTGGTGCAATCGGGAAAACCGGTCGCGGTCTTTCGCACGCATGACTATGCGCCGCGCGTGCTGATCTGTAATTCGAACCTGGTGGGGCACTGGAACAATTGGGAACGCTTCAACGAACTGGACCGCGCGGGACTGACGATGTACGGGCAGATGACCGCCGGAAGCTGGATTTACATCGGTACGCAGGGAATTTTGCAAGGGACTTACGAGACTTTTGCAGCGGCGGCCGAAAAGCATTTTGGTGGCGGCTTAGCGGGAAAACTGGTGGTCACCGGCGGCATGGGTGGCATGGGTGGAGCTCAACCGCTGGCGGCTACGATGAACGGCGCGGCGTTTTTGGGAATCGATGTGGATCCGGAACGCATCAAGCGGCGGGTGAAGAGCGGGTATTGCGATGTGCTGGTCAGCAATCTGGATGAGGCGCTGCGCATTCTTGAAAAATGCGGTGCGTAAGGGAGAAGCAACCTCGGTGGGGCTGGCGGGAAATTGCGCGGATGTGATTCCAGAATTGGCGAGGCGCGGAGTAGTGCCCGATGTACTGACCGATCAAACCAGCGCGCATGATCCGCTCAATGGCTACGTGCCCAACGGCATGAGCCTGGCGGCGGCGCTGGAATTGCGCAAAGCGAATCCGGCGGAGTATAAGAAAAAATCCATGGCGGCGATGGCGCAGCATGTTCAGGGAATGCTGGAGCTGCAGAAGCTTGGGGCCATGACGTTCGATTACGGAAATAACATTCGAACGTTTGCGTATGAGCAGGGGGTGAAGAACGCATACGACTTTCCGGGGTTCGTGCCGGCGTATATCCGGCCGCTGTTTTGCGAGGGCAAAGGGCCGTTTCGCTGGGCAGCGCTGTCGGGAGAGGCTTCGGATATCGCGCGCACGGACAAGTTGGTGCTGGAAATGTTTCCGCACGATGACCATTTGACATCGCTGGATCAAACTGGCGCAGAAGCGCGTGAGGTTTCAGGGGCTGCCGTCGCGGATTTGCTGGCTGGGGTACGGAGAGCGAGACAAATTCGGATTGGCGCTGAATGATCTGGTGGCGAACGGTGAATTGAAAGCGCCGATTGTGATTGGGAGAGATCATCTGGATTGTGGCTCGGTGGCGTCGCCGTATCGCGAGACGGAAGCGATGCGCGATGGGTCGGACGCTATCGCGGATTGGCCGCTGTTGAATGCGCTGCTCAGCACCGCGAGCGGGGCGTCTTGGGTGTCGATTCACAACGGGGGCGGAGTAGGGATCGGGTATTCGCAACATGCGGGTCAAGTGACGGTGGCGGACGGAACGAAAGAAATGGCGGAACGAATTAAACGAGTGCTGACTAACGACCCGGGAATCGGCGTGGCTCGACATGTGGATGCGGGATATCCGGAAGCGATCGAGTTTGCCAAGACGACGGATTTAAAAGTGCCGATGCTGTGAACTTTCCTGGGGATACTTCCAGCGGATTGGCTTTGAGCTGGCGGTCGGCGACGGTTAGACATCGGGGTGTTTCTTGCGGTAGGTCCTACTGCATACTGTTCAGGCCTTGGCGACGACCACAATCATCTCAGGCATATCGCAACTGCTAACTCTGCGGGGCCGTGGACCGCGACGCGGGGCCGCGCTCGCGAATGTTGGTCTGGTAAAGAACGGCGCGGTGTTGATGCGCGACGGGATTATCGTGGCGGCCGGGTCGCGGCAAAAAGTGGAAGCTCATCCGCTGGCGAGAATCGCACGGCAGCAGGATGCGGGCGGGCGGGTGGTGCTGCCTGGCTTCGTGGACGCGCACA
The DNA here is from genome assembly GCA_963732705.1 of uncultured Acidobacteriota bacterium. Classification (GTDB taxonomy): domain Bacteria; phylum Acidobacteriota; class Terriglobia; order Acidiferrales; family UBA7541; genus Acidiferrum. The sequence continues at coordinate 185,631 of CAVTAN010000006.1, read as the reverse complement.
CTCATTTGATTCACGCAGCAAGCCGGGCTGAAGAATATGAACTGAGAATCCGCGGAGCCAGTTACGAAGAGATCGCTAAACGGGGAGGAGGAATTCTCAACTCGGTTGCAAAACTTCGGGCGGCAACGAGCGACGCTCTGAAGCAGCGGGCCATGGCTGCACTGCGGCAGTTCGCCGCATACGGGACAACGACGATTGAGGCCAAGAGCGGCTACGGATTGGACGTCGCCAGCGAACTAAAGATATTGCGATTGCATCAGGATCTGGGCGCGCAACAACCGATTGAGATTGTTTCTACTTTTCTGGGCGCGCATGTCATTCCGCAAGAGTTCCGCGGGCGGCGCGACGGAGCCGGTGAATATATCGCACTACTGACGGAGAAGTTGTTGCCAGAGATCGCTGCCGGAAAGCTGGCGGAATTTTGCGATGTGTTTTGCGAACGGGGCGCGTTTAGCGTGGCGCAAGCAAAACAAATTTTTGAAGCGGGCAAGCGCCTGGGCCTCGGAGCGCGCATGCACGCCGAACAACTCAGCCACTCGGGCGGAATCCGGCTGGCGGTAAAGGTTGAGGCCGCCAGTTGCGATCATTTAGAGAAAGCAAATTCGGCGGATGTGAAGGCTCTGGCGGATTCGAACACGGTGGCTACGCTGCTGCCGGGGTGCGATTTTCATCTAGGTCTAAAAAAGTATGCTCCGGCTCGAAGCTTGATTGAGGCGGGGGCTATCGTGGCGCTGGCGACGGACTACAATCCGGGCACCAGTCCGACGGTCAGCATGCCCATGATTTTGTCGCTGGCATGCACACAATTGCGGATGACGCCGGCCGAAGGCATCACCGCAGCAACCATCAATGCGGCATACTCGTTGAGGAGAGACAAGCGGATCGGCTCGCTGGAAGTAGGCAAACAAGCGGATTTGGCAATCTTCGATGTGGATGACTATCGCGAAATTCCCTATTATTTTGGGATGAACAACTGTCACAGCACGATCAAGCGGGGCGAAATTATTTATTCCCGAGCGGACACGAACTAGAAAGTCTTCAGGTACACGGATGAGTCGACTATGACCCGGTTGATCGAGTGCGTTCCCAATTTTTCAGAAGGCCGCGACGCCGCGAAAGTGGAAGCTATCGTGGCGGCCATGAGCAGCGTGACGGGCGTGTACGTGCTGGATCGCGAGATGGACGGCGATCACAATCGCTGCGTGGTGACGCTGGCGGGGGAACCCGATGCGGTGGCGGAAGCGGCGCTGCTGGGCGTGGGGAAGGCGGCGGAGTTAATTGATCTGACGAGTCATCAGGGGGCGCACCCTCGGGTGGGCGCGACCGACGTGGTGCCATTCATTCCCGTGGAAGGCGTGGCGCTTGAAGATTGCGTGGCGTTGGCGCGGCGGGTTGGCGCTGAAATCTGGAAACGCTACCGCATCCCGGTGTTTTTTTATGAGGCTGCGGCAACGCGGCCGGACCGTGTGAATCTGGAAAACGTGCGGCGCGGGCAATTCGAGGGCTTGCGTGAAGATTTAAAACGCAACCACGACCGGCAACCTGATATTGGCGAACCAAAACTGCACCCGACGGCGGGTACGACGGTTGTCGGGGCGCGAAAATTCCTGGTCGCTTACAACGTTAACCTGAATACTTCGGATATCGGAGTGGCGAACAAGATTGCCAAAGCCATTCGCTATTCTTCCGGGGGATTGCGGCACGTAAAGTCCATGGGCGTAGCTTTGAAAGCGCGCAACCTGGCGCAGGTGTCGATTAATTTAACGGATTACGAAGCAACCCCGATGCACCGGGTGTACGAAATGGTGAAGCGCGAGGCGGAGCGCTACGGGGCGATCCCGGTGGGAAGCGAAATCGTGGGCCTGGTGCCCAAGAAAGCGCTGGAAATGGCGGCAGATTTCTTTTTGCAGCTGGAAGATTTTTCGCCGTCTCAAGTGCTGGAGAATCGGTTGCAGGCTGCCCTGGCAGGAGCGCCGCCGGAAGCGCCCACGGCACAGAGTAAATTTGCGCATTTGACGAAACCATTCCTGGACGCAGTCGCGGCTCCTACGGCAACGCCAGGAGGTGGCAGCGTTTCGGCGTTCGCCGGGGCGCTGGCTGGTGCATTGGGGCAAATGGTTGCGGGGTTATCGAGGAAGAAGAAATCGCAGGCGGCGTATATCGTGCCACTGTCAGAGGCGCTGGATCGATTGCGACGTACGACAGAGGATCTAGAGAAAGCTATCGATCGCGATGCGGAGTCTTTTGATGCGGTGATGGAAGCGTTCCGATTGCCGCAAGGCGAAGCGCGAGAGAATGTATTGCGAGACCAGGCTATCCAGACAGCGACCAGAGGTGCAGCCGAAGCCCCGCTGCAGGTGGCCGATGTGACAGTTGCGCTTTTCGAACAGCTGGGACAACTGGAGGCTATCGCGGCCGCATCCATGCGTTCAGACTTGCAGGTGGCGCGATTCATGGCCGCCGCCGGTGTGCGCGGATCTCTGGCGAACGTGGAGATCAACCTGGAGAGCCTGCATGACACCTCGTATGTAGAGCAGGTGAAAGGGCGGGTGGCAGCGTTGCGCGAACGCCTGGATAAAGGCTTGGCCACTCAGTTGGGGAAATAGGATCGTCGGTCGTTGGAGAGGAATCACGATGAACTCGCGGCTCAATTTAGAAAAAACCAGTCATGAACTTGCCACGTTAGTGTGGAACTATCCGCACGTTGGCGATCGCAGCAGTCCTGGTGATCAGTTTCGCCGCTCCGAAGGCGGCGCGTGCAGGACGGCTGGCCGCCGACACCATCGCGCTGTTCCCCAAAGAGATTGGTGAATTCGCGTACGCCGACTTGAAAAAGGCGCGCTCGCTTCCCTGGTTCCCACAACTGCAAGAGCAACTTTTGCCGGACCGCTTCAAGCAATTCGAACGATTCCTGGCGTCAGCGGGAATTGATCCGAACACGCAGGTAGAAGAGCTGGCCTGGGGACTGGTTCCCGAAGGCGTGACCGCGAAAACGGGAGCAACGGGATCGGATGCGGTGCCCACGGGCGAGCAAATCGTGGGAGTCGCGCTGGGAAATTACAATCCTGGGACTACGGAAGCGTATTTCAAGCAACAGAAGCTGCCTACTTTCAAATCGCGCGGCTATAACTTGTACGCTTTTGGGTCTGGATCGGGCGCGAACGACCTATTTTTCTTATTTATCGATTCCAATACCGCGGCGTTCGGACATCGCAGGCTGCTGGAAAAAATGATTGAAGTGCGGTTTGGCGGCGAAGAAGGATTGCTGCGAAACGATCAGTTCTACCCGCTGATCAGCGATGCCAACGGCACGGGAACGGTGTGGGCGGTGCTAAGTCCCGCGTACACGCGGCTGGCGATGCAGCAGCTTGCGCCGGAGATTGAGCAATTTCCCGAGGCGGCCAAGTTAGTGACGCGCATGCGGAATATGATTATCAGCGTGGATGCCAGCAGCTCACTGGATGGCAAGTTTCAAGTGGTGTGCGGCTCGACAGAAGATGCCAACACGCTGGCGCAGTTATTGCAGGCGGGATTTTTGTACAAGCGCTATCAGGCGCAAAAGGATAATCCCGAAATGGCGGATTTGCTGGACCAAGCGCGCGTAGCGCCCGCGGGAGACCGCGTCACGCTGCGGATGACCTTGAGCAACGATCAAATTACTTCGCTCATCCGTCACAATACATTTGCCTTCAAGATGTAAGGAAATCGAATTTAGAAAAGGCTGCAACTTCAGCCGTTGATCCCCAACCGTCCACCCACGGCCGTCGCCCATTCTTAGCGGTCATTCGCTAGCAGTCATCCGCTAACGAATGGCTGTGCGCACGAAAGTTACCTGCCTGAAGCGCAAGAAATTCGATCTATCTTGCATTCCGATTCCTTCCACCAAGTATGCGATTGCAGGCAGGTTTGCTGAGTTCAACGGGCGCGGTTATCGGCGAGGGAAACGTCGCAAGCTTCGCGGCAGTCGGGACAATAATAAAGCCCGTCCATGCACAGGCGCACGCCAATTTGCCCCTGGCAAATGGTGCAGTATTTTTCACAGGTGCAGCGATCTTCGGGTAGATCGCACTGGACGCAGAGCACTTGAGTTGGCATGGGAACCTCTCGTGAAACTGTACCTGACGACGTTGGGGGGCGGCAAGAATCCGGCGTGCGGCGGTTGTCGTAAGAACAGCGGCGGAATCGGCATGTCGTGGAGGTTTTTTGACGGGCCAGAGGGTGCGTGCTAGTATCGATTTTCTTCGTGATTCCTGGAGCTACCCGTCGATTCAACCTCTACTGCCGGGCTTCGTAAGACGCCCCTATACGGCGTGCATCGCCGTTTGGGCGCTAAGATGGTCAATTTTGGCGGCTGGGATATGCCTGTGGAGTATCCGGCTACCGGTGGGTTGGTTGCCGAACATAAGGCAGTCCGCGCCGGGGTAGGGATGTTCGATGTCAGCCACATGGGCGACATTCGCATCAGCACGGGGCATAAGCACGGCGGAGCGCTGGCGGCAGTACAACACCTCACTATGAACGATGCTGCTAAGCTGGCCATCGGTCAGGCGCAATATTCCGCGATGTTGTATCCGGCGGGAACGTTTGTAGACGACGTGATTGTTCACCGGTTGGGGGAAGATGACTTCCTGCTGGTGATCAATGCCGGAACCCGAGAAAAAGATATCAACTGGGTGCGGGAAAATGTGGCGGGCTTCGATTGCAAAGTGGAAGAGCTGAGCGACGCCTACACCCAACTGGCGATTCAGGGGCCGCGTGCGGTAGAAGTTTTGGCCAAGCTGACCGATGCGAATCTAAGTCAAATCAAGAATTACTGGTTCACGCACGGAAGCGTTTGCGGCCTGAAAAACATATTGATCGCCCGCACGGGATACACGGGCGAAGATGGATTTGAAATTTATGTACCCTCGGATGTGGCTACCAGCGAAGCGGTGTGGAACAAAGTAATGGACGCGGGCAGTGAATGCGGGATTATTCCGTGTGGCCTGGGGTGCCGCAATACACTGCGGTTAGAAGCCAAGATGGCGCTCTACGGCCACGAGATCAGCGAGAGCATCAACGTCTGGGAAGCAGGGCTGGAACGCTACTGCAAAATGGAAAAGGGCGAATTCGTTGGCCGGGTGCAGCTTCAGCGATCCAAAGATAGCGGAGTTTCTCGAACGCTGGTCGGTTTGGAAATGGTCGACCGCGGAATCGCGCGGGATGAATATCGCTGCTTGAATGAAGACGGTGATCCCATCGGAGTTATAACCAGCGGGTCGCCCTCACCGACGTTAGGGAAAAATATCGCGCTGGCGTATGTTCGGCCGTCCATGGCAGCGATTGGCACGGCCATTTACGTGGAGATTCGCGCCCAGAAGGCAAGGGCGCAAGTGGTGGCGACGCCGTTTTACAAGCGTGCCAGGAAATCCGCCGCGCAGTCCATCGCCAGTACGGTTTGACGACGAAAGGAAGCCAATGACGTATCCTGCGACATACCGGTATACCAAGCAGCATGAATGGATCGATGTCAAAGATGGCATTGGAACCATCGGGATCACCGACTATGCGCAGCACGAGCTGGGCGATGTAGTTTTCGTGGAACTGCCCAAAGCTGGCACGAAAATCGAGACCGGAAAATCGTTCGGCACGGTGGAATCGGTGAAAGCGGTGAGCGAAATCTACGCGCCGGTTTCGGGTGAAGTGACGGAAGCAAACAGCGATCTGGAAGCGACTCCAGAGAAGCTGAATTCGGATCCGCACAATGCCGCGTGGCTGATCCGGATTAAAATCGCCGATCAAGCGGAAGTCTCGAAACTTATGGATGGAAAAGCTTACGAGGATTTCGTCGCAGAAAAGAATAAGGAAGCTTCCGCCTGATGCGCTATCTCCCGAAAAGTCCCGCTGAGCGGGAAGAAATGCTTGCGGTGATGGGAACCAAGTCCATCGATCAGCTTTTCTCCAGCGTTCCGGAGCAGTACCGGCTGACGAAGGCATTGAATTTGCCTGGACCCATGTCCGAAGCGGAAATCATTCAGTATTTTAAAGCTCGCGCCGGCGAAAATTCCCTGGGTTACAGCAGCTTCCTTGGAGCCGGAGTTTACAATCATTTGCGATCGGTGATCACCGACACGATCATTCAGCGCGGCGAATTCCTAACTTCCTACACGCCTTACCAAGCGGAAATAACGCAAGGTACCCTGCAGTCCATTTTTGAATTTCAAACGCTGATGGCGCAATTGACGGGACAGGAGTTGGCCAACGCTTCGATGTACGACGGGTCCACAGCCACAACGGAAGCGGTGTTGATGGCGGAAAGGCTGACCGGGCGGCGACGAGTGCTGGTGGCGCGGTCGGTACATCCCGAATACCGCGCGGTGCTGAAAACGTACGCGAAGAATTCCGGGTTAACGGTGGAAGAGATACCGGTTCAGGCCAACGGGACCGTGGACGTCACGGCGCTGCAGTCAAAATTGAAAGAGGATGTGGCGGTCGTTCTGATACAGTCGCCCAATTTTTTTGGGGTGGTGGAAGAAGTCGCGGAGGTTGCTGATCTCGCACACAAAAGCGGAGCGCTGCTGGCGGTTTCTATCACCGAGGCGGTGTCGTTGGGGATTTTAAGGCCTCCCGCGGAGGCCGATATCGTGGCGATGGAGGGGCAAAGTTTCGGGTTGCCGCCGAGCTATGGTGGACCGTACGTGGGAGTCATTGCGTCTCGCGATAAATATGTTCGGCAAATGCCGGGACGCCTGGTGGGACAAACAACCGATTCGAACGGCCGCCGCGGCTTCGTATTGACGCTGGCGACCCGCGAACAACATATCCGCCGCGAAAAGGCGACGTCGAATATCTGCACGAATCAGGCGCTCTGCGCGCTGGCGGCCACGGTGCATTTGTGTTTGCTGGGCAAAGAAGGATTGCGGGAGATGGCGCACCAGAACTTGTCCAAAGCGCGCTTCGCGCTGTCCGAGCTGGAGAAAATACCTGGAGTGCGGCGGGCGTTCGCGGGGCCTTTTTTCAACGAATTCACGGTGGAACTGCCGCGCTCGGTGAAGCTCTTGAATGGCGATCTTCTGCGCGAAAAAATTATCGGCCCGTTCGTGCTGGGTCGCGATTATCCGGAATTCAGCAAACACGCTTTGGTCTGCGTCACCGAAACGACCACGCGCGGGGAAATCGAACGGTTCGCCGGTGCCCTGCGCAGGACACTAGAAAAACCCATTTAGTAAATATGCTCGCTGGGAGAAACACTTGCCGGCGTTAAGAGAATAAAAATTGAGCAAGAGTCCAAATAAAGCGACGCAGCATATAAACCAGAACGAAGGACTGATCTTTGAGAAGTCCTCTGCAGGCAAGCGAGCCTTCGAATTGCCGCCACTGGATGTGCCGGCGGTCGATGCCGTGGAGTTGCTCGGCGAGAATTATCGCAGCGAAGGAGTGGGCGGTTTCCCGGAAGTAAGCGAAATCGAGGTGCTGCGACACTTCACCCGACTGTCGACGTGGAATTATGCGATCGACCTGGGAATGTATCCGCTGGGTTCCTGCACGATGAAGTACAACCCGCGGGTGAACGAGTTTGTGGCCCGGCTGGAGGGCATCGCCACGGAACATCCGTATCAACCGCAGGAATTGTCGCAAGGGTGTTTGAAGATCATAAAATTGCTGGAGGACTGCCTGCTTGAAATTACGGGCATGGATTCCATCACGTTGCAGCCGGCGGCGGGAGCTCAAGGAGAACTCACCGGACTATTGTTAATTCGCGCTTATCTGGAAAAGCAGGGCAATCCGCGCAAAAAGGTCTTGATTCCAGATTCCGCACACGGGACCAATCCGGCGACGGCGGTTATCGCGGGCTATCAAGTTGAAAATATCCGGTCGGAATCTCACGGGCAGATCGATGTTGAAAAGCTCCGCGAGCTGGTCACTGACGATGTAGCAGCGCTGATGCTTACCAATCCCTCCACGCTGGGCATATTTGAACCGCGGATTGCCGAGATCGCAGAAATTTTACATCGCCGGGGAGCGCTGCTGTATATGGACGGCGCGAACATGAACGCGTTGACCGGCGTTACACGGCCTGGCGACATGGGCGTGGACGTCATGCACCTGAATCTGCATAAAACGTTTTCGACGCCGCACGGCGGTGGTGGACCGGGAGCTGGCCCCGTGGCCATGAAGAAAATTCTCGAGCCGTTCCGGCCTGTTCCCGTGCTGGTTGAAAAAGAAGCGGGCGGCTGGCGCTTGAGAATGTGCGACCGGAGTCCATTGGGCGGGTAAAAGCGTTTGCAGGGAATTTTGGAGTGCTGGTGCGGGCGCTTGCTTACATCCTCGCGTACGGTCCCGGCATACGACAGGCGACGGAAGATGCCGTTCTGAACGCCACTTACATTCGGAAGAAGCTGGAAGGTTTTTTTGAACTGCCCTATTCCCTGCCCTCCATGCATGAAGTGGTGTTCAGCGATGCGCTGCAAAAAAAAAACGGCGTTAACACCATGGATATCGCCAAGCGTCTGATCGACTACGGCTTCCATCCGTATACCACGGCGTTCCCGCTGATCGTGCCGGGCGCGCTGATGATTGAGCCCACGGAATCGGAATCCAAGGAAGAATGCGATTTGTTTATCGATGCGATGAGGGCAATCGCGGGAGAGGCAGCCAGCGACCCGCAACTGGTGAAGACCGCGCCGCACTCCACGCGGGTTGGCCGTCTGGATGAAGTGGGAGCTGCGCGCAAACCTATTTTGCGGTGGAAACCGAATGGGCCGGCATCCGTACCTGTGGCGGAGGATGCAGCGGAAGTTCCGGCCGTCGTTCCGACTGCATAAATATATAAGCCCGGACAGATTCATCTGCCCGGGCCTTTCATCCTGATTATTCAACTTTGTAGAAATAACTTTGATGGCTCTGTAGGTATTTAGCGAGCCATGCGGGGCATCTGTTCCGGGCCAAAGGCGCTGGCGGAGCTTCGACGGTTCGACCATTCCTGACTGCGGTTGGCCGGATTACCGAAGGCGGTTCGGGTCTACGTGCAGGCATGGCCAGGTTTTCGCCTTCGCGCACAAAGGTTAAGCCATTCTCTTCGCGGTTCCAGTCGATGCAAACCAGATCACCCAGTTGTACCTGATCGGTGGCCAGCAAATTGGCCAGAGGATAAACGACGTGCGCTCGATGGCGCGCTTCAAGTGGCGCGCACCATAACGCTGATCGGTGCCTTCTTGCAGCAGGAATTCACGGCCGCCACCGGTAACGCGGAACAAGAATTGTCCTTTGGCGGTCTGCAGCACCCGCTTCTGCACATGCTCCAAGCTCGATTTCCAAAACTTCTTCGAGCTGATTTTTCTTGAGCGGATGGAACACCACAACTTTGTCCAAGCGATTCATGAATTCTGGCGAGAATTTGCGGCGTGCCGCTTCCACGGCGGTGCGCTCGATTTTTTCATTCAAGCCGGCAGTCGGTTTATCCGTGGGCTGAATGAAGCCCATGCCGCCATTCATCAGGTCGGTGATTTCTCCGCCGCCAAGATTGGAGGTCAGGAAGATTACGGTCTGAGAGAGATCAACCCGGCGGTTGTCGCCCAAGGTCAACGTTGCCTTATCCAATATTCCCAGCAGCAATTGCCAAAGAGCGTCGGAAGCTTTTTCAATTTCGTCGAAAAGCAAAAACGAGAGCTTCAGCTTGTCGGTGTGGCTGGCTGCGAGCGCTTCCTGAGTGATGAGCGGATGAGTCTCGCGATGACCCAAGATAGCCTGGGGGCGAGCCGATCAACTTGGCGATTTCGTGGGAGTGCTGAAACTCGGCGCAGTCCACTTTGATGATTGCGCGTGCGTCTCCGAACAAAATTTCCGCCGCGGCTTCAACGATGCGAGTCTTGCCTGAACCGGTAGGACCGAGGAAAAGCAAGTTGCCGACCGGACGGCCCGGCGAATTCAAGCCGGCGCAAAACACCTGGTACATATCGACGAGAGATTGCACGCCTTCGGCCTGGCCGACAATCTTGGAACGCAGAGTGGATTCGAAGTCGCGAGTATCGGTGCTGCGAATTGACGGATCCAGTTGGTGACGAACGGCAGCTCTCATTTTCCCCAGTCCTTCTTCGTCTTTCGCCTGCGACGAATGACGATGGAAGTCTCAACGCTATGCTGGTCTGAGATACAGCATGGGGAATGCCAATTAGAGAGGCCAGGTTGCGAATAGCCAAACTGATAGAGCTCAGCAAGTTAGGGCGATTGCAATTGTGGAAACTGTCTCAAGGGTGAGACAGTGTTTCACTGAAGGGCAAAATGAGAGGAATGAAACAGTTTCTGTCAGCGCGCGAAAGACAAAAAGCGGCACATCGCGATGATCAGCGACGTGCCGCGGCGTCTATCGAGCTGACAATTCACGATTGCAACTCGCGCGTTGCGATTAGCGTTCTTGTTTTTTACGGCCTTGCGGGGCCGCGGCAGGACCAGTGGCCGGCAATGCAGCACGCGATTTTCGGGTCTCCGCTACGACTTCGGTTGGCGCGTCAACGGCTTTGCCATCGCGGGTTTCCGCCGCAGCGGCAGCGCGGCGCAATCGATGGCAGGCTCATTGCTGATCAAAGCGCCTTCGCCATCGCGCACGAAGGTGAGCAGTTGTGCTCGCCGTCCCAATCGATGCGGACGAGGTCGCCGAGGCTGCACTTGCTCGGTGGCGAGAAGATTTGCGAGCGGGTAGACCACGTGGCGCTCGATGGCGCGCTTCAAGTGGCGCGCGCCATAGCGTTGATCGGTGCCTTCGCGAAGAAGGAAATCGCGGCCGGCGTCGGTTACGCGAAAGAGGAATTGGCCCTTGGCGGTTTCCAGCACCCGGCGCTGCACGTTGCCCAGCTCGATGTTCAGAACTTCTTCGAGCTGCTCGCGCTGAAGCGGATGAAAGACCACCACTTTGTCGAGGCGATTCATGAATTCCGGCGAAAACTTGCGGCGAGCAGCTTCCAACGCGGTGCGCTCGACTTTTTTATCCAGACCGGCTATGGGCTTGTCCTTGGGCTGCACGAAACCCAAGCCGCCATTCATCATTTCGGTGATTTCACCGCCGCCCAGGTTGGAGGTGAGGAAAATTACGGTTTGGGAAAGATCCACTTTGCGATTGTCGCCGAGAGTCAGACGTGGCTTTGTCGAGCATGCCGAGCAGCAATTGCCACAGCGAGTCGGAAGCTTTTTCGATTTCGTCGAACAGCAGGAAAGACAGCTTCAGCTTGTCGGTGTGACTCTTGCTCAGCTCTTCCTGAGTGATCAGTGGATGCGTTTCGCGGTGGCCCAAATATCCTGGGGGCGAACCGATCAACTTGGCGATTTCGTGGGAGTGCTGAAACTCCGCGCAGTCCACTTTAATAATGGCGCGAGCGTCGCCAAAAAGAATTTCCGCGGCGGCTTCGACGATGCGGGTTTTGCCGGAACCAGTGGGACCGAGCAGCAAAAGATTTCCAACCGGGCGGCCCGGGGAGTTCAAGCCGGCGCAGAAAACCTGGTACAGCTCCACGAGCGCCTGCACGCCTTCTTCCTGGCCGACGATCTTGGAGCGCAGAGAGGTCTCGAAATCCAGGGTGCCAGTGCTGCGTTTGCTGGGATCGAGCGGAAGAACGGTGGTGCTCATGACCGCCTCCTTGCGCCACGCAAATGACGCGGACGCATTACCGAACCGCACGCCGCCGCGGTCAAATTGATCCAGTTTGACCTGAAGCGTGGACTGCAGGAGTCGCAACTGTAAGAGCAATTCCTGAGCCACTGCGGGCGATTCAGAAAATCGGAATACCGGCGGAAAGACATCCGCCAAATCCAGATTGAGAGCTACGCAGGTTAGCTACGAGTTGCTGCACCAACGGGGAGCCGGCATCCGCGAGATCCATCCTGCCGTTAACTGTTCCCGCAGAGAGCGCCAATTCAGCTCGATGAAAGGGTGTTTCTTGGAGACTTGGCGGACTACTTGATCGGTGATGCGCGCGCGATTACCCAGACGGGCCAGATGCAGTTGCTGCACTTTTCCGCCGTGGCGCACGTTGTGCACCAGGTAAAAAGTATTCCCTTTTCGGCGAATAAAAGCCATGACGATACCTCGGACCGAACACTACATTTTCTGTAGTGTAATTAGCTTCCACTACAGGGTCAAACGAACAATCGTTATTCCTGCGGGCGTTGCATCTATCAGGTAACGGTAAGTTAAATGCTTCGGGTTCGAATCGCTCATCCAATTTTTGATTTTGTTTCATCACCTTTCCCGCAGCGCTTTCCCGCACTGACGTTTATTGAGACATGCCCACTGTTGGTGTTGCAGGCCCCACTGTGTTAAACCCGGTTCGAGGATTTTTGTCTTGTTCTACGGTGTGGGAAAGCACTAGGATGTAACGTTACTTTTGTCGTGGAGAGCACGATGTCCTGGGATCCGGTTTATCGACTGGTGCAACAAATTCCCCGCGGGAAGGTTCTAACCTATGGAGCCCTCGCTAAAGCTTTGCGTTTACCCGGAGGGGCACGAAGCGCGGGACGCGCCATGGCCGCCACGCCTTCAGGTCAATGGTATTCCGTGGCACCGGGTCGTCGGCGAACGCGGAAAAATTTTGATCCGCGGGCCGTACGCGATGCTGCAGAAAAAGCTGCTGGAAAGCGAAGGCGTGACCATTATGGAAGTCGCGCGTGAAATTGAAAACTCACGCTTGGACAGCCAGGACCTCCGCGTAAGAAAGTTCACGAATCCAGAAAGAAACCTCGCAAGTCAACCAATCGCGACGCCGGAACATCACGAAAAAGCTAAAGACCTGCGCCATCATTTGGCGCCTTGATTTGCAGTTATGCGGGAACGGAGTGGGCTTCGGAAGCTGTGCTATAACTCTTGCATCATGCCAATTCCGATCCTGCAGGTTGAAAACCTGGTCAAAAGTTATGGCGATGTGCAAGCCGTGCGGGGCGTCAGCTTTACCGTTGAAGAAGGCGAAGTCTTCGGCTTGCTGGGCCCCAACGGCGCGGGCAAAACCACCACGGTTGAAATTCTAGAAGGATTGCGCACGCCGGATTCCGGGCGCGTCTCGGTATGCGGGCTGGATCCACAAAAAAACCCGCAGGAATTAAAGCACGAGATCGGCGCGGCCCTGCAAGCTACTTCCCTACCGGACAAGCTACGGGTCATCGAAGCGCTGAGACTTTTGCACCAGTTTCTACCGCCGGCGACGGAGTCCCGAAGAATTGCTGAATCGTTTCGGATTGGAAGAAAAACGCAACACTTTTTACAGCCAACTCTCCGGGGGGCAAAAACAACGACTGGCGCTGGCGATGGCGCTGGTCAACGATCCCAAAGTGCTGTTCTTCGACGAACCAACCTCGGGTCTCGATCCGCAAGTGCGGCGCGAAATTTACGACATCATCGCCGAACTGCGCCACGAGAAAAAAACCATCGTGATGACCACGCATTACATCGAAGAAGCCGAACGCCTTTGCGATCGGGTGGCCATTGTGGATCACGGGGTCGCTCATCGCGCAGGGCACGCCGCGGGAGTTGAAGGAACGTTCGGGGACAAAACACGGCTGGAAGTTCGCCTAGCGCGGCCGGAGAAGTGTAGAGATGCGCTGAAAAACCTGGAAGGCGTCTCAGAATGCCGAGTGTCTGGGCGACAGCTACATTCTGCATTGCCAACGGCCGCCGCAGGCGATTGTGTCGCTGGTGAAACATCTGGAAGACGCAAGAGAACGAACTGGTCTCGCTGGAAATCGCCACGCCGTCGCTGGAAGACGTGTTTATCGAACTTACCGGCAGGAGGCTGCGCGATTGAAAAATTTTGCCGCACTGACGCGTATGCGCATTCAGCTGACGCTGCGCAACAAAATGTTTCTATTTTTCAGCGTGGTCATGCCGTTCGGGTTTTTCTTTTTGTACGCCGGGGTGTTTGCGAAAGGCGTTCCGGACAAAGTGAGTTATCTTATGGGGCCGGTGGTGTGGCTGACAGTCATGGGGAGTTTCTGGGGACTGAGCGCGGCGCTGGTAACTGTTTCGCGAGCAAGGGATTCTGCGACGGTTTCATGTAACGCCGGTTACGCCCAGCGACATGCTGGCATCCAGCATCGTGGCGAATTATTTTCTGACACTACCCACCGTATTGATGGAAATGCTTTTTGCGCAGAGTTGTTCTTTCACGTACACAAGCTTCGGCAATGTCCGTGGCAATTTTCATCCTGGTGACCGTCGGGCACGGTTTCGTTCGCATCGCTGGGGCTGGTGGTCGCCAGCGTCACGAACACCATGCAGGAAACGCAGGTATTGAACCAGCTGTTGTGGCTGCCGCTGATTTTTCTGTCCGGCGCGACGTTGCCGCTTCCCTCGCTGCCGGTAGTGGTGCAGCATGTCGGGAGTGTTTCTGCCGGCCACGTACCTGGTCACGAGTTTGCAGCGGGCAATTTATTTTCGCGTCGCCGATTGCCATCATGTGCTGGATGTGGCGCGCTGTGCTTTTTGGGCGGCTGACGACCTTTTTTGTTTCCGCGCAACTTTTTCGCTGGGAACCGGAATCAAAAATTCCGCGGCAGAGCGAAAATCTGGGCCGCCGCGACGGCTATTCCCTTCCTTGTTCTTGGGATTTACGAAAATCGCACCGGCCGGCTGTGGCGGAATCGCAAGCCGCTTGCACATGCGGCGGAGACTCCGGTGACGCACGGAGGCTCCAGCAGAACCGAACAGCGAGAAACACGTCCGGCTGAGCAGCAGGATTTTTTTACCGGCAATCAGTAGCGAGTAATTCCACGCCATATTGGTTTTATTTTTTCGAGCGTAACGCGAATCACCTTGCATTGACGCTCCACGACGCGGTACCGTATTCTGCATTTCGTGACAAATTCGCACGTTTTGGCCCAATGGGGAGCAGTCATGCCGATTACAGAAAACGGAAAAAATCTGGCACAACGGAAAATGGATCAACTGGGACGAGGCCCATCTGCACGTGCTGTCGCATGTGGTGAGCTACGGGTCCGCGGTTTTCGAAGGCATTCGCTGCTACGAAACCAAGCAGGGTCCGGCTATTTTCCGGCTGCGCGAACATATGCAGCGGCTGGTCAATTCCGCGAAGATTTACCGCATGGATTTGCCATACTCCGCGGAGGATTTTGGCAACGCGGCGACCGAACTGGTGCGACTGAACAAACTGAATTCCTGCTATGTGAAACCGATCGTGCTGCGCGGCTATGGCGAAGTTGGCGTCAATCCGCTGAACTCTCCGATCGATGTTTACATGGCCTGCTGGTCGTGGGGCGCGTACCTCGGGCCGGAAGCGCTTACCAAAGGCGTGGATATCGGCGTCAGTTCCTGGACGCGCATTGCTCCCAACACGCTGCCGGCGATGTCCAAAGCGGCGGCAAATTACATGAATTCGCAGCTGATTCGCATGGAAGCGACGTTTAACGGGTATGCGGAAGGCATTGCGCTTGATTCCGGCGGGCACGTCAGCGAAGGCTCGGGCATGAACGTGTTTCTGGTGCACGACGGCACGCTGTATACGCCGCCGCTGGCGACCAGCATCTTGCCGGGAATCACGCGCGACACAGTGGTGAAAATGGCCGAAGACCTGGAGATTCCGGTGAAAGAATCGGTGATTCCGCGCGAAATGCTGTATATCGTCGATGAAGTGTTTTTTGTGGGCACGGCGGTGGAGATTACGCCGATCCGCTCAGTGGACCACATCGTGGTTGGCAAAGGCGCTGCCGGGCCGATTACGAGAAAACTGCAGGAGGAATTTTTCGCGCTGACGAGCGGCAACAAGCCGGATCGCCACAACTGGCTGACAGCCGGTGAACGCGCCGGTCGCGGCTGCTTCGCGATAACGACGAATAATTCGACTGTCTGGTTCAGCGGCTATTCTGCGAGTGGCCGCTTTTTATTTGCGGCCGTTTTTATTTGCGATTGCGGCAGATGGTGATTAGCGGGGCGGGTTCACGGTCACGAAACAGGCGGCATGCTTCCTGTGGTTCGCTGCGAGGTTCAAGCTAATATCAACCGAGCCAGTAGCACGAATGGCGGGTTATTTCTTACTGATTTGAAATAAATACTTCGCTGGCATTAAATGCGGGTCAATTTCCGTACACTGTTGCGCTGGTAATTTTTCGCGTCCCCGGAGGAACTCTGCATGTACACCAACACGCAAAAGCTTACGGCGGAGTTTCTGGGAACGTTCGCACTGGTATTTTTCGGTGAAGGCACGGTGTGCGCAGATCCAGTTTCTTCACGGTACGGCGGGAATCGGAGTGCTGGGAATGGCGCTGGCGCATGGACTGGCGCTGGCGGTGATGATTTCGGCGATCGGGCACGTTTCGGGCGGGCACTTCAATCCCGCGGTGACGATCGGCTACTGGGTGACGAAGCGGCTGAATACTCTAGAGGTGCTGATGTATTGGGCCGCACAACTTGCGGGAGCGATTGCGGCGGCGTTCCTGCTGAAAGCCGTAATTCCTGACGATACGTGGCGCGCAGTGGCGTTGGGAACGCCGGAATTTGCGCGAGATTTCCCACGCTGGGCCGGGCATGGACTCGAAGCAGTCGCCACTTTCTTTATGGTCCTGGTGGCGTTTGCGACCGCGCTGGATGACCGCGGCATCTATCGAGCGTCGCAGGCTTCGGCGTTGGTTTGGTTTATGCGCTGGGGATGTCTGGTCGCCGGGCCGTTCACCGGCGCGGCACTCAATCCAGCGCGAGCGTTCGGGCCGGCACTGGCGCCACGCACTGGGCCAATCAAGGGGTCTTCTGGGTAGGTCCCTTGGCAGGCGGATTTGCCGCGGCGCTGCTTTACGATTCCCTTTATTTAAAGCGGATCTGACTCTGCGTATTAGTGGAGTAACAATTCATGTAAGTCCGGTTTGCACCGCATTAGCTAGCGCGTCCCTCTTGCACATTCAAGCTCTCGTCGGTTCAACTAACTGCCGCGTAACTCTGAGCCTGCAGGTTGTCTTGCGGGCTGGTATTTGCTCGGATGTTACTGTCCGATGATAAGCAGCAATCTTGCGGGGTAATCTTTCTATGGCATTGAGTATCGACGATCTTTGCGGCGCGCGGTAGAAAGCAAAGCGTCCGACTTGCATCTCAAAGTCGGCAATCACCCGTATCTGCGCGTCGATGGCGTGCTGTCGCCGCTCGCCGACGTTCCCCGCGTCACGCCCGAAGAAATGCTGTCCATGGCGTTCAGTATGATGACCAACCGCCAGAAACAAAAATTCAAAGAAACCGCGGAATTGGATATGGCCTATGGCGTAGCTGGCCTGGGGCGATTTCGCGTGAACGTTTTCCAGCAGCGCGGCAACGTGGGCATGGTTTTGCGCGTCATTCCCACCAAAATCCGCACTGCCGAGGAATTGAATTTGCCGTCGGTGATCGGGCGCATCTGCGAAGAACAACGGGGATTGGTGCTGGTGACCGGCACCACCGGTTCCGGAAAATCCACCACGCTCGCGGCGATGATCGACCGCATCAACGCCAACCGCTCCGACCACTTAATCACCATTGAAGACCCTATCGAATTTCTACATCGCGATAAACGCAGCTTCATCAACCAGCGCGAAGTGGAAGTCGACACGGCTAATTTTTCCACCGCTTTGCGAGCCGCTTTGCGTCAGGATCCGGATGTGATTCTGGTCGGCGAAATGCGCGACCTGGAGACGATTTCCACCGCGTTGCTGGCTGCCGAAACCGGGCATTTGGTTCTTTCCACCTTGCACACTCTGGACGCCACCGAAACCATTCAGCGCATCATCGCGGTATTTCCTCCGCCCGAGCAAAAGCAAATTCGATTGCAACTGGCAGCTACGCTGAAGGCGGTCATCTCGCAGCGGCTGGTGCGGCGCGCCGATGATAAAGGTCGCGTTCCGGCGGTGGAGATCATGATTGCCACGGGCTACATCCGGGATTGCATCATCAATGCCGACAAAACGCGGTTGATACGCGACGCCATTGCGGCGGGCACCAGCCAATACGGCATGCAGACCTTCGATCAATCGCTATTCGATCTGTATTCCAATCAACTCATCACCCTGGACGAAGCTTTGCTCCGCGCTTCCAATGCTGACGAATTCAAGCTACGCATTCAGGGCGTGCGCTCGGCCTCCGATTCGGCGCGCGAAGAAATGGAACGGCAAATGGCCGACTTTGAGCGCTTCGCCCGCAAGTAAACCGTTTACAAGCAGCACCGGAAGGCCCACAGCTCAGATATCATGGGCTTCCGTGTCTACTTCGGATCCAGCCGCCAAAGCTTCCGCTCGGCGCGCGTTACGCGACATCGTTCTGTACGGCGCTTGTGGCGGCTTACTCATCTTCGTCCTGAAGATGACGGAATACCGCTTCCTGGTTATCGAACATTCCATTGAGATTTACGGGGCTCTGGTCGCGGCACTATTCGCTGGGTTGGGTATCTGGCTGGGGCAGACCCTCACTCGGAAGAAGCCGGAAATTATCATTCAGGAAGTTCCGGTGCCGACCCACGGTCCGTTCGTTCTGGACCAATCGCGAGTGGACAAGCTGGGGATCACCCCGCGAGAGCTGGAGATTTTAGGCTTGATCGCCGAGGGGTTGAGCAACCGGGAGATAGCCGGACGGCTGTTCGTCAGCGAAAATACCGTGAAGACGCATTCCAGCCGATTGTTCGATAAGCTGGGGGCCAAGCGGCGTACGCAAGCCGTGCAGTTGGGAAAAGCGGCGCAGCTTATTCCTTAGCTCGACCCACCTGAAAGGATGATTTTACCGTTGGAAATGCGGAATCACCCGTAAGTATGACGACATTGCCAGCCTTTTCTTTACACTGCGGGCACGTGAAACCGAGTTTCACGCAAGGAGAATGATTCGATGAAGAAAACCGTGCTCACTTTCGGACTGATTTCCGGCGGCTTGTCCGCCGCCATGCTGCTGATTACGGTCCCGTTCGCTGACTCCATTGGTTGGGACAAAGGTGAGATCCTCGGGTACACGGGTATCGTGCTGTCGGCTTTGATGGTGTTTTTTGGAATTCGGTCTTACCGGCAGAATGTGGGCGGAGGGCGCATTACGTTTGGCCGAGGATTTGCCGTAGGGATTTTGATCACATTGATTTCGAGCTTTTGCTACGTAGCGACCTGGGAGGTCGTTTACTACAAGCTGATGCCCGATTTCGCCGACAAGTACGCGGCGCATATGGTGGATCACGCCAAAGCTACCGGAGCCAGCCAGCAGAAGATAGACGAAACAGTACGACAAGCGGCGCAATTCAAAGAGATGTACAAAAACCCAGCGGTGAACGTGGCGATGACGCTGATGGAAGTCTTTCCGATTGGGCTCATAGTTACGGCAATCTCAGCGGGCATTTTGCGCAAGAGAGTGCCGGCGGCGGAGCGCCAACCCAATGCGGAGTACCCCGTGGGCGGAACACCGTCGTAAGCTCGTTTCGGGGAACTTGCTTCGGGCGTGCCTACCTTCTATGCTCGCGGTATGTTCCGGTCCCCACGCAAGCTGGAATCCGAGCCGGAGTTATACGAGAGCGCGGTGCGGGCGCTGATGCGCCGCGCGCATTCCGTGCATGAAATAAAAAAATCGCTGGAGCGTCGGAGCGACGATAAGGCCATGGTGAAATCGGTCATCGACCGATTGAAACGCCAGGGGATGGTTGACGATGCGCGCTATGCGAAGCAATTTACCCGGCAGCGCGCGGAAATCCGCAAACAGGGAAAATTTCGCATTGCGAGAGAGTTGCGGGCTCGCGGCGTGCCGGACCGGCATATTGAAGTTGCGCTGGAAGAGTCCTCGCAGGAGACCGACGAGCGAAGCGTGGTGCGGCAACGCATCGAACGTAAACTGAAGCTGTTCCGAGGGAAAATCGATGACCGGAAGATCGCTTCGTTGTTTCGGAGTCTGCTACGGGCCGGCTTCCCGTCGGATATGGTGCGTAATGAATTGCGCGCTGTGACCCGCGAAGAGGTGCCTGCCATCGAAAACGCAAGCGGTGAGGAATCCACGTAAGGTTGCGATGTGATATCCCGCGGTGATATCGCGATGTAATATGCCGCGATAGACTCGTACCTCGCACAGGGTTGGTCGGTCCACAGACCTTTGCGATAATGGCTTAACTATCCTGAAGGCAAGCAGAGGCTTACGTGACCGGCAACGAAATCCGCGCCACATTTCTGAAATTTTTCGAAACGAACGAGCACCGAATCGTGCGCAGCAGTTCGCTTGTGCCGCATGGTGATCCGACGCTGCTGTTCACCAATGCGGGGATGAATCAATTCAAGGATGTCTTCCTGGGGCTGGAGCATCGAGACTATAAGCGCGCTACCACGGCGCAGAAATGCGTGCGCGCCGGCGGGAAGCATAACGATCTTGAAAATGTGGGGTTCACGAAGCGGCACCACACCTTTTTCGAAATGATGGGGAATTTCTCGTTTGGAGATTATTTCAAGAAGGATGCTGTCGCCTACGCATGGGAGTTGGTTACAGCACCGAGCTGGTTCGCTATCGATAAAACCAAGCTGTACGTCACGGTATTCGGAGGCGCGGAAGTAGCTCCGGGGACGGTCCTGGGCGTGGATGAAGAGGCGCAAACACTGTGGCGAGGACAAAACATTCCGGCTGACCGAATCGTACCGATCCCAGGCCTGAAAGAGAATTTTTGGGCCATGGGCGATACCGGGCCCTGCGGACCGTGCAGCGAAATTCACTACGACATGGGAGCGATTGCTTCCGATGAAGGCCATGCGGATTGCCGGTTTCCGTGCGATTGCGGCCGCTACGTAGAAATCTGGAATCTGGTTTTCATGCAGTTCAATCGCGACGCGTCCGGGACGCTGGCACCGTTGCCAAAGCCTTCCATCGACACAGGAGCGGGGCTGGAGCGATTAGCCGCTGTTGTTCAAGGGAAACTCAGCAATTTCGATACCGATTTGTTTCAACCGCTGATCCAAAAAGCTTCGGAGCTGACCGGGACGCGACTGGGCAAAGATGCGCACTCGGATGCTTCGCTGCGGATTATTGCCGATCATGCGCGGGCGTCGACGTTTCTGGTTTCTGACGGCGTAGTTCCGTCGAATGAGGGGCGCGGGTACGTGCTGCGCAAAATCATCCGCCGCGCGCTGCGGCACGCTAATCTGCTGCAAGCGGCAGCCGGTACGCAGAACACGGTGCTCGCTGGAATGGCGGACGCCGTAAAGCTGGAAATGGGCGCCGCGTATCCTGAGCTGGAACAGCACTTCGACCGCGTGCGGCAGATATTGCTGGGCGAAGAGCAGCGCTTTTCTCGCACGATCACTGTGGGACTGAAAAAATTCGGCGAGTTTGCGGAGGAGAGAGGCAGGTCGACGGCTGGCGATCAACCAGCAGCTCTGCCCGGAGAAAAAGCGTTCCTGTTATACGACACCTACGGGTTGCCGCGCGATTTCATCGAAGACGTGGCCCGCGATGCGGGGATCGCGGTGGAATGGCCGGAGTTCGAACGCGCGATGCAAGAGCAGCGCACGCGGGCGCGCGCTTCCTGGAAAGGAAGCGCTAAAGAATCCGCCAATCCGGCGTATGGGAAAATCGCCGAGACTTTCAAGACCGAGCCGGGCTTCTATTTTGGCACCACCGCCAAGGATTGCCGGATAGAAGCGATCATCACAAAAAATGGTGCGGTAAATGAACTGCAGGCCGGCGAAAACGGCGAAGTGGTGCTGGATCGCACTGCGATCTATGCTGAATCTGGCGGACAAGTGGCGGACACCGGAGGTTTTTACGATGCCTCCGGCTCGCAGCGCGTGGCGGAGGTTAACGGGGCGTTTTATCCGGTAGCTGGACTTATTGCGCACCGCGTAACCGCGAAAGAAACCCTGCGGGTGGGCGATCGAGTCACGGTGGTGGCCGATGCCGAACGCCATGCGCGCATCATGCGCAACCACAGTGGCACGCACCTTGTTAATGCAGCGCTGCGCAACGCCCTGGGTACCCACGTGAAGCAGGCCGGCTCGCTGAATTCTCCGGAGCGCCTGCGATTTGATTTTTCGCATTTTGCTCCGGTGGATCCGCAAGAATTGCGGGATATAGAACAGCAAATCAACGAAGAAATTCGCGTTAATGGCGCGGTGGAAACCAACGTGACTTCTCTGGAAGAGGCGTTGTCCTCCGGAGCATTGGCGTTTTTCGGCGACAAGTATCCGGAGCATAACGTTCGCGTGGTGACCATTGCAGATCCGAGTGCTCCGCGAGGCTTTTACAGCAAGGAGCTCTGCGGGGGCACTCACGTGCACCGCATCGGGGACGTAGGGGTGCTGAAAATTCTTGGGGAACAATCGGTGGCGGCGGGCGTGCGGCGTATTGAAGCGGTGACGGGCATTGGCGCGCTGGAGCACTATCAGAATCAATCGCGCATTCTGAGCCGGCTGGCCAGTCAGCTGAACGTGGGCGAAGACGCCATACTCAGCACCGTCGAAAAACTGTCGCAAACGGCCAAAGTACTGGAGAAGGAACTAGAAGGCCAAAAACGCAAAGGCGCGCTGAGCCAGCTTGACGAACTCGTCACACAGGTTCAGGTGGTTAAAGGCGTGAAGGTGCTGGCTGCCGAGGTTCAACCGGTCGACCGGGACGGCTTGCGGCAGCTGGTCGACAGCCTGAGACAAAAACTGGGCTCAGCGGTAATAGCGCTGGGGATGCCGGAGGACGGTAAAGTGGCGCTTATTGTGGCGGTGACCAAGGACCTAACCGCTAAGGTTCATGCCGGCAAGTTGATACAAGGCCTTGCCAAGCAGGTAGGTGGGTCGGGGGGCGGGCGGCCGGATTTAGCCGAGGCTGGCGGTAAAGACACAGCTGCACTAAAAAGTGCCTTAGGGGGCATACCCGCGTTAATTGAGCCTTTGCTATAATCGCGCAGCGCTGGAAGAAGGTCCGCGGGCCTGGCAATTCAGCTTGCCATGATCACATGCGGTCCCGGATCTGCAAATTATCGAATTTACAAGCCTTCCCCAGGCACACATGTTCAAGCTCACTGTACTTACGGTCGCTCTCGTCGTTGGAGGGCTGAGCTTATTTCCGGTGCCCCTCAATGCTCAAATTGCAACCAGCGCAGACTTAAGCGGCCGCCGGCTATTCATCAACGCGGAACCGCCTCTTCAAGTGAATCTCAGTGCTGCGAAGCGAACCAATGTTTACCTGACCCGCGAAACTCCCTTCGCCGGTCGGCTGCATCCGGCGGTAAGTGTGAATCGAGACGGAGTCGAAAAACTGGTGCGGGAAGCGGCGGACCGCCATCGCGTGGATCCGGCTTTGATTCGCGCGGTCATTGAGACCGAATCGAACTGGAATCCCGTCGCCTTATCCAACAAGGGTGCCGGCGGCCTGATGCAGTTGATTCCGACCACGGCTCGAAGATTTGGAGTGAACGACGTTTTCAACGCGCAACAGAATATCGACGGCGGGGTTCATTATCTGAAGACACTGCTGGAGCGCTACAACGGCAACCTGGATATGGCGCTGGCGGCGTACAATGCAGGGGAAGGCGCAGTGGATCGGGCTCATGGCATCCCGGCTTTCCGTGAAACACGCAGCTACGTGCAGAAGGTGCAGAGTGCGTATTTCCGACCCGGCTCGGGGCGCCTGACCGACGCCTTTATCCGTCCACATCCGATTCGACGGGACGTGGATCTAAGCGGTAGAATCATCTTCAACAACGATTAGTGCGGAAGTAGAAGCAGAGCGTCGCGAGGCCACCAACTAGAAAATGCGGGCTCATAAAGAGACGGTAAGGGCTCTCCGCAAAATGTTCGCCTGCGTTTCGCCGCTTTTCGTCTGGCTATTGCTGTCCCCCGGATTTTTTGCCGTGGCCGCTGGTACGGCTGAACCCACCGCCACGCTAAAACATCAAGCTTCCGCACAGTTTCAGCATGCTGAACAGCAGCGCGCGGCGCTGAATGTCAAGCCGCTGGCCAAGCGAACGCTGGCTGATTATCGCCAAGTGATTACGAATTACCGGCGCGTTTATCTGATTACGCCCCGCGCGGTAGAGGTCTCCGACGCGTTGCTAGCCATCGCCCAGCTGTACACGGAAATGGGTGAGCGGTTTGGCCGCAGTTATTACCAGTCCGCTGTCGACTCATATCGTTATCTGCTGCACGAATATCCCAGCAGCCGCTACGCTCCGGATGCCATGCTGGCTTGCGGGAAAATTCAGCGAGACCAGCTCGCCGATTACGCAGGGGCGACAAAAACCTATCAGGATTTCCTGAGCCGCTATTCGCGTTCGCTGCGAAAGCGCGAAGCTCAAGAGGCTGTCGCAGAATTAGCCTTACTGCAAAACGGCAGTAAATCGGCTCCGGCTTCCGCCAAAGGTTCGCGCATGGATGCGGGGGACTTGACCGCGGGAGAGGCCACCCTACCTGGCGGTGAAACCGGCGATACACTTCCGGCGTTGAAAAACGGCAGCCCAAGTGGCGTACCAAGATTGCGGCGCATTCGCAGCGCTACGACCGAGGAAGGTGCGCGCGTCACCATAGACCTGGAAGGCCCGGTGGAGTACGTGTCCGACCGCCTCGCAGGTCCCGACCGAATCTTCTTCGACCTGCACCAAGCGAGACTCTCTTCGGAAGTCGCGCACGAGAGCGTCAAGGTTGACGGAGACCTGCTTACCGCGGTACGCGCGGCGCAGAATCACAACGGGGTCGTGCGCGTAGTGCTGGATGTAAATGGCGTGAAGGATTATGCGGTATCCACCTCGGACAATCCGCCTCAGTTGCTCATCGATCTGTTCAAAAAACCGCTGGCAAGCTCCGCAGCAAAAGCAGCAAAGGCAAGCCATAAGTCTGCCGATCAGCGGCAGAATGCGACGAGCAATCCGATTGCGGTCGCAGGGGAACCCAGTATTGAGCGTGTCGCGGCGAATCCGGATTCGCCCTCGGGGACCACGGTATCATCAACTTTCAAGGCTAACTCCAAGAGCACGGCCTTGCCTTTGAAACTATCGAAAAGTGATACAAAATCGGAGCCACTGGCGCCTCCGTACCTGTCCCAGCCAACTCACGATGGCCAATCCACGTTAACCCGGGCGCTTGGTCTGAAGATTGGCCGCATCGTCATTGACGCGGGGCACGGCGGACACGACACCGGCACTATCGGCCCCACCGGTCTGATGGAGAAAGATTTGTGCCTGGACGTGGCGTTGCGGCTCGGAAAAATCATCAAGCAGCGGCTGCCCGGGGCGGAGGTGGTGTTTACTCGCTCCGATGATTCCTTCATTCCGCTGGAAGAGCGCACGGCCATGGCGAATGAAGCGCACGCGGACTTGTTCATCTCGATCCACGCTAATTCCAGCCAGGATCATGGCGCCCGCGGCATCGAAACGTATTATCTGAATCTGAAAGGCTCGCCCGAAGCGATGGAAGTGGCGGCGCGAGAAAATTCCGTTTCGCAAGTTGGAATTCACGACCTGGAAGACCTGGTTAAAAAAATCGCCCGCAACGAAAAAATCGACGAGTCCAAGGAATTTGCCGAAGACATCCAAACTTCCTTGGCGCAACGGGTGCAAAAAACCAACAAAACCGTTAAGAACCGGGGGGTTCGCAAGGCTCCGTTTGTGGTGCTGATCGGCGCGGACATGCCCTCGATCCTGACGGAGATCTCTTTTCTGAGTAATCCGGCTGATGAGCAATTGCTGAAGAAACCCGAGCATCGCCAAAGGGTTGCAGAAGGTTTGTACCAAGGCGTAGCGAGCTATCTGCAAAGCCTGAACAGTGTCACGCTCAACCAGCCCGCTATCACGGCCTCCGGAGCCTCCACGCCGGCCTCCAAGCGCTCCAGCAGCGCCAAGCTTGCGCAATCACGAAACGAACAGTAACCTTCCGGCATCTACCTTAGTGACCCTATGAAACTGCGGCACTGGTCACGGCTCTTCAAATACCTCGCATTGGTGTTGCTTTTCGCCGCACCGGGCCTGCGCGCGCAGAGCGTCCTTCCGGCGCACTTCGGCCACTGGAACGCCACGGGGCCGGCGCAACCAACCGGTGCACCCCCGGACGGTAAAGTGATGTTTGCTGAATCTGGTTTGGAGACCGCTGAAGCCCGCGCTTATTCGAATGGCGCTGCGGCGCTGACCGCGACTAACTACCGATTTCATGATTCAAGCGGGGCGTATGAAGCGTTCACATTCCTAGGCAAACCCAAAAGCGGCGCGAATGGCGGGGCGGATGATGGCAAGCGATTCGTAAAGCGGATCGGAAACATGGTTGTCGTTGTCGATGACGTGCCAGAGTGGGGGCCGGGGGAAGTGGATTCGCTTTCCAGTCAGATCGGTTCGAAAGCCGATAAGACGCCGCCACCGCCGATTCCAGGATATTTACCGGAACGCGACCGGGCTGCCGGGACGGAGAAGTACGCATTAGGTCCGGCGGGATTTCGCACTGCATTAGCAAGCCTGGATCGCGCAGAATATTCCGCCATAACGGATGAAGCGGGATTCAACTCCGGCGCCGAAGCCATGTTCGCGCGATACCGCACCGCCCGCGAAGATGCCGTTCTGCTGCTTCTCGAATACCCAACTCCACAACTCGCTGGCCTGCATTGGAAGCATCTGGAACAAGCCCTTCCGGCGGCAGCGAAACAACGCGAAACTTCCATCGAACGCAAAGGCTCGTTGCTGGCTATCGTGCTGGCACCGTCCTCGCCGGCTTACGCCGCTCGCGTCCGCGACGCCGTGAATTACGAAACGCAGGTTACCTGGAATGAGCCGTCGCACACCGTAACGGATCCGCCGATAACCTCGGTGCTGGCCAAAATCATCATGGCCACAGGGGCTTTTATGCTGGTGGCCATTGTTTTCGGAGTGGCTTTTGGCGGAGTGCGCGTACTGCTGAAGTCCTTGTTTCCCGGCAAGATCTTTGATCGGCCAGAGCAGATGGATGTGTTACAGCTAGGGTTGTCGAGCAAACGCATCAATTCCCGGGACTTCTATTAACTTCCGCGAAAACTCCTGCTTACGGAATTTCCATCGCCCGATATTTGCGCAGTAACAAACAGTTCTGCAGCACGTCTAATAGTCCAGGTCTGAACTCGATTTGGTAATGGGGCAGGGGTAGCGTAAAATTCCTTAACGCGTGACGGAGAAATTCTCAATCCATGCCCGGCAGCAGGACGACCATTCACAGTTCCATTAGAAACTCCGCACTGCTATCCGCGATGGTGCTCGCCTCCATGGCTGGCGCTTGCCAACAAGGCCCAGGAGGAGCGGCGGCGGGACCCGCGACGCAAGCTATGCCGGTGCAAGTTCACGTGGTGCAATCGCAACAGATCGCCGATTCCAGCGAATATCTGGCGATCCTCAAATCGCGGCATTCCGCAACCATCAACCCGCAGGTGGAAGGGCAAATCACCAAGATTTTTGTGAAGTCCGGGCGACCACGTGAAAGCCGGCACTCCTATTTTGCAGATCGATCCGCTAAAGCAGCAAGCCACGTTCAACAGCCAGGAAGCTAGCCGCGCGGCGCAGGAAGCCAATCTGCGTTATGCGCAGACGCAACTGGAGCGCGAGAAAAAGCTGTTCGAGGCCGGAGTGGTCAGCAAGCAGGAATTTGACAATGCGCAGACAGCGCACGATGCCGCAGTGGCGCAACTCAATCCCTGGCGGAGCAGGTAAATCAGCAGCAAGTGGAGTTGCACTATTATCGCGTGGCCGCCCCGATGGCCGGGATTATCGGCGACATTCCGGTGCGCGAAGGCGATCGCGTGGCGGTCACTACGCTGCTGACCACCGTGGACGAACCGGGCTCGCTGGAAGCCTACATCTACGTCCCGGCGGAGCGCGGCAAAGATTTCGGGTCAGGCTTGCCAGTCGACTGTGGACGAATCCGGCAAAGCCATCAGCGATGCGCGCATCACGTTTAGTTTCGCCGGAAGTGGATAACGACACGCAAACGGTTCTGGCCAAAGCGTCGATCGAAAATCCCAAAGGGGCGATTGCGGGTCTCGCAGCAAATGCGCGCGCAGGTGATCTGGAGCAAGCATGAGGGGCCGGTGGTTCCGGTGCTGTCGGTAAGCTGCGCATTAACGGGCGATTTTTTGCGTTTCGTGGCGGTGAAAGAAGGTGCCGGCACGGTTGCGCGGCAAAAGGGTCTGACCATCGGCGACACGGTCGGAAACGATTACGTGGTTCTGGACGGGTTAAAGCCCGGCGACCATCTTATCGTTTCCGGCACGCAATTTTTGCAAGACGGCATGCCGGTGGCCGAGCAGATTCAGGAAGCGACGGCGCATCGCCAACCTGCTGATGACGCGCCGGAAAAAGGCGCAGGGCGCTAGCGCCGCACGATCTTATAATGCAGCTCTGAACCCAATCACTTCCCAACGGAAGGCGGATCCTCGCGCTTGTTCGTTGATTTCTTCATCAACCGCCCCGTGTTCGCCACCGTTTGCGCCTTGATGATTATTCTGGGCGGCGCGATTTCCATTCCTTCCCTTCCCATCGCGCAATTTCCAGATCTGGCGCCGCCGCAAGTGGTGGTCAGCAGCGGCTACATTGGCGCGAACGCGCAAACGGTGGAGTCCGCGGTGACCATCCCGCTGGAGCAAGCCATCAACGGCGTGCAAGGCATGAAGTACATCACCTCCACCAGCGGCAATGACGGCACGAGCTCAGGTGACGGTAACTTTTGATGTGACCCGCGACGTCGATCTGGCCTCGGTGGACGTGCAGAACCGCGTCAACCAGGCGCTGGGCCGCTTGCCCAACGAAGTTAAAAACACTGGCGTCATCATCACCAAGCAACTGGGCGGGTTCGTCTTCGGCGCAGGCGTGTATTCGCCGGACGGCGCGTACGACAGCCTTGTTTCTCAGCAACTATCTGGACATTTACGTGCGCGATGCGGTGAAGCGCGTTCCGGGCGTCGGCGACGTGCTCATTTTTGGCGAACGCAAATACGCCATGCGCTTGTGGCTCGATCCGGGACGCATGGCGCAGCGGGGATTGTCCGCCACGCAATGTGCTCGCGGCGCTTGCAGGAACAAAACGTGCAGGTGGCCGCGGGCCAAGTCGGACAAGCGCCATTGCCCGCAGGCCAGTCGTTTCAGATCAGCGTGCGGGCCATCGGTCGTCTGACCGAGCCCTC
The DNA here is from genome assembly GCA_963732705.1 of uncultured Acidobacteriota bacterium. Classification (GTDB taxonomy): domain Bacteria; phylum Acidobacteriota; class Terriglobia; order Acidiferrales; family UBA7541; genus Acidiferrum. The sequence goes on along the minus strand of CAVTAN010000006.1, from coordinate 156,581 downwards.
GGAATTCGAAAACATTATTTTAAAAACCGGCACCAACGGCACGCTGGTTCGCTTGAAAGATGTGGGCCGCGCGGAACTGGGCGCCGAAGACTATGGCTCGATTCTGACGTTCGACGGCCATGAAGCGGTGGGCATCGGCGTCACGCAACTTCCGGGCGCGAACGCGCTGGACGTGGATAGGCTGGCAAAAGCCGAATTGCTGCGGCTGTCGAAAACTTTTCCGCCGGGATTGAAGTACGCGGTGGCTTTCGACACCACCACGGTCATTGGCGAATCCATCACGCGATGTGCTGATCACGCTTGCTGCAAGCGATTGGGCTGGTGGTCTTCGTTATCTTCATTTTTCTGCAGGATTGGCGCAGCACGCTTATTCCGGCGATCACCATTCCGGTTTCGCTGGTCGGGACATTTATCTTCGTGAAGCTTCTGGGATTTTCGATCAATACCCTGACGTTGTTCGGCATCACGCTGGCGACCGGCCTGGTGGTGGACGACGCCATCGTGGTCATCGAAAACGTGGAGCGGCACATCGCGGAGGGCATCACCGAGCCGCACAACGCGGCGTCGGTGGCCATGAAAGAAGTGGCCGGCGCGGTGATCGCCACGTCGCTGGTGCTGGTGGCGGTGTTCGTGCCGGTGGCGCTGTTCCCGGGCACCACCGGCATTTTGTTCCGGCAATTCGCGCTGACCATCGCGTTTTCCGTGGCCATTTCCGCTTTCAACGCGTTGACTCTTACTCCGGCGCTGTCCGCGATTTTGCTGGGTCATCATCGGGAGCGAGCGCAGGGGCGTTTTTTCCGCGCCTTCAATCGCGTCGTCGAATCCGGCACCAATCTCTACAGCAATCGGTGCGGTACGTGATTGGCTGGCGTTACGTCGCAGTGCTGGTGTTCTTCGCGCTTACTCGGCTCTCACCTATTGGACGTACTACCAGTTGTTCCCCGCGGATTCATTCCTGAAGACGATCAGGGCTATATCATGATGATTGTGCAGTCGCCGCAGGGCGCGTCGCTCGAATACACCCGGAATATTTGCGCGCAGGTAGAAAAGACGCTGGCCGGTGTTCACGAAATCGACGGAGTGTTCTCGGTCACGGGTTTCAGTTTCTCGGGCAGCGCTCCGAATCGCGCGATTGTTTTCGCGAACCTCAAGGCCGTTCCAGCGAGCGCAAAGGAGAAGCGCATTCCTCCGCAAGCGATCATCGAGCGACTGCGCCCGCAATTGTTTGGCATCCCGGGCGCCCTGGTGATTCCGTTCAATCCGCCGGCTGTTCAAGGCCTGGGGCAATTTGGCGGCTTTCAATTCGAGCTGGAAGATCTGGGACGCAATTCGCCTGCAGGCGCATCGCCAATACCGCGAACCAATTGGTCGGGAAAGGCAACAGCAGCAAGGAACTTGACGGGCTTGTTCACCAGTTTCACGGCCAACGATCCGCAATATCTGGTGCGCACTCGATCGCGAAAAAGCCAAGAGCCTGCAAGTGCCGCTGAGCCAGATCACCGACGCGCTGCAGGTTTACATGGGCTCGGTGTATGTGAACGATTTCGATTTCAACAATCGCTCGTATCGCGTCTATGTACAAGCCGAAGGACGTTTCCGAGCCAACGCCAAAGACATCGATCAATATTATTTGCGATCGGATACCGGGAAAATGATCCCGCTCGATGACCTGGTGACCGTGGAGCAGACTGCGAATCCGCAAGTCATCAGCCATTACAATCTATTTCGCTCGGCGGAAATCAACGGCTCACGCCGCGCCCGGACGCAGTTCGGGCGATGGCATTGCGGACATGGAAGCGCTGGCCAAAAAAGTTCTGCCCAATGGCATGACTTTCGAATGGAGCGGGCTTGTCCCTGGAAGAACTGCAATCCGGCGGCAAGGCGACGATCTTGTTTGGACTGGGACTGGTGGTGGTGTATCTGACGCTGGCCGCGCAGTATGAAAGTTTCGTGCTGCCCTTCATCGTGCTGCTGGCCGTGCCGGTAGCCCTGCTGGGCGCGATCGGCTCGCAAGCTCTGCGCGGATTGCAGAACGATGTGTACTGCCAGATCGGATTGGTGATGCTGATCGGGCTGGCGAGCAAGAACGCTATTTTAATCGTGGAGTTCGCGGAGCAACTGCGCGGCACAGGGCATGTCCATTGTGGAGGCCGCGGTCGAATCGGCACGCATCCGGCTTACGGCCAATTCTGATGACTTCGCTGGCGTTTATTTTAGGCGTTTTGCCGCTGGTGCTGGCTCAGGGAGCCGGGCGCGCGGGTCGCATTTCGGTCGGCACTACGGTGTTCGGCGGGATGATCGCCGCCACCACTCTCAATCTCATTTTCATTCCGGTGCTGTACGTAATCGTGAAGAGTATCGTGCCTGGCACGCACGCAGACCAAGTCGATACCTGCAGAGCCAATAAGCCGGCTGCACCGTGCAACCCATATTTGAAAACTGTTATTTATTTGTTCGACGACGCTGGCGAAGTATTGATCCAGGCCGCCCTTCAATTCGTTAACGGCTCTCTGAACGTTGTGATCCAGTGCTGCCACCATTGCCGGAACATCTTTCCCGCTGACTGGTTCATCGTGAGTGTAGTGATGCGACCATACGGTCGATCCTGATTTTACCTCGTGCAATTCCCATTCGACGGTCACTCGCGCCTGCAAAGGGCTGCCGGCTACTTCCTTGAAATCATACAATCGCCCGCGAAGTACATAATCGGCGTGGCTGGCGCTGCGCTGGGAAAATACTTCGCGATAGTGGCCGGAAGCCTGCAATTCCCGTAACAGCACTTCCTCAATCATTTCCGCAGGAGGCTCCGTCCAGCGCTGATACTCGTAGGTGCCCATCTGTTCCTGGCCGGAGCTATAGACGATGCGATCTTCACGGTAGAGATGCGAAGCGACCAGCGGGCCGAGGGCCAGCGAAATACCCGACGGATTGCGGTTCGGCCTGCGCCATATCGGTTGGCGCGGCTGAGTTGGTAATACTGCATCGGTCGCGCCGCGCCACACCCCGCGAGAGCAACTGCGAAGAGCGTCGCCATCAGAAGGCCAGCAATTTTTCCGGAAAGGGCGAGGCTGCCAGCGCAATGTTCAGCGTGTTGGATGTGCTTTTTATTCAAGCAAGAAACACTCGTGGTCATCGGGGCTCACCTGTTTTATGTTCGCGAGGATTGCTGGCACGAATCAAGGTGTACGGCTTGGTTTTGATGGTGTCGGTAAATTCCTTGAGATTTTCGCTTACGTGACGCAAATTCTCGAGCAATTCGTCGATATTCTCGGAGTTCACGTCCAAGGTGTCGATCCAGACGCCCGGTCAAAGACGTCACGTTGTCCAGCAAGACTTGCGAAGCTCAAGAACCGCCTGGCGAACGTCGGCGCGATTTTCACCAATCATCGCGTCCACATGGGTTAAGGCTTTATTGGCTTCCGCGGCGGTCTTTTTCAAATCGTCCAGCAGGGGTCCGATTTTTTCGCTGGAGGCATTGATATGACCCAAAGTCGATTTAACCAACGGGCGATCCTCGGCAATCATCTGCCGGGTCTGTGCCAAAGTACCAGAAAGGTTCGCGCGATTTTGATCACTCAAGCAGGTCGTTCACGCGGTCAATGGTTACCTTGAGTTCGGTGGCACGTTCGTTGAGGGTGTGCAGCAGTTGCTGAGCCTCAGGAGCGATATCGTTGATGCGTTCGGTGATGGCGTTGAAATCGAGATATTTATCCGCCAGATAATGTCGAACCGTCGGGCGCCAAACCGGCGTGGGGCGTGCCCGGAACAATTTCGAGATGATTGTCACCCAAGGGGCTCATGCTCATGATACGAACGTGGCTATCGGTTTTCACCGGCAGATCCGATTGCACGCTTAAGACCGCTTCGATTTGCGCCGGATTTTGCGGATCAAGACGAAGTTTTTCAATGCGGCCGACCTTGGGTCCTCCGGCGTAACGCACCGTGGAACCCACTTCCAATCCGCCGGCGAAGGGGAAATAAGCGTGGAAAGTTTTTGCCGTCCGGCCAAATGCGCCGGTGATGCCGACCACCGTGGCGATCAAGTACGCGCCGCCGCAACGATCACGAATAGTCCGACGAACGCTTGTTCCCGTCTTGCTTCCATTACGTACTCCTCTTGGCAGCGACGCCGCGACTGCGGCCCGACTGCTTGGTCAGCATCTGCAAATAATCCATTTCGCGCGCGACTTCCGGTTCTGCGACGCGATCCAAAAATTGGCGCAGGCGAGGCTGCGTGCTGTTTTGCATTTCGTCGACGGTGCCGATGGCCACGACATTTCCCTTATCGATCAGCACCATGCGATCGGCGATTAAAAAGGCGCTGGCCAGTTCGTGCGTGACCACGATAATGGTCATCTGGAAAGCCCGCTTCAACTCCAGAATCAACTGGTCGATACCGGCGGCGATAATGGGATCAAGTCCCGCGGAAGGCTCGTCGAAAAACAGAATTTCCGGGTCCATCGCCAGGGCTCGCGCGACGGCCGCGCGCTTTTTCATGCCGCCGCTCAATTCCGAAGGCTTGTAATCTTCGAATCCAGCGAGCCCGACCTGTTCGAGCTTCAGACGCAGCATAATTTCGATCGTGGAATCTTCCAGCTTGGTATGCTCGCGCAGCGGCAACGCCACATTCTCGCCAACGGTCATGGAGCCGAACAACGCGCTACCCTGAAATGACATACCGAGTTTGCGGCGAATGTCGTCCATCTCTTCGTTGCGAAACGGTGGCTAAATCCTTGCCACGCAAAATGATCTCTCCGGAACTGGGCTTTTCCAGTCCGACCAACGTACGCAGCAAAGTGCTCTTGCCGGATCCCGAGCCTCCCAGAATCACCATGGTCTCGCCGCGCATCACGTCAAAGCTCACGCCATGCAAAATCTCGCGCGTCGCCGTAACTGACGCGCAAATCGCGCAGCGAAATCATCGCCTCCGGGAGGAGATCGTCGTCATCGAGGTGGTCGACTACGGTTTCATCACAGCTCCTACTCGCTTATGAAAAAGAACAACGCCGTGAAGATTAAATCCACCAGCACCACCAGAAAAATGGACATGACCACCGCGCGGGTGGTGGAACGGCCCACCTGTTCCGGACCAGCGCCGGTGGCCAAACCTTCGTGACATCCCACCGCGGTGATGGTCACGCCAAACATCACGCTCTTGACCAGGCCGCTGATGATGTCACGCAAGAACAGGGCATCGACGGAGGACTGGATATATCTGGCAAAAGTGAAATCCGCCTGCGCCACGCCAAATAGAGCGCCACCCAGAATACCCATGGTATTGGCCCAAATAGTGAGACAGGGCAGCATAATAATCATGGCCAAAAATTTCGGCGTTACCAGAAAATGAATGGGGTTGATGGCCATGGTTTCCAGGGCATCAATTTCTTCGGTAACCTTCATGGTGCCGATTTCCGCCGCGAAAGCCGAACCCGAACGGCCGATGACCACGATGGCGGTGATTAAAGGGCCGAGTTCGCGAGTCATGGAGATGGCTACCGCTCCGGCCACAAAACTGATGGCGCCAAATTTGCGCAGTTCGTAGGCGCTCTGCAGGGCGAGAATCAAGCCGATAAAAAAGGTGATAAGCGAGAGAATGGGAAGCGCGCGGACGCCAACATCCAGGGCCTGTGACACGGCCCGTTGCAGCGCTGACAGGCTTGCCCTGAAATGGAGCAACGAAGGTGTAATAGGCGGCCTTGCCGCCCAATTCCGCGAGCGAGCCCAGGTATTCAAGGGCGCCGATAACACTTGAACCGAGTTGAGAAGCGAACTCCAAGGACCCTCGTTCTGAAAGGTAAGTAAGAAGAGACTAAGCTAAAGCTTGCTGTTCGCTGTCCACAACTTCAAAAATCTTGATTAACCGTGAGAGCTGCAAGACTTCGCGGGCCGCGGGACTCAGCCCGTATAAGATGAAACGCAAATTCTGGTCACGCGCGGCTTTCAAGCCCTCCACCAGGGAAGCCACTCCAGAGCTGTCGATATAGCGTACGCCTGTCAAATTCAGAATGACGCGCGGGGTTTTGTTTTCGCGCAATTCCTTCAATAATGCTTTGCGCAACTCCGGGGAGTTGGCTAAATCGATGTGTCCAGTGATATCGAAGATGGTGACTTGGTCTAACCGGCGGGCGGCAATCTGCAAAGTTACTCTCCTTGGTGTTCTGGACCTGATCCATTAGCACTCAGATATTTTACGAGCCGGAGCCGGTTCACGCCCTTGATTTGCCGGTGCTCCATAATGTCCATGCTGTCGCGAATGAAGTGTAATCCCAGGCCTCCGGGTTTAACCTCGTCCAAAGAACGCGCGGTCAGCTTCTTACGGTCAAAAGGTACGCCTTTATCGAGCAACTGGATTTCCAGACCGACGCGCTCTTCGCCGTTTACCACCTCGGTGATTCGCTTGCAAGATAGGTCGATGCGCCTGTCGGGCTGGCTGCCGTACGCGTGGCGAATCACGTTGGCTACTGCTTCGTCAACGGCCCGGGTGATGGAACGGCACTCGGGAGGCGAAAATCCGGTTACTTCCGTCAAGCGCTCCACCGCGGCGCGAACCACGCAGAGCAACTTAGGATCGCTGACCAGCACCAAATCCAACAAAAGTCCGCGCTTCTGCAATCTTCCTACTCCTGCTATCACGGGCACGAAGCGAAAGAGAGGTTCCGTGGCGCCGCGTTTAGTGCGAGAGAGCTAAGTGAGACACAATCCTGCATACGGGCCAAAAGTCAATGCGTCTTGATCTTTTGGCTAAGGGCCGGCGCCTCTCCCTGGTTAACACTGAAAAATCGTTGGCTTGCAGCCAATGAGAGCTACCTAACTCCGCTCATTTGGAATCAAACATCTGCTTCACAGGAGCCCGGATTGTCCTCGCGCATAGAAGATTACGGCATGATCGGTGACTGCCATACCGCAGCATTGGTGGGGCGCGACGGTGGCATAGATTGGCTATGTTTGCCGAGTTTTGATTCGGCCGCATGTTTCGCGGCACTGCTCGGCACCGCAGAAAATGGCCGGTGGCTGATCACCCCGGCTTGCGAAATCAAAGAGCATCAGCCGCCGCTACCGCGCAGATACGCTGATTCTGGAAACGACCTTTGAAACGGATGCGGGAACCGTGGTCCTGGTCGATTGCATGAGCGCCGCGCGACAGCACGCCTGACCTTCTACGCCTGGTGGTGGGGCACAGCGGCCAGGTTCCGATGAGGATGGAGCTGACCATCCGCTTTGATTACGGCTCCATCGTGCCGTGGGTGCGCAAAACAGAGGACGGCCTAATCGCCATTGCCGGACCGGACACCATTCGCCTGCGAACTCCGATCGAACTGTCGGGAGAAAATTTCAAGACCATGTCGCAGTTCACCGTTTCAGCGGGTCAAAAAATTCCCTTCGATCTGCGTTGGTACGCTTCTTATCGTGGATGAGCCGGAGCCGCTCGACATAGAAAAATCGATCGCCGAAACCGAACAGTGGTGGAGCGACTGGATCGGCCGTTGCAAGTTCGAAGGTGACGCGAAGGAAGCCGTAAAGCGCTCGCTCATCACCCTGAAGGCGCTAACGTACGCACCCACGGGGGCCATCGTCGCGGCGCCCACCACTTCCCTGCCGGAATTGATTGGCGGTGCGCGCAACTGGGACTATCGCTTCTGTTGGGTGCGAGACGCGACGCTTTCATTGCGCGCCCTGGTGGTCGCAGGGTACCTGGAAGAGGCGCGGGAATGGCGCGAATGGCTGATACGCGCGGTAGCCGGCAAGCCATCGGAGCTAAACATTGTTTACGGTTTGCGCGGGGAGCGGCGGCTCACTGAATTGGAGTTGCCGTGGTTGCCCGGCTACGAAAACTCCGCGCCGGTGCGCACCGGGAACGCCGCTTACGATCAACTGCAACTCGATGTGTACGGCGAAATCATCGACACTCTTTATCTTTGCCGACAAGCAGGTCTGCAACGGGGCCAGGAAGATCCCGGCATTGGGGTGGCGCTCATCGAACATCTGGAGACCGCCTGGAAAGAGCCCGATGAAGGCATATGGGAAGTGCGCGGTCCCAGGCAGAAGTTTCACGCATTCCAAAATGATGGCGTGGGTGGCCATGGATCGCGCGGTGAAATCGGTCGAGCAGGGTTGGCTCACGGACGCGCCGGTAGATAAATGGCGCAATATCCGGGATCAAATTCACGATGAGGTGTGCCGCAACGGATTCGATACCGAACTGAACTCGTTTGTGCAGTTTTACGGGTCCAAACATCTCGATGCCAGCGTGTTGATGATGGCTATCGTGGGGTTTCTGCCAGCCGAAGATCCCCGCATTCGTGGAACGGTCGAGGCCATCGAGAGGAATTTGCTTTCCAAAGACGGCTTTGTGAATCGCTACACTTTGGATTCTAAGGTGGACGGCTTACCTGATGGCGAAGCAGCCTTTCTTCCGTGCACCTTTTGGCTTAGCCGACAATTACGCCCTTCAGGGTCGCGTCGACAAGGGACGCGAGGTCTTCGACCGGGTGCTGGCGATCCGCAACGATCTCGGGTTGTTGTCGGAAGAATACGATCCGGTGGCCCGCCGCCTTCTGGGCAACTTTCCACAAGCGTTCTCACATTTCGGCATGGTGAATACTGCTTACAATCTTGATCCGCCTGCCGGGCGTTCGTCATTAGGAGACGAAACGCCAGACACCGACGTCAAAAAGGGCTGAAAAAGCACCGCCCATACAGGCTCTTTACCACTATGCGACGGGCTGCTGGAAATCGAATTGTTGCCGATTTGTAACTTGTGCTCGCTCGGGATTCGCGCTTCAATGACATCCACATTTCGCTTGGGCCGCCCCAAAGCGGTTTGCGGAGGCTAAATTTGCGTGCCGGAAAAAGAATTCTGGTCGTGCTGATCTGTCAGTTTTTTGTGTTTGGGCTCGCTGCGAGTCAGGAGCACGAACAGGCGCGTCTGCCGAGCAGCAAAACCGTCATCAGGCCGACGCCTGGTGGGCCTCAACGGACCAACGGCTTCCCGGAAACCATCGCGCTGAGTCCCGATGGCCGGTACGCCGCTTTGCTGAACAATGGATTCGGCTCGGCAGAATCAGGTGGCAGACAATCGATCGCGATTGTGGATCTGCAGACCAATCAAGTCACCGATTTTCCCGATGACCGGCTTTCGGAAGAAGCCCATCAAAGCTATTTCATCGGATTAGGTTTTAGCTCCGATAGCAGCCACCTGTACGCGTCCATGGGTTCCCTTGACGATCCCGAAGGCGAGCATGCACCCAACACCGGGAACGGCGTCGCGGTATATCGATTTGAACAGGGAAAACTCGTTAGCGATCGCTTCCTTAAAATTCCGCTGCAGCCGGTGCCCTCCGGCACGCATGTCGCACGCGGATTAGGAAAGCCACGGAAGGGGGGCGCAATTCCCTATCCGGCTGGATTGGCAGTTGTTTCCGGGCAGGGCGGGCACGGTGACATGCTTTTGGTGGCCAACAATCTTGCCGACAACGTAGTGCTCCTGGATCCCGAATCCGGGAACGAGATTGCTCATTTCGATTTGAGCACCCATCGATTCCTGCCTTCGGCCTTTCCCTACACGGTAGTGGCGACGCGCGACGGACGCCGGGCGTGGTGCAGTTTGTGGAATACTTCTCAAGTTGCGGAATTAAATCTCGAACGAAAATCAGTGGTCCGGCGCATTCCCCTGCTCTTACCAAAATTGGCGACCGCTCCAGGTTCTCATCCCACGGCGATGATCTTGTCTCCCGACGAGCGAATTTTATACGTGGCTTTGGCGAACGCGGACTCCGTGGCGGCGATAAACACGAGCACGGGCAAACCGGAAGCGTACTTCTCGACACGTCTTCCCAGGCAGGAATTTTCAGGGAACGAAACCGACGGGCTCGCACTCAGCAAAGATGGAAAACGGCTATTCGCGGCAAGCGCTGCTACTGATTCTGTGGCGGTGTTTACTACGGAAGGGTTAGAGAATTCCCGCCAGGCGATCACTGCACCGATCAATGCGCTTGGGTTCATTCCCACTGAGTGGTACACGTTGGCGGTGGCGGTCGCCGGAAACGATCTGCTGATCGCGACCGGCAAAGGATTAAGCACTGGGCCGAATGGCGGCGGCGTCACTGTTCAGACTTCCAAGCGTAAGCGGCTTCATCCATACATCCCGACTCTGCTGCACGGTTCTGTAGCCAGGCTGAGCCTGGACGACATTGAGAAGAATTTGCCGGCCTTCACGCGCACCGCGCAGGAACAAATGCAATTGCTTGCCGATCCTGCAGCCTTGCCTTTCGCTGGCGGCCACAATCCCATTCAGCACGTGATCTACATCATTAAGGAAAATCGCACCTACGATCAGATTTTTGGCGATCTTAAAGTTGCCAATGGCGATCCTTCCCTCACACTTTACGGCGCCGACATTACTCCCAATCAGCACAAACTGGCCTTGCAGTTTGGCGTGCTTGATAATTTTTACGATTCCGGAGAAGTTTCTGGCGATGGACACATGTGGTCCACGGCGGCAATTTCCAGCGATTACAACGAGAAGACCTGGCAGATAGCGTATCGAAGCAGCGAGCGCACTTACGACTTTGAAGGCATGGTCGCGGACGAATCTCCTCTGGAGCATGATGAACCGGACGTAAATGAGCCAAGTACTGGATATTTGTGGGGCAACGTTGCTCGCCATAAATTGAGCTACCGGCACTACGGGGAATTCGTGGCGAGTGAGTGGTGCGGAGACAAATCCACCTCGGAAGCCTCTCCGAAAGAGGGGACGCCATCGGACAACGGCGGCGTTTGCGGGGTGAACTCCATCAAGCATGGGCAACCACTCTTGTCCGCTGCCGGCGAACCTAAGGGTGCCCCGAGTCCTTATCCGTGGGCCATCCCGGTATTGCGAAGAAATGTGGCGACCAAGCCGGAGCTGCGTGGGCACTTTGATCCGCGCTTTGCCGACTTCAAGATCGATTATCCAGATCAACTGCGGGTGGATGAATTTCTGCGTGAGTTCGAGAGCTTTGTGCGCGCGCGAAAAGAAAAAAATAAAGCGCAAGAATTACCGAACTACGTACTGCTGCGCTTACCGAATGACCACACCAGCGGTACGCGACCTGGATTTCCAACCCCGTCCGCATCCGTGGCGGATAACGATCTCGCCGTGGGGCGGGTTGTCGAAGCGATATCGCATAGCTCGTATTGGGACGATACCGCAATTTTCGTGGTGGAAGACGATGCCCAGGACGGCGCCGACCATGTGGACGCCCATCGCAGCATCGCATTGATCGTCAGCAAGTACGCGCCGGGTAGCGTCGAGAATCCCCATGTGGAGCATGATTTTTTCACTACCGTGAGTTTTATTCGCACCATGGAGACGCTGCTGGGATTACCGCCGATGAATCACAACGACGCTTACGCTCCGGTGATGTCGTCCCTCTTTTCGGGAACCGCGAATCAGCCACCGTTTGACGCCGACGACAGCAATCTTCGCAACGGCCTGCTCTTCAAAACAAATACCGGACGTGCGCCAGGCGCCAAAGAATCAGCTGCGATGGACTGGCGGCACGCCGACGAAGCAAACAACAAAGTCTTGAACTCCATACTCTGGCGCGACCGCAAAGGCGACACTCCGATGCCGGAGTCTCGCCATCGGGTCTACCCCGCTGCTTTCGATAAGGATTGATTTCTGGTCCACATCGCTGAATGGACTTGATTCATGGTTAGATTTTGTTGCTCAGCACGATTGAGGATTTATTGCTATAGCCGGAAGCGACGAGGTTAGACCGCGCTACGCGTCTTGACTGCGTTTTAGTTGGTATGTCTCTTCGAAACCCACTTTCATCGATTTACTGATCCGAAATGACGTACCATGCACACATCGAGACGGAGCATCCATTCCACTGAGTCGTTGAAGGAAAAAAACAATGGCGGCATTTTGCGGCAGTTGTGGCAAAGAACTGGAAGGCGGAGCGAGGTTCTGCCGATTCTGCGGAGCTGAGTCAGGCGCGGCCGCGCCAGTGATACCTTCGGCAGCCACTCCATGGCCGGCAGCTGCCTCGGGGCCTGGAGTTGTGGCCGTCCCGCCGGGCGCCGTGGTCACGAAGAAATCCAGCAATACGCTGCTTACGGTTCTGATGATCTGCGTCGTGCTTTTCGTATGTTTCATTGGCGCCCTAACGTATGCCGCGTATTGGGCTAAAAACAGAGCGGCGGCGGTGGCAAAAAGCTACGGTATCGAAATTCCTGAGGGCGGTCGCGCACGCGCAAGAACATCCAGTGCCGGATCACAGCGCGATCCTTGCTCGTTTATCACACCTGCGGACGTCGCAACTGCGACTGGAATCGCCATCACGGAAGCCCACATCGAACAACACACCTGCAATTTCGCGTCTGCCGATGGCACCGGAGCGGGGGCGTTTGTGGAATTTGAGTGGGGTAACGGGCAAATGCTCATGACCGGAACAAAAGTGGGAAGCAAGTTGGCGACGATGGGGCCCGGCACCGAGATGCAGTCGGTGACCGGCGTCGGTGACGAAGCCTATTTTCAGAATGGGATGCTGTCGGTACGGCGCGGTGACGATGGATTCCGCATCATGCTGCCGGCCGAATTATTAAGTAGAAATCTCGGGAGTCGCAGCATGGCTGATAATATTGCTGACATGCGCGATATGGAAAAAGGCCTGGCGCAAAAAATAGTCAGCAAAATGTAGCCTGCGTCTCATCAGGAAAACGTCTCGCCTTCCAAGCAAGGCATGTCTGGCCTGCCACATGCCGTTACAATTCGATACAATTAAACCTGGCTTCCTGATTGCCGCAGAATTCAGGCATGGAGCAGCGATGATTTCGTTCAGGTCCAAAGTCAGCGTACCTTCCCATGTCCTGGTTCGCTTTCTAGACAAGGAAGCTGTGTTGCTAAATCTGGACACAGAGCGTTACTTCGGTCTGGATGAGACTGGCACTCGTATGTGGCAATTGACCACCGGCGCCGAGACAATCGAAGCGGCTTTCAAGCAACTTCTTGATGAGTACGACGTGCAAGCAGAGATGCTTCAGCAAAACCTCAGCGACCTGATGGAAAAACTTGCTGATAATGGACTGCTAACTGTGACACCTTCCGATGTGGGAACCGTTCCGGCGATTTAGAGCTTTAGAACCTGGCGCACGCGGGCTGTTTCTACGGGCCGCACTGCTCTTGCCCTCGGTTTCCCTCAGTTTGCGCCTCCGTGGTTTCCGAGCCACCCAACAGAGTCTGAAAAATCGCATCCCGCGACGCGCCGCGAAGAGTTCGAGCGTAACTCTCGAGCAAAAGACCATTCAGGTGGCATTGACGGCGCGGATGCTCAGGTCGGCCGCTTATCGGGGCCTCGGCAATCCTAGTTGCCTAACCAGATCGTTGGTGCTTTGGTTTCTGCTGGCCCGCCAAGGTATCGAAACAAACATAAGGATCGGTACTCGAACAAGCGAAGGTAGCTTTGAGGCTCACGCATGGGTGGAAAACGGTGGCATTCCGGTCTCCGAAAATGACGATATTCACGAGCACTATGCAGCGTTTGACGAATCATTCTCTAAACTTGAACAGGCAAAAAAATAGCGGCGCGTCAGTTATACGACGCGCCGCCATCAAAACAGGTTAGACGTCCTGATCGTTACGCTGCTGCTGAAAACGCGTTCGATCGCTTCGAGACGAAAAATGCTGCCGACAAGGCCAGTAATCCGGCGGCCAAAAGCGCCAATCCAGAGGGCTCCGGCGTGCCCGTCGGGGTGCCAGTGGTGATCGTGCCCGCGGGCGTTCCGCCCATGAAATTCGTGAGGGGCATGCCTGTGGCGATCGTCAACATAGTTGGGGAGGTCTCGGGGCCGGAGTACAGCTGGGGTCCTGCCAAGCTGAGGTCGAAGCTGCTGCCGCTAGAGAACGCACCGAAAGCACCACCAAAGGCGGCATTGTAAAATACCAAGAAGTCGTTCGAAGCCACTCCGTTAATCATCAAGTTAATGGGAGTAACTTCGAATGCGACACCTAACATGCCGTTGGTAACGGTTGGATTCACGGGCAACTCAAACGTGGCCGACGTGGCCCCCGTAAAGGTATAGGTCAAAAGCGTGTCAGCTGAAGCTCTGCCGGCACTCATCACCAGCAGTGCGGACATGAGAAAAATAGCGCGATATATATGTTTCACGGTCTACCTCCGCAGTCTTTTAGAGCAATTTAACAACCGCAGCGGCAAAATCCTCCTTTTGTAACCGATTGATAATGCTAGCTTTATAAATCATGTAGACACGCTTACGACACACCCATGGAACATTTCTTCGCATAATGGACGAATATTTTCGCGCTGGCTGTTTGGCCGGTTCGCTTGGTCCCTTGCCGGAGACTGCTATAGTAAAGAGACTGGGGGCGTCTCTGAGCGGTATCGTGGGCATTTTTCGTCGGGACGGTGGCGAAGTTGAGCCTGGGCTCATTCGGAGCATGACGCAGTTCCTCAGCTATCGAGGCCCTGACGGGGAGCAAATCTGGGTCGAGAGGCCTGTAGCCTTTGGCCACGCCCTGCTACACACTGCCAGCCGACCGGTCGATCCCGATCTTCAAATTGTCCATTTGGACAACCTCGCGATTACCGCAGACCTGCGCCTCGATTCAATCGGAGACCTGATAACCGAACTTGAAAGGGCGGGCAGGCACCCTGGCAAATGCCCTTCCGATTTCATGCTCGTTTTGGAGGCCTACACGGCTTGGGGGCCGGGATGCGTTGAGCACTTTCGCGGCGATTTTGCGTTCGGCATCTGGGATTCCCGTGCGGGCACGCTGTTTTGCGCGCGCGACCAATTCGGCATTAAACCTTTCTATTACAGCTTGTTAGGAGAGGTATTGCTGTTCAGCAACACCTTGGATTGCTTGCGACAGCATCCAGCCGTGACCACAGAGCTGAACGAACAAGCCATCGGGGATTTCCTGCTGTTCGGTTTGAACTATGACAAGGGCACCACGGCATTCCGCGACATACAACGCTTGCCACCAGCCCATTCGTTGCTGGTTTCGCGCACTGGATTGCAGACCCGGTGCTATTGGCAGCCGCCGACCGACCAGCGGATTCGATATTCTCGCGACCAAGAATATGTTGAGCACTTCAACGAAATACTCCATGTAGCGGTGGCGGACCGCATGGGTTTGGCGCGCGGGGCCTCCAGGCCGGTTGGGATTTTGCTGAGCGGTGGGCTGGACTCGGGAGCAGTCGCCGTGGCAGCGAAAGATGTTTCCGATGCCGGTGGGAAGATCCCTGAGGTCCGCACCTACACCGTCGGTTACGATCGCCTTTTTGAAAGCGATGAGGGAGCGCAAGCGCGGGTGTTAGCAAAGCATTTAGGCCTTCCCAACCTGTATCGCTCTCTCGACCAGATCGAGTTGTTTGAAAAGTGGGATTCGCAGCAGCACCGCTTTCCGGAACCTATCGATAATCGCACTTTCGGCGGGCTTGTTTGAGCAATTTGGAACCATAGCCTCGGAGTGTAGAGTGGCCCTATCCGGGGAAGGTTCGGACAATCTTATGTTTTTTCAGATGTGGCCGTACTTGGAGGAGTTGCGGCGAACCAAAAACTGGGGACGACTGACGGCAGAAACAGCTTCTTTTCTTTGGATCAGGCCTTTCCCCTGGAGAGGAATAGCCAGCCGGGTAAGGACCTTTGTTGGGCCCTCGACAGGCCCGTTTTCATTTCCTCCATGGATTTCACCCGCGTTTGCGAAAAGAGCACACCTCCTGGAACGCTGGAGGGAGTGCAGCAAATTGGCGTTCCCCGAGAAACGGCACCAGGCGCGGCCCAAGGCCCACGCGTCCATGTTCCTGCCACAATGGACCAATATGTTTGAACAGATTGACCCTGGAATTACGCGGGCTCTGGTGGAAGTGCGATTTCCATTCCTGGATCTTCGAATGGTAAATTTTCTCCTGGCCATCCCCACATTCCCTTGGGCGTACCAGAAAAGAATTGTGCGTGACGCCCTCGAGAGGAAACTCCCGGACGCCATCCGACTGCGGCGAAAAACTCCGTTGAGCGCCGATCCTGTGGCGGTAAAACTTAAAATCGAGCAAAGCAAAGGAAGTACAGGAAAAACTCAGCGCCATTTAAGCGGTCAAATTCTTGAGTTTGTGAATCCGTCGATGATCGGCACCATTCGTGGTACGATGACCCCTGAGCAACTTAGACCTCTTTACCTTGATTCCTGGCTCCAGGGTATTAGGTGAATTGCAGCTTCCTCGGAGACTGGCTAATGGCTGATCGCGATCCCAAGAAACCGCAAAAACCCTACTCGGAACCGACTTTCGTAGCGTACGGTAAAGTGCGCGACCTCACGAAGGTGGTCGCCACCCGTGGTCAACCCGATGGGGGCACATCCCCAAGAGACCATACCTCCGTTACCTAGCCTCCGTGCCGTTCCACGATGGCTCGAACGAATCAAACGCTCTGCATAGACCATAACGTACTTGGCTCAAGAATTCTTTGTAAGGCTGGCCGATCCCGATACGAAGTTCCATTATAAAATTTACGGTTTAGAAGTTTGCAGCAACCTCGCAGTTCCCAGTATGGCGCCAAGCCCGACGCCACCGAGTATCCCTGATGTTCAGCTAACACTCGGAACTCTGCCGCCCATTTCAAGTGAACACCACGAAGAGGTGCTGCGCTACGCCAGCCCTCTTTTGACTGCTTCCGGGCAGCCAAGTCTTAGCATTTGGACAATTGAGCCTGAAGCCTTCCTGCGCATGAACTATGCGGACGGGACGGAGTTTTGGATCGACCACAAAGCGGGGCGCGTGTGGGCCCAGTGGCCCGAAAAATCGAGTCTCGAGAACGTGTTGAGTTATTTGGTAGGCCCGGTCATGGGAGTATTGCTGCGCCTACGCAAGGTTGTGTGTCTGCACGCCAGCGTAGCCGCGATTAGCAAACATGCCGTAGTTTTTGTTGGCCCCGAGGGCGCTGGAAAGTCAACGACCGCCGCCGCGTTTGCGAAAATCGGTTGCGCAATATTAGCGGATGACATTGCCGCTTTGCGCGAAGAGCAGGGGAAATTTTTGGTGCTGCCGGCTTACCCGCGTGTGAATTTGTGGCCGGAAGCGGTGAAGATGCTTTACGGTTCGCCGAATGCCCTTCCGCCGATCATACCCGACTGGGAAAAGCGTGCTCTGCCCTTGGGACGAGAAAAGGAAGCCCGGTTCGAGGCGCAGCCCTTGCCGGTCGGAGCGATATATATTCTCGGAGATCCTGAAACTGCGGCCGATGCAACTATCGAACCCATTTCCCGGAAAAACGCCATGATGGCGTTGGTGGCCAATACCTACGCGACTAATTTTCTGGACACCGGTCAACGGGCGCAGGAATTCGATGTGCTCGGGCGACTTGTAGGAAGCGTTACGGTGCGAAAAATAAATCCCCGACGCAAGTCCCTGCCCGTGGAAGAATTATGCCAGGCGATCCGCGAGGATTTTGACGATACCCTTCGTCACTCCCGGTCGTTCTGACCGCAATGCCTAGAATCGACAAAGCATTTACGGGCTTATTCCTGTTATCCGGCGTTTGCCTAGTAGCCGGAACTTATATCGCCGCTAACGAAGTTACGGGCGACCCGCTGAACAGTTCCCCGCTGGTGGTGGTGGCCGGAGCGGTCCTGGTGGCCATCGGTTTGGCCGCGTTGTTAGCTGGGATCAAATCCTATCGCCGGCACCGCGCCGTTATCCTGCACATAACCAGACGCCCAGAGGATCGCAGGCGGGTTCGCGTTCGAAAGAAAAAGTCGCCGAGCATTTGAATCCTCGTCGTTTTACGTATGCAATTGCTTTCGGGGCTTGAGGCGCGCTCCCTGCTGCCAGCGCTCGAAACACGGGAACAGCGTTAAATTGACAGTTTTTTTCAGCGGATGTTATTGTCGTTACACACGCCGAGGTAGCTCAGTGGTAGAGCAGCCGATTCGTAATCGGCAGGTCGCGAGTTCAACTCTCGCCCTCGGCTCCAGATTTTGCTTCCCTGCCCCATTCCTCTCATAGACTGATCTGGTAGTGTCAGCGCGAAAAAGGGTACATTACCCAGCCGATGCCAATGCCCACCGCAAGGAAAACGAATAAGGCCCACACGATGTACTTGGCGCGCTTATACGTGCTGCGGCGACTGAGAAAACCGAAGGCCACGGAAATGACCAGCGCGAAAAGTACCATGGCCTGCAAATGAGAAAGCTGGAATTCCGGGGCGGCGGTCACGCTTTGCGCCCTCGCATGGCTTCATAAGCATGCAGTGCCGCTAACAGATTCAAAACTCCCGCAGTTGCCAGCAAGCGCGTACCGTAATCGCCAGTGGCGCGCGATACGTCCGATCCCTGGGCCTCCATCGATTTCGCCACAAAGTAAAAGCTACCGGCACCTAAATCCGCAACGTAGCCAAGTTTGGCGAATGCATCGTCTCCGTTAGGAGCGAAAATGTTGCCGCGCATCCCTGCGCCCACGATGACCAGCAAAGCAACGCCACAAAAAAACGCCGCGGCTCGGCCCCACATCTTTAATAAGGCGTGACCCAGTCCCGGAAGCAACCAGCCGGCAATTGCCACCGCAAGCGCGAGCAGCTCGCGCTTTGGATAGGTAGAATTTCGCGGTAACGAACTAGCGGAAAGCTCGCCGGTTTCCGTTATTGAGTTTTGTTCCGACACGGATGAGTTCTCATTAGGTTTGTAATGTTCTGTCAGGCCAAAAGGGGCAAAATATCTTTCTGAATCGCCCCGGTAACATGGGCCTCTCGTTCACCGACGTACACATTCACTTCACTGCGAATCCCGAACTCAGGCAAGTAAATTCCCGGTTCCACGGAAGTGCATGTGCGTGGAATGAGGCGCCGGACATCGTGGGTCTCCAGCCCATCCATGTTCACGCCGGTGCCGTGGATGACCTCGCCGATGTTGTGGCCCGTGCGATGAAAAAAATATTTTCCGTAGCCAGCCTTTTCGATGACCGAACGAGCGGCCTTGTCCACCTGCCAGCCCTGTAGTGGCTTACCGGCCGCAACGCTGGAAAGAATCAGCTCGACCGCTTTATCGCGAGCGCCCCGGACCGCGCGAAAAACCTTTGCGTATTTTTCTGGAACTTTGGCGCCAAGGTAGCCAATCCAGGTCACATCGTAATACACGCTGCCGGCCAGCTTTTGTTTTCCCCACACGTCCAGTAACAGCAAATCCCCTTCGCGAATGGGCGAAGCGCTCTCGGGCGTTGGGCCATAGTGAGGATCGCTAGCGTGGGCCCCCACCGCGACATCCGGACCATCGTCAGCTTGCAGCCCGACGGCTTCAAATTCCTTTAAAATCCACTGTTTCAAATCGTATTCGGTGATAGCCAGCCGCTGCCGAACACTATCTGCAGCGCGTTCGAATGCGCCCCTCATAATACGATCGATTTCCTTGCCGGCGAATTGGTGAGAGCGCAGTTGCTCGGGGGTCCAGCAAGCTTCGTATTTTTGCACTAAATCGGCGGAACTGACGACTTTGGGCCCTGCGCCGCGAACCATCTCCAGGGTGCCTGCATCCACCATGGACACGTACGGGATGGCGTTGTTAGGGGAGTACTGCATGGCAATTTTTTTGGCACCGCGAAGGATCTTAGCCAGATTTTTTTGCAACTGCTCGAGTCCCGCGAAATAGAGCGTTTCACCGGGTAGACTGGCCAAGGATTGGGTCTCGATTTGGTGTACTAGTTTTTTGGGCTTTCCCTTCGCCGGAACAAAATAAAACCAGCGGCGAGTGCGCATCCCTTCGGGCAATTTCAAAATACGCTGTGCGATGGGATCGCGGCCGCGAAAATCGTAAAAAAGCCAACCATCGAGGTCCGCTGCTCGCAAGTCGCTTTGGATTTCCTCAATATCTAGGGTCATTGCACTTTAAACCCGACCGGGCGCGCTTGAAAAACTAGGCGTCCTCCAGAATCAATTGTTCGATGCGCTTCTTTGCGACACCGCGAATCTCAAGACGCTTGAGGCGGCTGCGGTGACCGCTGAGGAGTCTAACAGCGGACTTGGGGATTTTCAAAAGTTCCGCGAGAAATTCGATCAGCGCTTCGTGGCGCGATCCTCGACTGCCGGTGCCTGGAGGCGAATTTTTAGAGCCCCAGCCATTTCACCTGCGATTTCGTTGTTACTGGCGCGAGGTTGAACTCGAACGGTTAGAACCAGTGTCCCCTCAGAGGGGTTTTCAATAATTTCCAGCACCCAATAGTTACCAGGCCCGCTGGTACTGCGCAGGGGGAGCCAACTTGGTGTCCATTTCTTCAGCGGCTCGCCGGGGCCAATAAGGGTCGCGTAGCATTTCCCGCGCCAGCACAACAAGGTCGGCCTGATCGGTAGCCAATATCGTTTCCGCCTGCGCTGAACCGGTGATCATTCCCACGGCAGCAGTGGCGATACCGGCTTGAGCCCGAATCGCCGCCGCGAAAGGAACCTGGTAACCAGGGCCCATGGGAATTTTCGGGTGGGGGACACTGCCGCCGCTGGAAACATCCACAAGATCGACGCCTTTTGATTTCAGGCGTCGGGCAAGCTCCACGGTTTGGTCCAGATCCCAACCTCCCTCCTGCCAATCGGTAGCAGACACTCGAAAGAACAATGGTAGATGGGCTGGCCAGGCTTCGCGAACTGCCGCACTCACCCGCAATGCCAGTCGCATTCGATTTTCCAGCGACCCGCCGTATTCATCATCGCGCCGGTTAGAAAGCGGTGACAAAAACTGATGTAGGAGATAGCCGTGTGCACCGTGTATCTCGACTACTTCAAACCCGGCTGCCAAGGCCCGCTCCGTCGAGCGTCGGAAGGCCATGACGACGGCATCCACATCCGCCAGCGACATGGCTTGGGGGGTCGCGTAACCGACGTCGAATGGGATAGCGCTTGGAGCGACCGGCAGCCAGCCACCGTCAGCAAGCGATACTGGTTTCCCGCCACGCCATGGCGTGTCGGTGCTGGCTTTGCGTCCAGCGTGGGCCAACTGCATGCCGGGAACCGCGCCAGCGGAGCGTATGAATTCAGCGATCGGTTCCCAGGATTCGACGTGGCTATCGTTGTAAATTCCCGTGTCTCCGAGGGAAATGCGACCGCGTTCCTCAACCGCTGTTGCTTCGGTGAACACCAAACCAGCCCCACCCACGGCCCTGCTTCCCAGGTGCACCAAATGCCAAGGTTGTGGGTGGCCGTCTTTAGCCGAGTACTGGCACATCGGGGAGACTACGATCCGATTCTTGAGTTCGATTTCCCTTATGCGAAACGGAGTAAAGAGTTTCACCTGATCCTGTCTTTTCTAGGGTGGGCTACGTGGCTATTCGATGCCTTGGGCAGCAAACCGGTTAGGCTGCAAGTGCCGTTGCGGATACCTGTTCAAGGATGTTCGTGGTGCGACGATAATGAGAAACGCTGGCATCGTCTCGCCATTCATCCTTTCGGCACCGTGTTTCATTCCGGGCAAAAGCCTCGAAGCGCGCGAATGGAAATAAAACGCCATCGCCCTCAATCTGTGATTGGGCCATCTTCTTGCAGTCTACGACGACGGAGAAAACTGAGAGGAAAGTAAGCCCCCAATGGCTTTGGCATATCTACGGTCGCGAGGAGGCGCCCAAGACTCGATGGCCTTCGGGAATCCAGTCAAAAGGGGCGTGCTGGCCAATGGGTACTAAGAGCGGAGCCCCACGACCTGCAGGAAGCGCCAGCCGGGCGGAAAAAAATGCCACCGGCGGCGCGGCAGGCATTGAAATTGTTGGCTTCCCGCAGATTCTTTATACCAGAACGTTCGGTGAGCCCGATGTACTGTTTGTTCCGCTGCTGGAAGCGGCTCGCGAAGCGTACAAGATGCTTGAGAGGCTTTCCAGTCACGAAGAAGAGCGCTCCAGCGCTGTAACGTTGAGCGGAATGCAACTGGCCTCTTCACTACTGCGTGGACGACAGCGCTCGCAGTCCAGCCTGCAGATGGTTGACCCACTGCCGCGTTTCCGGCATCTGCGCCGTCGCGTCCGCCAGCAGTCCGGCGAACAATTCCATACTCCCCAGCGGATTGCGGATTTCGTGCGCCAGCACCGCCGCAACCTCCGCCAATGCCCTCGATCGTTGCGCGCTTTCCCGCTCCGAAGCCAGCCGCCGTTGTTCGGTAATATCCCGCACGATCCAGATGGTATCGCCGGGCTGCTCGCTTGCTTCGCTCACGTTTGCACGCAAAATGCCGATAGACCGATTACACGGAGTTTCCGACGCCAGCCACTCCTGTTCCGAAAAAAAGCTATGGGCCGGCACCCGATCCAGGAGCTTCTGCAACGCTGCTGGCAGAGGATTCTGCTGGTCTGGCGCCCAATCCCCGGACACCCCCAGCAAACGCCGCGCTTCCGGATTTATGATCTGCGTCTGCGCTCGCGCGTTCATCACCAGAATCCCGCACGGCAGGCTCTCCAGCACTCGCGAAAGATACGCGCGCACCCGGGAATTTTCTTCCAGCGTTTTCTCCAGCTCCGCGTTGGTCTTTCGCAATTCCTGATGCAGTCGCACCACCTCTCCCTGTAGTTGCGTGTACGACGTTTCCAGCGAGCTGGCCGCCTGCGTAAACGTAGTGAACGCTCGGGTCAGGCTCAGTTGCGCCGTGCTCCGCTCTATCTCCCGGTTATCCTTGCGCGGGCGTTGCCGGACGCCCACGCCCCTGGGCGCTTTGCCCCCGGCGGCGCATTTCTTCACCACCCCTGCCGTAGGGCTCGCGTGCCTTGTGGCTTTCCCTTGGCCCGCTTGGGTATTCGCTTTCGTTGGGCCCGCTTCGCTGCTAGTTCTCATCTGCATCGTGCAACCCGGTGCGTTCGGTGAAGCATTCCAGCGGAATTTGCAACTCGTTCCCGGACAAAATGAAGGCTCGCTCCATGACGTGTTGCAGCTCCCGAATATTTCCCGCCCAGTTAGATTTCTGCAGAAATTCCAAGGTGCCGGCGGAAAGAGTTTTCTCTGTGACTCGAATGTCCGCGCACAACTTGGCCAAAAAATGCCGGGCTAGGGCGCTTACGTCTTCTTGCCGCTCTCGCAGCGGCGGCACCGCGATGGGAAAAACGGCCATGCGATAAAACAAATCTTCGCGAAATTGTTTGGCCTGTACCAATTCCCCCAACCGCACGTTCGTCGCGCAGATGACCCGCACGTCTACCCGGTACAGGTCGGAACTGCCCAGCCGTTGCACTTCTCCGTTCTGCAGAAAACGCAGCAGCTTGACCTGCATGCTCAACGGCAGTTCCCCGATCTCATCCAGAAACAATGTTCCACCCTGGGCCATGTGTATCCGCCCCAGCCGTGACTGGCACGCGCCCGTAAATGCCCCGCGCGCGTGCCCGAATAGTTCGGCTTCGAAGAGCGCCTCGGGAATTGCCGCGCAATTAATGACCACAAAAGCATGCCGCGATCGCGGACTTAGTTGATGTATCGCTTCCGCTACCAGCTCTTTCCCCGTGCCCGTCTCTCCCGTGATCAACACCGCCGTGTCCCGCTTCGCCACCAGGCGGGCCAGCCGGTACACCTTCTGCATCGCTCGGCTGGAACCGATCATTCCGCTCAACGGTTCTTCTGGCGCAAGAAACGGCGTGACGCGCGCCGTTTCGTGTTCGCCCGCAACGCTAATTTCGCTTTCCGTCACCGTGCCGCACTTCTCCACTGCGGCTGCCGGCTTCTCTATCTCTTCCGCCAGGCTGTCGGCGTCCACAAAGCGCACCTGAACAGCCGGGTACTGCTTTTGAATGATGGTGGCCAGTTCTGCCGAATCCAGATCGGGAAGATAGCGGTCCAGTAAAACGTGATCGCATTCCATGTCCCGAAGCTTGGCCAGCGCATGCGCCCCTCCAACGGCCTCCTCGTAGTGCGCGTCGGCGTACATCGCTTTCTTGATGAGCAGTTTTCGAAATAGCGGATCAGCGCTCGCAATCAACAGTCGATTCCGAGCGGGTTGGCAAGTCTGCGCAGCCGCGGCACCCATGGACGTCCCCTTTGCCAACATAACCTCGCCTGACAATGCGCGAAGCTCTTCTGCGTTTACATGTGAAATGTTTTTTGAAATAACTTCTGCGATACGACCGTTGGATAAATTTGCCGGTCGGCACGCAGCTCTTTCCTCTGCGAGCGTAATACCAAAGATGTCAGTGGAATTTGTCGCCAAGGATTGGAGTTACGGGAATGGAATTTGAAGGCTCTGGCCCAACTCGGGATTCTGTTCCGAACGGATACATTTGCCGCGGGCAAAGTTTGCCTCCGCCGCAGCGTATCGCCGTTCTTCCGGCGCACTACCCGTCAAGACACTTATCGGCAGCGCCGCTTCGGACTTCAATCCTCGCCATATTATTATTCTCAAATCGAAAATTCGCCCCGGTCTCGACGGCACTGACCTTCGCGCGCCGGTTGCCGTCCCGCCTAACCCAAGCGTGGGTGTGGCGTCATAACTCGCAACAACGTTAGAGCGAAATCTGCGGCGGGTGAAACAGTCCCGATCGCAGGTCTTACGCGGCGTGCAACGATCTCAGTCAGCATCAGATTGGTGACGTCAGGGCAGAATGTCGCAGGCCGCCAGGCCTTACCCGAGCTGAATTTGGAGCGGGCGACGGGAATCGAACCCGTGTCCGAAGCTTGGGAAGCTTCTATACTGCCATTGTACGACGCCCGCTCATTCCTCTAGCTTGTTGATTATACCCAACTAAGCGACTGCCGGTACAGCGCCGCCATTTCCCAATATCTCCAATATTGTCCAATTCCATCCTGAATACGCCCTCTTGAGCGAAATTCTTCCAACGTATTTTGCCCGGCCTCTCAGTACACTCCAGTACAAATTTAAAGCAGTCGTGACGGAATGAACATGCGCCAGTAATATCCAACATCCAACTCCGTCGTAGACTGCGCTCGTCGAAGGCGCGGTAATTCCTGTACCCCCGCAACCGGAAAAATCCCGCATTTATTGCCGAATTGACGGTTGAGCGTAAAGCGCAATTAGCGTTCACGCGAAGGAGTGCACGTGTTTTCACCGCGAGTCTTGTGGGTGCTCATTCACTTTGGGTTGCTGTTGCTACTGGCGCCGCAGGCGCCCTGCCAAATGCCGCTGGCAGCGGGCCGATCGTCGGCCTTTGATTTCGCGGTTGGATACACGGATATTGGAATGCAGGTGCCCGGTTCCGGCAAAGTCAACATGTTTGGCCCGGAAGCGACTACCACCATGGATCTGCTGCCACGAATCGGATTGGCCGCGGACCTAAGTTATGCTCGCTCGCATGAAGTATTCGGCACCGGTCATCACAATGACGTGCTGTCCGGTTTAGGCGGTCCTGTTTTTTACTTCGTTCGCCGGCGCCGAAGCACGGTCTTTACCCGTGCATTGTTTGGGGCGGCGCGCCTGAACGGGATTAATTTTAATCAGAACGGCACATTTTTCTCCGGCTACGTCATTCGACCGGCGTGGTCGGCTGGGGCCGGTGTGGAACACCGCATCTCGCCCAGACTTTCCCTGCGGTTCGGGGCGGATTATCTGCGGACCACCTTTTTCGATCACACCAGCGCGCTGCAAGGCGCGGGCAGTTTGCGCGTATCCGCTACAGTGGTTTATACCTTCGGCCGGGGACGCCGCCGATAAAACGCAGTTCCCCCTTTAGACTCTCAAGCCTGATTGCGCTGCTGCAGGAACGCGGTTATCGAATCGACTACGCGATCCTGATGGCCATCGGTCAATTCGGGATAAACCGGAAGTGAGAGTGCCTCGGCGCTCAGTTTTTCGGCCACAGGAAAATCACCGCTGCCATGGCCAAGGTACGCGAACGCCGGCTGTAGATGCAGACACAGAGGGTAATAAATTTCAGTGGGTACGCCGTTCTCTTTCAGGTATTCCCGGAGACCATCGCGATGCGGGTGGTGAATAGTGAATTGGTTGTAGACATGCTGAAATCGAGCGCCGGGATCCGCAGGAGTGACCAGTGACGGAAGATTGCGATCGGCGAATTCCGAGCGATACCGGTCTGCACGGTTTTGTCGTCCGGCGGCCCACTTACTGAGGTGCGGCAACTTTACGCGCAGAATAGCGGCCTGCAGGGCGTCCAGGCGGCTATTCGTGCCGAGAATTTCGTGATGATATTTTTTCTTGCTGCCATGAACACGAAGCATACGCAAGCGATCCGCCGAAGCCTCGTTGTTAGTGACCACCATCCCTCCATCGCCGCTGCCGCCCAGATTTTTGGAGGGAAAAAAACTGAAACATCCAAAGTCTCCCATGGTTCCCGCGATACGGCCTTCATAACGGGCCCCGATAGCTTGTGCGGCATCTTCAATGACCACGAGACTATGTGCGCGGGCGATTGCCAAAATGGCATCCATATCGGCGGGAAGCCCGAAGAGATGAACGGGAATAATGCCGCGGGTTTTTGGAGTCATTGCCGCTTCAATCAGCGAGGAATCTATGTTGTAAGTGTCCAAACGGACGTCAACAAAAACCGGCTTCGCGCCTACGTGCGCGATGGCCCCGGCAGTGGCGATAAAGCTGAAAGGCGTAGTAATAACTTCATCACCCGGACCGACGCCTGCCGCCATCAACGAGAGGATCAGCGCGTCAGTGCCTGAGGCGCAACCGACAGCGTGCTCCGCGCCCACCATGGCGGCGATTTCTTCCTCAAGCGACTTAACTTCCGCACCCAGAATGAAGTGCTGGCTCTCCATCACCCGCGCGATGGCCGAGAATATTTCTTCGCGAAGAGTGGAAAATTGCGCCTTCAAATCGAGAAAATCAAATGACTGAGCCGCGCCCTGCGTGTTCGCAATCTTTACTGTGCTTGCCGCCTGTGAGGTCATCGCCTTCTCCCGATAACTCTTTTACGCTTTTTTACTTTCCGTCGTGAATCAACTTCCGCGCGCGCAGCTCTATGGTGCGGGAGCGCCGGAAGTGCCAGTCAAGCCGTCCCACACGAATTCAAAATGTAAATAATTCTTTTCCTTGTCGTAACGCATAACGGAGGCTTTATTAATTTTGCTTCCAACGCCAATAATGATGGTTTTCCCGAAGGTTGGCCCGCTGTCCGGCTGCTGCGCGGAACTGGTTTGTGGATTCGAAGTTTGCGAGGCCCCGGCAACCGGAGTCGACGTCTGGGACGATGAAGCAGACGTTGGAGACGCAGCAGACGCAGGCCCTGCATCCGAACTCTGCCCGTTTTGGTCGGCTGCGGAATTGCCCGCCGGCAAACCTTCCGCACTTTGATTATCCGATGGCGCTGGAACCTGCGGAACAGAATCGCTGCCCGCCACGTTGCCTTTAGCGCTCCCGATTCCCCCGTCCTGGCTGTTTGCCGCACCCAACTGGTTCGAGGCATTTGAGTGCGAGTTTCCGCCTACATCCTTCGAAGCCATAGTCGTCGGATCACTAAGAGCGGAATTCTGCAGGTTGGGTGAAGACCCGCTTGAAAAGCTTCCAAATCCAGACGACGGCTGTGAGCTGGATTGAAATTGAGATGAAAAAGAAAACGAACTTTTATTGCTGGCCGAAGACGTCGCTGGCGGCGCGAGGACGGAACCAGGATTCGTTGGCACCGCGCCGAAGAAATACATGTTATGTCGTTCCTTGAGGCTGCCGATCAGTTGGCCATTGGGCGCCACGGAAATCAGACGCCATGAGCCGTCCGCGGTATTTACTGGATCTTTGTAGGGCTGCCGCATGAACCGCAATCCCGTTCTTGGTTTGTAAAGATCCTCCAGTTGCGTCGGGAAGTGCCCGTTCTTCTGATAATAAAGCCGGATGCCGCGGACATATTGTTTGCCGCGCCAGATCATTTCTTTTTCTTTTTCGCGGCGTCCTTGAATGATCACGTTCGGCACCGCGACTCCCACACTGATCATCAGCACGGTCACAAAGAAAATGAGAAGCAACAGAGCATAGCCGCGGGTTTTTGCCTTGGGCGCGCGGCCCATCGTGGTCTTGTTTAGGATCGCGACGTCTTTCAGATTCGTACCCTTGGAAAGGAAGCTCAGGAGTGCCCCAGCGATTCGGCAAACGCAGCGAAGTATGAATGGGTGTACAGGGACTCGAGTCAACGCTTGGTTAAATCTTTATGAAAGAACCTGCTCCGCGACGCGACGAAGGTGGTCCTGGAACCCGCTTCTGCCAACCTTGCGCTGTGGCACCGCGAAGTCGCAACAAAGCAATTGTGCTTTCATGCTCCCGTAACGTCCCCTTCGCCTGCTGCAGCTATACTCTCGCTCCGAATTCCTTTTTAAAATTTTGCCCCTGTCCGTGGAGCTGCGATATGCCCATGTCGGAAGCTGCGCTCCGAAAACCGACGATGCAGACCGTGCAAATGTTCGCTTCCGCGGCGCTGATCCGCGAGGTTGAGCAACGGCTGCTTGATTTATTCGCCGCCGGAAAATTATTCGGAACCGTGCATACCTGCATCGGGCAAGAACTGACCGGCATTGCTGTAGCTCAGGCGCTCCGTGCCGGCGACACGATTTTCAGCAATCACCGCTGCCACGGCCACTTCCTGGCACGCACCGGAAATGTGGATGGCTTGATCGCGGAAATCATGGGTCGACAGACCGGCGTCTGCGGAGGACGCGGTGGAAGTCAGCACCTGTGCGATATCGCCCTCGGATTTTTTAGCAATGGCGTCCAGGGTGGAATTATGCCGGTGGCCGCCGGCCTGGCCTTCTCGCAGCAAATTCGAGCGACTGGCAACATTGGCGTGGTCTTCATCGGTGACGGCACGTTAGGCGAAGGGGCAGTCTACGAGACCCTTAACATCGCCAGTAAATGGAGCTTACCGCTGCTGATCGTGGTCGAGAATAACGGTTACGCGCAAAGCACGTCGCAAAGCCAGACATTGTCTGGCGAGATTCTGGCGCGAGCTGCCGCCTTTGGCATAACCACCAAACAAGCGAGCACCTGGTCACTTGAAGAGCTGCTCGACTTGACGCGCGAATCGGTGGATGAAGTACGAAACAGCGGTCGGCCGGTATTTCTTAAGATCGATACGTATCGCCTTGCGGCCCATTCCAAAAGCGACGATGACCGCAGTCGTCTTGAAATTGACGCTCACTGGGCCAAAGACCCGTTGAGGATTTTTTTGGAAGACAATCCCACCGAAGCTACTGCGATGCGCGCGCGCGCGAAACGGGTTGTCGATGAAGCAGTGGAAAAAGCGGAGCGTGCTCCATTTTCGGCACTCGCCTCCGTTTCGCCCGCCGCAGAACCAAACGCCCCAATTCACTGGGGTGCGAAACCAGCCCCGACAGCTGACCGGGGAGTAATCAGCATTCGCGAATCCCTGCAAAGAAACATGGCTAGCGATTCGCGAATCGTACTGATCGGCGAAGATATCGAATCCCCTTACGGTGGGGCATTCAAAGTCACCAAAGGTCTGAGCGATGAATTTTCCGGGCGCGTTCGAAATACTCCGATCTCCGAGGCCGCCATCGTGGGAATGGGAAATGGGTTGGCCATGGGGGGATTCATCCCAGTTTGCGAAATCATGTTTGGAGATTTCCTGGCACTTGCCGCCGACCAGTTGATTAATCACGCTTCCAAATTCCGTTTCATGTACAACGAGCAAGTCAGGGTGCCGCTGGTGGTGCGGACCCCCATGGGCGGGCGTCGAGGTTATGGTCCTACACACAGCCAATCCATCGAAAAACATTTCTTCGGTCTGCCCGATACCGTGATGCTGGCGGTTCACGAACGCTACGATCCGGGCGCGGTTTACGATCAACTGTTCAGCACTATCGACGGGCCAGTGATCGTAATTGAAAACAAATTGCTCTACAGCGCGAAACTGGGCTCTGCGGTACCCGAAGGTTTTCTGCTGGAGCACAGCGATGAAGGTTATCCAACCACCCGGCTGCGGCCTCGTAACGTGGCCGAAGCCACGGTGTTCTGTTACGGAGGCATGGTTCCCCACGTGGAGAAGGCCTTGATGGCGGCTTTCGACAACGAGGAAATTCCCGCTGAAATGATTTGTCCCATTCAGCTTTATCCCCTGAATCCCTGGCCGGTCATCGAATCGCTCGAGCACACCCATCGATTGCTGGTCGTGGAGGAGGGTCATAGCTTTGGAGCCCTTGGCGCGGAACTCATCGCCCAAATTCACGAACTTCGTCCCGGCCTCTTGACCAAATGTAGGAGGCTGGCGGCCGGCGCACATCCTATCCCTTCGTCTGGTCCGCTGGAGTTGAGCGTACTGCCAAACGTTGCATCCATTGTTGCCGCCATCGTCGGTCTGGTGCGCAATGGCTGAGCCGTTGCCCATTCGCATTCCTCACGAATTCGTAAACGACGATGTAGTGAAACTTTTGAGATGGTCGATCGAGGATGGACACGTGGTGCGGGAGGGCCAAACCCTTGCGGAAGTGGAAACCAGCAAGGCCGTGATTGAGCTGGCTGCGGCTGCTTCAGGAACAATTCAACAGCGCGCTAAAGCGGGCACCGACCTTCGCGTCGGCGAAATCGTCGGTTACATTTTAAGGAACGGTGAGCCCACCGCTTTTCACACGACAACTTCCCGAGCGGAAAGCCACGATCCTGGCGCAGACGTCTTGAAGGAAGAACTCCCGGCGGATACCCGCTTCAGCAAAAAAGCCTTGGAGCTTCTTAGCGCCCACGGGCTATCTGCCACGATATTTTCCGGTCGCGGCTTGGTGCGCGAACGCGACGTCAGCGAATTCCTGGAACGCACGCCTAAAATCAACAACCCAGGCAGCGTACATTTTGCCTTGAACGACATTTCCGTTGAGGGCGTCTCGCTGCCCGCCTCATTTAAAGACGTACATCGTGGCAACCTCGAACCGGAGTTTTTGTCGGAGCTCAAGCGCAATCCACAAGCGTTCGCCAGCCTGTCCAATGCCGAAAAATGTGAGGCATATCGCAACCATGGCGCGGAGATCGCCAAGGACGCTGAATTTGGATCCGGAACGTATGTAATTGCGCCGCAAATTGTGATCGAAGCCCGCGTACGATTTGGCGACCGGACCTCCATTGAATGTCGCGAACGCTTTCTTGCCGGAGAGCTAACCAGTTTTCGCAACAAACTTTCCGTGCGCGGCGGCACCGTCGTTTTCGGCGAAAACGTTTATGGCGGTAGCGACATACAAATCGGCGGCGGCGGCCACACCGACCCCTACTCCGTCTTGATCGTCGGCAACGGGACCTATATTGGCGATCAGGTTTTCATTAATATTTGCCGGCCAGTGATTATCGGGAAAGAAGTTTTTCTGACGCAACGTTCTTTATTGGTCACCCACAATATCGGACATTCAATTCTGGAAGGCTATGAAAACCGTTTTGCCGGTATTGTGCTGGAGGATTATTCGCAAATTGGAATGCAAAGCACCATCTACGCCGGAGTACGCGTCGGCCTGGGCAGCATCGTTCTATCGAATTCCAACGTGGTGTCTAACATCCCGCCCGGCAAGTTGGCAGGTGGCGTCACCGCGCGCGTGCTTCGTGACGCCAGGCGTCCACTGGACCGGCAGCGCCAAGTCGCGCTGGTACACGGAATGATGCGGGAGTATCGCGAGTTGCTCCAACACAAAGGGCACCAGGTTTCGGAATTCACATTGGATCCAGTCCCCAGTTTCGAGGTCGCCCACAATGGTAAGCAATTCCAGCTACTTTTCATGGATCGCCGTTCGGACTCCGGCTACCGTCCGGAAGCCACCGATGAGTCCGTTATCTGGAGTTTCGAAACAGCGAATCTGGATTTGAACCAAGATTTCAGATTCATGGATTTGCTCGGCAAAACGATTGTGGGCCACGGCTTGTTCACAGAAAGCACTCGCGAATTCCTCCGCAAACGAGGAATTCGCCTTGAGCCGGGACCGTGGCGTTATTCCGGCGGACTGATTTGAGGGCAGAATATTATGAGCGCTGAACTTTCCGAAAGCGTCCGCAGCGACCATTTTTCGCTGCAGCTGTATCGCGACACTCTGGAGAAAGCTGTAAAGCTGGGCTATTCGTTTCCGACAGTCTCGGAATTGCGGAGCGGTTCCCGCCACCTGGACAACTTCTTGCTGCTTCGCCATGACATCGATTCATCGCCATATCACGCGCTGCAAATGGTGCTTCTCGAACAAAGCCTGGGCGTTCGATCATCCTGCTACGTGCTGATGCATTCGCCATTTTACAATCCCGCCGCCCCTAAAAATTGGGATGAGCTCAAGAGAATCAGCGACGTGGGTTGCGAAGTGGGATTGCACTACGAGACCGACTTTTTTGAACAACGCGGGATTGATCCGTTGGAAGGCGTGTTGGGTGACGTTGCCGCTCTTGAGAATATCCTGCGCATAAAAGTCCGTTCGGTATCGCAGCACCGCCCGGCCTCCGGCACGTTTCTAAAGAAGCTCAATGAATTTTACACCGACGCATACAACGAAGATTTGATGCACAACGTTTGCTACGTCTCCGACAGTGGTTTCAAGTGGCGCGGCAGAAGCCTTTACGATTTGCTTGGAACGGAATCGCGAATCCATGCGCTCATCCACCCGCTCACTTGGTCCTTCGCAGATCTGGATATGGAAGGAAGCTATCGGCGGGTAGCCCAAGAAATTACTTCGGGAATTCAGCAGTCCTTCGAAGATTTTATCGCCTCCACCAATCAATATTTGTCGAAACGCCAGGCGCTCGATAGCGCCCGCAAATCCCAATACGCTGCGAAAGCATCTACAGTTTAGGTAATAATTGACTTCCGTCTGATCAGTCGCCTTCTGCCAGTCGCGTCACTGCGTTCACCACAACTCCGGCAAGTTAGCAGCTAAATCGAAAGACTTCACGCCCGCGAGCAAATCCAGAATTGCCTCGTACCATCCTGCGTATTCGGGATCGATGAGCGGAGTGTTGTGCCAGAGCAGCGAAAACACACCGCCTGTTCTCTTTACCCTCCCAATCAGTGTGGCGATGCGTGGCAATCCTTCGGACAGTGCAAGCCGCATATATTTCACGGGCGTGCAATCCATAAGGATCAGAGGTATTTCGATAAGCTGTAATTCCCTGTTGTATTCAAACGACCAGGGATGGTACGGAAAAGCTGTGCCCGCCCGAAAACCAAAGCGATCCGCGTACCCGAGCGAAGAATCGTAGGCCAACCCACAGGCTTCCCAGTCCAGCCAGGTTGCCGGACACCAGCGAAGATAATGTTGGCGCCCGCCCGCTGAACTTATCCGCAAAGTCTGACGCAAATGCGCCACTTCGCTTGCCAGGTTAGCGCGGTCTCGAAACGTTTGGTAACCCGGATGAACACCCAACTCGAAGCCACGCTGCCGCAAAGATTCAATAACACGCTGCACCTTGAAATGACCGGGATCGTAACCGGAATCGTGCGGCGTCCGCGAACTACCCTTCCAGAAAAAGGCCGAGTGCAGCCCTCTTGCCGCGGAAATTTCTGCCAGCTTGCGGACCTGCAGGAGCTCAACGGGTTCGATGCTCGAGCAAGTGGAAAGCAAATCACGAACGGTCCCGGCGGGCCGGTGGCGCTTCAAGCTGTGGCCGAAAGCCGTCCGGAATTCAAATGGCATGCCGATATCGTCTATGTCGTGGGTCAGATTGACGCGAAAGGCGGGCCGCTGTGGACGCCAACCGGGGCAGAGAGCCAAAAGCGCTTGCTCAAACGCTAGTCCATGTTCATCCAGGATGGGCCGCTCGACAAAATTGTGTTGCACCGCCAGGCTTGCCGAAGCTGGGAAGCGTTGATGTTCGTCGACAGATTCGCTCATGGTTTCTTCCGTGCGCGAAAGCGTGAAGAGCACTGAGCGGAGCACATCCAGGCGGCAAGTTACGCTGTTTAGGATCGAGTCGTTTGAGACCGGAGCGTTTGAGACCGAAGCGTTTGGGGCCGAAGATTGATACAAAGGCTTGCGTGCATCTTCGCGTGATTCGCAAAATGGCAGGATCAAGTCGGCACAGAGCGCGGAACCTTCTGACGGATTTAGCCAACCAGCACGCGCAACCGAACTCTTGGCCGCAATCGGATCCGTCAGGTTTTGATGGACGAAAACAATCTGGCCGTGAACCTCTGATCCCAACGAAACGACAGTCTTCTCGGCTGTTGATTCGATTTTCCAGCTCTCGAAGAAAGCCCGTGAAACCCCGGCCCGACGTGCGAGCTCTTTAAGCGCGTAATAGCGCGCTTCCACAGTTATTTTCGGCAACGTAGCAGTTTGCTTTGGCAGCGGCCGCTGTATTTCCTGGGAGACAGCCGTTCCGCGTCCGCTTCCCGCTCGTGATTCGCTCGATTGCATAACTCGGCCTAAGGCTTTTTGCCGTGAGTCACCAGCAAGGCCAAACGCTTGGCCTGATAAAGAAACAAGCGTGGATCGCGAGTCCTGACCGCCTTGATCATCTGGCTATACGGCCTGTGAACCGGAGAAGCCCGTTTAGCATGAAATCGGCGCGGCACGTGCAAAAGTTGTTTGCGAAATTCCGATTCGCTTTCAGGCGGGTCTCCCATGAATTCGTTGAACGCGGCCCCCAATTCAGCCGAGCTATGGGCATCCGCTCCCGCAAAAACAGGCCGGCGCCATAGCAGCCGAAGTTTTTCGGCTCGAGCATTATCGTCATCCGAGCAGCGGGCGTTGTAAGACTCGATGAGATCCACGTTGCCGAGCAGTTCATCATCCAGAACGTGCGCCTTGTAAGGATGCGGAAGCACCACAGTTCCCTGCTGTGCGCGAATTTCCTGGATGATCTCCGACGATTGGCGTGAGCGAATCTCTTTCTTCAAAAACATTCCAATAATGTCGCCCTTTTCACTGTGATATTCGGCAGCAGTTATAACCAGCGGGGGATTTCCGTCTGCGATAGCACGCACGTCCAGGGAACCCTGAATGGTGTCGTGGTCGGTGACAATGAGGACGGTGACCCCCATTTCGCGCGCGGTAGCAACGATCTTCTTCGGGGATAGCAGTGAGTCGTAAGAGCAGCGCGTGTGCACGTGAAAGAGACACCGGTACGACATGTGTTACTCCTTCTTCTTTCGAAACAGCTTCTGACCGAGCCCGCGCAATTCCTGTAAATTCGGCGCAAAGTCACTCGCCCAGACATTCGATTTGACCCGCGGGTTCAAAAAGTCGCGCGCGACATTCCAGATGGACTGCGGACGGGTCCACAAATGAAATAAATCCCCGTGGCCCGAAAAGGGCCATTGAAAACGTAAATCCCGTTCGTATTGTTCCGAAAAAGGGAGATCAGTTCCCCTAGCCATGCGGCACAAATCTCCGGGAAAATCCGCTCCCGCAGCCAGCGCCAGATCGAGCGAACCCCAAAATTTGGGATTGATCTCCATCAACTTATATTCACCATCCCGCGAATCCCGGCGGAACTCCACCATGGCTACCCCGTGCCAATCCAGCGCATCCAGCATGCGCCGTCCGTACATCTCGAGCTTGGCGTCATAAAAACTCTCGGCGCATGAGCTCGCCCCGCCGCTCGCTGGATATTCGCGAACACGGCGGTGCATGAAGATCCGTTTGCACACGCCACGTTGATAGCTGGCAAAGAATCCACAACCCTGCCCGGGTATGAATTCCTGGAGCAGATAACTCTGCTCCCCGTACGGCACCCCACCACCTCCCGGCTTTCGCGACAGCATCCTTTCGAGATCAGCCGCGTTTCGCGCGTAACGGACCGGCTGGCGGCCGGGCGATTCCATCTGCGGCTTGATGACCACTGGAAAACTCATCGCTGAAATAGGCTTGGGAATTTCCGTCGAAAGATACGTTGCCGGCGCGGGTACGCCGAGGGTTCCCGCGAGGTTGATCATCTTCAGCTTGTTCGCAGCTATCTCGATGGCTTCGCTTTCGGCGAGTTCCAAGTGCGAATATTGGGCGATCTCGAGCGCGCGTCGAGCCAACGCTAGCGTCACCGGATAACTCACAGGGATCACCAAATCAAATTGCTGTTTCCGGATCGCCTCCAGCACGGTTTGGACTAGGGTTTCCAGGTTACCGTCGGGCGCTGGGATCACTTGGCGGCAATATCTGGAGCGGCAAGCGAGAGATTTTCTTGAACGCGCCACGATGCTGACGCTCGCGCCTAAGCGTCCAAGATGTCGGACAATTCCGAGGGTGTGTTTGTAGTGTTCGTCGGAGATCAGCACGCGGAACCCGGCCATATTGCGTGCCTGCGGGTAGCCGGACTCCCGGGTGACCGACGATCGTGCCTGTTGCGCAGACGATTTCACTGCCACCACGTCTGCTGTCGAAAAGGGGTGCGTAGTTTCGGCCATTGCACGGGAAAGTGCCGCCCAATTTAAAGGACCGGCGTTAACCAAGCATTAAAAAAGATTCAATTTTCGGGTAACTGAGAAACCTTACCCAGGCCGGCCAACAAGAGCGCTCAAGCCGCGGTGGACTAATTTTCATCGTTTTGAAATAAGCCATTTTTATTTCCTCTGATCCGCGATTGCTATTGTTCGGGATCCTGGACGAGATTTGCTCCGCTGGACAGACCGGATGTCCCGCGCCTGGTTGCATTTGGCTTCCGCGTTTCGAAGAGACAACTGACCTTCATGATGGACGGGATCGCTCGAAAGCCGCACGGTGTAGTTCTCGCGGATGGAATAGTGGACTCGGATTCCGCGCAGATTACCCGGCCCACATTTATTTCGAGCATTACCACCATCGCTGGCGGCCAGATCGCCTGCACCGCAGTCGCTGCCATTGCGGAATTATGTTTTGCGCGCCTGTTGGGTCCCGCGTCTCGTGGGCTCGTCAGTTTATGCCTGATGTCCATCGCTTTTGGCGCGTTGATTGGAAGCCTTGGCAGCGAAGCCACCGTCGTCGTGTGGATCTCAAAGTCCAAAGGCAGGCACTCCACTTGGGTGCCTGCCGTTTTGCTTTGGGTTTTCCTCGGGTGCTTGGCGGCCGTGTCCGCCTGGTGCGTGGTGTATTGGAAGTGGCATCCCAGTTTTTTGAAGGGCCTGACACCACGATTAGCCATCCTCGTCCTCGTGGCGATACCCGTCACGGTTTTCTTCAGCATGCTCATGGCGCTCTTTGTCGGCGAAGAGAAATTCCGCCTGCGTTCCATGATGGCGCTTCTCAACCGCGTCACCAGTCTCACAGGTTTTTTCCTGTGCGTGGCATTGTTGGGCCGCCGTCCGGACACCGCCATCCTCGGAAACTTGCTTGGGCTGATCGTGGCCGTGTGCGTCTCGTTGATATTCCTGAGACACTTTTTCGACCGCGGCTGGCGACTCAAGGACGCCCGCGAGAACCTCTTACCGACCATGTTCTTCGGTATTCGCGGGCAGGCCGGGAATCTCGCTTCCTTTTTCAGTTATCGGCTGGACGTATTCGTAGTCAATTATTTTCTGGATGCTGCGCAAGTCGGCCTGTACACGCTGGGTGTGCTGGTATCGGAAGCGTTGTGGCAACTGCCCTCCATAGTTTCCGTAGCTTTATTTCCCAGGACGGCGCGAACCGTGGGAACCGGAGCCGATGCCTTTACGTGCTCCGTGGTGCGTCAGGTGTTCCTTATTACCGTTCTGACCGCGCTGCTGGTAGCTGTCGTCAGTCCCATCGCGGTGCCCTTGCTATTTGGATCGCGCTATTCTTCCAGCGTTCCCGTGATCTGGTGGATTCTACCGGGCACGGTTGCTCTTTCTCTTGGCAAGATTATCGCCGCGGATTTAACGGGCCGAGGTTTAAATACGCACCTGCCGATCTCCGCATCGATTGGCTTCGTGCTGACCATCGGTCTGGATTTTCTACTAATCCCGAGGATGGGCATTCAGGGCGCGGCGCTGGCTTCGTCGGTGGCCTATCTTGCAGCAGCGGGCTACCTCTTCGTGGTAATCCAGCGTGAATTGCGAACCTCCTGGTCAACGCT
This sequence comes from uncultured Acidobacteriota bacterium, assembly GCA_963732705.1. Lineage (GTDB taxonomy): Bacteria > Acidobacteriota > Terriglobia > Acidiferrales > UBA7541 > Acidiferrum. The sequence continues at coordinate 118,753 of CAVTAN010000006.1, read as the reverse complement.
TTTGGTGCCCACCAGCACGGAATGGCGCGTATTTGAGCGCTTCTGGTTGCTGCTGAGGATGAGATTTGGCGCTGCAAGGTAAAATGCAGGTTGCTTCTCGATGATCGGCGCTCCCGTCGTCTTTACTCGGTTAACAAACCGGCATTTTGGTAGCGCGCCCGAGACAACGCCAGAAATTCATCGCTGCTAATCCACTCTTCCCGAAACTCTGTGCGCCCCTCCGCGCACTTCCAGAACACATCGTTAATTTCATCCGGAACCGAAAGCGCCTCCAGCGGGTTATGCCACAAGATGGAAATTCCTCCCCAGCCGAATCTGCGGCTTTCTTGCAAAACGCGTTCCGCTAACACTTGGGCCGACTCGCCTGTCGCTCGCGTGCGTTCGACCAGACCGCCGTCCATAATGGCGAGCGGAAATTCCAGAAACTTGCGAGCGCACTCGCGTTTGAAGTCGTACGGCGGGTACGCAAAACTGGCGCCGTTGCGGAAGCCTACGGTGTCTGAAAATCCTAACGAGGAATCGAATCGCAAATCAGCGTCTTCAATTACTCTAAAAACGTTTTCAGCATCGCCAAATCGTAACCAGTGCTGCCGGTTTCCGAGTGGCATCCTCCCCGTTACTGCTGCCAGGGCCTGCTTGTCGGCTTTGAGCGAGCCCTTTTCAAGGACACTCTGATAACAACCATGGATCTCGACGGAAAAGCCTTTTTTCATGGCTTCGCTAATCGGAACCGCCAGAGCCGCTATATCGTAATTGGGATCTCGGCGGTGGCTGCGCGAAGCCACCACAAACAATGTGCTGCGGCATCCCAACTGTTCCATTCTTTCGAACAATATCGGCAAATAATCGCCGATACGTTTTCCCATTAACAATCTGGCGAGCATCTTGATATTAGACAAGAAATACTTCGCGCTCTTGTAAAGCAGGCACGAGATGGCGAGGTTCTTCACCAGTCGCACAGCCGCGCTTCGGCGGCTGGTGAAATAAAAATCTATGTCATGCGAGCAAATCACTAGGTGATCGATGCCGGGAACGGGAGACGGGGCTTTCGCCAAGCCTTCCTGTTTGTTGCCGTTGCAACAGGCGTGTTGCAACCAGGCCATTAACATGGCCGCCTGCGGTTTCCAGGTGGCCAAACCGATACGTTCGAAAATCAATTCTGAGTCTGGAATCCGCCCGATGCTGTCCCGCTCGGTAATTCCCGTCTCATGACCACTGGAAAGCCATTCGAATATTTCTCCGAGCCAATCGGGTTGCCTGGTAGACGGGTCTAAACCATAAAAGAGAAAGAAATCCTCGCCTGAGTAACGGATTTTTTGGAGGTTCGGAGTTCTACCTCGCGCCGCAGGGGAATATCGAACCGGAATAGAAAACGGTTCTTCAGCATCGCGATTCGTATCGGACCGGTCTCCATAAGTAAAACTGCGCGCTTCTTCTGAAGAATCATCTTCAAGAACGCGATAGTTGTAGATTGCGGCAAAGACTCGAAAAGCGTAGGAAATGCGGGCGCGATGAACGCCCGGAAGGTTCTTACCAAAAACAATTCTTATGGCCACGGAGAACGTCGCCGGCAACGCTGAGCCCAGCTTGTCTGTTCGACAGACGATTGAGGTTTCGTCAACTAGCATTGACGCATCGCCAGCCGACTCTTTAATTTTGCTCTTCACTAAATCTCAACGGCCGAGATCCGCGGTCAATCTTCCAGGCTCTTTACAGGCACCGGGGAGATTTCCGCAATCGTGCTGCCCTTTTCCCGATGAAGAGCCCGGACACGCGAGCGATAGCGAGTCCAGGCAGTTAATCCCGGGTACGTATAGGTTTGTGACGTGCGGCCGTGCAGAGATATGGGTTTGGCCGTGCCATTTTCCAATTCTGCGAATAACTGCGACACGCCCGGCAGGCTGTCAAGAATGGCTTTGTGCCCTATGTAAACCGGACTTTCGGTCACTGGATCGGCGTCGGTCACCAATCCTTGCAGAAAAACCTCGCCGTCGTCGTACTGACCGTTCATCCGCAATACAGAATAGCCCAGCTTTTCCGGCTCTCCGTTATGAATCGTCCAGAACGGACTATAAAGGCCCTTATATTCGGGAACCAGACCTTCGTGCCACAGGAATGCCCCCAGTCGGGGGATACCTCGAATTTCTTTACGAAAAAATTCGTTGATGCACATGGACATAATGAGGTCCGGCGAGCGCTGCCGGACAAATTGAAGCACTTCCACCGAGTTTATATCGTTCGTTTCGATCGCATCGCCGTGCCACTCGGAATACCCGTAGTTTCGCGCGTAGGCGTCGCACAATTTGCTTTGAAACGGCTCACCAGTCTCATTCAACAAATTTTTCGATAGCAGGTAATACAGCGACTCGTTCAATGTTTTGAGCGCGCCAAATCGCCTGAGACGTTTCTTCGCAAATTGCATGCGACCCGCAACGGTCTTGGCCCAGTGCGCCGAATACGTCCACACCACGCCCTGCAGCTGACAATTCTTGGAAAGCCAATGAACAATAAGCTCTGTAAATCGGTTTGGAGAACCGACGAAAATGCATTTAAGCATCATGTCCCCGACGGCATTGTGGTTGCGCGCGAATCATGACGGAAGAAGAGCCGTTGGATGTTGATGAGCAGTTAAATTCCATTGAAAAGGATAAAACACCGCTGAAAATAAACTCAGCATGAACAAATCCATCAGCCGTTCGGCCGTGCGGGAATTTCGCTCAACCAACGGTGTACCACCGTTTGCCAGCTGAATTCTCTTTCGCACAGCCGCCGGCCGTTTTCACCTAGTTGACGCGCGAGACTGGGATCGTCAGTGAGCCGAAGAATGCATTCCACCATGGCCTTCGGTTGTTCCGGAGGAACGACCATACCCGCGTCCGCGTTCGCTATGATCCTTGCCATTTCTCCGCAGCCAGAAAAAATAACTGGAACGCCGCTGGCCATCGCCGGCAGGGCCTTGGACGGTCGGGCACTTTGGTGCACTACATGATCCTTCAGCGGCACCAAAGCAGCCCGCGCAACCGACCACCAGCGCGGCATTTCGTTCAGCGCAACGGGTTCGATAAAAAAGACCGCGGACAATTTTCGTTGGTCCCGCTGCGCCCGCAATTCGGACTTTACAGGCCCGTCTCCCACCAGAACCAGCGCAATGTCCCGTCGCTCCCGGAGCAGATCCGCCGCGTCCAGCAACAAAGGCAGCCCCTGGGCATGGCCCAGGGTTCCGGCAAAAATAAAAACGGACCGGCCAGCCAACTGATGTTCATCAAGCAAAGCCTCGTCCGCAAGACGAGGCCGAAAAAGCTGGGTATCCACTCCAATCGGTAGGAACAGAATTTTCTCGGGTGGTACGTGTTTGTCTTCTCGCAAAATCTTCACGATGCCTTCGGTGACGGTGCCCACAAAGTCGGCGTGACGGTAAAGAAAGCTTTCCAATTTCCTCGCCAGGCGCAGAAGAAATGGTGAATTCACCAGCCCGCTTTCGGCAACCGCATCCGGCCACAGATCCGACACGTTCATCACCCACCGCGCGCGTTTCATGGCAGCCAGCAACCAGGCAGTTACTGCTAAAAACAGCGGCGGCGAATCCACGAAGATGATGTCCGGATTTCCCATCCAGACAAATGCCATAAAAGAGGAAATGCAGAAGGTCAAATAGTTCGTGAGCCGCGGCACAAACCGCGCGGAGCCCGCCGGATACACCCAGGACCGAAACACGGGAATGTCTTCTCGAACTTCGCGCACGAACAGGCGGCCGCGATAGCCGTCAAAGATTCGCCCCGTGGGGTAGTTAGGCAGCGCGGTTACGACGCGTACATCATGTCCCTGGCGCTTGAGTTCCGCGGCGAGACTGCTCATGAGCACCTGGGCTCCGCCGACCTCCGGAGGGTAATATTGAGTCAAAATGGCGAATTTCAATCTTGCATCTCACAGGCCCCCGCGGCATTTCGCATTGCAACTACGCGTGGGACCGCACCGCGGCAGTAAGCGCCTTGGGGTTCGCAAACCCCACGAGTGTGGGCAAGAACCCGTCAAAAGGAGCCAGGGCCGCGTTAGGAATTGGATCGGCAAGACGGCAACCTGTGGAGCAAGTACCGGCCAGTCGCTGAACTTCTTCATAACTGGCCTGGTTAAATTGATCTTCAGCGTAAAACCGGTTCAGAAAATCGATGATACTGCTCAATTCGCGAGCGAATCCCTTCTCGACAATGCGGAAGCCATCGGTCACGAATTCAATGAACCGCTCGTCCGGCACTTGTGTTCCTCTTCCCAGGCCAAAGTACCTGGTCTCCGCATCGAAATCCTTGCGTGACCACAAATTGCAGGCGTCCACTATGGCATTCAAACCGGGTGACATTTTCACGATCGCCTTACGCTCGCGAACGTAATCCTGATGTGCGGTACAGACCATGACGATTTCCGCATTTGACAACACCGATTCCAAATCATTTGAAAACATCTCCACTAGCCCGGCCTTCTGAAGATTCTGATCGGTGTTCTTTACGTAGGGATCGTGAATCTTTACGTTCGCTCCGCTTTCCACCAGTTGCTTGGCCAGGGCCAGCGTTGGCGAATTTCGCGTGTCTTCCGAATTGAATCTGTACGCTGCTCCCAGCACCGCGATGTTTTTATTTTTGAGATTCCCGCAATGGGATTCCGCAAGTGCGATAACCCAACTAGGAGACGCGTCATTGATGCGTCGCGCCTGTTCAATCAAACTGATGTGCGATCGGCCCTCATTTTCGCTTTTTCTCCACCACAACAAAATGCCGTCCTTAGGTAGACAGTGCCCGCCGACGCCCACCGTGGGAACCAGCAACCCGCCGCTGGGCACGACGTTGGAATCTCCTGAAGCTTCATCCCCTTGCCCCAATCTTTTGTTCACTTCATCACGCAGTTTGAAGAAGTCTATATTCCATAAGTCGCAGAAGCGCACGATCTCTGCTGCATAGGCAATCCGCACATCGCGATAAGCATTCTCGGTGGTCTTGACAATTTCTGCGGTGAGCGTGTTGGTCTCGTATAGCTCTCCGGCGGTTACAATTTCTGAATAGATGGCCCGAATCAGCTTTGGAGTGATGGGCAGAAGACCAGAAACGAGCTTGTCGGAAGTGCGCACGCGATCAACCAAACGCCCGGGCATCACTCGATTGGGGCTGAATCCCAAAAACAAATCACGCCCATCGAGCAAGTCGTGCGCCGCAAAAAGATCGCGGATCATGGTGCTCATCGTCGAGGGCGCTAAAGTCGATTCGATAACGATAAGCGGAGTATTTTCCGCCGGTTTTTCCTTCAGCGCCAAAGCCAGGGACTCCAGGGCGGAAAAAAGCGGTTTGTAGTCAGGCTCTGGGCCTTTTTTATCGGTCTGCACGCAAACAAGAATTACATCCGCGTCACGTAATTCATGGCTATCATGCGAAGCGCTCAGAAGACCGTCGGCCACGGCCTTACGAACAATTTCGTCCAGTTCAGGTTCGATACCGCGAACAGTCGACAATCCGGAATTAATGGCATTAACTTTCCAACGCGATGTTGGCGACTTGCGTTGAATCACCAGTACTTTGGCCGGCTCCTCCGTCCCTTGTTTGATCCGTGCTCCGGCGAGCAGCGCGGCCATCGGCATCCCTACAATTCCGGGCCCGATCACCCCAATTTTCTTAACCTGCCAATCCTTCACAACGTTATTGGTGACTGTTAACGGCATAAGAAAGTCCCTCGACTCCTTTTGGTTCATCTATAAATCTGCGGTACCACAACTCCAGATTCAGAAGTCCCCACAGCCGCCGCCCGAATGGCTGCTCGGCATCCAGTAGTTTTTCGACCGCTGTATCGTCAAAGATTCCCCGCGAGCGGCAATCCTCGGACAGTAAGGTGTCACGCAGGAATTCGCGGGCCTTCCCACGCGCCCACAGATGCAGCGGCACAGGGAAACCCATTTTGTCTTTTCTGTTCAGAATTCTCGGCGGGAGAATGTCGCCAATCGCCCTTTTAAGCGCGTATTTCATTTCCGCGCCTTTAAACTTTAATGGCGCGGGCATGGACGTCACCAGGTCCACGATTCGGCAATCCAGCAGCGGCACTCTGGATTCCAGAGACGCCGCCATACTGACGCGGTCCTCAACGTGAAGCAAAGCGGGCAGACTGCTCATCATGTCGAAGTGCGTCATCTTGTTGTAATAAGATTTGGTATCCGGATGGTTGAAGACCGACTGAAATCTTGCGAAGGCCGCCTCGCGATCGAACCCGGCACGAAAATCCTCGCTGAACATCTGTAAAGCGCCGGCGCTGCGATCTACTAATTGGAAATACCGGCGATCCATCGGCGCGAACGCCCCTTCTTCCCAGAAGCTCCGCAGCATCGGAGTGTACTGCTTCAATGCCGGCAAATTCGGCAGGATGGATTGCAGATTTACGATGTGCTCTTTTTCTTCGTTGCTTTCAAATATCGCACCTTTGAGCGCTTGTTCCAGATAGGCAACCACGTATCGCGCATACCCACCGAAGATTTCGTCGCCTCCCTGCCCTCCCAACACCACCTTGACGTGTTTTCGTGCCGCACGCGCAAGAATGTATTGTGGGAAAAGTCCGGGACCAGCCGCGGGCTCGTCCATATGCCAGATCAGTTTGGGTAGAAGATCGACAAACTCCATCTCTTCGGGAACCATTACGAAGGATTGCGCATTGCAAGCTGCCGCCACCTCGCGCGCGTAATCCGATTCGTCGAATTCCGGTCCCTCCGCAAATGCCCCGGTAAATGTCTTGACCGATTCAGTCGAGTGCCGAGCCGCCAGCATCGTCACGATGCTGGAATCCAGTCCGCCGCTTAGGTACGTTCCCAGCGGCACGTCGCTGCGCATCTGAATCTTGGCGGCGTTTTCCAGCAGACCACGCAATTCCTCAAGGAAATACTTCTCGGTATGCGCCAAATCCACGTGAAAATGCGGTTCCCAGTAACACACCGTACGCACACTGAGATCCGCCAATTCGATAATTTGAAAGTGCCCGGGCAAAAGCTTAAAGATGCCTTTGAACAGCGTCCGCTCGCCAATTACGAATTGGAAAGTGAGGTAATCCCGGATGGCACTGTCTTCAGGCTCCGCAACGACCTGCGGATATTGCAGCAAAGCTTTGATCTCTGAGGCAAAGATGATCGAATCGCGACCTGCGCGGTAGTACAAGGGTTTGACGCCCAGGTGATCGCGAGCGGCAAATATTCTCCGGCGTTGGCGATCATAGATCAGGAATGCGAACATGCCATTCAACCGCGCCACGCAGTCCTCGCCGAATTCCAGATACATTCTCAGAATAACTTCGGTGTCTGAATTCGTTTCGAACGAGTGCCCAAGCTGAATCAGCTCGTTTCGCAGTTCGATGTAATTGTAGATTTCTCCATTAAAAACGATGCTCAACCCATCGCCACTCATAGGCTGACTGCCAAGCGCCGCGTCAATAATCGTAAGCCGCTTGTGTCCGAAAGCGACTTGGCCGTCCATCATGTAGCCTTCGTCGTCGGGGCCGCGATGGTGCAAAACCGATAGCATCTGCGCCAGTATCTGGCGATTGATGCTCTTTCCTTCTTTATGAATGATGCCGACGAGACCACACATCGATCGCTCCAGACACAGCTTTCCAGTTGACCAGAGTAAACGTTCCTTATTTCGAGCGACGAGTTGCTTCTGCTTGATGACGCAGCGGACTTATCCGCCAAGCATTCGTTTGCGGACTATACGGTGAGCGCATTAAAGTCGGGTGACGCGATCATGAACGTTGTGACAAGGTGCCCCGCAGACTGCCTCATTCGGCATTTTTCATTGCTCGGTAACTGCGCGTTCATCGTTGTCGTGCTGCCAACGCAGTAGACTCCCGCCCATCACTCTGAATTCTTGTGGCATCTCCTTCTCAAGTGCTGATTTTCTTCCGAAGGGCGCTGAACTATGTTGAATATGCGATTGGTTCGGGCTCCTCTCGCTGAACCGCAGTACCAGACCATCCTCGCGGAATATAACCGCCTCACCGGCGCGCAAATCCCCATGAACGAATTTCTGCGATGGGTTGTGAAAAGCCCAGCAGGGGCCGCGTGGCACGCTTTATTGGAGACCGATGACGGTAGAATCGTAGGCCACACTTCCGTTCTAGCCTTGCCGGCCCAACATCAGTCGGCCCGGATGGTGGCGGCCATGTCCGAATACTCCTTTACCCACGAAGACTTCCGAAAAGAAAAAATACGTGGCTTCGAGGCCACCGGAAAGCCTACGTTCATCATTTTGCTAGACACTTTGTTTCAGCACTGCCTCAAGGAAGGATGGGGCCCGCTTTTCGCGTCGACCAACGAAAAAAATCAAATCTTTACGCGCAAAGTGGGCTTGCGGCCCGCGGAATTCCGCTTGAAGGAGTGCCTTCTCGTATTACGACCGGCTTTCGCCGCACGCCACACGCCCAATCTTTCTGCCAAAGAAAGAGCCGGCCTGTATGCCGCGGGCCTCGTCCAGCGCGGTATCTGGTCGATCGCTCGCAATTTCCACCGCCACGCCAACGGCGTTCATGAATTACCTATCGACTCACAACCATTCAAGCCTGCTCCGGAGCGTTTGACTTTCTACGAAGAAAAAGAATCCGCCGAATGGCGCTATTTGCCCGAACAATACATTCGTTATTCCATCGATTGCGCGTCTGCCGACTATCTAATTGCCAAACGCGGCAGAGACGATCGCTATCTGCGCGTCTGTCAGTATCAGATCAGTTCCATCGACTCCGTGCCATCCTTGGTTCGGCGCCTCATGACTCAGGCGCGCAAGGATCAGGCCATCGGCATTCGCTGGGCCGTGTATGACGACGGCCAGCAATCCGAAGCGATCGTTAGACATTTGCGCGCCATGGGATTTCTATGTGCGGACCGGGTACGCACCGTGATGGTTCATAAAAACTTCCCCGAATTCCTCGACCCGCAAGTGTGGCGCATGAGCGACGCGCACTTCTCTTTCGACCCGTGAGCTGTACTTCCCGGACAAACCGAGGGGCTCCCTGCGTCGCTCGAGCTCGTTCGCCCGTCTAGCGGTCTCGGTTTAACACATTTGCAACCTCCCGTTGTTATTTCATCGACGTGCACTTCTCTAACATCCTCTGGCCTCGCACATGGCTCACACCAGCGATACTGCCCTCCGACTAGGCTTGGCCACCGAGAGAACCGATCTTGGCCGCGCCTTTCTGCGATTTTCTGTCATTGCTCTGATGATCTTGAGCATTCTCGTTCCGGTTGTGCGCTTGGGCGGTGAGTTCTGGATCAAACTCGACCAACTGCTGCTGCCGGGCATTATTTTGATTTTTCTCTGGCTAATGCTGGTCGGCTTGGCCCGCCCTGTTCGCCTGAACGGATTCTTTGCCGCTGCGCTGGCATTCACCATTTGCATCGCCATGTCCATGTTGTACGGCACTCAAATTATTGGCCACCGGTTGCTGTCACGCGACTTTTTTGAGCTTGCTAAACCGCTGTTCCCACTCCTGTTTTTTACTTTGGCTTACGAAGCCGAGTTCTCCGAGGATTCCATTCGCACCGCCATAAAATGGCTGAGCCCGGCAATATTGCTGATTTGCCTGTACGCGTATGGCCAATGGTTCAACATGCCTTTCACCGCTTACCTGCAGCCCTACTATTCCGGCGGATTACATGATGACGGGGGGCTGTCCCACTACCGGCGGGTATATTCAACGCTGAGTAATCCCAATTTCCTGGCGATGCTGATGACTTGGGCAGTTGCGGCCTTCACGCTGGCAATTTTCTCTCGCGTTGGCAACCGTTTCTGGAATCTCGTGCTTCTGCTGGCGTCGTTAGTGACGTTAGTCATGACTGGATCGCGTTACGGCCTTATCAATACTGTTCTGGCGTTGCTGCTCATTTTCCTTTTGCCCGCACCCACGGAAAGCTATCGCCGAAACCGCCGGGCCTTTCTCTTTATCGGCCTGCCGGTAATGCTTGCAGCTACTCTGCTGATTTCCATCAGCAACCAGGCCACCCTGAATCGATTTGAACAGCTTCGGAATCCCTTGCAGGAAAACTCCTTGCGCATGCGGCTGGACGATTTGTGGAAGGATGCCGCCAACCAATTCCTTGAGTCGCCCCTCCTCGGGCATGGGCCAGCAAAAATCATTTTTTCAAACGTGTATACCGATTCCGAGTATCTGCAGATTTTGAAGCAGTTTGGGGTGGTCGGCCTGATTCCATATCTCTGTTATTTCCTCATTCCGCTGAGCCTGATTTGGAGAGGATTCCGCGGTGTTTCTCGAAACCGGGTCCTGCTGAACCAGCCCAGGGAAGAACTGTCCGCTACGTACTGGGCCGTTTGCTTCAGCTTCGTTCTGATTTTGACATCCCTCATCATGAATATAGGCATGGGCACGTATTACAATTTTTCGCTGGCGGCCTTCCTGTGGATTTGGATGGGAATCGGTGCCAGTTCCGCGCGAAGAATTCAGTGCGCAAAGGAATCGCAGGTGAGATTGGCGCAAGTCTGAAATCTAAAACGCTGAAAACGCCTTCATGAACCTCGTTTAAATTCTCTTCTGGATTGCTCCACGTACTTAAGCCGTCCGGATTCGCTGTCCGCTCAGAATTAAATCCCTTCGTCTCCAATTGCGACAATGAATTCTCAATTGTGAACAAGATTATTCATCCACTTGTTATTTTGCTCTAACACGAGCAGCTTACCGTACCCGCCACGTACCAAGCACGCGCTCCGACTTTACACGATCGACCAATTTAGATTGCTTTTGGGCCTAGGGAACGATTCCTGTAAGCCAGAGGGCGAAGCCGCATGCAATTGCCGTCTCACGATGACGAAAGGCTACAGGGCTGTCCAAAGCTGGAGTGGTATGCCGCATACGTCAAGCATCAGCATGAACGAAAAGCAGCGGATCTACTGGAACGAAAGGGCGTGGAGGTATTTTTGCCTCAACAAAAAGTCCCCCGCCGATGGAAGGATCGCAATAAAACCATTCTCGTTCCCTTATTTCCCGGTTATGTCTTTTTGCGGACCGCGTTGGACAACAAGGTGCAAATCTTGAGCACCCCAGGGGTGTTTTTTCTGGTGGAAAGTCGGGGACACGCTTGCCCCATCGCGACGCCGGAGATCGAGGCGATTCGACGGGTCGCCAACGCTGGAGTCCCAGCGCAGCCTCATCCATTCGTGAATACCGGCGATTGGGCCACTATTCGTACCGGGCCGCTCGCGGGTATCACCGGAATTCTGACGCTTATCAAAAATCAATACCGGGTCATCTTGAGAGTGCAGCTGTTGCAAAAGGCCGTGTCCATCGAGGTGGAGAGCGACAACGTGGAGCTCTTGAAGTCCCCTAAACAGAAGCCAGTCAACGCACGCTTGGCGCGGAGCCAAAACGCCTAGGAGAAAATTCAATCTCGCAGCCGCGGTTAAAGCCGACAAATTGAGATGTTACTAAGATGATGCGATCTAACAATTACGAACTCGACAAAGACGGCACCTCCAAAGATTCCCTACGCTCGCGAGCGTTTTATTTCGAGGAGCACAATTACACCTGGGAACAAGCCGTCCGGGTACTCCGCAAACATGCCCGTTTCGCCCTGGCGGTGGCCGTTGGCGTCACTTCTGTCGTCGCGATTTACGCCCTCACGCAAGTCGATTTCTATCGACCCACCGCACGCCTGGAGATAGCTCCGCCCGGCAGCGGGATTAACACCTTGCACGAAATCGCCACGCCTCCCGAGGGAGAAAATCAGGATTACCTCGAAACTCAGGTGCAGATTCTGGGCAGTGACGCCCTAGCTGTTAGCGTGATTCGAGAATTGAGACTGGATCAGCTCCCGGAATTCGGCAGTATTGAGTCCTCTATCGAATCGGTTGCCGGCCTCGGCAAGGCACCCAGCAGCCCAAAAGCTTCGTCCGGAGAGATGGCGATCCTGAAGGAACAACTCGACCTCGCGAATTTATCGTCCGCGGAGGCCTCGGCCCTGGAGCGCTTCCGAAAAAATCTCTCCGTGGCGTCCGTACGCAACACTCGCTTGGTAGAAATCAGTTTTTCCAGCAATGACCCGCGTCTCGCTCAGCTGACTACCAATACCCTGATCACAAAATTTATCGACCAGAATTATCGGCATCGCTACACCACCACCATGCAGGCATCCGAATGGCTGTCCACTCAATTGGCCGATTTGCGCAACAAAATCGATGAGTCCGGGCAGACCGTTGCCGACTATCAGCGCAAACATGGCCTTGTCGAAGTGGACGACCGCGACGTGCCTCTGTCCCAACTGATGGGCGAGGTAAATCGACAACTAAGCGAGGCCCAGGCCAACCGCATCGAAAATGAAGCGTTCGTGCGCATGATCGACGAAGGCCATGGGGATGCCGTTCCAACTCTGAGGGATGACAAGTTGTATCAGGATTTGCTGGGACATTACACCGATCTTCGTTCTCAATTGGCCCAGGCCAAGACCGTCTACGGCGACGCGAATCTGAATGTCAAAAAACTGGAAGACCAACTTGTAGAAGTGTCCTTGCAGATCGACGCCGAACGCAAGCGGGCCATCGCTCGCACTCGCTCGACCTACAGCGCTGCTCGCAACCGCGAGCAACTCATGAATACGGAGCGCGACAAACTGCGCTCCAAGATGTCCCACATGAGTTCGGAGTTGGCCGCTTACCACATGCTAAAAACCGAGGCCAACGCCAACGTCGACCTCTATAACACCCTCGAAGGCCGCCTTCGCGAGGCTGGAATTTACGCCGGACTGCGCTCCAGCAACATTCGCGTCGTGGACATGGCTACCAACCTGCGAAAAGCTAGCGGCCCCCATCGTGGTCTGCTCATTGCCCTGGGCACCTTCGGCGGTTGCTTCCTCGCTATTGCCATCTCCTTCGTGCACGAAAGTTTTCGCAACACCGTTCGTACTCCCGATGACGTCAAGTCCTGGATAGGCCTTCCCGCTCTCGCTTTGCTTCCCGACATGCGCAACCAACAGCACCCGGATGATGGCGAACCGGATGGGCTAACTAAACTTTTCAGTTTGCTGCGCGATCCGGAAGCCAAGCCCGCGCAACCGGAAATCGGAATCATGAAAGCCATGACCGCGGAATCGGAAGCCATGAGAGATTTGCGGACCACCTTATTGCACGCCAATCCTACAAACAGACCGCGCGCCATTTTGATTTCTTCTTCAATGGAAGGAGAAGGCAAAACCACTGTGGCCGTGAATTTGGCCATCGCACTATCACAATTAGGCCGCACCTGCCTGGTCGAAGGCGATTTGCGCCAACCCCGCGTAGCGCGCGCATTCAAAATCCAGGCCCACGTCGGTCTGACCGAATTCCTGACCGGCTTCGTAGGTTTGACGGATGCAATTATTGACGTGCCTGGTGAAAAGAACCTGGCGATTCTCCCATGCGGGCGAATTCCCAAAAATCCTTCTGATCTTCTTTCCTCAACGCGTATGAGTACGCTGGTTGCCACTCTGAAGCAGTATTACTCCTTCATCGTGATCGATTCTCCCCCCATCGTCGGATTTTCCGATGCCCGTTTCCTGGCCAGCCTGGTCGACGACGTAGTCCTGGTTGGACGATATGGCGTTACCACCCGGCGCGTTATGCAGCGCACCGCCGAGTTGCTCAACGAAGTTCACGCCTCCGTCGCCGGAATGGTTCTGAACGGGATTGACTTGTCTTCTCCCGACTACGATTACTACACCTACGGTTATTCGCGGAACGCGCGGCGAAAATACTACTCTTCCAATCCCCCGGGACCCGAGCCCAACGTCACCAATGATCCGCCAGGCGCGATGAGCGCACATGCCTGATTACCCGCCTGAGAAATCGATACCAACATTGTGGGTGAGAAATGGAACTAAGTTTTAGGATGCCAATGCAATTGAATACCTCGCGCTTGAGAATTTCCGCTAGCTGGCTTTTCGCCATCCTTGCTCTCGGCTCCGGTGTCGCGAGTACCCGCGCACAGGCCCCGGTCGCCAAGCCTCCAGCCGTCGAGGAGTATCGCCTGGGACCCGGCGATATTGTTTCCATCTCGGTAACGGATTCTCCTGAATTTAACCAAAAAGCCCGCGTCAGCGATTCCGGAGTTATTCAGGTCACCGGAGTAAACGATGCGTTGACGGCCGAAGGCCTGACCCCCATCGAACTTTCCCAATTCATCCGCAAGTCGTTGATGGAAGCAAAACAACTTCGCGACCCCAAAGTGAACGTGTTCATCGATGAATATCACGGACGCACAGTCACCATCCTCGGAGCTGTCGCGAAGCCGTCGGTTTACGCCCTGACGCGACGCACCAATGTTCTGGACGCGATTTCTTTAGCCGGCGGCCCGCTCCCCAACAGCGGAAATACCGTTACCGTGGTTCGCGGTGAAGCAGGAGCCGAAGCTTCAGGCACCGCCGTCGGTTCGGTTCGGATCGTGGACGTTGGACGGCTCACTCGCGGCGAAGACCCGGGAGGAAACATCGAGGTTTACAACGGCGACGTACTCAATGTTTCGCCAGCGCAAGTTGTTTACGTTGTGGGAGCGGTTGCCAAGCCCGGCGGTTACGTGATGACCAATCCGTCCGAGGGCGTCTCGGTAGTTCAAGCGGTTGCCTTGGCCGAAGGTTTCCGCCCGCTCGCAGCGACGCACCGCGGCCTGATCATCCGCCAATCTACCAGCGTGCAAAGCCGTCGCGAAATTCCCGTCGACATCGAGAATGTGATGACCGGAACTCAGGCTGATCTCGTTCTCGCGCCAAACGACATCCTCTATGTTCCGGAGAGTGGCCGGAAGAAAACTCTGAAGGTGATGGGCGAAATTGCTATGTCGGCAGTCAACGGAGTGGCCATTTACGGCCTCGGCTACAGAGTCGGCACCACTAAATTTTAAATGAGGTTTGTTTTTTCATCTCGATGACTGCTGCTCGATAATTGGCTTTTCCGCTCCTACGCTTTTCTCTCGAATTCGCAACAACAACAAGACCCGAAAGGTAGGCACCTTGAAAACCATCGAAAATGTTCGTGTGGGTGTGGTCGGTTGTGGCTACTGGGGCCGCAACCTGGTTCGTAATTTCCATGACCTCGGCGTGCTGGTGGCCGTGTGCGACGTTGACCCTGCCAATCTTGAACAAATGCGTCGCACCTATCCGGTATTTGCCACCTCGGACTTCGAAGCAATGCTGGCTATGCCCGATCTAGATGCCGTGGTAATCGCCTCTCCCGCAGTATTCCACTACGAACTGGCCAAGAAAGCGATGCTCGCGGGTAAGGACGTTTTTGTCGAAAAACCGCTGGCTCTTCGAGTGGACGAGGGAGCCGAATTAGTGGAGCTTGCGCGGAAGCACTCCCGCATCCTCATGGTCGGGCACTTGCTTCATTACCACCCCGCCATTGTGGAACTTCGACGACTGATCGATATCGGCGAACTTGGCCGCGTGGAATACATCAGCTCATCGCGACTGAATCTCGGAAAGTTGCGAACTGAAGAAGACATCCTCTGGAGTTTTGCGCCGCACGACATCGCCGCAGTGCTGCACCTTCTCGGCGAGATTCCCTCGACCGTAGCGGCCCAGGGCGCCAGCTATCTCAATCATCCCATTTCCGACGTTACCTTGACGATTCTCGGATTCAAAAGCGGAGTAAAGGCGCATATTTTTGTCAGTTGGCTGCATCCGTTCAAGGAACAAAAGCTCGTAATTGTAGGCAACCGCAAGATGGCCGTTTTTGACGATACTCAAACTGAAAATAAGCTGGTCCTTTATCCTCATCGCGTCGACTGGGTGAATCGTATTCCGGTGGCCCGCAAAGCCGAGGCCGAAGTTGTTAAGCTGAAACAAGAAGAGCCTCTTCGAGTCGAGTGCTCTCACTTCCTCGAGTGTGTGGGCCAGCGAAAAACTCCCGAGACCGATGGCGAAAATGGACTGCGGGTTTTGCGTGTACTGCATGCCGCGGGTCAATCGGTCCGCGATCATGGCAAGCCGCTCGCTTTCGAAGAGCATCACGTCGAACCCATCTATTTCGCGCATCCCTCCGCGTTCGTGGATCACCCTGTCGAAATCGGTCGTGGAACGAAAATCTGGCATTTTTCGCACATCATGAGCGGGTGCGAGATCGGCGCGAACTGCAACATCGGCCAGAACGTAAACGTTTCCCCCGGTGTCCGTATCGGCAGAAATGTGAAAATTCAAAACAACGTTTCGCTTTACACCGGCGTGGAGCTGGAAGACGACGTCTTTTGCGGCCCCTCCATGGTTTTCACCAACGTGATCAACCCTCGCAGTCACGTCAATCGCAAAGCGGAATATCTCCGCACCCTGGTAAAACGTGGCGCTTCGCTGGGCGCCAATTCCACAATCGTGTGCGGAATTACCATCGGAGAATTTGCTTTCGTGGGCGCCGGCGCGGTGGTCACCAAAGATGTGCTTCCTTACGCCTTGGTTGCCGGAGTTCCCGCAAGGCAGATCGGCTGGATGTGCGCATGCGGAGTACGCCTTGAAGAGGTTGGACTTCAACTGTCATGCGTCGATTGTGGAAAGCGTTATGTAACTTTGATCGACGGACACATCGTTCCCGAGCCGGAGCCCGTCCCAGCCTTGAGCGCGGGTAGTCACCCTTTCCTTTCGCTGAACCACATTTTGCCTTCGCCTGTTCAAGACACCCACGACCTGCGCGCCAAGGCCGCCGCCAGCGGTAGCTGACCGCCGCTGTTTGCCGCTCAATAAATAAAACCACAATCTTGCCATGACCCGGAGCGTCGAACGCATGCGCCCCAAAGATGAGCCGCTCAAAATATTGCTTCACGGATTGGTGTACTTCTGCCGGAAGTTTCCCGGGCTGCTCAACTCCCCCGGATGGGAATTCCGCCACTTTGATCCCAACCGCTTGACCGAATTGCTCCCGGCGGTTGCCTACCTCCAAAAATGCGACTTGTCCTACTGCTGGGGCGGCCGTGTAACCCTGGGTAAATTTCTCGCAGCTTCACGCCTACTGCAAAAGAAAAACCTGGTGATGTTCTGGTGCGGCAGTGACACGCTGTCGGCCCGCAAAGACTACGAAGCTGGGCGCGTCCATCCCTGGATCGCCGAAAGAATTCATTGGGCCGGCTCCCCTTGGCTGGCCGAGGAAGTCCGCGCAATGGGTTTGCAGTGCGAGTACGTTCCAACAACCTGGGTGGACATTCCATATGTTCTGCCGCCGATGCCGGAGAAGTTTTCTGTGCTGGCACATTTGTCCAGCGCCGCGCGCGTTGAACTTTATGGCATAGATCATTTATTCGAAGTAGCGCGCCGCATGCCCACCGTTGAATTTCACGTAGTTGGCATTCTGCCAGGCGAAACACTGTCCGCGCCGGATAACGTAACGGTCCACGGCCGCGTACCTTCCCTGGTTCCTTTTTATCAGCGGACTTCCGTCTTGTGGCGCCCGGCACGCCATGATGGTTTGTCGTTCGTCGCGCTCGAGGCCTTGGGTTACGGCCGCCACGTACTTTGGAGCTATCCCTTCACGGGCGCAACCATCGCAAAAGACGCCGCCTCCGGCTACCTGGAAATCCAGCGACTGCATGATTTACATCTTCAGGGCCAGTTGCCCATCAATCGCCTGGGTGCAGCTCACATCGCCGCTCACTTCGAGCCTTCAGTGATTCGCAACAGTCTTCTCTCGCGCTGGAAGCGCATTGCCGAGTCTGAATCGGGCGCCCCCGCGCCACGCTATTGCGGCGACCGGCCGGCGAGCTAGCCTTGGGTCCGGCCATTCCCGCTCGTAAAGTTGAAACGCCAAAAACGCGACGCGTGATGGTGCACGGCCTCGTTTATTTTGGCCAGGTCTTTGCCGATTTCATGAGCGGAGACGGTTGGGACTTTCAATATTTCCCGGATCACGGCTTACGCAACCTGATGCACATGACGGAAGCTCTCAGAGAATGTGACTTGGTGTATCAAATCGGTGGACGAGTGACCGTCGGAAAGTTTTTGCGAGCCGCAAAACTGTTTGGCAAGGATCGTGTCGTCATGCACTGGGTCGGCAGTGACACCCTGGATCAGAAAGAAGCAGCCCTGACCGGGAAAACGGACCCTTGGGTCGTTAAATCCATTCATCACTGGGCCGACTCGGAGTGGATTCTAAACGAGGTCCAGGCTTTAGGCGTTTCCGCCGACCTCGTGCCCTTTTCTTCTCCGCGCGTGCCCGAAGCCCCTTCCGTGTTGCCGAGCGAATTCAGCGTCCTCGTCTATGTCCCTTCCGTCGAGCGTTCCGACCTTTACGGTCTCGACATGATATTGCAAGTGGCCCGCGAACTCCCGGAAGTTCCTTTCGAACTGGTCGGGTTGCGAGATGGCCCGGTGCCCAATCCCCCGCCCAATATCCGATTCCATAATCGCATCCCCGAACTCACGGAATTTTATAAGCGGGCTTCTGTGGTGTGGAGAGCGGCTCGCCACGACGGTCTTTCTTGGATGGTACTCGAAGCCCTCGGCCATGGCCGGCACGTCTTGTGGACCTATCCTTTTCCGGGCTGCTTGCACGCCACCTCGGCAGCGGAAGCCCGCGGTCATATCTTGCGACTTTGTAAGCTGCACCAGCAAAACAAGCTTGAAATCAATCGCCAGGGTTCCTGTTTTATTGCCGGCAGCATCTATCAGCCGCAGCGCTTGAAACAGAACATCCGTTCGCGCCTGGAACGGCTCATGCAATGACCAACCCCACGAATAACCCGGTCAATCGCCTTAGGAGCTCCTTATTATTTGTATCCTTATTAATAGCGTTCCAGGCGGCCCAGTTGTGCGCGCCCAAGTCCCTTTGGGCTCAGCGAAAAAGTCCCACCTCACCCTCAGCAGACGACCAGACTAGCCGCTCAACAGTATCCGCAAAGCCGGATAAATCTCTCAATCATAAGCATTTGGGCGATCACTATCTGATGCTGGTCAATACCGCCGTTGCCTCCTACATGACCGAAGACAAGTTTCGCCAGTTCGATCGCTCCTCCTACGACGGCATCGCCGTAGCCTTCCTCCACGCCTACGACACCTCCCCCCCTCCAACCGTCGAAGACATGGACCGCCAAATGGTCGCCTGGAAAAAATATACCGGCAAAGATATTTGGCCTTGGGTTTATCTAAACCGCATCATCGGCCGAAGCCCGACCGAAAATAATCCTCATGCTGACACCCCTTACTTCCGGAAAATCGTCGGAGCCGACCTCGACGACAAAAACGGCGCTCTCTCTGAATTTCTGCAAGTGTGGCGAAATGCTCTGACGGTCGCCCGGAACTCCAACGTTCCTGGCATCGTCTGCGATCTGGAGTTTTATAATTACTACAAGCAATACGACATCAGCGAATTGGCCAGCCAGACCGGCAAGACTCCGGCAGAAGTTGCGGAGCGTTTGAAACAACTTGGGGCCCGCATGGCTGATTCCGCCGCGGCCGCCTACCCCGACGCCACCATCTGGCTCCTTTTTACCGGCTTGACCCATGCCGGCTACAAAAAATTGGGCGGCATCCCTTACTATCCCTCCCCCACCTACGTTTCCATCGGCCTCCTCGATGAAATTGTCAAAAAGAAATTTGCCCTCCGCGTTCTGGCGGGTGGCGAGGGCAGCATCGGATATTGCCATGACTCGATGGATGAATTCCGGAACTCCATTGCCAAACGCCAGGCGGATCTTTCCGCTGACCTGGAGAAATACAAAGGCGTGCTTGAACTTGCCGGAACCCTGGCCTTGTGGAGTGACCGCGCCGCTAAAAAGGACTGGCTTAGCCAGGGGTCATGCAATGCTTCGGACGCCGCGACCATCGAAGATTTGCAACGCTACATGGAGCTGTTGCTTAAAACCTATCGCTACAACTGGCTTTACGCTACATCCGAGGGCAATTACCTGCCTTTTTCATCCGTCAGTGCTCCGCGCTTTGACGCTGTGATTCGCAGCGCCAAGGAACGGTCCGGTGCGGCAACTTCTCAAAAGCCTTGAGCCGCACTTACATTCGCCCAGTTACATTCGCGCAGTTACATTTGGAGGATACCGGTAATGAATTTTAACGAGGTTCGCGGCAACAGCCCGGGGCACGTGTGGGTCAGCGTCGTCGGCGCGCGTCCGCAGTTCGTAAAGTTAGCTCCGGTATGCCGGGCCATCGAAGCCTATAACTCCAACCTGGATAATATTCCCATTGACCATCGCATCATTCACACCGGCCAGCACTACGACCGCGACGTCGCCGAATTGCTTTTCGAACAAATGAATTTGCCTCATCCAGACTTCAATCTGGCTGTGGGTTCCTCGACCCATTCCACGCAACTCGCTCGCATGATGCAGCGCATGGAACCCATCGTCAGCGCCGAGCGCGTCGACTGGATGATCGTGTATGGCGATACCAATTCCACTCTTGCCGGTGCCTTGGTAGCTTCGCGCCTGAAAATTCCCCTGGCGCACGTTGAAGCCGGTTGCCGCAGTTGGGACATCGAGCAGCCCGAGGAGCAAAATCGCATCGTCTCCGATCATCTTAGCCAGTTGTTACTCGCCCCCTGTCAGGGAGCCATGGACAATCTCACTCGCGAAGGAATCGGCGGCGAAAAAGACCCTCATAAACGGAAAAGCGTTCTGGCCGGCGACGTGATGTACGATGCCTTGCTGCAACACTTGAAACTCGCGGAGCGCTGCACGGAAAACAACCTCGCCAGATTCGAACTGAAAAGCAAAGGCTACTATCTTCTGACCTTGCATCGCGCCGAAAACACCAACAACCGCCAGCGGCTCACCAGAATTCTAAAGACCGTCACCACCTTGGATCTCCCGGTGCTCTTCCCTGTCCACCCGCGGACCAAGCAAGCCCTTTCCAGGGCCGGCATCAGCATGAACGGCAAAATCCGTGCCATCCCCCCTCTCGGGTTCCTCGAAATGTTGGCCATGGAAAAACATGCCAAGAAAATTCTGACCGATTCTGGCGGCGTGCAAAAAGAAGCTTTTTATCTCGGCGTGCCGTGCGTCACCCTGCGAGATCAAACCGAGTGGCCGGAGACCGTGGCGTGCGGTGCCAATACCGTGTCCGGAACGGAGCCCGATTCCATTCGCGCCGCCGTTCAGGCTCACGGCGCCGGAGATTGGTCCGCCCTTTCCCTGTTCGGCGACGGAAAATCCGCCTTCAAAATTGTCGACCAACTGTTAAACGCACGCGCCAATTAGCAGCGATCCTTCGACGGACAGCGCCTATGTCGCCAGTAAATGCTTCCTCCAGCGGAAGACTCAGGGTTGTGCACATGACCTCGGTGCACACACCGTTTGATCCCCGCATTTTTCACAAAGAATGCCGTTCACTCGCGCGCGCCGGCTTTGACGTTACTGTCCTGGGCGCGAACTGGAAATCGGGACAGCGCGATTCTGTTTCGGTCGTTTCCATCGACAGCAATTCATCCAGACTTCGCAGAATGACTCAAACCGCCTGGGCTATGTATCGCGAGGCCAGGCACCAGGCAGCCGACATATATCACTTTCACGATCCGGAACTGATTCCCCTCGGTCTCCTTCTCCGGATAGCCGGCAAACAAGTGATTTACGACATCCACGAAGACATCCCCAAGGAGATTCTCTCCAAGCGCTATCTTCCCTCCTGGAGCCGTAAGCTGATCTCCCGTTTGGTCCAATCGATCGAAGGTTTTGCCGCCAGGAGATTTTCCGCCTTGGTAGTTGTCACTCCCTCGATCAACAAGCGCTTTCAACCAATCAATCCGCGAACAATCATCATCTACAACTACCCGTATGTTCGCGAATTGATGGATGCAGGGCAGGCCATTCCGTGGGAATCGAGGGATAACTCCGTAGCTTACGTTGGCGGACTCACTCTTCAGCGCGCGATTCGGGAAATGGTGGAAGCCATGGCCCTCTTACCATCATCGCTGGACACGAAATTGGATTTAGCCGGCCCAGAAATAGAGGGTGACGCCAACTTCACAGAATTGCGGCGCCATCCCGGATGGACCAGGGTAAGGCATCACGGTTTCATCGATCAAAAAAGCACGTTTCAAATTCTTCAGAAAGTTCGTGCCGGTTTGGTTCTGTACCACCCGGAGCCCAATCAGGTAGAGTCCATCCCCCAAAAAATATTCGAGTACATGGCCGCCGGCATTCCAGTGATCGCCTCTGATTTTCCCTTGTGGCGCGACATTATTGGCGGCGCGGGTTGCGGTTTCTTCGTTAATCCCGCTGAGCCCGCCGAAATCGCCCACGCCATCGAATTCGTGATGTCTCATCCAACGGAAGCTCAGGAAATGGGCCGCTTGGGCCAGGCCGCGGTGCTCCAGCGTTTTAATTGGGACTCGGAAGTGGTGAAGTTAGTTCAACTGTATCGCACGCTGGGCGCTGAAATTCGGTCCCATGCCAGCGCTGCCCCGATTCCATCTACAAATTAATCCATTCATTACAGAGACATCGCCCAAAAAAATATTATGACAAGTCCAGCCCTGGTTCCCCACACTCCTTTTTTGCCATTTCACCGCGCCTGCATCGGTCAGGAAGAAATCCAGGCCGTGCTCGACGTGCTTCACAGCGGATGGCTCACCTCCGGGCCCAAAGTGAAGGAGTTTGAGTCCAACTTTTCTCGCTTCACCGGCGCCAAGCACGCCTTGGCCGTCAATTCTGGTACGGCCGCCTTGCATCTGGCTCTCGCCGCGTGCGGCGTGGAAGCCGGTGACGAGGTGATTATTCCCACCATGACTTTCGCCGCCACCGGCGAGGTCGTGCTGTATTTCAAAGCTCATCCTGTTTTGGTGGATAGCAAAGAAAATTCTTTTCACATCGATCCGCAGCAGATTGAACGCGCGATCACCAAACGCACCCGGGCAATTCTGCCGGTGCACTACGCCGGCTATCCCTGCGAAATGAATGAAATCATGCAAATTGCCCGCGCCCACGACTTGAAGGTCATTGAGGACGCTGCCCACTCTTTTCCCGCCAGTTACCAGGGACGCATGATCGGAACCATCGGGGACCTCACCTGCTTCTCGTTTTACGCTACCAAAACGATCACCACCGGCGAAGGCGGTATGATCACCACGGAAAATTCCGAATTTGCCGACCGCATGCGCATATTGACTCTTCATGGAATAAGCCGCGATGCCTGGAATCGCTACACTTCGTCGGGAACTTGGCGCTATGACATCACCGAAGCTGGCTTCAAATACAACCTCACCGATCTCCAGGCCGCTCTCGGAATTTCTCAATTGGCAAAGGCCGAATCCATGCGGCAGCGGCGCGCAGCCGTGGCTCGCCGCTATGCGCAGGAGTTGCGCTCCATCGAAGCCTTCCGTTGCCCACCAGAACCGGAAGACGATGGGAGCCACGCTTGGCATCTATATGTGATCCGCGTTAATCCGGACGCCATGACCATTGGCCGCAATCAGGTTATCGAGGAGTTGAAATCCCGCGGAATCGGATCTTCAGTTCACTTTATTCCTCTTCATTTGCATTCGCTCTACCAGAATAGGCTGGGCTACCGTCCCGGCCAATTTCCAAACGCCGAAAAACATTTTGCACACGCCATTTCCCTGCCGTTATTTCCAGACATGAGCGACTCGGAAATTGAGAGAGTGACTGGCGCATTGCGCGATATTTATCGAACCTATAAAAGATAATTCGCCCGCGGTGCCGCAACGAGGGCCCGGTTTACTCGCCAGATGAACAAGTCATTTTACACTTCAACCGGAAAGCGACTTTTCGACGCGGTGGCCGTCAGTATTGGAATCGTCGCACTGTCGCCACTCCTCGCGGTCGTGGCCCTTGCCGTCAGATTCTCCAGCCGCGGTCCCATTTTTTTTCGTCAGGTGCGCACCGGTCAATTTGGCGATCCGTTTCAGATTTTCAAGTTTCGCAGCATGCGCTTAGGCGCCGAACGCGGATCGCAATTGACCGCCTGCGGGGACTCCCGCGTCACCGCTCTAGGCGTGTGGTTGCGGCGCACCAAAATAGATGAACTCCCGCAACTCTTCAATGTCCTGGCGGGCGAAATGAGTCTGGTCGGTCCCCGTCCCGAGGTTCGGCTGTTTACTTCCACCTATACGCGTAAACAACGCCGTGTTCTGCAGGTCCGCCCCGGGATTACCGGGCCAAGTGCTAACGTTTACGAGGAAGAATTATTAATCGATGTAGCGGATAAGGAAAATTTCTACCGCACCGTAGTCATGCCCAGAAAACTCAAGACCGATTTAAGCTATTGCGCGAACATTACATTCCGGTCAGATTTATATATCTTGTATCGAACATTTGCCAAACTTTTTGCCCGACTTTATGAGCCGTACAACAAAGCGCCCCATGCTGGCGCCGCTCACTTTGAAATTCGTACCCACAAGAAGTAAATTGCTTTACTGTTTCTAACAGCTTTGAATTGGGATGCCCATGCCAGGATTTATGAAATCGCAGTGGCTTTACACGCGAGCAAATCAGATGGCCTTGGACGGACTTTCGTTCGCCACATCCATCTGGCTTGCCTTTCTCGTCGCCTTCGATGGCCACCTCGACAGCGCGAGAATTCGTCAGTTGACCGTCGCTGCGGTCTTCCTGGTCACCTCGAGGGTTTTGGTTCATCGCCTCTCGGGCATTTATCGCCAGGTCTGGAAGTTTATTTCTTTTTCCGATGTCCTCGAGATCGGCAGGTCCATTGGCATTGTCTCCGTGGCTCTGCTGGGCGCCCTGTTCTTCCTTAAAGCCGGCAGTTTTTCTACGCCTTGGCGGACCGTTCCGTTTAGCGCGGTCGTGTTGGAAGGCTTTTTTTCGCTCTCGCTGTCCATTGCTGTCCGCGCTCTTCGTCGCGTGTTGTATACCCGTCAACGCCGCGCCGAGGCCGCTGCTGGCAGCGCCCCGGTCGCTCGAATCTTCCTGTACGGTGCTGGCCGAGCGGGGATTATGCTCCGCAAGGAACTGGAAACCAACCTTAGTTACGACGTAGTGGGCTTCGTCGATGACGATCCGCGCAAAGTAGGCTCGGTCATTAGCAAAACCCTGGTGGTAGGCAGCGGCGAGCAGCTTGCCGAATTGGTCGACAAGTACAAAGTAGATCAGATCATCATCAGCATGGCCACGGCCACCAGAATGGCCTTGTCAGTGGCCTTGGCGAAGTGCCGCCGTGCCAACGTCGCGGCCGAAATTATTCCCAGCCTGCAGGAAATCATCTCCGGGCAGGTTCAGATCAGCCAGTTCCGCGATACCAAGGTAGAGGAAGTCCTGGGGCGCGACAGCATCGAGGTCGGTAATTTCGAAGAATTGGCCGGAGCCACCTATCGCAATAAACGCGTGCTGGTCACCGGAGCCGGAGGTTCCATCGGCAGCGAAGCAGTTCGGCAATTGATCCGCTTGAAGCCTGCTTCCATCGCCGTCCTGGATCTCGACGAGAATGCCGTCTACGAACTTCAGCAAGAGCTCCAGCAACGCAAAGTTCTGATTCCGTTGCGCCCATTCATTTCCAATGTTTGCGATGTCGACAGTCTACGTGCGGCGTTCTCCAGTTTTCGCCCGGAGATTGTGATCCACGCTGCGGCTCATAAGCATGTTCCGCTGATGGAACTCCAGCCCTGCGAAGCTATTCTCAACAATGTGGGCGGCACCAGGAACGTCCTCGATGCTGCTCATGAGAGCGGCGTCGAGCGCTTCGTCTTTATCTCCTCCGACAAAGCCGTCAATCCCACCAACGTCATGGGCGCGACCAAGCGCATCGGCGAACTCCTGATCCAGGCTTCCACCAGTAAGCACCGCCTGCGCTTGGCCTGTGTTCGTTTTGGAAATGTACTCGGCAGCCAGGGCAGCGTTATCCCCCTCTTCAAGAAGCAAATCGCCGGCGGTGGCCCAGTCACAGTGACCCACCCAAACATGGTTCGCTATTTCATGACCGTTCCCGAAGCCGTGCAACTTATTTTGTGCGCCGGAACATTAGCGAATGAAGGCGAGACTTTCGTTCTGGATATGGGCAGCCCGCGAAATATTCTCGAACTCGCTCGCGAAATGATTTTGCTCGCGGGCTTGCAACCGGAGCACGACATTTTGACCGAAATCACCGGCGTCCGCCCCGGTGAAAAGCTCTTCGAGGAACTGGTTGCTCCGTCGGAGCGATTGGTAAGCACGCCATTCGAAAAGCTCTCGATGATCGTTCCGGAGTACTGCGACACTGCGTTCCTGCTGCTGAATATCTCCCGCCTGCTGCGTTGCGCTCGCGATAACGACGAAATGGGAATCTACGATCTCCTTTTCAATATGGGCCTGGGCTACAACGCCCCGGCAGCCCGTTCTAAAGCGTTCGCCGTGGCGTCAGGTCACTAAAGTTCATCCGGGTCACTAAAGTTCACTCGTAGCTGTATCCGCGCTTCCAAGTCGTATCGGTTTCTATCCCCTCACTCGTAGGTTAAAATGCGCGTCACTTATTACGGGCAAGCTTGCACCCTCATTGAAGCCGGGCAAACAACAATTCTTACCGACCCGTGGCTCACCGAAGGCGCCTTCCAGGGCACCTGGTTCCATACCCATCTTCTGGCCGACGCCGGGGTGACTCCGGAATCCATTCCGAAAGATATCGACTACCTGTTTTTGTCTCACGAACATCAGGACCACACCGATATCTCCACTCTCAAACATTTCCCGCGGGACATCCCGATTTTGATCTGCCGTTTCGAGACTCCAAAATTCCTGAACTTCCTGCGCCAGCTCGGATTTACAAATATCCGTCAACTCGAATCCGGCCAGCGCCTGGAATTGCCTGATGGCGTGATGCTTACCATTTTCGGCACCGTGGAATATACCAACGACGCCGCTATTCTCGTGGAGCACGAAGGCATTCGCCTGTTCAACGAGACCGACTGCAAGCTCGGCTACGAAGCTCTCGAATGGATTGGAAAGCAGGGTGTGGATATTGGCTTCTACATGTTTTCTGGCGCCAACTGGTATCCCATGTTGTACGGATATCCCGAAGCGGAGATGGCTGATTTAGTTAGCCGCCGCCGTCGTTCCCTTCTCCGTAGTCTCGTCCAGCGAGTCAAAGTCACCAAACCGCGCGTGGCCGTGCCCGCCGCAGGCCCCTGTACAGTCCTCGACCCGCAATTATTGTGGCTCAATGACGAAACTCACGGCATTTTCGTGGACCCCGAGGTTGCCGTTCGAACTCTGCGCGAAGCGCATACTTCCAGCGCCCCTCTGTACATGGCCGCCTCCGATGTTTGGGATAGCCACGCGGGATTCGAGCCCCATGCTCCCGAATCTTTTCGCAAGCCGCGCCAGGAATATATAGCCTGTGCCTCTGAACGCATGGCTGCGTCGATTGCTTCTGCACATGAATCTGAACCCGCAGCGCACTCCGACCTCGCAAATCTGTTGCCGCGCTTTTTTAATGACCTGGTCGGCCGCCAATCGGACGATATTCGCAAACTCATTAACGCCAAACTGGCCTTCGATGTATCTGGCAAACGCGGCGGAGCCTGGACGGTGGACTTCCTCGCGTCTGGCCCGGAATTTGTTCGCGAAGGGATCGCCAGCGATTGGACCTACAAAATAGAAGTCGAAGACAAATTGATTTCCCCATTCGTCACCGGCGAAGAACCGTTTTTTGAAGACTTGCTGCTCTCCCTGCGCGTGCGTTGCAATCGTCGCCCGGATGTTTTCAACGAACCGCTTTACCATTTCCTGTACGAAGCTGATCCTGAAAAACTACATAACTGGTATGCCCAACGCCGAACTCCCGCTTGAAACTTTGCCGCTGAACACCCCGTTCGCTTTCGAAGCAGCCGCCATGAAGATGGTGCTGCTGCGCACTGCTGACTGTGTTTATGCTTACGAAGATGTCTGCCCTCACGCCTTCTGGCCACTTTCCGCCGGAAGCTTCCACGATGGTGTGCTGGAGTGTCCCGGGCACGCTTGGGAATTCAGTATCCAAACCGGACAATGTGAAGCGACACCCGGTTATTGCCTGACACCAATTTCAGCGACCATTCTGGGCGACGTGGTGAAACTGGAATGGGAGGGCGTCAGCACCAGCATGAAACTCAAGGCCTCCCTCTCTCACCCGGGCCACAAAGCTCCGCAGATTTCTCACGCTGCTTCGAAACCATTTCAAACCCTCGAATCTTCTAACCTCAGTCCGCGTGAGCGCCCACACTTTTCCGAAGGGCACGACCTCTAACGCGGGCCACCTAAATTGTGACCAACACTGTGACCAACATCGTGCCCAACTCTCCCGCCAATAACTCCGCAGCCGAATACCGCTACATGGACCCTTTGAAGTCCCTGCTTGTCGATATCGGTTCGCGTTGCGGCCAGAGAACTCTTCATTTTCTCAGCTCGTCCGTGAATTACCTCGAGGTTGGTCACTGGATGAAGTCAGAGGGTTTCCATACTTCTAAGCGTCTGCACAGCAGAAGAGATCTCTTTCATCAAATCGCGGAAAAGGTTGGCGACAAGAAAGCCCTGTATCTTGAGTTCGGAGTCGCTAAGGGCGCGTCGATGCGTTATTGGTCGCAACTGCTCAGCAATCCCAATTCGATGTTGCACGGCTTTGACACTTTTGAAGGTCTGCCTGAAGATTGGGGCCTTGCCAGTAGGGGAACTTACTCCGCTGGTGGCCAGCTTCCGAGCATTGCCGACCCTCGCGTGCGATTTTTCAAAGGGTTATTCCAGGATACCCTTCCAACCTACACTTTGCCTGATCACGACATTCTGATCGTCAATATCGATTGTGATTTGTACTCCGCCACCAGTTTTGTGCTCAGCTGGCTTGCCTCTAACATCCATCCCGGCACTTTCATCTATTTCGATGAGTTCAGCGATCCCCGCAATGAGATGCGCGCTTTCCAGGAACTTCTCAAGGACCGCACCAAGCGCTTTTCCTTGCTGGGAGCCACGCGCTCCTACGGGCAAGTTTCCTTTGAGTGCATCTGAAGTTCGTCGACCTTCAACCTTCAACCTTCAACCTTCAACCTTCAACCTTCAACTTCGAACATCAAACTTCAGAAGAGATACTTCACGCCCAGTTGAATAGTACGCGGCCGATGCGCGTCGACTGGATGCAGGAATGAGCTGTTCCTCAAGCAACTGCTGTCCCCCGCCGAGAAGTTCGCATCGCTTCCTCCATAGCAGTTCGCCACGTTGTTTCCAGCATTCCCTGGATTGGACGGATCGTAAACCCGGAATTGTGTGTGATTGAATATATTGAACGTCTCCAACCGAAACTGCAGCGATCGTCCTTCTCCCATCCGCACATCTTTGGTCACCGACATACCGAAATTGATTCGGCTCGGATTGGTTAGCAAGTTTCTTCCAGCGTTGCCGTACGTCAAGCCTTGCGGCGCAACGAACTGGCTGGGGTTTCCAATAATCGGCCCAAAAAGCGGCCCGGTGTTCCGGTTGATAGTCGGGTGAATATCCGGCGGAATCGCGACATCTGGATAAGATCCCGGCCCGATGACCGCCAGAACCCCGGCGTTGTCTGAAGTAGAAACTCCCGACGGACTGCCTCCATCGATCACGCTAAACGGTGTCCCCGAAGAATAAATCGTAATTCCGGATAACTGCCAACCGGCCAGAAACGCTTTGGCTTTATCGGATGGTCCGTGCCCGGCAACCGTGTTGGTCGGATCATCGTCCGCAAAATTAAAAGCTCGAGCCCATCGTTCCAAAGGCAGCTCATAGATGTAGCTCAGGTTCACCAGGTGCCGCTGGTCAAAATCGGAGTTCGCGCGGTTCTGCTTGATGTTATAAGCATTGATGAATAGTGCGCTGGTGCGATCGGATGAATCGTCGATCGAGTGGCTGTAGGTATAGGAAAGCCCCATCGTCAAAGGCCCCTTCGTTCGCCGCATCGAGAGTTGCAATGAGTTGTAACTCGAATTCGCTATATTCTGCAGCGAGAAAACCTGCCCTATCGTGGGCGCGATAACGTACCCAGGTGTCCGCACGGAATTGGCCGCCGGACTTACCGGACTCTCTCCAATGCATGCAGCCAGCAAATTCTGATAAGCCGGATCCCCGGGATTGATGAAAGCGCCATTCACGTTGAAGGAACCTGAACTTATTCCGTCAACGCACGTTTGCTGGGTGATTGGCTGTCCTGGCAGATACGGATTGTTTACCTGATTCAACGGCAGCAGCTGGTTCACCTGCAATTCCGCTGTCAGGTGGGTTCCTTTGCTTGCTACGTAGGCCAGCGACCCCAGTAAATTCCACGGCAATTCCCGCTGCACGCTGAAGCTCCACTGCTGCGCATACGGCCAGAAAGCCTTCGTCGGAATGGCAGTGACGTTCAAAGGATATGCGCCGCCGGCCCCGCTCAGCGGCCCGCAATTCGGTGCCAGATTGCCGATACATCCCCAGCCTCCGGAACCTGCAGATCCCGGATAATACTGAGTCATGCTCAGCACCCCGCCCTTCGACTGCGGCCCGGCGCTGCCTTCCAGCGAACCGGTATTGGCTTCGTTCCCGGTTCCGTGTTCGTAGAAAATTCCGTAGCCCGCGCGTATGGATGTCTTGCCATCGCCAAACGGATCCCAGGCCACACCTATTCTCGGCGCCGGATTCGCAAAATGATTTGTCATGCAGGCGGCCGGTACCGGCTTGCCATCCGCATACTTATCCACTCCGCAATGCACAATCCCGTTGAGCAGATGCGGATCCGGATTGTTGACATCGATCGGGATGGGCACTCCTCCATTTGTAAGTAGCGCGCCCGTGCTGCGGTCCACCATCACTTCTGACGCCAGATTGGAATTGAACTGCGACGGTACCCAATTGAAAGACTGCTTCAATTTTTCTTGATACAAACCAAACAGGCTGGCCCGCACACCGAAATTCAACGTCAGCCGCCGAGTGACTTTCCAATTGTCCTGGATGTACGGCTCCGCGATTTTGTAATTGTTATGGTACACATGCTGGGAGCTGTCCTGCGTGAAGCTTTGAATGGCCGGCGTCCCCACCGCATTACTCGACCCCAGGAAATCCGCGAAGGCATTGCCCGAGGATCCGAAACTATTGACGTTGCTGAACGTCGCCAGACCCTGCACGTCGCCCGTCGTGGCCCCTACCGGAGGGTTCACTTCGTTTCTTTGCGCAATGATGAATAGCACTCCGAACTGCAGAGTATGATTTCTCAGGCCCAGCGTCGCATCATCTCGCGGGCTGTACGTCGGATTGGAATGGTGCCAGGGTAGGTATCCCGCATCCACACCAAACCCATTTCCCCCGTATGCGGCGTTATTGCCGCCGATCACAATTCCGGGAATTTTTCCGCCGTTCACATCGAAAATATGGCCGATTCCGCAAGTTGTCGCCGCCGCGTCCGTGGCGCTGCACGGAGTGTTGTTCAAAATCGACGGCCGTGCCAGTGACGTTACTCCGGGCCCGGCAAAGTTGGTCAGCGTAATGTGATCCGACGTATAAGCCATCGTCAAATCGTTTACCAGCCGGCTCTTGATCGTCGCCGTGTAGTGCGCCACCAGGCTCAGCCCCGGTCCCACGAAATGATTCTCGACCGTCGGAAAACTGTTATGCACGAAACCCCACTGCACATACGGCACGTCCGTGCTCCACGCGTCGTGGATGTACCGGAAGCTCAGTTTTTGTGTCCCTGAAATATTGTGGTCGATGCGAAACAATTCCTGGCGCCATGTCGTCAGCGGCGACACTGCCGCGTTGTAGCAGGATCCAATCGTTGAGTTGCATCCCGTCGTCGAATTGGGAAGCGGAATTAAATTGATATCCAGAATGGCCGCTGAGCGCGCATCCACCGGCACCAGATTCCCCTCGAAGGTATTGAATACTCCCACTCCTCCCTGAGCTTGCCCTGGGCAATCTGGAAAATAGGGAACAACCTTGCCATTCGAATCATGTACCGTTCCGCCAGGAGTGCGGGTGAAGTCTGCGACCACCGGATTTGTGTCGTTCGGATCGCCACTCCAGGTCGTTGGACAAACATTGCTGAAATCCGCGAATCGTGTGGCTCCCGGCGGCAATTTTAAACCCGGCACCAGACCGGGGTTTTGGCACAGCGCCGTCGGAACCGCGGCCTTCGCGCAATCGCGCTGCGACATCGATGGCACCGCTTGGTTAAATTCCACAGGTTCTTTGTCGTGTCGGTATTCTTCCGAGAAGAAGAGAAACGTCTTGTCTTTTTTCTCGTTGTAATGCCCTGGAATGTAAAGTGGGCCGCCAATGGTTCCGCCGGGCTCATACTTTTGATACAGCGGAGCGCTTTTGCTCTGATCGAAAAAGTTCCTGGCGTTGAAAATATTGTTGCGCGCAAAGAAGTATCCGTCGCCGTGGAAAGACGGTCCCCCACTTTTTGTGGTCGCCAGAATCGTTCCAGATGCGCTACGCCCGTACATCGCTCCATAATTCGAGGTCAGCACCTGCAGTTCATTGATGGCGTCAATGCTCGGATACACGATCAACGTGCTGTGGCTGCCGTTGATGCTGGCGTTCAAAATGTCTCCGCCATCCACGTCGTAAGTGTTGTATTCCACGCGTCCGCCATTGACGCTGTAATTCACGCTGCCTTTCACCCCGACCAGAGCTTCATCCTGCCCGGTCTGATTGCTGACTCCCGGAGCCAGCGCAATCAACTGCGTGAAATTGCGTCCGTTCAGCGCGTAAGTGGTTACTTCCTTATTGGTGATGGTGCCGGCGATTTGCGCATTCTCTTGCTCTACCTGCGCGGCCCCACCGGCGTTGACTTCCACTTTTTCGGCTTGCGAAGCCGGTATCATTTGCAGGTCGCCGCGGGTTATCTCCCCCGCTTTTACGATCACGCCATCCCGCAAGAAATCTTTGAATCCCGGGGTTGCCCCCAGCAGTTTGTAAATCCCCGGTGCCAATCCTTCTATTTTGTATTCTCCTTTTTCGTCCGCTGTGGTGCTGACCACCTGGCCTGCCGCATCCATCGCGCTGATTTCCGCTCCTGGAATTACCCCTGCGGACTGGTCCGTGGCGGTTCCCGCGATACTTCCCGTTCCGGTCGCGGGCTTAACCTCCGGAGCTTGCGCGCTGGTGCTAGCTGCTCCGCAGACTATTAGAAAAATAAACGCCACCAACGCGAAAACTTGCCGTCTCACTGAAATCACCTCGTGGGAAGATTTGCGACGGAGTTTCTCACCGCGAGTGTTACGTTCAGATGAGTTAGAAATTGCTATCGCATCAATATTCCAGTTTTATTATTTAAATCCTCGCTGCACATTGCTTCAACACCGCTCGTTGTTGAGTTCAGAACATTTCTGTTACCGGTCATTCATATCCGACGGTCTTCCCCGCCCTCCGCCGCACGGTTCCATAATTTTGTTTCGCCGCTACTTTCACGAATCATTATGCGTTCTCCCTAAGCTCATCTGGATTGTTGTTTTTATTTCAGAACATTTGCGACATCTCTTGTTCATCTAAATCCGTAATCTTCGTTTCCCCAGCGGCAAAACTTTTTCAAATCTTTAATTCAGAACATGCCGCTCATCGAACTGTAATTTCCCCTGTCTTTATGCGCTTTTTTTCACGCGCGTTTACCGCCGCAGTGATTGCATCTTAATAAAACTCTTGGATACTCGCCGCGCTACGGGAACTGAATTCGGTTTGTGGTACTCCGATCCGGTTTCCCGGCCACTTACCCTCAGATTGCGAATTTTCTGACGTCATTTCACGCCCGTTATTCCAACGAGCGTGTGTTCGCGTTGAAGCTCGCAACGAGTACGAACCATCTCGTAAGAAGAATGAGGAACCAACCTAATCGGGCAGCTTCTCAATCCGCAGGTCGTTGCCCGTCACCACTTGTCGGAAATTCTTTCAGGAGAATTAAATAATGAATGGTAAGCAAATCTTGACTGCGGCCTTGTCGCTCGCGGGAGCTATGCTCTTCGCGTCGTCAGCCCATGCTCAATCAGTAGTTTTGGGTGCCGGATCTTCTGCCTTGTTCCCCACCGTGGGAATTGCGGCGGTTTCTCCGGACCCCATCAGTGGCGCCGGTAACCCTTGCGGCAATCATCTTTGGACCGGTAAGAACGGTACCAACGGTGCTGTCGTAAACGGTATCGATCCCAGGAGCGGCACCTCGGCGGAGCCCGGCAACATTTTCGTTGCTTGGGATAACTCCACCACTCCCACCATCGTTTGCGCATACCTCTCGGTGGACTCCTTGGTAGGCCAGCGCTTGTTTTTCGCGCAGGGCGCTTCCGGGAACGGAACCTTGCAGTTTGCCACCGGTTCTGCGGCCAGCAATTTGATCGCTGGCTTTTTGGACTCGGATTCGTCCGTTCCTTCTGCCGTAGCCGCCTTGATCAATGGCGCGCATTTCAACGTGGCTTTTTCCGACATCCGCCCGGAAGATGGTCAATTCGCTTATTTCCGTGCAGCCAATTCCGCCGCCAACGGTGGTTTCGGATATAACCCCAGCTGCTCCGTGCAGGGAACCCCAATCTACAGTTCGTTCAGCAACACCAACGCTCAGGTAGATTGCTTCCGCATCTCAGGCACTGACCCCATCTCCGGCAACTCCATTCCCAGTTCCAAGACCGTTCCTTTGGGCGCTTCTCCGATCGTTCCTTTTATCAACACCAACGGGAACCTCGGTGGCGGCACGCTCCCAACCAACGTCCTGGCCAAAACCGCCGAGAAGTTTTTCTCTGGTCAACTTGGCTCTTCCCAGTCGGTTTTCGGAACCGGTGTCGTGAACACCGCCATGGCTGAGATTCAGCGCGAACCTCTTTCCGGAACCTACAACACCTTTGAATTCCAACTCGTCCACGCACGCGACGGCAGCGCCGGCGACAGCACCCAGGAAAAGAACGGCAGCGGCTTGATCGCCCCGACGCCTTCGCAATGCTTCACCGGTGGCTCGGCATTTACT
Organism: uncultured Acidobacteriota bacterium; assembly: GCA_963732705.1. Taxonomy (GTDB): domain Bacteria; phylum Acidobacteriota; class Terriglobia; order Acidiferrales; family UBA7541; genus Acidiferrum. Next base: position 83,922 of record CAVTAN010000006.1, on the reverse strand, counting down.
CCTTGCAACAACCCCCTGTATCTCAACTCCGGCGCTAACTCTTTCCGTTACCGCGCCATCGGTACCGGCGAAATGGTCAAGGCCGTTAACGGCACCACCTCGGTTCCCACCACTCAACCTGATCGCTTGGGCTACGCTTTTTACAGCCTCGGCACATTCTTCATCGGCGGCTCTCACCTTAAGTATCTGACCCTCCAGGGTGTGGACGGCCTCTATTCCGGCTACGACACCAACGGACTCTTTGGCACCTGCTCTGGCGATATCAACACCTCCAATTTCCAGTGCACCACCAAATTGCCTAGCCTCGTCAACGTTGCCAACGGCAACTACCGCGTGTGGTCGAGCTTGCGCGCGATCGTCAACACTAGCGCTCCTCTTCCTCCGGCGGCCGCTACCACCTTGTTCCACGCAGCGCAGGACCAGGCTGCTTATGCTCTCACCAACCCCAGCTTGAGCGGCGAAACCTGCTCTTCCTGCAACATCTCTGCGATTGCTGACTTCGTTCCCGCCTTCTCTTATCCGGGCGGTACCGAAACTTCCTTCCTCAAGGTGTTCCGTTCGCACTACGCCATTAGCGGCGCGGATGCCAACAACGGCACCAATGGACCTAGCACGTTTTGCGCTGCTGACCAGGCTGCTCCCAATTGCATCGAAGAGGGCGGCGATATGGCGGGCGTAGCGTTCCAGGTTGTTTCCGACCAGGCCTACTACAACCAGACCGGCAGCGAATTCCTCACCCAGATCGAATAGTTGTAGTTTCACAAACTAGGGCGAGGCAGGTGACCGCATCGAGGAAGCCTGCCTCTTCCCTCACTTCAAATTTTTGCGATGGAGAACGAAATGCCCTTGAAGTTGCGTTCCACACTCATACAATCGATCGGCTTATTTCTCAGTCTGCATCTACTGATGTATGTCGCGCTGGCGAATCAGTCCGCGACACCCTCGCAAGCTTCGGCTGCCCCCACCGCCTCACCAGTGCCCGCCCCGGTTACTTCCGAGTATCGCGAAAATTTTTCTTCTCTATCTATAAAAGATAGCGCTTTCTTTCCAATCCCTCCGGCTCTCGGGCAAGTGAATGATGATTCCAAAAATTCTTTTGTGCGCGAACTTTGGCAGCTTGACTGGCGTCCCGCTGACCCTATCGATGTTTATATCTGCAAGCCTCGCGGCGTTACCAAGCCCCCGGTCATCCTCTATCTCTACACCTATCCGAGTACCACCGATCGCTTCAAGAGTGATGATTGGTGTGGCACGGTTACTGCCCAGGGCTTCGCAGGCGTCGGCTTTCTCTCCGCTTACACTGGGCACCGCACGGACATGCATCCGCCGACCACCACGTTCTTTACCAATCTTCAGGAATCTTTAGGCGCCACCGTTCATGATGTGCAATTGCTTCTGAATTATTTGGCTGCTCGCGGCGATCTGGACCTCAGCCGCGTGGGAATGTACGGCCAGGGCTCCGGCGGCACCATTGCAATTCTGGCTGCCGCCGTCGATCCTCGTATCAAAGTCGTCGATGTGCTCACCCCCTGGGCCGACTGGCCTGATTTCTTCGCGCAGTCACGCTTCGTGCCCGCCGGATCACGCGCCAAGTTCCTTGCTCCCGAATATCAGAGCGCTGTCGCTCCCTTGGAGCCGCTCAACTGGCTCCCCAAACTTCAAAATAAAAGCGTGCGCATTCAGAATGTGCGCCAGTCCGGCCCCATGCCCGATGCCGCGCAAGAAAAACTGGAAGCGATAGCGCCGGAAACCGCCGTCATCAATCAGTATGGCGATCCTGCTGCCTTGGTGCCTCACGCCTCTGGCGGCGCTCTCTTTGATTGGCTCCGCTCTCAATTGCAACCCGACGGCAAGCCTCAGGTAGCCCTGGGCAAATCCGAACGCATTCACTTTTATCCTAAAACCCCTGGCCCTCTTCCTCAGCTCGGCCCGCCGACTGAGAATCACTGAGCATCTTTACTAAGCATCTCCCACTGATCGATCGCCGAGCGCGCGCTCACTTTTCAAATATTCGCACGCCCTTCTCATTACGTTCACACTCGTCCGCTAGCTTAGGGCACCCAATCGAAGAACCATTTCAGGTTCTGGAAAACATTGAAGGTATACATGCGCCGTTTGCTCGCCATAGTCTTTTGTTTCGCGTTCGCCATCGCCATCTCCGGTTGTGCAAACGTTGTGCCCTCGGGCGTCAATATATTAGTCGCGGTCACTACCATTCCCAATAACGCCGTGCAGGTCGGAGGTCCTCCCGTCCCACTGACCGCCACCGTCACCTACGATGGCTTGCATAAAGGTGTGAAGTGGTCCCTCTCCGCCGCCAACCTTGCTTGCTCTCCTGGTTGCGGAACCTTGGTCCCCAGTCCGGCGCCAAGTTTTAGCGCGGTATACACCCCGCCCGCTAACGTGCCCGTCAATCAGCAAGCCACCATCACCGCCACATCCGTCTCCGATGATCGTCAGAATTTTTCGTTTACCTTTACCATCATTCCCCCGGCCAGCGTTCAGATCACCAATAAATTCGCCTCTATCTTGAATGGTTCTGCGCCTGTTGAAGTCGATGCCACGGTCATGAACGACCCGGCCGCGGCGGGTGTCACTTGGACGCTCACTGCTGGCGGCGCGAATTGCTCTCCCGCTTGCGGCACTCTGGTTCCTTCCGCGACTCCCAGTCTCTCCGCCATCTATACTCCGCCTCCCACGTTCACCGCCGGCCCCAGTTCCAATCCCACCATCACCGCCACATCCGTCTCCAATCCTTCCGCCAGCGACTCTTTTTCTTTCAACGTGCTGAGTTCCAATAGTTTGTTCAAAGGCAATTACGTCTTCCTCCTTCGCGGGTACGATGCCAACACTCTGCCGATTGCCCCCAACGGCTTGCCCATGTCCCTCGTCGGAACTATTTCCGCCGACGGCAACGGTAATTTAACCGCGGGTGAACTCGACGTGAATGATTACGGCGGCGTAACTTCCATCCCCGCTCCGCAAACCGGCACTTATACCGTCCAAGTCTCGCCGACAGGAGTGACTCAGGTTCTTTTTGAAATCACCAGCTTTACCTTTCCCGGTTCCACCAACGATTTGAAATTCCGCTGCTTCGTTTCCGCCGATGGTAAGCACGGCCGCATCATCGAACTCGATGGCAGCGGCTTCATCAATGCCGGCACCATTGAGCAACAGGATCCCGCCTCCATCGCCGCCAAGCCTTCCGGTAATTTTGCTTTTGGTGTGGATTCTGACGCGCCTTTCGGCGGTCGCACCGTTGCCGCTGGTCAACTTGTTTTAGGTACAGCTGGCGTAACCGGCGGTTTGATCGATCAAAGCGTAGGTGCCGCGCCTGATCCTACGTACGTCGCGCAACCCCTCAGTGCCGACGCCGAAACTGCTCCCGATGCTCTGGGACGCGGCACGCTGGCCATCACCGCGCTCGCCAGTTCCGTCCAATATGCCTACTACATCGTCGATGCCAGCCACTTTTACTTAATCGAAATCGATCGTGGCTTGGTCTTCGGCACCGTCTTTGCCGGCGTTGCCAGGGCCCAAACCACTCTTACTGCCGATAGCGTCAATGGCGTGAATGTAATTCAGTTAACCGGGTTCGATGAGCCCACCGGCACCAGCACCGTTCAGCCCGTCGCTCTCGTCGGCCTCCTCACGGTTTCGGCAAGCTCCAGTTATGACCTGACTTTCGACATCAACGACCTGGGCAACATCCTGACTCAGCATGGCGCTAACGGCACTGTTACTTTCGATCCCGCAACTGGCCGCGCTGTACTCACCGCCCCCGATGGGTTCGGCAGCGACTTCGTCAACTCCGCCGCCTGGTATCTTTACGACAAAGGAAAAGGTTTCTTCGTGGAAGAAGATCCTTCCACTCCCACCGGAACACCACCGGCCATGTCTATCACCAACCGCGCCTTATCAGGCACCACCGTCGCGCAAACCGGTTCGCCCTTTATGAAGTCGGACCTGACCGGCAATATGATCGCAGGCTTCGGCGGCTCTTCTACTCCGCTCGTTCCAGACGCGGATTTGGCCATAAACGCCGTCAATACCTCGCTGAATGCCACTTCCCCAGGAAATTACACCGCCGTGGGCGACGTAACATCCGTTTCTACTCAAGGCGGAAATGTCCCCGATGTTTCTTTCAGCGGCGTCTATCGCCTGATCGATGCGACTCAGGGCTACGGCGCAATTCAGTTCCCTAGCGCCCTCTTCGGCGATTTCGTTTCCCCTACCGGAACCGTTAGTCAGGCGAATTTCTACATGATCGCTCCGCGTCAATATGTCGCTATCGGAACATCATTCGGCCAGCTTTCGGGAGTCATCTTTGTTGACCCCCAATAACTCATCAAGAAACTCGGCAACCAGCTCGGCGCCTGTTGATTTCGATTTCCGGCCATGACTCTGGAACTTCGTAACATGGTTCTTCCGCTCGCACGGCAAGCCCGCGCGGCGGTCTGGCCAACCCTTGCTTGGCAATATCGAAATAATCCGGCCAAAGCCTCACGTCTAGCGCTAAAACTTCTGGGCATCGCCGACGTATCCTATCGTCCGAATTTTCGGGCCCTTGCTCACGCGGTGAAGAATGCGCCCGTAAGAAAAGGCGCGATCATCGAATGCGGTGTGTTTAGAGGCAGCACCTTGCTGGGCATCGCCCACAACTTGACGATCCAGGGAATCACCGACGCGGAGCTCATTGGCTGCGATTCTTTCCAGGGCTTTCCGGCGCCCGTCACGCAAGATGCTCTTGAAGATGGCAGCTTTCACGAAAGAACCCGCCAGGGTGTTTTTCACGAAACCAGCTTCGAGACGCTTCATGCGCACGTCCAGGCTCTCGGGTACGCCCAAAACATCCGCCTGCTCAAGGGTTTTTTTGCCGACACCCTGCCGCAACTCGCCGACAAGTTCTTCAGCCTGGTGCACTTGGATTGTGATTTATACGAATCCTATCTCACTTGTCTCAATTTCCTGTATCCACGCCTGATCCCCGGCGGCTTTATGGTTTTTGACGAGTACGACACTTCATCTGCCGTCTATCCCGGCGCTAAAAAAGCCATCGACGAGTTCTTGATCGACAAGCCCGAACAATTGCAGCGACTCGGCGAGCGCACCGACGCCCGATGGTTCATTGTTAAAATTTAGATTTGACTTCTGCCGCCATCAATTCATGAATAAGCTGGGACGCCAATTCGCGTCGTAGTTTGAAAAGCCCTCTCTCGCTTCCGCAACGCCATCTGCAATTATTCGCTTACCGGACTCATTGCCGCCGTCATCACCGGCAACTTCCTCGGCTTGCAAAGCACCTTGCGGAAGTAGGTATGCAGCGGATTGTCTATCAGGCGATAGACCACGATGGACACCACCACAGTCACCACCAGAGCCACGATCATTCCCAACCAAGTTTTTGGGTCCAGCATCGGAAGCCTTCGCGCCACTATTTTGTTCAGCGCTTCTTCGCAATACGGATGAATCAGGTAAATGACATAGCTCGCGTCCCCGAGCAGAATCAGGAAACGCCATCGCAGTGAAATCCCAACTTTGTCCAGCAATACCGCGCAAAACACCAAAATCGTCGACGTAATGCCGACAATCACGGCGTTGAGCGGCCCCATCGTCGTTACTGCCGCGCCAATCATGGCAGCCGCCGCCAGGAACATCCCGCCGATGAGCACTTTGCGGTTGGCAACAATTCGATCGTTAGGAACAGCTCGAAACCCGTAATAGCAAAGAATCCCCAACACAAATTCAAGAATAATCGGGTGCGCATAGAACTTCAGCGCTCCCCCGGCATGCACGACTCGCAAAATCAACAGGACCGCGATCATTACTCCTGAAGCGATCAGCGCCGCCCGTCGTTGATAAACCACCAGAGCCCCGGCCAGCAGCATATAAAAGTACATTTCGTAGTTCAGGCTCCAGCCCAGAAATAAAATCGGGAAGTACGTCCCGTGAGTCACATACGGAATGAAAAACAGGCTTTTCAGCAGTGCCATGCCATCCAACGCCGTTCCCCCCAGCAGCCTGGGAATCAGCGAGCCTGCGGCAAACAAGTCTAGCGTCAACAACCAGTAGAGCGGAACTATCCTTGCCATCCGTCGGACTAAAAAGTGCTCCGGACTGGTGTCGCAAATCATGGCCATGATGAAGCCCGAGATCAAAAAGAAAATACTCACCCCGAAGCTGCCAATCGGCCGCCCCAATCCTATATTTAAAGAAAATCCCGTGTGATAGAACGCTACGGCCAGCGCCCCATACGCGCGAAGGCTTTGTACGTTGAGCAACTTTATTGGCGGGGCGACGGATGACATGGTGGGGAAAAACGATTCCGAACTTTTCGTGCGAGCTCTCCGAGAGGTCTGGTGGTTTTACAAAATGTCAACTCATACAAAAGCAAAATCTAGCGGGGACCTCACACCAATTCGGCGCAAGGCCCCGGCCAGCCGTTCCAACTAAGGTGCTACGTTCAATACCACCGAGTTTTGTGCAATCGCTCCGTCTTCCGTCATGGTAATCAGCAACGAATAGCTCCCCTGAGTCAAAGCGCCTCCGGATGCCACGATTTTGAGAGTGGATGATCCCGTGCCGGTATTGATGGTCGCGGGAACAAATGTGGCCGTCGAACCCGATGGCGCACCGTTAACCGCCAGGGTCATGTCCGCGTTTGCGCTGTTATTCGATGTCGCCAGATTCAGCACATAGTTGGCAGTTCCCCCTGCGGACGACGAGATAGAGTTGGACGGAGTAATCGATCCGGTGATGGCTTCAGCTACCGGGGCAACTCCCAGGTAAGCTGTGTGGCTATGTACTAAGGTGCCGCTGGTCGCCGTGATAGTGAAAGCGGTCACAGACGGACTTGGCGTGCTTCCCGTAGTAGTCACCGTCAGGTTCGAAGTGCCTGAGCCGCTGACTGGGTTTTGACTGAACGATGCGTTGGTCCCCGCAGGCAGCCCCGAAACACTCAGTACCACGTTCCCGTTGAATCCTCCCGTCGGTGTAATGGTGACCGGGTAGGTGGCCGACGACGATTGCGAGATGTTTTGAATGGACGGATTGACGCTTCCGCCAAAATCTCCGACGGAATTGTTCACTGTCACCGTGATCATCGCGGTATGTGTCAGGGTGCCGGAGTTGCCGGATAGGTTGAACGTATAGTTTCCAATCGGCAGATTGCTTGCGGCCGTCAGCGTCACGGTACTCGAGCCGTTGGCGCCTTTCACGGTGACTGGGTTGTAACTTGGTGTGATCCCATTTGGCAGATCCGTCGCCCCGATAGTCACATCCCCCGTGAACCCATAAAGAGGAGTGAGCGTGACCGTAAAGGACACACTTCCTCCCGGCACCAGAGTAGTCGTCAGCGGCGCTACCATTCCCTTAAAGTCCGGCAGCGGCGCTACCTGCAGTTCGACACCGGCTGCTTCCGTCGTTGTCGTTCCGCTTCCATTGTGAGTAGTGATGATCGTTTCGTCGATTACGTCCAGCAAGCCGTCGTTGTTCGCATCTCCAACCAACACAAATGTCGGAGCGTTAGCCGAACCGTTGGAGCTCGGGAATGTTCCGTTCCCTTGCCCGTAGTAAAAGTAACCACCTGTCGCCAGGTCCAGTGTTCCATCAGCGTTGAAGTCTCCTACCAGTAGCTGCGAAGTCACCGAAGCTACGTTGGAAACGCTCACCCCCGGCGAAAACGTTCCGTCTCCGTTACCGAGTGATATATAAATGAGCCCTTCAATTGTGGACCCCGCAGTCTGGATGCCCGTCGCGATGTCCAGTTTCCCGTCGCCGTCGAAGTCGCCCACGGCCGCCGTGATGGCCCCGATATAATTAGCTCCGGACCCTGCCACGTAAGTGATGTCTCCGAACGTCCCGTCCCCATTACCCGCGAGTAGTCCCACGAAGCCGTATCCCGTCGAAGAGTAAGGGTCGTACACCGTGATCACCAGGTCAAGGTTGCCATCGCCATTGAAGTCCGCCGTCGCGATTCCGTCTCGCCCGGCGTAAGTTGAAAAGTAGGTCGGTGTCAACGCATGAAAGGTGCCGTCTGAATTTCCTGCCAGAACCTTTACATAACCGGCGCTGATCAGCGCGACGTCCAGAATTCCATCCTTATTGAAGTCCCCCACGATCACCGAAGAGGAAGTCGCACCGGTGAAGTCTGTTTCCACCGGCGCTTGAAATGAACCATCTCCGTTGCCCAGCATGGTGGCAACAATTCCGGTCGTGCCCCGTCGGCCGTTGATGATCAAATCTTGTTTTCCATCTCCGTTGATGTCCGCAACATGGATTCCGGTAATCACCGAATTGGCTGGACCACTGCTTCCGTGGGCCGACCCAAAACTTCCATCGCCGTTTCCGGCCAGCACATACACATTCGGTCCGGACGCCACCACGAGGTCGAGTTTATTGTCGTTGTTGAAATCTCCTCCAACGATTGGAGAAGTCAGGTTTGCATTCCCCGTGATACTCCGCGAGCTGAAGAAATTTTGCGGAACGGAGTTTTCTACCACGAACAACTGACTGTTGGAAGTTCCGCCACCGGGAGCTGGGCTCACCACCGTAATCGTGGCAGTGCGTGGAGTCGCCAAATCTGTCGAGGGCACCACTGCTGTCAACTGTGACGAACTTACAAAGGTAGTTACCAAAGCTGCGCCGTTCCAATCGACTATCGAGCCTGCAACAAAACCGAATCCTGTCACTTTTAACGTATATGCCGAACCGCCCGGAACCGTAGCCGCCGGATTGAACGGGTACACTTCTGGTACGGGATTTGGTGTTATCGGCGGGCGCCCCAAAGCGGGCAAGCTAAAAAGCAATACAGCGATGAATCCAAGTAGACAGCGGGGATTGCCACTGCAATTCATTGCGGACTCCTCTCAATTTTTTTCTTTGCGGGCCTGACGTTCGTCGGAACTTTGCGTGGAAACTGAAACTACAATTTGCCAAGTATGCACGTCGCGGATTTTTTGGTGTGTGAATTTAGAAATAAAAAGCAGAAATGTTTCTTCGAAAACTCTAATCGCTCTATGAACCTCGCGTTACTGGCACCGCATATTAATATTAATTTTCGGAGCCCGTTCAGCGCGGAGCCCTTAACTTTCCGTTGGGCTTACGGCGCCGCAATTACTTCGTTCGAGCCATCTGATTCGGGTTCTTGCCCGCGAGATCGGTATTCGAAGTGGAAACTCTCCGCAGTTCCCCAGTCAAAATAAAAACAGTAGTGCCGGCAGCATTTGATTCCGCCGGCCACACCGACGCTCCGGACCTGCGACGGCCCAGGCAAAAAGCTCTTGAACCTAAGTTATTAGGATAGTACTATTATGAGAATTGTATCTGAGTACGTCACAACGGCCGGCTGTCAAGACGTGGGCCATCAAAAACGTTGGTCGTCTGACTTTGTCCCGGCCATGCGAATCTTTTCATCGCCGCCGAAGTTGATCGCCCTCGCGGAGGACCTTAAGGGTTCGGGAAGCGCGCAGCCAGGTCGAAGTATCCTCGCCTGCCAACTGAGATCCTGCTTGACCGGGCGCACCCCCCCACCCCCGGTATATTTTCAAAAGAGTGCGCAAGCTACAGAAAATAAACAACATGCAAAAAAGTATGAAATGAAAGAGTGCGTAAGTCGTTGATAATAAAGGAGCCCTATTATTTAACCGAGGCTCAAAGAGAGCGAATTCCTCGGATCGTCATTGCGCCGCGATGATGGAAATCTCGACCTGAAAATCCGGCGAAGCCAATTCCGGGGTCGCCACCGTGGCCCGCGCCGGCGTGGCTCCTGGAACCACCCACGCTTCCCAAACCGCATTCATTTCGTCGAACTTCGTCATGTCCGTCAGCCAAATCGTGGCCGACAAAATTTTGCTCTTGTCGCTACTGGCTTGCTCCAGCAAGATGTCGATCTTCGACAGAATATCCCTCGTTTGATCGATAACGCTGCCCCCCGGAGTTCGGGACGCCACCTGCCCCGCCAAATAGATGGTGCGGTTATGGATCACGGCTTGGGACATCCGCGGCCCCGTATGCATCCGTTGAATTTCCAAGGTAAGTCCCTCTATTTATTTCATGAGCCTCGCGGTCCGATCCCCCGGAGGCGTCTCCCAGTATTCTCGCACCAAATTAATACCAGTCCAACACATCCGCCAGAGACATATTGGCGCGATATAAATGACTCGGACCAGGTCCATGCGATACACTTTTGCGCCCCTGGCTGACCTCACCGTCTTCCACTCGTCCACCGCTTGATTTAGGGTTGATATGTTTTTTAGTAGATTTATCTATAGCTATGTAGCTCCCACTTTTAATTTATAAAGAATCCGAATCTCGCATTGCGGCTTTGCTACGTAAACGGTTTGGTTTCAACATTTAAGCCACATGCATTTGTGTGAAGTTCTGTTCCACCTTGGAAAGCCATGTGCACTACCACCGAACATCAGTGCTTTTAGAAACTGGGGGATTTTTTGATGAAATCACGTATTGGCTTGGCATTAAGTTTTGCAGTCTTGGTTGCTCTCATGTGGGCACCGCAACTGTTCGCACAGACAAGTAAAGGAACCATTGCCGGAACGGTCACCGACCCGACCGGCGCCAGCGTTTCAAACGCGACCATCACCGCGCGCGGCCTGGATAACGGCGAAACCAGAACCGTCACCACCGGGCAGTACGGCGAATACCGCATTACCGCCATTCTTCCTGGCTTGTATCAAGTCAAGGCCGAGGCCCCGGGTTTCGGATCCCTGGCACAAGATCGCGTGGACGTAAAAGCTTCCGTGGACACGCCGTTGGATTTCCAGATGCAAGTCAGCGGCGCTTCCCAATCAATCACGGTGGAAGCCTCGGGCAGCACCGTACAATCAGAATCGGCGGAGTTAAGCTCTGCGATCTCGAATACTGAGATTAAAGAGTTGCCAGTCAACTCTCTGAATCCCATAACCCTGGTGCTCACCGAGCCCGGCGCTGTAAGCGTTGCGGATCGTGATAGTTTCACAAATGGCGCGGGTTTTTCGGTCGATGGGTTGCGGCCACGCTCGAACAACTTCTTGATCGACGGCTTTGACAACAACGACAATGGCATTCAAGGGCAGGCTATTCAGCCTCAGAATCTCGAAGCGGTCAGCGAAGTTGTCATTCAAACCAATTCTTACGCGCCGGAGTTTGGCCGCGGTGGCGGCTCGGTCACCAACGTAATTTACGCCAGCGGCACCAACACCTGGCACGGCGCCGTTTGGGAGCGCTACTCCGGATCCGGCTTCAACGCCATCACCGCCGATCAGCATCGCAACGGTGTCACGTCCGTTCCTCGCATCGTCGACAATACTCCGGGCTTCCGGCTGGGCGGGCCCATCGCCAAGAATAAGCTTTTCGTTTTTGGATCCTATCAATTCGACCACACTCGCGGGAATGAACAGGGTTCCCAGATTACCATCCCCACGGCCGCAGGCGTCGCAACCTTGCAGTCCATCGGCACCAATCAGAATGTGCAAATTCTTCTGAATTCCTTGAACGGGCTGGTTGCTCCCTCTGCGTCCGGCGACATTGCCATCGGAGACCGTCCGGGATGCGGAGCCAATTGCACGGTCGAAGTGGGAACGTTCGCGCGCCAGGCCCCGCAAATCAGCAATTCTTACGAATACGTCATCCGCGGCGATTACTTAATGACCAAGAAAGACACCATTTCGGTTCGCTGGCTGGCTTCGCACAATTCCCTGACTCCGGACCTCTTCGCCAATCCGAATGCCCTTCCCGGAACCGACACCCTGCAAGCTGGGCCGTCGCGCAGCCTCGGAGCGTTCTGGACTCACGTAATCAACGACCATATCGTGAACGAACTGCGCTTCACGCGGCAAACTCTAGACTTTGGCTTCGATCCTACCGCTGCAACCATTGCCAATCCTTCGTTTAACGTTCCCGACACCACGGTTGCTGAGCTTACCGGTGTGGACTTTGGGGGCCTGGCCAGCGGATTCCCGCAAGACCGCAACCACACGGTGTACCAATATCAGGAAGCCCTATCCATCACCCATGGTCACCACAACTTTAAGATTGGAACAGACATCGCCCATCTGGGCATCGCCGACGGTGAGCCCTTCAACTCGCGCGGCACGGTGAGTTATAACGCCGGCGGTGATTGCTCGACTATCGGCTTGACCACCTGTACTGGGCTTGCAAACTTTATCGACAACTTCAGTGGCGACGGCGGCACCGCCGCTAAACAATTCGGCGTCTCGCAAATTAATTACACTCAACTGCAACAGGCGTATTATTTTCAAGACGCCTGGAAGATTCGCCCTAACATCTCCCTCACCTATGGCCTGCGGTACGAGTTTCAAGGTACCCCGTTCAACGTGCTTCCTTTCCCGACCGTCAACGCCGCTACAGCCCTGACCGATCCTTTGACTCTCCGGGTTCCCGAGAAACCGGATCGCAACAACTTTGGCCCGCGAGTGGGCATCGCCTATTCGCCGAAGTTTTTGCCTTGGCTCTTCGGCCAGGATAAAACAGCCATACGCGTCGGATTCGGCGTCTTCTACGACGTTTTGTTTGCCAATATTCTGGACAACACCGCCGCTTCCACTCCCAATGTTACTGGCGGAACGGTAATCGGGTCAGTCGTGGCCCCAGTGGGTGATCGTGGACAACCCGATTTTTCCGCCGTGGTTCCATCGATTACGCCCGCGCTTTCACCCCTTGATTCCATTACCACCGCCGTCTCCAATCTTCGCAATCCCATGACGTACCAGTGGAACTTCAGCGTGGAGCGGGAACTTCCCGGCAACTGGTTGGTAACCGCTGCCTACGTGGGGACCCGTGCCGAGCGGCTGTTCTTGAATCAGGAATTGAATCCCGGAGTCAACGGAGTCCGCCTGAATCCCGATCGCGGCGGTATCTTTGCCCGCACCAACAACGGCGACTCCATCTATCACGGGCTGCAAACCAAAGCCGAACACAGCTTCCGGCACGGTGTGCTGTTCCGGGCCGCCTATACCTTCTCCAAGGCTATCGACAACGGTTCAGAAATCTTCGTGACCTCCGGTGGAAGCACCAGAGCTCAAGACCAGTTTTCTAACCGTAATGATCGCGCCCTCTCTGCCTTCGACCGCCGGCACCGCATGGCGCTCACTTGGGTTTGGGATCTTCCCGGCGTTCATGGAGATTCCGGATACCACCGCGCTATGGGCTTTTTGACCAACGGCTGGGAAGTCAGCGGCACCGCACAATTCGAGACCGGAGCACCGGAGACCCTGTACCTGGGCGGATTCGACGTCAACGGCGACTTGTCCGGATTTAATGACCGTCCGTCCCTGGGAAATGCCGCCGTACCTATCAACTATGCGCCGGCGTGCCTCAACCCTGCGGGAACCTGCGATACCGGCGTAGGCTTTAGCCAGGATGGTGTCCACTTCGTCGATTTCAACAGTTCCTTCGGCGCGGACCCCAATACCGGAGCTTTTATTGCCACCGCCAACGATTTCCACTATTTGGTGATTAGCGGCCAAAATGGAAATATCGGCCGCAACACTTTCCATAATCCGGGTTCGGAGATTTGGGCCATGTCCATTCAGCGCGAATTCAAGCTGCCCTTCAAGCGTCTTGAATCCCAAGCGTTCCTGATCAGAATGGAAGCCTTCAATCCCTTCAACCACGCGAATTTGGGAGGCGGCGAGGGCAGCGGAGTGTCCGGCGTTAGCGGAAATATTCTATCGTCCAGCTTCCTGAATGTCCCGATCACCAGCGTAGGTGGCCGTTCGGTGAAGTTCTACCTGCGCTACAGCTTCTAACTCTCTACTACTTCGACCGGCTGGGAGCATCAAGCTCCCAGCCGTTTTTTTTGGGTTGGCCGATACCCGAAGCCTACTTGCGGTAGATCCCGTAAAACCAGCTGATGCCCAGCGCGCCTGGGGCCACGCCGACCACCACGGCGTCGCCGTCGCGGAAACGGTCGTAGTCATCCACATCCACCGCCAGGCGCTCAAGTTTCTGCCCAGGACGCAGCGACCGCACCATCAGGCGCCGGCTGCCGCGCACCATACCACGCATGTTAAAGCGGCTTTGCACCGTGGTGGGGTAGTACATAACACTTTTCGGCGAATCCAGTTTGCCATTCAAAAAAAGCGTAGCCGCCAGAATCCAGGGCAACGGAATAAATCCGGCGTAGATGCGTTTCAATACTTCGATGTCCTTGCGATTGCGCGCGCCGCGGTCCAAAAACACCGCAACGGTCAGCCCCGCGAAAAATATCAACCCAAAAAAAACCAGCATCCAATCCAGGTCCAGCGGCGGATAAATCTGGCTGAGGTACGGAAAGAAGAGGGATCCGGCGAGAAACACCGCGGTGCTCTTCAAAAATCGCGGCCTAAAAACCAGCTCGGCGATGGAGGAAGTCAGCCCACAGGAAGGACATTCGTCCACCTTTCGCTCCGACCCGCAATTGAGGCATCTCGTCATTCAGACTGGTTCGAACCGTTTCGAGCGTGATCCCCGAACGGTGCCAAGAGCGCCAATTTTACTGGCGGCTGCCGCACCATTCGTTCTCACCTGTTCATTATAAGGCGGTGCCCTAACGATTGCCTGCGAGGGAGTCTAGAAGCTCCTGAAAATATCCTTGATTCTCGGGTTCCGCCAACGCCAGCGCCACGCCCATCCCCAGGCCCGGCTCCACGCGTTTGACGGAACAGTTGATTTTCACCGGCCGGCTTAAATTGAGACGAGCCGTAAACCCGGCGCCAACCCACAACTGGTCATCCGACTCGATGAAGCAGCCACTGGCGCTGATATCGCGCGTTTTGCCCGACAGCACTGCCGAACCCCACTCAATCTCCAGGTCGGCGCGAAACGCATAGCGCGTCGCCCAACGGCGTTCCAGCGACCTGCGAGCGTCATGTCCTCCGGATCCCATGAACCAGGCTTACCCTCCTGCCAAGAGCCCTAAGTTATGGCCACACAGTGGAGCCCGCCGCTATAAGTCCAGACAATACCGCCGAATCGCCTACCTATACGACGCCAACACTCACTCTTTTGTTCCGGGCCGCCGCGTAACAATCTTGAATTGCCCAGACCATCGCGCCCATCAATGCGTATCTAAGCCTCCTTAGACGGTCGGTCACTGTCGATGGGCGCTTCACCGCTCAGCAATTTGCCTCCAGCGCTAATTCGCCGTTGGACCTCAGCCTCCAGGTATTTGCGTAAGCGCTCCGGCACAATTCCGGGTGCAGCCAACTCGCCCAGATCGGAAGCGGTAAGCTCCGGCAAAAATCCCAGCACGGTCGAAAGTGTCGAACCGGGGTTGCGCACCAGCGCCAGTCGCACGTTGTACTCGCAGGACCATTTGCGATGCTGGGCGATCGCCTGCACTACGAATTCCGGAACTCCTTCGCGGGCCAAGACCTTCAAAACCTGGGCTGATGTAAGGTGCGCATTATCCAACGCTACAGCAACCACCTGCGGATGGCCTTCGGCCAGCAACAATCCCGCCACACGGGCCGGACCACGCTTCCCCAGCGTGATTTTCTGGCCGAGCGGCAACTGCGGAAGCCGCGCAGCCAGCTGATCCTCGGCGTTGTGTTTCAGCTCCGCGGAAACCGCGGGCAATAGCGCAATCTGTACCAGATCCATCAAATACAGTTCCCGCAGCAACCGCAAGCTAATCAGCCGTGGTGTGTGCGGATGGCTTGCCAGCGCTTTTTTTACTGCATAAGACTTCAGCCATTCTCTGTGCTTGCAGATCTCTTCAATAATCTCGGTGGGCAGGCTATTGCGTCTCAACAAAACGCTTACATCCGTGTCCTCGAGTTTAGGATTGTGCAGCAGCGAGAGCAGCACCTCGCGGTCCTCGTGATGCAGCAAGGCCGCCAATTCTTCACCGGTGGCCGCAGTTGCGCGTTGCACCTCGGGTGCGGCCGAAGCGTTGCCGCGATGCTCTTCACCTCGCCTGAGATCGTTTGCGTCCGCCATTACGAATCTCCGGCATCTGAACTGACGGGATTAACCCCCGCGACGGGAAGCTGCGAGCCCGCCCTACCAAAAATGATAGGTCACTTGGCGCTGATTACGTATAAAGATGTGTCGACGAGCCAACCCAAGAAGTAAACCCAAGTTCAGAAACGCACACGCTAAGCCTCGGTTCCGATGGATGCAGCCGCCGTCGTTTTTTTTCCGTAGTCGCAGCTTGACGATCCCTATCCCCGCCACTATTCTCAGCCACACTTTCGATGCACATTCAGCCCTTCGACCTAGCCATCGTCGTCGTGTATCTCCTGTGCGTAACTGCATTAGGCATGCATTTCCGCCAAACGCAATTTCAATCCGCCAAAAATCCCAAAAATCAAAGTGGCGATCGCGACGCCGTCACTCGCGATTATTTTCTGGGCGGCCGCACCGCCCCGTGGTGGGCTCTGGCTTTCTCGATCGTGGCCACGGAAACCTCCACGCTGACCATCATCGGAACTCCCGCCATCGCTTACGCCGGCAACCTCACTTTTCTGCAACTGGTCTTTGGCTATCTGCTCGGACGCGTGCTCATCGTGCTGCTGCTGCTCCCTGGATATTTTCGCGGAGATTTTTTTACCGCTTACGCGGTGATCGAAAAACGCTTTGGCCCGCGCATGCGCGCCGTCGCAGCCAGCACCTTTCTCATTACTCGCGCCATCGCCGAAGGCGTCCGGGTATCCGCCATAGCCCTGGTGCTCAGCGTGGTCCTGGGCACTTCTGAACACTTATCGGTGGTCATCGTAATCGCGCTCACGCTGCTTTATACGCTCGAAGGCGGAATGAAAGCCGTGATCTGGACCGACGTGGCCCAACTCTGTATCTACCTCGCCGGCAGCGCCGCCACTTTCTTCGTCTTGCTGCATCGCATCCCCGGCGGATGGAACGAAGTCGTTCAGACCGCCGCGGCGCACGGCAACAAATTGCAGCTCCTGGATTTTTCCTTGCACCTTGCGACTAAATATACGTTTTGGTCCGGCGTTATCGGCGGCGCCTTCTTGACCATGGCCACCCACGGAACGGACCAGCTTATCGTGCAGCGCCTACTGGCCGCCCGCAATCAGCGGGACAGCCGGCGCGCGCTGTTGGCCAGCGGGCTCATCGTTCTGGTTCAATTTTCAATGTTCCTGCTCATCGGGGTTTTGCTTTTTGTTTTCGCGCAGCACACTCCGCTGTTGCAATCCGGCGAACGCGTCGACCGGGTCCTCCCGCTCTTCCTGTTGCGCGAAATGCCCACCGGTCTGGCGGGATTATTGCTCGCGTCCATCATTGCCGTGGCGATGTCCAACGCCAGCGGTTCTCTCAATTCGCTGGCTGCCAGCAGCGTGCTGGACTTTTCCGCGCCGCGTGGCCGTACCATTCCTCAAGCGAAAGACGACCGCAGCTTCCTTCGTCTGTCTCGGCGCATGACTTTTTTCTGGGGCTTGGTGCTGATGGGTTTCGGCTTGATGACCTGGGGTCCATTGCTGGAAGCGGGCCTGACCGTCGCGTCACTCCCGTTCGGAAGCTTGCTGGGGCTATTTCTGCTCGGCACTCTGAATCGCCGTTCCAATGCCACCGGAGCGCTGGCCGGCATGTTCGCGGGACTCATCACCGTTTTGTGTATTTGGCGGCTAACAAATGTAGCCTTCACGTGGTATGTCTTGATCGGCTCGGTTATGACCTTTTTGATTGGCTCGGTTGTGAGTGTTTTCACCGCTGCACCCACAGAGGTCGACGTTCGCGCAGAGGCTCCATCCACATGACTCCTGTACCTGAAAAACGCCTCGAACTCGTTCGCGGCCTCGGTGCCTGGGCTTCCGCGGCCATCGTCGTCGGCACCATGATCGGCACCGGGATTTTTTTGAAGCCCGCGGAAATGGCTCGCGAAGGCCGCACCGTCTCCGTGGTTTTTGCCGCGTGGATCGTCGGCGCCATTCTTTCCATTTTTGGCGCGCTTTCTTTTGCCGAGCTGGGCGCCGCCATTCCTGAGGCTGGAGGCGAATACGCCTATCTCCGACGCGCTTTTGGCCCCATTTACGGATTTCTTTTTGGTTGGATGCATTCCATCGTTGGGCGGCCCAGCTCGCTCGCGTCCATCGCCGCGGGCATGATGCGCTTCGTCAGCTTTCTAATCCCGGCCGTCGCTGCGCCGCTCTTCATCGTGCACATCCCCGCACTGGGCGGTTGGATGAGGCCCTACGATTTCGTATTTACCTGGGCCCAGCCGCTGGCTGTTCTATGGCTAGCAGGCATGACCGGAGTGAATTATCTAGGCGTGCGTCTTGGCGGCGCGGTCCAGGTTTTTCTCACGGCGATTAAAATCATGTCGGTCTTCATCGTTATCGGGGTCGCGTTTTTCGCGCCCGCCGGCCCGCCGCATGCCCCGGATCCTTTCTGGCCCGCGGCGAGCGACAGCGTGGGCACCATCTTCGCCGCATTTCTGGCCACCCTCGCTGCAGCTTTGTGGGCTTACGACGGTTGGGAAGATTTAAATCTGGTCGGTTCCGAAGTCGCCGATCCGCAGCGCAACTTTCCTCGCGCCCTCGTAGGGGGCGTAACCTTCGTCGCTATCATCTACTTATTGTTCAGCGCCGCCTGCCTTAAGGTTCTTCCTTTCGAAAACGTGGCGCGTTCCCTGCATATTGCTTCCGACGTCGTTGAGCACGTCCTCGGCCGCGGCGCCGCCGCGTGGATTACCCTGGCCATGGCCATCTCCGCGCTGGGCTCCATGAATTCTTCGGTCTTGAGCGGCGCGCGCGTGGGCTACGCCATGGCTCGTGATGGAATATTTTTCAAAATCGCCGGCGGCATCCATCCTAAATTTCGCACTCCAGGACGGGCCTTGATTTTCCAAGGCGTGCTTGCCGGGCTCATGGCTCTTACGGGCACGTTCGAAGAGCTGACCAGCCTGTTCATATTTGCTGCGTGGATTTTCTACGGCTTCGCGGTGGTCGCGCTGTTTCGCATGCGCCGCACCGAGCCCGATCTGCGGCGTCCGTATCGCTGCTGGGGTTACCCGTGGGTTCCGGGACTGTTCGTGGCGGGCGCCTTGGCGCTGACCGTCAACGTCTGGCTGGAGCGGCCGGGGCGCTCCACCGTTGGTCTGCTTTTGATTCTGGCTGGATTGCCTTTTTACAGAGTGTGGGCGCGGCGCGTGAACTCAGCGCCAGAGGTGGCTTCGTGATTCTCAATTTGCCGATCGACCCGCTGAAATGCCCGCAGAGCTTCGTCGCTTACGGCTATCTCCGGATGAAAAATCTTCGCCAGCGCTTCGACGCCAGTTACCAGGCGAGGCCCCGGCCGTGAAGCGTAAGCGTTAGCTTCGAATGCATACACCTGCCCATTTTTAACCGCCGGAATCGCGTTCCACTCTTCGGAATGGTTCATCGCGCAATATTCCTTGCTCGCTTGGGCAGCGTCAAAGCCGCACGGCGCCATCACAATCACCTCGGGAGCCGCCGCCAAAATTTGCTTCATCTCTACGCGAAACGACGGCTCTCCCAGCCGCCCGAAGAGGTCTTCTCCGCCTGCCAGCGCTACCATTTCCGGAACCCAATGCCCGCCGACATAAAACGGGTCCAGCCATTCCAGAAAGAGCACGCGAGGCCGCGCAGAAATTTTATTTATTTTTGCTCGTAACAAATCCAAGCGCTCATGGATTTGCGCTATAAGATTTCTGGCTTCCTCTTCGCGCCGCGTTTCGCTCGCCACCCGCGCGATATCGCTCCACACATCGCTCAGATTTCGGGGGTTCAGGCACACTACTTTGGGTCGCGGCGCAAAATCCGCCAACACCGCCGCCAAATCGTCTGGTGAAGCAGCGCACACCAGGCATAAATCCTGCGTAACGATCAGTTCCGGCGCCAACTCGCGCAGCGCTGCCCCGTCTACGCTGTACACGCTCTCACCCCGTTCCACGTATTCCCGCACCAGCCGGTCCATCTCCAGCGCGGTAGGGCCCGGCGGAATTCGTGAATGAATGACGGATCGCCGTTCGCGCGCTTGCGCTGGAAAATCGCACTCGTGGCTTACACCCAAAATCTCGGCATCCAACCCCAAGGCAAAAAGTATTTCCGTGGCCGACGGCAACATGGAAACGATGCGCATCTTCAAACTTTTACCATAACTGGCGGGTTCACAGCTTTACTTGTACAAGAAATACTTCCTCCTGGTCGCTTCAAACTTCGTCAGCTCCGCTTGCCATCCCACGACGATTTCTTCGCCAGGGGCTCCGCCCTGCAGCTCCTTGATCGTTTCCGCATTGCCCACCAGAAACATCATTTTGGGCACATCGAATTGCTCCGGATATAGCGCCCGCAGCACGCGGGCGATTTCCATTCCCATGCTCATCGAGCGCACCGCGTCTTTTCCCAGTATTCGAATGGCCACTCCTCCGCAGCGTTGCCCGGCGTATAATCCCGCCACCGGAATAAATGCAGCGGCCGTGAATTTCACTCCCGCGATGTGCCGGTCATTCAATCGCGAGGCCACCTCTTCTCCGCGCATCCACGGGGCGCCAAATTCCTCGAAGGGCGCTTCCGTTCCCCGCCCCACCGATACCCCGGCACTCTGCAAAATGTCCAGCCCCGGATATAAAATCGAGCCCTTCAGCGTGCGCAAGTTGGGAGACGGTGGCAGCCACCGCAATCCGCTGTCTTCATAAAAATAATTTCGCCGCCAGTTTTTCATGGGGATCACGTGCAAATCGCAATGCAGCTGGTTCTCGGCATTGAACAATTGCGCCAACTCCCCAATGGTCAGCCCGTAGCGCACCGGCATTGCGAAATATGCCGTGAAGCTGGTTTTATCCGCGTCCAGCATCGGGCCTTCGACGATTTCTCCGCCCAGCGGGTTGGGCCGGTCCAGCACGAAAAACGCAATTTTCCGTTTCGCCGCCTCCTCCATGCAATACGCCATGGTTGTGGTGTACGTATAAAAACGCACCCCGGCGTCTTGCACATCGAAGACCAGCGTATCGATGCCAGCCAGCATTGCGTCGGTGGGCCGGCGCGTTTCCCCATACAGGCTATACACCGGAAGACCGCTGACCGGATCGCGCGAGGAGGAAATATTCTCATCGGCGTTGCCGCCCAAACCGTGCTCGGGAGTAAATAGCGCCACCACCTGCACACCCGGCGCATGCGTGAGCACATCGACCGTACTCCGTCCTTGCCCGTCCACGCCGGTGTGATTGGTGATCAGCCCAACGTGTTTCCCACGCAGAAGTGCGAAGCGCTCGGACTCCAATACATCCAACCCCACCAGGACGGTCGCGGCGTGACGCGCGTGAGAGTGCCGCTGCGAAGCCACGCGGCCGTACCCGATCGCAGCAGTGCTCGCGCCAGCCATGCTCTGAATCGCCAAGAAAACCATGCACCATAGCAGCCAGTGCTTACCTTTACTTGTGCCGCTGTCGCATCGCTGCTCGCTCACGCTCACCTCGTGCATGGCCTTCATCATCCGCAATGTTATTCTGGAACGCTTCTCGCGCGAGTAGTTTGTCGCGTTAAAGTGCGTATGCTATATACAAACTCAGAGCAAATACGGCACCAAAGGAAATCAAATTCGATGAAGGATCGTTAACGCGGTGAATCTCCATCGCGCTTGCCTTCCGGTCCTGTTGTTTGCCGCATTCTCGTCTTTTATGGCTTACACCGCCCGAACTCAAACTTTATCGCCGACCGCGAAGAAATCCGCAGTGCCAAAGCCCGCTTCACGCACTCGCCCCGCTTCCTCCGCCAACCAACAATGGGTGGAAGCCACGCTTCGCAAAATGACCGAGGACGAAAAAATCGGCCAGCTGCTCTTCGCCACTTATCATGGCAGTTTCACTTCCACCGACGCGGACGCCTATCGCAAGATGATGCACAACGTCGAGGACCTGCACGTCGGCGGCTTTATCAACGTCACGCAAATGTCTCCGCTGGGCATTGTAAAGAGTCAGGCTTACCCGACGGCGGTGCTCACCAACCAACTGCAAGCTCGTTCTAAATTGCCTTTGCTGATCGGCGCCGATTTCGAACGCGGCTCGGCCATGCGTCTCGACGAAGGCACTTCCTTTCCGACCGCCATGGCATTGGCTGCCGCCGGCAATCCCGCCGACGCCTACACCATGGGCAAAGTCACCGCGCTTGAAGCTCGCGCTGTCGGCATTCACTGGATTTACGCTCCGGTTTCCGATGTAAACAACAATCCCGGCAATCCCATCATCAACACGCGCTCTTTCGGTGAAGATCCGCAACGCGTGGCGGAATATGTCGCCGCTTTCGTGCGCGGGGTGCAGGAAAATGGCGGCCTGGCCACCGCCAAGCATTTCCCGGGTCACGGCGATACCGCCGCCGACTCGCACATCGATCTCCCGGTAATTCGCGCCGACAAAGATCGACTCGAACACCTGGAGTTGATTCCTTTTCGCTCCGCGATCCATGCCGGGGTCGGCAGCATCATGACCGGCCATCTCTCCATCCCGGCTCTGGAGCCCGATCCCAACACCCCCGCGACACTTTCCAACAATGTTCTAACCGGAGTGTTACGCGATGAGCTGCATTTCCAGGGCCTAGTGGTAACCGACGCCATGGATATGGGTGGCATCACCACCCGGTTTGCTCCCGGTGAGGCTGCCGTGCGCGCCGTGCTCGCGGGGGCCGATGCCCTTCTGATGCCCCCGGTGCCCGATGCCGCTTTCGAAGCTTTGCAGGCCGCTGTCAAATCGGGGCGTATTTCTCACGAGCGCCTGGACGCTTCGGTGCGCCGCATTCTGGTGGCAAAAGCAAATCTGGGTTTAAACAAAAATAAACTCGTGGATCTCAATGCCATCAACGAAAAATTTGGCCGCGCTCCCTGGCAAAAAGAATCTCAAGACATTTCCGACCGCGGCATCACCTTGCTGCGCGATAAAAACAATCTGCTGCCGTTGAATTCCGCCAAGCCCGCGCGCGCGCTGCTGCTGGCCTTTTACGCCGATCCCGAGCCTTATCCCGGCGAAGATCTGGAGCGTGAACTCCGCACCCGCTTCGATTCCGTCACTACCCTGCGCGCCGACACCCGTTTCGTGAAAGCCGCCACGCTGAAATTGCCGCCCGCCGATTCCTACGACATCGCCATCCTGGCGCTGTTCGTGCGCGTCAGCGATCGCAAAGGAAATGTCGATATTCCCGCCGAGCAACTGGCCCTGGCCGAACAGGTTTTCCACGGCGGTAAACCGGTGGTGACCGTGGGCTTGGGCAGCCCGTATCTCATCGAAAATTTTCCGCAGGCGGAAACTTGGCTGGCGGCCTTCGGCATCAGCGATGTCGCGCAAATTTCGGTGGCTCGAGCACTTTTTGGGCAAATCCCCATTCAGGGCCATCTGCCGGTAACTATCCCCGGCATCCATTTGCAAGCGGGCTTCGGCATCGCGCGGCCCGCCGATCCGGATACCATTCAGCTCATGGACGCGTCGGCTGAGAAAAACCTGCAGCCCGCTTACCAAGTGATCCAAAAAGCCATCGCCGACAAAGCCTTCCCCGGGGCCACTCTGGCGATTGGCTATCAAGGCAAAGTAGCCATTCACGCCTTTGGAAATCTCAGCTACGACGCAAAATCCCCCGTGGTCACCGAAGAAACCAAATACGATATCGCCTCGCTCACCAAAGTCGTGGCCACCACCACGCTCGCCGCGAAGCTGGTTGAAGGCGACTTTCCGGCAACGCTGGACCTGGATGCGAAAATCGAACGCTATCTTCCGGAATGGTCAGCGAAACCGGGACAGGATCCGCAGCAGGCAGCGTGGCGCAGCAAGGTTACCGTCCGCCATCTGTTGACCCACACGTCCGGCCTCCCACCTTTCAAGGAATATTGGCGCACTTCCAAAGGCAAGCCCGACACGCTGAACGCAATATTTGCCGAACCTCTCGACTACGAACCCGGCACTAAAGTGGTGTATTCCGACCTGGGAATTATCCTGATGGCCGAAATTATTGAGCGGCTCACTGGGCGCACGCTCGACGACCTGGCCAAAAATTACATTTTCGATCCGCTGAAAATGTCCGAAACCATGTTTCGCCCCGCCAAAAAACTCTGGCCCCAAATCGCACCCACGGAGGTTGACAACAATCTGCGGCATCGGCTGCTGCAAGGCGAAGTCCACGACGAAAATGCCTCCGCCATCGGCGGCGTTTCCGGCCACGCGGGATTGTTCAGCACCGCGCCGGACCTCGCCGCGTTTTGCCAGATGCTGCTGAATGGCGGCAGTTACGCGCATGAACGGATTCTGCGCCGTGCCACGGTCGCGCAGTTCACCACTCCTCAGCAATTATCCGGCAGCACGCGCACCCTTGGCTGGACGGTGCCGACTGAAGGCAGTTCCAGCGGGCACTTTTTCTCGGCGCACAGTTTCGGACACACCGGATTCACCGGCACGTCAATCTGGATCGATCCGGACCGCGATCTCTTCGTAGTGCTGCTCACCAACCGCGTGAATCCCACTCGCGAAAACCAGAAAATCGCGCAAGTTCGCCCCGCGCTCCACGATGCGGTCATGGAGTCGCTTGGGCTGGCTACTCCCGCCCAAGTTTCCCACTAATTTTTTGTGGTAATCCGCCAGCCGTCGAAATTGAGACCACGTATCCGGCGCAAGCGCGCTTAAGGGTGTTAAGAAAAAATCCGTTGCTCGAGGTCCCGGCCGGCCTGCTCCAGATCGGCAAGTTTGCCTAGGTCCCGCCAATAATACTCATCCGCGCGAAACGCGTTGATTCGCTCTCCGCTGCCCGCCAGGCGCAAATAGCAATCGATAATCGAAAAGACGCCTTCCTCTTTCATCAGCGGAAGTATTCGCGGGGAGATGACATGGATGCCGGAAAACGCCAGCTCTTCAAGCTCTTTCGCTGGACGTACCATTTGCGCCGCCGCCTCTCGTCCAATCCTTCGGCCGCACAGGCGCAACTGCTCATCGAACACCAGCACGCGGCTGGAGTCCCGCTGCTGCACGGCTAAAGTAGCGAGCGCCCCTTGCTCTTCGTGTTGCTGCACCATGCGCGCCAGATCGATGGTGCTGACCACGTCCACGTTGTGCAGAATAAATGGTTCCGGGTTCAAACCAGAGGCCGCCTCGAAAAACCATCCCGCCTTCTTCAGTCCGCCGCCGGTATCCAGCAGCACCTCTTCGCGCGAAACTTCGATGCGCATCCCAAAATTGTCGTGGGCTTTCAATACCGCGATCATCTTATCGGCAAAATGATGCACGTTCACGATCGCTTCACGCACCCCGAAGGCCTGCAAGCGCGTCAAGGTTATTTCCAGCAGTGTGCGGCCGCCCACTTCCACGAGCGCTTTGGGCCGGTCGTTGGTCAGCGGCCGCAAGCGAGTGCCCAGCCCGGCAGCCAGCACCATGGCCTTCATCGCAAGCCTTTGCTCACCGGCCAGTCCCCGCCGCTCCGTCTTTCCCCATCTTCTCCAGCTCCAGATGTCGTACCACCACCTCAACATTGTTTTTAGTGCGTAAATGTTTGGCCAACTGTTCCGCCAGATATACCGAGCGGTGCTGTCCACCGGTACAGCCGAACGAAACCATTAAATTTTTAAATCCGCGCTGCCGGTAACTGTCCACGCTGGAGTCCACCAGCGACAGCACATTGGCCAGGAACTGATGCACGCTTTCCTGTTGGTTCAAATACTCCATCACCGGGGCATCCCGCCCGGTCAGCTGCTTGAATCGTTCTTCCCGCCCCGGATTCGGCAGACTCCGCGCATCGAAAACGAATCCGCCGCCGTGGCCGGTCTCGTCCTTCGGCAGCGCCTGGTGAAACGAAAAACTGAAGATGCGCAAGGTGGGATTTTCCACTTCGCTGGTGAGGCCCCGCAATTTTTCGGAGGCCAGCATGCTGCGCAACGCGCCCATCAGTGTTGGCAACTCGATCGGCAGCGACCGCATGATGCAGCATCCACCGCACATTTTTCAGCGCGAATGGCACGCTTTGCAGAAAGTGCGCCTTGCGCTCATAAAATCCGCGGAAACCGTAAGCGCCCAAGGCCTGCAGGATGCGCACGTATACGTAGGCGTAGTAATACTTCAGGAAGGCTTGGCGATCTAAGTTGATGTAGCGGCCCAGCGCATCGAGATAGTGCTCCAGCAGTTCCTGACGCAGTGAAGGTGGCAGGTCGGCCTTGGCGTCGAACAGAATCGAAGCAATGTCGTATTGCAACGCACCCTTGCGCCCGCCCTGGTAATCCACGAAAAAAGGCTGGCCGTCGCACAGCATGATGTTTCGCGATTGAAAATCGCGATACAGGAAATAATCGCGATCGGCCATCATCAGAAAGTCCGTCAAGCGCCCAAAATCATGCTCCAAGGCCTGTTCGTTAAACGGCACGCCCGCGAGACGCAAAAAATAGTATTTGAAATAATTCAGGTCCCAGGCCACCGACTGACGGTCGAAACTACCGATCGGATAGCATGCCTCATAATTCAGATCCCGGCCCGCTTCCACCTGAAATCGCGGCAAAATGGTTACCGCCTTGCGATAGGCGTCCACCACCGCGGGAGCGATGGTTTCGCCGCTGCGATTTTTCGACAGAAATTCGAACAGGGTGGTGTCGCCCAGATCTTCTTCCAGGTACACCCCGTGGTTCAGGTCTTCCCCATAAATCTCCGGGACCGGCAATCCATATTTGTGAAAGTGCTTCGAAAATTCCAGGAAAGCGACATTTTCTTCGCGCGCGCCATAGACGATGCCAATCGCCGAATTCGAATCATTGGACAGCCGAATGATCTGCCGGCCTGACCCGCCCAGGTGGCCCTGTAACGGCTGCACCTTGGCCGCCGGCGCGTGAAAGCGTTGCTCAAACAGCCGGCTCAGAATGTTCATTAACGCGATTTCCAAAGCGTCCACCTGGTAAAATCCCAGCCATTTCATGATAGCCGAACCCGAGTTGCTGTCTGCAATTTGCAACTCGCCAAGTTTCGTGAAGCTATTATCCATTTGTTGGCAAAGCGCTACCGTTCTTCGCACCCAGGCCCCGAAGCCCGGCGCCCGGCGGCTATAATCAACCGTGGCCTCCAGGATTAAGGAAAGCAGACGCAGCGAGCAGCGCAATCCGGCTTCGAAGAATCTGGATCGCCTGAGCGCTTTGCAAATCGTCCGGTTGATGAATCGCGAGGACCGCAGAGTTACCACCGCGGTAGCGCGCGCCCTTCCCGCTATCGCCCATGCCGTCGACGCCATCGTCCAGGCCTTGCAAAACGGCGGGCGCCTGATTTATGCCGGCGCAGGTTCGAGCGGTCGCATCGCCGTTCTCGATGCCGCCGAATGCCCTCCCACGTTTGGGACTTCTCCAAAATTGGTGCGGGCCCTGATCGCAGGAGGACGCGCGGCCATTACGCGCGCGGTGGAAGGGGCCGAGGATTCCTCAGCCAACGCGGAAAAAGATTTGCGCGCTATAGAATTAACGCCGCAAGATATCGTGGCCGGCATTTGTGCCAGCGGCACCACTCCCTACGTGCTGGGTGCGCTGCGCTTCGCAGCCAAGAGCGGCGCAGCGACCATAGCGATTACCGTCAATCCGAATACCGCCGTGGCGCGCTTCGCGGATATCCTCATCGCCACCGACGTCGGCCCCGAAGTGCTGACCGGTTCGACGCGTTTGAAGGCCGGCACCTCGCAAAAAATGGTACTGAACATGCTTACTACAGCAGCGATGGTTCGCCTCGGACATGTCTACGAAAATTTGATGATCGACGTAAAAGCGTCGAATCAGAAGGTTTCCGAGCGCATGGTGCGAATTTTGGCGGACGCCAGCAAGAAGGACCTGTCTGCCGCGAAACGCACTATGCGGCAGTCGGGACACAATCTGCGTGTGGCGCTGGTCATGCTCAAACTGCGGTTGGACGCTAAAGAGGCAGCGGCTCGCCTGCGCCAGTCGAAGGGACATCTCCGTGAAGCACTCGGCGAATAACCGATCGATTTATAGCGAGTTGAAACGCGGGCCGGAGCTCCACCGTTCCATGGTGTTCGGCCAGCGGTTTCGTAGTATTTTCGATTTCTACGCGCGCACATTCTCATGGACAAATTTCTAATCAGGGGCGGGAAACCGCTTCGCGGAACAGTGCACATCGCCGGCGCTAAAAACTCCGCGCTGCCGGTCATGGCTGCCGCGCTGCTCACCGCTGAACCCGTCACCCTTCATAACATCCCCAAAGTCCGCGACCTCATTACCATGAGTAAGCTCCTGGCGTTCATGTCCGCGACGGTGTCCACCACGTCCTTCCCTCCCAGCGATTATGTCATCCAGGCCGGCACTCTTAATGACGCGGTGGCGCCCTACGAATTGGTGCGCACCATGCGCGCGTCCATTCTCACGCTCGGTCCTTTGATGGCCCGCATGGGCGTTGCCCGCGTATCTCTGCCCGGCGGTTGCGCCATTGGCGCGCGACCCGTCGATCTGCATCTCACCGCGCTTGAAAAAATGGGCGCGCAAATCACCACGTCCCACGGCTACATTGAAGCCAAAGTTCCCAATCACGGGACGCTTGAAGGGCGCCAACATCACCTTCGAGAAAATCACCGTCACCGGCACGGAAAATATTCTTATGGCCGCGACACTGGCGGACGGCGAAACCGTCCTGAACAATGCCGCGCGCGAGCCCGAAGTCACCGACCTCATCGAATTGCTGCGCAAAATGGGCGCGCACATCGAAGGCGACTGCAGCTCCACCCTGCGAATCCGTGGCGTCAAGGAATTGCATGGCACCGAGCACACCGTGATCCCCGATCGCATTGAAGCCGGCACTTTTCTCATCGCCGGGGCCATCACCGGCGGCGACTTGACCATTGCTAACTGTGAGCCGGAGCATCTCGCTTCAATCATCGCCAAGTTGGAGCAGGCCGGCGTGCGCATCGACATCCCCGACAAATCTTCCCTGCGGGTGCGCGGCGCTAAAAAACTAATCGCCTCCGACATGACCACGGAGGAATATCCCGGCTTCGCCACCGACATGCAGGCGCAGTACATGGCTCTGGCCACGCAAGCGGAAGGCGCTTCGGTCATCACCGAAACAATTTTTGAGAATCGTTACCTGCACGCCAGCGAAATGCTGCGCATGGGCGCTAACATTTCCGTGGACGGCCGGCGCGCGGTGGTTCGCGGGCCGTCGCCGCTGACCGGAACCACGGTAATCGCCAGCGATTTGCGCGCCAGCGCTTCGCTGGTGCTGGCCGCGCTGGTGGCTCAAGGAGAAACCATCATCGACCGCGTCTACCACATCGACCGCGGTTATGAGCAGATCGTCGAAAAACTCAGCGCTCTCGGCGCCCAAATTGAACGGCTGCACGCCAAGGAATAATGCTTCGCGCAGCCAAGCTCACAAGTAGCTGAGCCAATGATTGCTGCTCCGCTGCTTCAAGGCCGCATACCATTGGCATAGCGGATACAACGCGATAACTACCGCAGCCCAGATTAAATAAACGATCGGCAACGAATATCCCCAGCCCGGCGGCCTGCTAATCGGAAACTGATCGATACTGTTGGATTCAAACATCCAGTGCGCCTGTCCAAAATGCGCATAACAGACGAGGACCGCAATGATGTGAATGAGCGGCACATGCAGCACGTAATAAAACATGGGCACCTTGCCAACGGTCAGCGCCGGGCGCAGCCATCGTGGAGTCCGGGAGTCGACAGCCCACAAAAAAATCATCGCCGGGCCCAGGGTCATCAGCAGAAACAGCAATGACGGCGGATACTTCAGGGTATTCAGAAACGAGAGCAGCGTGAACAATGCGGATTTCTGATGCGCCCAGTGCAGCGGATCGCCATAAACATTGATGGCGCGGAGAATGATGAAAGCCGACACCAGGCCCAATCCGAGGCGAATCAGGAACGCTTCCCGGCGAGCAGCTTCCCACCTGTAAACCTGTCCCAAGCCGTAGCCTGCCGCAGTCACGCCCACCCACGGGATCAGCGGATACAGCGCAAAGACCGTATGATTCGCATTTCCCCACACCAGATTAGGGGAATGCAAAATGGACCAGAGCGGGTTTGACGACTGCACGCCATCGAACAGATTGTGTCCCGCGATCATCACCACCCCGAACGCCGCGGCCCACCCAGCCGGCAAATAAACCAGCGCCGAGAGGACGATCATGGACCACCCCAGCGCCCACAGAACGATCAGCAGGGTCAGGTGATAATCAAAATTGAATTGCCACCCGAAGCAGCGGTTAATGGTCAATTCCAGAAAGATCAGCCAGACGCCGCGCGTAAACAGGAACCACGACAATTGCGATGGGGATCGTTTTTTAAGTGAGAGGTAAGCCCCCGTACCTGTCAGCAGAAAGAATACCGGCGCGCAAAAATGGGTGATCCAGCGAGTAAAGAACAGCATCGCGGTGGTCTGCGAAAGATCGGTGGGCTCAAATCCCGGATTTGAGAAATAGTCGCGCACGTGATCCAGCGCCATGATGATCATGATCACGCCACGCACCACGTCGACGGATTCAATGCGGACCCGTTTACCCGCCGCCAGAACATCGTTCATGGATTACCGTCCGAACGAGAATATCCCAAGGACCCGCTTCATCTTCTGACGTTCTGCATGAAAATTCGTTAGCCCTCCAAGCGTTGTTGTGGAACCGGTTGCCACGCTGGTAGTATTTGCTCCCAATGGCCTACGAAAAGATGCGCAAGCATTCGGGCGACTACCTTGGGATGGCTGAAGTGGCCATCCTTACCATCCTGGCTATCCTGATTTCCCTCACCGCTTTTGTTTCCATCATGCGTTCAAGCAAATTGCTGTGGGACTCTCTTCACCAATGGATGGTCATCACCGACACGCTGGTGGTCTTGCGAGTCCTCGATCAGCTTTTGGTGGTTTTGATGCTGGTGGAGATTCTGCACACGGTGCGCATCTCCATCCGCTCGCATACCCTGGTCACCGAACCATTTCTGGTTGTGGGATTGATCGCCTCGATTCGCCGCATCCTGGTCATTACTCTGGAGGCCGCCAGTCTCACCAAGGAAGGAAAATGGTCCGCGGACGGAGCCAGCGTATTTCACGCTTCCATGATTGAACTGGGGTTGCTCGGGATTTTAATTCTGATCCTGGTATTTTCCATCACGATGTTGCGTCGCACACCAGCGGACCCCAACGAGGAACTGGACGGTCCAGAGCCGCGAAGCGCTTCGGCACCGGAAAAACGTGTGCAGCTCCCCGCGGAAGGCCGAGCTTAGGAAATGCCCGGGCCTCGGTAAGTCGATCGTCGGAATTCCGCTCGTTTAAACGGATCACCCTGGGGCTGCCGCGATGCTGCCGAGCATTCGCTGCCGCAGAAACCAATCTCAGTGGTTCCCCGTAAAGCAATCTCCAGCAATGTCTGCTACAATGCGGCACGTTTTACCTAGCGGCCATGGCGCCCTCCGGCCCTCTGCCCTGCCGCTCGCTTGGGAGGATACTTACATGTCCGACAGCGCTTTGTTACCCCGGCTGGACGCAGCCATCGCCGCGAAGAATTTACTGCATCATCCGTTTTATCAGGATTGGCAAGCCGGCAAGCTGACTCGCAAGGCTCTGCAGTTGTATGCCGCGCAATATTATCGTCACGTGGAAGCCTTTCCCGCGCACCTGCGGGTGCTGGCGGCCCGCACCGACGGGGACTTGCGCAAAATCGTGGAAGAAAATCTGGCTGAAGAAGAAAATCCCAACGGCTCGCACCCGCAGCTTTGGCGCGATTTCGCCGTCGCCCTGGGTGTCCCTGAAGACGACATCAAATATTGCCCGGCCCTTCCCGGAACCCAGGCCGTGGTCCAAACCTTCCGCGAAATCTGCGGAGACCGCCCGGTTGCTGAAGCGGTAGCCGCGCTGTACGCCTACGAGTCGCAGGTCCCGGAAATCGCGTCCACGAAAATCTCGGGCTTAAAAGACTTTTACGGCATTCACCAGCCGGAAGCTTTGGCGTATTTCACGGTCCACGAAGAAGCCGATAAAGCCCATCGCGCCGCCTGGCGCGATTGGTTGGAGCAGCACGACAACAAAAACAACAACGACGCTATTGCGGCGACCACCAATGATGCTCTGGACGCACTGTGGGGCGCGCTGGATGCGGTTCACTGCCCGCAATCCGGCGCTGCCAACTGATCCGCACGAACCGAATTCGATGAAAAAAAAGACCGGCGAACATCGCCGGTCTTTTTTGCTGTTTCGCTTGAAGAATGTTACTCCGAAATTTGGTATCGGCTTCGGTGCTTTCGTTATCGTCAGCATACCGTCGTGGACGTGGTCGTGGCTCCCGCTCCCGCAGCCTTCTGCTGCTTTTCGCGAGCTTCCTTGATCAAGGCCTTGCGGGACAGGCGCACCTTGTTGCCCTCGATCGAGAGCACCTTGACCAGCACCTGGTCGCCCAGCTTCAGCTCGTCGCGAACGTCGCGGATGCGATGCTCGGAGATTTCGCTGATGTGCAGCAAGCCGTCGGTGCCCGGGAAAAGTTCCACGAAGGCGCCAAATTCCGCGAGGCGCACAACTTTGCCCAGATAGGTCTTGCCGATTTCGGCGCTGGCAGTAATGTCCCGCACCATTTGCAAAGCGGCATCGCCGCCCGCTCCGCTGGTGGAGAAGATATGCACGGTGCCGTCTTCCAGCACGTCGATCTTCACGCCGGTGGTCTCGATGATGGACTTGATTTTCTTTCCGCCCGGCCCGATCAGGTCGCGGATTTTATCCTGCGGAATCTTCAACTTGAACAAGCGCGGAGCAAACGCGGAAATCTGCGTGCGGCCCTCGCTCAGGGTCTTTTCCATGGTGTCCAGAATCTGCAAGCGCGCTTTCTTGGCCTGTGCCAGCGCTTCCCGCATCATGGCGATGCTGATTCCCAGAACCTTGATGTCCATTTGCAGGGCGGTAATTCCGTCCCGCGTTCCCGCCACCTTGAAGTCCATATCGCCGTAGTGATCTTCCGCTCCGGCGATATCCGTCAGGATCGAATATTTCTTCTCGTCGCCAACCACCAGGCCCATGGCGATTCCCGCGCAGGGCGCCTTAAGCGGCACGCCGGCATCCATCAACGCCAGCGAACCGCCGCACACCGTGGCCATCGACGAAGATCCATTCGATTCCAGAATGTCCGACACCAGGCGCATGGCGTAAGGGAAATCCGCCTCCGGCGGCAACAAATTCATCAGCGCGCGCTCAGCAAGCGCCCCGTGTCCGATTTCGCGGCGTCCCGGCCCGCGCAGGAATTTCACTTCGCCTACGCTGAATGGCGGGAAATTGTAGTGCAGCATGAAGCGCTTGAATTGGTCCTGGGCAAACAGCAAATCCTGCCGCTGCATATCTTCCTTGGTGCCGAGCGTCAAGGTGGCCAGCGCCTGCGTCTCGCCGCGGGTGAACAGCGCCGAGCCGTGCACTCGCGGCAGCAAGCCCACTTCGCAGGAAATATGCCGAATCTGGTCGAAGCTGCGGCCATCCGGACGGCGGCGTTTGTTCAGAACGTCGTCGCGGAAAATATTCTCGCGCAAGCGTTCAAAAGCCCGCTTGGCCAGCGTGCGCTTTTCTTCCTCTTCTTCCGGGATCGACGCCTTGATCTCATCCTTGATGGCGTCGATCATCGCGTAGCTTTCTTTCTTGGGATGTTTCTCGGTGTTCACCGCGTCATGCAGTCTGGTGCCGTACTTCTTTTCAATTTCCTTGTACAGCGACTCGTCGAACGGCAGCGGCGCTACCGTGACCTTCTTAATCTTCAACTGCGCGTAAAGCTCCTTGATCGCGCCCACGATTTTTTTGATTTGCGCGTGGCCGAATTCCAGCGCGTCCACTACCGCTTCCTCGGAAACTTCCAAGGCGCCCGACTCCACCATCACGATGGCGTTTTCCGTGCCCGCGATCACGATGTTCATCAAACTCTTCTTCTGGTCCGCCACGGTGGGATTAGCCACCAACTGCCCGTCCAGCAATCCCACGCGCACGGCCGCGATGGGCTGCTCAAATGGCAGATCCGAGCAATAGCAAGCCGCCGAGGCTCCGGTAACCGCGATCACATCGGGATCGTTGTCGCTGTCCGCGGAAAGCACCATGCTGACGATTTGGGTTTCGTTGCGCCAGGAATCCGGGAACAGCGGGCGCATGGGCGGTCGATCAATCGCGAAGTCAAAATTTCCTTTTCCGATGGGCGGCCTTCGCGCTTAAAAAATCCGCCGGGAATTTTTCCCGCCGAGTAGGTATTTTCCCGGTAGTCCACCGTCAGCGGCAGAAAGTCGCGATCGTTCGCGGCTGTGCGACATGCAAGCGGTGGTCAGCACGATGGTGTCGCCATAGCGCGCCATAATCGCGCCATTGGCTTGCTTGGCCACTTTTCCGGTTTCCAGAATCAGCGGACGCCCGCCGACTTCAACGGTTACCTGGTGTGGTGCGGGTATGTGTGACTGTTCAGACATTTATTCTTCCTTTAGCTTCGCGTTCGCGCAAAGCATGCAAAAAGCGTCAGCCGTTGCACGGCTGCGCATAAAACTTTCTCTGCTGGCAATTGGCCGGATACAATCGAGGTACTTCATAGACCGGCAATTCATGAAGAAAGAGAGTGGTCTGGACGCTTTGTGGGACCCTGCAAAACTGCAACGGATAACACCGCGAAAACGGCTAAATATGAAGCCGGATCGCCCGGGCAAATCGCTCAACATTCGCGAGTCGCCAGTGCGCCAGCTGATTTCACACACCAACAGACAGTACTCCTTACGGAATTTGTCACTTCGCAATTATGTTGCGGGTTCCGGCCCAAATTCCCCAACATCTGTGGGCGGCTACTTGCGCAGGCTAAGACGTTCAACAATCTCGCGGTACCGATCCGGGTCGCGGCGGTTGAGATAGTCCAGCAATCGCCGGCGTTTGTTCACCATCATGATCAATCCGCGACGTGATGCGTGGTCTTTGACGTGCGACTTGAGATGCGTCGTCAGATAGTTGATCCGCTCGCTCAGGAGCGCAATCTGCACTTCCGGTGATCCTGTATCCTTAATGTGAGTGCGGTATTGCTCGATCAACACTGCCTTAAGCTCGCTCAAGTGCCTCTCTCCGTCAGTCCCCTGAAAAATTTCCTCTTCTCTTCAACTCAATCAGGCTAACACAATACTAATTAAACTGTAAAGAAATGCTAATGATTCTGGGCAGCGGACTTGGCCGCCTCAGCTGCGTTCTGATTGATTGGAGTTAGCTTCCACACAAACGATTGCTTGCAACACACTCCCCGCTTGCGCCCAGACTGTAAATTAGGTTCAATGGCTGCGCCGTTCTTCCCTCCAGATCGGCATTCACCAGGAGAGAAAATGAACTCACGCATCGTGACTGCTTGTTTTAGCGTTCTGCTGTTCGCTTCGTTGACCGTCGCGCAACAAGACAAAAGCACCCGGCCCAGCCAACCAGCCAAAGCCACCTGCTCGATGGGCGATGCCAGCATCACCGTCGACTACTCCAGCCCCAAGGTCAAAGGCCGGAAAATTTATGGTGCGCTGGTTCCCTATGGCCAGGAGTGGCGCTTGGGCGCTAATGAAGCCACCACCTTCGTCACGACCGCCGATGTGACCGTGGGCGGCACAAAGGTTCCGGCCGGCAGCTATACGTTGTTTGCCGTCCCCAACGCCGATAAGTGGACTTTAGTGATCAGCAAGAAAACCAATGAGTGGGGAGTTCCCTATCCCGGGAAAGACTCCGACTTCGCGCGCGTGGACATGAAGGCCTCCGCCCTTCCGTCCCCCATGGAAAACTTCACCATTTCGTTTGATAAAACGGCAGGGGGCTGCACGTTGCGCGCGGATTGGGAATCCACTCGCGCTTCCGTGGACATCACCAAATAGCTATGCAGCTTCGCTGATTAATTCCGTACTTTCCTCTGGCGCGGTGCCGCGGTCCACCAACACCACCGCGCCAATCACCATCGCCGTGGCTATTCCCACATTCCAGGTTACTTTTTCGCCAGCCAGCAACCAGCCCAGCAGCACGGCCACAATCGGATTTACGTACGTGTGCGTAGCCACCAGAGTTGGCGAATAACGTTCCAGCAGCCAGTTGTAAGAACTGAACGCCACCAGCGATCCGAACACAATCAGGTACGCCAGCGCTTCCCAGGATCGCGTGGTCACCGCGCTCAAGGAGAATCCTCGCCATTCGCCAGCCACCGTCGCGGCCGTCAGCAGCAGAACCCCGCCTGCAAACGACGACAGCGCTGTTAACAACAGCGGATGCCCCGACAGGCTCGATTTGCGCGCATACACAATGCCGATCGACCAGGCCAAGGCGCCAAACAAAATCGCCAGCGCTCCAATCAACATGCTGGTTCCCGACAGCAGCGCGGCCCGTCCCACCAGCAAGCCGACGCCAGCGAGCCCCAAGCACACTCCAGCAATAACTTTCCAATTGAACCGCCAGCGCCTGGCCGCCCACGCCGCCAGGAAAAATACAAAAATAGGCTCGGTGGCCACCAGCAAGGACGCCAGCCCCGATGGCACGCGGGTCTCCGCCCAATGCAACGGTCCATGCCCCAACAGGAAAAAGAAAATGCCAATCACCACGCTGGTGCGCACTTGCTGCGCCGTGGGCCGCAGCTTTTTGGCCGCGCAGATCAGCAGCAAAATCGTCCCGGAAGTGAGATGCCGCATGCCCGCGGCATACAGCGGAGGAATGGTCTCCACCGCGTAGCGAATCGCCAGATACGTCGAGCCCCAGATCACGTAAATCGCGAAGAAACAAAAAATCACCAGCAAGCGGTTGGACGCCGTGGCCTTCTCCGCCAGCGTCGTTACGGCCGGCAGAACCTGCGGCTTGGAAACGCTGGCGGAGATTGTCGGGGCACTCATCGCTGGCTGAACCTTCCGAGAAGAAATATGTAATGCCTTAACGGTGCTATACTCGTTACATAACGAAAGTAGCTGAATATGCGTAACGAGTCAAATATATTTAAGGCATTACGCGGAGACTTATTCTGAAGCCGGCGCGCAGCCCTTACGTGGCCGCGGGATTCGGCAAGGAGTATCTCTGGCTGGACCTCGCCAATTCGCTGGAGTGGGACGGCTACGGCAAGCTCACCGACCACCTTCAGGATCCTATGTGGCTGCGTCAACTTTTGAAGCACTGGGACTTAAGCGCTCACGCAACGCAGCAGCCGGCCCCGCTCGCCAAACTCATGGAACTTCGTTCCTTGGTGCGCCGCCTGGCGGCCCGACTGCACTCCCGCCATCCCCTTACTGCACGCGACCTCGCCGCTCTCAACGAATATCTGAACATAGCCGTGCG
The DNA here is from genome assembly GCA_963732705.1 of uncultured Acidobacteriota bacterium. Taxonomy (GTDB): domain Bacteria; phylum Acidobacteriota; class Terriglobia; order Acidiferrales; family UBA7541; genus Acidiferrum. Next base: position 46,721 of record CAVTAN010000006.1, on the reverse strand, counting down.
CGTAAAACTCTTCCAGAACCAAAATGGAGTGCGTTCGCAACTGCTGCCCATGCACCCCGGCTGGCCCTGGATCTTCTCGCGAGTGGCCGCATCTTTCGCGGAGATGCTCGCGCTTCATCACGCGGAACGCCTGAAATATTGCCCCAATGAAGGTTGTAAATGGATTTTTTACGACCGCACAAAAGCCAACACCCGCCGCTGGTGCAATGATCGAACCTGTGGCAATCGCGATCGTGTGCGCCGGGCCCGTGCCAAGAAAAAGCCGCCCAAAAGGCGGCTTTTGTAACTACTTAGAAATTCTTCTGTCGACCCGCCTAGCCTGAAAAAATCAGCTGCGCTTCCTGGTCAGAGACAAAAACTCATCTCGCGTCTCTTTGTTCTGGCGGAAGGCCCCCAACATCGCGCTGGTGACTGCTTGCCCGTGTTGTTTTTCCACGCCGCGCATCTGCATGCACAAATGGCGCGCCTCGATAATCACTCCAACTCCTTCGGGACTGATCTTTTCTTCGATGGCCTGCGCGATCTGACTGGTCAGCCGCTCCTGAATCTGCAATCGCCGCGCAAACATATTCACGAGCCGCGCCACTTTGCTCAGTCCGATGACCTTTTTATTCGGCAAGTACGCCACATGGCATTTCCCGAAAAATGGCAGCAAGTGGTGCTCGCACAAACTAAAAAACTCAATGTCCTTCACGATCACCATCTGGTCGTACGCCACGCTGAAAGTGGCACCGTTCAAAATGTGGTCGACGTTCTGGTGATACCCGCTGGTCAGAAATTTCAGCGCCTTCTCAAATCGCTCCGGGGTCTTGCGCAAGCCCTCGCGGTTGGGATCTTCTCCAATGATGGAGATCATCTTGCGCACCAGCGCCGCGATATTTTCTTCTTTCGCGCCCGCCTTTGGTTCGTGCAGCAACAGCTCTTCGCCGGGTTCGCTCACCTTCGCTCCTTTTCCGCACCGCTCGCGGCGGGAACTCGCGCAAACTCTTCACCGGCATACTCAAAACTATTGTTGCGGGTCTCTTCAATACGCACGCGTTCAAGCTTGGCATGGGGGAAACTTTTCAACCGCTGATAAATATCGATGCATAGGTTCTCCGTGGTCGGCACACTGTCTCCGAAAGCCGCTACATCTTCGTTCAACGACTTGTGATCGAAAACTTGCAGCACGGCTTTCTCCACAAATCCATCCAGGTCGGCCAGATTGGCAATCATTCCTGTAGCGGGATCGATCTTGCCTGAAACGCTCACTTCCAACACGTAGTTATGGCCGTGTCCAAACGGATTGTTGCACTTCCCAAAGACCCGGCAATTTTCCTCTTCGCTTAGATGCGCGCTGTGCAGCCGATGGGACGCGGCAAAATGGTAGCGCCGACCCAATTCGATTTTCAGCTCGCCGAATTGATCGCTGGCGCTGGCCATCAAACCACCGCTTTCCGCGCCGCGGCGCCGGTTCTCATTCCGGAAACAATCCGCAAACAAATCCGGCGACTCATACAATCGCACGTGCTGCAATCGTTCCTTGCTTTATCTTTGGCTCCAGTAAATTGCCAAATTACCCGCGCGATATTCTCGCAAGTGGGAATCTGTCCGGCCAATTCGGGGACTTCGTGATTCAAGTGCCGGTGATCCATGCGTTGCATCACTTCGCGCTCCAGAATCTCTTTCAATTCCTTCAAGTCCAGCACCATTCCGGTAACCGGATCCGGTTCGCCCGCCACGGTAACTTCCAACGTGTAATTGTGGCCGTGTCCATGCGGGTTATTGCATTTCCCAAAAATGCGCCGATTCTCCTCCGGAGAAAGCTGCGGATTATGATAGACGTGCGAAGCTGAAAATTCGATTCTGCGTGTAATCAGCACCATAATTATCTTTATTTGTTATTTCTGTCCCCCGCGAGTTCCCATGCTGATACTCGCGTCCCTTCCACTGTACCTTGCCTCGCGCATGGCTGCGGTACGAAGCCGCCAGCACTCCCGCATAAAAAACACGCCGCAGGTATATAATAGATGATGAACGAGCAGACGGGTATTGGTTACGAACCAGTTCCGACCCGTAGTTCATCTGACGCAACACCAATAACAAGACCCCTGCGAACATCGCCAGTGGAAATTTGATTCCCAGCAACATCACCATCAGCGCGGCATCCACGGCAACGCCGACTCTGCCTTCACGAAACGCCTTCCACGGCGTTCCGCCCATCAAGCGATAAAGATTTTTTGTCCATCCTTCCCACATCGCCCCGAATGTCGCGGTACATTCGCGCGCGCACGATTCCTTTCCCGGGACCGAACCATAATCGATAGCCCGCCAGCTTTCACCACCGCCGCCAGCGCCACATCTTCCAGCACGTCTGACGCAAATCGCGCATGCCCGCCGACCGCTTCGTACACTTCGCGACGGATCATCAAGAATTGCCCATTGGCCGCAGCTGCCGTCGACTTCGGGTCATTCACCTCGGCGAACGAAAATCGCCGCGCCAGTCTGCAATACACAAACGGTATCAGCGCCTTCTCGTACCAATTTTTCGTGATTTGCTCCGGCGAAAAGGAAATCAGCGCCGCATGTTTTCGCTGCGCAATCTGCAACGCCCGCGCCGCGGCTCCATCTTCCAGTTCCATATCCGCATCCGTAAACAACAGCCATTCGCTCGTGGCCTTGCGCGCGCCCACGGTCAGCGCATTATTCTTGCCCACCCAACCGGCGGGCGGCTCTGGCAGCCTCCAGCAATCGCAATGTAGGATACGTGTGGCCAACTCCCGCACCGTTGACGCAGCGGTTCATCCGACGATTGATCATCGACCACCAGAATCTGGGCAATTTCCTGCTGCTTCGCCAGCGACTGCACGCACGCGGCAATCACCGCCTCTTCATCGCGGCCGGCACAATGGCCGTAATCGCCGTAATCGCCGGCGTCCCGCCTGCCGAGCTTCCGGCTTCGGGTGCGCTCATCGACGCGTCACTCTGATCATTGGCAACTCGATTTTGACCATCTCAACCACTTTAGGCGCTCGAGGCCTGCACTCCAGAAGTGCGGCACACGTAGCACAGCGGTGCAGCACAGCGGTGCAGCAATTCCCCATTCTCAGCGGATACGCTAGTATAACGGCCATGCCTTTCCTGCGAAGAATCGTTGGCTGGACCGCCGTGGCGTTTGCCGCAGGCATCCTGGTTCTTTTCGCCATGCCGAGTTATCGCCAGGGTGAAGCTTCCATCGCGGGCAAGCCCGCGCAGGATTTTCCGCTGACGCTCGCCGGCAAGTCCGAGCATCTGTCCGATTTAAAGGGAAAAATTGTGGTCCTGAATTTCTGGGCCACCTGGTGCCCCCCGTGTGTGGAAGAAACCCCGGCGCTCAATCGCCTGCAGAAATACATCGATTCCCGAGGTGGAATGGTTTTGGGCGTAAGTGTGGATGAAGATGGCCCTGCGTACGAGAAATTTCTGAAGGATCAATCCGTGGTGTTCCCCACTTATCGCGACGCTACCAAAAAATCCGCCGCCGACTACGGCACTTCCATGTATCCGGAAACTTACGTCATCGATCGTCAGGGAAAAATCATCCGCAAATTTGTCGGCTTGCAACAGTGGGATGGCCCGGACATGCTGGCCTACTTCGACGCGGTCCTCGGGCAGTCGTAGTTTCTGCTTCGCGTCTCACTCATACCGCAACGCTTCCACCGGATCCAGCTTGGCCGCCTGCATTGCCGGCAACCATCCGCTCACCACTCCTACCACGATCAAAATTCCTGTCGAGAGCATCATGGTAACCAGCGACAACGTGAGATGAATATCTACTTTCCCGGAGTCATCTTCGTACGCCGGGCCCAAAAACGGCAGAGTGCCGATCGCCGCGGTAATCGCCGCCGACAGCAGCATTCCGATCACCCCGGCGGCCAGGGTCATGACCAGCGCCTCCAGCAAAAACTGCCCACGAATATGCGATTTCTTCGCACCCAACGCCCTTCGCAAACCGATTTCTTTAACGCGCTCTTCCACGGACACCAGCATGATGTTCATCACCCCGATGCCACCAATCCCCAGCGTCAGCGTGCCCACAAAAAACAGCAACGCCTGCATCCCCGATGGTGATGCCGTCGTAAATCGGTTTGAATTCCTGGCGCCCGAACATCTGGATGGCGCGCTTGTCTCCCGCGCGAAAATCTTTGCCGGCTGGCCACCGCGCTGCGCACCTGCTGCATCGCGTCCGCTTCAAAATTGGGCGCCACCGGTTCGAACAGCATTACGCTGGCATACCGCGCATCCCATAAATCCGCAGCCGCGGTGTAGGGAATAAAGGCCGACTCGTCGTCGCTGGTAAAATAGTTGCTGTCGGAAAATTTGGTATCCATCGCGCCGATGACGGTAAATTTCACCCCGTTGATTCGTACCGTTTCGCCAATCGCCGGCGTCCCGCTGAAAAGTTTTTTCCGCAAAATCGCTCCGAGAAACGCCACCCGCCTGCCGCTCCGAAATATCTTCCTCGGAAATCCACCGGCCCTCCAAGCGGCACCTCGTTACGCATGTCGCCATATTCCGGGTAAACGCCGCGAATCGCGGTATCCGACAGCCGCTCCTCGTGCGAAATGCCTTTGAACTTAACGGTCTCCAGCGTCACTCGCTTTACCAGCGGCGATTGCGCTTTCACCCACTCCGCATCTTCCTGTTCGAAGCGCACCTGTTTTCCCGGCGCGCTCGCCGCCAGCCTGCTCGCTGGTCGTTCCCGGCCAGCAAACCACCGCGCCTTTGCCGAACACTTCGAACGTGTACATCAATACGTTGCGAAACCCCGATCCGTAACTCAGCAGCAATGTCACCGCCACGATGCCCCAGGAAATTCCGGTCATCGTGAGCAAACTGCGCAACGGGTTACGTCCCAGCGCGGCCCAGGCTTCGCGGAAATATTTCGAGAAACATTTAGCCTCCCGCCTCGAACCGCAACGCTTCGATCGGATCGACGGACGCTGCGCGATTCGCCGGATACAGCGCCGACAAAATCGGAAATCAGTCCCAGCAGAGTGACCGACAAGCACTCCCAATTTCCAACTGGCCAGCAAGCCGGCAAAAAATGGCGGCATGGGCAGCAGGTTCACCAGCGCGCAAAATCCATACGACACCAGCAATCCGGTCCCGCCGCTCAGCGCCACCACGATGACCGTTTCCATAAAAAATTGCCGCAGGATGGATTTGCGGGTCGCTCCCAACGCCATGCGCACGCCAATTTCGCGCGTGCGCTCGCGCACCGATACCAGCATCACGTTCATGACGCCCAAACCACCCAGCAACAACGTCGCGACCCCCACCGCGCCCATGAAAAATTCCATGCCCACAATAATCATGCGATTGGCTTCCGCATTTTTTACCGTGTCCCACAAGCCCGCGGCCTCTTTGTCACGCGGATCGAAATTATGCAATCGCCCCAACGAGCGGCGAATCTGCCGCACACATTCGAGATGGGTTTCGAGCGAATCCGGCGCCACCAGCAGCCGGTCCACGGTGTGTTCCACTGCCGGGCGGCTTGGTGGGAAAATCGCGGCGCATGGCGTTGTAGGGAATAAAAATCTTGCGGGTATCCATCCCGTCGTAACTGGAGTTTTGCTCTTTCGCCTTCATCACGCCAATTACCGAGTACGGAATTCCGTTCATCCACACCTGCTGGCCCACCGCTTCGTGATCCGAGAAAAGCTGCTTTTTCGTGTCGCTGCCCAGAAACGCCACGTTGCGCGCCTCGCGATTATCTTCGTGATTGTAAAAGCGCCCTTCCGCCACGGCGATGCTGCGAATCTCGGTAAATTCCGGCATGGACCCGACGGTGTTTATGCTTCCGCTGTTGTACAAGCTGTGGGCCTGAACACTGCATTGCCGAGTTCCGGCATCACGTATTTGCAAGCCGGCGATTCCGCCGCGACCTGCACGTAATCATCCTCACCCCAGTGCACCGCCCGGCCAGATCGCGTGCCGCCAGCTTGCATGCTGGTGCGCCCGGCGAACACGATGATCACGTCTTTCCCAAACGTCTCCTGATTTGCCTGGATTCCTTTGCCCAGACCTTCACCGGCAGCCACCATCACGGTGATGGAAATGATTCCCCAGGCGATGCCAAACATCGTCAGCATGGTCCTGCGCTTGTGCGCCCACAGCGTGCTGAGCGTATCTTTCAGCAAATCCTGGAATGACAATGCGTGCCGCCTTTAGTGTCATCGCTACTGCAGGATCACCTGCTGCTTCTCGTTCAATCCTTCAAGAATTTCCGTCTTCACGCCATTGGAAATTCCCAGCTTCACGTTTACTTTTTTCTTGCCGTTCTCGCCTTTGGCATCGGGAATCTCGGCCTGAGCTTTGCGTTCCTTGTCATAAATCAGCGCCGCTTCCGGAATCATCAGCACATTTTTCTTCTCTTCCAGCATGATTTCCGCGTTCGCGCTCATATTGGCTTTTAACTCCAGCGTCGAATTCTGAATGGATACCCGTACCTCAAAAGTTGTGACGTTGTCCTTCTCCTTGCCCAACGGAGAAATCTTGGTCACCTTGCCGGTAAATTTCTTGTCCTTGAACGACTCCACCACGATGCGCGCCGGCTGATTCAGATACACCTTGCCGATGTCCGCCTCATCCACTTTTCCCTGCACGTACACTTCGCTCACATCCCCGAGCGTCATGATCGGGCGTCGCCTGCGATCCCAGAATCAAAATTGAACTCACCGCATCGCCTACGTTCACGTCGCGGGAAAGCACCAGGCCGTCGATGGGGCTGACGATCGTGGAGTTTCGTAAATCTTCCTCGGCGTTATCCAGAGCCGCGCGAGACTGCGCTACCTCGGCCTCCGCCTTGGCGATGTCCGCGCGCGCCACCGCCAGCGCCGCTTGCGCGCTGGCTTGTTTATTCGACCGCCATGCGGTAATTCTTCTGGGCATCTTCCACCACCGACTTCGACACCACGCCTTCTTTGCAATTCATGTTCCGCGCGCTCCATGCTCAACTTCAAAAACGGCACGTCCGGTCCCTCGGCATCCACCTTGTAGCGTTCCAGCGCGGCCATGGAAGAATTGCGCGCCGCTTCCGCCGCTTGCAAATTGGCTTTTGCCGCCCGCTGCGCCGCTTCCAGTTGTATTTTGTCCAGTTCCGCAAGGATCTGCCCGGTCTTGACCCGGTCGCCATAATCCACATAAATCTTTTTCACGATCCCGCTGGCTTTTGACTTGATTTCCGCTTTGGACAGCGGCTGAATTTTTCCCGTTGCCACCACCACCCGCGCCAGGTCGCCGCGCTCCACAGTGGCTAATTTCGAAGGATCGATCGTGCGGCTTGGCCGTAGCGCCGCCATCACCCCGTAGCCTCCGGCCGCCAGCACCACCAAAATCGCGACCACCCACATAATGCGGCGGCGCCTCTTTTTGCCATTCTTTCCGTTTGTTAACCCATTTCCATCAATCGACATAAAGCCTCGCGCTCATGGTCAGCCACCGCAACCTGTAGGTAAGTACGGTCGAACCACTGGAAAGGTTCCCGGCCCGCCTCATTAGACGGATAACCCTCCTGTTCGGCAGCCAGGCTAGCTCTGTATAAGGCAAAGCCAGGAAAAAACACCTCTGCGACGTGCTGAAGTTTTTCTTGCTTCGCAGCCTATGTGATGGAAGAGGATATGTTCTGACGTGCGGCCCCAAGTCTCGGTCGCTGAACGCTGCGCTGGTGGTTGGGGTGTTCTGTACCAGTGGTTTTTAGCGCTTATTCGCGACGAAGCTAATCGATCCTGAAACCAGTGAAGCGGAAAATGGATCACGGTGCGGTCGTTAACCGAGAGTTGCAGCAATTTATTCGGCGGAATCCTGATGCATCGGAAGGCAACCTATTGGAGGATATAACTCCCTTGTCCCCAAGGTACTTCCAGTTCGACTGTGCAGCTTTTGGCGACCATTTTGAATTTAAGCTTTCCGGAAGCTTGGTTCTTGACCGCAGGAAAGACGAGCGTCCGGTACGTGCCGTCGGCTGCCGCTGTGGCTTTCTGCTGTCCCCCCTCGTTCCCTGACTTTTGAACTACCTGGATTTCCTGCTTCGGTTGCATTCCCGTCACCACCATAAAACTCCGGTATAGTTCGGGCCCATCATGGTTGCGGAGAGGCGACATGGCCCCGAAATCTTTTCGATTGGAAAGGGAGTCGCTTGGCCAAACACGCGATAGCGGGCATCTTCGGAAATCAGCGCGAATAACTTGGGTTCACCCCTGCCTGCCAGCACCTGGAGATCAATGGGGTCTTCGTGTATCCCTTTTGCCGGTTCTGCCAACACATTAACTACGAGTCCATCTTTGTTGATTAAGGCATCGGCACTTGCTTGCGGCTGTTCGCCCGCGAGCTTAACCCATAAGGTGTATTCCACGTCTTTGGGCAGTCCTATCGCATACAAGTTATAGGTAACGACGGTTTGTCCGTTTGTCGGAGTTCTTCGAACTGCTTTGAGCATCAGATTGGCTCCGCTGGTGTTGTACTTCTCTCCCCATTCCATCTTGTCCGGCGATTGCGCGAAACAGGCGAAGGAGAAAACGGCAGAGATCAACAAGGTAATTATCGTTTTCATAACCCGGGAGTATATACCGGGAACAACTTCTTCAGACGCCCCGCCCAACCCTAATTGGTCGGGTAATTTTCTGCATGAGGTTCGCTGGACGGTCGCGATGTGAATGCAGCAAAGTGACGTCCGGACCGGCGGCCCGGAACCGCGGAATTTGAGATGTGGCCTGGGCGAGCCAACGAATGACGTAAATTTAGAGTGGGGCTTTGCGCAGCCGCAAGGCATTCGCGATAACCGACACGGAACTGAAACTCATCGCCGCGCTGGCCAGCATCGGGCTCAGCAGCCATCCGAAGGCGGGGTAAAAAATTCCCGCCGCCACCGGTATCCCCAGGGCGTTATACAGAAAAGCGAACGCCAGGTTTTGTTTGATATTGCCGATGGTCGCCCGGCTCAACTTCCGCGCTCGCACGATGCCCCGCAGATCGCCTTTCACCAGCGTTATTCCCGCGCTGTTCATGGCCACATCGGTGCCCGTGCCCATGGCAATCCCCACATGCGCGGCCGCCAATGCGGGAGCGTCGTTGATTCCGTCTCCGGCCATGGCCACGATCCGCCCTTCCGCGCGCAAATGCTTTACCACGTCGCCCTTCTGCTCCGGCTGAATCTCCGCTTCCACTTCCGTAATTCCCAGTTGCGACGCCACCCGTGCCGCTGCCGCGCGGCGATCGCCCGTCAGCATGACAATGCGCATTCCTTCCGCGCGCAGTTCTTCGAGCGCCTGGGGGGTCGAATCTTTCACCCGATCCATCAACAGAAAAACGCCTTCGGCCCGCCCGTTTACCGCGATATACACCAAAGTCGCGGATTCGTTCTGCCGCGCGGTCACAAAACTTTGCGCCGCAAACGCCACCCCGCGCGCCAGCAAAAATTTCTCGGTCCCGATAACCAATTTCTTCCCCAGCAGTTCTCCCTCGACCCCGCCCCCGGCGGTAGCCAGGAAATCCCCCGTTCCGGTAAGCGGCAATTTCTTTACTTCGGCGGCACGCACCATGGCCCGCGCCAGCGGATGCTCGCTGGAGCGCTCCAGGCTGGCCGCCAGCGACAGCAACGCATCCTTGCTATAAACGCTTTCAGGCGCCAGTTCTACATCCGCCACCTGCGGCTTCCCTTCCGTAAGTGTCCCGGTCTTGTCGATGACCAGCGTGTCCACCTTCGCCAGGGTCTCCAGCGCCTCGGCGCTGCGAATCAAAACGCCAGCCTGCGCTCCGCGCCCTACCGCCACCATGATGGACATCGGCGTGGCCAGCCCCAGCGCGCACGGGCACGCGATGATCAACACCGCAATCGCGCTGACCAAAGCGTGCGCGAACCGCGGCTGCGGCCCCAGCCAGGCCCACAACACAAACGCCAAAAGCGCCGCGCCAATCACCGCAGGCACAAAGTAACCCGCCACTTTATCCGCCAATCGCTGCATCGGCGCGCGGCTGCGTTGCGCTTCGCTGACCAGCTTGACGATATGCGCCAGCATGGTCTCGCTACCCACACGCTCCGCTTCCATCACAAAACTTCCGCTGGTATTCAGCGTCCCGCCCGTCAACCGTTCACCCACGGATTTCTCAACGGGCAAAGGCTCGCCAGTCAGCATGCTTTCGTCGACGGCGCTCTCACCTTCGCGAATTACCCCATCGGTCGGGACCCGCTCTCCCGGGCGCACGCGCAAGCGGTTCCCGCGTTGTACCTGATCCAGCACCACATCGCGTTCCTTGCCATCCGCTGACAACAAATGCGCATTTTGCGGAGCCAATTGCAGCAGCGCACGAATCGCTCCGCTGGTTTTCTGCCGGGCTCGCAACTCCAAAACCTGCCCAAGCAGCACTAGCGTGACGATAATCGCGGCGGCTTCAAAATACACCGGCGGCGCTCCGTCCATTCCCAGGAACGAAGCGGGAAAAATGCGCGGAAAAACGGTCGCCGCCACGCTATCGATGTAAGCCGCGCCCGTTCCCAACCCGATCAACGTGAACATGTTCGGGCTGCGCCGCACCACCGACAACCAGAAGCGCTGAAAAAACGGCCAGCCGCCCCACAACACCACCGGCGTCGCCAGCGCCAGCTCAATCCAATTGCGCGTCGGGAATGGCAAACGCATCGGCAGCCATTCGCCGCCCATGGCCAGCGCCAAAACAGGCAATGCCAGCGCCGCGCTGATCCACAATCTCCGCGTCATGGACGCGTATTCCGGGTCGGATTCCTCCTCCGCACGCACCTCCATCGGTTCCAGCGGCATTCCGCAGATCGGGCAGATGCCGGGACCCAGTTGCACAATCTCCGGATCCATCGGGCAGGTATATTTTCTGCCCTTCGCTTGGGGCGCAGCATCGGCGTTGGCCTTCACGGAAGTATCATCGGGCTTGCTTGAAAAACCTGGCAGCGCGGATGACGATGGAGAGGAGGACGGCGCGGATGTCGCGCGGATAATTGCGGCCGGCGCCACCGCTTCCATCCCGGCCGTTCCGGGAGCGCTCAAAAACTTTTGCGGTTCAGCGCTAAATCGTTCCAGACACCGTTTCGAACAAAAGTAATAATTTTTGCCGTCGTGCTCAAATTTTCCCGCGGACTTATTGGGGTCCACGCTCATGCCGCAAACGGGATCTTTCTCGCGCACAGCACCGCTCAAAATCGGCAAGCCGGGATTTTGTAATTTGGAAGCGTCTGACCCGTCATTCATCTCACCATGTTAGATGAATGCTCGCGGCTTCGGTTAAATGGGCTTCGGTTTACTTCCCGCGCAGATTTTCGCAGGCCACCGTTCTGATTGCGACTGGCACCTGCCGGCATTCCATCCAGAGTTCTAGCCAGGCTCATGCTACCGGCGTGAACTACTCCATTCGCTGGCCCTCGCTGGTATAATCACCACCTATGACTCTCGTGGAAATCACCTTCGAGCTGCAGTCCCCCCTGAACCGCGATCAACTGAAGCAGTTGGGCGAATTTGCCAATGTTTACGGATTGCGCCGCTTTCGTCACGATGAAGCCAATCACCAGGTCACTTTCGAATACGACGCCTCTCGCCTGCGGCAAAGCCAGGTCGTCGCCGCGCTCGCGGGCGCCAATATCGCGGTTACCCGGGTGGTGCCTCAATCCGGCGGCGTAATCATCCCCGCCTGAATTCCGTCCCTTACGGATTCCGCGATCTCTTACTGACGCTACGCATCTTCCCCGGCTGCTCTGCTTTTTGCTGCCGTGCGTGATACATTGCACCGCGATGCTCCACCTTCACGCAGCACGCCCACGAACTCTTTAAGGAGGAACCGTGTCCCGAACTCATATCGCTGCTTTGGCTTTCCTTGCGGCCGGCAGTTTTGCCTGTCAGCCTCCTCTTGCCGCTCAAACCCAAACCAAATCTGGCACAGCGGCCGTCCAAAAGCCTGCACCTTCGGAATCACCTGCTGCCAATCCGGTCACTGCCAAACCGGCCGACGTGTCTTCGCCGGACGCCATTTTCGCGGCCACCTACGATGTCATCTCGGGCCCAGCCACGCAGAAACGCGACTGGGATCGTTTTCGGTCGCTCTTCTATCCCGGCGCCCGTCTGGTTTGGACCGCCACGAAAAAAGAAGGCGGCTTGTCCGCCAAAGCCATGGCTCCCGAGGAGTACGTCGAGCGCGCCAAATCGTATTTCGAGAAAAGTGGATTTTTCGAGCGCGAGATTTCCCGCCGCACGGAAAGTTGGGGCAGCATCCTGCACGCTTTCAGCACCTACGAATCGCGGCACGACGCCAAAGACCCGGCTCCCTTCGCGCGCGGCATCAACAGTTTCCAGCTCTTCTTCGACGGCACTCGCTGGTGGATTATCACCATCTACTGGCAGGAAGAGTCACCGCAAACGGCCCTGCCCGCGGAATTTCTCCCCAAGGTGATGTAAGGGCATCGCCCGGCGATTGAGAAACCACGGCGGAAAAAATCAGGACTGCGAGATTTGGATGGAGCCGTGCAGAACCGCAATAAGGTTCGAGCTGTAATCGGAGGAGTGCCGGTCAGCGTACAAATAATCAACGGCGGTTGGGGAGGTCGCAATCATGGTTGCCCCCTCCACCGCCGAGGCGGCCCCCGCAGCGCGTTGCGCGCACCGGCCGCCTCCCTTTATGTCACATGGCTTTCTACAAAAAAGTGGGGTTCCCGCTTGGGACCGGGAACCCCGAGTAGGCGCGTTCCGTTGTCAGTGTCGTTTTCACACCAACGCGTGGGGTCATCCATCCTAGCTTCCCTCTCAGAGGCAGGTGGGAACGATCTGCAAAAAATGATGAGCAAGCCCCTTCCCCCTCGCTCACCGCTCTTTACATATCGTCATGTAAAACGCGCCAACACTTCGTGATAATGCAAGAAACAGGCCATTGTCATTCACGGTGCCAACGAATTTAAGTCTATTAGTATCTTGCGATTGGCCTGCCGCCCACCAACGACCGCTGTTCCAATTTTGGGCCCGCAATCCATATCGGAACTGCTTTCGTTTTTCTTCGGGAATTTCGACCGCATCCCCTCTTAATCCCCACTTGCCCGGTTCCAGGACCTTGGTAACGAAATTCGTCCAACGCCCGACCTATGGGTTTTTCTTTGCTTTCCACCCACTATTCAGCATGAGCAGGTCGCCTTCCCCCTGGAGTTCGCGGTCGTCTCCTTCTTCCAGCCTCCGGTTTTTCTTCCTCGCCGTCCTGGCCGCTTGGCCCTTATCCGCTTCTTTTGCCGATGTGCCCGCCCGGCTGCAGAATATTCCCGCCCCCACCTGTTACTGCCATTGCCATGAAGCGCTCTCCCGCCGGACTTGTACCAAAATGTGCGACGCGAAAAAACGACCCGTGCCCTGGCTCTCCACTTCTTGCCTGAAGCCGCGCTTCCAACCCCCACCGGACAAAACCGGCACCGGCCCACACCTGCACCACACCCCCCGCGCCGAACACGCGCAACTCCTCCAGTAGCGCTATTTTCTCGTCCGCAAACCGCGAGCTGTACCGTTGTGAAATTCCGATCAGATCGGGATGGATGATCCGCGGACGAAACAGTGGGAGCTGAACTACTCGATGGAGAAACCGTGGAGAAACATTGTTACCGACCTACCGTTAATCGTCGGAGCCCTTGGCCACGCCACTTCAGACTGCAATTCCTCGTGCCCATATTCCCGCGACCGTCCCGAGGAACATCACGGTAGCGTAAGCCGCCGCCGCAACTCTCCAGGAAATAGATTTCCCCACGATCGACAGCGAAAACACGCTGATGATCCCCAAAGTGCACAAAATCGTCACCACGTAAGGCAGGGGAACACCGTGGGTCATGGCCACATACGCGATCGCCACATCGAACGCCATCGGAACCGGCAGGAACGATGCCACTAACGCAACAGCCACAATGCCAGCCAACGTTACCGGTGCAACCAGAGCCTGCGGCGGCAGCAGTTCGATGACCAATGCACCGAGAACCGCGGCTAACAGCATCAGCGGAAAAGCTGCGCGGAAAACATACCAGAAGTTTTTGCCATACGATTTGGCGGTGCCCGCGAGTGTCTGGCTCCAGGTCTCCGGAACCGAAAAATCCAGGGGGACAGGAACTGTCGCCGCCATGGCAGTCTTCTGGCGCGAAGATATCAGCGGGGCAAAGACCAGAATCAGCAGCAGCACCGTGCCGAGCTTAAGAAACGCCACGGAAGCCGGAAAAAGCGCGAAACTCATCGCCAGAACCACCACGTTTAGCGCCGGCGAAGCAAACATGGTGGCCAGTACCGACTCCGTGCTCATTCCCGAAGCGAACATGCCGCGCGCAATCGGCGCCACGCAGTTGGTGCAGACCGCCAGCGGCGCTCCCACCACTGCGCCTAACACGGCGTTGAGCCACCGCGAATTCGTGCGCCGTCGTCGTAACGTCGCCAGAAAGGTCAGCGCGGCTGGCCCAAACAGAAACGAAAAGGTCATGCCGGTCCGGTTGGCGTCCAGCCAGTTCACCGTGGTTCGCCACACCCGCGACGTCAGGGGCATGCCGCGATCCACCTTGTAGACCGTACCGAAGGTCAATGCACCGGTCGCTTTCACTTGGGCGCCCGCGTGATAGCGCTTCAAAAGCGCCGGGTATCGTGAATCGACCCAGAAGACCCCGGCGATCACCACCATAAGCACCACGGCCAGCGCGCGACGCTGCGCATTGCTTGAGCCCATGCTGGAATTCAGACTCATGAAAGGCAGTGGGCGGCCATGAGATCCCCCTTGAAGTTATGTTGAGTGAACCACCGAAAGGTGCGAGTGCCGAGGACTGTACATGCGGCTTCTGGTAACGGGAATAATACAAATCTACTAGGAGGATTCCACCGGCGGATTTTTTAGTCTCCAGCCCGACCTCGATATTCTAAGGGCGGCCGGCCAAAAGCTCTGTTAGATCGAAAATCGTTGCGACTGCGAATCGCGGAGACCAACCGCGTTGATTTCGGCCTATGAAGGCGATCCCGCGGCAGCTCCTTAAATCCGGGAATGCTTTTTAACTCCTAATAGGCGAGCCGGTTGCCACGGGTCGCATCGGCTCTACGCCAGCAGCAGACGGTTCCTCTAGCAGGCCCGCCAGGATCTCGGGTATCTCGAACAGCGCACGGTTATTAAGGGCCTCCACATTGGATCGCAAGCGCCCAAGCGCCCCGGGCGCGAGCATTTGCCGCACGCCATTCACCACAGCGGTGAAGCTCTTCAGGACGATCCCGACTTCTTTCTCTTTCACCCACTCCGCGTTGTAGCGTTCCTGCGGCAGCGTCTTGATGTTGCACTCGATCAGCACCGGCAGCTTGCGCACCATCGCTTCCGCGATGCTTCCGGGTCCCGGCTTCCCAATCATAAAATCGGCGGCGTACATCAGGCGGTGCACTTCTTTCGTGAATCCCACCACGTGCACCGGAACCTTCCACTTTTCGGCGCGAAACTTGGCCGCCAATTTATCGTTGCGGCCACAGATCAATATCAATTGCACCGGCACGGAAGCCGCATCCAGCCTCCGGGCAATGTCGTGCATTACCCCGGAGCCATATCCGCCAAATAAAACAATCGCGGTGGCCAAATCTTCGCGCAGGCCCATCTGCCTCTTCAACTCGCGCACATCCACGCGCTCCTCGGCATAAAAATCCGGCCGCAGAATCATTCCCGAAGTCTGAAAAATATGTTGGGGATCGTGCCCGGAAGCGCGCGCTTGTTCCGCCGCCTTTTCCGTGCCGGCAATCACGTATTGCTCGTGAATCGGCTCAATCCAGAATCGCGGCGGAAAATCCGCCAGATCGGTAATCAGCGTAACAAACGGCTTGCCCGGACAGGCAGCTGCCCAACTCTCATACAGCTCGCGGTTGAAGTGGGGAATCACGGATATGAGCAGGTCCGCCGGATGCACGCGCCAATGCTTTTCCAGCAGCTTTACCAGCGGCCCATGAAATACCCGGATGATGGTCTGCAGCACCCGCAATAACGACGTGGCGCCCAGCGTCCACCCATTTCGCAACAAGGTGTTGTACTGCTCCTGAATTCGAATACCCGTCACGCGCCGGAATACGTCCAGGTGGTCGGTGAGTTCCTGAAACTGAACCAGTTCCACGTCCCACGGGCGTTGCTGTTGCTCGATTATGGCTTGGAGAGAAATGGCGGCGTTGCGGTGCCCGCCGCCGGCATCGTGGAAAACGATGTGGATTTTCTTCGACTTGGCAGCCGTCATCTGGCGGTTTGTGCCATTTGCATGACGGGATTGTTACACGGAAAATGGCGTTATCTGCCAGAGCACCCGCCATGCCATGTGGATAACCTGATAAGCCCATTGTGTTCAATTAGTTCCATTGCTGCATTCATAAACAATTCGCCCGCTCTTCATAGGCTGTTCATATCATTGCGAAATCATACTCACATGCGCTGCGACCTACACGTTCACTCGGTAGCTTCCGGCATGACCAGCACTCCGGTCCTCAACCGCATTTGTCGCGAATCCTACAACGACGCCGCCAAAGTCTATGCCCGCCTCAAATCCCTGGGCATGGGCATCGTTACCATGACCGATCACGACTCCATCGACGCCGCCGAAATTCTGCGCAAGCATCCCGATTTTTTTCTCAGCGAAGAAGTCACCGTGCGCATGCCGACCGGCACCGAAGTGCACATCGGCGTGTACGACATTCGCGAGCGCGACCACATTGAAATTCAGCGCCGCCGCAACGATTTCATCTCCCTGGTGATGTACCTCACTGAGCGCAAGCTGTTCTTCAGCGTGAATCACATTTTCTCCGGACTCACTGGACGCCGCGACGACCGCGATTTCGACTGGTTCGCCTCTTACGCTCCGGCCATGGAGACCCGCAACGGCCAGATGTGCGCCAAAGCCAATGCCAACGCCGCCGATCTGGCGGAGCGCTTCGGAAAAATCGCCATCGCCGGAAGCGATTCTCACACCATCGCGGGAGTCGGCTTGACCCACACGGAAGTCCCCGGGGCCCGCACCGTCGACGAATTTTTCTCCGGCCTCACGCAAGGTCACGGACGCATCCACGGCGTTCATGGACGCTACGCCAAGCTCACCGCGGACGTCTTCAGCATCGTGAATTCCCTGGTGCATGACAAACCCTGGACCCTGGCCATCTGCCCGCTCGCCGTGCTGGTTCCCCTGGTCACCGCCGGCCACTGGCTCAACGAATTTCGTTTTTGCAGAAAATGGTCCGCGCGCATGGATGGCGCCGAAAAGCGCACTCGTCTGCTGTGGGACGTCGCGCCCCGGAGCCAGGATTTGCTGCCTGAGCCGCATTTGGCTTTCGCCCCGGCTTTAGGCAACGCTTTCAGTTCTTCGCTGGGCACTTCCGTATGAGGTGAGGTTGTGACCGTAACGCGCATGGTGTGGGGGTTCATCGAAAGCCGCGATCATCGCTTGATGCGGCGGGTGAACCGCTGGCCTGCCCCGCGCTGGTTTCGCATCTGGATGATTATGTCCACCCGCCTGGGCGACGGTTATCTGTGGTACGGCCTCGCCATCATGCTCCTGGCTTTCGGCGGGCCTCAGCGGCTCTCCGCCGTCGGAGCAGCCGGTTCCGCGGCCCTTCTCGGCGTCTTGATCTTCAAGGCGCTCAAGCGCTTGAGCCACCGCAAGCGCCCTTGCCAGTTCGAGCCCCATTGCTGGTCCAAGGTGCTGCCGCCGGACAAATTTTCCTTCCCCTCGGGCCACACCATGACTGCGTTCTCCATCGCCCTGGTGCTCAGCTATTTCTATCCCACGCTGGAAGGCACGCTCTTCTTCCTGGCCTTGAGCATCGGGTTTTCCCGGATTGTTCTGGGCATGCACTTCCTCAGCGATGTTCTTGCCGGCATGATCCTCGGGGTGGCTTTGGGCTGCGGCTCCATCACCGTATTCGCTTCCATGGGTTGGATCTAACCGCAAAGAGAAAGGGCGCGGTTGCCCGCGCCCTGTTTGTCCAAGTGATGAAGCGGTCCGACGGATCGTTCAGGCCTTTTGCGCTTGCCGGCGCAGGAACGTAGGCACATCCAGATCGTCAATTTGCATTTCGTGCCGCACCTCGGCTCGCGGCTCAGGCCGTTCGTTGCGCACTTCCACACGGGGCTCAACCCGCTGCTCGATGCGTGGTTCAATGCGTGGTTCAATGCGTTGTTCGATGCGTGGTTCAATGCGTTGTTCAACCCGCTGTTCCATACGCGGCTCAACGCGCGGTTCAACCCTGGGCTCGACTCGCTGCTCGATGCGCGGTTCGATGCGTTGCTCCATGCGCGTCTCATTCCGTGAATCGTAGCGCACCTCGTTCCAGGTATCCGCAACCGTGCGCGATTCGTTCCGCGGCTCTACCCGCGCGTCGTTGTGAACTTCTCGCATCGGCAGTTGTTGCGGCGCCACCTGGTGGTGCACCACATTCGGTGCTGGCGGCGCGGGCGCCTCCTCCTGCTGCTGAACTACGATGGTCTCCTGCACATCCGGGGCCGGTTTCCAACCCTTGGCCATAAAAGAGGGCCGCTGATGGGTGATCTTCTTGTTGGCGTCCTTGAAGCCCGCGGCAATCACGGTGATCTTCATGGTGTCCTTCATCGCGTCATCCTGCACCGCGCCAAAAATGATGTTGGCGTTCTCGTGCGCGGCCTTCTGAATGACGCTCGAAGCTTCATGCACTTCATGCAGCGTCAGGCTGGAGCTGCCGCTGATGTTGATCAGGATGCCCTGCGCGCCCTGAATGGAATTGTCTTCCAGCAACGGGCTGGCAATCGCTCGATTGGCGGCATCCACCGCGCGGTTCGTCCCGGTCGCCACCGCCGTGCCCATCACTGCGTAGCCCTGCCCGGACATAATCGCTTTCACATCCGCGAAGTCGCGATTGATGATCCCCGGCACGGTAATAATGTCGGAAATCCCCTGCACCGCCTGCCGCAAAATGTCGTCGGCAATACGGAAGGCATCGAAAAAGCTGGTTCCCCGCTCCACCGTCTCCATCAAGCGTTCGTTGGGAATCACGATGACGGTGTCCACCGCGCCGATTAATTCTTCCAGCGCTTGTTCCGCCTGCATCATGCGGCGCTTGCCTTCAAACGCGAACGGTTTGGTCACCACCGCCACGCTCAACGCGCCCAATTCACTCGCCAGCGAAGCCACCACCGGTGCCGCGCCGCTCCCGGTTCCTCCGCCGAGTCCCGAGGTGATGAAAATCATGTCGGAGCCTTCCAGCGCCTCGATAATTTTCTCGGTGTCTTCCAGCGCGGCTTTGCGCCCGACTTCCGGGTTCGCGCCTGCGCCGAGTCCTTTCGTCAGCTTGGCTCCCAACTGCAATTTCACCGGAGCTTGCGAAAGTTTCAGCGCCTGCAGATCGGTATTGGCGGTGATGAACTCCACGCCCTCCACTTTGGCGCGAATCATGCGGTTGACGGCGTTGCACCCGCCGCCGCCCACACCAATCACCTTGATCTTTGCCGGCTGCAGCTCCTCGCTGAAGCTCATCCGTATTCCTTGTTCCTTTATGGGCATACTTCCTCGACATTCCCCATGTTCACAAGCACCGTTCGGCCAGGGTTACGAA
This sequence comes from uncultured Acidobacteriota bacterium, assembly GCA_963732705.1. Lineage (GTDB taxonomy): Bacteria > Acidobacteriota > Terriglobia > Acidiferrales > UBA7541 > Acidiferrum. Next base: position 27,147 of record CAVTAN010000006.1, on the reverse strand, counting down.
GCTCCGGCAAACATGGCTTTTAATTTAGATACCAGGTTCCCGGCGCGTTGCGGCGTGTTGCGCCGCGCTTTCGCGCCGTACATCACCAATCCGACCACCGTTGCATATTCCGGCTGCGCTACCTGTTCCGGCAGATCAGCCAAACCTTTGGGCTCCGCAATGCGCACCGGCAGGTGCAGCGATTGCTCGATCAACTCATCGAATCCGTGCAACCGCGCGCCGCCGCCGCACAGCACAAATCCCGCCGGGATTTGCGTTTCCAGACCCGCGCGTCGCAGATCGTCGCGAATCAACGCCAGCAATTCCAGCGCGCGCGGCTCGATAATGTCCGTAAGCATCCGCGCAAAAATCGTGCGCGGCGGCCGGTCTCCCACGCTGGCGATCTCAATGGCCCCGTCTTCGCGCAACAGCTCGGAAGTCGCGCAGCCATTCCGCCGCTTGATTTTTTCCGCTTCCGGAATGGGCGTCCGCAGTCCCACCGCCAAGTCGTTGGTGAAGTGATCTCCGCCTACCGGCACCGCGCTGGTGTGCCGCACCACTCCCCCGCCATACACGATCAGCTCCGTCGTGCCCCCGCCAATGTCCAGCAGGCAACAGCCCAGGTCGCGCTCATCTTGCGTCAGGCTCGATTCCGCCGAAGCCAGCGGTTCCAGCACCGTATCGCTAATCAAAATTCCTGCTTTATTCGCCGCCGTAACCAGGTTCTGCGTGGCCGCCACCGAAGAGGTCACCACATGTACGTTGGCTTCCAGTCGCTGCCCCACCATCCCGATGGCGTCCCGTATGCCGTCCTGCGCGTCCACCCGAAATTCGTGGGGCAGCACGTGCAGCACTTCGCGGTCTTCGGGAAGCGAAATATTCCGCGCCGCATCGATGGCCCGCCGCACATCTTCCCGCTCAATGTCGCGCGCGCGCGCGCCCAGTGTGATTCCTCCGCGGCTGTTCACCCCGCGCACATGATTTCCCGGCAACTCCGATGACCGCGGACTCCACCGGTATGTTCGCCACGCTTTCCGCTTCTTCCACGGCGCGCCGGATGGAGCTCACCGTGGAATCCAGGTTCACAATCAAGCCCTTGCGCAAGCCTTTCGATTCCGCCGCGCCCAGGCCCAGGAACCTCACCCGTTCCCCGTCCATTTCCGCAATGAGCGCGCAAGTCTTGGTACTCCCCACGTCCAGTCCCACGATGTATTTATCTTTCTTGCTCACCGTAACGCTCCCGCCAGAAACTACCTTGCTCGTGCCACCGCTACGCCCGCGCTGGAATCCGGATTGAGAATGACTTGCCGCGAATATTGCAGATCGATGGAATGCACCCGCCCCGCATTGGCCTGCCATTGCGAAAAGTTGTCGGTCAGCATGCGGTATTTGGCCGCAAAGTCCGCGCCGCCGAAATGAATGGTCACCGCTTGCGGATCGGTTGGTCCCGCCAGTCCGGTCATCACCGCGCGCAAATCCCGCGTACTGCCCAGGTCGATTTCGCTGACTTGTTCGGAGGAGCCCGCCCGCACCAGGTCGATGGCTTTCATGAATTCCTGGTACATCTGCATCCGCTTTTCGCGTTGATCGCGCGGCAACTCGTCGGAGACTCCGCTCACAATCGGGAAGTGCCACTCTTCATTGGCCGGCCGGTCCAGAATCACTCCGTTGGCGTCGATCAGGTACAGCTCATTGCCGCTGCGCGCAAACGCGATGGGAGTCCGCTCGTTCAACTCCACGCGAATGCGGTTCGGCAAAATGCGTTGCACGCTGGCGGATTCCACCCACGGCAGCTGCTCCAGCTCGCTGCGCCGCTTGTCCAGCGGGATTTGTAACACACTGTGATTACGGTCCCGTAAAAACTGCTTCAATACTGCTTCGCGCGTCACAATTTTGTTTCCCGCCAGGTCGATCTGCTCCGGCTTGGCCAGCGCCAACTGCGGCGAATACAACAGAAACCGCACTCCCGCGATCACCACCGTCGCGCTCGCAATCCCCGCCACGCTCAAAACCGCCACCCGCCGGTAAAATGACCAGCTTCGGCCGGCAAACTTTTTTCGCCGTATCTCTAACGGCTTTTGCCGTCGCAAATAGCGCGGCTCTTCATCCGTAAGCAGTTCCGGCCGGTACGATTCGGACTCCCCGTTGCCCGCACGTCCTCGCGAAATGGTCTTCATGCGTTCCACACCACTACCTCATTCTCCAGTTCGAACCCGTACACCTTGCGTACTCGCTCGCGCACGTCCGCAATCAATGTCAGCATGTCCTTCGCGCTGGCTTTGCCGGCATTGACGAAAAAGTTTGCGTGACGGTCGCTTACCCGCGCGTCCCCGACCGAAAAGCCCTTCAATCCCAGCTCATCGATCATGCGGCCAGCGGAGGCTCCCGGAGGGTTTTTAAAGATGCAGCCGGCGCTTTTTTGTCCCAATGGCTGGCTTGCGCGGCGTTTTTCGTTGCAGATGCGAATCCCTTGGAGAATTTCGCGGAAAGGTTTGGAGGGAAGTTCCAGCTTCACCGCGAGCATCATATCATCCGGCGCAAACGATGTATGCCGGTATTCAAAAGAAATTTGATCTCCGCGCAAAATTTCTATCGTCCGCGCGCCGCCGCGATACACTTTTACCTCTCGCACGTAAGTACCGATTTGTATCCCATAGGCGCCCGCGTTCATCCGCAGCGCTCCACCCACCGTCCCCGGCACTCCAATCAATCCTTCCATCCCGCCCAAATCCCGTTTCGCGCACAGCGTAACTGTGCGCCCCAGCTCCGCCGACGCATCCACCATCACAAAATTGCCATCAATCACCACGTCCGGGTCCGGCTGCGCCAGTTGCATCGCTACCCACGACAGTTCGCCGTCGATGACCAGCAGGTTCGACCCGCCGCCCAGAAATTTAAATGCAATTCCGTGGGCTTCCAGCAGCTTAACCACTTCGGGAATCGAATCGTGCTGCTTCAACTGCAGCAAATCCGTGGTTCCCCCAATTCCCAGGTAGGTAATTTCCGCGAGCGAAGCTCCGCTCTTGACCTCTACGCCCAGGCCCGCCAGTGCCACCAGCACTTTTTGATCTTCAATGCGCATGTTGCGCTGGCTTCTCCTCTCGCAATGCCGCAAGGATCTCGTTGCTGGCGCGGCTGACGCTGCCCGCTCCAATGGTCAGGATGGCGTCTCCCGCTCGCGCTTCCTGCAGCACGCGCGCAACTCCATCCGGCATCGACGCGCAGTAATACACATGTTTATGTCCCGCGCCGCGGATCGCCGCGGCCAGCGCCTCGCTGCTGATCCCCTCAATCGGCTGTTCGCTGGCCGCATAGATATCGGTCAGCACCAGCACGTCGGCTAGATTGAAGGCTCTGCAAAATTCATCCCACAAATGTTGCGTGCGCGAAAAGCGATGCGGCTGGAACAACACCACCAGCCGGTCGAACTTGCAGAGCTTGGCGGCTTCCAGCGTGGCGCGAATTTCCACTGGATGATGCCCATAATCGTCAATCACCGTCACGTCGTTAGCCACCCCCTTGATTTCAAAGCGGCGCCCCACCCCGCCAAATTTCGCGAGGCCCTCGCGAATCAATTCCACCGGCACGCTCAAATACAGCGCTACCGCCGCGGCCGCCGCCGCATTCCGCACATTGTGAATTCCCGGCGGATGCGCCAGCCGGAAATTTCCCAAATCTTCGCCGCGAAACGTCAACCGGAATTCGCTGACCAGCCCCTCCAGCTTGATGTCGCTGATCGCCAAATCCGCCTGGCTCGAAGTTCCATAGGTAATTATCGGCCGCTTCACCTGCGGAATAATGGCCTGCACGTTGGGCTCATCGATGCACAAAATCGCCGCGCCATAAAACGGCACGCGATTCAAGAACTGTACGAACGCGCCTTGAATGTCTTCGAGCGAACTGTACTGGTCCAGATGCTCGCGATCGATGGTAGTCACCACCGCCACCACCGGAGCCAGCAGCAGAAAACTTCGGTCGCTTTCGTCCGCTTCCACCACGAAGTATTCGCCCTTACCCAGCTTGGCGGTCGTGCCCGCCTGATTCACCCGCCCGCCAATCACAAACGTCGGATCCAGATGCGCTGCCGCCAAAACCGACGCCACCATCGACGTGGTCGTGGTCTTCCCGTGCGCGCCCGCCACCGCAATCCCGTATTTCAGCCGCATTAATTCCGCCAGCATTTCCGCGCGCGGAATGACCGGAATTTTCATTTTGTGCGCTTCGTTTACTTCCGGGTTGCTGCTGTGAATGGCGGAAGAAGTCACCACCACATGTGCGCCATCCACGTTGATGGCTTCGTGCGCGTTGAAAATCGTGCCGCCCAGTTTCGCCAGCCGTTCGGTGATCGCCGAAGGTTTGCTGTCGGAGCCCGACACCGAGTAACCCAGCGTAAGCAGCACTTCCGCGATCCCGCTCATGCCGATCCCGCCGATGCCCACCAGGTGAATGCGCTGGAAATTCCGGAAGCTCACCATCATGGCGCCACTTCCTCTTCTGTCCGCGCAACCGGGCCTTTCGCCGCGTCGCTCGCACTCCCGCTGCCAGACGCATATCCGCTCGAACCGCTTCCGCCTGACGCTGCTGCGCGTACTCTTCCCTTGGCCGTGCTCAGTCCCGCGGCTTGCTCGATCAAATCCACAATCTCCCGCGCCGCATCCGGCCGCGCCATTTCACGCGCCGCCCCGCCCATGCGCTCGATTTCCTCAGGATCATCCAGCAGCGAAAAAATTTCCTTGCTCAGCTGCTCGCCCGTCAATTCTCCCTCGGTAATCACCCGGCCTGCGCCCTTCTTCACCATTTCCTGCGCGTTCCGCAGTTGGTGGCTGTCCGTGGCCCGTCCGAACGGTATGAAAATCGCCGCTCGCCCCGCCGCCGCCACTTCCGCCGCGGTAATCGCTCCCGCCCGGCACACGATGATGTCCGCCCACGCAAACCGCTCCGGCATGTTCCCCAGAAACGGCACCACCTCGGCAAGAATTTCATGCCGCGCGTAAGCCGTACGCACCGCGTCATAATCCCGTTCGCCGGTTTGATGCACGATCCTCAACTCATTTTTTCGCAATACCAGCGCATCCATGGCGTCCACAAAAGCGCGATTCACCGGCAGCGCTCCCTGGCTGCCGCCGGTAATCAGCAGCCGCAACGGTTTTTGTGGCGCGCGCGCCGCGATACTCAGAAATTCTTCCCGCACCGGGCACCCGGTCACCACCGCCTTGGCTCCCCACGTGCGCGCCGAAACTTCATAACCCGTGGCGATGCGCCGCGAAATTCGCGCCAGCGCTTTATTTGTAAATCCCGGCTCCGCATTCGGCTCAAAAATTACGTTGGGAATTCCGCGTATCCAGGTAGCCAGCAGCATTGGCCCCGCCGCGTAACCGCCCACTCCAAACGCCGCCACTGGCTTATGCTTGCTCAGCACTCGCGACGCGTCCAGCATCGCTGGCGCCAGCTTCGCGAAGTTTTTCAGCAGCGTTCCGCCGCCTTTGCCTTTCAATCCCGCTACTCGCAGCAATTCGAGCGGCAGCCCGGCTTGCGGCACCAGCTTCATCTCGATCCCGCGTTTGGTTCCCACCAGCACCACTTCTCGCTCGCTCCCTCGCGACAACCACTCCCGCGCAATCGCCAGTGCCGGAAACACGTGTCCGCCCGTGCCTCCTCCCGCGATTAATAATTTCAAGCCCATTTCACAACCATCTCACACCCGTACGATCCCTGGCGGATACCTGGTCCATGCAGTAAGCCGCTGCGCTCATGGCTCGGTCGCTTGCTGGCTGATATTCAACAGCACTCCGGTTGCCAGTAGCATCACCAGCAAACTCGATCCTCCATAACTCACAAACGGTAGCGGTATCCCTTTGGTCGGCACCATTCCCAGCACCACCGCAAAATTAATCAGCGCCTGGCTCAGCACCATCGCCGTTATTCCCAGCGCCAGCAACCTTCCAAATCCATCCGGCGCGCTGAACGAAGCCCGCAAACCACGCCAGCCGTACACCACAAAAAGTCCAATCACCAGCAGCGCCCCGATAAATCCTAATTCCTCGCAAATCACCGCGTAAATAAAATCGGTATGCGCTTCCGGCAAATAAAATAATTTCTGCTTGCTCTCCATCAATCCCACGCCGCTGAACCCGCCGGAACCCACCGCGATCAACGATTGCAGCAATTGAAATCCCGACCCCTGCGGATCCAGCGCCGGATTCAAAAACGCCATCAACCGCGCCTGCCGGTAAGAAACGTGGGTGATCAGCAAATAAAGAATGGGCAGCGCTCCCGCCAAGCCGCACACCAGCCACTTCCACGACAGCCCCGCCACAAAAAGCACCGCCGTGGCAATCACGACAATATCTACCGCCGTTCCTAGATCCGGTTGCAGCAAAATCACTCCCACGCACAGCAGAATCGGCGCTATGGCCGGCAAAATCGTGTGCAGCAGGTCCTCTTTGCAGAATTCCATTTTTGCCGCGCTGCGTCGCTTTGCATCCAGAAACCATGCCAGATACAAAATTACCGCCAGCTTGGCCAGCTCCGACGGCTGAATTCCGAACGGCCCAAATTTGATCCACCGGTGCGTGGCATGCGACTTATCCAGAAAAAACGCCCCTACCAGCATCAACAGCACCACGCAGACCGCCGTATACACCACTCGCGGTTCCCGCAGCTTGCGGTAATCCAGACGCATCAAAGCAAACATTCCAAATAATCCAATCGCCAGCCACGCCGCTTGTCGCAACAAAAAGATGTACGAGCGCCCGTAGTGTTGCCCCGCGGTTACCGCCGACGCTGAAAACACCATCACCGCGCCAAGCAGGCACAGCGCCAGCGTCACTCCGAATAACCAGCGATCGTTTTCAAGCCTTCTGGGCATCGTGGTCCGCCTTTCCGCCTGCGTCCGAAACTCCTCCAACTCTCGATCCGCCGGCATTTTCCTGCTCGTAAGTCCGCACCAATTCTTTAAACTTTCGCCCGCGATGTTCGAAATTCTCAAACTGATCGAAACTTGCGCACGCCGGCGCCAGCAGCACCACATCCCCGCGCCGCGCGGCCTGCGAAGCAATTTTCACCGCGCGCTCCAGGGTTCCCGCTTGTTCAATGGCCACGCTTCCGGCGATTTGCTGCGCGATTTTTTCCGCTGCCGCCCCGATCAACAACGCCAGCACGCTGCGTTCTTTCAACGCGCCCTGCAGCACCGAATACTCGCTGCCTTTGTCCTTCCCGCCCAGAATCACGTGCACGTTCCCCGGAAACGCTTCCAGCGCCTTCAACGTGGCATCCACGTTGGTGGCTTTCGAATCGTTGTAGTACCGCACTCCCGCGATCTCCGCCACGAATTCCAGTCGGTGTTCCACGCCAGGAAAATTTCGTACCGCTTCGGCAATGGCACTCACCGCCGCGCCTTCCAACCGCGCCGCGGTTACTGCCGCCAGCACGTTTTCCAGGTTGTGCACGCCGGGCAGGGAAATTTCTTCCCGCTTCAGCAAAACTTCCTCTTGCTTGCTGGTGCGAAAAACAATTTCGTCCCCGCGCAAGTACGCGCCTTGCAACACCGGCCGTTTGCGGCTGAACCAGTACACCTGCGGCCGCTTGGGCGCCAGTTTCACGACCGCGTCATCGTCCGCATTCAACACCGCGAAATCGCTTTCCGTTTGCTTTTCAAACAAGCGCGCTTTTGCCGCCGTGTACGCCTCCATGGTCAGGTGCCGGTCCAGATGGTCGGGCGTCAGATTCAACAGCACCGCGATGTCCGGATGAAAGGTTTCGATCAGCTCCAGTTGAAAACTGCTGAGTTCCGCCACGGTAATGGTGTCTTCGCTGGTCAGCGCCACTCGCGAAATCATCGGCGTGCCAATATTCCCGGCCACCAGCGTGGAAAATCCCGCCACCTTTAAAATGTGGTGCACCAGCGAAGTTGTGGTTGTTTTTCCATTGGACCCGGTGATCCCGATCAGCCGCCCGTCCAGAAAACGGTCAGCCAGCTCGATCTCGCTCCAGATCGTAATGCCCTTGGCCCGCGCCGATTTCAGCACCGGCGCATCCGCGGGAACTCCCGGACTCGGAATCACCAGATCCTGCTTCAGCAAACTGCTTTCGGGATGCCCGCCCAGTTCCAATCGCACCCCTTCTTCGCGAAGATGCAGCACCTCCTGGCTCAGTTCGCTCTCTTCGTGATTGTCCGTGGCCGTCACCGTGGCGCCGTGCTCCGCGCAAAATCGCGCCGTGGCCACTCCCGTGCGCGCCAGCCCAATCACCAGCACGTGCTTGCCTCGCAATTCGAATCCGCCTGTCATGTTCGAACCAACTTCCCGCTACCGCAATTTCAAAGTCGTCAAGGCAAACAACGCGAACACCAGCGCCACGATCCAAAACCGCACGATGACCTTCGACTCGCTCCACCCCAGCAACTCGAAGTGATGATGAATCGGAGCCATCCGAAAAATCCGCTTCCCGCGCAGCTTGAAAGATCCCACCTGCAAAATCACCGACATCGCCTCAATCACGAAAATCCCGCCAATGAAAAACAGCAGCACTTCCTGCTTGATAATTACCGCAATCAATCCCAGCGCGCCGCCCAGCGATAGCGAACCCACGTCCCCCATGAAAATCTCCGCGGGATGCGCGTTGTACCAGAGAAATCCCAGCGACGCCCCCACCAGCGCGCCGCAAAAAACCGTCAATTCCCCAACTCCCGGGATGTACTGAATCTCCAGATAATTGGCCCAGCGAAAATTGCTGCTCACGTAGGTCAGCACCGTCAGCGCCCCAGCCGCAATCACCGTGCACCCGATCGCCAAGCCATCGAGGCCATCCGTAAGATTTACTGCGTTCGAAGCTCCCGCAATGACCAGCGAAACGAAAAACAAAAACGGCACAAACGCCAGCGGCCAGAAGTGTGGCGTGGCCATCAGCGAATGAATCACCAGGTCGGGATGCACCCGCTTGAAAAACGGAAAGACCAGTTGCGTTGAATATCTGCTCCAGGTCGCCAGAATCAGCAGCGCGATTCCGCACACCAGGCTTACCAGCACCTGCAGCGAAAACTTTTTCTTGCTGGTCAATCCCAAATTGCGTTGCTTGGAAACTTTCGCCCAGTCGTCCACAAACCCGATCGCCGCGAACGCCAGCAACGCGAAAATCGCCAGCCACACAAAGGCATTGCTCAAGTCCGCCCACAACAATGTCGGCACCGCCGTCGACAACACGATCAGCACCCCGCCCATCGTCGGTGTGCCCGCTTTTTTCTTGTGATCCTGCGGCCCTTCCTCCCGGATGTACTGCCCGATCTGCAATTCCCGAAGTTGCCGGATCAGCCACGGCCCAAACACAAACGCCAGAAACATGCCGGTCAAACTCGCATACACCGTGCGCACCGTGATGTACCGGAATACATTCAACGGGCTGAAGTATTTTTGCAGCGTGTGGTACAGCAGGTAGTAAAGCATCTAGTGCCGCGCCTCTTCGACGCGCGTTCCGCCCAACGGCGCATATCGCGTCAGCAGTTCATCGACAATGCGCTCCATCTTGACGCCCCGCGAGCCCTTCACCAGCAGCAAATCTCCCGCTTCCACGAACTCCCCTAAAAATTTTGCCGCTCCTTCCGAGGACCCGAAAAATTTGGTCTGCGACCGCGGCAATCCCGCCGCTACCGCGCCTTCGATAATCTGCGCCGCATCCCCCGCCACTCCGATAATCCAGTCAATCTTCCCGGCCTTGCCCGCCAGCCGCGCCGCAAAATGCCCGGCTTCGCGGTGCAGTTCCCCGGAAGACCGCCCCAGCTCGCGCATTTCTCCCGCTGCCAGAATTCTTCGCCGGTATCCGGAAGTCGAACCCAGCACCGCGGTCATCGATTGCAGCGCCGCCGGGCTGGAGTTGTAGCTGTCGTTAATCACCGCTGCGCCGTTCGTGAGTTGCACCAACTCCCCGCGCATAAATGGCGCCTTCAACGATCCCAGCACGCCGTGCGCTTCCGTCGCGCCGATGCCCCAGACGCTCGCCGCCGCCAGCGCCGCCAGCGAATTGGCAATCACGTGCTGCCCCGGCAAGCCCACTTGCAGCCGCTCGCGCTTACCATTCGCCACCAGCACGAATGCCGAGCCCAGTGGCCCGCGATCCTCAATCTCCTCCGCGCGAAAATCCGCCGCCGCTTCAATTCCGTAGGTCAAAACTTTTCCCGGCGCATGCGCCGCAAACGCCGCCACTCGCGCATCATCCGCGTTCAACACCGCCACCGATGCGCTGCCATTCAAACCTTCAATCAATTCCCGCTTGGCCAGCGCGATCTCATCCACCGAAAGAAAAAATTCCAGGTGTGCCGGCGACACTCGCGTCACCACTCCCACATCCGGCCGCGCTACCGCCGCCAGCCGTTTCAATTCCCCCGGCCGCGACATCCCCATCTCCAGCACCGCCGCCTGATGCGTTTCCTCCAGCCCAAACAGCGTCAACGGCAATCCGTATTCGTTGTTGAAATTCCCTTCCGACTTCAGCACCCGAAGTTTCGTGCCCAGCAATGCCGCCAGGATCTCTTTGGTTGTTGTCTTTCCGACCGAGCCAGTGACCCCCGCAATTTTCCCGCCCCAGGCCTCCCGTACTGCGCGCGCCAATTGTTTGAGCGCTTCGAACGTGTCGGCCACCGGGATGCATCGGTCGCTGACCCACCCCGGATAACGCGATATTTGCCAGTCCGCCACCACCGCGCCCAGCGCTCCTTGCTCCAGCACGTTGGGAACGTGGTCGTGTCCATCGTGACGCGGTCCGTGTATCGCGATGAACAGTTCTCCCGCACGTATCGTGCGAGAATCAATCGACACACCGGCCACCCGGGCCAGGGCGTCAAGTCCCCCGCCCGCCCGTGCACCCAGCGCTTCAGCCACTTGTGCAATCGTCCACCGCATAAATTCCTCAACGGATTCGCTTTGCGCTCAGCTGCCACACTTGGCGTTGTGCTCACCGTCTTGGCACCCCACAGTTTGCATCCTGCTGATCAAAAAATTGTGCCGGTCTTGCGTTCATCTCACGCTGTCCCGCGCTTTTCTCTGTGCTACTTCAAAGCGCGTCGCGTGCCAAATCCTTCGGCCTACGGCGCTCCGCCCCCATTCTGGTTTGCCACATTCGCGGCCGCCTCGCCACCGTAGCCGCGTTTCGCCAGCGCCCGCCGGGCCATTTCGCGGTCATCAAAATCAAGCGTGCGATCCGCAAGAACCTGATAATTCTCGTGACCCTTCCCGGCCAGCAGCACCATGTCGCCAGCCCGCGCTTCATCCATCGCCAGCCCGATCGCTTTTTCGCGGTCGGCCTCAATCACATATTTCCCGCCGGCTTTCTGCACTCCCACTACGATGTCGCTGATGATTTTCAAGGGATCTTCGTTGCGCGGATTGTCATTTGCCAGGATCGTCAAATCGCTCAGCCGCCCGCTCACTTCTCCCATCACCGGACGTTTGGTGCGATCCTTGGTTCCTCCGCATCCGAAGAGCGTAATGATCCGGCCTTTGGGATTCAGCTCCCGCGCCGTTCGAATCAAGCTGGCCAGCGCGTCGTCGGTGTGCGCGTAATCCACAATCACCAGAAATGGCTGCCCCACATCGATCCGTTGAAAGCGTCCCGAAACGCTTTCCAGCTCGCGTATCCCCTGCTCGATAGTTTCGTTCGCCAGCCCCAGCGCTTGCGCCGCTCCGATCGCCGCCAGAATGTTGTACACGTTGATTCTTCCCACCAGCGGCGACGTTATCTGAAGTTTTCCCTTGGGCGTCTGCGCGCTGAATGACAACCCGTTAAAGCTCAGCTGAAATTTTTTGGCATTGATGTCCGCCGCAGCGTCCAGTCCGTAGGTCACGGTGTTCTTCGCCAGCCCCACCAGTTTCTTGCCATACTCGTCATCGATATTGACAATCGCCGTTTCCGGCGCTCCCGCTCCGGTTCCCGTAAACAGCCGTTCCTTGGCCGCAAAGTACGCTTCAAACGTCTTGTGATAATCCATGTGCTCGCGCGTCAAATTCGTGAACACCGCGGCCCTGAAATGGCAGCCCCACAGCCGGTCCATCGTCAGCGCGTGCGAACTGGCTTCCAGCACCGCGTACTTTCCGCCGGCGTCCCGTATCTCCGCCAGGAATCCTTGCAGGTCCACCGATTCCGGCGTGGTATTCGGCGCCGCATATTTTCCCGCAGGCGTTTCGTAAGCGATGGTCCCGAAAAGTCCGGTCTTCGCTTTCGAACTCTTCAAAATCGCGTCGATCACCGACGTCGTGGTGGTCTTGCCATTGGTTCCCGTCACCGCCACCAATTGCAGCGCCTTCGCCGGCTGATGGTAAAAATTCCCCGCCACAATCGCTAGAGCCTTGCGCGCCTCGCGCACCTGCACCGTGGCCACGCTTCCGTAAATCCTGGCCTCCACGCTGTCTTCGCTGGCGATCGCTACGGCCCCACGAGAAATCGCCTCTTCCACAAACGCCTTGCCATTTTCTTTCGCTCCCAGCAGCGCAAAAAATAGCGCTCCCGGTTTTACCTTGCGCGAATCGCAAGCAACCTGCTGTATCTCCAAAGCGTTCCCCACCGGCCCGATGGTCTCAACTCCCCGGAACAGCTCCGCCAAATTTCTTGCTCTCTTGCCCCGCTCCGCCCTTCCGCGCACCGCCTCTTCCCCGGAGCTAGCAATGTAGCTCCGCCCTTCGTCCTCAGCGCCGCTCAATTTCAGGTGCGATCGCAAGTGTGTAGCTCCGTGTCTACGAATGTTTGTGTTTCAGCCGCGCCGGTCCCGCCTTCGCGCTTTTACTAACTCTCCCAGCATTCCCTCGCGCGTCGCTTCCCGCCACTGTTCCAAATTGCACCGTTACCCGCGCCCCTCGCCGCACTTGGGCTCCGGCCCCCGGCAACTGCTCCATTGCAAGGTTGCTGCCAATCAACACCGGCTCCAGCCCCATTCCCAGGCACATCTCCGTCACATCCCGCATGGTCTTGCCCGAAAAGTCCGGAACCGTCACCGTCTCGTCTTCGGCCTCCGCCACCGGCAAGGTCACATGCGCGCTGGCATTGACACTCTTGCCCACCGGCTTTTCAGCCACCTCCGCTGCCGCCGCCGGCTCTTCCGGCGCCAGCACAAATTCCCCGGGAGTGAAATCCTCCAGCGTCTCGGCCGCCGCTTGTTCCTTCTTCTTGTAAGACGCCTGCAGCAGTTGTCCCGCCGGTATATCCCGCGAAACATCCAGGTAGGGCAACACCTGCTCGGCAATGCGCTTGAACACCGGCGCCGCCACCATCCCGCCTTCGTGCGGTCCGACCGGAGAATCCAGCGACACCAGAATCGTAATCGCCGGATTGTTGATCGGTGCAAAACCTGTAAACGACGCAATCAATTGCGTCGGCGAGTAACGCCCGGTAGTCGGATCGATCTTTTGCGCCGAGCCGGTCTTTCCCGCGGCGGTCCAGCCATCCAGCCGCGCCAGCTTCCCGGTGCCGTTTAAAACCACGCCTTCCATCAAGCGTCGCAGCGTAGCCGCGGTTTGCGGTTGGATTACCCTTCGCGGCTCGCTGGCCGTCGGCAATCCTTCGCCCGGCAAAACGCTTTCTCCCTTGCGAACTTCCGCGACAATGTGCGGCTTATACAGCGTCCCGCCGTTGGCAATCGCCGACACCGCCGAAATCAATTGCATCGGCGTCACCCCCACTTCCTGCCCCATGGAAATCGCGCCAATCGAAATTGCCGACCACTTCTCCAGCGGCCGCAGAATTCCCCGGGTCTCCCCCGGCAAATCCACTCCTGTTGGCGCCCCAAATCCAAATGCCTTGATGTACTCGTAAAACTTCGGCGCCCCCAGCCGCTCGGCGATCTTGATCGCTCCCACGTCGCTCGACAGCGCCAGAATGTCGGAAACCTTCAGCAACCCAAAACGCTTGTGATCGTGAATCTTGTGCCCCGCCACATACGTCGCGCCATTCTCGCAATCGAAAACCTCGTCCGCGCGGATCAATCCCTGGTCAAACGCACCCGCCAGCGTGATCAATTTAAAAGTCGACCCTGGCTCATACGTCGCCGCTACCGCGCGGTCCATTCGCGCCTCGCCCGCGGTTCCCACACCCATGTTGGGATTGAACGTCGGCCAGTTGGCGACCGCCAGCAACTCTCCATTATTCGGATTCATCACCACCACGGTGCCCGCCACCGCCCGCGTTTTGCTGATCGCCGCCGCCAACTCCCGTTCCGCGATGTACTGAATTTTCTCATCCAGCGTCAGCACCACGCTGGCGCCCCGCTCCCGCCGCGCCTCTCCGCCATCGAACGCTTTCTGGTGCGCGTCCGCCATCATCACGATTTTTTCGCTCTTACCCCGGATCTGGTTGTCCAGCGCGTATTCCACCCCGGCCAGCCCTTTTCCATCCACATCCACAAATCCCAGGACGTGCGACGCGAGATTCCCTTTGGGATAAAACCGCTGGTTCTCCGGCTGCGTATACACGCCTTTCAAGTTCAGCGCGTTCACCGCTTCGGCTTTCTCGCTGCTCAACTTCCGCTCGATCCACACGAAATTCTGCGAGGAGTTCAGTCGTGACTCGATCACATCGGCGGGCACACCCAGCACCCCCGACAACAATCGTGCCGCCATTTCCCGATCCTTTAATTCACTGGGAATCGCAAACGCCGAGTCCACCTTGGTGCTCATGGCCAGCGCATGCATGTTGCGGTCGTAGATCGCGCCGCGTTTGGGGGAAATTTCGATGGTGCGCTGCTGCTGGCGCTGCGCCCGCAGCAGGTAGTCGCGGTGCCGGTACAGTTGCAGGTACCCCAGCCGCCCAAAAATGGCCGTGGCCCACAATAGCGCCACGCCGGCGACAATCAACAAGCGGACGTGGGCTCGCGTTTTTTGCATTGGTGGACTTACGCCGGTGCGCTCTCCGCTGGTGGGACTATCAAACTGTTCTTGCGACGGTTAGGTGAGACTGCGAAGCAGGAATTGGTGAGTTGGCTTGCCGGCGTTCGCTTCCACATTACGTCTGAACCGCGGCTATTGCTCGGCATTCACGCGCGTGAACTGCGCCGCGGCCACTTCCGCGCCAGCCATGGGCTGGTATTCACGAACCTGCGAAGGCAGCGTTTCCGTCAAGCCCAGTTGGTGACGCGCAATTATATCGATGCGCTTCGGATTGCTCAGGCTGGCGATCTCCAGCTTCAGCGAGGAGTTTTGCGCCGCCGCATCCACCCGCTCCGCTCGCGCCGCTTCCAGTTGGAAACTCAAATCGATGCATCGGAAATGCTGGTAGATGTACAACAGAAAAAACGCCGCGATTACCGTTCCCAGCGCCAGCGTCCGGTACAGATTGCGCATCTTCACCGGTTCCATCTGTCGCACCAGTCGCGTATTGTCCAGCCGCTTCACGGTGTGAAATTCAGTCGCTGCTCGATTCTTTTTCTTTCGCGTCATCGCTGTACCTTTTACCGGCGCCTTATGCGGCTGCCAAGATCTCTGCACACCGCAGTTTCGCGCTTCGCGACCGCGGATTGTTCCCCAGCTCTTCTTCGCTCGGCTGCACCACATGCCGGGTCAGCACCCGCAGCGTCCCCTGCCGTTCGCCTTCCTGAAACGCGTGCTTCACCAACCGGTCTTCCCGCGAGTGGTAACTGAGCACCACCCACCGCCCTCCTGCATTTATTGTGGCCGGGGTCCGAGAAAGAAACTGCCCGAGTTCCTCCATCTCTCGATTCACCGCGATCCGCAGCGCCAGAAACGTTTTTGTTGCGGGATGCAGTCTCTGCCTTCCCCATTGCTTTCGGGCCCCTGCCACAATCGTTGCCAAGTGCGCGGTATCCCTCAGGGGTCGCGCTCGTACGATCGCCTTGGCGATTCTTCTGGAATCATGCTCATCGGCTTCCCGGTAGAGCAGGTCGGCAATCTCTTTTTCCGACCACTGATTCACAATTTCGTCGGCCGTCAATTCCCCGGCCACATCCATCCGCATATCCAGCGGCCCGGCTTCGCGAAACGAAAATCCTCGCGCGCCTTGATCAAGCTGCATCGATGAAACTCCCAAGTCGCCCAAGACCCCGTCCACCTTCGGAATCCCCAACTCGTGTACGACCTCCGCAATCCTCGAGAATGGTGATTTCACGAGGGTCACGACTTCCTTCCAGGCCTTCAGATTTTCCCGGGCCAGCTCCAAAGCCTGTTCGTCCTGGTCCAGGCTGATCAACCTGCCGGACACCAGTCTTTCCGCGATGGCCGCCGAGTGGCCCCCGGCTCCCAGCGTGGCGTCTACGTAAATACCGTCGGGTTTTATTTCCAGCCATTCCAACACCTCTTGCATTAAAACCGGCGTGTGCGCTCTGGTTCCTGTCACGCGCCGCTCATCGCTTCAAATTCCTTAAATCCCCAGATCTTCCAAAGCCTTGTAATCCTCGTCCGTGTATGGCGAATTCTTCAGCTCATCCAGCACTCGGGTGTGATTCATGACCTCTAGATAGTCCAGGTTCCCGAACACATCCACGTCGCTCTTGGTCTGCGCCGCTTCCCGCAGCACCGCCGGGATCAGCACTCTGCCCTGCGCATCCAGCTCCACCGTTTGCCCGTAGTAGCTCGTTCTCATCAGAAATTTTCTCTTCGCCCGGTTCTGCGAGGAAACCCCCGCCAGCTTCTCTTCAATTTGCATCCACACTTTTATCGGGTAAATCCGTGCCGACTCGCCCGTCGTGCTGGTGATGTAGAATTGATTGCCGTACTCCTTCAGCCCTTCCAAGAACAAGCTGGGAATCTTCAGCCGGCCCTTCTCGTCCACCTTCGCCGGATAATTGCCCCGCAAGTTCATGCGCCCCGCTCGGATTCACGATGTGGTAGCCATTTTTGGTCTTGACGGCTACACAACCACACACTAAAAGGTAGTCTTGGATACGCAAAATGACCCCAAAACGCCTACATTTGCTTCAAAATATATTGTTTTCTTGCGAGCCCGGGTGCTGCCCCACAACGTTTTACTGCGCCCTACTTGAATCTACTGTGCCCCACTTCACTCCACATTTGACCACATCATAAGCGCGATTCTGGGCAAGTCAAGCACAAACATGTTTTTTTCGGAAAATAGTTGTGGATTATTTCTGTGCGGTAAATCGCAGTTTTCACTACGACCAGTTGTGGTTTATTTTACCGCCGATAACCATACTTGGTAGTCAGTTTTTTTGTGTCCTATTGGCACACAAGTTCCGCTGCAATTCAAAACGGGAAATCCTTCTCGGCAGCGTTTCAAAAAAAAACTCCTCGATGCGAGGCACCGTTCGTGACTTTCGGCGCGCACGAAAAAATCGCCCAACCCAGAAGCGGTTGGACGCTGATCCTGCTTTGACGTATCACTGTCGATCTCGAAAGTTCTACGCGCTGACTGAAACTCCCGTCGTTGCGCTGGCCGCCTGCGCTGTGCTCGAACTCGACGACGCGTTCGTCTGTTGAAAGTCTTGCTGCAGCGTCGCATACGCTTGCTGCGCCGTCGGCAAATTTCCAGATTGCAGCGCTTGCCCCAGTTGCGCGAATAACTGGTTCACCGGTGTTGAGCTCGCACTGCTGTCTCCTCCGCCCCGGTGATGATGATGGTGCCCGCCCGTTAGCCCCGCGCCTTGCGCTTGATTTTGAAACGCCTGCACAATCGCAGTGTAATCTCCCTGCGCCGCCGTCAGATTCCCGGCCTTCAAATCCGTCGAGAGTTGTGTGAAGTCCTGGGCAATCGGGCTGGCACTCTGCCCCGAATTTGTGCTCGTTCCGGCGGAGGAAGCCGCGAACCGCGCCTGCCGATCCTGTTGCAAAGTTGCAAAATCGCTCTGTGCGGCCTTCAAGTCTCCAGCCTTCAAGTCCTGGCCTAATTGCGCAAATTCCTGCTTCACTTTTTGCGCCGGGCTCGGCGCGCTCGGCGAACTGAAACCAAAAACGCTGCTCAAAATGTTGGCGATGGATGCCATTCCTTCTCCTCGGGACAAACAACTCCCTGTTCTCTGTCTATCGGCGCCATTTTAAAAACTTTAGCGTCAATCTTCTCCAATCAAAAAGCACGCAGCGCGCCATGCCTCCAGGAAAAAAACGCAAATTCATCCAACTCATTCCAAGCCTTTTATCGCTAACAAAGAGGTCCTATCCCTGCGTTCGTTTCCGAAGGCGGTAACGTTTGCCCGACCGCTCGGCAGCGCTTACCCAGCTCTTTTGCTTCGCTTCCAATATTTTTCCGCAGGCCTCGTGTCGACTCGCATCCCTCTTGAAGAACCCGTATTTGCATCCCCGCTCCGCCATGCTATTCTTAATTCGCAATCATTCATCTTTCATAGGGAGTTCCACCATGGAATGGACCACACCGCAACACGAAGTGATCGACCTCAACTGCGAAATCAGCTCGTACGCCAACGCCGAACTGTAGTCTGCCGACCGCTTCGGCGGTCTGACCGGATCCTCAGCGAATGCGCATAAAAGTCCTCGGCTCGGCCGCCGGGGGTGGTTTTCCTCAGTGGAATTGTGTCTGCTCCAATTGCCAGCGGATTCGCTCCGGCAAGTTTCACGGACGTGCGCGCAGCCAAACCCAACTGGCCTTCACCACCAACAATAAAGTTTGGTTCTTACTCAGCGCGTCTCCTGATCTGCGGTCGCAGATCGTCTCGACCCCGGAGCTTTGCCCGGGTGCTTCCGCAGCCAAAGCCCCCGCGGTCGGCGCACCGCCAGTCGCTCAGGAGTCTCCCATCGGCGGCGTCTTCCTTCCCAGTTCCGACATTGACTCCGTGGCCGGCCTCCTGCATCTCCGCGAATTCCAATCTTTCTTCGTCTTCGCCACCCCCGCCGTCCAGCGCATCCTGCGAAACGAAAATCGCGTCTTTCGCGTACTCGACCGCGCCGATCCTCCCGTCAAGTGGGTAGCTTTATCCGCCAAAGGCCGCCTCGGCTGCCACCTTGAAGAAGAACCCGGCGCTGCCCCCGAATTCCTATGCGCTACCGTACCGCTTGGCGGCCATTATCCCGACTACGTCAGCGATGAACTTCAGCACACCTTGCCGCCCGACGAAGCCACCTCCGGTTTCGTCATCCACAAAGGCGAAAAACGTTTCTTCTACGCTCCTTCGATTCCCGCGCCCTCCACATCGCTTCCCAACCACAACACCGCCTGGCGCTCCGCCGTGGAAAACAGCGACGTGGCTTTTCTGGACGGCACTTTCTGGAGCGATGACGAGCTGATCCTCACCGGTCGCAGCAAAAAAACCGCTCGCGAAATCGGCCACACTCCGCTGTCTGGCCCCGGCGGCTTGTTGCAGCAATGTCCGCGCCCGCCCAGCACCAGGAGCCGCCGCATTCTCATTCACATCAACAACACCAATCCCATCCTCGACCAGGACAGCCCGCAACATCGCGCCGTGCTGGATGCCGGCTTTGAAATCGCCTACGATGGCATGGAGTTGGAATTATGAACACTCCCGCGAAACTCCCCACAGCCGGCGACCGCAAGCTCCCCGAACAGGAATTCATCGCCGGCTTTCACGCCATCGGCGAAGCCCGCTATCACCATAAGCACCCGTTCCATCTGCTGATGCACGAGGGCAAACTGACTCGCGGCCAATTACAGGCCTGGGCCCTCAATCGCTACTACTATCAGAGCCACATCCCCATGAAAGACGCCGCCATTCTGGCCCACAGCGAAGACCCCGCCTTCCGCCTGGCCTGGCGCAAGCGGGTCATCGACCATGATGGCGACGGCGTCACTCCCGGCGGCATCGAGAAGTGGCTGCGCCTCGTGGAAGCCACCGGTCTCCCGCGCGAGCAAGCCCTTCAGGGCGACGGCATCTTGCCCGCCACCCGCTTCGCCGTCGAAGCCTACGTCAATTTTGTCAGCACTCGCCCGTTGCTCGAGTCCGTGGCCTCTTCGCTTACCGAACTTTTCTCCCACAAACTGATCTCCCTCCGCGTTGACCGCATGCGCGAACACTACCCCTGGCTCTCCGGCGGTCTCGACTATTTCAACGCCCGCCTCACCCAGGCCCCCGAAGACGCGGAATTTGCCTTGGCCTGGGTCGTCAAGAACGCTCGCAACCGCGAACAGCAGGAAAAATCCTACGCCGCGCTCCGTGCCAAATGCGACATCCTCTGGGCTCAGCTCGACGCCTTATACTTCGCCTACGTTCAACCCGCCTGGCCTCCGCCCGGCGCTTTCGTTCCCGCGGATCCACCGCCGCATTCAAACACATGACTCCCGATCTAAACTCCCGTCCACAACTCGCCGCCGGCGTCCGCCTCAACGACCCCAAGCAGCAGCCTCGCGTCCTGCTCATGCCTGAAAAAGCTTTGCGCCTGAATGGCCCCAGCCTGGAAATCGTCGAGCGCTGCGACGGCCAGCGCACTGTCCATCAAATCGTCAGCGAACTGCAGAAAATTTACTCCGCGGCCAACCCCCAAAAAGTCGAGACTGACATCCTCGGCTATTTATCCCTGTTGAACGATCAGCGCGCCCTCGATTTCCTCTCCGCGGAAAGTCCCGCCGGTAACACCGCGGCCAGCGGCGCATAAGCGCCCGAATAGCCCGAACCAGATGACCGCCGACACCTTCACTCCCCTGGCCCTGATCGCCGAACTAACCCATCGCTGCCCGCTGCACTGCGTGTACTGCTCGAATCCTCTCGAGCTCAACGCCCGCACCGCCGAACTCTCCACCGAAGCTTGGGCAAAAGTTTTTCGCCAAGCCGCGGAGCTGGGTGTTCTGCAAGCCGATTTCACCGGCGGCGAACCTCTGGCCCGCCCCGATATTCTCGAACTCGTCAGTTCCGCTCGCCAAGCCGGCCTGTATGTCAATCTCATCACTTCCGGATTGCCCCTCGATGAATCGCGCCTCGAAAAATTAGTCGCCGCCGGCCTCGATCATTTTCAACTCAGCTTTCAAGGTTCACGCCCGGAAACCGCCAGCGAAATCTCCGGCACCACCACCCACGCTCAGAAACTCCGCGTCCTCGATTGGCTGGCGCGCCACCGCCTGGCAGTCACCCTCAATTTCGTCATTCATCGCCGCAATATCCACCAGCTGGAAGAAATGCTGGCCATCGCTGAATCTTCCTGCGCCACTCGCGTCGAGTTCGCCAATGTCCAATACTACGGCTGGGCTTTCGCCAATCGCGAAAACCTCCTGCCCTCCCGCGAGCAGCTCGACTCCTCCCTGCAAATCCTCAAAAGCGCTCAGGAGCGCTTGCGCGGCAAGATTCGCATCGAATACGTCGTTCCCGACTACTACGCCAAATTTCCCAAAGCCTGCATGGGCGGCTGGGGCCGCAAGCTCATGCTGATCGTGCCTTCCGGGGACGTTCTCCCTTGCCACGCCGCTCGCGTGATTCCCGGCCTGACCTTTGAAAACGTCGCCGACCGCAGCCTCCGCGAAATCTGGGAAAGCTCCGCCGCGTTTCAAAAGTTTCGTGGTCAGGACTGGATGCAGGAGCCGTGCAGGAGTTGTGATCGACGCGAGGTGGACTTTGGCGGCTGCCGCTGTCAGGCGCTGCTTCTGGTCAATGACCCCGCAGCCACCGATCCCGTCTGCTCCCTCTCTCCCAACAGAAACAAAGTCGACGCCATCTTATCCGCGCGCGGCAACTCAGATGGTTTCATCGCGGCGGACCCCGCTACCGCCAAACCGCAGTGGCTATATCGGATAAACCCCAACTAGTTGTTGCCCTGTCGAAGGAATAATTGCGGGGAACGGCGCCAATGAAAAGCAAACGCCGTCAGAAAAAAGTTTGATTTAGCTTTCAGGCTGGAAAACTTTACGCGTGTGACGAGTAAAAATTACCGCAGCACACACCGCCGCTCGGGAAATTCTGTTACCCGAATCGTAAAAAGAATTCCCGATTCGCAATATGCTTTTGTTCGCTCCATGGCCTACAATGGAGCTCCCGGCCTTCTATCCCAGATTTTCCCAAGTCGTCGAATGCGTCGGCTTTTTCTTGCGGCGCAGCAGACTCACCACCACCAGGCCTGCGCCCACCAGCAGCCCCGTGGCTGGCTCCGCTGTCTTCGTAGTCGACTCTTCGGTCCATACTCCGTGATTGCCTTCTTCGTATCCAAATTGCGCGTTGTTCGCCACGCTGTAATCGGTCGCTTCGCCGTCGCTTCCCGTGAACTGGCTCCAAAACTGAATTCCGGCTCCATGGACGGTCAGGAACCATGTGCTGAAAGGCGTGGAGCTTAGCTCAAATGGATTGACCACTCCGGTTGAGTTCAGGTTCGTCAGTGTGTGGGTCCCGTCCGTAAAGCTCCACGCGATCGCCTGGTTGCTGGCATCCAACGTGACTGTTCCATCCAACGCGCAATTGCAATTCGTGGCAGAAAAGCTTTGATCCGAAAACACGTAACCATTCATGGTATTGCCGGCGTAGTTCCATACCGTATCCGCCGATGCACTTCCCGTTAGCAGTAGCGCTACAACGGCCCCAAGTAAGACTCTCATTGCTCTGTTCTCTCTCTAAATAAGATGATTGCGGTAAGTTCCCTTTCCTGGGGAACTGTTCCAAAATGATGCACTTCAGGGACCGTTTTGAAAATAGTACCGAAACGCGACCGCGCCCCTTTTCCACAGGCTCACTTCCCACGCACTCTTTTGTAATTCCGGTCAAATTTTCTTCATTCATACATACTCGGGGCCCGGTTCAAACCACCCGTTGCCATTCCTCACAAACGCTAATTCGCAAAGCCACAACACTCCCTGCTTCGGGCTGCGATTCAGATCCGTAATATCCACCACCTTGTAACCGTTCTCGTCCATGAACCGCACTACCCGCGCCAGCGTATTTTCGTAAAAGCTGGCGCACACCGTAACCTCCGCCAGAAACACATCCGTCTGCCCAAGCAGTTCGGACGCACCCTGCAACACCCGCAAATCAAATCCCTCGGCGTCAATCTTCACCAGTTGCGGCATTCCATGAACCGCCGCGATTTCATTGAGCGTGGTCACCCGCACAGCAACGCGCCCCGCCCCGCCATTCCCGTCATCGTAAAACGTGCTGGTGGAGTCCGGCTCTCCAACGCGCAACTGTAAAGTTCCAGGCTTATCCGCCACTCCGGCATTGATCCACTCGATGGCCGCGCCGCGCTGCAAAAGATCCGCGCTGTATTTTCGTAAACTCTCTTGCGGCTCCACCATGGTGTAGCGCGCTTCCGGAAAAAACGACAGCGCCCTGCGCGTCCAGTTCCCGCGATTAGCGCCAACGTCCACGATATGTTGCGGCCGAAATCCCAGGCTCTTGAGCGACTCCAGAAAGGTATCCAGCCCGTGGGTCCACTGCTCCGCCACCCCGGCGGCACGATCGGCTCTCACCACTCGGTATCCCAACCGGTTGGCTGCCCCCTGAAGCATTCCCTTAATTCCTCGGATCATCGCCCTCTTATACCATCTCTCCCGATTTCGATACCGGCGCTACCCCCGGCGCAGTTTGCGGTCGCAACTTCAGCACCACCCGGAACAAGAAAATCAAGCTCCCCGCCAGCACCAGCGTCCCGAATATCGTCAGTGTGTACGGCGCCCCGATATGCTTGGCGATGCCTCCCGCGATCAGCGATCCCACCGGCTGCACTCCCATGAACATGGTGGCGTACACCGCCATCACCCGCCCCCGCAACTCATCCGGCACCCGGCTCTGCACGATGGTATTCGTCGCCGCCATCTGCACCGTGGCCGCGAAACCCACGAACAGCAACACCGCCGCCGAGATCCAGAACACCCGCGACTGCGAAAAAATCACCAGGCCCACTCCGCAGATCATTCCCGTACCCGCCATCCACCGCGCCAGCCCCGTGTAATTGGTCCGCCCCGCGAAGTACAACGCCCCCAGCACCGCTCCCACTCCCGCCGTGCTCATCAACAAGCCAAATCCCTTCGCCCCGCGGTGCAGAATGTCGCTGGCAAAAATCGGCAGAAAGACCGAATACTGCAAGCCCAGCAGGCTCAGCAAACTGAGCAGCAACAGACGCCGAGCGCACCGGCATGTCGCTCATCGCGAATCGAAACCCTTGAATGAAATTCTGGAACGGCGAACCTTCCGGAGCTTTCACCACCAGTTTCTGGATGCGCATCGCCAACAACGCCCCCAGCACAAATAAAAAACTGATGCCGTTCAACAGAAAGCACCACGCCGGGCCTTTCCACGCCAGCGCAAATCCCGCCACCGCCGGCCCCGCCACTCGCGCGCCGTTAAAAATCGACGAATTCAACGCGATCGCATTGGGCAAATCTTCTCGCACCACCATCTGCACCAGAAACGACTGCCGTATCGGCACATCGAAGGCGTTCACGATGCCCACCAAAAAAGCCACCAGAATCAGTTCCCATACTTTGATCGCTTCCGCGAACGTCAGCGCGGCCAACGCGAACGCCAGCACCATCGACACCGCTTGTGTGGCGATCACCCCGTAGTGCCGGTTATAGCGGTCCCCCACATAACCGCCAATCGACGCCAGAAATAAAATCGGCACCTGGTTCGCGAATCCAAACACCCCCAGCAACGCCGCCGACCCCGTCAGCTTGTACACCAGCCACAACTGCGCCGTGGTCTGCATCCACGTGCCGATCAGCGACACCAGTTGTCCGCCGATAAATAATTGGAAGTTGCGATGCTGCAGGGCGCGAAAGCGCGTCTTCACCGCGGAAATAGCCTCTCTGGTCGAGATGCGCTCGCAGGCGCATCGCAAACTCAACTATCAGTGTAATGGATGGCACCGCGGAGGAAGAATTGGCGGGTGGAGAGAGTTCTGAGGCCTACACGAATTTCAAAATAATTTGACGGGGGAAAACAGGGGCTTGGCGCTGTCTGAGGAATCTATTCTCTTGGCGGGTCTGGCGCCCCGCCTACGTGCAGGTGGCTTAAATCTCGCAGCGTCGCGCGATCTTCGTCGCTCATTCCTCGCGTGAAGTTCGGATCGCTTAAGTGCTGAATGCGCGCGGATTCAGGCATGTTCTGCAGTACCCCCAGCCGTTGCGAAATCGCTCGTTGCCGCTGCGGCGGCATGCTCCGCCACGTAGGCAGCACGTCATTCTGCACGTGCTCCCGCTGCTGCGGCGTCATCTGCTGCCACACCCGGCTGCGGTCCCGCATATCCTGTTGCTGCTGCGGAGACAACTGCCGGAAGCGCTGCTGATTCTGCAGCACTCGTTGCCGCTCCTCGGGACTTAGCCGCGTTGCAGCTTGCGGCCCGTTGCGATAGCTCCCGTTATTTTGACTGGTTGGCGGCCGGTTGGGATTAACGCCTTGCCGATTCACCATCCCGGCCTCGGAATTGGCCCTTCCCCCGTTAGGCCGATAGGGATTCGCGGTTTGCCGCTCGGCGTTCGTGTTGCCACGATTTCCATTTGCCGTCCCGGAATAAGGCCGTTGCACCTGCGACCCAGCCCCCGGCTGCCGCTCTTGTTGCCGCGCCTGCTGCCGCTGTTCTCGCGGCGCTGAATTCTGTTGCCGCTGTTCTCGTGGCGCCGAATTTTGCTGCCTGGGTGCGTTCGCCCGCGGCTCCGGCCGCGATTGCTGCTGTGGCCGGTTGCCGCCATGATCTTGGCGCTGCGCCAGAGCAGTCCCGGTCAATCCCGCGCCCAGTATCAGCGCGAGCAGCCCGCTCCCGAATTGTCGTCGCAGCGTCATAACTCCTTACATCTCCTGTTGAGTCGTATCGTCACTCTGATCCGCTTGCGATAATTCCGACAACGGCTCAAAGTTCGCCAGCACATCGTAATTTTCCAGCACCGGCAAATCCTGGTCTTGCATGATCTGCGTTTCATCACCGCCATTGCTATTCGCATTGGCGCTCGTACTCTGGTTGCTCGCCACGTCCGTGCGGTCCGCCGGGTGATGCCCAACCCACACTGTGGCAATCAGCAGCATCGATGCCGCCACCAGGACTCGCGGCGCCGCTTCCAGCCACGCCCACCAGTTCTTCTTCGCCGGCTCCGCCGCGATTCTCGCTTGCAGCCGGACATCGAACGCCGCCGACGGCTCAATCATCGGCAGCTCGTCCAGCAAACTGCTCACCGACCGAAATTCATTCACCCGCACCGTGCACGCCGCGCAACCCGCCAGATGCTTCTCCACATCCCGCTGTTCGCCTTCTTTCAAGCGCCCGTCCACGTATCCCAAAATCCTCGTTTCCATTCGCGCACAACTCATGACTGCCTTCCCTTCCGTGCCCTCATCGCTTCCCTCGCAACGCCACCAGTGGGGCCAGTTCAACTCGCAGCGTTTCGTACGCCCGGAACAGCAACGACTTCAGTGCGCTTTCCGAGCACTCCAAAATCTTCGATATCTCGCCGTAGTCCAGCTCCTGATACTTGTGCAGCAGCACCGCGGCTCGTTGCTTTTCCGGCAACTTTTCAATCGCGTGCCGGATCATGTCTTTCTGCGCCTCTTGGACCAGGTGCTCCTCGATGTTCGGATTTTTCTCCGCTACATCCAGGGGCCGCTCGTCCCCGTCTTCCGCATCCACGGTTACCGGAGCGTCCAGCGACACTTCCATCCGTTGGTGCCGTGTATCCCGCACCGAGTTCAACGCCAGGTTTGTGGCAATCCGGAACAGCCAGGTGGTGAACTTCGCGCTTGGCACATAGTCCGCGCGCGCCCGGTATACCCGGATAAACACTTCCTGCGCCAAATCCTCCGCCTGCTCCCGGTTCCGTACCATCCGGTAGAGGAAGTTGACCAGCGGACTTCTATAGCGATGCAGTAGAAGCGCGAACGACTGTTCGTCGCCCGCCTTCACGTCCAGCATCAGTTGGACGTCGGTCCTGGCCATTGCCGACACACTGTATCAAACCCATGTATTGTCAGAAAGTTGCAAATCGCAGGTGTAAAAAACGCTCTTCGCTAGCGACTTTATACATGAAACAAATGCTGCATTATCAGCAGCGTGGCCACTCCCACGAACACCAGTAGCGCAATCCGCCAGTTGGGCTCCCGGTTCACTTCCGGCAGCAGGTCCGTAGCCGCCACGTACAGGGTTACGCCCCCCGAGAGCGGCAACGCGTACTTCAATTGGCTCTCCAGCGAGGACGTCAGCAGCACCCCTAATAAGGTAGCCGCTCCTAGTAACCCGGAAGCCAGGATAGCGTTGCGCCGGCTTTGCCCGCTGGCCAGCACCACCGACGCCACCGTGAAGCCCTCCGGCAGCTTGTGCAAAAAAATCGCCACGAAAATCACCATCCCCAGCCACG
>CAVTAN010000005.1:0-120864 GCA_963732705.1 uncultured Acidobacteriota bacterium | reverse complement strand
GGGATCGAGTGCGCCAACAACGCCGCCGGGTGGGCAAGCGGGAACAGCGCCGCCAAACCCCGCACCGGTTGTGCCCGAGGTGAAACCGTGAAAACCCGAGTAAAAAATATCTTCGGCGTGGGAATTTTGTTGCTGTCGGTCTTTGCGGCGCCGGGAGTTGCCCGCGCGCAGCAAGAGCAGAAAGACTATTTGTCTTCACTGGAATCCGACAAGATTCGCGACGCGGATACCACCAATGAACGGATGAAACTATTTTTGACTTTCGCGGACGACCGCCTCAAAAAGTTTCAGTACGAGCTGCAGCACCCTTCCGGAGTGCGGCACGTGGACATGCTCAATTCGTTGTTGAACGCCTACGGCGGTTGCGTAGACGACGCAGCCGATTTGATTCAACTGGGAATTGAGAAGCAGGAAAGTATCAGGGTCGCGATCGATCTGATGACTTCGCAGACCAAATTGTTTCTGGGCACGCTGGAAAAGTTGTCGGCGGAGGGTGGGCCGGACCTGGAAACTTACAAAGGTAATCTGGATGACGCCATCGAAGGGACTCGCGACGCCATGAACGAGGCGCAGAAAGCCACCAAAAAAGTGGCGCCTCCGCCGGTGCGGCGCAAGAATTAGCCGCTGAATATTCTATGAAGAAATCGGCATCCAGAAGTTTCGCCAGCGGCAGTGCTTTGTTTCAGCGGGTGTTTACGCGGCTGGGTTGCAGCGGTCCGCCGCCGCGATTTCGCGTGGAATTTTATCCCTACGCCAGCCTGGTCTTAACCATTCGACGCCGTCAGGACGTGATGCACGTGCGATTTTCGGATTTGCTGCAACGGGCGCCGGTGTCGGTATTGGAGGGCGGGGCCGCGCTGCTGCTGTCGCGGGTGTACCGGCGCAAAGCGCGGCGAGAAATCGTGGAGCCCTATCTGGAGTACGCCCGTTCGCACAAAACGCGAAATCGCATCAGCCAGATGCGCCGCGGACGCGTGCTGGTGAAGCAAGCTGATCCGCGTGGGCGGCATTACGATTTGTCGAGCTTGTTCGATCAGTTGAATGCGAAATATTTCGACGGGGCTCTGGAGCGGCCGCGGATCGGGTGGAGCGTAAAGAGTTGGCGCCGGCAGTTTGGCTGCTACGATCCGGGGCCCAATCAGATTTTGCTGAACCGCCGGATGGACCGGCCGGGCGTGCCCGCATGCGCGGTGGAGTACGTATTGTTTCACGAGATGCTGCACGTGAAGCATCCTACGCGGAGATCGGGATGCAGCTTGGTTTCCCACTCGCGAGAATTTCGCGAAGAAGAAAAGCGTTTTGAGGGCTTTGAAGGAGCCCGGAAAGCCCTGGATCGGTTGGCGCGCTGAGTGCTTGGGCGATCTGATTTACAGAAATAGAGCTACGGCTTTTCTTTCTTGCCCACTTCGCTGTAGAGCTTGTCGATTTTTTTGCGGATTTTCGCGGCGTCCTCGGCGTGCGGGTACAAATCGAGATAGCGCGTATAGGCCTTGATGGCTTCGCGCTTCTGCCCCTTTTTTTCCTGCGCTTCGCCCAGGTAGCGGTAGGGAATCGCGAAGCCAGGCTTGGCCGCAGCGGCGTCCTGAAAGCGATCGATGGCCGCGTCCAGGTCGCCTTTCTTGAAATAATATTGTCCAACCTCAACGTCTTTTTCCGCCCGTAGCGGATCCCAGGTCGGCTGATCGGGAGCCGAAGTCGTGGCCGAGTCTTTGTTGCTGTTGTCTTTGCTGGATTCGTTCTTCTTTTTGCCGGTCGGTTTTGCGTGCGGTGTTGGTTGCGCATCCGGGAACGCGTCTGGCGGCTGGGTCCGAGGCGTCGACGAGGAAGATTCGCCTTGAGAATCCTGGCCTCGCAGCGCGGACGCACCGAGGAAAAGGCAAGCACTTGCGGCCATCAGCAATAAACGCCTAAAACAGAAAGCACTCACGAAAGTTTTGGCTGGCATCGAGTTATTGTTCGCAAGCATCTAATTATTCGCAGCGGCGAGGAATCTGCACCGGCCCTCATGGCTCTGCCCTTAAGTCTCCCTCGCGTCCGCCACTAACTCCGATTCACTTTAGTATCATAGTAGTTGTATTAGCTTTTGCGCACCGCGATTGAGGGCATGCGCCGCATGGACCGCCGCTGGCCCGCGCCGGCTGCAAAAAGAAAAAGCAAATGGAACCCCGAGAAAAAGCCGCGCTGTTGCCAGAAGCGCCTGGGGTGTACCTCTTCAAGGACGCCGGCGGCGCTGTTCTATATGTCGGCAAAGCCATTTCATTGCGCAGCCGGGTGCGCTCCTATTTCCTGGAATCCAGCTGGATCAATGCCAAGACCGGTTCGTTGGCCCGGGAAATCGCGGACCTCGATACCATTCTGGTTGAGAACGCGCGTGAAGCCCTGGCGCTGGAACACGACCTCATCAAGCGCTACCGCCCCAAATTCAACGTCCTGCTGCGCGATGACAAGACTTACCCGTACATCAAGTTCACCGCCGCGGAAAAATTTCCCCGCGTGTATTTCACCCGTAAGGTCAAAAAAGATGGCTCGCTGTATTTCGGCCCGTATTTCCCGGCCAGCCTAGCCCGCCGAATTTTGCATTTCATCCACAAACGATTTCTGGTTCCTTCCTGCAACGTGGATTTAACGCGCAACCATCCGCGTCCTTGTTTGCAGTACTACATCAAACGTTGCCAGGGGCCTTGCGTCGAGGGGTTGACCACCGAGGAGCAGTACGCCGAGGCGGCGCGCGATGTGCGTTTATTTCTGGATGGCCGCCGGCACGATCTGATCAAGAGCCTGGGGCAGCGGATGGAGGCTGCGGCCGAGCAGGAACTATTTGAGCAAGCCGCGGCCTATCGTGATTTGCTGCGCACCTTGGAGGACATTGAAGAGCGCCAGCGTATCGCGGCCGCCCAGGGCGACGACACCGATGTGCTGGCGTATTACGCGGAAGCCCCGCTGGTGGCCGCCAATCTCTTTCACTTGCGTGGCGGGCGCGTAGTGGACCGCCGCGAATATTACTGGGAAGACCTCGACGACTTCGATGCGAAAGAATTTGTTCCTTCGCTGCTGAAACAGATCTATCTGGAAGCCGCTTATCTACCAAAAGCAATTCACGTGACCGTGGATTTCGATGACCGCGCGGTGCTGGAAGAGATTCTTTCGGAACGCGCCGGGCACAAGGTGGAGATTTTCACGCCCCAACGCGGATCCAAGAAAGCGTTCCTCGATCTGGTAGCCAGCAACGCCGCGCATTCCTTTGAACAGCGCTTCCGGGTGTTGAAGCCAACTTCCAAGGCCATTACCGAGGCGGTGCAGGCGGCCCTGAATTTGCCGGAAGAACCGCAGCGCATTGAAAGCTTCGACATCTCGCACATCCAGGGCACCGACACGGTGGCGTCCATGGTGGTGTGGGAAAACGGGCGGATGAAAAAGTCCGACTATCGCAAATTTATAATTCGCGGCGAGGAGAGCGCGGAAGGGTCCGCGGCAGCGCCGCCAAAAAATGACGATTTTGCGAGCATGCGCGAAGCGGTGTCGCGAAGGTACAGCCGCGTATTGCTCGAAAGACACCCCATGCCGAACCTAATCTTGATCGACGGCGGCATCGGGCAACTGCGGGCCGCGGCTCAAGCGCTGGAGGCCCTACAAATCATCAATCAACCGCTGGCCAGCATCGCGAAGCGCGAAGAAATTTTGTACATTTACGGGCAAGAGGATGACCCCTGCATTCTGGATCATCACTCGCCGGTGCTGCATTTGATTCAACAGATTCGCGACGAGACACATCGCTTTGCGGTGACCTTTCATCGGCTGCGGCGTGGTAAGCGGCAAACCAAGACGGCGCTGCGGGATATCCCCGGGATCGGACCGTTGACGGCCCAGCGATTGTTGCGGGAATTTGGCAGCGTGGCTAACGTGCAGCGCGCGGGAGTGGAAGGCCTGAGCCGGGTGGTGACCCGCAAAAGCGCGGAGAAGATACTGGCGCATCTGAGCGGAGAAAGCGCCGAAGCTGTCGAAACCAGCAACGTCACGACTACTACCAGTTAGGCTGTATTGAATGCGGCTTGGTGCTATTATACGGTCACCACGGAGGTCATCATGTCCGACAACGTCGGGTCTAAGGTAAGTTACTTTTTGGTCGGTCTGGGTGTAGGAGCGCTGGTGGGCGTGCTGTTCGCTCCAAAGTCCGGCGAAGATACCCGGGATTATCTATCCGGAAAAGCCGATGAAGGCAAAGATTATGCGCAGCGCAAGGCGCGTGAGTTGCGTGAGCGCGCCGATGAATTGATCGAACGCAGCAAGGATGTAGCTTCGCGAAAGAAGGATTCGCTTTCGGCCGCTGTGGATGCCGGACGCGACGCGTATTTGCGAGAGAGTTCGAAGTCATAACGGCTCGTTCGCTGGCTTAGGCGTGCTGAAGTGCAGTTGTTCCATCTGGAGTCGGTTGAAATCGCAAGAATGACCGAGTAGGAATATCCGCTCAATGCCGTGGAGCGGGCCGAGGCGATTATGGAATTCTGGCTCGAGGTTTTCAGCATTGTGGCCGCCATCGCGCTGGTCGTGCAGGTCGTGATTCTGGGCGCGTTGTTTTTCGAACTAAAGAAAACCACCGAAAAAGTGAATAACCTGGTGGGGGACATGCAAAATCGCGTGGGCCCTATGCTGACCCGCGTGCAAATTTTGCTGGACGATACCCAGCCAAAAATTTCTGAGATGGTGGCGGACGCCTCCCACGTGGTGTATCTGGCGCGCGGGCAAGCCCAAAAAATGGATCGCGTGTTAAACGAGGCGTCGGACCGCCTGCGTTTGCAACTGGTACACGCTGACCGAATTTTGACTGGGGCGCTGGAAGCTGTGGAAGAAACTGGCACCAAGGTGCGCGAAGGATTTTGGAAGCCGATGCGAAAAGCTTCGGCGGTAGTGACTGGGATTCGCGTAGGGCTGGATTTACTGCGCGCAAAGCGGGGCTCTTCTGCACGCCGGCCGGAAGAGCAGCATGAAGAAGAACTATTTATCTAGCGATTGGCAGTGAATCTAGCAGCAGCTAAATCTTCGCTACTTTGTACTTCCTTCAGCGGTATTTTCTTCAAATGTCTACCGTATTCTTCGCCGCAAGTCTAAAAACACGACCGGAGTTTGCGTTAATCCTCTGATGCGGTTATTTCGGTTTAGCGGTCGGCGGATTTTCCGCGGGCGGCGCGACTGGCGCGTCCTCGGCGCCTTTGGGTTTGCCGATTTTGCCGAGGCTTTCCACGTTGAATTTCTTGTAATCCGAATAGCGCATCATGGCGTTGACCTTAAATCCTTTCACCAGCAGAACCCGCACGCCGAGATGCACTTCCTCGTAGGTGGGCAGCCACACTTCATTATTTAGGTAGGCTTGCTCGAAAACAAAACTAGTGCCTTTTTGCAAGTTAGCGACCAGGCCGCCGGCAAATTTAAAGTCCCCCACAAAGTAAGCTTCTAGGCGCGCCACGTCGTGGGCTTTCTCGTCGATCCAGATCACCCCGGCCAGCTTTTGGACAACTTTTTCGGATAACTTGTGAGCTTTGTATTCAGGATTGGGTTCAAAGTCGAAAACCAGCAAGTCTTGGCCGCGAAAACGTTCCCGGCGGGGATTCACAAATTGGCTCACCCGCAGGAACACCTCGATGCCTGGGTCATCGTCATTTTTCTGAGCGCCTTCTTTTTCCGGCTCTTTTTCCTTGGCTTCTTTTTTGGCCTCTTTCTTGGCTGCTTTCGCTTGGCGGTCCTTGATTTCCTTTTGCGTCTTTTCGTTTTCCTTGCGCTGCTCCTCTTCGCTCAAAGGCTTGCCGTCTTTGCCGGTCAGCGTGGAAATTTCCTCTCCATCGAAATAGAAAAAGGTGAACTCTTTAAGCTCATGCTTGGTGACTTTCCCGGTCTTGTCGTATTCGGTTTCTTCTTCGTCGCGGGTGCCGGCGTAATTTTCCTTTATTTTGTCGATGGCTTTCTGGTTGTCGTCGATTTCCTTGAACAGCGCTTTGAGGTCGGGCAACTGCACCTGCGACTTCTTGGGAAAATCGAACACCCGCTCGCCTACCGTGCCGTTGACCACCGCGCGCGTGACGGCCACGTTGTAAACGTCCTTCCCGCGATGCAGCTCGATCTTGAACGGCAGCTTGAGCCCGTCCTGGGCCCGGTAGTCGTCGTAGAAAATTTGTTCGTCGACTCCGCCAACCGTGGCGGCGTCCTCGACGATCAGATGTGTTTGCGGGTCAAAGAAAATTCGCGTTTGAGCCCCGA
Organism: uncultured Acidobacteriota bacterium; assembly: GCA_963732705.1. Classification (GTDB taxonomy): domain Bacteria; phylum Acidobacteriota; class Terriglobia; order Acidiferrales; family UBA7541; genus Acidiferrum. Next base: position 114,615 of record CAVTAN010000005.1, on the reverse strand, counting down.
AGAAGTAGTGACTTCCACTTTTTGCGCGTCCTTGCCGCGCACCTTTTCAGTGCCAAGGAAGGCTAGGCCGAGCTTATTTTTTTTGGCGTTGATGAGGTGGGAGTTGTAATACCAGCCTGCCGCTTCAAGCTGTGCACCCTCAGCGCCGATCAGTGTGCCGGGTTCAGCTCCGTTCTGATGCCAGGCGGACTTTCCGTTGTAGGCCTCGATGAAGATGCGATTACCGGCTTCGAGCTCGGAGTAATAGCGATTGGAAAGCTTCGTAATCAGGGTGTAGGTGCCGGGTTTTTCATCGGCGGCGCCAGGAAAGGTGCCTTCAATGGTCAGGGTATTCACTTTCGAGAGAGTCTTTGAACCGCCCGCGGCCTTGATGTATTGAGCGATAATTTTGTTGGCGTCTTGCGCGCCTGTGGGTATCGCTGAGGCGGCGAGGCAGAGGATGGTGGCGAGTATTGGCGTACTGAGGCGCATCAGTGTCACTGGTAGTAACGCAAGAGAGGCGAAAAGGTTTCAGCGAATTGAAACTTACTCACGGAAAATCAAACACGCACCTGCGACGCTTCAGCGGAGAAGCTTAGCGGATCCAGCCTCCGGCCAGGATGCGGTCGTGGTCGTAAAAAACAGCGGCTTGGCCTGCAGTGATGGCGCGTTGCGGTGTGTCGAAGACAACTCGGGCGGTAGTCCCGTCCAGCGGTTCAATGGTCGCCGGCGCGGCCACGTGCTTATGGCGAATTTTAACCTGAGCGCGGATGGCGGCGTCCGGCTTGGCGCACGAGACCCAATTTACGTTTTGAACGTCGCAGGTAGTCTTGTATAGCGACTGGTCTTCGCCGACAACCACGCGATTCGTTTGCGAGTCGATGCTCAACACGTACAGAGCTTTCCCGGTGGAAAACCCCAGGCCCTTTCTTTGCCCTACCGTAAATTGATGCACCCCGTCGTGGTGCGCAAGGACCGCGCCGTCTTCGGTGACGACATCGCCGCCGCCATCATGCCGCGCGATATTTTGTTCCGCGGCGTAAGCGTGGATGAATTGCACGTAGTTGCCGCTGGGAACAAAGCACAGCTCCATGCTTTCCGGCTTTTCCGCAACGGGAAGATTGGCGCGGCGAGCCACGGCCCGCACTTCTTCCTTGGTCAGTTCGCCGAGAGGGAACTCGCTGTGGGAAAGCTGCTCCTGCGTAAGTCCCCAGAGAAAATAGGACTGGTCCTTCCTATCATCGCGAGCGCGCAATAGTTCGTGGCGCTGCGTCGCTTCATTCTTGCAAATCCGCGCGTAGTGCCCGGTAGCCAGGCGCGGCGCACCAATTTGTTGCGCCATGCGCAGCAGCGGTTCGAACTTAATGTCGGTGTTGCAATTGGTGCAGGCAATAGGCGTGCGGCCGGAAAGATACTGATCGACAAAAGGGCGGATGACGTGGGCTTCAAAGTGATGTTCGAAGTTGACCACGTAGTGCGGGAAATTCAAATGTTGCGCGACCCGTTTGGCGTCATATACATCGTCGATGGAGCAGCACCGATGTTGCGCCGGCGCTGTCGCTGGCGACTGCATTTCCGGCAAACGCCGCTGATTCCAAAGCTGCATGGTCAGCCCGATAACGCTGCGCTTTTGTTCCTGAAGAAGCGCGGCCACCACGGAGCTGTCCACGCCCCCACTCATAGCCACCGCCACCGTGTCGGAACGCGGCGCGGCCGATTGGGCCAGCGGATCGAGTTGGGTCGCAGTGCTCATAGTGATTTTGTCTTCATGCATATTGTACTGGAAGGCCGCGAGTTCTGGAGAACCGTTCAATGGAAGGGTAAAAGCACAAGCCTCATCAAAGTCGTCGCAGGCGGTTGAAGCATAAATGGCAGAACGGCTACGAATCGGCGGAGACGCCGGCGTTGTAATTCGGGGAGATAGACCGGAGATGGGCCACGGTTTCGGGAATGATTTGTAAGGCGGCGTCGATTTCGGCGCGGCTGGTGTGGCGGCCCAGGCTGAAGCGCAGAGTGCTGCGAGCTTCCGCGGCGCTGAGGCCGATGGCAATGAGGACGTGCGAAGGCTCGACGGCCCCCGAGGAGCAGGCCGCGCCTGTGGAACAGGCCAGGCCTTTTAGGTCCAGAGCGATCAACAGGGCTTCGCCATCGACGCCCGGGAAATGCATGTTGCTGGTGTTCGGTGTCCGCTGTGCGGTGGCGGCGTTGATGCGCGATTGCGGAACGCGCTGCAGCAGGCCACGTTCGAGGTCGTCGCGCAACCCGCCGATGCGCGCGCCATCCTCTGCGAGCGATTCGCGCGCGATTTCCGCGGCTTTGCCGAGTCCCACGATGCCGGCGACGTTCTCCGTCCCCGGGCGATAGCCGCGCTGATGGTGGCCGCCAAAAAGAAATTGGCGGAGCGGAGTGCCGGTGCGGATATACAGCGCGCCAATCCCTTTGGGCCCGTAAATTTTATGAGCGGAGAGGGAAAGCAGATCGAGTTGCAGGGCATTCACGTCGATGGGCAATTTTCCGGCGGACTGCACAGCGTCGCTGTGGAAATACACATCCGATTCGCGGGCAATTTGCCCGATTTCTTCGAGCGGCTGCACGGTGCCCAGTTCATTGTTGGCGTGCATCACGGAAATAATCACCGTGTCGGGAAGCGTCTTGAGGAGTTCCCGGAGATGTTCCGCGGAAACGCGGCCTTGGTCGTCGGCGGAGAGGTAGGCGACCGTTACGCCGCGTGCGCCCAGCGATTGGCAGGCGTTGAGCACCGCATCGTGTTCTATCGAAGCGGAAATTAAACTTTGATTGGCATAGTTCAGCGGATCGAACATGCCGAAGATGGCGTGATTATCCGCTTCGGTCCCGCCGCTGGTAAAAACAATTTCCTGCGGACGAGCGTCGATGAGGGCGGCGACTTGCTCGCGAGCGCTGTCCACGGCGTTGCGGGCGGCTTGGCCTGCGGTGTGGATGGAGGAGGCGTTGCCGAATTCCGTGGAGAAAAAAGGAAGCATAGCTTCGAGAACTCGCGGCTCGACCGGAGTGGTGGCGTTGTAATCCAGATAAATGCGCGGATTCATGGTGGTTCGTCAGGATAGCAGGACTAACGGCAGGACAAAATGTTTGCGGGCGCGGGCGAAGTCCATTGGAAGGACAGATGAAGGTTGCTGAAACATTGTCGCGACATGTTGCACGCGCCGTACAGCATTAGGGGTATTGCTGCGGCCCGGGCGGATGGTTAGGGTGAGGTGCCGGCTCAAACTGAGGAGGGAACACATGGGGATATTCGACAATATGTTTGGAAGTGGAGCGCAAGGTGCGCAGGATGCCACCTCGCAAAAACGATTCGAGGATTTGAAGCAGAAATACCAGTCGGTGCTGCGAGCCGTGGAGCAGGAGCATATACAACTCCAGAATCTGCACGTGCAAGACAACAAATTGTTCATCAAGGGGACGGCACCGTCGGAACAGGCCAAGAATAAAATTTGGGATGAAATTAAGCTCGTAAATCCCAACGCCGACGATATCACTGCGGATTTCACGGTGGCCCAGGGCGCTTCGCAAGCAGCGGCGGCGGGAGCCTCGGCCGGATCGACGCACGCGGCTGGCGGCCAGACCTACACGGTCAAGTCGGGCGACAGCTTGTCAAAAATCAGCCAGCAGTTTTACGGAGATGCGCATGAATATATGCGGATTTTCTACGCCAACAAAGACAAGGTAAGCGACCCCAACAAGATTCAACCAGGGATGGAACTCACCATTCCGCCGGCGGAGCAGAGGAGCTAGTCGCGGCGTTTGATCCTGACGTTTGAATCGTCCAGTGTCGGGGACGCAAGGTTTTCGTGAAAGGCCGGAAGATTCTTTCCGGCCTCTTCATTATGAGCCGGCAAAAATCATTTCCGCATAATTTCGCCGCCGCTAGGAAACCCACAAGGAACATCGTCGCTTGGAGTCCTTCCACTGCTCGCCGACTTTTTCAAAAACGATGGTTCCACCCCGCCCACACAAAGGCCCGCAGACATACCTGAACTGGAAAATTGCGTAACGATGGGTTTTGTCAAAAACGATTTCAGACAAACTTAAGACCCCCGAATCGAAGCCTTCGCGTACCGCACTTTCCACGGATTCGCCGTTCTTCATGCCCTCTTCCGGATCTTTCAGTTTGATTTTATTTTCATCCACCATTTTCAGCGACCGGCCCCGGGCAATCTCTTCGGCAAGCAGGTGCACGGTTTGCCCCGCGCCAGAGGACTCATCCCGCTGCACCCCTCCCAAACAGGGGCCTCGCTCGTCCGCGCTGCGTATCGCCAATGGAAAAGTCTTATCCGAAAGGTTGCGGACTTCCTTCGCGGAAGACAGAAAGGAATCCAGGAAGCCGGCGTAAATCTGATTTTGCTCGGGCGTAAGGGGAATTTTACTGACGGCGATTTCCCGTGTGGAGGGCGACGTTGACGGAATGGTTGGAATACCAACCAGGCACCACAGAGCGAGAGTAAACCCGTAACGCATGAAATCCCCCCAATTTAGGGTATCGGTGTCAGATATTGTTGGACAGATTATGAAGTAGATGCTGGCGATTCAGCAGATAATTCTTACGCCCCGCTTTGCGAAACGGTAAAGGACTGGAGTTCTTCGCGCGTGCACCCGAAACTTCGTCAGGTTCGGACCTCTTCTGCGGCTTTTGGCGGTCGCTGCTTTGTTTTCCAACCGCTAAATATTTACAACAATTCCATTCTCTACAGGCCCCAGGATCAACTCAAAATCGGCACACGTTAGCACCCGGCAATGGGCCAACTGCTCACGGGGCGCGCGGAATTACACGCAAAACAAAAAAAAGGGCGGCCAACTGGGCCGCCCTTTTCCGTTGCATTTGCCGTTACTCCTGGTCGTCTTGATCGTCGTCGGAAAAAATAGCCGGCAGCACTTCGGTGTGCTCTTTCCGCACCGCGCCGAGCTCCTTGGGGTTAATGCCCAAGGATTCCAGCAGAGTGACCGCTACTTGCGACGTCGCAACCGGGGTCTTAACCGTGTGCGCATCCAGAGCCGGGTTGGACACGATCAGCCCAACGTTGGTGTCCCCAAAGCTCAACCCACCGTGTTCGGCATTCTTTTTCGTGGACGTAGTGTAGATGGTTCCGTAGATGGGCTGCACAATGATGTCCGGAGTTCGGCTGTCGTGCAGCGGATTGTTAAAGCGCAGGGTCAATTCCGCACCGGCCATCACCTCTTCAATGAACAACGCCTTGGCGTTGGCATTGAGGTAGGCGGCAACTTCGGCCGTTTTGCTCTGGTCGGGCAGCCAGATCAGCGCCACATCGTCATCCATCACCAAGCCACAGGGGCCGCTTGCGCAAGCTCCCGCTTTGGCGATGACCGCTGCGGCGGAGCTTGATCCCGCATCCGGCAAAGCTGCGACCAAATCCGCAAAATGTCCCGGCTTGTTTACTTTTTCCGGGTTGATCGGAGACTGGCCGTGCTTGGCGGAGACGATAAAGAGAGTGGAGTCATAGATACCCTGTTGTTTCAGGGCCGCAATGAAATCGCCCAGCGCTTCGTCCGTCTTCTTCAAACCATAATCAAGAACCGCCGTCGGGGTTCCGGCGCCGTCCAGGTATCCACCCGGCTGGCCGTTGAAGAGCGTATCCGCGGTGCAGCTGCCGTCCGAATTATCCTTCGCCAGCTTCTGTCCCACGCTTACGGCTTGAAAATTCATGCCAAACACTTCAGGAATTCCAAGTCCCGGAGTTCCGTCATGATGCAAGCCGCGTATCTCGTTCAGGATGCCCTTCACTTTGAGATCATCGTTGGCTACGGTGCAAACCACGCTCACCGTGTTGTCGAAGCCGTTGTTGTTGGTAATTTCCGGGGTGTACAAATCCTCCACGCCTTTGCCCGACGGTCCGTTCACAATGTCGTAGGCCGGATGCTTGTCCGCCCACGCAGTGGCGCCGCCATGACTTCGGACCACCTCAAATATGGTGTTCGTGCGCATCGCGGCGTGGGGGTACAGGCGCTTGCACTGGCCCTGGCCGTTGATGTAGTTCGGCAGCATGGTGGGATCGATTACATTCAGCGAAACGATAGCGGAGTTGTATTTGTCGATGGATTCGTCAAACACCATCATGCTTCCCGCGCCCCCGGAACAAGTGGTGTCGCTTGGCGCAAAGATGGATCGATCGTAACTGACGTCGTAGAACAGTCCGTGGCTGATCGGCGAGCCGCCGGTTAGCAGCGCCAGCAATCCCGGAAAAGAGTCGGAATTTGCCGCTGTCCGTGCGTTGCTGAAGGTTACCCCGTGGCTGGCCAGGCGGGCCATGGCGGAATTTGGATGCGCGGCGACATAGTTGGCTACGTCCAGCGCGTGCAACCCGTCCACGCTGATGAGCAACACATGTTTGATTTTCTTATTGGCCAGTTCGTCATTGGCGCGTGCCGGAAAAACGCATGCCAATAAGCCGAAGCTGAAAATAAGTGCAGCAAATAGTCTCTTCAAGAAATTCTCCTTTGCTATCTAGGGCTTCCTGGGTAGGAATAAAACTGGGACCTAACGATAGGTGGCGAGTGTTACGGTTCGAAGAATTCAGTGTTGAGGCTCTGTGAATACAAGGGAACAGGGTGTGGAAATCCTAGGAAATGACCGAGAGTCTAGGGGCAGGGGACCCATGGAAAATCCATCAATACGAGGGAATTACGAATTAGGCGAGGGATAGGATTAGATGGGATTCGACCCTGACTCTGGAGCGCGCAGCACAGCAATGCTTCGGCTTCGTGCTACAGTTTGCGATTTAGGGATAACCGGGAGGCTGCGTGGGGTATCGGGATTTGCGGGAGTTTGTGGCGGAAGCTCGAGAAGGAAGGGGAACTGAAGCGCGATGCGCGCGGAGGTGGATCCGGTCCTGGAAATTACGGAAGTAGCGCAGCGGGTGGCGCGCGATGCCAAGCGCGTGCCAGGCGAATAGTGTGGGGCCGGCGCTTGTTGTTTGAAAAGCCGAAGGGATCGAAGGTGCCGCTGCTGATCAACACGTTTGGCAGTGTGCGGCGGATGGAGTTGGCGTTTGAAGTGGAGAAACTGGATGAAGTGGCGGCGCGCATCCAGGGATTTTTGAAGATGGAAACGCCGCAAGGGACTGTTCGACAAAATCAAGATGCTGCCGAAGCTGGCGGAGCTGGGTTCGTTTTTTCCGAAGAGTGTGAAAGTCGGTGCCGTGCAAGGAAGTAATTCGCAAAGGCGCGGACGTGAACCTGCTGGAATTTCCGATTCTGAAATGCTGGCCGCAGGATGGCGGGACGATTCATTACTTTTCCGCTGGTGTTCACGAAAAATCCGGAGACCGGGAAGCGCAACGTGGGCATGTACCGCATGCAGGTTTACGACGAGCGGACCACCGGCATGCACTGGCAGACGCAAAAGCATGGCGCGGAACATTTTCGGCGGGCGCGCGCGGCGAATCCCGATGGAAGAATTCCGGTGGCGGTGGCCATTGGCGCCGATCCCGCGACTGCCCTGGCGGGCATGCTGCCGATTCCGCCGGACCTGGATGAAATGATGTTCGCGGGATTTTTGCGGCGGGAGCCCGTGGAGATGGTGGCTTGCGAAACGTGCGACCTCGAAGTTCCGGCCAACGCGGAAATTATTCTGGAAGGCTACGTGAGTTTGGGGGAAATGCGCACGGAAGGCCCGTTTGGCGATCACACCGGCTTTTATTCGCTGGAAGGGGAGTATCCGGTTTTCCACGTGGAATGTATCACCCACCGGAAAGATCCGATTTATTTGACGACGGTCGTCGGGCCGCCGCCGCAGGAAGATTTTTTATGGGCTACGCGGTGGAGCGAGTGTTTCTGCCGGTGATGAAAATGCAGTATCCGGAAATTCGCGGACATGGCCATGCCCGCGGAGGGAATTTTTCACAACTTGATGATCGTGGCGATCCGCAAAAGTTATCCAGGGCACGCGCGGAAAATTATGAATGCGATCTGGTCGCTGGGGCAGGCGATGTTCACCAAGGTGATTGTGGTGGTGGATCACGATGTGGACGTGCACAACTTCAGTGAAGTGGTGTGGAAAGCGTTGTGCGCGATCGATCCGGAGCGGGATGTGCAGTTCAATTTAGGGCCCGCGGACACGCTGGATCATGCCTCGCGTATTCAGGATTTTGGATCGAAGATGGGAATTGATGCCACGCGCAAATGGGCGACGCGAGGGTTTTACGCGGCCTTGGCCGGATGAGATTCTGATGGATGCAGGCGACGAAGAAGCGGATCGCGGGGATGTGGAAGAGCTTGGGCTTGTAGTCTGGCGGAGCCGCAGATGTGCCCAGCGCCGCAGAGATAACTTTCTCGATTTAGACACTCTTGCTGAACGCCGGTCCAGTCATTAATTCCGTGTGGCTGCAGAAATCAAGGCAGTAAAATCACCGATCAGAAGCCGGCAGGCTGAAGTATGCTGCGGACAGATGTATACTGGGGGTCAGGCGCGAAGAGTACACTAGCGGCGATGCTGGGTAAGTGGTACTGAGCGTTCTATACCACAATATGAGCGACCTACCATCAAACACCTAGAACTGCCTGAAACTACCCCTATTCTTAGGACAACTCCGGCAGAGAATTCGTTGACGGTGTGTGCGAGCGGGGTGTCATAACAATTCCACGAAACGCACTCTACCATCGTGCCCTGCGACGTGGGGTGCACCAACAAATGATTGAAATTTCGGGCGTGTCTTCGGATGCCGGGGTGGCTTTCCTCGTGAACGAATCGCGAGAAGTGATGAATGTCAGGCAGGCGTCGCAGTATCTGGGGATTACCCCGGATACCCTGTACCGTTACATCACCGAAGGCGAAATTCCTGCATTTAAACTCGGCAACCGTTGGAAACTTCGTAAGACGATTCTGGACCGCTGGATGGAACGCAAGATGAGCCAGGCGCACGCGAAGCGCCGGTAGCAGGGCGGGGTTTGAAGTTTAGGATTTTGCATATTTAGGAAGTTTCTGAGGGTTCAAGTACCGAGAAGGAAAGAGGCCGCGATATGGCTGGTTACCTGGCGGGCGAAAGGGCAAGCAACTGGTCGGACTGGATATCGGTTCCAGCTCGATCAAGGCGGTGGAGCTGAAATCCACCAAGGCGGGCTATGAGCTGGTGAGCTTCGGGTCTGGAGCCGCTGGCGCAGGATACCGTCGTGGACGGCGCGATCATGGACGCGCCGCAGGTTGCCAACGCCATCACCAAGATTTTCGATACGCAGAAGATCAAGACCAAGAATGTGGGCACTTCGGTTTCAGGGCACTCGGTGATCGTGAAGCGGGTTCCGCTGCCGCTGATGACCGAAGACGAGCTTTACGACCGCATCCCTTCGGAAGCCAGCCAACACATTCCGTTCGACATTGCCGACGTGAACCTCAGCTATCAGTTGCTGGAATCGATGGACGCGCAGATGGACGTGCTGCTGGTGGCCGTGAAAAAAGACAAGATTCTGAACCACACCAACGTGCTGGCGCAGGCCGGAAAGACGCCGGTGGTGGTGGATATCGATGCCTTCGGCTTGCAGAACTGCTTTGAAATGAACTACGAGCCGGACGCGGGCCAGACCGTGGCGCTGCTGAATATCGGCGCCAGCGTCATGAACATCAATATCGTGCGCGGCGGGATTCCGCTGTTTACGCGCGACGTCAGCGTGGGCGGCAATCAGTACACCGACGCGCTGCAAAAAGAACTGGATCTGAGCTTCGAGGACGCCGAGAAGCTCAAGATGGGCGAGACGTTGCCGAGCGTTACCGACGATCAGAAGCAGCAGATTTTGCGCAGCGTTTCGGACATCCTGACCCTGGAAATTCAAAAGACCTTCGATTTCTTCCGGGCTACCGCGAGCGGCGAAAACATTCAACGCATCGTGGTGGCCGGCGGCACGGCACGGGTGCCCGGGCCTGGTGGACCTGCTGCGCGAAGAGTTTGCGATGCCAGTGGAAGAGCTGAATCCGTTCCGGAAAGTGCTCATCAATCCCAGCCGGCACAGTGACGATCAGATTCGCGAGTTGGCACCGCGACTGGCCATCGCTGTGGGTCTGGCGCTGAGGAGCTTCGACTAACCATGATTCGTATAAACCTTCTCGGACAAATCGAGACCGAAGACCGCGCGCCGGCCGGTAGATACCGGAGCGGCGATGCCGGCGATATTCATGCTGTCGGGAGTGGCGCTGGGATTGGCCTTCCTGTTTTTCCTGTACCTCGACTTGCCAGAAACAACTGAACGAAGAAAACGCCACGCATCGCGCAGCTCACGGCGGAAAAGACCGCAACTGGAACAGATCAAGATGCAGGTTGAAGCGTTCGAGAAGCAAAAGGCGATTCTGCAACAGCGGGTCTCGACCATCGAGCAATTGCAGCGCGATCGCACCGGCGGGCAGGAATTGCTGGACATGGTGGCCAATACCGTTTCGCGCACCGAAAATCTGTGGCTGACCACGGTGGACGCGCAAGGGGAACAGCCTGACCCTGGAAGGCTCCTCCGCTTCGATCAACTCGGTGGCGAACTTCATTACCGCGCTGAAGCGCTCCGGATACTTCCAGAAAGTGGAAATCAAAGAATCCAAGCAGGACGACCGGAACACCGCGGTGCAGACCTATCAACTTCGAAATCTCCGCTGAAATCAGCCCCGCCGCAAGCCGGCGCAGGCTAAACCGGCCAGCGCGCCGGCTACCGCGACGCCAGCCGCGGCTCCGGCGAGGAAAGGGTAAGCCATGGCCAATCCATTTCGAGATATGTCGGTAGTCATGCAGGCCCTGGTGGCCGTGGCGATCGCGGTCGTCATCGTTCTGGTCGGGGTTGTACTTGCCGTTTTCGCCGGTGGCGCAGGAACGCGACGGCGGTCGATAAGGCCGTGCGAGCAGCGCACAGCTCTAAGCGACGAAGTCACCCAACTGCAGGTTTACAAGCAGCGCTACGGAGAGCTGAAGCAGCAGATGGACGCGCTCTCCAAGCAACTGGAGACGCTGAAGACCATCGTTCCGGAAGAAAAGGAAACGGACGAATTCATCCGCCTGGTGCAGGGAGCGGCGGCGGCTTCCAACGTGCACTATTCGGCGGTTTACCGCGCAAGCGGTGGTGCCGCGGGAATATCACTACGACATGCCGTTTGAGCTGCAGGCCGACGGACCGTATTTCAACCTGCTGGACTTCTTCGGCCGCATGAGCCGGCTGTCGCGCATCATCAATGTCGGCGACTTGAAGTTTGAAGATCCGGACAAGCAGCAAGCGGCGGCTGAAGTATCCGCTGCGCCCGGGAACCACGGTCACCGGCAGTATTCACAGCAACCACCTTTTTCACCAAGCCGGCTGATGCGAGCTCGAGCTCCGCACCTGGAGCTACGGCCGCAGCAGCAGTGGCTGGAAAGCCCTGAGCGGGAATGAGCGAACTATGCGTTCAGTGATCACACTGGTAAGCGGGATTTTACTCACGGCGCGCAGCGCGACCTGCTCGTATGCGCAGGGCCAGCCCTCGGCGGATGCGCAGCCGCAATCCGGCGGCGCCAAGGCTGCTGCCAAGCACAAGACCTGCGGAAGCCACGCAATGCCAAGAAGCAACGCCGCGCAAGCGTCCGCAGGAGCTCCGGCGGCAACCGCCGCCGCGCGAGCGCAAGCCGGCAGCCGGGCGAAGGCGAAAAGGCTCGGACGCCGCGACCCTTCGAGTCGCTGGTCGGCCGGCAGAAGGCCCAGAGCGACGCGGCCAAAAATCTTCCGCCGGGTAAGGGCGGGCTTGCAGGTCAGCACGCTGCGGATTGACGGCATCGTGCACTCTCCGAACGGGCATGATCGCGCGTGGTCAGCAATCCGCAGCAACGCACTTACTTTTTGCGCGAAGGGGATCAGTTGTACGACGGCAGGTGGACAAGAATTGCGATGGACGGAGTTTCGTTCCATGAGTCGGGCAAGGATGCGTTCGGAAAGCCAGTGGAACGGGAAGTGAACAAGAGAATTTACTCGAATGCAGGAGAACAGCAATGAAGACGAATTGGCCGGCCTTACGGTCTGGTTGCCTGATCTATCGCGAGCTTGGCCGTGGGCTCAGCTCGCGTTGTCTGCGCAGTCGCAGGAGCATGCTGGGGCGACGCCGCGACGGCCGCAGTCATCTCCAGCGTGGCGATCCTGAAGCCGCGACGCAGCATGCCAGCGTGCGCGTTGAGGGCCAAGGCAAGCTGGAGGCCCGCGCATCAGCGCATGCAGAATCCCGACCGGCTGGTGCTGGACTTCAGCGGCGCACGGCTGGGCGCACACCAGACGGCAGTGATGCCGGCGTCGGCGGCTCCGGTGCGCGGCGTGCGTCTCGGCCAGTTCCGCAGCGATGTGGCTCGCGTGGTGATCGACCTGACATCAAGCCGCGCATTACCAGATTTCGCACGAAGGCCCGGCGGTGGTGGTTGCGTTCGAGTCAGCCGGCGGTGCCCGTCGATTGCCAATGTTGCGACGCACGAGCGGTCTCGACTTCCGCCGACAATAACCGACGCCGCACGTGTTCGAGCCGTGCCCAAAAGTCCGTCAATCGACCTCCTCGCTTCGCGTTGCCGGGCGAACTGACCCAGCCCTCGTCGTCCTGGCATCGTTCAGCGGGAAGGAACGCACGAACCAGTCGCCGATCACCGACGCAGGCAAGCAGCTGCAGCAGGCCACCGCGGCAGGCAGGCAACGCTGCCGCGACAGTTGCTCCCCGGCGGCGGCCGCCTGCCGGCAAGTACACCGGCGAGCCGATCTCGGTGAACTTGAAAGACGTGGACCTGCGCGACTTCTTCCGCCTGATTCACGAAATCAGCGGCCTGAACGTCGTGCTGGATCCGGCGGTCAAAGGCACCCTGACCATCGTGCTGGACGAAGTGCCGTGGGACCAGGCGCTGGACATCGTGCTGCAGAACAACGGCCTGGATAAACAGCTGAACGGCAACGTGCTGCGCATCGCCACTCGCGACACCTTGAAGAAGGAAGCGGAAACCGCAGCGCGACCTGGAAAAGGCCCAGGCCGAAGCGGTGGCACCGGTGACCGTGACCCGCGTCCTCAGCTACGGCAAAGCCGGAACGATGAAAGACACCTTGAAGAAATTCCTGAGCGCGCGCGGCGATATTCTTTCCGATGATCGTTCGAACCAGCTGATCATTCGCGACATTCCTTCGGTCATTCCGACCATCGATAACCTGATCCGCCAGCTGGACCGCAAGTCGCAGCAGGTGGAAATCGAAGCCCGCGTGGTTTCGGCTTCGCGCTCCTTCGCGCAGGACATCGGCACCGAACTGGGCTTCGCCGGCATCCACCACCGGCGGCCGCTCGCTCTTCAGCGGCACGCCGGCAGTCGGCGGCAGCGGCGTGACCACGGGCACCGGCATTCCGGCCTCGCCGGTTACGCATCGAGCACCGGACAGCGCCTACCGGCAACGGAGTTACCAGCGGTATTCCGCTGAACACGAATCTCGGCGGCGGGCGTACCGACCAGCGGCTTTGGCTTCTCGCACTCGTTCGCCGAACTTCGCGGTGGACTTCTTCATCACCGCGGCGGAAGCGAAGGGCGTCGGCAAATTGCTGTCCAAGCCGAAGGTCATCACCCAGAACAACGAAAAAGCCACGGTCAAGCAAGGTACGAAGATTCCGATTCAGACCACCATCAACAACACGATTTCGGTGCAGTTCATCGACGCGGTGCTGAAGCTGGAAGTGACCCCGCAGATTACCGCGGAAGGCACCGTGTTCATGGATGTGCTGGTGGAAAACACGCAGATCGATCACCGGTATTCCACGCGTGCAGGGCATTCCGGCGTTGGATACCGCAGTCGGCGGAGACCAAGGTTACGGTTGCGGACGGCGGCACGGTGGTCATCGGCGGCATCATCATCACTCGTCGCAGCGTGTGGACATCACCCAGGTGCCCATGGTCGGCAGCATTCCGGTGATCGGCAACCTGTTCAAGCGCGACCAACAGTTTCGATACAGTCGCAGGAGTTGCTGTTCTTCCTGACGCCGCGAATTATTCCTGGTAATTCCGGCATAATCTGCCCGTTGATCTCTTTTATCGCGGATCTGGGCTCAGTCAAATACCAAGCTTCCCGTGAGGGACTAGATCGAGGAGACTCCGGTCTCCTCGATTCTTTTTATGACGCACCGCATTCCGCGCAGCGCCGCACGCGCGCTGCAGAAAAGCTTGGCGAAGCCGGCAACTGGACGCGCTGCTGGTGACGCATCCGGCGGACTGGTATTACCTTACCGGGTTCACCGGGGAATCGGGCGCGCTGGTGGTGTCACGCGCGGGCACGACGCTCATCACCGATGGCAGATTCACCGGGCAGGCTCAGGCGCGAGACCTCCGGGGTGCAGGTCGTGCTGCAAAAAAATCCGCTGCTCGAAGCGGCTGGGAATTTCTTTGCGCGCTGGGACCAGATCACAGAAGATCGGGTTTCGACCCGGCGCAGCTTACCGTAGCGCAGTTTCGGCCATTGAAGAAAGCGGCCGGCCGGCGTTGTCCCGTGGACGCCACGCCGGGGCTATGTCGGTCCCTTCGCGGATGCGCAAAGACCCGCAGGAATTGGCGGTGATGCGACGGGCGGCCGCTCTGGCGGACCAAGTGATGGCCGAAGCGCTGCAGGTTACTGAAGCCGGGTGTACGGGAATTTGAAGTTGCTGCCGGAGATCGAATACCAGATGCGCAAGCGCGGAGCCTCCGGCCCGGCGTTCGAAACCATCGTGGCGTTTGGCGAACGCGGCGGCGTCTCCCGCACGCGCGCCCCACCGCTAAACGATTGAAGAAAAATGAATTGGTGGTGCTGGACCTGGGTGCTATACTCGCCCACTATTGCAGCGACATTACCCGCACATTTTATTGTGGGCAAAGCTCCGGCAACGCGTTCGGCAGTGGTATAAAGCGGTGCAGGAAGCGCAAGTCGGCGGCGATTGCCGCCGTGAAGAACGGCGCGACCTGCGGGGAAGTGGACGCGGCCGCGCGACAGGTTCTGGAAGGCCACGGGCTTGGGCAGTTATTTCGTGCACAGCACGGGGCATGGGCTTGGAATCGAAGTGCACGAGGATCCCCGCGTCGCGCGGGGGCAGAAAGCAGAAGCTGGAGCCGGGAAACGTCATCACCATCGAGCCGGGAGTTTACGTCCAAGGCGTCGGCGGAATCCGCATCGAGGATGACGTGGCGGTACACGCCGAGCGAACCGAAGTGCTGACCCGCACTCCGCGGGATCTCATCGAGATTTGAAGAACAGGCATGAAACGCAAAAAGTCCTCGAAGTCGAAGCACGGAGCTCCACGTCGGCGCTCGGAAATCGAACAAATCGAGCAGCTGCTCGCAGTTCATGACCGAGCACAATCTCGAAGAGTTTGAGTATTCGCGAGGGAGATTTGCGTATCCGGTTGAGGAAACCGTCGGCGGTGCCGGTGTTGCACCGCTGCGCCAACGCGGCGCATGCTGCGCCGGAAATCATCGTCGCAGGCTCTGGCGCGAGACTCGCGCGCTGCCGCAGCTCCCGCAGGCTGGTGCCGCGCACGCTGCTGCGGCGCCGCGCGTCCGAGCGATGATTTGCACCTCGTCAAGTCGCCGATCGTCGGGACGTATTACGGCGCGCCGAGTCCTGGCGCCGAGCGCTTCGTGAAAGTGGGCTCGCTCGTCGAGACCGGGCAGACGCTGTGCATCGTGGAAGCCATGAAGTTGATGAACGAAATTGAATCCGACGCCAGCGGCGAAGTGATGCGCGTCTTCGTCGAAAACGGCCAGCCCGTGGAATATGGCCAGCCGCTGTTCGGCATCCGACCGCAGCCGGAAGAAGTAGCCGGGCCCCCCTGCCATGTTCCAGAAAATCCTAGTCGCCAATCGCGGGGAAATTGCGCTGCGAGTTATCTGCGCCTGCAAGGAGCTGGGCATCTCCACGGTCGCGGTGTATTCCGAGGCCGACCGCAATTCCCTGCACGTGCGCTTTGCCGATGAAGCGGTGTGCATCGGCCCGCCGCGCAGCAGCGAAAGTTACCTGAATATTCCTCAAGTGATCAGCGCCGCGGAAATCACCAACGTCGATGCGATTCATCCTGGCTACGGATTTCTGTCTGAAAACGCCAATTTCGCGAAAGTTTGCGAAGCGTCGGAAATTACCTTCATCGGGCCGACCGCCGGAAATCATCGAGATGATGGGCGACAAAGACCGTGCGCGGCGGGAGAGTTCGCGCGGCCGGTCTGCCGACCGTTCCCGGCAGCGACGGAATTGTCGAAGGCGAAGAGCAACTTGCGAAAGCGGCCGCCAAGATCGGCTACCCGCTGATTTTGAAAGCATCGGCGGGCGGCGGCGGCCGCGGCATGCGCATCGTGCGCAAGCGTGGAGGACTTCCTGGCGACTACCAGGCGGCGCGCAGCGAAGCGCAGCAGGCCTTCGGCAACCCGGACATGTACGCGGAAAAATTCATCGAGCGCCCGCGGCACATCGAATTTCAGGTGCTGGGCGATCAGCACGGCAAAGTGATTCATCTCGGCGAACGGGAATGCAGCATTCAGCGGCGCCATCAGAAATTGGTGGAAGAATCGCCTTCGCCGGCGATCGATGCCGAAGCTGCGGAAAGAACTCGGCGCGAAAGTAGTCAAGGCCCTGGAAAAGATCGGTTACACCAACGCCGGCACCGTCGAATTCCTGATGGATGAGGATGGCTCGATTTACTTCATCGAGATGAACACGCGCATCCAGGTGGAGCATCCGGTGACGGAACTGGTGACCGGCGTCGATCTGATCAAAGCGCAAATTCGCATCGCGGCGGGCGAGCGTCTCGACGACGCCACCGGCGAGATTCATTTTTCGGGCCACGCCATCGAGTGCCGCATCAATGCGGAAGACCCTGTAACCTTCGTGCCGTCGGCCGGACGCATCACCACGTTTCAGGCGCCCGGCGGCACGGGCGTTCGCGTGGATTCGGCGGCGTATGCCGATGCGGTCATTCCGCCGTACTACGATTCGATGATCGCGAAGCTCGTCGTCAAGGGCCGCGACCGCGCCGAAGCCATCGGGCGGATGAAGCGCGCGCTGGAAATGTTCGTGATCGAAGGGATCAAAACCTCGATTCCGTTGCAGCGCAGCATCCTGGCCGACCCGGATTTTGCCGCCGGGCAGCTTCGACACCCATTTCATCGAACGCTTGTTGGGCACCAACGGAAAATAACCGTTCATGCGCCTTGTTCTGCCGCGACTGTATGTGATATTAGACGCAACATTGCTGACCATTCCTGAAATGGATTGCGCCAAGAACCTTGTCGATGCCGGTGTGCGCTTGATGCAGTACCGCAATAAAAACGCTTCTACCCGCCAACTGTTTGAGAGTTTCCCAAGAGCTTGCCTCACTTTTGAATCCCGTAGGGTCAATTTCATTGTGAACGACCGCGCCGATGTCGCCGCGCTGGCGATGCTGATGGTGTGCACGTTGGGCAGGACGATTTGGGCGTGGAGCAAGCGCGCGCGGTGGTTGGTGCGAAAAATGGGTGGGCGTCTCGACGCACAACGTCGGAGCAATTCGCTGGCGCCGGAGCACTTCGGCGGATTACATTGCGGTCGGACCGATTTTTGCCACCGGATCGAAAGAAAATCCCGATCCGGTGGTCGGAACTGGAATTTGATGCGGGCCATGCGCGCTGTACTCGGAGAAGCCCATTGTGGCCATTGGCGGGATCACGCTGGAGCGCGCAGCGGAAGTGATCGAGGCCGGAGCCGATTCGGTGGCGGTCATCAGCGATATTCTGCGCGCCGGAACCCAGGTAAGCGGGCGCAGCAATATCTCGATTTACTCGGCGAAACCGAGCAGGGCATATCGCCGGAGCGACAGATGCCGGACACTGCACTCGACGAACCGCCACCAGCAGTTCGTCGCTCCGCGGCACCCTCAAGCGACGGCCGGCTTCGTTCGCGCCATCGGACTTGTTCGACGGAACGATGATCGTCGTCGGGTCGATGATCGGCTCGGGAATTTTTATCGTCGCCGCGGACATCACGCGCCAAACCGGCTCCGCCGGCGGCTTGCTGCTTCACGTGGATCATCACCGGATTGCTGACGATTTCGGCGGCGCTTTCGTACGGCGAACTTGCCGCGCTGTTTCCCCATGCCGGCGGGCAATATATTTATCTGCGCGAAGCGTATTCGCCGCTCTGGGGATTTTTGTACGGCTGGACGCTGTTTCTGGTGATTCAGACCGGCACGATCGCGGCGGTGGCCATCGGATTCGCGCGCTACCTGGGCGTGCTGGTCCCGTCGATTTCGCCGCAAGCTGGGTCATTCAGCCCATTGCGCTCTCCTCGAAATATGCCATCAGTCTGTCGGTGCAGCAGCTCGTCGGCAGTAGTGATGATTATTTTTCTGACCTTTTTGAATACGCAGGGCGTGCAACTGGGAAAGCTGATTCAGAATATTTTTACCAGCGCGAAAACGCTTTCGCTGCTGGGACTGATCTTCCTGTGCGTGTTCGTCGGCCGGAATGCCGCCGCGATCAGCGACAATTTCGCGCATTTCTGGGCCATTCGCGAGGCCGAGGCCATCGAGCCGGGCGCGGATTTTCTGCGCGGGTTTGTTCCCACTATTACGGCCGCGAGTGGCGCGTTCGGACTGTTTGTGGCCTTTGGCGTGGCGCAGGTCGGCTCGCTATTTTCGGCGGATGCCTGGAACAACATCGGATTCACCGCGGCGGAAGTGAAAAATCCGAAGCGGGATGTGGCGCTTTCGATGGCGTTCGGGACGATCATCGTCATCACTCTGTACGTGCTCGCCAACGTGGCGTATCTGTGCGCGCTGCCGCTGGCCCAGATTCAACATGCGCCGGACGATCGCGTGGCCTCGGCGGCGTTGAAGGCGGTGTTTGGTCCGGTAGGCGCGTCGATCATGGCCGTGGCCATTATTATTTCGACGTTTGGCTGCAACAACGGACTGATTCTGGCCGGCGCGCGGGTCTCCTATGCGATGGCGAAAGACGGATTGTTTTTTCGGGCGACGGGCACGCTGAACAAGCGCGGCGTGCCGGCGGTGGCGCTGATTTACCAGTGCGTGTGGATCATCGTTTTGATTTTGTTGCGGACCCGCCACGTGGATGCCGCGGGAGTGGTTACCTACGGAAATTTATACAGCGACCTGCTGGATTACGTGGTTTTCGCGGTTCTGATTTTTTATGTGCTGACGATCGCAGGGATTTTTGTACTGCGCAAAAAGCGACCGGAAGCTGAGCGGCCCTACCGAGCTTTCGGCTACCCGTTTGTGCCGGGCCTTTACATCGTGGCAGCTTCGCGATTATGTTTGTGCTGCTGCTGTACAAGACGCAAACCACTTGGCCGGGACTGGTGATTGTGCTGCTGGGGGTGCCGGTTTACCTGGTGTGGTCGCGACGAAAAGTGAGCGGGTAACTCCGAAGCGGAGCGCACGGCGGATACCAGCGCTTGTCGCGCATGGTGGCACGCCTCGCGGCACGCCTCATGGCACGCATAGTGGAACGCATTCTGGATATTGATAAGTTGCAGAAAAGATTTTGTGTAGGGCAAACCGCGTGCGCGCCCTACAATGGCACGCTACGGTCCAATTTGGTAGCAATGGGCGGGGGATAATCCTCTCCGGGAGAAAGCTGCATGGGCAACCGGTTATTTGCAAAGAAGCCGATGAGCATGCTGCTGGCGGAGTCCAAAGAAACAGGCGCGCACAGCCTGAAGCGCACGCTGGGACCGTTTCAACTGACGGCGTTGGGCGTGGGCGCGGTCATCGGCGCCGGCATTTTCGTGTTGTCGGGCTTGGGCGCTCATTACGCTGGACCCGGCCTGATGCTTTCGTTCGTGCTTTCCGGCTTGGGCTGCGCTTTCGCGGGACTATGCTACGCGGAGTTTGCGGCGATGATTCCGCTGGCCGGCAGCGCGTATACCTACGCCTATGCCACGCTGGGCGAATTGATTGCCTGGATCATCGGCTGGGACCTCACGCTGGAATACGCCATGGGTGCCAGCACGGTTTCCTCCGGCTGGTCGAACCATTTCATCGAGCTGCTGAATATCTTCCATTCAAGATGCCGTTGTGGCTGGCCTACGACCATTGGACCGCGCTGCGACACCGCGGAAAACATTGTGGCGCGGCAAATGGCGCAGGCTTCGGATTCCTCGCTCGTGCCGGGAACGCAGGCCTTCCTCGACAGGGTCAGCGCCATTATGACGACGCACTCTCCGGAATTGTTGCAGCGCGCGCACGATTTGATGAACGCGCCGCACATCTTCGGCGTGGACATTGGATTCAACTTGCCGGCGTTTATGATCGCGCTGGTGATTACCGCCATCCTGGTGATCGGAATCAAGGAAAGCGCCAGTTTCAACGCCACCATCGTGGTCATCAAAGTGGCCGTCGTGCTGTTCGTCATCGGCCTGGGCTTCACGCTACATTTCGTCAGCCAACTGGGGCACCGACTGGCATACTTTCGCGCCCATGGGCTTCTCGCGGCATAGGAGCGGGAGCGGCCTACATATTTTTTGCGTACATCGGATTCGACGCTGTCTCGACCACGGCGCAGGAAGCCAAGAATCCGCAGCGCGATTTGCCGATCGGCATCATCGTTTCACTGCTGGTTTGCACGGTGCTGTACATTGCGGTGGCTGGCGTTCTGACCGGCATGGTGCCCTGGCAGGAAGTGAACATCGAAGCCCCCATTGCGCGGGCCTTTATGGATCGCGGGCTTTCCACGGCTTCGCACATCATTACGTTGGGAGCGCTCGCGGGATTGACCAGCGTGATGCTGGTGATGCTGCTGGGCCAGACGCGCGTGCTGTATTCGATGGCGAACGACGGACTGCTGCCGAAGAAATTTTTCGCGGCCATCCATCCGAAATTCCGCACCCCCTACAAGAACACCATGCTGGTGGGCCTGCTGGCGGCGATTGTGGGCAGCGTTACGCCCATCGATGACATCGGGAAAATGGTGAATATCGGGACGCTGCTGGCCTTCGTGATCGTGTGTATCGCGGTGATGGTTTTGCGGAACACCAACCCGACGCAGCCGCGACCGTTTCGTACGCCTTGGGTGCCGGTGGTGCCCATCCTGGGCATCCTTTTCAACGGCTACATGATGTACAAGCTCGGATGGGTGAACTGGGCGCGATTGATCATCTGGCTGGTGATTGGCTTGGTGATTTATTTCCTGTATAGCCGGCATCACAGCCGGGTCAGCAACCCCGAACTGCGTGGGGAGAATCGGGAAAGCTGAGTATTTTAGTGGTGCCTGCGGTAAGCGGCGGAAACGTCTCGCTGAAAACCCCGCTGCTTCGCGGTTGATGGAAGAGTGAAAGTAAGTTGTCGTCGCGGATCAACTGCCCCGGCCGGTCAGCCGCTCAAGAAGCCCCATTGCCGCGAGACCTGTTCTCCTATCTGGGAAAAACCCTCCGGGTGGCAACACTTGTTTATGGGAAACACCAATGCGCCTCCGGGCGTCTAGCTGACAGCCTGCCTGCCGGCCAAAAGTCAGGTACAGTATTCGAGTTGCGTCTGCCGCAAGCTCCTGTAGTTACAATCGCTGAGGGCTCCAAAACTTCGATTGCTGATGACTCCTATCGCTTCCAGAATCCAAAGCTTTTGGCGCCGCCTGTCAGGCTTCGATCTCGTCGCCGTGGCGATTTTTTTGCTGGGCTCCGCGGCCACGCTGGGCGAACTGCAAGGTGGTTTGTTCAGTTTTGCGAAATTCCTGAGTGTGCTGGCGGCGATTTATCTCGCAGTGCGCTTCATCGGATGGTGGCGGTCGCGGCTGTTGTGGAGTTTGCGCAATCGCTTGATCGTGGCTTATCTCTTTATTGCCCTGGTGCCGATTCTACTGATTCTGACCTTGGGCGTCATGGCTGGACGCATCCTGTATTCGCAGCTGGGCGCCTATCTGCTGTACGAAGATATTCACGCGCGCGTCAATACGATAGCGGACATGGCGGAACATATTGCGGCCGCCCACGGTCCTGCAACTGCCGGAATGAGCCAGGAGCAAACCGAAACAATTCTGGCTGCGCAATCGCACGCGGTGCACGACCACGAGTTGCCCGGATTGCGCATCACCTTTTCGGATAATCCAGCGTTGTTGCGCAAGGTGGCCCGCGGCGGCGATTCCTTCGCCGGGTTGCTGCAGGAAGAAGATCAACTATCGTTGACCAGCTTGCGGGCCATGCCGCGGCCCGGTGGGGTGCGGGTAGTGAAGTTACAGGTGCCCGTGACCCCCGAGCTGTTGGCGGCCATCGCACCCGATGTCGGCGCCATTCAATTAACCCTGATGGAGCGCGTCACCGGCGGGCGGGGCCAGACCGTCATTTATCAGTCGGCCGGTGCGCAATACGCCGCGGGCGGGCGGATCGCCGCGCGGTCCCGGGTGCTGCAGCCGGAAGGGTTCTGGGTGGATCCGGCCGTGAGCGTCGTGTCGCGGCTTAGCTCGGTGTTCGTGGGGCCTGATGGCACCGTGGAACAGAATCGGCCGGTCTTGGCTTTGACGAACGCCCGGCCTTCGCGGTTGAATGCCAGGATTTTCAGCTCCCTGGGAGAACTTAGCGATTCGTACCTGCTGTTATTGCTTATCGTCGGGCTGGTTTTTTTTCTGATCGAGCTGGCCGCCTTGATTACCGGAGTCAGCATGACCCGCCGTATCACCACCGCCATCGCGGATTTGTATCACGCGACGCAATTTGTCCAGTCCGGAGATTTGACCCATCGCGTGCGCGTCGACCGGCGCGATCAGCTTGGGGTGCTGGGAGAATCGTTCAACTTAATGACCGGATCGATCAGCGGCCTGATCGAAGAGCAGAAACAACGCCAGCGGCTGGAGAATGAAATTTCCATCGCGCGCGAAGTGCAGAATCAGTTGTTCCCCAAGCGCCTGCCATCCGTGCCGGGCGTGGAAGTGGAAGCCATCTGCAAAGCGGCCCGATCGGTCAGCGGCGATTACTACGATTTCATACAGCTGAGCCCCACACACATTGCCGTGGCCATCGCCGATATTTCCGGCAAGGGAATTTCTGCGGCGCTGCTGATGGCCAGCCTGCAAGCAGCGCTGCGCAGCCAATTGCTGACGGACGGCAGCGAAAAAATGGGCACGGCCGAGCTGGTGTCCCGGCTGAACAAGCATTTGGTGCGCAACACCGCCGACGATCGCTTCGCAACTTTTTTCATCGCGGTCTATGACAGCGCCACCCGCACTTTGCAGTACACCAATGCCGGGCACCTGCCGTCGTTTTTATTGAGCCAGAATAATGTGGTGCGCCTCGATCAGGGCGGTATGGTTCTGGGAGTCTACGAGGAATGCACCTTCGAAGAGAATTCCGTGCTGGTGCCGCCGGATGCGCTGCTGGTGGGCTACAGCGACGGACTCGTGGAACCGGAGAACGTGTATGGCGAAGAGTTCGGAATACGGCGCTTGCAGGAAGCCGCCGTGCGGGTCCAGGGATCCACGCCCAGCAGCGTCGCGCTGTCGCTGATGACCGCGGCGGAAGAGTGGGCAGGCAGCGCCGAACAAGCCGACGACATGACGGTGATCGCGGCTCGCCTGCGGTAGGCAACGCCAAGCGCGATCGTAAAAAACTGCGCAACGATGATGCGATTCTGAGCAATCAATGGTGATAGCGCGATGAAAGCGGTAACAGCCGAGGAAATGCGAGAAGTAGACCGGGCGACAACCTCGCGCGCGGGAATTGCCGGTTTGCAATTGATGGAAGCCGCGGGACGCGGCGTTTGCGGTGTCATTTTGCGAGAGCTGGAATTTAAATATGGAGGACTGGATGCCCGGCGGGCCCGCGTCGCGATTTTGTGCGGCACCGGAAATAACGGCGGGGATGGGTTGGTAGTCGCGCGACATTTGAAGGTGGCTGGAATTGAGCCGCGGGTTTACGTATTCGGGGACACGGCAAAGTTCAAAGGGGACGCCGCCGAGAATTTTCAGCGCTGGCGTAACGCCAATGGCACCGTGCAGCTGGTTGCTAACGATGATCAATGGCAGGCGGTGCGCGGAGCAGTCGAGGAAGCACACGTGATCGTGGATGCGTTGCTGGGCACCGGTTTGCGCGGGGCCGCGACCGGGGTCGTGGCGCAAGCGATTTCGGCGGTCAACGAAATTTCGCGTAATGCTACCGCGGCGCGGCCAGGCTTGATTGTCGCTGTGGACATGCCTTCGGGTTTGCCTTCGGATGGCGAGGCGGCCCCGGGTCCGGTCTTGCACGCGCACCGCACCGTGACCTTCACGGCGCCAAAGATCGGCCAACTGATCGGCCGCGACGCGCCCGCCGGCGGAGCGCTGGAAGTTCTGCAAATCGGCTCGCCGGCCGCGCTGGTCGATGAACTTGCCGCGGGCCAGGTGCACTGGGCCGACGTCCAGGAATTTGCGAAGCTGCCGTTGGTGCGCGCAGCCGATTCGAACAAGGGCACCTACGGGCACGTTCTACTGGTGGCCGGCTCCTTGGGAAAAAGCGGAGCGGCGATTCTTGGCGGACGCATGGCGTTGCGTGCTGGCGCGGGCCTCGTGACTATTGCAACGCCGTCGGTGGTCCTGCCGGTGGTGGCTGCGGCGCAGCCCGAGTACATGACCTTGCCGCTGGACACCACACCAGTGGGAACGCTGGGTAAGAAAACCCCGGAAGGCGGCCACTGGGCGGAAATTGAGAAAGGCAAAAGCGTCCTCGCGATTGGCCCAGGGCTCGGCACCGAGAAAGAAACGCAGGAAAGCATTCGGGCCTGGGTGCGCACCACGGAGCTGCCGATCATCGTGGACGCCGACGGGCTGAATGCCTTCGACGGGCGCGCGCAGGACCTCCGTGAACGCAAAAGCAAGTTTTTAGCCATCACTCCCCATCCCGGCGAGATGGCCCGGCTGCTGGGTTGTTCCACGCGCGAAGTGCAGGACGACCGCCTGAACGCGGCGCGCGACGCGGCCGAGCGCTGGAATGCCCACGTGATACTCAAAGGTTTTCACACCATTGTAGCGGCGCCGCATGGCGGTGTTTTTGTGAACACCACCGGGAATCCGGCGCTGGCCAAGGGCGGAACCGGGGATGTATTGACCGGGCTGCTGGCCGCGCTGACGGCGCAATTCCAGACCGAAGATTGGTTGCGTTTTCTGACCCTGGGAGTCTACTTGCACGGCATGGCGGCGGACATTGCGGTTCGCGGCATGGATCCTTCCGGCGTGATCGCGGACGATTTGGTGGAGCTGCTTCCCGAGGCCCGCGCCAAACTTTTGCGGGAGTTGCAGACCCTTGAGTGAAGAGGTGATCACTCACTCGGCGGAAGAGACCACGCAGTGGGGGCGAGAGTTCGCCGCACGGTTGCAGGCTCCGGTAGTGGTCTTGCTCTGCGGGGAGCTGGGAAGCGGGAAGACCACACTCACCAAGGGAATCGTGGCGGGCTTGGGGGCGGCCAGCGAGGATGAAGTGACCAGCCCCACCTTCACACTGGTGCATGTATATGGTGGCGCGTCGGGACCGCCAGCGGGCACCGCAGCGGACGAGGCCGGCCAGCCAAGTCAGTCGGCTGCAGCGGAGCACGCCGCGAAACCCGCCCAGCCAGCCGCACCGAAACAAGCTCCCAAGGTCTATCACGCCGACTTATACCGCATCCAGAGCTTCAACGATTTTGAGACCCTGGGACTTGAGGACGTCTTCGAGAAGCCCGGAGTGGTGATCCTGGAGTGGGCGGAGCGCTTCCCCCTGCAATCGCCTTGGCCGCAAATCCGCGTGCGCCTGGCACATCTGCAAGGCGACCGGCGCCGCCTGACGGTGGATTTGGAGCCATTTTAAACACTTTCCGCCGTGATTAGGCCGACACTAACTCTCAGGCAACGGCGGATTTGCCATTTTTCGCCTCGCCGGACTAGCGCGCTAAACTGAGTAGAACTCTCTCTTGGTGGAGTCATGTTTAACGAGCTAGCTCTCAACCCGACGGAACTGCCGCGCCCGGAGCTCAAGAGCTATAACGTCACCATTCCCATGGCGTCGCTCTCCATTGGCGTGGACAACATCCACCATGACGTTTTTCTGAGTCCCAGGTTCGCGCAGGCGGCCCGCGACTACGTGTTCGATTTGATCCGCCAGAACACCAAGGCGGCCTATTTCCCGGGCATCGAGTTGCGCACCACCCGCGGCCCGGACAACGCCGCTTTCCGCAAGCTGCTCATCGACCTGCTGCAGAGTTCCTTGACGCAGGCCAAATATCACAAAAATATCGAGATGGATTTGTTGTTCCGTCTGACCCTGCTCAAATTCCTCATCTCTGAAATCGGCAACCAGTTTTCAAACCTCATCCTGGAGGGTAAAGAGTGGATCCGCCAGCGCGGCGAGCACTTTGAACGCAGCCAGGCTGCCCACGTCATCAAGGCCCGCCTTTCGGAATTGCAGTCGGTTCGCCGCACCATCATCCGCGTGGTCGGACAGCAAGTGGCGCAAATCGTGGTGGACGCCGAAGAAAATGTAATGGCCAAGGCCCGCCGGGCGCTGTTCGGCGATGATTATGCGCCGCTGTACGATTTATTGAAGAACCGCGTGGTGTTTCTGGACGGCGGCAAAGACGATTTTTATTTTTTGGACCGCTACGTATTGCTGGGAAATTACGCCCGCGACCTGGATCGCTTTGAGGCCACCGACGTCATTTTTCGCGAACTGCTACGCTCAGCCGGCATGGATATCGAGCCGGATGCCGCGCATCTGGAAGCCAAAAAAGAGCATGAACAACTTGTGCAGCAGGCCCAGACCACGCGCGAAGATATTGCGACCCTGGAAGCTCAAGCCGGCGCGGTTCGCAAAAAGCTCGAACGCGGCGAAGGCTTTCTTGGCAAATTTATCGCCTCCGGAGACCCTTCGGACCTGCGCGCTTCGCTAAGCGATCTGGAATCCCGATTGAAGCATCAGGAAGGGAAACTGGAAGTGCTGGGCCCCAAGCTGGAAGGGGCCAGGCAGAAAGTCGAATTCTGGGAAAAAAAGTTCGAGAGCCAACTGGGCGATTTTCTAAACAGCAGCGATAGCGCCAAGCTGCTTTTTGATCCATCCGGTCAACCGGAAGCCGAAGCGGCCAAGCGCACGCGTTTGTTGTCGCAACTGGTCAGCCGCCTGGAGGAACAGGAAATTTTGTACGCGGTGCTGGCCGGATATGAGATAAGGTCGCTGGCCTCGGAGTACTGCCCGCCAGTCCACTTGCAACAATTGCGCAAGGCGGTGGTGGCCAAGGACGAGTTGCAGCGCGTGGCCCAGGTGTTGAAGCACGTGCCGGCGCGCAAATTGTCGCTGAAACCTATCGAAGACCTCTCCAAAAAACTTCACCGCTATTCCCGCGACGAAATTCAGGTCCAAGTACTAAGATTCGCGGGGGATTTCTTGCGCATGCGCCGGGACCTTCGGGACGCCGAGCATTTGACGGCCTGCATGGAGCGCATTCATCTGGTGACCACCGAACAGGTGCGGGAATTGTCGCGCCTGAACAACCGTTTGTATGAGTGCGTTCTTCAGGAAGAAGCCAAGCCCAAACAAGACCACGTGGTGTCCCACGTCATCATCAAGGCGGATGTCCGCGGCTCCACAAAAATGACTCAGGATTTGCTGGCCCGAGGCTTAAGCCCGGCTTCCCATTTCAGTTTGAATCTCCACGAGCCGGTTAAAAAATTGCTGGACCGTTACGCCGCGAAGAAAGTCTTCATCGAAGGCGATGCCATTGTGCTGGCAATTTTCGAGACGGAAGCGACCATCACCTACGCACGCGCGGTGGCCAAAGCCTGTATTTTGGCGCGCCAGATCCTCGCCGTATGCAGCACCTACAACGATCGCGCGGAAGCCAATGACTTGCCGGCCATTGAGTTGGGCGTGGGCGTCGCGTATCAGGGTTCCGCGCCAACCTATTGGACGGATGGGGACTCTCGCATCATGATTTCGAAAGCGCTGAATTTGTCCGATCGCTTGTCGGGCAGCGGAAAACTTGCCAAGCGCTTGCTGGCCAATCAGAAGTCGGACTTTTCCTTATTTCAATTTTTAACCGCCATGGAAGGCGCATCGCCGGAAGAGCTGGATGAATTCCTGGTGCGTTACAACATGAACGGCATCGAGTTGAACGACGAAGGCTTCGAAAAATTGAGCGAGGAAATTTCGCTGGATTCCATCGACACAAAATTGGACATGCCCTGGGGCAAAGAGACCGTCACCTTATTCTTCGGGGAAGTGCCGATGGGCGAGTCCGTGGAATTGCTGGTGCTGCGGAAAGGCTATGCGCGGCATTTGCTGGCCGACGGAAAAATCGGTACGGTGTCGACCCATCCTTATTACGAGGTATGCACCAATCCGGGGCTATATGAGTTGGTTGCCGCGTTGATCCGCAGCCAGCAAACCGCCACGGTTGCCGAAGCTGGAGCGGGAGTCTAGCGCATCGCCTCGTGCCACCCCCAGCATTTGCAGTTCTGCATGGCAATTTCCTAATCCATTTGCGGTTTATTTGTTCTCGCCTACAGTAAAAACGCATAAGCGCTTGGCTGGCCGCATGCGAGAATAGTTTATGGATTTGCAAATTGCTTAGCCGCATGTTGATCGCCGCCGCGCCCACCGTGGCTCACAATGTGCGTCATTGGATTTACCAGCTCGGGGGAGTAGGCCTGA
Organism: uncultured Acidobacteriota bacterium; assembly: GCA_963732705.1. Lineage (GTDB taxonomy): Bacteria > Acidobacteriota > Terriglobia > Acidiferrales > UBA7541 > Acidiferrum. The sequence continues at coordinate 86,043 of CAVTAN010000005.1, read as the reverse complement.
TACCTCTGGGATTGTTGGATGCTTCGGTGGTCCCGCTGCCGGGCAGCATGGACGTGCTCACCATCGTGTTAGCGGCAAGGGACGCCAAGCTGTGGGCCTATTACGCGGCGATGGCCACCCTGGGCTCGGTAATCGGTGCCTACGTCACCTTTCGCCTGGCCCGCAAGGGCGGCGAAGAAACCATGCGGCGCAGAGTTTCTCCGTCGCAAGGTCGCCGCATCGAAAAGATTTTCTCCCGCTGGGGATTCGCTTCCATCGCCATAGCGGCGTTGCTGCCTCCGCCGATACCCATGGTTCCCTTTGTAATCGCTGCCGGAGCCACGCAATATTCCACCAAGAAGTTTTTGTTGGCGCTAACCCTGGGACGCGCGCTGCGCTACACGATTTTGTCGTTGCTGGCGGCCCACTATGGAAGGCAAATCATCGGTTTCGTGACCCATCACGGACACCCGTACCTGTACGCAGCAGTCGGCGGCGTGGTGATTGTCGGCGTAATCGTGTTCGTGGTGATGTCGGCGCGCAAGAAAAAACCCGCAACCGCGTAGGCAGAGTGGCCTTCGGTCGGCAGGACGGCTTAGCGCCGGCCGCCGGCCGCTTTCCTCAAGAGTGGAAGTTCCTCATGAACATCTTTCGCGCCGGACTCAGCGTTCTCCGTTTCGGCGGCTTGCGCCTCGGCGGCTAGACGCAGCTTTTCAGCCGCTTCTCTGAGCGCGGTTAACCCCGCAGCGCTGATCTGCACGGAATCCTGGGTGCGTGGGTCCTGAATGGGCTCGGCAGCCAGGGAAGCCAGCGACGCCGCGGACTGTCTTACCATTACTTTCCCGGCATACACCGCCGCCGCTTTGGCCTGGAGTGCTTCGCTTATCAGTATCGCCACGTCTAGAGTCCCCCCTCCCTCTAATACCCGAATCGGCGGGACGCCAGGAAACTTTAGTACCACTCCAACGGTACCAGGCCAAAACCTGCATCACGGTGCCATGCCAACCACGACACCGATCTGTGGGTGAAACGCAGCCCAGCAAAACAGGCCCAGAGAAAAAAAAGGCTTGGGGAAACGCGACCCAGAAAAAACGCGTGTGGGTGAGCGGCATTCAACGTTGCCCTCGCATTGCAGCCACCCGCTTCGGATGCACGACGCCCAAGCGCAACGATAGAGCCGTTCAAAATTCCCGGGAAAATCTTTAAAGGCGGTAGCCAGCGAGCTTGTCGATCCGACAATCGAAGGAGCGAAGTTAACAGCCGCCCAGCGCCGCCAAATATCTGCCCCGCAGCCCTGTAGTACGATGGACCCGGAGGCGAAAATGGTCCGGTGACCGTCGCGGCCTTCAAAGCCGCCGATTCGGCCCTTAGCGGATCGAATGGTGGGTTCGACTCCCACACGCCTCCGCCACCCTATCGTTTTTAAAAATTATTTGGCGCGCTCGGCGGTTTCGGTGGTGTGGGTGAATAAGCGCTCGACCATCGAAAAGTCTTACAGACCGCCTTCGATGCGGACGGATTCGGCAGTATCTTCTTAACAAAGAGCTTCTAATAGCTAGAGAGATCGCGGCCAATTAGGCTGCGTTGTGTAGGTCTTAACCACGCCTTAAGATGAGTGTGATGGACACCCCGCGAGACAAAGGTGATGCCCTCGAAGATGCGGTGGCTGCGATTGAAGAAGTCATTCTCCAGTCTTCGGTTGGCCTTGGCAGAAAACCTTTAATCGAGAAGAAGAAAAAAATTACGGTGGATGGAGTGCGGCACGAAATCGATGTCGCGGTCACTGCTGATTTGGCACCGGGTTACAAAGCGCTTTTTATTTTTGAGTGCAAGAATTGGAAAGAAGCGGTTAACAAGAATGAGATCATTATCTTTTCAAAAAAGATCGACGTTTCAGGTGCTACCTCCGGCTGTTTCGTAGCCAAGTCCTATACCTCCGACGCCGTAAACCAAGCGAAACAAGATCCCAGGGTTACGTTACTGCTTGCGGCAGAACACAATCTCCAAAGCGGGGATGAGGTGTTTCAGTTTTTTACCAGAACACCGGAGATGACTAAGCTCGACGTTACCGTGTTGAAACCAGGAAGTTTGCGTTTGGACCCCAAGCCCGTGATTATAGATACGGCAAACTTAAAATGCTTCGGTGAGCCCGCTCATCTCCGAACGCATCTGCTGGAATGGAGCAAGGAAGTATGTCACGAGGACTTGATGAAGTTCTTCGATGAAACAGTGCCGGCGGGCATCTACCATCGTAGAGTCGATGGGGATCTTCGCTTTCCTGCAGGGGCAGTCTCGCTTAACGATGAAGCCGTGGAAAGGTTGACCTTCCACGTCGAATACAAAGTTACTGTCACGGCCGTTCCCGTTGTCGCCTATTTTGAAGTCAAATCGCGCGGGAAATGCATAACCTTCGCGCCCCAATTGATCGGAAATGACACCATGCAATGGCAAGTTGTCATGCCGTCGGCAAGATAGTTGCGTTCATGACATATTTATCGGTAAACAGCCGGCGTCATCACGCGCCTATGTTTGTCGGTATTACCCGGTCCACACCTGGCCATCGATAGTGCTGGATGCCTGCTAAAACTCTAGCGTAACTTCGACTAATCAACTCGCCCGCTAAAGCTTGGCAAAAGAGATACGGCGTTTCACCATCATGGACGCTGCAGGTGCGTTGACGGAACCCAGCTCTCCACCTAAAATGTGCGCAACTCATGGATAACGACTCGCCGCTGTTCGGCCAAACCGTATCTCATTACCGCATCCTGGAGCGCCTCGGCGGAGGCGGCATGGGCGTGGTGTACAAGGCGGAGGACACCCGGCTGCTACGTTTCGTGGCGCTCAAATTCCTGCCCGAGGCGGTCGCGAGTGACGCCCAGGCTTTGGCGCGCTTCAAACGGGAAGCCCAAGCGGCTTCGGCGCTGAATCATCCAAACATCTGCACCATTTACGACATCGGCGAAGAAAGCGGCCAGGCTTTCATCGCCATGGAATTCCTGGAAGGGAAAACCCTGAAGCACGCCATTTCTGGCCGGTCCATGGAGACCGAAGAATTGCTGGAAGCGGCCATCGGAATCGCCGCCGGACTGGACGCGGCCCACTCCAAAGGAATAGTGCACCGCGACATCAAGCCCGCCAATATTTTTGTCACGGAAAAAGGTCACGCCAAAATTCTGGATTTCGGCCTGGCCAAAGTACGAGCGCCAAAAAGCACCCCGCAAACCGTGGCCACCATGGCCACCTTGGGAGGCGACGACGAGCAGCTGACCAGCCCGGGAAGCACCCTGGGCACGGTGGCCTACATGTCGCCCGAGCAAGTGCGCGGAAAAGATCTGGACGCGCGCACCGACCTGTTTTCCTTTGGCGCGGTGCTCTACGAAATGGCCACCGGCAAGCTGCCCTTCCGCGGCGAAACTTCCGGCGTGATCTTCAAGGAAATTCTGGATGGTACCCCCACTCCGGTGGCGCGCATGAATCCGGAATTGCCCCCGGAGCTGGAACGCATCATCAACAAAGCCATCGAGAAGGACGCCGGGCTGCGTTATCAATCCGCCGCGGACATGCAGTCGGATTTAAAGCGGCTGCGGAGAGACACCGATTCCGGAAGGCTGTCAAGTTCCGGGAAAGCCGCGGCCCAGGAAGCCGTAGCGGCGTCGGAAAGCGACGCGCGTGCGGCATCAGACCATGCCGCTAAGGCCGGAACCAGCAGCAAGATGTTGTGGCTGGGTTTGGCGGCGGCCATAGCAATCATCGCCGCAGTAAGCTACTCGGCCTACCACTTCGGCGCAGGTTCCAAGCATCTGCCAGGACCCGCCACTATCGTGCAAATCAGTCATTGGGATAAACCCATGGACCAGGCCCGCCTTTCGCCCGACGGCCGCACCATAGCCTTCAGCTCCCCGGTTGCCGGAGTCTCGCAGATTTTTCTGATGCTCGCTTCGGGCGGCGAAGCGCTGCAACTCACCAACGACGAGACCGACAAATTTGTCTCGAATTTTTCCGCCGACGGCACGGAGATTTACTACCGGCGGGTTTTCGGGGGAGACGAAACCTGGGCAGTGCCCACGCTGGGAGGCAGTTCCAAGCGCATCGTTGCCGGCTACGCGCTGGCGCCATCGGCGGATGGCAAGTCCCTGTACTACGCGAAAGCGAACAGTAAAACGGTATACCGGGCCGACCGCACCGGTATGGGCGAGGAGTCGGTGCTCATGTTGGATCCGCAATCGTCAGGGATATCGCGGATTCTCCCGTATCCCGATGGTCAACACTTGTTAGTGGTGACCGCCAGCGGGATTTCTTCCACTGAGGGAGTGCAGGTCTTCACCGCCGACGCGCAGAAAAAATCCGCCGAAGAATTGATCCGCATACAGGGAAATCCGACTGGCTTCGTGTGGCAGGAGCCGGGCAAAACCATTTTGCTCAGTCGCACTATGAATGGGTTGACGAATATATGGAAGTTGACGCTGGCGGATAAATCGCTGACCCAGGTCACATTTGGTCCTGGGCCGGACCACTCGCCCTTGCCGGATCCCGCAGGGCACGGCCTGTACCTGGTGAACGGAAAAGCCACCGGCTACCTGACCGTTTACAGTACCCGTACCAAACAATCCGTCGATATTTCTGGGGAAAACGGAACCCAACCGGTTCTCTCGAAAAACGGAAAACGGCTGATGTATGTCACCTTGCCCTCGCCCGATCGCAGCGAGTTATGGGTGGCCGACATCGACGGAAATAACAAGACCCGGCTGGCCCAGGCGGTGTCGGTGGCCACCGGCTTCTGGTCGCCGGATAATTCCCGAGTTGCGTTTTTTACCGAGGAGCCAGGTAAGCAAGCGCAACTGTATCTCGCGAACCCGGACGGCACCGGATTGCACAACCTGAAGTGGAGAAACGCTACCACCCCGCAGGCCCTCGGTTGGTTTACGGACCAGAAATCGGTGTTCATCAATGGTTGGGAAAGGGGAGCCAAGTCCGGGTCCATCTGGCGGGAAAGCGTGGAGGGATCGGAGCCTGAGAAACTGACGGAGAGTTGCGGTTTCGCGTTCGACGCTTCGGGGGATGGGAAATTTTTGCTTAGTTTGATCGCCGCCGGCGACAAGGTCGGAATTTATGCCTTCTCGCTGAGCGATCGCAGCTGCACGTTGCTGGTTCCCGGAGTAGTGACCTTCGGAGTAAATATCGAAAAAGACGAAAAGTCTTTCTTATACGCCTTGCCCGGCAAAAAAGATGTAACCATCTTCCGGCAGAAATGGGCTGCCGGCAAAGCCGTGGGCGCTCCCCAAGTCGCATTAAAGCTGCCCTTCGCTTTTCCGCTGATTGCCGGCGGGAACGCCTACGATTTTTCTCGCGATTTAAGCACCGTAGTGTACGCCCGCCCCAGCGGCCACGCCGACCTGTATCTGCTCTCGCAATAACCATCCGCGGCCACGAATCTCAAGTCCGCCCTTCCTAACTTTAAAATGAGAAAATGTGCCTTCGAATCCTGAGCTGCGGGGAATTTATTTCCAACCGGCCGTTTCAAAAAATTAGCGCAGGGAATTAACCAGGAACGTGGCGGCCACTGCAGCGCCTTCAGGAGGTACCACCTGAATCGTCACGGAGTCCGACGTGAACGCATCCGAGGGCACCTGCAGCTCGACTGTAGCGCCGGATAGGTAGCAAGGTCCGTTATCGCCGCACGCGAACTTGGCTCGACCGTGGGGAGTTACAGGATCCATAGCCTGCTCGCCGTCGTTAATTTGCACTCGGAAGTCGCGCCAAAAATCATCGGAGCGCGGGATGGATTGGGCGGAAGATTTCGCGGAAGAATCCGACGGCGGCGCTTGGAAGGCGGAGTAGGAAGTCGTTAGCTCGATTTCCACCAGAATGCGAACGATCTCCTTTTGGCCTCGGTGATCGAGTTCGGCTTGCTGAGCGCTATAGCCGCCCATGTGGCTGCTGGAGAGTGCGACAAGCTGTGCGAATGGGGTCAGAAAAAGAAATGCTGGAAATGTACGGCCCGGACTTGGGGGCCAGCAGATGCTGAGCGTACTTGTCCAGAAATTGAGATAGGGATTCGTCGTGACGCTGGCCCAGAAAATAGGCTTCCCGAACCGCTTGGTCGGAAAGCACCGCCTGGTAAGCAAAAGACGGAGGCGCTGAAAGAGTGGCGACCAGGGAAAGCGCGACTAGGTAGCGAATGCAACAGGGCATCGATAACTCCTGAAGTTCACCGCGAGCCCGAGTGTACCTTGATGCATGGTATTTCCGCAGAGACCTGCGGTCAAGGGAACTGCCTGGTTGTCTAGCCGCCAGCGCAAAGTCGGAACGGACTGCGACAAGCGATGGGGATGGTTCCGGCCTTCGGTAGGCCAGCCAACATAAAAATAATATTTGGCCGTGGATAACAGCTTTGGTATAACCCAGATGATATCCGGTGTCCCTTGCCGTCCAAGGAGGCCGACATGTCCGTCCGACTGTTACTTGCCGACGACAGTGATTGCATGCTGTCGGCCATGCGCCACTTGTTGGAAGAAAACTCCGAAATCGAGATTGTGGGCGAAGCGGAGACCTTTGCTGCCACCATCCAGATGCTTGGGAAACTGCATCCCGACGTGTTGCTGCTGGACCTGCATATGCCGCAGTGCGGCGATTTTACGCCCGAGTTCGTAAAGTCTGAATTGGCCACGGTCAAGCATGTTTTGGCGGTGTCCTTTTCGAACGACGATGACGCCAAGGCCCTGGCGGAAAGCTACGGCGCCGACCAGTTGCTGGATAAAATGAATCTTTATAGCGAAATGATTCCCGCCATCCAGCACTGCGTCAGCGCCGACGAGCAAAAAAACGACCGATTGACACGGCACGCGATTCCGTAAAGCACGGGCTTCCGGTCCTGCGCTGTTCCATTCTGCACCGGACTGTCCCAGTTCGTGATTCGCTTCTTGCCGCCTCTACCGTAATAGGGTCAAACATCTTCTTTGCCGCGAGCACACCTCCGTGGTCGCCACGCTGATTCGCTCCCTTTTTTAAACAATCCTAATCCAGGCACGTTTAATCCGGCGCTGATCGTGCTGAGATTTCTCTGAGCGAGCCCGTGCCAAACGGTATTCGTTGCGCTTACGATTGCGAGGACTCTACCTTGGATTTGCAGACGGCCAGAAACCGCGAAGCCAAGATGTCCACTTCGGAAGTTATTTCCAGTCTGTTAATCGCCTCCGGCAACGGCAGCGATCTGATTTTGTCGCCGGGTCATTGCCCGCATGTGAAGCTGCATGGGAAAATCGCGCCCGTGCGGGTGCCGGGTATCGATACCTTCTCGGCGGAAGAAATCAAGCAAATGGCCGCGGACATCATCGGAACGAATCACTTCGCGGAGCAAACGCTGGAGGCTGAGGGATCCTGCGACGTGTCTTACAGCGTTCCGGCGGTCGCCAGGTTGCGCGTAAATATCTTTCGGCAGCGGGGGACCTGCGTAATCGTAATGCGCATGGTGCCCACGCAAATACCCAGCCTGGCTTCTTTAAGTTTGCCTTCGCAGTTTTTGGACATCGCGGAACTTAGAAACGGGGTAGTGCTGGTTACCGGCGCGACCGGGTCAGGGAAGTCTTCGACGCTGGCGGCCCTGTTGGACCATATCAATGCGCAGAAGTCGTACCACATCCTGACCATCGAAGATCCCATCGAATTCGCGCACAAACACAAAAAGTCCGTGATCCATCAGCGCGAACTGCACGCCGATACGCCGCGCTTCGATACCGCCCTGCGCGCCGCTCTCCGGCAGTCGCCGGACGTAATCCTCGTCGGTGAAATGCGCGACAAAGAAACCATTGAAATTGTGCTGGAAGCTGCGGAAACCGGCCACCTGGTATTTTCCACCATGCACACCGTGGATGCCTCGGCGACCATGGAACGGATGGTGGGGGTGTTCAGTGGAAACGAGCAACAAGCCATTCGCAGCCGTTTCGCGAAATCGTTTCGCTACATCGTGGCCCAGCGGCTGATCCCCCGCAAGGACCAGAGCGGGCGGGTAGCCATCTTCGAGATATTGAAGGCCACGCTGCGCACCCAGGAATACATCGCGAAGGGAGACGCGGACGGAAAGACGCTGATCGATGCCATGCGCGATGGCTCCACCGAAGGGATGCAATACTTTGATGGCGAGCTGGAGAAGTTGCTTCGCGCCGGCATCATCGACATGGAAACGTGCATGAGTTTCGCCACCAACCCCGGAAATTTGAGTCTGCAGGTCGCCGATCTGGCCGAGGAAATCCCTTGCCAGCCACCAGCGGAGTCCCCGTTTGTTTTGTCCACCGAGATTGAATTCGAGGTGGAGCGGACTTAAGCATCGTAAGCACTGTCGTGACGAAGATAAGCGAGTTTTTATTCGCCGGTCACTCTGAACCGCACATTAAAATGTGCTCAGCAAAAACTCACTGCCCGGGCTTGGGGCCCGGAGTCAGACAATTCTCTCCGCCAGAAGAGCGGCAGCTATCGTAAGCACTTTTGTTCATGTTCCAAAAGGTCTCCGCTTCACTCTTATCCACCTGGTTGCGCAAGCCGGTCAACCAGCGAGTGCGTTGCGCGGAATTACGAAACGTGATTCCCGCCGGGTCGTCGGCGCCCAAACCAAAACGCAATTTCCCAGCGGTGACCAGGTTGTGCTCGTCGTTATTGCGGAAGCCGATGTTGTTAGTGGGATCGCTGAGCCATTTTGCGAAATAGTCGCCTTTGGCCATGCCGTGGGCGCCGGCTTTCTTGAACCAATAGATGGCGTTCGGGCGGTTCTGCGGGACCCCGATGCCGAACTCGTAGCAGCGGCCGAGCGCGAATTCGCCTTTGACCCAGCCCTGGTTGGCGCTTTGCTGGTACCACTGCGACGCCGCGTACCAATCCTCAGCGACTTGGTCGGCTTCTTCATAGTAGCCGCCGACCTCCGCTTGTGCGCCGGGCTCGCCGGCTTGAGCGGCGCGAAGATACCACGCAAAAGATTCTTTTTTGTCCCGCGGAACGCCGTCGCCCGCTTCATACAACATGGCCAGGCGAACTTGCGCCAGGGGATTTCCCGCTTTAGCGGAACTTATGGCCAGCTTGGCGGCTCCGGCGTGATCTCCAGCTTGAAAACGCTGGCCTGCTTGTTCATATAAATCCCAGCCGGGCAACTGCCGGCAAAAATTCATCGTCGCCGGAGACGGTCCGATTTTCTGCGGCGATAGGCCCGGGCCGGTTCCGATGCAATGCTGCAGTGTGGCATTGGGCGAAACCGAAATGCGTCCATATTGCGGCATCGCCGACGTGGACTGCGAACCGCTGCCGCAGCCCAGCGCGCATGCCACGAATGGGAGCGCGAACATAAGCTTCTTCATGGTGTTCTCCCTCTTGGTGGGACAAAAGAGTAGCGTCAAGATGAACCAAGACGAGGTTCATCGTCAAGGGCGAGATTTTTACCGCCGCCCTTGGCATGGGCAGGTATCGCATGTGCCGGACTTGAGAATAAATGAGCCGGGCGCTGCGGAATTAGCGGAAAATAAAATGAGGTGCAGCGTGTTGCTCGAGTCTTTTCCAGGCTGATTTTCTTGAGAACAGCTTGAAACGCTTCGGAGCGAAGCAGGCGTCTAAGTTATAAAACACACTTGGTTTTAAAGTAGGTGTGCTGGTAAGGAACAATCGATGAAGTTGGCGAACGGTGCTGCAAAGAAAAGATGGAGCGGATCTCGAGCATTTTTGCGCGCGCTCGCAATAACCGGCCTGACGCTTACTGCCGCGGCAAACTACGGCGTTGTGCGTTCTGTCGCTGCGGCGCAGGACACCGCTAAGGGTCCGGTAGTCGGCACAAAAACTCCACCGGCGTTGGGAACCATTAAGTCGATTTCGGGGAATACTCTGGTATTAACCAGCGATGCGGGCGCCGAAGTACATGTTGACGTTCGGGACTCCACTAACATCGTCCGCATCGCTCCTGGTCAGAAGGATTTGAAGGACGCGCAAGCAATGGCGCTGACCGATTTACAGGTTGGCGACCGCATTTTGGTGCGCGGAAAGCCCAGCGAAGACGGCAAGACCTTTGCAGCCGCTTCGATCGTGGCGATGAAGAAAGCCGACATCGCGGATAAACAAAGCCACGAGCGGGACGAATGGCAAAAGTCCGGCGTGGCAGGCCTGGTGAACAGCGTGGATGCGCCGGGCCAGGCCATCAGCGTGACCGTGCCGTCGTTGCGAGAAAAGAAAACCGTGATCGTGCGCATTTCGGCGCAAACGGTGCTTCGCCGCTACGCCCCCGGTTCGGTAAAGTTTGACGACGCGAAAGCTGCGCCGCTGGAGCAAATCCGGCCCGGCGACCAAGTGCGGGCGCGCGGAGAAAAAAACGCGGACGGCAGCGAGCTGACCGCCACGGAAGTGGTCTCGGGCAGTTTCCGAAATATTTCAGGAACCATTTCTTCGTTGGATAGCGGGCAAGGCACCATCACGGTGCATGATTTGGCCACCAAGAAAACAATCACCGTGAAAGTCACCTCGGAATCGCAGTTGCGCAAGCTACCCGCGGCGATGGCCCAGCGCATCGCCCAGCGTTTAAATGCGGGAAGTGGCGCGCCAGGTGGGGATCAGGCCGCGGGCAATGCCGCTGGCGGCGCACGGTCTGCGCCGACCGCGAAAGATTCGGTCACGCCGGCAACTGGGCAATCCACTGGAAGGCAGGCCGGCGCCGGTGAAGCTAACGGACAAGGGCGAACCCGAGGAGAGGGTTCTGGGAGCGTCAGGGGTTTCGGTTCCACTGGAAGCGGCGGTGCTGGCGGCGGCACGATGGATTTGCAACAGATGATTTTGCGCATGCCTGCCTCCACAATCGCCGATTTAGCAAAAGGCGACGCAGTGATGCTGGTGGGCACGGAAGAAAGCACCAACGGAATTACCGCGATTATTCTGCTGGCGGGAGTCGAGCCGATTTTGCAAGGCTCGCCGAATGGCGCATCTTCGATCCTGTCTCCCTGGAGTTTGAGCGGGGCGCCCGGCGGGGAAGCGGGCGGCCAGTAAACCTGGCATATCAGCAATACCAACAACGCGTGGAGAGTTGATGACAGCACGGATTGCATACCTGGCTATTTTTGTTTTTGCCGTCTTGATGACCGCAACGACCGGTCCCTCGTTCGCGCAAGCGCCGTCGACCGGCACGATACGCGGGCAAGTGACCGATCCTTCCGGCGGAACGGTGGCTGGGGCGGCAGTTTTGCTGACTGCGCCGGATGGCAAGTCGCTGGATTTCACCAGCAACAAAGATGGTTTCTACGAAGCCGCCGGACTGGCTCCGGGAAACTACACCGTAAAAGTTGTGGCCCAAGGATTCGGCCTGTTCACCGCCGCCAATGTGGCGGTGAAGGCCGGGCAAGTGCAAACCCTCAAAGTGGCGTTGACACTCGAAGAGCAGAAGCTGGAAATTCACGTGGAGGATTCTCCGACGCAGTTGAGCGTGGATCCCCAAAATAATGCCGGCGCCATCATTCTGAAGGATAAAGATCTGGAAGCGCTGTCGGACGACCCCGACGAACTGCAATCGGAATTGCAGGCGCTTGCGGGGCCATCCGCGGGACCCAACGGCGGGCAGATTTACATCGACGGATTCACCGGCGGCCAGTTGCCGCCGAAGGCTTCGATCCGCGAAATCCGCATCAACCAGAACCCGTTTTCCGCGGAATACGACAAGCTGGGTTATGGGCGGATTGAGATTTTTACCAAGCCGGGGACGGATAAATTTCACGGGCAATTATTTTTAACGGGAAACACGGCGGGGTTCAACTCGCGAAATCCTTTCGAAGTTATTCCTCCGGGCACGGAAGCCCCGGGCTACGACTCCACGCAATTCAGCGGCAGCATCGGCGGGCCCATCACCAAGAAATCCTCGTTCTTTTTCAATTTCGAGCGGCGCGACATCAACGATCTTGCGATTGTGAGTGCCACCATTCTGGATCCCAATTTTAATGTGATCCCTTTCAGCGATGCGGTGGCGAATCCGCGGGTGCGCACCAATCTGAGCCCGCGATTCGACTATCAGGTAAGCAAAAACAATACTTTCACGGCGCGCTACCAGTACGAGCGCAACCGCCAGGATAATAACGGAATCGGGCTGTTCGATTTGCCATCAACCGGCTACAACTCGCTGGAGACGGAGCAGACCCTGCAAGTGAGCGACACCCAGATTCTGACGCCCAAAATTATTAACGAGACACGCTTTCAATTTATTCGCGAGACCTCCAACCAGTCGCCTTTGAGTACGGCTCCCACCATCGACGTGCAACAGGCGTTCATCGACGGCGGCAGCAGCCAGGGAACGTTGCACGACATTCTGGACCGCTACGAATTCCAGAATTACACCTCCATGGCGCTGGGCAAACATTTCCTGAAATTTGGAGCTCGCTTGCGGGCCAACCGTGACACCGACACCGAGACGTCAAATTTCAACGGCAACTTTACGTTTGGCTCGCGGCAGGATCCCAATTGCGCGGCCAACCCTACGCTAGGTTCTTGCCCGATTATCAGCGGGCTGCAGGCCTACCAGATTACTCAGCAGGGATTGGCGAATGGACTTTCGTTTGCCCAAATCCAGGCGATGGGCGGCGGAGCAAGCCAATATTCCGTGACTGCCGGGAGTGCCAGCGCGGACGTCACGTATTTCGATGCCGGTCTTTATGTGCAAGACGATTTTCATCTGCGGCCCAATATGACGCTGAGTTATGGTTTGCGATTTGAAAGCCAGAATAATCTCGGGGATCATGCGGACCTGGCGCCGCGAATTGGATTTGCCTGGGGCTTGGGTGCCAAAGCGAAAAACGCCGCGCCTAAAATCGTGGTGCGCGCGGGATTTGGAATATTTTATGACCGGTTCACTTATGACTTGGCGTTGCAGCAACAGCGGCTGAATGGCATTACCCAACAACAATTTCTGGTGACCAACCCGGCATTTTTTCTGACCGATACCCCGGATCCCGCGACGCTGCCCAGCGGAGCCACGGCGCCGACCATTTACCGCGCGAATCCCAACCTCCGGACACCAATGATCATGCAGACGGGCATCAGCGTGGAGCGCCAGTTAACCAAGAACGCGAATTTGTCGGTGACTTACCTGACTTCGCGGGGGACCCATCAGTTTTTCACGGAAAATATCAATCCCCCGGAGTGCTCCACAAATCCGTGCGATGCGTCCGTGGCGCCGCGGCCGTTGGGAACGTCGGACAATATTTACCAGTACCAGTCCGAAGGGGTGTTCAAGCAGAACCAGTTGATCATCAACAGCAGCGTTCGTTTGGGAACGAAGCTTTCCCTCTTCGGATATTACACATTGAATTATGCCAACAGCGATACGGGAGCGGGAGCGTCCAGCTTCCCATCCGCCGCCAACAATATCAGCCTGGATTACGGAAGGTCAGCGTTCGATATCCGCCACCGCGTTTTTTTTGGCGGGACGATTGGATTGCCGTATGCGTTTCGGTTGAGTCCTTTCATGGTCGCGAGCTCGGGGCTGCCGTACAACGTGGTTACTGGACAGGATCTGAACGGCGATTCGATCTTCAATGACCGGCCGGCATTTGCGAGCGCCAACTCCATTCCCGCAAACGTGCTGACCAACCGGTACGGTTCCTTCGATCTGGTGCCGCAGCCGGGCGAAACTTTGGTGCCGGTTAATTATTTGACCGGTCCGGGACGTTTCAGTTTGAATGTGCGGCTGAGCAAAAGTTTCGGCTTCGGAAAAAAAGCCGAGGCTACGAACACGGGAGCGGGCGGTCCCGGAGCCGGTGGAGTGTTTGGACGCGGTCCGGGCGGACCCGGTGGTGGAGGCCGGGGAGGCGGAGGGTTCGGTGGCCGCGGCGGAGGAGGCGGTCCGGACGCGGGAAGTACCAACCACCGCTACATCGTAACCTTCAGCGTGGCGGCGCGAAATATTTTCAACAATGTGAATCTGGCGCTGCCGATTGGGAATTTGAGTTCGCCGCTGTTTGGACAGTCGAATGGACTAGCCAGCGGTATGGGCGCCACGGCCACAGCCAACCGGCGAATTGACCTGCAAGTTTCCTTTAACTTCTAAGCTTTGAACTGAAACTCTAAACTTTGAGGTTTGGAATCTCGACTTTCACACATCGACTTTAGATTCCCGCGTCGGACTACTGGGCGACGGATTTGTAAACTTCGCCGCCTTTCATCACGAACGTAACTTTTTCCATCACATTGATGTCGGAGAGCGGATCGCCATCTACTGCGACGATATCCGCGTATTTACCGGGCTCGATGGTGCCGATATCTTTGGTGCGGCCGAGGAGTTCGGCGCCATTAATGGTAGCGGCGCGCAACGCTTCAATCGGGGTCATGCCGCCGCGAACCAGGGCGCCAAATTCCTTGGAAACGAAATCCACGTCGTCATCGCCACGCCGTAGGCAATTTTCAAATGATGATCGAGGCGCCCGCTTAAAGGCCGGGCCTTGTTCCTTGATGATGGCCACGCCCTTTGCAAAGCTGGCGGGATCGCGGCCCTTGCGACAGACCAGTTTCCATGTCGTGCTGGAAGCAAAAAAGGGTAGGAACCAGCCAGGTGCCGCGCTGCTCCATGAGCTTGGCGCCTTCCTCGTCGAGCACGGTGCCGTGCTCGATGGAATCGACCCCGGCGCGGACCGCAGCTTTAATGCCCTCGGAGCCTTCGGCGTGGGCCATAACTTTTTTGCCGGCGCGGTGAGCAACCTCAACGGCTTTGGCCATCTGCTCCTGGCTGAACTCCTGCACCGTGTAATCGCTGATGGGATCCATGACTCCGCCGGTAGCCATGAGCTTGATCCAGTCGGCGCCGAATTTGATGTCGCGGCGCACGGCGATGCTGACTTGGTCGACGGTGTCGGCAATGTTAACGGCGTGCGGCAAAGATTTATCTGGCGCCAGAAGATCGGCGTCGCCGTGGCCGCCGTTGAGAGACACGAAATTGCCTGCGGAAACCATTCGTGGACCGCGGATGAGACCCTTCTCGATGCTGTTGCGCAATGCCAGTTGGCCGTAGCCGATGTCGGATTCGCCAGCGTCGCGAAGGGCGGTGAAGCCGTGATCGAGCCAGATGGTGAGATTGTGCACGCCCCAGATGGCCCCCTGCGCCGAGGACATGCGCAGGCCGGACATGGCGGATTGATCTTTGGGATCGCCCAGGAGATGGGCGTGGCAATCGATGAGGCCGGGGACCACGGTGTACTTGGAGAGATCGATGAGTTTCATTCCTGAGGGAGGTGCGGACACGACGCGGGCGACGCGGTCTTTTTCCACGATGATGTATTGATTGGTGGCAACGTGGCCGGTGCGCACGTCGATGAGACGGCCCGCCAGGATGGCGACGGTAGCGGCGGGCTTGGTTTCCGCGGGTGTTTGCGCGTGCACCTCTGATTTGAGTGCGAGGACAAATGCCAGGCACAGAATGACTAGCGCAGAAAGTTTTTTCACTGGGGCTCCGGGAATCGTAGAATCGTCCGGCAAGAGCTTACGAACAGCACCAGGAGTAATGCAACTGAAATGAAGAAAACGCGCAAGAAGAAATTCGACAAGGGCACGGAAGCGCGGCGAGCGGCGCGAAAGTCCGGAGTTGCGCCCGCCAGCACCAAAGTAATTGAGGACAAGCGGAAGCGGCCGGCGAAGCATAAGAAGGAATGGCTGGAGAGGGAAGTAGTGTGAGAGTTGCGGTGTCAGGCTTGTGGGAGGAGAGCTTGGAGTTTGTTGAAATTGGAGCTCGTTGAAATTGTGCTCGCAGAGATTGGAGTTCGCTGAGATTTTTCCAGGTCGACCGACCTAGTTTTTGGATCCTCAACCAGGGCGGTTGGCGGGAACGGATTCGTCGGGGCGGAAGAGCGCTGCGGGCGGAATTTTTTTGTGGGCCGACAGATCAGCGGCCATGGCTTCCAGATCGCTTTTGTTGAAGCCCATACAGGTGAGCTTCGTGGTGCCGTCGGTGTCGATCAGGAAAGTGGTGGGGACGTTGGTCAAGCCGTACGCGTTGGAAGCCGGATAGCCGGCAGCATCGAGCAGGATGGGAAACGTAACGCCGTATTCGGTGGCGAATTCCTTGGTGGCGGAAGCGTTGTCCTGTGAAATTCCGAGGAACGTGACCTCGCCCTTTCCGTAGCGCTGGTACAGCCGCTCCAGGAATGGGAATGTGAATTGGCAAACCGGGCAGGAAACTTTAAAGAAAGACACAAACACCGGACCGCGCTTCAGCGTTTCCGCCAGCGAATAAGCGGTTCCGTCGAGCGATTTCAATTTGAATCTCAGGGACTTTCTGCCCGGCAACGATCGTGGTCATGTGTTGGCCTGAACCTACCCAGCGGGAAAGCCGCCGCAAGATTCCCATAAATATAGTTTAACGCAGGTTGGAACCTGGCGCAGAGAGCTAGTGGATTTGTTTCGTTTTGCGCTGCATATAATCCATCAGCAGGTATTGGCCAAGATTATAGGGCGTGGTGAAATACGCTTTGCCGCGACACATTTCGGTGATCTTCTGGACGAAATGGACGAGGCTGTAGTCGGTGGCCAGCATGAAGGTGTTGATCATGATGCCGGCGCGCTTGCACTTGTTCACTTCTTCGAGGGTCTGGCCGACGACGAAGGGGTCCAAACCGAAAGCGTTTTTATAGATGCGGCCATCTTCAAGGGTGAGCGCTGAAGGCTTCCCGTCGGTGATCATGACGATCTGACGCATGTCTTTTTTCTGGCGCAGCAAAATGCGCTGGGCCATGCGCAAACCTTCGCGAGTGTTGGTGTAATACGGTCCGACCTGCACGCGAGCAAGTTCGCCGAGGGGCACTTCTTCGGCGCTGTCGTGAAAAAGCACCAGGCTAAGAGTATCGCCGGGATATTGAGTGCGGATTAAATGCGAAAGAGCCATGGCCACGCGTTTGGCGGGCGTGAAGCGGTCTTCGCCGTAGAGAATCATGCTGTGGCTGCAATCCAGCAGCAGCACGGTGGCGCAAGAGCTGTGATATTCGCACTGGTGCACCATCAAGTCGGAGTAAGTCATCTCGATGGGAACTTTGCAGCCTTCGCGTCGGACTGCGTTGAAGAGTGTTTCGCTGACGTCCATGTTCAAGGTGTCGCCGAATTCATAGGGGCGAGAAACGCCGCCGGATTCGACGCCGGTGGACAGGTCGCGGGTATCGTGGCGGCCGAAACTGCTGCGGCCCATGGAGCCCATCAGGTCCTGCAAAGTTTTGAAACCGAGAAAGTCGATGGTCTTGTCGGTAATTTCGAAGCGCGCTTCGGTTTGGCGATCCTGGGGCTCGCCCAAACTGGGGCGAGCGGAGTTTTGATGCGGCGGCGTAATCTGCGGAGGCTGCTGCGGATTGATGAAGCCCTCCTGAGCCAGCCGCTCCATCAATTTTTCGATCAAATCCTTTACTGCCTGGCTGTTTTGCGCGTTGGGACTTTGCAACATTTTGCGCAACTCTTCGCTCATGGCGTCTTCAGGCAGCAAGTCGCCTTCCTGTAGCGCCCGGAGGATAGCTTCCTTGAGGGATTCCATGGAGCGTTCGTTGTCGAGTTCGGACAGGCCGTAGAACTGGGATTCAAACCCACTCTGCAAGAAAAAATCGCCCATGCGCTTGACGAGTTCGTCGATGTCGACGGCGTCCGCCGGTTCTCCAACATATTTGCCATAGCGAATTACTTTCATGTGCGTCCTCGGCCCAACGGATTAATTCTGTTGCTGATAACAGCGACTCGCGATTTATAAATGACGCCGGTGGTTCAATTAAATTGGCGCCGCGGTCCGCGCGGCGATTGCGGCTCGCGGGGTTCCTGCGGTTTTTGTTTCTCGGCGTAGTAGCCGCGCTCTTCGCTGCGACCAATCCGGCGGTGAGCCCACAAACCTTCCAGGATCATTTCCGCCGCGGCAGCAACGGCGCCATGATTTTTGGGGTCGTTGGCACCGATGCGTTTGGTTTCTTCGCTGAGGCCCTGGATTTTTGACAATTGGCGGTACCGCTCGTCGGTGCCGGCATGTTCGGGAAGCTTTAATTCGCCGCCCAGCTCGAACCATTGAATGACCGGTTGAAAGTTTACGTCGCCAAAATATTTGGTGAAGACCCGGCCTACGGCGGTGCGAATCAGTTCGCGGGCGATGGTGTCGGCGCCTTTCAATTCGCCTTCGTACTCCAGCTCCATTTTTCCGGTGATGGCCGGGAGGGCGGAATAAATATCCGCGACGGTCGCGAATGAGCTCTTTTCGCCTGTGCGCGCGGCGCGCTGCTCGGCGCTGCTGACCACGCTTTCCAGGGTGGTAATGGGCAGTCGCTGGCTGACGCCGGAGCGGCGGTCGACACGCTTGTCTTCGCGGGCCTGAAAGGCAATTTCTTCCACGGCTTCGCGCAAATAGCTGGGAACTTCAATGCTGCGGCCCGCGGTACGTTGCACCCAGGCTTCCTGAGCGGTGATGACCATGCCTTCGCTGACGCTCGAAGGATAGTGGGTGCGAATTTCGGCGCCGATGCGATCTTTAAGAGGGGTGATGATTTTGCCGCGCGCGGTGTAATCCTCGGGATTGGCAGTGAAGACCAGCAAAACATCCAGCGGCAGGCGCAGCGGGTAGCCCTTAATCTGGATGTCGCCTTCCTGCATGATATTGAAGAGACCGACCTGGATTTTTCCCGCGAGGTCGGGCAATTCGTTGATGCCAAAAATGCCGCGATTGGCGCGAGGCAGCAGGCCGTAGTGAATGGTCAATTCGTCGGAAAGGTCGCGGCCGCCGCGAGCCGCGCGAATGGGATCCACGTCGCCGATGATGTCGGCCATGGTGACGTCGGGAGTCGCCAGTTTTTCCACATAGCGGGCGTCGCGAGGCATCCAGGCAATGGGAGTGTTGTCGCCTTCGGAGGCGATTTTTTCGCGGCAGGCGCGGCAGATGGGTTTCAGGGGGTCGTCGTTGATTTCGCAGCCGACGACCACTGGAATCTCCGCATCCAGCAGGTTGATGAGGCCGCGCAAGATGCGGCTCTTGGCTTGCCCGCGCAATCCGAGCAAGATGAAATTGTGGCGCGAGAGAAGGGCGTTGACGATCTGCGGAACCACCGTGTCTTCGTAGCCGTGAATGCCGGGGAAGAGCGGCTCGCCGCGTTCGATCAGGCGCAAGAGATTGCCGCGAATCTCGTCCTTCACGGAGCGAGAAACGGCGCCGGCGTCAAAATCGGGAATGCTTTTCAATTCACCCAGCGTGCGCGGCTTGGGATGTTGCGAAAGAGCTTTGGTCTGTGTCGTAGCGTTCATAGGGCCCCAAGATTAGGATACGTTTTGCATTGTGCATCAGATGTCAAAAGCGCACGGAACGCGCCAACTAACATTTTTTTAATTCAGCGAATGTCCACTTCCGGCCGATTTGGCGCGCGCGGAGTCTTCTTTTTGTAGATGCGGCGCCCAGCCGCGAAGATAGCTGATGAGACGCTCCTGACGGTCCGATTCGGTACGAAGTTCCAAAAGTTGCTGCTTCCAGAGCAAGTCCATTGGCAAAACACCGGCGACGTGAAAGGAAAGCGAGGGCCAGGCTTCGGGAGTTAAGTTCCTCGGGTAATCGCCAAAAATCAAGGTATGGCAGGTTTCGTAAAGGTCTATCAGTTCTTGATTGGGAGGCGCGTCGGAGATTTCGCGATCTTCCAAATAGTCGACGTAGCCTTCCAACAAGGGATTTTGGGTAAATAATTCGACGGCACGAAACGGAACGCGCCCCACGGTGACGATGTCCATGCGGCCGTCTGGATAACGCTGGAGCACTTCCATAACCTCGGCGGTGCAGCCGACGCGGGCGATACCGGTGGGCATGGAAAGAACCATTCCGAATTCGGATTGGTCGCGGAGACAGACCTGAACCATTTCCCGGTAACGGGGTTCGAAGATGTGCAAAGGGAGTTCGGCGCCGGGAAGAAGAACGACGTTCAGGGGGAAAAGCGGAATGCGATCGGGTCGCATGAGTCCCATAGGTGATGATACCAGAGGGAAGAAAAGGATGCAGATGGAGGGCCAGAGCCTATCGAGGAGCGCGGCATATTCCTTTGAATTTTTTAATTGGGCATCGATGAACGGGGTGGGTTTCTGCTGGCGATAAGGGGCGGCGGGGCGTAGAGCAGAGGTGAGATTGGTTGAGCGTTGCCAAGGCTTCGAATGTGCTGTTGCAGATTTCTGCATTTGGTTCTGTTGCCGGTGACCGGGCCCGACTGCTCTCGTCCCATTTTGCTCAGCTATGGCTACAAACAGGCGGTATGGCGACAAGAGCGTTTGTTTGTTTTCAACGAGTTACGCACTCTTTCATTTCATACTTTTTGGGATGTCCTTTAGTTTCTGTGGCTTGCGCACTCTTTTGAAAATATACCGGGGGTGGGGGGGTGCGCTCCGTTCGCAGACACAGTTTCGCGAATGGAAAGGGACGTGGGTGAGAAAATGCTGTCGGTGGGAACGCAGCAATGGGCGAGACCGCGGAATGCGGGATACGAGACTGGGCGCGGAAGTCACAGCCAAGTATACTGATGTGTCACTGAACTACAACTGTACGTTAGGACAGATGAGGTACAGGTGAAGTGCGAGAATGCGAGGGAAGCTCTAATTCAGCTCGTTGAGCAGGGCTTCCATTTCCGAAGCGGCGTGCTGGTCGTTTTTTTTGATGGCGGCGGCGATTCCGGTGGAAAGAATGTTCCGGGCGTCGGCGGGCCGCGATTCGCGCACCAATAGCTGGCCGTACATCAAGTAGGCAGGAATGTAATCGGCATGCTGCTCGAGAAGCAGGCCGAACTGAGCGAGGGCTGCGGGAGCGTCCCCGCTGCTCATGCATTCCATGGCCAGGCCGTAGCGGGAAAAAGCGTCGGTTGGGGATTTCTCGACGAAGGCTTCAAGCACTTGCCGGCGGGTTTTCTTTTGGTCTGTCATGGTGGCTACCGTAGTATACGGATGGAACGCCGGGAACGAAAACCGCAGCGCACGAGGGCGAATGAGGGGAATGAGAGCGAAGGAGACCAGGCACATGGAAGGGTCGAAGCTGAAGGCCAAACCGGTGAGCGCATCGCGGTCGGAGATGACCGAGGTGGTGCTGCCGGCGCAGACCAATCCGCTGGGAAAATTGTTGGGCGGACAAGTGATGCACCTGGTGGATATGGCGGCGGCGATGGCGGCCAGCCGGCATGCGAATAGTTATGTGGTGACGGCTTCGGTGGACTACATCGACTTTCGCAATGCGGTGAATGTCGGGGAATTGGTGATTCTGAAGTCGCAGGTCAACCGGGTGTTTCACACTTCGATGGAAGTTGGGGTGGAAGTGTATTCCGAGCAGATCCTGACGGGTGAGCGGAAACATACGACCACGGCTTATGTGACGTTTGTGGCTATCGATGAACACTCCAAGCAGCCCAAGGCGGTGCGGCCGTTGTTACTGAAAACCCCGGATGAGAAGCGGCGGTTTCGAGAGGCTGCGGAGCGCAGAAAAACGCGCTTGCGACTACGATTCGGAAGATAACTCCTCAAGCTATTTATTCCGAGCGATCTCCGAAAAATCAAATTAAGTCATGTTGCCGGCCCAGCGGATGGCGCTGGTGGGCTGGGGGCTGCCGCCGGCGGGCTCTTCGGTTATGGCGAGGGCCTTGATGCCGCTGGGATCGGGCGGGTGCGCGACAACCATCACAAATCGGCCGTTGGCGTCCGGCCGCAAAGTTACTGAAGGCAGAGGCTTGCCGGCGGGATCTTTGGGAATCAGCCAGAGCTGCAGGACGCGATCGCGGCCGGGCATGGGAACTTTTTGGCCGGCTACCACGATGCCGTTCTGATGCTGCCACATGGCGACGAGTTGAGGCGCCTGAATTTTTTGCGGCATCAACATAATTTTGGTGGAAGCGGGATCGGTCAAGATGGTGGTTTCGCGATGCATCATGGCCATCTGGCTTTCTGTCTCGGCAAGTTTCTGTTGCGCGGCGTTGCGTTCTTGCTCCAATTGCGCGGTGGCCTGCTGGTTGGCGGCTTGCGAGGCGCGCAATTCGTCCTGCAGGCGATGGGCGTTCCACGCGGAATACAAAGTCACGAGCAGCAAAGCGGCAATCCCCGCGGAGAGCCAATAGGGGATGCGCGGGGCGGATATAGCCGTAACCGCGGCAGGGGCGGCGGGTGAAGATTTCGCTTCCGCGCGCACGGTTTGCATCAAGCGGCCCTTAAGCATGTTGGAAGGCGCGGAATCGGGAGCGGTGAAGGCCAGTTGACTAACCAGCCAGCGGGCCTCGGCAATGGCCTGAGAGCATTCGTTGCAACCGGTGGCCAGATGAGCTTCGAGCGCGGAGCGTTCGGGCGCATCCAGCGCGCCAAGCGCGTAGGCTTCGTACCACTCCCGGAATTGGTCGTGGCTGCTCACGAGGTTGCCTGCAATCCTTCCCTTAAGCGAATCAGACCGTTGCGAATCCAACTTTTTACGGTGCCCAGAGGTTCCTGCAACTCCGCGGCGATCTCGCTGTGGCTTAGGCCCTGGAAATAAGCCATTTCAATAGCGCGTTTTTGTTGCGGATTCAACTCGCCGACCAGAGAGCGGATGCGTTCGGCGCGGCGCTTTTCATCCAATTCTTTTTCGTACTGCGGAGCGACGACGACCGAGAAAAGTTCATCGGTTTGATTTTCGAGACGGCGCTGGCGTTCGCTCTTGAGACGCAGGGTATCCAGAGCCCGGTTGCGGGCCAGGGTCAGCAGCCAGGGTACGAAGGGGCCGCGAGCAGCGTCGTACTGCGCGGCGTTGCGCCAGAGCTGCAGGAAAACGTCCTGCACCACTTCTTCCGCCGGGCCAGCTTGCTGCAGGATGCGCAAGACCAGGGAATAAACGATGCGGGAATACTTGTCGTACAAGGTTTCAAAAGCATTCACGTCATTTTGAAGAAGCGCGCGCAACAGCACGGAGTCGGGAGACCCGTCGCTCTCATCCAGGTGGCTTATGGCCGCGAGGAACACGAGCTAAGCTTCTACTCCTGCCAAGATATACGGAATACCGAGATGAGTGGATGAACGCAGGAGCGTTGCTGGTGTCATAGATGTGGCGTTCAGTTTGTACCTGCTTGGCGAGCGGTGGTCAAGGCCTGTTCGATGCACGCGCCGATTGCGGGGCCGTGGAGGTAATTGCCGGTGAAATGCAGATTGGGATATTGCGCGTGCAGCGCTGCGAGTCGAGCAATGTGCTGGGCGTGGCCCAGCTGATATTGAGGAATGGCGCGGGGCCACAACTGGACGTGGGAGAAGGTTGGCTGCTGGAGAGAAATGCCAAGTATGGGAGCGAGTTCGCGATGGACAGCGGCGGTGATTTCGGACTCGGAGAGCGTGACGACTTCGGGAGCCAGTGCGCCTCCGATGAAACTGGTCAGGAGCACGTGGCCGTCCGGTGCGCGGCAGGGGAAGAGAGAGGAGTTCCAGACGGTGCCGAGAATACGTAAGCCGGAGGAGCGGGGGACGAGGAAACCGAAACCTTCGAGGGAGTGGCGGACGGCAGTTTTCGGATAGCCGAGAGAGACGACTGCGACCGGGGCGTATTGAATTGGTTGCAAGGAGGATTCGAATCGCGGGTCCAGCTCACGGAGGAGGGCGGCGGCTTGCTGAGTGGGAGTGGCAATGATGAGGCGATCGGCCTGGAGCGTTTGTTGGTGGCCATCGATGGAGAGGGTGACCTCGAAAACTGAGGAGGCGGTTGCGGGAGATTCGCGACTGGTCGTGGTGGGAGCGCTGAGACGGATGCGGCGAACTTCGGTTCCGCACCGCAGTTTGGAGCCGAGATTGGCGACCAGGGCATCGATGAGGGTTTGATTGCCGTCGCGAAAAGTTTGCAAGGTGGGCTTCTCGGTGGGCTGGCCCGGTTTTTTGGCTCCGCGCAGCAGGCCGCGAATCACGCTGCCGGCGGATTTTTCCGCTTCGTAGAGCGAAGGGAACGCGCTTCTGGCGCTCAGTTTCTCGGGATCCCCGGCATAAATTCCGGAGACAAAGGGGCCGACGAGTTTTTCAACAACTCGGCGGAAAATTTACGGCGCACGAACGCGGCGATGGATTCGTCGGCGTCAGGCGGGTTGGTGCGGCCGAAGACGTCGCGCAGAACTTTTGATTTGGTAGCGAGACTGAAAAAGCGAAGAGGCCATGAATGCCGGGGGACTCAGCGGCACGGGACGCAGTTGGCCATTGATGAGAACGAAGCGCGGGGCGTGAGCGGGAGCTTGCGACTATCTGATTGTCGATGTGAAGTTCACGGCCCAGCTCGCGGATGGGAGCGGTGGCGTTGAAACTTTGCGGGCCATATTCGAGGAGATAACCGTCGCAGCGTTGGCTGCGAATCATGCCGCCGGCTTGGGGTGCAGATTCTACGATGTGCGCGTCGATGCCCGGATTTCCTGAATGAATTTCCGCCTTTCGCAACGCGTAGGCGCATACCAAGCCGGAAATGCCGGCGCCGATTACCAATGCTGGAATGCGATCGGTCACAAAAATGATTTCGTCCACTTGAGTGTTATAGCGTTTTCGAAAAGAGAGGCTTGGCGTTCAGGTGCTGCTTCTCGAGATAGGGATCAAAAAGCATGGCGAGATTGCGGATGAAGATTCTGCCGAGCCAGGTGGCGCGAATTTCGTTAGAGTCGACGAGCACCAGGCCGTCTTCGCGCGGGGCTTCCAGTTGGGCGAGTTCGGCAGCAAAGTATTCGATCGAAATTGACGGCAAATTCGCGGGAAATTTCTTCCTTGAAGATTACGGTGTGGCACAACAGGCGGTTGATGACCGCGCGGCGGAGGCGGTCGTCCTCGGAGAGGCGATAACCGCGCATGGTGGCGATGCCGCGATCCAGAACGGCCTTTTGCCAGTTGGGCAATTCGCGATGATTTTGGGCATAGGCGTTTTGAAAGGCGCTGATGGCGGTCACGCCCATGCCGTAGAGGTCGGCGCCGGCTTTGGTGGTGTAGCCCTGAAAATTGCGATGCAGGGTGCGCTCTTGCTGCGAGACGGCTAATTCGTCGCCGGGCTTGGCGAAGTGATCCATGCCGATGTAGAGGTAGCCGGCTTCGATGAATTTCATCAGGCCTGAGCGGAAGATTTCAAATTTTTCCATGCCCTCGGGCAAGTGAGTGGCAAAAGCGCCTTGCTGCTTCTTGAGCCACGGCACGTGGGCGTAGCTGAAAAGCGCGATGCGGTCGGGTTGCAGTTGCAAAATTTGATCGACGGTGTGGCCGAAGCGTTCGGGGGACTGGTAGGGCAAGCCGTAGATGAGATCGACATTGATGCTTTCGAATTTGAGGTCGCGCGCCGCTTGCAGGAGGTCGCGAGTCATTTCGAATGGCTGAATACGGTTGATGGCGGCCTGGACTTCGGGATGAAAATCCTGGATGCCCATGCTGAGGCGATTGAAGCCCAGGCCGCGCAGAGTCTCGAGGTGTTGGCGACTGGTGACGCGCGGATCAATCTCGATGCCGATTTCTGCGTCGGGCGAAAAATGGAAGTGCTGGCGGGCGAAGTTGAAGAGGTCGGCCAGTTGATCGGGAGTCAGATAGGTGGGTGTGCCGCCGCCCCAGTGGAATTGGACGACCGGGCGATCTCCGGGAAATGTTGCGAGCCACATGCTCGACTTCGCGCTTGAGAATGTCGACGTAGGGAGCGGCGACGCGCTTATCTTTTTGGATGATTACGTTGCAGGCGCAGAAGAGGCAAAGGCTTTCGCAGAAGGGAAGATGCATGTACAAGGAGAGAGGAGTGGCGCCGGTTGGGCCTGCGGCGTGAACTTCTTCGAGATCGTTGGGGCCGAACGCGTCGTTCCAAACGGGCGCGGTGGGATAGCTGGTGTAACGCGGGCCGGGCCGATTGTAGCGGCCGAGAAACTCTTCATTGACGTGGAATTCTTCGCGCATGCGGTCCAGACTTGGAGTTGAAACGGTCACGAGGTAGGCCTCGGCGCGAGCGGTTGTTGTCCGGTTTCGATGAAGAGCCGCGCATTTTCGACAGGAGTTTGTTTGAAGATGCCGTGACCGAGATTCAGGATGTGCCCGGTGCCGCCGAGAGCGCGCCATCGCGGAATGGGTGGCTTGCGAATTTTTTCTGGCGGGCCGAGAAGCACGGCGGGGTCCACGTTCCCTTGCAGTGCGATTTTCGGGCCGAGTGTGCGACGCAACGCTGCCAAGTCGGCTCGCCAGTCGACGCTGAGACGGTGGCCCCGGCGCGGCTACCGCGGTCATAAGTGAGAGGAAGCTTTGGTGTAATAAATTACGGGCGCCGGGGTGATGCCGGAGATCACTGCGGAAATGGCCGGCAGGGCGAATTCTTCGTAGTCTGCGAGGCTCAGTTCGCCGCACCAGGTGTCGAAAAGTTGAACGGCTGCGGCCCCGGCGGCGATTTGTGCGTTTAGATAGGGAACTGTCGCCGCCGCGATTTTGTGAGCAATGCTTCGGAAAGTCTCGGGCTGGTGATAGAGGAAACTCTTTACGGTCGCGAAGCCTTCTTTGGTTTTGCCCTCAACCATGTAGCAGGCCAGCGTCCATGGAGCGCCTGCAAAGCCCAGCACCGGCACATCTGGACCCGCGCTTTTTGCAATGCGACGAATCGCTTCGGGCAGGAATTTTGTTTCAGCCTCGGGATCGAACAGGCGGAGTTTTGCGACGTCGGCGTTGAACGGATCGGTTCCGGAAGGTTTGGACCGGCGTCTTCCAATTCGAGGTGCATGCCCATAGCTTGGGCGGGAATCAAAATATCGGAGAAGACGATGATGGCGTCGACTCCCAGAATGTGAAATGGCTGAAGCGAAACTTCAGCGGCGAGGTCGGGATTTTTGCAGACCTCGAGAAAACCACGATTGGCTCGGATGGCTCGATACTCGGGCAGGTAGCGGCCAGCCTGACGCATCATCCAAACGGGAGGCGCGGTGGTAGCCTCGCCGCGGCAGGCCCGCAGGAAAAGCTCTTTGCGAGTGATGGTCGCGGTTGCGGGCGGCGGTGCGCTGGCGGTTTCGAGTGGTCCCATAGCTTGGCAGTTCTTTCACCGGGCATCGTGCGATGCAAGACGGGCGAATATTCTACCGATTACCGCTGAGTCCCGACAGGGTCAATACACGAGAATGGCGAATTCGCCGTAAGGCCTGCCCCACGTTCGGGCTTGTAAGTGCTTGTTGCCGTGGGCTATACTCACTGGGGCAGGCGGTTGGGCGCCGTTCGCGCGCCGAACCAGGCGGCAACATTCGAATCGACATGGACCAACATTTCTATTTCACTCTGACGTCGCTCGCTTATGGCATTAGTTTGGGCTGCTATGTGGCGTTTCTGAACACCGGGCGAGCGGTGTTGGGGACGTGTGGGACGGTGTTGCTGTTTCTAGGGTTGGTGGCGCATTATTTTGCGCTGTTGGAGAGTTCGCGCGGGTTGCACACCGTGCCGTATCACGATTTGTACGGGTCGATGTCGCTGTTTGGATGGCTGCTGGCGCTGACTTATCTAGGTTTGGAGTTGTATCACCGGCAGAAGTTCAGTTGGGGCTTTTGCACTCCCTTTTATATTGGGATTTTTTTTGATTGCGCATGCGGCGCCGGCGAATGACAGGCTTTCGCCAACTCCCGCGCACGGGGTGGTTTTCGCATTTCACGTGACCTTGAGCATCTTGGCTTACGCGGCGTTTGCGCTGTCTTTTATCTTGAGCCTGATCTTATTTGAGCGAAGAACGATTACTGCGCAAACCGCAAGCTAACCAGCATGGTGTGGCGGTTGCCACCACTGGAATTGTTGGAGCGGATGAGTCATTCGAGTGTGCTGGTGGGGGTAATCTCCATCGCAGTTGGGACGGTGCTGGGGTTTATCTGGGTGGATCGGCTGACGGGGCAGTATTGGTTTTACGATCCCAAATATGTGATTACGTTGCTGGTTCTGGGCTTGTACCTGCTTTATTTTCAACTTGCACGCACTACGGCATGGCGTGGCGCACGAGCTTCGAAACTGTGTGTGTTTAATTTTTTTATAGTGGTGCTGAGTTTCACAGTGGTGAATTTGTATCTGTCGCACAGCCACCGATATTTTTAGTCGACACGCGAGCTTGCAGAGCACACTGAAGAGATCGATGGAAATTGTGCTAGTAGGATTGAACCACCGCACTGCGCCGGTAGAGGTGCGCGAACGGGTGTCGTTCACCGCGGAACAAGCGCAGCGGGCAGCTGTTGAGCTCCGCGCCCGCGGAATTCTGGACGAGACCTTGGTACTTTCCACCTGCAATCGCAGTGAAGTCTATGGCGTGCCGCCGGAAACCACGCATGAGTGTGCCGCGGGACTTTCTTCTTTCCTGAGTGAGTTTCACGAAGTGCGCGCCGACCTGCTGAGGTGTGGCGCTGTACCACCACTATGATCGCAATGCGGTTCGGCACTTTTTCCGTGTGGCCGCTGGTCTCGACTCCATGATGCTGGGCGAGGCCGAAATTCTAGGACAAGTTCGGGAAGCCTATCGATTTGCGCATGAGCAAGGCGCGACCGGGCCGGTCCTGAATCGCTTATTTCAAGCGGGTCTCGAAGTGGGGAAGCGGGTGCGGTCGGAAACGGAGTTGGGGACGCGCCCGGTATCGGTAGCTTCCGCTGGAGTAAAACTGGCGGAGACGAATTTTTGGGAAACTCAAAAACGCACAAGGCACTGGTGCTGGGGGCCGGCACCATCAGCGAGCAAGTAGTGATGCAGTTGCGCGACCGCGGAATTGCCCAACTGCTTGGTGATGAATCGCTCGCTGGAACGTGCGCAAAAACTGGCGGCGGAATATCACGGAACAGTGATGCCGTGGGGCGAGTGGGACTCGGCATTGGAGACGCCGGACATGATCGTGTCTTCGGTGGCGCCGAAGAGCCGATTCTGGATCGCGAAATTATCGAGCGGGCGATGTCCGCGCGTGGGAATCGGGCGCTGCTCCTGATGGACTTGGGCATTGCCGCGAAATATCGACCCGGCGGCGGCAGAACTGTACAACGTGTATCTGTACAATCTGGATGATCTTGGCGGAATCGTGGAACAAAGCCGAGCGATGCGGAAAACGAAGTGCCCAGCGCCGAGAGCATCGTCGAGCAGCATGTGGGCAAATTTCTGTCCTGGCAAGCCAGCGTGGAGTTGGTGGGGCTGGTGGATGAATTGCGCGCGCGGCTGCAGGAAGAGCGAAATTCTTTCGTTCGCGAGCGGATGGACTCCGATGAAGCATCTGAGCGCGGCAGATCGGGAACGCATGGAAGAACTGATGGGAGAACTCCTGGAGAAATTATTGCTGGAGCCGGCGGAACGGTTGCGAGGGGAGAAAGAGTTGCGGCGCAAGATTCAAAATGTGGAAGCGCTGCGGGATTTGTTTTTTCCCAGCGGCCGGTGGACAGAGGCAAACCGTGAGGCGTTTGCGAATCGGGACGCGAGGCAGTGTGCTGGCTAAATGGCAGGCGGAGTCGGTACGCAAGCAGCTTTTTGCCAGCGCCGGGTTGGAAGCCGAGATTGTGATCATCAAAACTTCCGGTGACAAGATGCAGCAATCGCCGCTGACGGAGATAGGCGGGAAGGGAATTTTTATTAAGGAGCTGGAAGAAGCGCTGCTGGATGAATCGATCGACATGGCGGTGCACAGCGTTAAGGATATTCCGACGGAAACACCCGCGGGTTGAGTTTCCCAGCGGTGTGCCGGCGCGATGACATTCGGGACTGCCTGATTTCCACGGATGGAAGAACGCTGGAAAACTTGCGCAGGCACGCGCGGGTGGGAACCAGCAGTTTGCGACGGCAGGCACAGCTTTTGCACTTGCGGCCGGACCTGGATATTCGCGAGTTGCGCGGCAATGTGGATACGCGGCTACGGAAAGTGGGCGACGGCGAATATGAGGCGATCGTGCTGGCTAAAGCGGGGCTTGACCGGCTGGGCTTGAGCGCACGCATATCGGAGACGCTGGCGCCGGAGGTGTTTCTTCCGGCGGTGGGGCAGGGGGCCATCGCGGTGGAGACGCGGGTATCCGACAATGAAGCCGGCGAAATTCTGGGGAAGCTGGACGACGCGGAAACTCGCTCGGCGATTATTGCGGAGCGGGCGTTGCTGGGAGCTTTGCAAGGCGGCTGCCAAGTGCCCATTGGGGCGTGGGCGCGCATCGAACGCGGCGAAATGGTTTTGGAAGCTTGCGTCACTTCCGTGGATGGGCAGCAGCGCGTAAAACAGAGGCTAACAGGCCCGCGGAGCAAGGTGCGGAGCTGGGACAAAAGATGGCGCAATTGCTGATCGAGTCGGGCGCAAAAACGATTCTGGAAGAAGTGAGCCGGCAGCGTGGATAACGTGAGCATATCGGTACTGTCGGGCAAGCGGGTGGTGATTACCCGGGCCGCGCGACAGAGCGTCGAGTTGCTGGAAAAATTCAGCGGAACGGCAGCGTTCCGATCCTGCTGCCGCTGGTGGCGTTCTCCGCGCCGGAAGATTATCGGCCCGCTGGACCGGGCTTTAGATCAACTCGAGGAGTTTGATTGGATAATTTTTACCAGCGAGAATGCGGTGCGCGCGGTGGTGAAGCGGGCAGGGGCACGCGGGGAAACTGCGGAATGTCGCGGGAAGACGTTCGCGGGCGGCGGCGGTGGGGCCGACTACCGCGGCGGCTGCGGAGCGAGCCGGCTTTCTGGTGACGTATCAGGCTAAAACGCACAGCGGAGCGGCGCTGGCGAACGAGTTGCGCGGGGAGTGGAGCGGGCAGACAGTGTTCCTGCCGCGCAGCGATCGAGCAAATCCGGACCTGCCGAGGTTATTGCGGGAATACGGTGCGGAAGTCACGGAGGCAATCGCGTACCGCACGGTGACACCTGTCAACCTTGATCAGGAAAAAGTAGCGGCGATCCTGAATGGAGATGTGGAGGCAATTTTATTTTTCAGCCCGACGGCGGTGGAGAATTTTGCCGCGGTCGTGGGGCAGAAAACATTGCAGGATTTGCAGCACCGAGTGATTTTGACGGCGGTTGGACCGATCACGGCCACAGCGCTGCAGGAAGCGGGGTCGAAGAACTGATTGTGGCTGAAGACACCACCGCCGATGCCGTGATAGTGGCGCTGGAAAAACATTTTTCGAGGCGATGCGCACCGTCGACTGCGGGAGTAAACCAGGAATGAGCTTTCCGACCCATCGGCCGAGGCGTCTGCGGCGTAACGAAGCACTTCGCGGATTGGTGCGCGAAACGCGACTTGAGCGCGGCGGGCTCTGATCTATCCTATGTTTGTTTGCCCTGGCAAGAAAGTGAAGAAAGAAGTCAGCTCCATGCCGGGAGTTTCTCAGCAATCCGCGGACAAGATTGTGGAAGAGTGCCGCGAAGTGGAGACGCTGGGTATCCCAGGAGTGATTTTGTTCGGGCTTGCCGGAAAAAAAGACGCACAGGGAGCCAGTTCTGACGTCAGGCGATGGCGTAGTACAGCGGGCGATCGAGGGGATTCGCAAGGCCAAATTGCAACTGCTGGTGATCACCGATGTATGTTTGTGCGAATACACCGACCACGGACACTGCGGAGTCATCGAAAACGGCGAAGTGGCCAACGATGCGACGCTGGAGATTTCTGGCGAAGCAGCGCTTTCGCACGCGCGGGCCGGCGCGGACATTGTCGCGCCGTCGGACATGATGGACGGGCGCGTCGGCGGCGATTCGCGCAGGCGCTGGACGAACAAGATTCGAGGATATTGCCGATCATGGCGTATGCGGCGAAATATTCTTCGGGATTTTACGGGCCATTTCGCGAGGCAGCGGAATCGACGCCGCAATTCGGCGACCGGCGCAGCGTATCAGATGGATCCGGCGAACGCGCGCGAGGCACTGCGGGAAGTGCGAACTCGACATGGAAGAAGGCGCGGACATGGTGATGGTCAAGCCGGCGCTGGCGTATCTGGATATGATTCGCGCGGGTGCGCGAGGAGTTCGACGTGCCGGTGGGGGCGTACAACGTGAGCGGGGAATACGCGATGGTGAAAGCCGCGGCGCGAAACGGCTGGCTCGACGAACAGCGCGTGGTGCTGGAAATTCTGACCAGAATTCAGCGGGCCGGGCGCGGACATTATTTTGACGTATCACGCCAAGGACGCCGCGCAAGTGGTTGCGGGCGTGATATTTTGGCCGAGCGAAGCGATGAAGCCATCCCCTGCCAGACACTGCCAGGATCCCAACGCAAGACCGAACGTTCGCAGGGAAATTTTTCAACGTGCGGAAGAGATGTTGGTTGGCGGCGTGAATAGTCCGGTGCGGGCGTTTCGCTCGGTCGGCGGCGAACCTTTTATCGTAGAGCGCGGTGAAGGCGCATTTCTTTACGACGCCGACGGTAATGAATTGCTGGATTATGTGGGGTCGTGGGGGGCCATGCTGCTGGGCCACGCTCATCCCGCAGTGACCGCGGCGATTGCCGAGCAAGCCGGGCGGGGCACGAGTTATGGCGCGACGACCGAATTGGAAGTGGAACTGGCGACGTTGATTACGCGAGCGGTTCCGTCTATCGAGAAAATCCGATTTGTTTCAAGTGGGACGGAAGCCACCATGAGCGCTTTGCGACTGGCCCGTGGAGTGACGAAGCGCGACCTGCTGCTGAAATTCGAGGGGAATTATCACGGACACTCAGACAGTTTTCTTTCGCAAGCTGGCTCGGGTTGGCGACGCTGGGGATTGCGGAATGTCCGGGAGTGCCGGAAGCGCTGGCGGCGCTGACGCTGAATGCGCCCTACAACGATTTGGGAGCGGTAGAAAATTTGTTTGCGCGGCATCCAAGACAAAATTGCGGCGGTTATTGTGGAGCCGGTGGCTGCGAATATGGGCGTGGTGTTGCCGGAGGAGGGATTTCTTGCAGGGTTGCGCGAGATTTCGCGAAAGAATGGCGCGTTGTTGATTGTGGATGAAGTGATCACCGGGTTTCGGTTTCACAACGGAGCGGTGCAGCAGAAAATGGGGATTGAAGCGGACCTGACCACGTTCGGGAAAATAATCGGCGGAGGCGTTCCGGTGGCAGCGTATGGCGGGCGCGCGGAACTGATGAATTGCGTTGCGCCGCTGGGTCCGGTTTATCAAGCCGGGACGCTGGCAGGGAACCCGCTGGCGATGAGGGCGGGAATCGCGACACTGAAACAATTGGCTGCGCCAGGATTTTATGAGGCTATAGAAAAACGCGCCACGCGACTCGCGGAGGGATTGCGGGAGGCCGCGGCTAGCGCGGGCGTCGCGGCTCAGGTGAACGCCATGGGGTCGTTGGCGACGCTGTTTTTTACGCAACAACCGGTGCGCAATTATGCCGATGCGAAAAAATCGGACACTCAACGTTACGGGAAATTCTTTCGCGGAATGTTGGAGCAGCGGAATTTTTCTGGCACCGTCGCAGTATGAAGCGGCATTTGTCTCGGCAGCACATACGGACGCAGACGTCGATCGGACGCTGCAGGCGGCGCGGGAAGCTTTGAAGCAATAGGGCAAAATTTTGTGATGGTGAAACGAGAGGGGGACTATTTCAATGCCTGAGGATTTTGAGCTGCCCGAAGTGGGCGAAGAACATGAGAAACATCCGTTGGTTCTGCCGGTATCGCTGACGGTTT
The DNA here is from genome assembly GCA_963732705.1 of uncultured Acidobacteriota bacterium. GTDB lineage: Bacteria > Acidobacteriota > Terriglobia > Acidiferrales > UBA7541 > Acidiferrum. Next base: position 52,536 of record CAVTAN010000005.1, on the reverse strand, counting down.
CTATTTTAGCGGTGCTGGTTGCGGCGGTGACGTTGCTGGGTCACCGGGCGCACACGGAAGAATTGTTGCTGCAGTCGCAGGCCACTGACCAATGGGCGTTTTATCAGGCGAAGAATATCCGGCTGCACGAAATGCAGGCGATGGTGGACTTGCTGGGAACGATCACGCCGACGACAAGGAAAAAAATTCCACGCTGGAAGAGAAATACAAAAAGAAGTAGAGCGCTACAACAGCGACAAAGACAGCATCAGCGAGAAGGCTAAAGATTTGGAGAAGGAGCGCGACGCGGTCAGCCACCGCGCGGATCGCTACGATGGCGGCGAGGCTATACTGGAAATTGGGCTGGTGATTTGCTCGATTACGCTGCTGACCAAGCGCCGGGGATTCTGGATCAGCGGAATTGTGGTGGCTGGTGCGGGCGTAGCGTTAGCCATTTCCGGCCTTTTGATGCACTGAAGCGCCAGAGTAAATTCAGGCCTGGGCTGGAGGGGTGCTGCCGCCGAGGCGCGCGACTTCCTTCATGAGAGTCTCGAGTCGAGCGACCAGCTCCTGATGCCGAACATCATCGGTGTCCGGCTTTTTAGCCACGAAAGTCAGCGTGCCTCCGGGTTCCAGGACGCAGTGGCGGACTTCTTCCAGGGATTCGAAACCTTGCTTGCGCGCGGCGGCTTCCAATTGCGCCGGGCTGATCAGTTCTTTCTTCAAGCGCTCGTCACTGAGCACGCCGTTGTCGATTAAAACGTCGGCGCGGCCTTCCACCAGTTGGTCCAGCCTTTTGTGAGTATAGAGAAAACGCACTACGAGGTAGTTGACCACGAGCAGGGAAGTGGCGCCGATGATGCCGCCGCTGACGGTATTGTCGTCGCCAATGATGGCGTTTTGCACGGTGTTCGAAAGGGTCAGCAGGACCACCAGGTCAAAAGGATTCAGCTGGACGAGTTCGCGTTTGCCGGATAAGCGCAAGCTGATGACCAGAAAAGCGTATACGAATATGGGGCGAAGAATTTTTTCCACCAGGGGCAAACTCAAAACGAACATATGATTCCAGGCTTCGTGCATAGGGGCTCTCCTGACGTGCGATGACCGATATCATCACTCATCTCCTCGAGGCGCGCCAACTTAACGAAATGCCCTACTGTACTTTGGGACAGTCATTAGTTGGCTGCGCTACAGCAATCCCTTCGTGAATCTAGATGGAATGCACCTAGTATGGTTGTAAGCCTTTGTGAAGCGCTGCGACGCCGTGCGACACGGAGCTACAGGGCTTGGCGATCGCAGACCATCACCACGAACCTTATGCCGCACTCCGCAGATCTCGAATTGGTTAACGCGAAGGAACAACTTCCTGCGCTGTTCGAGTGTGTGCGCGAACTGATAACCATCTTCGATGTCAACGGAACGGTGCTTTTCGTCAATCAGGCGGTGTGGGATGTTCTGGGCCGCACGCCGATGGAGATCACCGGTAAATCCGTCGCGGAATTTCTGCATGAGGATGATGCCGACCTGTTCCTGGCGGTGCTCAGCCGCTTAAAGGCGAAATTGGAAACTCGCGTGAACGTACGCTGCCGGCTGCGAAGCGCGGAAGGCGGATGGCGGTGGTTTGAAGCGGAAGCGCGGAAGCTGCCGGGCGATCAGGAAGTCGGAGTGGTGGTGAGCCTGCTGGATGTGACCGATCTGCAGCGCATGGAAGCAGAACGGCAAGTGATTATCGAAGTGATTCACGCGCTGAATGAGACTTCCAATTTGGATCAACTGCTGCAACACATTCACCAGGCACTGAAAAAGGTGTTGTACGCGGAGAATTGTTTTATCGCCTTGCACGATGCGGATATGGATTCGTTCCACTTTCCGTTCTTTGTGGATCGCTTTGATGTGGCTCCTCCTCCGCAAAAGGTGGGTCGCAGCTGCACGGCGTTTGTGTTTCGCAACAAGCGAGCGGTGCTGATTCCGCAGTCGGAGTTTGACCGGTTGGCGGAAAACGGAGATGTGGAGTTGGTCGGTTCACCGTCGCCGGCCTGGTTGGGCGTGCCGCTGAAAACGCCAACCGCGACGATCGGGGTATTGGTGGTGCAGCATTACGAAGACCAAAACGCGTATGACATTCGCGATCTGGAGTTTTTGGACTCGGTTGGCGGACACATTGCGTTGGCCATCGAGCGTCGGGCTGCGGAAGACGCGTTGCGGCAGAGTGAATCGACGTTTCGGCTGTTGTTTTCACACAATCCTCTGCCAACCTGGGTGTTCGACTCCGACACTTTGAAATTCGTGCAGGTGAATTACGCGGCGGTGCGGCAATACGGATATTCGGCGGAAGAATTCGAACGCATGAGCATGTTCGATATCTGGCCGGAGGAAGAACATGCGGCGCTACGCAAACGAGTTGCGGAATGGAATGGTCCGGGACAATACCACGGGATGTGGAAGCATCGTAAAAAGGACGGCAGGGTATTTGAGGCGGAGATTATTTCGCACCGGTTGGATTATGCGGGGCGGCAAGTTCGACTGGTGGTGGCGCAAGACGTCAGCGAGCGGCAAGCGCTGGAAGAACAGTTGCGGCAAGCGCAAAAAATGGAAGCAGTGGGGCGTTTGGCGGGCGGAGTGGCGCATGACTTCAATAATTTGTTGATGGTGATTAAAGGGCACACGGAATTGTTGCTGAACGTTCTGCAACTGCCGGCGCCAGCGGCGAAGAAAATCGAGCAGATCGATCGGGCCGCAGATCGGGCGGCAGGTCTGACACGGCAATTACTGGCGTTCAGCCGCATGCAGGTGCTGCAGCCGCGGGTGATGAATGTTAACGGCGTGGTGGAGGAAATGGGCAAGTTGCTCCCGCGCTTGATCGGGGAGCATATCGAGCTGGTGCTGAAAACCAGCGCAGATTTAGGAGTGGTGCGAGCGGATGCCAGCCAGATGGAACAAATCATTATGAACCTGGCGGTGAATGCGCGAGACGCGATGGCGCGCGGTGGGAAGCTGCTGATTGAGACTTCTAATGTGGAGCTCGATCACGCTTACAACTCGGTGCATCCTCTGGTGCAGCCGGGGCGGTATGTGTTGCTGGCGGTATCGGATACCGGCACGGGCATGGACGCGCAAACCCAGGCGCGAATTTTCGAGCCGTTTTTTACGACTAAGATTCAAGGCAAGGGCACCGGACTGGGATTAGCGACGGTTTATGGGGTGGTAAAGCAAAGCGGCGGTTATGTGTGGGTTTACAGCGAAGTAGGCAAAGGGACATCGTTCAAGATTTACCTGCCGCGGGTGGACCAAATGGAAGACGAGTTGCCGCCTGAAGCTTCTTCCGAAGCGCCGCGGGGAGCGGGAACAATTTTGTTGGCGGAAGACGAGCAGGAAGTGCGAGAAGTGGCCAAAGAATTTCTGGAGTCCGGGGGTTATACGGTTTTGGAGGCGCGCGATGGAGCGGAAGCTTTGCGGATTGCGGAACAGCATGCGGGGGTAATCGATCTGCTGGTCAGCGACATGGTGATGCCGGGGATGACGGGGCAGGAACTTGCTGGCAAGATGCAGGAGAAGTACAAAGGTTTGCACGTGATTTTTATGTCGGGCTACAGCGAGTATGCGGCGGTGGAAGCGGCGCATTCCGATCCTTCGCTGCGATTGTTGAGCAAGCCGTTCAGCCGGTCGGTGGTTTTGCGGGCGGTGCGGGATATGTTGAGTGGAGTGCGAGTGAATTAGCTGGGAAGCGGTTGCTACCGATTTGCGTAGATTGATTCGAGATTGTCTGAGCGGGCGTCCTGCCCGCGGGTAATTATTCTCGTAGAAGTCAAAAAGCCTGTTGGAGGGACTTTTCCGGTAATCCCGGTGCATTCGACCGTTTGAGCCGGCAGCCGTAATCGGAAACTTGCCCGGACCCCGCAACCACTTGTCCGGTAACCCGACTTCTCAGGCATCAAGCGAACTTTTGGCAAGGTTCCGTAGCCGGACCCATCGAATCAAATCAACTGTCAAACCTGTAGCGCAGCCCTGAATCGCCATCGCCAAGACGACGAAAAAGTCGTAGAGCCTAACAGTAAATGCAGTGGGCCGCATGTTTTGGGTCATCCACGGAAGAAGCGAACTTAACGGGTTCACCGTCCGCATCAAACGCATGGCGAGACTCTTGTGGTCGGTCCCGTAGAAAACCGCAAGGATTCCAATCATTATGAGGCTGTTCAAGACCGCCAAGCGAACGCTCCATGCAAAGGGTCGCGCAGTTGGAATCCAACCGGAATCTCTCATATCTCTTAGACACCGCAGGATGTGAAAGCAGTCAATGCCTGTCGCCGATTAACGCGGAGACTGGTTCGTGTGCGAATTTCAAGTTTCCGATTTCCCGACTTATCAGGAGTTGAGCATTTATTTTCGCGAGCCTCACGGCTCCAACAGATTGTCGGACGGAGTTGCTGGTCTCTTTTCCGCAGTCCAAAAGATTCGGTTGTCGCTCGTGATTGTGAAAGCCTTTTCAAGGCCACAGCCACGATGACATGGCACCACTTCAATTCGATAATTGCGAATCTCTCCCCCCGGTGCCCGAGCAGGGATGTACTCGAATCTGTAGAGTTTTCGAGCGACAGGTGGTAACTCAGGCATCGAAACTTTCTCAGGGAAGGTTTGCTTCTCGGGACTCGTTTGCCGGATACGGGAGCTAATATCGCGTAGGGCGTGGACAACGGTTGCTTCCGGCACGGCATTCATTTCGGCATCCCCTCGCAATCCTATTAACGGCATTAATATAAATACCGTCCCGACTAACAAAACCACGCGCCACACTGTAGCGAGGGCCAAAAACGTTAGCAGCCAAGCGAAAATGTAGGCGAACAGAATCATGTCTCTCGACTCGTGCCTGTAAAACCAACAACCATTCCGATTCAGCAGCAAGAAAACGAGCGCCGTGAGCACCGCAGCCCACAGGCTCGCTTTGCTCAAACCTAATTGGGACCGAATCCTCGACCCGGTTGTCCTTAACAAAGAATGGCTCCATATCGTCCAGGCTAACGCGACTTGCTCATCCAAATGACCGATTGAAGAAATCTGGCCCACAGCATTTGTCCGGCTACCCGACTACTCAGGAGTTGGATCTCAAGTCCTCATTAGGCATCGGGGCAAGCGAGACAATTCGCGTTTCCGGCGTCACTTCTAGGACCTCAACGGGAAATGAAAGGTATTTCAGCGAAACGAAAGAAGCGTGGTTCAGTTTTTCTCTCGTGAAAAAATCGGGAAGAAGTCACCAGACTCGTTTACGAATACAAAACCATGACTACGGCTTGACCTCTTCCCCTTTGATTGAGCTGATCACCGTAATCTTCACGTCCTTCTTATCATCATCGTTCAAAATTACCCGCTCGCCCTTACTCTCGAACGGTTTCAAAAACTCCGCATCCTGCCAAGCGTCCTGTTCCGCTTCCTCCCAACTGAACACCTTGTACTCCCCCGGCGTGATCCCGCGCAAATCGAAATGCCCGTACTGATCTGTATTCTGTGATTTGTACAAGCGAAACTGATCCCGCCGCGAAGCTTCCGGCACCAACGCCACCGCCACTCCGGGCAACGGCAAGCCGTTCGCATCCATTACCGTTCCCTCCACCCGCGCTCCATGCGAGCTGATGGTAATCTCCAGATTGCTCCCCTCGCCCTTTGCCACCGTAAATCCATCCTTCAACCCGCTAGCTTCCCCATAACGCACATCCTTGATATAGCAATCCTTCGACTGCCCATTCACGATCGCGCGGTAAGTCCCCTCGCCGACCTCGCGCAACACGAATGTATTGTCGCGATTCACGCGCATCTGCCCTTCGAACGCGAACGGTATATCGACCGGTTGCGCCATAATCGTCAATTCGTCTTGTTCCAAGCTGGGCCGCCCATCCCACACCATGCGTCCGTTGATAGTCGCGCCCGGAGAAATTGTCATCGCGATGCCTTCCACATCCGCGTTGCCGACTACCAAAGTTTGCCTGCTGACATAGGACTTTCCCTCGTCGAACCAATAGACCGCCAGGACATACTCAGCGGGAGTTACTTCCGAAAGTTCAAATGAGCCATCGGACTTCCGCAGTTCCGCTTGCAGCATCGATTCCCATTGCCGGCTTTCCTTTTGCGGTATCAGCAGAACCGTCGCTCCTGTCGCTGGTCTGTGCGTGATCTGGTTGTAAACGTGTCCTCGAACGCGGTGGACCGTGACCGGCCGCATTAGCATTTCGATCGACGAAACTTCTTCGCCCGGTTTAACCGTAATCGCTTCCGCTTTCCCGGCGTCAGCGGTTCCGGGTAATACATCTTCGCGTAACCTTCCGGGTGCGCTTGCTCATCGGCGCTAATCATCTCGCCCTGGTCGCCAAAGCGATTCCAGCTCAAGTAAATAGCACTCACGAAATACCGCCCGGGTGGAAGCCCATGCAATCTGTATTCACCGAGATCATTTGTCTCTGCCCGGGCCATGGTGCCGAGCGTTCTTTTTCCATCGGCGTATATCTGTTTCAAAGCAAGAACCGATACCATCGGCAGAGGTTCGCCATCTTCGTCCAGGACTTTTCCCGAAATTACTCCTGATGGAATTAACCGAAACTCTAGCTTCATCTCCTGCTTTGCCCGCAACGTCAAAATCGCGCCCGGCCCGCCCGGCTTCCGCCGTCCGTACTGCTCGGTAACAAATCCCGCACGGCTGATGCTCAACCGGTAGGAGCCCCGCTCAATGTCTTTCAACGTAAACTTCCCGGCTGCATCCGTAATCGCCGAAATACTACGCCGCGGATCATCAGTGCTTTGCAACCACGCCCGCGCCTTCCGCAGCGGCACGCTCCCCACCATTTTCATCACTACGCCCGAAATCGTTCCCAAATCTTCTTTAGGAGACTTCGCCTCCGTCTGCCCACGAGTAGCAGCACCCGCCACCAACACCATCAGCAAAAACGATGCGACTCGTTCCATATCCGCAGGAGTATACGCCGAGTTACGTAGCGCTTACACACTCCAACATGGCTTTCCTGACGATGTTGGGATAAGCGGCCTCGTGGCTGGGGCTGAAAGTGAAGGCGAAGGCCCATCTGGCCAACAACAAAGCCGTCGCCAGGAATCTTCGATTGAATTCCTAAGTCCTGATTAGTCCGGTTACCGGAAACTTGGCCCAAACCCGCGAAAACCACTTGTCCGGTAACCCGACTTACCCGGACATTGGCGGTTTTTGGCGATAGGATTCCGACCATGCAAAGAATTCGGTGTTGTAAGGAATTTGAATCGCACTGTTGTGATGTCCTCCATGAAGATGGATTTCGCGTTGTTCTCGTTTGGAGCGCGAAACGTGGATTTCTCTCGCTGGTGGAGTTCTGGCAGCAGGGTAAGCAGCCGCCGGACCCCTGCGAAGGGGGCGTCAGAATCAACTTCTGTCCCTGGTGTGGACAAAATCTCGAACATCACTACACGTCGCCAGAATCATTGACAGTACCCAAGGACGAACGGTAGGCACGGCGGTTTCAGTACCCAAGTTTCCGATCATCCGACTTATCAGGAGTTGGCTTAACGTTGCCGATGCAAAGCGGCGAGGTTATGCTGAATTTCATGCTTGGTTTGCAAATAGTCCGAAGGCCGTCGCAGGTGCTGAAATATCTGGCGATTGCAACAGTTCCGCTTTTCGCTTGGGCGCAGGATGGTCCCACGCGAGAGCAGGCTATCACGCCCATGCACGTCCAAAAGAACACAGAACTATTCCCAGGAGGCGGGCCCAGGGCAGAATATCGCTTTTATCGCGGAAAGGATGGGATGGAAGTTTTGCACGGCAAATATATCACCTGGCTTGAGAGCGGCCACAAAGACTCAGAGCGGAACTTCCAGAACGGAAACGCTGAGGGTCGCACGACCTATTGGCACGAAAACGGTCAGAAATCATGGCAGGGGATGTACCACAAGGATTACCCGGTAGGAAAATGGGTAAGCTGGTATGAGAGTGGTCGAAAGGAATCATCGTGCCACTACGTAAAAGGCCAGCGGGAGGGCCTTTGCCAATGGTGGGATTCTCAAGGGAGGCAAGCGGACGCCGTCGAATATATTCACGGCACGCCTCGTGCGATTGCCGAATGGGAAGCTCGAGACCAGCGTCGCTTGAAAACTCCAATTTACCTGTACCCATTCATTGTGGTCAGTCCCAACGGCAGTTTAACGTTCACTTCTGAATATGCGGGAATCACCAAGGAGTTTTTATTATCCCAACTGCAGGAGGTATTTGCCTCACTTCCGTCATCGGTATGGGTCGACGGGAAATCCATTGGCATAGAGCAGATTGGGATTGCGAGCGAGGCCGACCATCAAACGATGGACCAGGTCACGGAAAAACTGAACGCCTTCTTCGCTGGCAAGGGTTATAGAGTCAACCGCCTGCCGCAATAAGTATTGAAGTTTTGGAAATCCAATGTTACCGAGTGCAAGTCCTGAAAGCCCAGTTAAAGCACGCTGATCAGCTAGTTAGAGTTGGCAGGGAGTCAGTCGGCGGCGTTTAGGGTGCGGATCTGGGATTCCAGGGCTTGATTGTATTCGCGTTCGAGCTGCAGTTCGGTTTGCAATTTTTTTACCAGTAGTTGCATGCGCAGGATTTCTCCGCGCAGCTTGGCGATTTCCGCGGAGGACGGGGCGTGGTGGGAATTCTGGGGCGTGGAGTGGGGGTTGGCGGAAGGCGCGGCGGGCGCAGGGGATTGGGAGCGCGCTGGTGGCTGCGGATGCGCGGAGTAAGGCGGCAAGAAGGGAGTGAAGGCTTCGGCCAGGGCTCGCGGCCAGGCGGGTTCTGCAACGGCTTGAGGCGCGGGCTCGGGAGTAACTTCCGTGGCTGGCTCGGGGGTGATTTCGGTGGCGGGTTCGGTGGCAAGGTCTGTGGCGGGTGCAGGAGTGACTACCGATGCTAGTTCGGGGGCGAATTCCGATGTGGGTTCGGCGATAACTTCCGTGGCGAGTTCGGCGGCAACTTCCGATGCGATTTCGGCGGCCAGTTCAAATTCCTGGTCTGGCGCGGGCTCATGAGTATGCTGTTGCTCAATTTCTGAATGTTGTTGCGGAACCGGGAGAGGTAGAGACGCAACGGGTTCCCATTGAGTCTGAAGCGGTACCGGCGGCGGGGCGGCAGGTGCGACCGGAATAGTTGGAGCTGGGGCGAAAAGATTTTGCAGCGGGTTGGAACCGAAGCGCTCGCGCGAAACGGGCGGAGCGGGGGGCTGCTTGGGTGCCAGCAAGGCTTTGACGCGGCCGAGCAGTTCCTGGGGCTGAAAAGGCTTGCGGATTAGCTCGTCGGCCTGAACCGCGACGGCTTTGTCGGCGACGCTTTTATTGACCACGCCAGACATGAGCACGACGGGGATGCCCGCGAAGTCGGGATGCTGCTTGATCTGGGTGCAGACGGAGTAGCCGTCCTGATCGGGCATGATGACGTCGGTGATAACCACATCGGGACGGTGCTGTTCAAATTGGGCCAGTGCGGAGGCGGCATCGGCGCAGGTAATGACGTTGATATTTTCGCGGCGGAAGGCGATTTTGATGACTTCGCGCATGGTGGCGCTATCGTCGATGAAATAGACGGTGGGGGCGCGCTTAGTGGTGACTTCAGGCGGCGGTGGCATGATAAAAGCTTCGCTCATTGTGAATTCCTATCCGCCATATCGAGCATTCCTTCATCGAATTCCCGCATGGCATCCAACATCAGGTCAGTGGCCGTTCGCAGCACGGTGCGTTGCAGAGAAGTCGCGCCGTAAACGAATTTGTAAACACCGTCGGCGCCTTGGACGCTTTTCAGGATATGAATGACGGCTTCGTCGCCAAACAAGTGGCCGCTTTCGGCGTGGGTGATTTCGCCGGCGTCAAAGAATATCAAGGCGTCCGTTTCGCCAGAATTAATGTGCAAAGCGCCGGTCTGACGGGCCTGGCCGAGCATCTGGGTAATGCTGGGAAGGTCGTGGTGCATCAGGCTGCCGCTCAGGCTGGTGTCGGACTGGTCCAGCATCTGGGTGGGCAGGAAGCCGTCAGCCTTGCTAATGATAATTTGCTTTACGTGGGCGGCAATCGCGGCGGGCGGGCGATGCCTGTCGACATAGTCGTCACAGCCTGCCTGAAAAGATTCCATGAGGGCCCGCTGGCTGCCGTCGCCGATAGCTATGACCGGCAAGGCGGCATTTTTGGGGTCGGCGTGGATAATGCCAGCTATCTGCATAGCGCCCATCTCGCGAAGGTTGGTGGCGCAGAGAACGGCGGCGGGCATGTCGTATTCGATGGTGGTCAAGGCGAAAGCGGCCTGATTGGCGGTCACCACTTCAAAGCCTTCGCGTCTCAAGGCTTCGCTTACGCGCTTGGAAAAATAAACGTTGCTGTCGATCAGCAAAATTTTTGCGGGGCGGCCTCCGATCATCATGTGATGGCCTCCTGCAATTGCAGCGGAGCGGAAACTGTGGGCGCAGCGGATGGGCCGGGAGTCAGCGCATCGATATTGAGAACTTCGATTACGTCACCATCGTGGGAAATCCAGCCCGCGACGTGAGGCGGATCGCTCTCGGAAGCGGGCGAGCGCTCGGCGTCGATCAACTCGCATTCTCCGGTGACTGGCAGGGCCACCCATTCGGATTTTTCTCCGTAGTGACGAACCACGATGAGATAGAAACGGCGACTCAAGAGAGTCTTGCCGATAAGTTTTTCGGTTACGTCACAGACGGGTACGATGCGCCCGCGCCGCAAAATGACACCGTCGATGTTTTCGGTGCGGTGCGGGAAACGAAATACGCGGCTGGGAGCCACCAGCTCGGCGATCTGATTGGAGACGACGGCAAAGCGGCGGTCTCCCAAGCGGAGAAGCACGAAGGACTGGTGGCCCAGATCACTCCCCGGAGTCATGAGTGGATCCTGTGGAGCGGGCAGCGGCTTTGGCGGCAAATGCAGCGTTGGCACTGGCGCCGAGCGAATGGTCCAAGATGGCAATTTCTTCGGGGGTCAAAAAACCTTCCGGGCGCACGACGGGGACAACGTTCTGGTCCAGCGCGGTAACACCGCGATACCAGATGCGTTCCTCGTTGCAAAAAGCCTGAGGGAGCGCTTGCAGCCTGGTCATGGTGGTCATTTTCTCGATGCCGTCGATGAGCAGTGCGGTGCGGGTGCGGCGCAGAACAAACACCAGCAGGCCGGAGGTCAGCGGCAATCCAAAATGCAGCGCGCCGTTGACTACGAATAAGGATTTGTCGCCGCGGCGCACGATGTGGCGCACTTTGTTGAGGCCGGGCGCTTTAATTTCCGTCGCAGAACCGGCGAGGCTGTCGACGCTGCGTACTTCCTGAACGGAACCGGAAGAGACAGCAAAAAGATTGCCGCTGACACGAAACAAAATGATTTGCTCGGTAAGGGTCGATGGCGTTTTCGCGGAGGATGGAAATTGCATCAGCGCGCTCCCACGGGAGCAATGCGAGAGATGGCCAAGACTTGCTTCTCGATGGCGGCGTACATGTCGTCGATGCTGAGAACCTGGTTGACCGCGCCGGTCTTGATGGCTTCCGCAGGCATGCCAAAAATTACCGAGGAGGCTTCGTCCTGGGCCAGCACGATTCCGCCAGCGGCCTTGATGGCCACGGCTCCCGCGGCTCCGTCATTGCCCATGCCGGTGAGAATCGCGGCGATGCTGAGGGGGCCGGAGAACGCGGCAACGCTCTCGAGGGTGATGTCGATATTGGGGAGATATCCGTGGATGCGCCCGCTGATGCTGTCCAACTGGATGCGGCCGGTGGGCATGATGCGCAAATGCTGGCCGCCGGGACAAATGTAAAAGGTCCCGGCACAGAGGGTTTCGTTGCTTTCGGCTTCTTTGACGCGCACGCCGGTGAATTCCGCCAGTTGCGAAGCGTACTGGGTGGTGAAGGCGGCGGGCATGTGCTGCACGAGAATAATGGCGGCGGGAAAATCTCGCGTGAAGCCGGGGGCCAGGCGCATCACGGTTGCGGGGCCGCCGGTGGAGGCCGCGAGCACGACAACGGGGAAGCGCTGATCGTAGTTGGAGGCAACCGCCGGCCGGGAAGTGAGAGGCGGCAGTTGAGACATCGGCAGGCCTTCGATAGATTTCTTGTCCGAGCCATTACGCGACGCGGAGCGGACCACGCGAACTTTGGCAGCCATACGAAGTTTGCGACAGAGGTCTTCGCGCACACTTTGCATGTCCAGGTCGATGCCACTGGAAGGTTTGGCGACAAATTCGACGGCGCCGAGTTCCAGCGCGCGCAAGGTGCTGGACGCGCCCTGACGCGATTCGGAACTGACGATCACGATGGGCCGGGGATTGGTGGTCATGATTTCGGCGGTGGCTTGCAGGCCATCCATCACGGGCATGTTGATGTCCATGGTGATGACGTCGGGCTTGAGGGCCTCGGCCAGGCGAATCGCTTCGCGGCCGTCCTTGGCGTGGCCCACTACCTGGAAGTGGTCGTCGCCGGCGAGAATGGTTTCCAAAACTTTACGCATGAACGCCGAGTCGTCCACGATTAAAACGCGAATTTCTTTTTGGATATCGGTGAGCATGGTGGTCAGGCGACGGGAACAGGAATTCGTTCCGCTTCCTTCCCCATGAGTTGTTCGACAGCGGCGATGAGTTGGTCTTCCTGAACAGGCTTGGTGAGAAAAGCCGCGGCACCTTCTTTCATGGCGCGATCGCGATGCTTGGCGCCGGCGCGGGAAGTGACCACCATGACCGGGATGCGGCGGGTGGCGGCGTTTTGCCGCAACTGCACCATAAGCTCGTAGCCGGTCATACGCGGCATTTCCAAATCGGTGATGACCAGATGGCAGCCGTGTTGGGAGACGAGTTCGGCGGCTTCCAGGCCGTCGGCGGCAAGCTTCACGACGTAACCGTTTTTCTCCAGCATGCGCCCGACAAACTTGCGGACGCTGATGGAGTCGTCCACAACGACGATGAGGCGTTCTTTGTTGACCCGATCGATGGCTTCGTTGGGGATGGCGCCACGGGCGACGGCGGCCGAGCCGGGAGCGAAGATGCGCGCAGCACTCGCGGAGGCTTGCAGAGCGCGACGCTCGCTGGGGTCGGTGGCGACCATGCGATGGAGATCCAGAAGCAAAATCAAGCTGCCGTCGGGGGCGATGGTGGTGCCGGGAAAGAGTTTTACGCGGCGGAGATATTCGCCGAGATTTTTGATGACGATTTCGTCCTTGCCGAGAACTTCTTCGACTACCAAGCCAATCTGGCGGTTACCGACGTTGGTGACCACCATGTGGTAGTAACCGTTGATGGCTTCGAGCGGCGGCAGACCGAGGTAGGTATCCAGTCGCACCACTTCGGTAACCACGTCACGAACTTTAGTCAGCAGCTTGCCGCCGACATCTTCGATTTCGTCGGAACGCAGGCGGCGAATTTCCTCGACTACGGCAAGGGGCAGAGCAAAATTTGTTGTGCCGCACCGGACGAACAATGCCGGGGAGATAATCAGCGTCAGGGGAACCTTCAAGGTGAACGTGGTGCCCACGCCGGGAGCGCTTTGAATTTCGATTTCGCCGTTCAGAGCATTGAGATTGGCGCGCACGACGTCAAGGCCAACGCCGCGGCCGGCCAATTCGGTTTTGTTGGGGGCGGTAGAAAATCCAGGATGGAAAAGCATGTCGCGAAGTTCGCGCTCGGTGAGGCGTTCGGCGGTTTGCGTGGAGACCAAGCCGCGCTCGATGGCGCTTTGACGAACGCGCGAGTAGTCGATGCCGCGGCCGTCGTCCCGCACTTCGATGTAGATGTGATTGCCGCGGTGGTAGGCGCGCAAACTGACTTTGCCGAGTTCGGCTTTGCCGGCTGCGATGCGGTCTTCCCTGGACTCAATTCCGTGAGCCACCGAATTGCGGACCAGGTGAACGAGAGGATCGGAAATTTGCTGAATGATGCTGTTGTCGAGTTCGGTTTCGCTGCCGGCGAGGTCGAGGTCCACATGCTTGTCGGCGGACTTGGCAGCGTCGCGCACGGCGCGAGACAAGCGCGAATATAAAGTGCCGATGGGCACCATGCGCGCGGCGGTGAATTCGTCCTGGAGGTGATGAGCCAACTTGGTGAATTCGTCGATGTCGCCTTCCACGCGACCGATAAAGCCCTGGAGTTGGGAGAGCACTTCGTTGACGTCGGCGGAAATTTCCGCCATGGAGCGCGACAAAATATTGAAATCGTCGTAGCGATCCATTTCCAGTTCGCTGAATTCGGACCAGAAGGAAGTGTCACCGGCGGCGGCGCTGGTGAGGCGCTGGGTGGTGGTGGTGAGGCTAGTCCACTCGGTGGATTTGGCTTGGGGACTGATGCGGTTGAATTCGTACTTTTCCTGAAACTCCGCGACTTTGCCCTGGAGTCGTTCCTTCGAAAAGCTCAGGGTCTCGACCAAGTTTTCCAGTTCGGCCACGCGGCCGACCATGCGGGTGCGGTTGATGACCAGTTCGCCGACGGTATTCATCATGCGATCGAGGCGATCCAGAGCGATGCGCACCGATTTGACGGAGGCCGAAGGGTTGGGCACCGATCTTGTCGGGGAAAAAGTTTTCGCTTGCGGCTGCAGGGGTTCGAGGGAATTTTCCGGGTGCTCGACGATGGAGAGACTGGTGGAATTGGCAACGTCCAGTTCATCGCCTTCCACGGGAGCGAACTCGGCGATGCGGCCGAGCAGGGAATCGACGCTGGCGCGCAGCTCCAATTCGTCGGCCCACTGCTTGTGCAAAGTTTTCTTGAGCACGTCGACGGATTCAAGGCACAGATCGACAACCGCGGGAGAAGGTTCGATGTCGCCGTCGCGCAAACGGCCGATAAGATCTTCGACACGGTGGGCGATAGCGCCGAGACGCTTGAGGCCCACCTGCGCGGCAGAACCCTTGATGGTGTGGATGGCTCGAAAAAGTTTATTAATTTCTTCCGGATTGTTGTTGCCTTCCAAGGAGATCAGGCAATCGCTGATGATCTGCAGATGCTCTTCGGCTTCGGGCTGGAAGAATTCGAGAATTTCACTGGAGACTTCCTCGTCCAGCGGCAATGCATCGAAGTAGGAACCGGTACCCGAGGTGAGTTCAGCGAGTTGCTCAGGAGCCGCGACCGTATTGGTGGGCTCGATATTCGCGGTGCGAGCGGCCGGTAGAGGTTCGACAGGGAAAGCAAAGCGGTAGCGCTCTTTGAACTCGCGAATCTCGTCGCTGATTTCGGCGCCAGTGTCGCTGATCTCGAGCAAATCGGCTTCCAGAAGAGAAATGCCATCGGAAAGAAATTCGGCCAAGGGGCCATGCAGTTCGTCGCCCAAGGGGGCGTGCAGGGCGTACTGGAAAACGTGGGCCAGCTTGGAGGCAATTTCCGCGAATCCGGGGAATTCGTAGCTCGCGGAGGTGCCACCGAGGGTATGCGCGGCAATGTACAAGCGTTCCAGATCTTCGTGAGCGGGGTCAGCGTCCTGCAAGACACCGACATACTCGCGGAGGTACTGGAGATGCTCGGAAGCCTCCTGAAGAAACAGTTCGACGCCTTCGCGGTGCGAGGTACTCACGCGCGTCCCTCCGTCACTAACTTCCGATTTCTGCAACTCTTCAGCGGTCGGCTTGCGATAAAGAATGCAGTCGTTGAGCACGATGGCTTGAAATTTGACGGGCATCTTGGAAATGGACTCGGAGTGTCCTAAGAAGAGATAGCCTCCGGGCTCCAGAGTGTCGTAGAAGCGCTGCACCAGGGCGCGGCGGCGTTCTTCAGAAAAATAAATGAGCACGTTCATGCAAAAAATCACGTCCATGCGCCCGACGTACACGGCGGAGGCGAGATTCATTTGGGTGAAGTTGACCATTTTGCGCAACCGGGGCTTAAGCTGCTGACCGTTTTCGACGGCCGTGAAGTGCGCGGCCAGTTGTTGCGAGCTCACGCTGGAAATACTGCGGCCGGAATAGATGGCGGTCTCGGCGTGCTTGAGAGCCAGGCGGCCCACATCGGTAGCCAGGATTTCAATGTTCCAGGCATCGGCGAAGGACAGAGCGTCGACGATGGTGATAGCGATGGAATACGGTTCCTCGCCGGTGGAACATCCGGCGCTCCAGATGCGCAGGGTACGAGGATTCTTCCAAAACTTTTTGATGTGCAATTCGGGAAGGGCGCGCTTTTGAAAGGCTTCGTACACCGCGGGATAGCGGAAGAAGGTGGTTTCCTGGGTCAACAAGCGTTCGAGAAGGGCCTCGTACTCGACATTGGTCTTGCGGGCGGCACGCATAAAATCGGTGCCCCGCTGGTAGCCGCGGGATTGCAGGTGTTCACGCACACGAGTAACGAAGAAGCGCTCGCGCGATTCATCGAAACAAATCCCGGTTCGTTCCTCGATAAGCATGCGAATCTCGTTCAACTCATGCTCACTCAGTTCGAGCTGTGCCACCTGCAGGTCCTTGGTGAGTCTCACGCTTGGTCAATCCGTTCGGCTCCGGCGATAGCCGGGGCGGCAAAAATGGTTAATGGGAAGCGCCTGCTGGAACCGGATTGGGGCGCTCGGAACGGTCGCTGCGGTCGCTACGGTCGCTACGATCACTGCGATCATTGCGTTCGTTGCGCTCGTTACGGTCGTTACGGTCATTGCGGTCATTACGATCGTTGCGCTCGTTGCGATCGTTCCGCTCGCCTTCTTCCTGCAAGCTGCTGCCGTGCTTGGAAGCGGCACGGAATTGCGCGAGGCCCTCGTTCAACTGGTCGGACAGTTTTACAAGTTGGCTTACCGTGGCGACGGTGCCGCGGGTGCCCTGAGAAGTCTGGCGGGTGATGTTGGAAATAATCTGCATGGCGTGGGCGACGCCTTCCGTTCCGCGCACCTGCTGTTTGGAGGCCAAGGAAATTTCCTGCACCAGTTCGGCGGACTGACGCACAACGTTGGAGATGGCGTCGAGCGCACGGCCGGCCTGGTCGGCCAGGGTTGCGCCACTTTCGACTTCCTTGGTGCCTTCTTCCATGACCACCACGGCTTCGTTGGTCTCGGCTTGAATGGCCTTGATAAGAGCAGCGATGTCCTTGGTGGCGCTGCGGCTGTGTTCGGCGAGTTTGCGAACTTCGTCGGCAA
This sequence comes from uncultured Acidobacteriota bacterium, assembly GCA_963732705.1. Taxonomy (GTDB): domain Bacteria; phylum Acidobacteriota; class Terriglobia; order Acidiferrales; family UBA7541; genus Acidiferrum. The sequence goes on along the minus strand of CAVTAN010000005.1, from coordinate 35,488 downwards.
CCACCGCGAAACCGCGGCCGGCCTCACCAGCGCGAGCCGCTTCGATGGCGGCGTTCAAAGCCAGGAGGTTGGTCTGCTCGGTGATGTCGTTGATCACGTTGATAATTTCGGAAATTTCCAGGGAGCGATCTCCGAGGGATTTAATTTTCTTGGCGGTGGCTTGCACCGAGGAGCGGATGCGCTGCATGCCTTCCAGGGTGTCGCGTACCGCGCGGTTGCCTTGCTCGGCGGCATCGAGAGCGCGGCGCGCGGCTTCGGCGCTGGCTTCGGCGTTGTTGGAAACTTGTTTCATGGAAACGGTGAGTTCTTCCACGGCGCTGGAAGTATTGGTTATTTCCTGATCCTGCTGGGTGGCACCGGCCTGCATTTCGTCAGCGGCCACAAGAATGTTGTTGGAGCAGGCGGTGACTTCCATGGCGGCCTTGCGCACGCGCTCGAGAACCTTGGTGAAACTGTCGAGCATGTAGTTGACGGAATCGGCCACGTTGCCGAGGGCGTCGTTGGTGACCTTGCCGCGAAGAGCCAAGTCGCCGCGGGCAACCTGGTTGATGACGGTGAGCAACTCGGTGATGCTGCGCTGCAAGGCGTCGCTGGATTCCTGGTTGCCGGCGGCTTTAGAAACCTTGGCGGCGGCGCGATTCAGGTTGTCAGCGATGTAGCCAAGTTCATTGTGGGTGCTGACGTCCGCGCGGGCGCGGGGGTCGCCGACGGCGAGGCGCTCGGAAAACAGCGCGAGCTCCTTGACCGGGGCCAGCAAACTACCGCCCAGCCTCCAGGCGAGGATGATGCCCATGGCCACGCCCAGGGCCACAGCGAGCAGCACGCCACCGCTTGCTCCGCTGGGTAGTGAAGCGAAGTCGAGAATGGATGCTCCGCCGGATTTGCTGCCAGCGCTGAAGGCCAGCGCGATAACGGCAACGAGAACGATGCCGTTGGCCAGAACCAGGGTCCAGATTGTGGAACTCAGTCGCGATTTCATACTTCCTCCAATATCTTCAGCAATATCTTCAGCAATTTCTTCAGCATTGGGCGCCCTTGCAGGGGCACGATGCTGGCGAGTCAATTCCAGTCAATTCAAGTCAATTCAAATCAACTCAAATACTGGGACCTGGAAAAACGTCCAGCAATTTGCGCAAGTCGATCACCAGGGCCAAGCGATCGTCGTGACGCAGCATGCCGACACAATGGGGAACATTTTCCGGGGCCTGTTCGAGCAACTCTGCGCTGCTAACCGAGAAGGTGCCGATGACTTCATCGGCAGCGATACCAATGCGAAGGAGTTCCTGCTGCGGTTCCAAGCGCAGAGAAGCAACCACGACGTGGCGCGGCAACAGGCCGGCCCGCCGTCCTTCGGTCATGGCGATATCGATGAGGGGCACGATGGCCCCACGCAAATTAAAAATTCCGGTTAGATATGCGGGACTCAAGGGAACCCTGGTGAGCAGCGGCCAAGGCAGAACTTCTTCCACATCCAGAACTGGCAGGCAGAGACGTTCGCGACCGCTGCGAAAGACGCAGTACTGCGACTCCGGATGGCGGGGCTCCAAGGGGCCAACCGCTTCCAGAAGACTGCCGGTGCTTTCATCGGCGGCCAGAGGCTCGAGATGGAGAAAGGGATTCATCGAGTGGCGAGTTCCTCGAAGGAGAATGCGAAGAAGGGTTTCATGCGAACCGCCGGACCGCTGTCATGAGTTCTTCCGATGTAAAAGGCTTGGTGACGTAGCCGTCGGCGCCCTGCTGCTCGCCCCAATATTTGTCGCTGGCGGTGTCGCGGGAGGTGACCAGGATTACGGGTATGGATTTGAATTCGTCGTTGCCCTTTAGCTCGCGGCAGACCTGAAAGCCATTTCTGCCGGGCATGACGACGTCCAGCAAAATGAGATTGGGACGCTCGGATTGAATGGTCTCTTCGATTCTGGCGGAATCGTGGAGGCCCACGGGGCTGTAACCGGCGCGTTCCAGGAGGCCCTGCATCAAGCGAACTTCAGAAGGCGAATCGTCGACAATCAAGACTTTTTTGAGCACGGCAAACTCCCGGGACGTATCCGGGGAAGAAAGGTGCACGCGAGCGGCCAGCTTTTAGGGTTATGGAGAGATTGTTCCGTAATCGTTAAATGCTCGGGAATTCAAACACTTACGATGTGCAGAAGGGAAGCTAGCGAAATTGAGAAACCGGCAATTTGGCGGCTTCCGTCTCAGCTTGAGAAGCAATCTCAGCCTCGCGCATCTCGCTGGAAAGCGATGAGAATCGGAGCATGATTTCGTTGATGCGCAAGGCCATGCTGTGGATGGTGCGAATCTGTGAGAGGGATTGGGAGGAAAGTTGGCCGGGCTCCAGCATGAGCAATTCGGCATTGCCCAACATGGAGGTCAGGGCGTTGTTCATGCTGTGCTTCATGTCGGTCATGTAGCGGCCAAGAGTGGCGAGGTGCTGATTTTTTTCTGCTTCGCGGCTGGCCAGTTTCGCGGCATTCAAGGCCTCCACCCTGCGAAGCGTCTCGCCAGATACCAGCGTCAGAGTACTGGGCCAGTCGTCGCGTCGTTGAACCTGGAGGAATCGAGGGTAGCGGGTGCCCAATTCTTCCGCGTCACTAGAGTCGGCGGAAGTGCAGAGAATTACGGCGGGAGCGGTCGCGAGAGTCCGCAGAATATCGTCGTGTTTACGGGTAACTGGACCCACAACGATCAGGTCATGGGCGGTCAGATCGTAATTGCGCCAGAGCTTGCTATCCAGAACGGTGATGACTGGAGCTTTGCGGTGGGCCTGCAAACAACCGGACACAATTCTGGCGAACTCGGTTTCTTCGGTAAGGATCAAGACGCTGGCGTTCGGCAAGACCAACCACTCCTAAAATACTTAGCCGCACATGGCGGGGAAATTGCGTTGCGAACTAGATCTTTTCGGCTTCATCCAGTGCAGACAACAGGCGCTTGGTGCTGATGCCCAGATTGACCGCCGCTTCGGTGTCTTTGGCCTGCTTGGCAACATCGACGCGATCCTGCAGACGCGAGGCTTCGACGCGCCCGACTGCCAAAGCCTTGTCCAGCGCGAAGGTGTGGCCCTTTTCTTTGGCGTTGGTGGTGGCTGAGGAGATCATGGCGCGAGCGGCGACGGCGCGTCGCAAATCCTCTGCGGAGGCACCCCCCGCACTCACGAAAGCCGCGACTTCCCAGGAGGACAGCAAGATACGGGTGCCCTGGAGTTTCACGGTAGTCATGGTGCGACCGGGAAGAGGCGGCGAAGCGATCAGCTGCTCCCAGATTTGATCCATGCAGGTTTCAAAATCGAGCGCCGAAGGAGCGGGATTTTTTTGGGTATTGTCGGTGGCGTTGCGCTCGGCAGTGGCCGGGGCCTGCGGAGCAGAAGACGAAGCAGGGATGACGGGTTCGGCTTTCCCGTTTTTCTGAGAGTCCGATTTCGAACCGTTGGAGGAATCAATGACCAGGCGATCGGCGTTTTTAGCGGCCAGCTTTCCCAGCGAGCCTTCGACGTCCGCTCGCAACCCCAGCAGTTTTTCGAAGGCCTGACTGACGGAGCGCTCGGTGTATTCCTTCTGAAAAGGCTGCTTCCACTCATCGGCGAGTCTACGAACTTTGGTTATCGGCTCAGCGGCGGAGAGACCCATGCCGTGGCAATCGATGACGCGAACGTCGGCGGCCTCGAGTTGGCTGATACCCGCGCGAATGGCGATTAAATCCGCGTGCATCAACTCAATGAGAGTGCGGCGAAGCAGGAAATTGAAGCGAATGAAGGCCAGCAGGGCGACCGAATCGTAAAACATGCCGCCGGCGGATTCTTTGACTCTGCGGCCTTGCTCGATGAAGTTGGTCTTCAAAATTTCGCGCAAGCTGCGGAAAGAGTGGAGAGCTTCGATCATTTGATCCAGGGGCTCACACCAGACCAGTTTTGCTGGAGTGACGTCACCCAAGATGGGCTTCATGACTTCGGCGACGTCTGGCGGCTCAATGCGCTTGTGGTAGATCTTCGCGGGAGCGCACAAAGCGAAATACTGCACCAGAAGAAAATCAATTTTGTCGCGATCAAAATGCGATTTGGTGGGTTTGCGCAAATGTCGTTCGATCAGCGATTTCAGGCTGCTCTCGCTGGCGTTCAAGGTGGTCATCTGCAGTAAGTGCCGCAACTGGTAGACGATTACACGCTTGTCCATGGCGTCCAGCCAGGTCTGCAGCTGACTGAAGAGTTCCAAATCCGGCGATTCCGGAAGATTGCGCTGAGTAAAAGGGATATGAATGCCGAGTTGCTTGGCCAGCGCGAGATAAATGGGAAAAACGGAGCGAGCCTCGATCCACTGGGCTTGACGGCTGGTGTCGGGGGCGGTAGGCGCCGGGGCTGAGGTCAGCTTGCTCATGATCGCGTTATCCAATCGGACGGTGGGCGCAAAAATTTAACCGCCACGGCTTTTCGCCCCTGGTAGGACTGCACGGCAACCACGGAAGCATCGGTGGCGAAGCGTTTGAGACTGCCTTCCAGCCGTACCTTATCGTCAAATTCCAAGGGCAGGGCGGAGACAAAAATGGCGTGTTCCTCGGAGGCAAATTCCACGAGGCTACTCTCGCGCAAATGAATGCTCTTGGTGCGCGAAAAAGTCACTTGCACCGGGAAGCGCACACTGGTGGCTCCCGGGAAACAACGGGCCAGTTGCTCGACGCAACTTTCTTCTTCCGCAATTAATGTGCTCTGTTCGAACTGTCTCACGAGGCCTCGCAGGCGACTGCTGTGAACGGCGGATTGCTCTCAGGATCGAGAGGCAACCCCGCGCGTAAAAATCCCCAAAGGAGAGAAGCACGCCTGGCACCAAAGAAGCGGTTGAGGCGGAGCCGTGGATGACGAAGAATCGGCGGGAGTTAGGAATAGCGCGGAAGTTCAGAAGCACGGTGTCGTCTCATGCTGAAACGAAATTGTCTCAGGCGCGAAGTTTAGCCGCGCACGGGGGCGGGCTTATTGAGAAACGGTCTCCGGTTCGTCAACGTGAGATTCGGCTTTGACGGCGATGTTATAGCGCTTCAGCTTGCGGTACAGGGTGGCGCGACTGATGCCCAACATTCTTCCGGCGAGGGCTTTGTCGCCGTTTGCTTGTTCGAAAACGCGGAGGATGGTCATGCGCTCCATTTCGGCGAGGGCGGTGGTGGAAAGGGAAGCCGACTCAGCGGTTGAGGAAGTGGAATATTCCGGCTGCTCGGCGCGAATCGAGGGCGGGAGATCGGCGACATCAATGGTTTGGCCGTCACCAAGGGTGACCGCGCGGGCCACGCAATTTTCGAGTTCGCGGACGTTGCCGGGCCAATCGTAATGCAGCAAGCTCTTCATCGCCGCAGCAGTGACCTGAATATTGGCTCCATGAGCGTAGCGATCCAGGAAATGATGCGCCAGCATGGGGATATCGGAGCGTCGCTCGCGCAAGGCCGGAATGTGCACGGTCACGACGTTCAAGCGGAAGTACAAATCCTTTCGGAAAGTTCCGGCGCGATAGGCCGTTTCCAGATCGCGGTTGGTGGCGGCAATGACCCGCACGTCGACATTGACCTTTTCATTGCTGCCTACCGGGCGAACTTCTTTTTCCTGCAGGACGCGCAACAGCTTGGCCTGCATTTCGAGAGGCAGTTCACCGATTTCGTCGAGAAAAATTGTGCCGCCATTGGCGGCCTGGAAAAGTCCGGCTTTGGTTTTGATAGCGCCGGTAAAGGCGCCCTTTTCGTAACCGAAAAGTTCGCTTTCCATCAGGGTGGGCACCAGCGATCCGCAGTCGACAGCGACGAAGGCGGTCTGAGCCATGGCGCCGCGAAAATGGATGGCGCGGGCTACCAGCTCCTTGCCGGTACCGCTTTCTCCGGAAACCAAAACCGGCGTGCGGGTGTCTTTCAAACGCGAAATCATGCGCAAGACGTCCTGGATATTGGCGGAGGTGCCGATGATGCCGTCAAGGCTTTCTTCGGTGTCCACGCGTTCGCGAAGGAACTGATTCTCGGTGACCAGGCGAACCTTTTCCGCCATGCGTTGCAAAAGCATGCGCATTTTCTCGACGCGAAAAGGCTTTTCGATGTAGTCGTAGGCACCCAACTTCATGGCATCCACCGCGGATTCGATGGAGCCATGGCCGGTCATGATGGCGACTTCGGTGTGGGGAAGCAGGGATTTGGTTTGCTTTAACAAGGATACGCCGGTCTGGGTGGGCAGCTTGAGGTCGGTCAGCACCAGATCCGGAGTATCCGATTCCAGGCGGGCCAGAGCCGCTTCGGCGCTTTCGGCTTCACTGCAGGTGAAGCCCAGAGCGCTGCCGATGGTCATGCACAAACGGCGGATACTTTGCTCATCATCGACTACCAACAAACGTGTTTTCAGATGGTCGCTCATGGTTTCCCGAAGGTTTTCTCCACTACTGTCATAAGTTGCTTCACACGAAATGGTTTCTCAATGCAGGGCGTGCCACTTTGCTTGAGTAGCGTTTGGGTTTCGCTGTTGGCGGTATCCCCGCTGATCAGAATGATTCGCGATTTCAGTTCGGGACGATTTTTCTGGATCCAGGCGTGGACTTCCGCGCCGTTGACGTTTCCAGGCATACGAATATCGGAGATCACACCGGCGTACCGGCCGTCCGCGAGGCGCTTCAGACCTTCGGTGCCGGACCCGGCGTTTACCACCGAATATCCCTTTCTCTCCAGCGCAGCGCGCAAAAAAGCGATTACCGAGGGTTCATCTTCGATCAGCAAAATTGGGCCGCCACTCCATAAGCTGGCTTGGGTGCTCATCGGCCAGCCTCTTTAGCACTGGCCGTCGAAGCAGCAGAGGTTTCCGCTTCCGCAAGGGGAATGCGCACGAAGAAGGTACAACCCGGCTCGGCTTGGTTATTGGCGCACTGAATCTCACCGCCGTGGGCGCGGACGATTCCGTAACAAATGCTCAAGCCCAGACCGGTGCCTTTGCCGACGTGCTTGGTGGTGTAGAAGGGATCGAAAATCCGTTGCGGATCGGCGATCCCGCTACCGTTATCGGTAATGGCGATTTCAATAGCGTTGGGGAGTTGCCGGGTGCGAATAATAATGTGGCCGCGCTGGGTGGCTTCCTGAACGGCGTCGTAGGCGTTATTCAAAATATTTAGAAACACCTGTTGCAACTGCTGGGCATCACCCAAAGCGGGGGCCAGGGCTTCGTCGAATTCTTCCACCACTTCCACGCCGTGGCTGGCAAAATCGTAGCTTCGCAGCTTGATGGTTTGCCGCAATACGTTGTTTACGTTTACCAGCTCACGCTGGACGGGGCGCTGGCGCGCAAAACTCAGCAAATCCTGGACGATATCCTTGGTGCGTTGGGTCTCCTGCAAAATAATCTGCAAATCCTCGCGGGCGGATGCCGGTACTTCAGGATTTTCGAGGAGTAAATCGGTGAATCCAAGAATTGCCGCCAAGGGGTTGTTGACCTCGTGAGCCACGCCGGAAACCAGTCTGCCGATGGTGGCCATTTTTTCGCTGTGGGCGAGTTTGGCTTGCAGCAAGGTGGCGTCGGTAATATCGGTCATGACCACGACGACGCTGTTTACGGTGTCCAACTCGTCCCGCATGGGACTAAGTGAAATGGAGAAGTGACCCATGGAGCTATCGCTGCGGCGAACGCGCAATTCGATGTTCTCGATCTGCTGGCCGTGGGCGGTGGTTTCCAGGGCATTCTCAAAATCCAGGCGATGACCGGACTCCACCCAATCGACCAAGCGATGGCCGATTAAATCGCTTTCCTGATAGCCCATGTCGTAGCAGCGGCGGTTGGCGTAACTGATCAGGCCGGCGGTGTCGAGGACCAGAATCATGCTACGGGTGGTGTTGAGAATTTTCTCGTTGAAGTCGCGCTCGCGCTGCAGTTGAGACTGAAAGGTTCGTTGCTCAGTAACGTCGAGCATCAAACCGCGAATTTGCACGATGCGTCCGCCTACATCGCGCACGGCGGTGATGTTCTGCAGGGTATGCAGCAGGGTGCCGTCCTTGCGGCGCAGGGTCTCTTCGTAATTTCGCAAAACACCATACTCGGTGAGCATGGACAAAAATCTCTCCCGCGCCGTGGGGGCGGGATACAAGAAGGGTCCGACGTCGGTGCGCAACAGCTCTTCGCGGGAGGCGTAACCAAGCATGCGGACCATGGCGTCGTTGACGTCCAGGAAGCGGCCATCGGGAGTTGCGAAAAACAAACCTTCCTGGATGCTGTCAAACAATTCGCGGTAGCGGCGTTCGGCGTCACGGCGGTCGGTGATGTCTTTCAAGACGTGAATGGTGCGAATGTCGTCATCCGCGACTCCGGGAGTGCGGGAGGTGGACACCAAAAAAATGCGATCACTGGAAGCGGCTACATATTCTTCACGAACCTGCTGAGTGTCACGGCAAAACGGGCAGGGAAGTTCGCTGCCGGTCTCGGCAATTTGCCGCAAGCTGGCCATGGCTTCACCCACCAGGGCGGCAGGTGGGACTCCGAGATGGGAGGACAGCGAACGATTGGTGCGGGCGATCTTCCAGTTGCGATCGTGAACCACGATGTAATCGCTGATGGCGTCAATGTCTTCGACCCACTGGCGCTTGGAACGTTCGAGTTGAGAAAAGCGGCGAAAATTTTCCAGAGAAAGAGCGGCATGGCTGGCGAGCGCTTGTAACACATGTTTCTCGTCGCTGGAAAATGGTTTTCTTTTGCGAATGAGGCACAGGGTTCCGAGGCGTTCACCATCGCTGGCAGCAATGGAGACGAACGCCGCGGTTGGTTGAGTCGCTTCGCTGGTGGCGTAACTGGTGGCTTCAACGGGAAAGGGACGAAAGTCAAAATCAATCCGCGGTTCGCTCGCGGCGGAGATCAGCCAGGCCCGGCCTTCGTGGGAGAAAAGCGGAGTAGCCTGGGGAGTTTCGTAAAAATCGGTATCGCGGCCGCGAAAAACGAGCACCCCACACCAAGAGGCATGGAGCATGCGGGCGGAGCGGCGTGCAAAACGATGAAGAAAGTCGGGAAGCAGGCGCGATTGTGCCGCGTCGATGGCAAGCTCCATCAGCTCGTCAGCGTGACGAGCTGACGACGAGGTACTGCGAGCGTTGCCGGCGCGACGCGCAGGGCCATGCACTACTTTGGACTTCGTTCCACGCATCGGGTATCAGGGGGACTGCGTGCGTCTCAACTTGACTGCTCCCAAGACCTACCACGCTAACGGGGAGTCTCAATGTGAGTCAATGATTCTCGTGCGGGGTGTTTCTAGAATCTCAGCGCAAAATTCCGCGTGTCAATGCGCTGAGGGAGGCGCTCGTCTCAGGCTGAGATGTTCCTGGTGGATGGCCGGGGCAATGAGACGAACGCTTGCTGTAGATCGGCGACGGGCCGAACAAGCGAGTCGATAAGTTCCTGCTCTTCTATAACTTGGAACGAGAGTAACTCGATGGTGGCAAAACCTTTGGCGAGGAAACCCATGGCCCTGCGCGTGCCTTTCTCTCCACGGGGTTATGTCGGAAGGCCGGAGGAATGCGTTCGATGAGACCAAGCTGGGGAAAAAAAATGATGTTAGGGGTCAGCCTGGCCACACTGTTTGCGGCTTCCACGACCGTGGCCCAGACCGGCTCTACCGACGAGAGCAAGCGTAAGGTCAAAATCAGAGTGGCACCGACTTACCCCGAATTGGCTCGCAAGATGAGCGTGGCCGGCAAGGTCAAGATCGAAGTGGTGGTCAGTCCAGACGGCCATGTGAAAAGTGCCAAGGTGGTCGGCGGCCATCCGCTGCTGGTGCAGGCCTGCTCCGATGCCGTGAAGGAATGGAAATTCACGCCGGCAAGCGAAGAGAGCACGCAAACAGTGGAATTTGAATTTCGAGGATCGGGAAACTAGCGTGAACCGGCCGCTGCAAAAGCCGGGTGGGCCTACAGGGAGCGGAGGCATTTGGCGATGACGATTGGGAAGAAGTTATATGCGGGATTCGGGGCGGTACTGGCGATTCTGGTGGTGCTCTTCGTGGTCAACTTTTTTGCCGGACTGCGGGAGCGTACGGCGCGCCAAGACGCCAAAACGGCGCTGGAAAGCGTACGCACGATCGAGTCGGTGCGGTATCAGATCATGTTGAATCGCCTGAACCTGAATAACTACCTGTTGAGCGGGGACCCGCGAGACGAGGAAAAAATCAACAAAGGCTTAAGCGATATTTCCGATTCCATCCGGCGCGGCCAGTCGCAAGCGCTGGCTGACAACGTGAAAGCCGCCCTGGCTGCGGTAGAAAGCACGGAGACCAACTGGGCGGACAATTTCGTGAAGCCGCTGCTGGCCAAGCGTCATCAGGTGGATGCCGGAGATGCCACCGTTTCAGACCTGCAAATATTTTATTTACAGAAGGACCCTGGTTCGTGGCTGGTGAAATCATCCGCAGTCCTGGATCGCACCACGCAGGATATCGGCAGATCGCTGGATGAAACTTCGCGATCCGCGGCGGTAGCGAGCAGCGCCAGCACCATGGCTACTACCGGGGGCACGCTGCTGGCTTTACTGCTGGGATCGCTGATTGCGTATTACACCGCGAAATCGATCTCCGTACCGTTGACCCACTTGATCACCGTGGCTAAGGAAATCGCAGACTCCGGGGACCTTAACCAAAATATCGACATTCATCGCGACGACGAAATAGGGGCGCTGGCAGCCACATTCAATAACATGGTCGCGTACCTCAAGGAGATGGCGGCAGTATCCATGGCGGTTGCGGAGGGCGACTTGACGATTGAAGTTGCACCGCGGTCCAAGCGGGACACCTTGGGGAATGCCTTCGTGCGCATGTCCCACGGGTTACAGGAACTGGTGCGCACTACCCGAGACTCCGCAGGGCAAGTTTCCGCCGGCTCGAACCAGGTGGCGGGCGCCGCCGACGAGTCCGCCAAGGTGAGCGTGCAAGCTTCTTCTGCGATTGAAGAAGTGACCAGCACCATGCATGAAATGAGCATCAACGTGCAGAACGTGGTGAAGAATACGCAGGTGCAAGCATCGAGCGTGGCGGAAACTTCCGCGTCCATCGATCAGATGGTGACTTCGATTCAGCGAGTGGCGGATACCGCGAAGGTGTTGCTGGATATAGCGAACCGGTCGCGCGAAGAGGTGGTCACAGGAATTCAGACGATGGAGAAAGCTACGGACGGGCTGAATCGCACGAACCACGCGATTCAATCTTCCGCGGAGATCATTAACGTGTTGGGTCATCGCGCGGACGACATCGGCAAAATCATCGAGGTCATCGATGATTTGGCGGAGCAAACCAATTTGCTGGCGCTAAATGCCGCAATCGAGGCGGCCCGCGCGGGTGAGCATGGCCTGGGGTTCGCGGTGGTGGCCGACGAAGTTCGCAAGCTGGCGGAGAAATCGACGCAATCCACCAAGGAAATCGCCGACCTGATCCAAAGCATTCAACGCGAAGCGCGGCAAGCGGTGGAAAATATGGAACGCAGTACACGCATCGTGGAAGAAGGGCTGAGCCTGGGGAACGACCTGGGCGCGGCGCTGCACAAAATTGAGAACGTGGTTACCGAAGTATATAAATTCTCACAAGAAATCGGCGCGGCTACCAATGAACAGTCGGTCGGCTCTTCGCAGATTGCCAAGGCCACCAGCCGACTTACGGAGATCACGCAGGAAATTAATTCCGCTGTCGAGGAACAAGCCTCGGGAGCCCAGGCGGTGGTTCGAGCCATGGACAAGATGCGTGAACTGGTGCAGCAATCGGCCTCCAGCTCGACGGAGCTATCGGCTGCCGCCGAGCAAATGCTGAAACTGTCTCGCAACCTGCTGGATAGCATGGATCGCTTTGCGCTGGACCGCTCGGTGCACGCTCGCCCGCGCCGCAAAGAACATCCCTCGACTCGCCGCCCGGCGGAAGCAGCGCCGGATTCGGAAGAGTACGAATACGCTGAACTTGCGCGTCCCTGAAGCACCGGAGACCTGGGATGGAGAAAGATTTACAGGTTGTGGGATTCCGGATCGGCAATGAAACGTATGGCGTGCGCATTGGCGCCGTTCGCGAGATTGTGCGCGTTCCGGAAATTACCGCGGTACCCAGCGCACCCACGATCATTGAGGGAGTCATCAACCTGCGGGGCAAAATTATTCCGGTGATGGACCTGCGCAAGCGTTTTGGGCAGGTTTATACCGTCGCGGATAAGAAGAATCGGATTTTGGTGGTGGAAATCGACGGCAAGCTGGTCGGGCTGATCGTGAATGCGGCGTCGGAAGTGTTGAAAATTCCGCCCGCGGACATTGAGCCGCCGGGATCGGTGTTTGCCGATGGCGAATCCGGGTATGTCGTAGGGGTCGGAAAATTAAAAGGGCGGCTGATTATTCTGCTGGATATCACCAAGTTGTTGTACCAGCGCGACCTGCGGGGCCTGGAGCAGGCGGCAGAGACGCTGGCGATGTCCAAGTAACTTTTTTTAGAACGCCGGGAGCAAAGAAAGGCTGCACAACGCAATGGGAACGCTCGTCGCACCGGTTCAACTGACAGACGCGGAATTGAAACTGTTGCAGACGCTGGTGTACCAGGAATGCGGGATGTTTTTTGACGAACGGCGCTCGCATTTCTTGAAAGACCGATTACAGCGCAGACTGAAAGTCTGCCAACTGGATTCGTTTTACGCCTACTACCGATTGCTGACCAGCCGCGAAGGGCGGCCGGAACTGGCGTTGCTGCTTGAAAACCTGACCGTAAATGAGACGAGTTTTTTCCGCAACAAGCCGCAGCTAGACCTGCTGCAGAAGTCGGTGCTGGAAGAAATTCTGCGGCACAAGCAGGACCGCCGCGATTTTCACATTCGGGTGTGGAGCGCGGGATGTTCAGCGGGGCAAGAACCGTACTCCGTGGCGATCTTAATCTGCGACGCGCTGGCTTATTACTACCTGCGGAATCCGTTGCCGTTTGAAATGCCATCGCCGAAGCCGCTGATTCCGCCACCGTGGAAACTGGAAATCGTGGCATCCGACATTAGTTATGCCAGCCTGCGTTCCGGGCAAGAGGGCGTGTATACCAACATACAGATGGAACCGGTGGATTACACCTGCCGGTTGCGGTACTTCGAGAAAAGCGGCGACAAATATACCGTAAAGGCCCAGTTGAAGAACCTGGTGCAGTTCGACTTTCACAATTTGAAAACGGAATTTTTGCCGCGCCGCAACGACATCATCCTGTGCCGCAACGTGATGATCTATTTTGATGAGGCGGAGCAGAAGCGCTTGATTGATAAGTTCTGGCACTGCCTGAATCCGGGTGGGTACTTATTCGTGGGCCACGCAGAAAGCCTTTTTGGGCTGACCCAGAAATTCAAGATGGTGCATGAGAATAACGGAACGGCGTACCAGAGAGTGGAGGCCCGTCCGTGACCCGGGGACCTGAAGATCGCGGCGCGGAACTGCGCGCACTCTTTTTCGAGAGCGCGTACGAGCTGTTGCAGGCGCTGAATGAGGGGGGGCTGCAGTTGGAGAAGCGTCCCGGCGACGAAGAGGTGCTTCGCGGAGTTCGCCGCGCGATCCATACGCTCAAAGGGGATGCGGCCGCCTGCGGCTTCGCCAAGCTCAGCGAGTTAGCGCACGAATTCGAAGATGTGCTGACGCCCGAACTGGTGAAAAGCGGTGGCGCGGGGATCGCCGAAATCGTCTTGACCGCCGCCGACAGTTTCGGCGCGATGCTTGCGGCGTACGAACGAGGCGTGGAGCCGGCGTCTGCGAGCCATTTGCAGGAGATGATTCGGGCGCTGCTACATGGTCCGGCTGAGAAAATAGAACCCGAATGGACGCCGGGGCCAAAAGTTTCGCTGGAAGCGGATGGGCAATTCACCTGGACGGAATACGAACAGCTGATGATTTCCGAAGCCGTACATCGCGGCGAACTGGTGTACAACATCGCGCTACGAGTCGATGACAAGAGCCTGATGCGCGCGGCGGCGTTCCAGTTGATCCGCAACGTGCTGCACGGATGCGGAACAGTCATCGCCTTGCGCCCCGAAGACAATATCGCCGCGGCGACAGTGGAGATTGTGGAAGCCGCGGTGGCCACGACTTTAACGGAAGAAGTGATGGCGCAGCGCTGCCGCATTCCGGCGATCGTTTCCGACATCCGCATTGAATTGGCGGCCAAAGCGGAAGCCGTAGAGCATGAACTGCTGGACGACTTGTTAGAGGTGCAAGCGCACCTGGCGCATGGCGAACACCCAGAGGACGCAGCGCCCAATGCAGGAAATGACGTAAGCACGGCGGTTGCAGCTTTGACCGAAACGTCGCTGCGAGTGGATGCGGCGCGCATCGATGCGGTCATGAATCTGGTCGGGGAACTGATCATCGGCAAATCCATGTTGAATCGGGCACTCAGTGAATTCGACAAGGAGTTGGCGCGGCATCCGGTGCGCGCCAAACTTGCGGATGCCATGGCGTTTCAAACCCGAGTACTCGATGAGCTGCACAAAACGGTTTTGAAAATTCGCATGGTGCCGGTGGAGCAGTTGTTCCGGCGATTCCCGCGGGTGGTGCGCGACGTGGCCAAACAGTGCGGTAAGGACGTGGCGCTGCAGGTTGCGGGCCAGAATACCGATCTCGACAAGAGCATTCTTGACGCCCTCGCCGAGCCGCTTACGCATCTGGTTCGCAACGCGGTGGATCATGGCATTGACGCCGCGGACCAACGGTTGGCAGCGGGGAAGCCCGCGCGCGGAACGGTGTTTCTGAACGCCTATCATCAAGGCGCGCAAGTCGTAGTGGAAGTCCGCGATGACGGGCGGGGAATGGACACCGCCAAGCTGCGCGCTCAAGCGGTGGAAAAGGGAATCCTTAAACCGGACGAGGCCAAACGGCTGAGTGAAGCCGAAGCGTTGAACCTGATATTCGAACCGGGGTTCAGTACCGCGGCGGCCGTGACGGAAGTCTCTGGACGTGGAGTAGGCATGGACATAGTACGTTCGGTGATGGACAAGCTCAAGGGCACCGTACAGGTACAAACGCAAATCGGCAATGGAACGACGATTCAGCTGCGGGTGCCGTTAACGCTAGCCAGCATCCAGACGTTACTTTTCCGGGTGGCCGGGCGTCTTTATGCGGTGCCGTTGTCCTCGGTGGTGGAAATTACGCGCATTCGTCAGCCGGATATTCATATGGTGGACCAGCGAGAAATATTGCAACTTCGCGATCAACTGCTGACCTTAGTGCGTTTGAATCGTCTGGATCACATACACGCGGTGAATGCGATGCCGACCAAGAAGAGCAGCTTTGTGATCGTCATTGGAGCATCCGAAAAGCGCTTCGGGCTGGTGGTCGATGCGCTGGTCGGAGAAGAGGAACTGGTCATCAAGGCACTCCCCAGCGAGATTGTCTCCAGCGATCTGGTCAGCGGAGCGTCGATCCTCGGCGACGGGACCGTGGTATTGATTTTGAATGTGCCCGCAGTGGTAGCCCGGTTTGCAAAGGCTCTTCCGTTGGGAGCCATCGCATGAACGAACGAATCAGGGTGCTGGTAGTGGACGATTCCGCGCTGATGCGGAAACTCATTCCCACGATATTGGAGAGGGATTCCGCCATCGAAGTGATCGGTACGGCCATGGACGGGTCGTTCGCGTTGAAGAAAATCGAGGAGTTGCGTCCCGACGTGGTGACCCTGGATCTGGAAATGCCGCGAATGGACGGTATGGAGACGCTGCGGCTGATTATGAAGACCGCGCCTGTTCCGGTGATTTTATTCAGCACGCACTCGAAAGAAGGAGCGTACTCCACGTTCAAGGCCCTGGCGTTGGGAGCCGTTGATTTTGTGGCTAAGCCCACGGACGCGGCCATCGGGCATCTGGACACCATTGCTGACGAGCTGATCGATAAAATTAAAGTTGCCAAACGCTCCTCCAGCCAACGGCTGCCCGCTCCCGTTTCGGCGGAGCCTCTGCAGGCGCCTAAGAAAAAAAGCGGCCCGGCGCTGCCGCCAAACAGAATTATTGCGATAGGCATTTCCACCGGCGGGCCGAACGCGTTGCAGTTTCTGCTGTCGCAATTGCCCGCGGACTTTCCGTCTTCGATCCTTATCGTGCAGCACATGCCGGAAGGATTCACGGAGATGTTCGCCAAGCGACTGGACGAATGCTGCGCATTGGATGTGCACGAAGCGCGATCCGGGGATCTGGTGTTAGCTGGTCGAGTGCTGGTGTGTCCGGGCAACCGGCACATGATGGTTCGCCGAATGCCCCGTGGCGACATGGTGGTATTGAACGATGGTCCCCCGGTAAATGGACACCGGCCTTCCGTGGACGTGCTGTTCCATTCGGTAGCTCAGGAATTTGCGCTGATTTCGGTGGGGGTATTAATGACCGGAATGGGCGACGACGGAGCGGCCGGACTGGGCGCGATCAAAGCCGCGGGTGGTATGACCATCGCGCAAACGGAAGAGAGTTGCGTAGTGGGGGGCATGCCGCGCGCCGCGATCACCCGAGGTTTCGCCAACCGCATCGTTTCGCTGGACGGAATGGCTGGGTATCTGGTGAGCCAGTACGGCATTGAACGGACCGGCGCGGACAAAAAAGAAAAGATCGAAAAAGCGGAGACCATTCCCGTTCCGACGCATCGCAGCTGATTAAAGTTTTCGGCCCAAGGAGATAGCTATGGCACAATTCGCCGCCTTACATCGCAAAGATCACAAATCGGTCCGCTACCTGGTGGTGGACGACTCGGTATTTGCGCGCAAGAACCTCATCAAGATGATTGAAACTTTTGGCGGGGAAGTGGCTGGCGAAGCCGGCGATGGCCTCACGGCGATTGCGGAATTTAACCGTACCAAGCCGGACATCGTATTGATGGACATCACCATGCCGCAGATGGAAGGCATTGAAGCGGTGGAGCGCATCGTGCGCCAGCACAGCGACGCGCGGATCGTAATGGTGTCTTCGGTGGGCTATCAGGAAAATATTCTGGCCGCTTTGCAAAAAGGCGCGAAACACTTTGTGCAAAAGCCGGTGAAGCCTGAAGTGTTATACGAAATTCTGCGCTATGTTTTGAGCGATGATCCGGCAGCAGCCAACGCGCCAGTAGCGCTGGCAGGAGAGCGCGCATGAGGATGGAATTAATCCAGCCGTTCATCAATGCAGCGGACGCGGTTTTCTCAGAGTGCCTGAATTCACCGGCGAAGATATTGGACCTCTCGATGGAGGAAGATGCTTACCGCCGCAAAGGTGTCGCGGCGCTGATCGCGATCAAGGGGGACATCGAAGGTCGCGTGATTCTGGACGTGGCGCCGGAAGTGGCCATGAAGCTGGCGAGTCATCTGGCGGGAACCGAGCTCAATCCCAGCGAGCAACTGGTGCGGGAAACGGTGTGTGAGTTCGCGAATATGGTGATCGGAAATTCCGTAACGCTGTTGAACGATCAGGGATTTCGCTTCAAAGTGTTTCCCCCGGAGATCCACGATAACGAGACGGGGCTGGCCGGCAACGCGGACACCGAAGCGATGGTGCTCGGGATGGAAACACCTTGCGGAGAAATTTATTTGAATATTGCGATGCACTATTTGCATCGCCGCCGCGCGGAGCGGCCCGCGGTAGCCGTCCTCGATTAGTTCTCGCAATTAGTTCTCGTAATTAGTTCTCGTAATTAATTCTCCGAAGCGTAGAAGGGATTGCCGGGCGGCTGATCCGGAGGATTGCGAACGTAGGCGGCGCCATGCTTGAACAGGCCCACGCCAGGGAGTGGGACCGAAAACACAATTCGAATGGGCACAAAAATTGCGCTGCTGCCGGGGGTAAAGGGCACCGCTACTTCCACGCGGGAGCCTTCCGGGTACTGATTGCGGCTGCGGAAACTGAGGCCACCTTTCGACAGATCCTCACAAACGGCGATTTCTTCTTCAAAGCCACGACGGCGAATGCACGCCAGGACGCGAGCCTTGATGCGGGTGCGCTTGCGGCGCGGGTTGATATGCGGGTCAGGCTGAGCGTCCGCCGTTTTCACCGTCGCAGGCGGCATTTCCGGCAAAGCCTCGATCCAGATGGAAGGCGTCGAGCAGTGGGTGCAAACGCGGGCCACGCACTTGCGCATCTCGAAAGACTTCAACTCCAGCGGAGTGAGGTAAGCCACTTCGCGGCGCTGGCAGAAACTACATTCCATCAGCAGCCGGGCTACCGCGTCTTCCGCTCTGCTGGGAGCAGGAAAGTCAATGTCCCAGAAATCGGTGCGGGGCTCGAGAATATGAAAAGCGTACAGGAAACCTTCGGGCTCCCGATCGATCTCGGCGAGCACCCGAGCGCGTGTGGATTTCCAGACGTCGCCGTCCTGCTGGCGGCGCAGAGTCAACTCCTGGCCGACCGGCAATTTATCCGCCAGCCGCAAGACCCCGCCGTTACGGCTCACGAGGAGGGTATGAGCCGTTCGTTTGACGGCAATACCTCCGCTGCCAAACCAGGAGGCTTCCACGGGCATGCGAAAACTTACACGGTCGCTTTGCCGCAGTGCATCTGCTTGCATCTTTTTTGTTCGCCTGAGAGAGAGTTACAGGTTGCAGAATAGCACTTCGGTTGGGGCACTGTAGGAGCGGCGCAGCAACCTTTGTCGTAGCGGCTAATATCCCGAATGCTCAGGCGGGGCAGCGTGCAACCCACGTCTACTATTAGCGTTTTGGCGGTCTGGACGGCCAGAAAGTCGCCGCTTTGAGGGCCTTCAAGGCACAATTAATAAGCCGGGAGGCCTGAGTTGCCAGCGCTTTCAACTGGCCGATATCACACCACTGTGGGCAATCTTATCTTCATGGAAGATCGATCCTCAGCATTAAACCCATGGCGCTCGATCGCGGTCCGCGACCGGCGATACTCCATACGCTATCCGTTTGCGGCGGACGTTCAACTTCTGGATCTCGATAGCGGGGTGATCACTGTCGGGGTGACCTCGGACCTGTCCATCGGCGGCACGTTTGTGTGCTCCAGCAAACCTTTCGCCCTGGGCTGCCGCGTGCGCGCGACGCTTACCCGCAAAGAGCAAGTCATCGAAGCTCTGGCGGCGGTACGTATTGTCAAAGCTCGAGTGGGCATGGGCATCGAATTTCTGGACGTGGAGTCGCCATTCGATCAGACGTTATTTCGCTGGATTGAACAGCTGCGTAAGAAGTAGGCCGGTTGGCTTGTCCGGAAATACCGAAACATCAATCAGCGTAAAACACCAGTTCTCGTAAACCTGCCCGCCTAGATGGGCGCTCGGCTCTATGGCCGGGTGTCCAGCGGATGTTTGCTCTTCTCGTAAAACTCGTTCTGCAGCTTCAAACTTTGGTCATCCGCCTTGGCGGCGCGGGTAGCTTCAACGATCGCCTTGATCCAGGCATTCATGCCGAATTCTCCCAATTCCTTGCTGGCCAGCGCGCCATCACCGGAATAGTGATTGGGGAAACGGGCGTACCACCAGATGCCGGTATAAACATCGCTCGGCAGGGTGATGCGTTTTTGGTCGGCTCCCGATTCGGTGGGGGCGCGGTCCAGATGTACCAGGTCGGGACGGGTGACCATCATGGTTGACGTTTCCGTTTGTCCGGCGTGCATGTTTAGTTCGTCTTTGATGGCTGGGCCGCCTTTGGGCATATCCGTGTTCCAAAAGACGTACACCACGTAATCGTGAGGCTTCTCCAACTGCGTTTGGCCGAAATAGGGAAGCAGGTCCTCGTTGCCGCCGTGGCCATTTACGATGAGGATTTTTTTGCAGCCGTTGCGGTCCATTTCATCGGTAGTTTCCTGCAGCAATTTCAGTTGCAAGTCGCGGCTGTAAGCCATGGTTCCGGGTTCGTGCTTGGCCTCGAAAATTTGGCCGAAATAATATTCCGGGAAAACAATGGCGTACTCTTGGGCGGCGGCGTGGAGGGAGGCGTATCGAACGTTCAGCAAGTCCGTACCGAGCGGCAACTGCGGTCCGTGTTTTTCCAGAATTCCGAATGGGAGCAGGCAAGTGCCCTTGGATTGGGCGATGGCTTCGCGAAATTCCGCGGCAGAGAGCTCTTCCCAGCGCACGGATAGATGGCTCTGAGCTTTAGCCGCGTATGTGACGCAACTCAGCAGCAAGAAAATCACTGAAACGATTCGACGCACGGGAGCCTCCGAGAAAGGGCATTCTAATGCATGGATTGCGTGCCACAACATTAAATCGATTCAAGTAGGAAATGGCGTGCTAATCGCATGCGCGGTGTACGAAACCCGCGCCTACAGGCTTTCCCCGCAGTAAACCCGCGACTCTACCGATAAAGTTTCGGCAGTCACCCATCCAAGATCGTTGCGAAGAGCAGATGAGTAAAAGGAGCCTTTCATGACGCAGCAGGAAACGAAAGAAGACGTGATACGCAAAGTGGGCGAGCTTGTGAAAGACATGCGATTCGCGATGATGACTACTGTGGACGCCGATGGCACGCTGCACAGCCGTCCGATGGCTACGCAGAACAAGGAATTCGATGGCACCATTTTTTTCTTGACCGGCAAGGGGT
The DNA here is from genome assembly GCA_963732705.1 of uncultured Acidobacteriota bacterium. Taxonomy (GTDB): domain Bacteria; phylum Acidobacteriota; class Terriglobia; order Acidiferrales; family UBA7541; genus Acidiferrum. The sequence continues at coordinate 15,020 of CAVTAN010000005.1, read as the reverse complement.
CGCACAAGCTGGATGAACTCCGCCAGGACCAGCACGTGAATCTGGCTTACGCCAACCCCGATGAGAACAGGTGGGTTTCGATGGCGGGGACAGCAACTGCTTCGCGCGATCAAGCAATGATCGATGAATTGTGGTCGCCGTTCCATAAAGCGTGGTTCCCCGAAGGCAAAGACGATCCGAATATCATGGTGCTGCGCGTGGCGGTGGATTCCATCGAGTATTGGGAAGCGGCTTCCAGCAAAATGGTGCAGGTGGTGGGGTTGTTGAAAGCGCTGGCCACCGGTCAAGCCTACCGGCCGGGGGAGAATAAAACTGTGGATCTGAATACGGGAGAAGTCGAGGATACCAAAGCAAAAAACGACCCGGCTCAATCGAAGGGTAAGGCAAAAGGTAAAGCCAGAGCGGGAATTAGCTAGACTTCCGTTACTACAAATCGCGCTCTTGAAAATTGTAGAGGGCGATGCCCAGTGCGATGACTAGGTACAGCGCCGCATATCCGACCATCGCTATGCTTGGAGCTGATGAACTGGAGAACGGGCTGAAGTGCATGGAGCGCGACACGGTCGACTGCATTTCGAAGGAGGCCCGCCGCCAGATGGATTCGCTGGGCATCACCAGGCTGGCGATTACTCCGATGGTCTGCAGTTTGGAGCTTTGGCCAGCGTGCCAATTTGTTCGATCCATCCGCCGATGAAGGCCAGGCCGTGCAGTCCCAGCACAATCACACCGTTCGTGAGCGTGGAAAATTTCGTGCCGCAGGCGAAGGTGACGGCGAGCAGCAAGAAGCATTCGAGAAAAACCAGCGTGGCGCGAGTGCGGTTCCGCGTTGAAAGATTCCGTCGAAGAAGAAGCCTAGCGCGGCGACTCCGCCGAACATCGCCAGTACGTAAATGGCGATCATTCCCGCAAAGCCCAACCATTTGCCGATCAGGATCTCCCAGCGGGCCATCGGTTTCGTAGCGATGGCTTGAATCGTTCCCGAGGCCATTTCGCCGGAGAGGGTGTCGACCGAAGTGAGAATGGTCATGACTACTGCGAGCAAATCGACGGCGTAAAAACCAATTTGCACCAGGGCCAGTTGAATCTGGTGACGGAATACTGGCGCGAGATTGTGGGCGGCGGATTCTTTGGCCTGGAAATGCAGCGCGGTGGCGAAGAGAGTGAGGAAAGCGGCTCCCGCCGCGATGGCCGTCCAAAGAATTTTGCGGCGGGCGGCTTCGCGGAAGGTAACGCCGGCCATGAGGCCATGTGCCGCTCATAGTCCGCGATCCTTGCCCATGATTTTGAGGAATAAATCTTCCAGCGAAACGCGTTCAGGTCGAATTCGAAGACGTCGGCTGCCGCTGGTGACTAATGGCGAAGAATTTCCGGGAGAGCTTCAGTGGAGGAGGGTATCAGGGTGAGCTGCTCGCCGTCGAGTTGTGCTGCGCTGCCCCATGGAGAGGTTTTCTAACGCGGCCTTCGAAAGATTGCTAACGCGCGCCGCGAGGCGCACTTCGCCTTCAGGGAATTCGCGCAGATCGCGGTCGGCGACCACTTGGCCGGATTGAATAAAGACCACGCGGTCGCAGGTGATTTCAATTTCGCTGAGGATGTGGGAATTCAAAAAAATAGTGGCGCCGCGTTGGCGTTCAGCGCGGATGATGTCGCGGACAAGCCGGCGCCCCATGGGATCGAGGCCGGACGTAGGCTCGTCGAGGAAAACCAATTCGGGTTCGTGGATGAGCGCTTGAGCCAGCCCGATGCGCTGCAGCATGCCTTTGGAAAAATCGCGCAAGCGTTTTTCGCGGTGGGCGGTGAGGCCGACGAGTTCGAGCATCGCAGGCACACGTTCGCGTAGCCGCACCGGACTCATGCCGAAGAGGCGGCCATGGAGATGCAGCAATTCTTCGGCGCTGAGCCAGGTGTAGAAGCGAAATTCTTCGGGAAGAAAACCGATTTTGCGGCGTATCGCGACGTTGTTGGAAGGCGCTCCGAGGACAAAGGCTTCGCCGCCGCTTGGCTTGACGAGCCCGAGCAACATTTTGATGGAGGTACTTTTTCCCGCGCCGTTAGGGCCGAGGAAACCGAAGACCTCGCCGCGCGGGACCTCGAGAGAGAGGCCGCTAACCGCGACTTTGTTGCCAAACTCCTTACGCAGAGCGTGCGCTTCGATGGCGAAGTTGGAGGAGGTCGGCAGAGTCCCTCACGCAAAGGGCGCCTCTTATTTGAGGCGCCCGCTGAAGATGATAACGAATCGTTGGGGTGGAAAGTTTCAGTTGGCCTAGTTTGTTTTCCCCGGCCTGTGAAGCAGTGCACTAGCCCAACGAATTGGCCAGCGCTACGGCATCGCTGGAATCGCCGTGGCCCACGAGGCCGTAGATGATGCCGCCCTTGACCCAGAGCAAGACATAGTGCGGGCCGCGGTTACTCGAACCGTTGATGAGCGTGCCTTGCGCGCCGCCGACTTGCACTTGGCTGTAGGAACCGGCGCCGCGCGGAAGCGGCAACACCAGCGTGGATTTCCAGTCGATGGTTTGGGCCAGTTGGCGGGCTTCGGTGTCACTCATTCCGGCGAGTTGAAAGCCAACTTCGGCCAGTTGCTGAATGTTCAGATCCGCTGGGACGTTCACTTGCGGGCTGGGCGCTTCGACAAGCGCCAGGCAGTTGGCCCAATCAGCGGACGAGCTCGCATGCAGAGTGGCGTGCGGGTTGCTGCCGGAGGCGGATTCTTCCTGCGAAGAATTGCTGGAGGCTTGCGCATCTGGTGTTCGTGCGGGCAGGTTCCGTATTCGACGCGAACGAGCGCGGAATGTTCACGGAAACGGTGGCGCCGTCAATGGCTGCGGGCAACGCCAGTCGCCACGACCGGCTTGATCGAGAATGTCCTGCAGGCGCGAGCGGTCCATGGTGAGTGGAAGGCGTGCTGGCCTTCGACCGTGAAGGCGGGCGCATCGGTACGTGCCGCGATCGTTTTTACCGTGAAGCCAGCGAGCTGGAGGCGCTGGAGGCGGAGTCAGCCGGTTGTGATTTTTCTTTGGCGGTGACCACCACTTTGTCGCGAGAGCATTTGGCGAACATTTCTTGCAGCGGGCGATTGCCGTCGAGCGCGGAAAAATCGAGGCGCACCGGTTGGACTTTTTCTATACGCAAAGTAGCCAGCAGGCGTTGCGCAAAACTGCGACCCGCGGGAAACGCGAGGCTGCCAAAAATGATGGTGGCCGCCACCGCACTGACCCAGGCCAGGCGCCAGCGCCGGCCAAACATCCGGGCGAGGAAAGATTCGTGTTGCCCTTCCGCAACTTGCGGGGCCGCCATTTTGTCTTCCACTGTGTTGTCCTCCATTACGTCTTGGTGTTGCGCTTTAAATTGCGAAAGGGCGGCGAGGGGATCGATGCTGGATTCCGCCGCGCCGCCACCGAGAGAGATCATTTGCTGCCGAACCCGCGACGCGGACGCGGCGATTTGCGCGTACCGTGCTTCGCACTGGGCACAATTCGCCACGTGCTGCTCGATGGTGGAGCGCTCCCTGGCGTCGAGTTCGCCATCGTGATAAGCGCGCAAAGTGTTTTCTGAAAGACAGCTCATACATCCTCCTCACGACCGTAGAGTTCCAAATACCGTTGTTCGAATGCCGCCTCCGCCCGCACCAGAAGGGTTCCCACCGATCCAGGTTCCATTTCCAAGGCCTCAGCCAACTCGCGGTAGGAATGGCCTTCGGCGCGCAGTAACAATAGTTGCGCTTGCGCGGGCTTCAAATCCGCGAGAACTCCTCGCACCCGCTGCTGCCTTTCGCCGCGCGCGGTGCGCTCAAATCCATTTTCAGTTTGCTGCTGAAAGCTTTCTCCGCGGGCGGCGTCCTGCTCAAAGCGGCTGCGTCGCGAAGCGGCTCGCAAGGCATCAATGCCTGAATTGGTCGCGGTACGATAAAGCCAGCCGGCCACGTTTCCGCCGGCATCAAAGCTGGGCGGCTGGCGGTACAGCTTCAGAAAAACTTCGCTGGCCAACTCTTCGGCCCGTCCATCATGACCAACTACCCGGCGCAATACGGAAACCACGCGCGCATAGTGAGCCACAAATATTTCGTCGAAACGCTCCCGCGTCGAGTTTTCCGCGTTCAACCGAGGCTCCAACTTTTCCGCTTCATTGCCCTTCCTGGCAATGTCCGCCGCCCCAACCCTCAATGCTGGGCCGCGGATTGCCGAAATTCGTACCCGGCGCCCTGCAAATCCATCTACAACGTTTTCCATCAATCCTATTCTCCACTTCTATTGCTACTTCTGCTGCTACTTCTGTTGCTACTAGATTAAACGTTTGGCGGGGTCAAAATGTGACAGGGCTGGGCCGAAAGTCTGTCCAAAACCTTTTGGGCGACATTTGCGGCAGCGCACCCACTTACAACCGAGGCACTTAAAGCGCTTAGAACGGGCGGCGGCCTGGACGGATAACCGTGAGTTTCGCTTTTTTAGTTGTGGGTCAGTCCTGAACGGTGTAAATCCAGATTTCCGCACCGTGGTCGGCGCGAGCGGGAACTGCGAGGAAGAAACGGTCGAAATTCTTTTTGCCCTTGCCGAAATATCCGGCGGTGCGAGCGCCAAGCGCGCTAGGGATTTTGGCCAGAAGCTCGTATTGGTCGGGAGTTTTTTGCTGAAATACGTAAATGAAGCCCTCGCCACCCGCCATGTAAATGCGTTTTCGTCCGGCGTCGTAGTACAAATCGTCGGCATCCTGAACACTGGGAAGCTGCGCGATCATTTTTCCCGAGAGGGTGTCAAAAACTGCTAACCGCGCGGGTTCATGAGTAGCGATGAACAGGCGGTGGTCAGCTTCATCAAGAGCCATCGGAAAATTGTGCTCGATGGTCAGCGGCCAGCGCGCGATGGTTCCGGTGGTTCGATCGATGACGGCGATTTGTTTAGTGTCTGGCAGGTTGACGTAAATATGCGGGCCAGCGGTTTCCATCTGGAACGATTCGGGATGGGCGCCAAGTTTGTAAGTTTCGTCGAGGCGCTGATTGGTGTTGATGTCCACAGTGCCAATGGCGGCCTGTTCGTCGTCACCGAATCCCACGTAGATGCGTTTTTTCGCGGGGTCGTACCGCAGATTATCGACGTCACCTTGAAAATCAATGGAGCTGATGAGTTCGAATGACGTTCCGTCGTAGATGTACAGCTTGCCTTTGTTGCTGGCCACGTAAAGCTTGTTCACTTCGGGCGCGTACACCACGCCCTGGGGATTAGGTACGCCGGTGATGGTGTGCTCCAGGGTTCGGGAGCTGATGCCAATCACTTCAACGGTGTTGTTGCCCAAGGCAGAAACAAAAAGCAATTTTCCGCTGGTGGCAAAATGATCGAAGCGGCCTTTGACTCCTTCCAGAGGAATAGCTTCGGTCAAAACCATGGGCCGGACGGGCTCGGTAGTTAGAGTTTCCTGAGCTTTGGTTAGTGTTGCAGAAGCATGGAAAAAAAAGAGCGCCAAGACAATTACAGCCTTCATTTCGATTCCCCCGAATTAAGTCCGGCCAGAGTATAACTTTGGGGCGAGAGGCCTACAATTAATTAGCAAGTTCACGACACGTGGGTTTTGGAATAGATGCATCTCCGATAAAGATTCATCTCACTTTCGAGAGGGCAGCACCGGAGTCAGGCGCGGGATCGTCGCTGTGTTTGCGAGGCGAGTGCTTTTCAATCCGGAAAATTCAGCTGGCTTTGTAGAGCGACAAAACGTGGGTTGCTGCGCAGGGGATCGAGTTCCGGCTCGACCTTCAGAAAGACCAGCCCGTTGGAACGGTCCGCGAAAGCTTTGTCGAGCCAGTTCATGGCTATATCGTTTTTCCCCAGCGCGACATACACGATGGAAACATAATAGGGAGAAACGTAGCGCTTTTTGGATTGCAACATCAGCTGGGCGAGCAATTTCTGAGCTTCCTCGCGGTTTCCGGAGAGCGCGTAGGCGTGGGCCAGCGCGGAAATCATGAGCGGACTGTTGTGGGAAAGCTCCGCGGCCTTCTTTAATTCCGTGAGCGCCAAATTGTATTCACCCTTTTGTTCGTACGCTTGGCCGAGAATCAAGTGCGACCATTCGTAGGAAGGATCCATTTCCAGTGTGTCGCGGAGTTGGGCGATGGAGCGGTCATATTGGCGGGCGAGGTAAAGCCGCCATCCCAAGCTGGAATTAATGCTGATAGAGAGAGGATCGAGATTTCTAGCCTTTTTGATCTGTTCCAGGCTGTCGTCGAAGCGCCCCATGGCCACGGAATAAAGTGAATAGCGCTGATAGGCAGTTGGGTACCGCGGATCCAGGTCAATGGCGCGCTGAAATCCCTGGGCGGCGCCGGCCCAGTCCCAGTCGTAGTTAAATTTCGCGGTAGCCAGGGAGGTTTCCGCCTCGGCTAAAGTTGGATCGATTTCCAATGCGCGAATGGCGGCAGCTTTGGCTTTCGGCGCAGCTTCCGCGGCGGGTAGATTCCCGTAAATGGTCGCGCCGATAATTCCATAGCAATCGGCCATGCCGGCGTAAGCCAATGCATACTGGGGGTCTCTGCGGGTGGCGTCCTCAAAATAGCCAATGGCTTTGCGAATCCTTCGCCGGAGCGGCGATTCCAGTAATATCGGCCCTTCAGATAGTCCTCATAGGCAGCGGGACTGACGGAAGGATTTTTGGCCAGGCGTTTTTTATCTTCGGGGCTGAGGTTGATGCGAATCTCGTCGACGATGGCGGAGGAAACGCGATTTTGCAGCGACAGAACGTCGCCGATGGGACCCTCGTAGGTTTCAGCCCAGAGATGATGATCGGTCGAGACCTGCACGAGTTCCGCGGTAATACGCACGCGGTTGCCGGCTCGCAAGACGGTTCCTTCCACGAGGGCGTCCACGTGCAGACTCGCTGGCGATCTCGAGAGCGGCTTGCGAGTGCCTTTATAGGCCATCGCGGTGGAGCGGGAAATAACCCGCAAGGAACGAATCTTGGCCAGATTGGCCGTGAGCTCATCAGTCATGCCATCGGCAAAATAATCCTGCTGGCTGTCGCCAGATAAATTTTCCAACGGAAGGACTACCAGGGCCATTGTTGTGAGCTGTTTTTCTGGCCAGGTTCCCAGCCCCGGACGAAGTGCATGGCCAAGCCAGAAAATACGGCAAATAGCACCACGGCCGCAGAGAGAAGAGCGATGCGGGGCACGTTCAGCCAAGAACGAAGCCATTTGGAATTATGCTTTTTCTTGGTCGCTCGGTTTCCGTGGCTTTGGCGTCCGAATCTTGTACCGACGCCGTGGTGGACGCGAGCGCGTGGTCCTGCGGGCAACTTCCTGCGCTCGCGCAAGTCTGGGCGCTTTGGATTTCTTCAATCGGGGCAATGAAGCGGTATCCGCGCCGCGGCAGTGTCTCAATAAAACGGGGATTGTCCGAAGTATCGCCCAGGGCCTCACGCAGGCGCATCACTGCGTTGTTCAGCCCATGATCAAAATCCACGAAGGTGTCGCTGCGCCAAAGGCGTTCGCGGAAGTCATCGCGGGTTGACCTGCTCCGGGTTGTTCCAGTAGGATTTCCAGGATCCGAAAGGGCTGCTCGGCAAGTTTCATGCGCAAGCCATGCTTACGCATTTCGAACGCTTTGAGGTCGATCTCAAAAACGCCGCAACGGATCACCTTCGCGGTTCCAGATGGAAGCTGCTGCATGGCCGAATGGTCGCGAGTATAGCCCCACGCTAAGTCGACCGTCAAAAGTCCTGAGAGCCAAAGAGGTAAATCTTTAGTTATCAATAGCGAAGCAGGGGATTCAGAAATGGCGTCGATAGGATGCATTGCGGATTGTGTTCCAACCCGAAGCTGCGCAGATTACAACGTGTCTGCATCACAAATCGTTGGTGTGCCAAGCAGGCCGCAAGTCCAGGGCGAGTGCGGAATGACTCGCCAACAGGGAGGGACCTTGTCGTCACAGCGATATATTAAGGATGCATATTTTCTATGCTAGGCATCGCGATCTTTGCGGCCCTTTGTTGTCCTGTGCGCGCACCCTTCGCGAGCGCAAGTCTCGGGGGCCACCTTGTCCGGCGTCGTTACTGATGAACAGGGCGGCCCAGTTGGGTCAGCGACGGTTGCGATTAAAAATATCGGTACCGGGGCCTCGCGAGAAGTCACATCGAACGCCGAGGGAGTGTACTCTGCCCCGAACCTTCAGCCTGGGAACTACGACGTCACCGTCGTCGCGCCCGGTTTTCAAACGTTGTCGCAAAAAGGCGTTGTCCTCACCGTGGGCGCACAACAATCGTTGAATCTGGGTTTGAAGGTCGGTTCCCTCAGCCAAACAGTGGAAGTCAACGAGGCGGTTCCCGACATCCAGACCACCACGTCCACCGTAAGCTCTACCGTTGATTCCACAACCATGCGCGAACTGCCACTCAACGGCCGCGACTGGACTTCCCTTGCGGCTTTAGAGCCAGGGGTATCGAATATTCCCAATCAAGTGGGTACAGGGTTCAGCGCAAATAAAGGTAACCGTGGATTTGGGAATCAATTAAGCAACGACGGCCATCGCGCCAACGAAAACACCTATCGAGTCAACGGCATCAGCATCAACGACTATTCGAATGGCTCGCCCGGAGGCGCATCGGGATTGAATTTGGGTGTTGACGGTATTCAGGAATTTTCGGTGCTGACCAGCAACTACACTGCAGAATACGGTCGCACTTCCGGCGCCATCATCAATGCCATCACCAAAAGCGGTGTGAACGAATTGCACGGTACGGCATTTCTGTTCGATCGCGACAAAGTTTTTGACGCTAAGAACTATTTCGATCCTGCAGGCCCGATTCCGTCTTTCCGCCGTGTGCAGTTCGGCGGATCCGGCGGAACCGCAATTGTGAAAGATAAGACGTTTATCTATGGGACCTATGAAGGGGTTCGCCAGAACCGTCCCGGTTCACAAACGATTCACGTACCTCACGGACGCTGAACGCGCTTTGGCGGTTCCAGCCATCCAACCGTATCTGGCATTGTGGCCGGAGGCTCCCAGCGGCACACCGATCGATGCCAATGGTGTCACGCAAACCTTCAACGTCGCGCTTCCGTCGATCTCCAACGAGAACTATTTCACTGTCCGGGCGGACCAAAAATTTTCGGATAAGAATTCGTTTTCGGCCAGCTACTTTTTGGATTCCGGGCCGCAATCGCAACCAGACCCGCTGCTAAATGCGATACACCAGGTGTTTTCGCGCCGGCAAATGGCCAGCGTGGAAGATACTCAGATTTTCAGCCCGACCCTGGTGAATACTGTGCGTGTGGGACTCAGCCGGATTCGCGGCGACATTAACGATCCGGTTTCGGGAGACGCGGTGTCAAAGGATACTACCTTGGCGGTGGCGCCAGGCGCTATCGGTCCACCTCAAATAGGAGTGCCTGGCGTTTTGACGACGGCGATCGGTCTCGGCGGGCTTAACCGCTTTCTGCACCGATGGACTTCCGCGCAAGCCTACGACGATGCGTTTCTGACGCGCGGTACTCACTCGATCAAAATTGGGTTTGCGTTCGAGCGCATGCTGTACAACATCACCGAGAATTGAGCCCCAACGGCAGAAAAAACAATTACGCCAGCCTCTCCGATTTTCTGAATAACGTGCCCGACAGGCTCAACGCCTTGGCGCCGGGCGGATCCAATGAGGTAGCGATTCGGGAGAGCCTGTTCGCGGGATACATACACGATGATTGGCGTTTTCGTCCAAACCTGACTTTCAATTTTGGCATTGCGCTACGAATTCACGACTCGGCCGAAAGACGCCAACAATCGCATTCAGGAAATCACCACGCTGGTCAATTGTGCAACGCCGGGTGTCGCTCCGAACATCGACAGTCCCTGCGGGCCGCAGCATGTGGATGCGTTCATCAAAAACAATCCCACAACAAAAAATTTCGAGCCACGCGTCGGTTTTTCTTACGACCCGTTCAAGGATGGCAAGACCGCTGTCCGTGGCGGATTTGGAGTTTTTGATGTGCTTGCCCCTGCCTTACGAATTTGGCTTAAATACCGCAGCCACCGCGCCATTCCAAATTATTGGCCCGATCCAACAATCTCTGGGCAGCGGCATCGACCCGAACATCAGTTTCGATCCCAACAAAATCAGAAACCGCTATGTGGACCAGGACCCTCATCGCGCGGACGTATTGAACTGTAATTTCAACATTCAGCATCAATTTGGCCGTGGTGCCGCTACCGCCGGTATGTTGGTTCGCGCTCCGTCCATTTTCGGTATCGGCGGACGATATCAATTTGGTTCCCCCGGTGCAGACGGCTCAAGGCATTCTTATCCCTTCGAACACCTATCAATTGATCCGAATTGGGCCGGCGCCAACGGCGGAGTATATCCAGGCGGCCCGGGAGGCGCGGGAATCCGACCAGTGCTGTTTGATGGCGAATCCACCTATCGATGGATTTCAGGCCCAACTACGGCAGAGATGGCCACGGCTTGCAAGGCCAGCTTTCCTACACGCTAGGCAAATGCCGCGACACCAGTTCCGCGCCGGTCACTGGAGACACTTATGTGAACTCCATTGCCGTGCCATTGCTGCTGAGTAAAGCGTATCGCGTCGGTGCCTGCGACTTCGATGTGCGCAATACTCTGGTCGGCACGGTGATCTAGACTTTCCGGGGCCCGAAGAGGGACTTGCTTCGTATCTAGCCGGAGGATGGGAAGTCGGAACTATAGTCTCGGCCACCAGTGGCTCGCCGTTTACGGTTACGGTTGGGGGCGGCGGCGATCCTTTAAACACCGGATTTAACGGGGACTTCTCCATGGACTATGCCGATCTTGTTCCCGGTTGCAACGCAACTCCTGGGTTCACGTCAGCAACTCGGCAGGCCAGTTATTGGCTTTCAACCCTGCCTGCTTCGCGGCCGCTCCTGCGGTCGCGGGAGGAGTTCTGGTAGGCAACTCTGGGCGGAATCGTTTTTATGGGCCAGGGCGACCACCGTTGACTTCTCCTATGTTCAAAAATTTTACCGTCCGGGAAAAACTCCGAGGTGCAATTCCGCGGGGAATTTTTCAACGTGCTAAATCATCCCAATTTTGCGCCTCCGAATTTTCTGAACGATTCGAATAACTCCATTGATGCTTCGGCAATGCCGGAGTGATCGGTTCCACGTCCACGTCCTCACGTCAAATCCAATTAGGATTGAAACTCGTTATTTTAACCGTCGCCCTAGGAACCGCGCGAGATCGATAAGCCCCGTCGATCTCGCCGCGGCGCTCGTTTCTCAGTTAACTTCGAAACGAATTCGCCTGGCAGGCCGCAGCACGGGCGCGACTCTGGTTGCACACTAACGCACTGAGTTGCATTGAGTTCAGGACCAACATGGATGCCTCAATACATCGCCAGCGATCGCAAATCCAAAGTCTGGTCAGTGGTCCGCGTCTCCAGTGGCAATTTTCTGGAGATGTACGACTTCATGGTGTTCGGCTATTACGCCGCGGCGATCGGCAAAGCGTTTTTTCCCGAGCGGAAATCCGTTCAGTTCGCTGATGCTTTCGTTGATGACCTTTGGCGCAGGATTCCTAATGCGTCCGCTCGGCGCCTTAGTCCTTGGCGCGTACACGGACCGCAGCGGGCGGCGCGCAGGATTGCTTCTTACGCTGGGCATGATGTCGTTGGGATTTTCTCCATCGCCTTCATGCCGTCGCTACGCCACGATCGGATTGCTGGCCCCGTTACTGGTGTTGCGGGAGGCTGCTGCAAGGCTTTTCGGCGGGCATGGAACTGGGCGGCGTGTCGGTCTATTTGTCGGAAATCGCCACTCCCGGCCACAAAGGCTTCTATGTAAGTTGGCAGTCGGGAAGTCAACAAGTCGCTGTGATGTTCGCGGCCTCGGTCGGGGTGATCCTTAATTCCATTCTGCTCTCGACAGAGAAAATGCAGCGGTGGGGATGGCGAGTTCCGCTGATTGTCGGGTGCCTGATCATTCCGTTTCTCTTTCGGCTGAGAAAATCGCTGGCGGAAACCGATGAATTTCCAGCCCGCAAACACAGCGCCAGCACCGCCGAGATTTTTCGGTCTTTGCGACACAACTGGGCGGTCGTCCTGGTCGGCACATTCATGGTGACGATGACTACGGTGTCGTTTTACATGATTACCGCGTACACGCCCACATTCGGAAATTCGGTCTTGCACCTCGCCAGCGTCGACAGTCTGATCGTGACGCTGTGCGTGGGCGCATCCAATTTATTCTGGCTGCCCATCATGGGAGCTCTTGTCTGACCGTTTCGGACGCCGGCCGCTGTTATTCGGTTGCACCCTGCTGATGATGGTGACCGCCTATCCCGCCATGCTCTGGCTGGTACATGAGCCTTCTTTTTCCAGATTGCTGACAGTGGAACTGTGGTTCTCGTTCCTGTACGGCAGCTATAACGGGGCGATGGTTGTGTTTCTTGACCGAGATTATGCCGGCGGATGTGAGGACTTCCGGCTTCGCTCTGGCGTACAGTCTGGCCACGGCGATCTTTGGGGGATTTACTCCGGCGCTGAGTACCTATCTGATTCATGTTTCGGGCAACCGCGCCATTCCCGGACTGTGGCTGTCGTTTGCCGCCGCTTGCGGGCTGGTGGCAACAATATTTGCCAGACCGCAAAGCACGGTGGCGCAGAGCCCGCAAACTCTGGCTCTCGAAGCACCTTAAATTTCGGCGAGCCGCACCGTTCAGCGCAAGTTTCTTATGCGACCCTCACGCGTGATCCGGAAATGCCTACGCTCCGAGAGGCTCCGGCTTGTGCGATGCGTAACGCGCGGGTTTGGCCATCCAAATCGCCATCCCGAGACTTAACGCGATTAGGACTTCCACGATCACCGGGCCCACAAAGAAGTAAAAATTCGAATTGACGGCCAACGCCAGGTAGCCGAGCAAAAACACTGCCAGAATAGGCCGCAACCTTGCTGCTTCGGTTCTCGCGAGAGACCCCAGCAGCCAAAAAACAAGCGCATCCACGGTAAAAAATAGTGTCAAACCCAATCCGCAGCCGAAATAGAAGTCCGCGTAGCTCCGGATAACTCCAAACACTTGAAATCGGTTCGCTTGCATAGTTGCTGCCACCATGGCCGCCACACCCGGCAGTGGCTTTCCAAAAACGCCCCCGATGGTATGCAACACGGAGTGCACCAAAGTAAGGATGGACGCTATCCGCAAATAGATGGTGGAGTTCAAGTTTTTATCCCTTTCGATTTTCGATCTGGTTCAGGCGGTTAGACAGACGAGGCCGCGGATGGTAAACGTGGCTTCCGGACATCCACCTTTGCGCAGAATACTTATTTCAAGTTTCGGCGGTTGGGAGCCACAAATTTTGGCAAAGTTCGGCCGCTCCGCCCAATTTTCCTGCCGCATTCTTCCAAGGTCTCGCAGCGGCAGTTACGCATCATTTTTTTTAAAACGTCCTGAACAGATTTGATACCTTCGTTCAGTTGATCCAGCTCGAGCAATTTTTGCTGGGATAATTTGCGCCAGCGTTGCGACGGCCGGGTAGCGCTCCCGAACCCAAAGAATAGTTTCTTGATCTCGGCGAGAGTAAACCCGATTTGCTGGGCACGTTGTATCACGGCCAGGCGATCAAATACTCCGGTGTCATAGCGCCGGTGTCCGTGGATTCGATGGGCGGGAAGAAGAATGCCGATTTGCTCGTAATAGCGAATGGCGGAGGGCATCAAGCCAACTTTTCGCGCTACCTGGGAAATCGTGAGGCCCGGCATCCCTGGATTTTAAAGATATGTCCCGGGGATTGCCACCGGGTTTTGTTCACGCAGCAACCGCGCGGACGAAGGGAAAGGCTGCTAAGCCTGTCGCAACATCTCCGTACGATATTTTTGGCGCCAGGGCGGTAGCTTTCTGGATGAAGGCTTGCTGCTGCTCAGGAGTAAGTGCCGGCGGAGGAGTGGTGCGGGTGGCCACCGGAATGCCAACCTCTCTAAAAAAATTTTCCTGTCCCGCAGGCGAACAAATACATAACAGGCGGACAGGTGCGGAAGACTCGTTGTGGAACTCGTGAGGGGCGTTGGCGGGAATGTTAATGGTTTCCCCGGCGCGGACAGTCTGCTTTTTTCCTCGAAAAGTAGCGATGAGCTCGCCTTCCAATAAGGAAAAAGTCTCCTCGAAGTCGTGGCGGTGCGGAGGCGGCCCGCCGCCCGGCGGAATGTGCATGTCGATCAGGCAGAAGCGCCCAGCGGTATCGGCGCCGGAAAGCAGAATGGTGTAGGTGTCGCCGACCACGGCGAAATGCGGCAAGTCTTCATCGGTGTTCGGTTTCGCGAAGGCCAGCGGGCGCTGGAGTTCGTCGGGCGGTAGAAGGACATGCACCTGGGGTTGTGGCGTGAAATTTGAAGCTGCGTCCATTTTAATTTTCCTTTCCGTTCCGTTTCCGGCGATGACCATTTCCCCGGGGCCAGCCGACTAGCAAGTCGCCGGCAGCGGCCTTTTGCAAGAAATAATGTACACCACTGCGTTAGAAGTTCCTGTCCGATTGGCTTGGCGAGCGAATTTGCATTGGTGAGGCGACTCTGTAAACTGACGGTGGCGTGGAAATGTGGAAAGGAACGTTTGATGTCTAAAATGAAGTCGGAGAATGCCGGAGGGGACGCGCATACGGGGTCCACGGCTACGACAGTTACGCTGCAGATCAATGGGGCGCCGCACATGCTAAAGATTGAGCCACGCGTCTCGCTTCTGGATGCTTTGCGCGAATACCTGGGGCTGACCGGCGCAAAAAAGGGATGCAACCAGGGTGCCTGCGGCGCTTGCACCGTGCTGGTCGACGGCGAACGAATTCTTTCGTGCCTGGCGTTGGCGGTGCAGTATGAAGGCACGGAAATCACGAGCATCGAGGGTTTGGCGGCAGAGGGCGCGCTGCATCCGATGCAGGCCGCTTTCGTGGAGCACGATGGTTTTCAGTGCGGCTACTGTACGCCCGGGCAGATTTGCTCCGCGGTAGGCATGATTCATGAATTGCAAAGCGGTTTGCCGAGCGCGGTAACTGCCGACGTTGCCGCGACCAAGGAGAATAAATCTGCCCG
>CAVTAN010000004.1:0-508287 GCA_963732705.1 uncultured Acidobacteriota bacterium | reverse complement strand
TCAATCAGGCCCTGGTGCACGAGGGACATCTTCGGAAAAATCACCGATAAATCTTCAATCGAATTTGCTCCTTCGTAGATGGACATCAATGCCGGGAACAAGCCCGAACAGATATTCGCGATTGCCCAAAGTTTTATTCACGAGAAAGTCTTTTTGAAAAGTAGCGTCCGCGAGCGGCGACTGCGCCACCACGCCTTTCAGCCGGGCATGCTCAATGATTGCCAGTTTGGTGGCCCAATACGCGCCGAAACTTTGCCCGTCCACTGCGATTCGGTCTTGTCGACTTCCGGGCTGAGTTTGTAAATAATCGATGACGCGAGAAAACATGCGCTCCGAAGTTTCGCTGGCTTTGATAGGGGCTTGCCCGGTGCCGGGGAATCGACGCCGATGAATCCGATTCCGAATGGGCAAGACCGCGCCAAAATTTTCGGAGAGATCTTCCTTGCGGCTATCCAGTCCGCTGATTGCCATCGACTAACGGCACCGGGACTTTCACATTCTTTGGCAAGCGCAGATAGCCAATGATTTCCGAGCCTTCGAACGGGATGTGGACAACTTCGAGGGGTGTTTTCCTGAAGTTTGGCGTGAGCGAGAAAGGCTTCCAGAGCTTTAGCATAAGCGCGTTTTTTCCCTTCTGAAGCAGGAACAGGCCAACGGCCAAACGAATACAGGCGCCAGGCGCGAACGTAAAGGGCGCTGGCTTTGGTGGGATCCGAGGCTTCCAGAGCTTTCGCCTGGGACATGTAACGGTCGGCGACCGCGCTGAATCCCGCGGCCCACTCATCATTGTCGGTGCTGCGGATTCGAGTGAAGGCTTCGCGAACATCAGCAGGGTCGAGGCCAATCAGCGGATACATTCCGTTTTCAGAGCGCTTTACAGCCTCGGCTTTGATTTCGTCGATGGTGCGTTCCTTCTGTTGCGCATGAGTGTCGAGGGCAAAGCAGAAAGCGCAAACGATTGAGGCGAGCCACACGCGGGCCGATTTTTTAGCATTGCGGAGTTCATGGATTTGTAGCACCATTGGTTTGAATTTTGGAACGTCAGTTTGTGATGACTTTCGACACCGGCGGGCGTTGTTCTGGCTGACGTTACTTTGCGCCGCCGGTTTTGCTAAAGCGTCGTGATAATACGACTGGTCGTAGTATTTCTCGATGGCCGGAGGATGCCCTCCCCATTGGTCTTCAATTTCGGCGCGCAACTTCAATACATTCTTGAAACCCTCTATGTCCAGCGCGGCATCCTTCTCGAACCCACCGGGGGTGTTCACGTTGGACTCATATGTGGCCGCAGCCACCTCCGGCGTCATATGAAAGTTGCCTGATCCATAGATCGATGACAGGCTGCTTATTTGCGGGATCCATTAACCAGCGTTGCGCTTCGATAATCGCGGCCAAATAATTTTCGACATTCTCTTTGTTATCCAGTGCCCATTTCCGCTGCGCGAAATATCCCGCCGCCTGGTAAGGTCCGATGACTTCCTGAACCTTGGCGAGGCTCACAAATCCCTCGCTGCTTGGCCGTGATTAACGCCGGAGGGCCAAGCATCGACCCCGCGTATTCCTTGTGTTCCCGCATGGCAATCAGCCGCTGGGGGGTGCCGCCAATGGGTTTCATTTCGTAATCGCGCACAACTTGTAGTCCCTTTGCCAAGAAGAATTTTTTTCATTTGTAAAGCGTATGCGGTGTTGGGCGCATCCACGATCAGGGTTTTGCCGCGGAGTTCTTCGAGGGATTTAATTTCCGGCTGCACCACCAATTCATTTTGCGAACCTTCGCCGCCCATGAGGATGACCATATCCTGGTGGGCTAACTCGACCATCGCTACGGCGTTGTCCACCGCGAGATAAGCGAGATCGCCGTTTCCATTGGCTAGATTGGTTCGCAAAACATCGGAGCTGGGAAGATTTTCGGTTTCAGCGCTGACGCCGTGTTTTGCAAGAATAGCCCTGCTTCTCGGCGATGACGAATTGCAACGGCTTTCCGAGCAGCGTCAACAATTTGATTTTTTTGGGAGCGGTAGTCTGCGCCGTTAACGACCCGCTTATCAGAAGAAGTGCCGCCACTACTGCCAAGCCAGATGCGCCGTTCCATGTGCATCAAAATCCTCCTTGCTTCTCGTTAGTCAACGCGCCATTTTTGTAACGTCCATAGGTAACTAGTGCGCGAAGTTTGCTGGAGCAGGCTACCGTTACGCTGCGCCTTCATTCAATTTATTCAAAGACCACTCGAGCGACGGGCATCGGGTCCAGTATTGGTTTGCCGAGATTCGGGCAGCTCAAAGCGCATACAGCCCAGTGTCGGTAGCGCCCAAATCACGTTGCGGTCCCATTCGATGAATACGTTGTCGACGGTGCGGTCGTAACTGCCGAACTTTTCCAAGTCGCCGCCTTGGGAGGAACAAAGTAAGCGACTTCTTCGGGGCGATAAAGTTTCCGATGTCGTAGCAGCGCAAGCCCGCTATGAAATAGGAATAGGCAATGAAATCCTGGCGCGGTTTGCCCGGGGCTTTGAGGTGCGGAGGATTGTGGGCGCCGAAATCGCCCGCGCTTGAAACAGAAATCTCTGTATGGCGCCTCCGGCGGTGGAACGGGCCGTGGAAGTTGGGCGACCGGAACAGGATGCTCTTCGTCGCGAATATCGATGACCCAGTTGGGAAGAAAAATCTGGTTGCAGTCCGAGTTGGTGGTTTCGCCGTTGGTGAGCACGAAACCGCGGTCAAGAACGCCGCAATAAATGGTGTGGAAAGCGATGCCCATCCCGGAATATTGAGCGGGCGGTTCGAATCGGCCCATTTCCCGTCTGTTTTTTCGGGTCGCTCAAATCCAGGATGATGAAACCGTTACAGCCGAAAGCGCCATATCCACGGTTTCCGCCGTCTTCCAATTTTTTGGGGACGTAAACCGGACCATGAAGGCCGGCGAAAGGTGTCTGGTCCGTGGCCACTTTTGGCGGCACAAGTTTCGACCAGATCCACTTGTTGTACTCCGCTTCCTCGCCTTTTCTGGAACCGGGAACCCACCACATCGAGACTTCCGAGACTTTGCTAGGGTCGGAGGCGTCCACGATCATGTTGCCGTTCACCAATTCGCGGAAATAGCCGGGCTGGTGGATGAAAGATCTCGTCCGGGGCGGTGTCCAAGTAAGCGTACTTGCCTCCGTCATAATAATTGCGGTGAGTACCCTGACCGGTAGCTCCGGTGCTGAATTCAGACAACTTAACGATTTTAGAGGGGTCAGTGACGTCGTAGAATCGGACACCTCGGAGGCCCTTAAAATTCTTGCGCTTATCGTCCAGATGCGGGTCGTCGTACTTACCATTGGGAGCTTCGGGAGTGGAATCGGTGATCGGCGTCTGCGAGCCGGTCATCAGGATCCACTTTTTAAGGTCTTTGTTAAAGCCAACTTGGACCTGCCCACCGACGAATCCACCCTTATTGAACATGGTGGGTTTTCTGACGTCGCTCAAATCGAGGACGTCGCCTTGCTGCAACATGTAGCGACGGTTCCCTATGGACATCATCTGCATTTTGCCGTTTCGGGGTACCCCAGGCATGAAATGCGCCAAGACTTCCATGTTTTGGATGTACATTCTACGGTCAAGATAAGAAAGGCTTTGGGGCGTCGGTTTTCCGTGGTGATCGGCGAAAGCCGACAATCCGGTGCTGGCCAACGCCAGCCCTGTGCCTGTAGCGCTACGGATGAACTCCCGGCGCGAGGGTCCGGAACTAGGAATTCTTGGGGGAAGATGGCTTGGACTTGGTCCTGGAACCGGGCATTGATTTCACAGAGTCTCCTTAGTTGCGGCCAATAGGTCTGACCGCTGTACCACTTTTCTAGAGCGGGGGTCAAGGCTTTTAATGCGTCTTATCAAAGAAACAAATCTTTCTTTTATTGACGGAGGGAGCTGGGGTATAGTGGTCGGACCTTGTGCGTTGGAGTTTATGTCCCCTCCCAAACTTTACGAATTGCTGCTAAAACCAGTTGTTAGCGGGCTAGTCCAAACACATGCGCTGATCGAGCAAATTCTTGTGATAGACCCTGCTATCAGTGTTTCGCGACGCGTAGTGGTTTAAGAGAAGCCAGCAGCCTCCAGGGAGGCTCGGCAATCAGCAATTGTGTGGTCTAGTGTTGTACCACGGGAGCACGATAGGGAACGATTTTGACGGTTCAGCCGGAGAATGGACAATGTACAAGCTGGTTCAGACTTCCCGCCTCTACGAACAAATTGTCCAACAGATTGAGGAGTCGATTCATAGCGGTCAGCTGAAGTTAGGCGACCAATTGCCCGCTGAACGGGAACTGGCGCAACAATTCGGCGTAAGCCGGACCGCGGTGCGCGAGGCAGTAAAAACCTTGCGGGAAAAGGGCCTTGTGGAAGCCTACCCTGGCCGCGGGACGTTCATCACGAATGATAGCTCGCACTCCATCTGGCATTCCCTAGATCGCATGATCCGCGAGGGCCAGCCGGAGGCCATGGTGCACCTGGTGGAGGTGCGCGAGATTCTGGAACCGGAAATCGCTTCGCTAGCGGCCATGAGGTCTCAGAAAGACGACATCACGGCAATGCGCGAAGCCGTCGACGCGATGGAGCACTCGCAAACGGAACCGGAAGCGTTCATTGAAGCGGATTTGGATTTCCATCTTGGACTCGCGGAGGCGGCCTCAAATCCATTGATTCTTTCGCTGATCGATTCCATCGTCGGAGTCTTGCGGGAACAACGCATGGGAATCTTCGCTGTCGAAGGCGGGCCGCAACGGGGACAGTATCATCACAAGAAAATTCTTGAGGCCGTTCAGCATCGCGACGCGACCGGAGCGCGCGAATCCATGCGAGCGCATTTGCGGCAAGTGCGAGAAGATTCCGGGCATTCACCCAGGGGCGAATCCTCCAAGTTCACAAAACTTTCTTTATAAAACGGGAGAACGAGTTAGATGGCGAATCTCGGATTTATCGGATTGGGAGTCATGGGCAGCGAACTGGTGGCGCGGCTGCTGAGCAAAGGCCACGCTGTGACTGGCTACAATCGCACCCGGTCCAAAGGTGAGTGGCTAGTAAAAAAGGGCATGAAATGGGGCGATTCGCCGCGCGCCGTGGCCGAATCATGCGACGTGATTTTTTCAATGGTGACGAATTCGGCGGCGCTGGCCGCGATCACCGACGGACCGGATGGAGTGCTAGCAGGACTCACGCCCGGCAAAGTGTACGCGGACATTAGCACGGTAAGCCCGGCTTTCAGCCGGGAGGTCGCCGCCAAAGTACGCGCCAAGGGCTGCGATATGGTGGATTGCCCGGTGTCGGGCAGTGTGATCACGTTGCAGGAAGGCAAGCTCTCGGTAATGGTGGGCGGAAGCGCCGAAACATTTGACCGCGTTAAACCGCTGCTGTTGGATATTGGCCCAAAGGTGACGCACGTGGGCGGCAACGGCTTGGCACTGGTGGTCAAAATTGCTTCGAACCTAAGCCTCGCGGTACAGATGCTGGCATTTTCAGAAGGAGTCTTGCTGGCGGAAAAAAGCGGGATCAAGAGGGAAGTGGCGGTTGAAGTTCTAACCAACAGCGCGGTTGCGTCGCCGATGATTAAGTATCGGGGGCCGTTTGTTCTGCAACTGCCTCCGGAAGCGTGGTTCAACGTAAACATGATGCAGAAAGACATGCTGCTGGCGCTGGAACTCGGCCGTCAGGTGGATGTGCCCATGCCCACAACGGCTATTTCCAATGAATTTTTGACCGCGGCGAGGGCGATGGGATTGGTGGAGCAGGATTTCGCTGTGGTGTTCGACGTCCTGGCGCATATGTCCGGAGTAAAGCGATGACCGTGGCAGCCGATAACTCCAAGAACCAAACAGCGGTCGGCGCGGAGCAGTTGCTGAGGATGTACCGGCGAATGCTAATGATCCGGCTTTTTGAAGAACAGGTGAATGAGTTGTACACCCGCGCGCTGATGCCAGGGCTTGCGCACTTGTATGTTGGCGAAGAGGCAGTAGCGGTGGGAATTTGCGAAGCGCTTAGGAATGATGACTACATCACCAGCACGCATCGTGGGCACGGGCATTGCGTCGCGAAAGGAGCGGCGCCGGATCGCATGTTCGCGGAACTGTTGGGCAAGGAAGCGGGCTACTGCAAGGGCAAAGGCGGGTCGATGCACATTGCAGATCCGGCCACGGGAAATCTGGGAGCCAACGCGATTGTGGCGGGCAGTGCAGGCATCGCGACCGGTGCGGCATTTTCCGCAAAGTTCAAAGGCAAAGGACAAGTGGCGGTGTGTTTCTTTGGTGAAGGAGCGTTGGGCCAAGGCGTGGTCTATGAAGTGATGAATCTGGCGTCGCTATGGAAGTTGCCGGTGATTTATGTTTGCGAAAATAATATGTACAACGAATATACGCATTTTCTGGAGACAACTGCCGGTGACATTTTAAGCCGCGGTCCGGCCTTCGGTGTGCCGTCGGAAAGTGTCGACGGACAAGATGTGGGAGCGGTTTTTGATGTGGCCAGCCGCCTGGTAAAAAGAGGTCGGGACGGCGAAGGGCCCTCGTTTCCTGATGTGCAACACCTACCGCTATACCGGGCACCACGTCGGGGACATCAGCCGCGAATATTACCGATCGAAACAGGAAGAGCATCACTGGAAAACCGAACGCGATCCCATTAAATTGCTGGCGGAAAAAATGATTAGCCTCAAGATGATCGACGCTGCCGCGCTGGTAAAACTAGAAGACGAAGTGCGCGCGGAGATGAAGTCCGCGGTGGATTTCGCGATTGAATCGCCGTATCCCAACGCGGACAAAGTAGAGCAGGACGTGTATGCCTGAGACCCTGGTGGAACGAGAATTGACATTTGCGCAGGCGGTGCGTGAAGCGCTCGCGGAAGAGATGCGCCGCGATCCCACGGTTTGCATCATCGGGGAAGATGTAGCCGAAGCGGGCACGCCGTTCAAGGTTTTGTCTGGACTGGTGGAAGAGTTTGGCAAAGAGCGGGTCATCGACACCCCGATATCGGAAGCGGGATTCACGGGCGTGGGCGTGGGCGCGGCGATGACCGGAATGCGGCCGGTGGTGGATATCATGTTCGGAGATTTCCTGACGCTGACCATGGATCAAATGGTGAATCAGGCGGCCAAAGTTCATTACATGTCTGGCGGGAAATGGAAAGTGCCGATGGTGCTGCGAACCACGCTGGGCGCGACACGACGCTCGGCGGCGCAACATTCGCAATCGTTGCATGCCTGGTTCAGCCACGTGCCGGGATTGAAAGTGGTGATGCCGTCAACGCCGTATGACGCCAAAGGATTGCTCAAGACGGCGATTCGCGACGACAACCCGGTGATCTTTTTTGAAGACAAAATGATGTACAAGATGAAAGGGCCGGTTCCCGAGGCGGATTACCTAATTCCCTTTGGGGTAGCGGATGTAAAACGTACGGGCGAAGACATCACCATCGTGGGGACCAGCAGCATGGTGCAAGTGGCTCTGGGCGCGGCAGCTCTGCTCGAGGAAATTGGAATCAGCGCCGAGGTCATCGATCCGCGCACCACATGGCCGCTGGATGAAGCAACCTTGATTGCCTCGGCCAAGAAAACTTCCCGTGCGATTGTCGTCGATGAAGGTTACGGGCGCTACGGAGTAACCGCAGAAATCGCTTCGGTGATTTCCGAAGGAGCATTTTTCAATATGGAAGCGCCGGTGAAACGGATGGGCGCCATGCACGTTCCCATC
The DNA here is from genome assembly GCA_963732705.1 of uncultured Acidobacteriota bacterium. Classification (GTDB taxonomy): domain Bacteria; phylum Acidobacteriota; class Terriglobia; order Acidiferrales; family UBA7541; genus Acidiferrum. The sequence goes on along the minus strand of CAVTAN010000004.1, from coordinate 500,572 downwards.
CCGTTCTCCCCACCGCTGGAAGACGTAACTGTGCCGACGGAACAAACGGTATTCGAAGCGGCACGCAAACTCTGCGGCAAAGCCTAAAGGCAGAATCGAAGGAGGTAAATCGTGGCGCTGAAAACGTACGGGCCGATGGCCGTGGATTGGGAAAATCGAATTGATTTCGAACGTTTGCGCACCGAACGGTTGGCGCGCGCGAAGAACTTACTGGCGAAATCCGAGATGGGCGCGCTGCTGTGCTTCGACATGAACAACGTGCGCTATCTCACTTCCACGCACATCGGCACGTTGGGCGCAAGACAAGATCAGCCGATTCGCGCTATTGCCGCAGAATGACGAGCCTATCTTGTGGGATTTTGGTTCTGCTGCCCGCCACCATCAACAGAATTGCCCATGGCTTGGGGAACGTTCGCGCCCCGGGATCCCATTGCTACGCGGGGCCATGTCGCCGGAGATGGGGCGCGCCGAAAATGTCGCCAAGAAAATAAAAGTTGAGCTGGAAATGCGCGGGCTGCATAAGCAGCCGTTGGGCATTGACGTGGTTGAGCCGCCGATTTTATTCGCGCTGCAAAAAGAAGGAATCACGATAGTGGACGGGCAGCAATTGATGTCCGATGCGCGGGTCATCAAGACGCAGGACGAAATCTCGCTGCTGAATCACTCGGCGATGATGGTGGACGCGGCGTACGACGAACTTTACCGGGCTATGAAGCCGGGAATGAGCGAGAACCAGGCGGTGGGCCTGGCGAGCAAAGTTTTGTACGACCTGGGTTCGGAATATGTCGAAGCGGTGAACGCGATTTCCGGAGAGCGTTGCAATCCGCATCCGCATGTTTTTTCCGATCGCGTGCTGCGGCCAGGCGATCCGGTGTATTACGACATTCTGCATTCCTACATGGGCTACCGCACCTGCTATTACCGCTGTTTCACGATCGGCTATGCCTCGCACGCCATGATCGACGCTTACAAACGCTGCCGGGATTATCTGGATGCGGCAATTTCGCTGATTCAGCCCGGGCGCACGACGGCGGAAATTGCATCGGTGTGGCCGAAAGCGCAGGAATTTGGTTTTCCGGACGAAGAAGCCGCATTCGCACTGCAGTTTGGACACGGCATTGGGCTGGCCATCTGGGAAAAGCCGGTGATCAGCCGCATGGTTTCTCTGGAACATTCCCACGAGATCAAGCCCGGAATGGTTTTTGCTCTGGAGACTTTCTGGCCTTCGAAAGATGGCTGGAGCGCGGCGCGCATCGAGGAAGAAATTGTGGTGACGGAAACCGGTCACGAAGTCATCACGCGCTTCCCGGCAGAAAAATTGATGGTGGCAGGCGCCCACTACCATACCGTGGACGGCCCACTGGCTACGACGCGAGAGCATGAAGCTGCGCCCAGCAAACATGTGGTGGAAATGGTGGCAGCCAGCGCGAAACAGGAGGGTGTTGCCGCTACGGACTGAGCGAGTCCCGGCTACGGAAAAGTTTATGGCGATCAGCGTGGTAATGCCTGCTCTGGAAATGGCGCAGGAAACTGGGAAAGTATTGGCGTGGCGCAAAAAAGAAGGCGATACCGTTAAAAAAGGGGAACCGCTGCTGGAAATCGAAACGGATAAGGCCGTGGTCGAGATTGAAGCACCCGCAGACGGAATTCTTGCAGGAGTGACGGCCAACGAAGGCGCCGTGATCCCAGTGGGAGAGACTATCGCGTGGCTCGTCGCAGAAGGTGAAAAACCGCCGGTTGCGAAGGCCAGCGCCATGCCCTCTGCGAGAGCGACTACAGCAGTTGCTGTTGGTGAGCGACCAGGCGCCGCAGCAAAAGTTGCGAACGCAGCTTCCCCGGCGCAAGCCAGCACACAAATTTCTCCGAAGGCTCGACGCCTCGCCAAAGAACTGGGAGTCGATACCGCTGGTTTGAGTGGATCTGGGCCAGACGGAACAATCACCGCGGAGGACGTGCAGGCTGCCGCCGATTCGAAGGGCAAGTCTTCTGCGTCGACCGGATCTTCACAAGCGCCCACGGGTGAATTGAGCCAGATCGCGCGATTGATGGCGGAGCGGACGACGCAGAGCTGGACCACCGTGCCGCATTTCTTCCTTACGCGAGATGTGGATTGCAGCGAGCTGATGGCAGTCCAAAAGCGGATGACTGAGGCGCAGAAGGGCGCTGGCGTGCGCCTGACGATTACCGATTTGCTGGTGGCCCTGGTGGCTCGCGCTCTGGTGAAACATCCAGCTATGAATTCAGCTTGGAGTGGCGCGGGCATTCGGCAGAACACAGAGATCAACATCAGCGTGGCGATGGCGGTGAAAGACGGTGTGGTCGGCGCAGTGATTCACAAGGCGGATTCCGCGAAGGTCAGCGACATTTCCAGTCAGCGTTTTGAACTGACGGAACGTGCGCGAGCCAACCGCTTGCGTCCGGCAGATATTTCGGGCGGCACGTTTACGATCTCGAATCTGGGAATGTACAAGGTCGATGCCTTCGTGGCGATTATCACCCCACCCCAAGCGGCCACCCTGGCAGTGGGAGCCATAACCGAACGAGTTGTTGCGGTGGACGGCAAGCCTGGCGATCCGTCCGATGATGACCATGACTTTATCCAGCGATCATCGGGTTGTGGACGGCGCTCGCGCGGCAGAATTTCTGCGGACGTTGGCGGAAGCAATCCAAAAGCCCGACGGATGGCTGGGTGAGTAGAGCACTCCGATTTCCGTCGGTCCATTTCGAAAAGAGCAGGCAACAATTTCCGTTTTCATGCGGCGACTACTGATCCCATGACCATCCCGGTTACGCGGAAAAAGCCTCTGTACGCCCAGTTATCCTTTCAAGTGCTGGTCGCAATAGCGCTGGCAATTTTGGTCGGTCATTTCAGTCCGGCCCGCGGAATTGCGCTCAAGCCGCTGGGCGACGGGTTTATTCGCCTCATCACCATGATCATCACGCTGGTTATTTTTTGCACGGTGGTGACCGGCATCGCGGGCATGGAGGACATGAAGAAGGTGGGCCGAGTTGGTGGAAAGGCCCTGCTGTACTTCGAAGCGGTCTCTACGCTGGCGCTGCTAATCGGGTTGATTGTAGGAAACGTAGTGCACCCGGGGGCTGGCTGGAATGTAAATGCGACGACGCTGGACCCCAAAGCAGTGGCGGACTATGCCGGGCAAGCTAAGGCGCAAAGCATTTCCGAGTTCGTGCTGCACATTATTCCCACAACCGTTACTGATGCCTTCGCCAAAGGAGACATTCTGCAGGTGCTATTCATCTCGGTGCTGTTTGGTTTCGCTTTATCGATGGCGGGAGTGCGAGGCAAGCCACTGCTGGATTTCCTCGCGAGTTTGACTCAAGCAGTGTTCGGAGTCGTGAACATCGTGATGCGCTTCGCGCCCATTGGCGCATTTGGGGCCATGGCATTTACTGTCGGCAAATATGGCATCGCGTCTCTGGGCCCGCTTGTGAAATTGATCGTCGTATTTTATGTGACGTGTATTTTATTCGTTATCGTCATTCTCGGGAGTCATTGCCCGTTTGGCGGGCTTCAACATTTTCAAATTTTACGTTACATCAAGGAAGAAATCCTGATCGTGGCCAGCGTGGCAGCTTCGGAAGCCGCGCTACCGACGCTGATCGGAAAAATGGAAACGACTCGGTTGCTCCAAGGGACTTGGTGGGCTTGGTAGTGCCCGACCGGCTACACGTTCAACACCGACGGCACCAGTCATATATATGACATTGGCGGCGCTTTTTGTAGCGCAAGCGACGAACACGCATTTGACTCTGGCGCAGCAACTCACAATTTTTGCGGTGGCCACGCTTACGTCGAAAGGCGCCAGCGGCGTGCAGGGCGCATCGTTCATCGCGCTGGTGGCGACGTTGACGGTGATCCCGACTATTCCTGTCGCAGGCATGGCGTTGCTGCTGGGCATTGATCGCTTCATGAGTATGGCGCGGGCGTTGGTGAACATGATTGGCAATGGCGTGGCCGCTGTGGTGGTTTCTCGTTGGGAGAAGGAAATGGATGTTAAAACGCTGCAGCAGAATCTTGCAGCACAACAGGAGGTAACTGCCCATGCCGCGACTTAAGCCTATCGAAGATTCAGAGGCTACTGGAACTCAAAGGTTGCTGATCGAGAATGCGCGAGTCAATGGAGCTCCCGATCCGCTTTGCGCGAGAATTTACGTGCGGAGTGAAGCGGGTCGCAACTGGTTACGGATGTGGAATGAACTGTTTAATGGTGGAATTCTGCCGGTGCCGCTGAAAGAAGCCGTTCGCGTCCTGATCTCCACCAAACATTTTTGTGGGTACTGCTCGACGGTGCGTTCCAATGTGGCTATTCCGCGGGGCTCACGGAAGATAAAATTCTGGCCACCATGCATTTTGAAAGCAGCGAGCATTTCAATGAGAAAGAAAAAGCCGCGCTGCGATTTGCCACGTTGTTCAAAGCTGGAGACGACGCTATCGATTCCGATGCCGTTTATGAAGAGCTTAAAGAACATTTCAGGAAGAAGAAATTATCGAGTTGGCTCTGTTCTGCGCACAAACGGACGGAGTCGGTAAATTCGCACGCTCGCTACAGATGCGCAGCTGGGATGAGGCTTGCGATCTGCAACCTTTACTTCGTGCGCGCGCGGGATCGCCAGAGGTACGCGAAAAATCGACGGGTACGGCGAATCGGTAAAAATGCGAGCCGCATCGAATATGGCTGAGCAATTCGATATCGTGGTCGCCGGTGCGGGTCACAACAGCCTTTTGACCGCGGCCTATCTGGCGAAGGCGGGCTTTCGTTGCGTGGTATTGAAGGCCGTCCCATTGCAGGCGGTGGGGTTAAGAGTGCGCGAATTGACCTTCGCGGATTTATTCACGATGTTTGTTCTTCCGCTCATAACGGCATCATGGGAATCCCGCTCTTCGAAATGATGAATTGAAGCTTGGCGATTACGGCCTCGAATACATTTTACCCGGACCCCGTTTTTCATATGCCTTTTGCAGACGGCTCTTATCTGACGCAATGGCGAGATCTTGACCGCACTTGCGAGGAATTCGCAAATTTTCGAAAAAAGATGGCGCCGCATATCGTCGTTTCATCACCGAATACGAAACAGTCCGACCAATTCTGAACGAAGTGACGTTTCAATCCCGATTGGATTTGGAAAGTCCGCTGAACGACCGACTGGCGGAACATCCCCAAGGAAAAATATGGCAACGCCGCTTGGCCGTGTCCGCGTGGGAAATTTTGCGCGACACGTTCGAGGACGATCATTGTCGCGCTTTCATGATGGGCTGCCCGTATCGTTGCAGCCGGTGCAGGACCCCATGAGTGCGCGCGCCGCTTACATTCCGCTACATCAGCAACGTGAAAGCCGGCCGTTGCCTAAAGGTGGCTCGGGAGCGCTGACGGAAGCGTTGGTCGCGCTTCATCCAGGCTCACGGCGGTACGATTCTCACCAACAAATGGGTTACCGCGCTGATCGTGGAGAATGGCAAATGCACTGGCGTGGAGTGTGCGGATGGTTCGACCTATCGAGCCGGAAAAGCAGTTCTCTCTACCATTCACATCAAGCAACTGGTGGACATGGCGCCACGTGAGTTTGGGGACAGGATTTTATCGATGGAGTGGATACCTGGGACGCCGGACTAACACTGTTCGCCAGCAATTATGCGATGAAAGAGCCGCCTAAATATCGCAACGGACGCCGGGATTTTATCGCCGGTACATTCTGGAATGATGGCCAGCGCCGATCGCGCTTTGCACATGAGCGTGGACTACGCGACTGGCACGGTAAATTTGACAGCCACCGCCATTGCATGTGATTTGTTGCAGCCTCGCCGATCCATCACGAGCGCCGGACGGAATGCACACGGTAAAAGTTGTGGCCTACCAGCCCTACTCGGTTAAAGAAGGCCCGCAACACTGGGACGCCATCAAACAGAAAGTTTCGGATGCCAATTTGAAATACTTGCGAGCGCTTCGCGACAAATTTGACCGACGACAAATTCTCGCGCGGACGATCGAAAGCCCTCTGGATTGGGAACGCATGAATCCGCACAACTGGCACGGCAGCTGCCATGCGGGCGGATCCAGCGCGGCGCAATGCGGCGCCATGCGGCCCATGCCCGGTTGGGCGCAGCACCGCATGCCGATTCCCGGGTTTATCAAACGGGCGCAACGACGCATCCGGGTGGGTCGGTCACCGGGGGCCCGGGCCGAAACGCCGCCGCGGTGATGCTCAAGGATTTTGGAATAGACTATCAATGAAGTTGTGAAGAAGACTTAATGATTGCATTGGTAGCAGTCATTTCGCTGAGACAACCGGAGGCAGCGATGAACAATATCACGCGACGTCGAATTCGTGAAAGGAGCGGCGATTGCACCGCTAGTGCGTCAGCATCGCAATCGGCGACTCGGCATCGTCGCCAGCGTCAGGGCCTTCGGATCGCTTCGACATCGTGGTCGCAGGCGGAGGACACAATAGCCTGGTCACCGCGGCATATCTTTCAAAGCCGGCTATCGCTGCATTGTGCTGGAAGGTCGCCCACCCTGGGTGGCGGCGTTAAAACCGCGGAACTCATGTTGAAGGGTGTCCATGACGACGTGTGTTCTTCGGCGCATGCGTTTCTCATGGACAATCCCATGATGCGCGATAACGAATTGCGCCTTGGCGATTTCGGTTTGGAGTACATCGACCCTGACCCGATCTTCCATATTCCGTTTCCTGACGGCAGCTACTTGACGCAGTGGCGGGACCTTGATCGCACCTGCGAGGAGTTTGCCAAATTTTCCAAAAAAGATGCCGACGCCTATCGGAAAATGCTGGCGGAATTCGATGCCATTAAACCACGTCGTGATGGGCGCCGCATTTACACCCATCGGCTTCGGCAAACCATTGAATGATCTTTTGGCCGCGCAGCCACGCGGGAAGCTTTGGCAGCGACGCTTAGCCATGTCCGCGTGGGAAATTGTTCGCGACACTTTTGAAGATGAGCACACTCGTGTGTTCATGTTGTTCTTAGCACACCTTGCATCCGAGCCAGCCGACGCGCCGGGCACCGGGCCGCCTCGCTTATGCGACCGCTCGTCAACAACACTCCGGCCGTCCAATTCCGAAAGGTGGTTCGGGACAGCTAACCAAGGCCCTGGCCGCATTTATCGAAGCGCACCACGGCGTGTTGTTGACCAATAAGTGGGTAGAGCGGCTGATTATCGAAAATGGAAAATGCGTCGGTGTGCAATGCAGCGATGGGAGTTCTTACCACGCCGAGAAGGCAGTGGTGTCCACCATTCACATCAAGCATTTGGTGGATATGGCGCCACGCGAATTGTGGGGCCAGGATTTCCTAGATGGTGTCGATACCTGGCAGGCCGAAACGGCCATGTTCGTCACGCACTACGCCACCACCGAAGCTCCAAAATTTAAAATCGAGGAGGGCACGATATCGCCCTGTGAATCTGGAGTGCTGGCTAGTTCAGAGCGGGCCTTGCGCTTTGGATATGACGATGCCAGCGGAGTGGTGAATCTTGAAGGATCCGCCGTTACAAATTATTTGTTGCAGCGTCGCCGACCCCACGCGCGCGCCTGCAGGCATGCACAGCTTTAAAGTCGTAGGATGGCAACCTTACCAGTTAAAGGAAGGACCGCAGCACTGGGACAACATCAAGGAAGAAGTTTCCGATGCCAATCTGAAATATCTGCGCCGCTTCTCGCCGAATTTAACTGACGAAAAAATTCTCGCGCGTTTCATAGAAAGTCCTTTGGACATGGAGCGCATGAATCCGCATTTCTGGCACGGCAGTGCCCACGCAGGTGCGCAAACCGCGGCGCAGACCGGACCTATGAGGCCCATGCCTGGCTGGGCGCATCACAACATGCCTATTCCGGGCCTATACCAGACAGGCGCAACTACACATCCGGGAGGCTCAGTGACCGCCGGTCCAGGAAGAAATTGCGCCACCGTCATGCTCAAGGATTTCGGCACGAGCATTGAAGAAGTGGTGAAGAAAACTTAGCACCAAGTCACGGCGGTGCATGGGCACGGACAATTCATCTACGGGAGAGTCGGAGTTCATGGTCAGAAAAAGAACCACAGTGTTAGTGCTTGTTGTTTTTACGATGTTTACTCTGCTTGCCGTTGCGACGGGTAGTCCCGCGCAGCAGCCCACCGACAGGCCAATCGTCAGCACCCCGACAAAACTCGCCAGCGCCCAGAAGGCGGCGAAATTTAAAGTGCCGGACAATCCGAGTCCGCACCCAGCTGCGGAACAGCCCATCCCGTACAGTCACAAGCAACATCTTGCTTTCGGTTTGAAATGCCAGGAATGTCACACCAATCCGGAGCCGGGCAAGCTCATGACTTTTCCCGGATACGGCCAAGTGCATGCAGTGCCACGTCACCATCGCCAAGGACAAACTCTTCATACAAAAGGTTGCTCAGTACGCGGCATCGAACCAACAGATCCCCTGGGTGCGCGTTTACAAAGTGATCCCGGGAGTAAATTGGACCCATCGCGCGCATCTTGCGGCTGGCGTAAAATGTGAGATGTGTCACGGAGACGTGTCGCAGATTTCGGCCATGTCAGAAGTCACCAGCGTAGTGACCATGTACAGTTGCTTGACGTGCCATGAGATGAACCATGCTAAGACTGCGTGTGAAACGTGCCACGTCCGCCCAAGTTTCGAGCACTCCTCCGTTGCGGATGTACGCAAAAATTAAAATCGGGAAAAGTTATGGCTAACTCCTTACAACTCGAAGTAAATGGCAAGCGTTATGCGGTGAAGTACCCAGGCGATACGCCACTGCTTTACGTGCTTCGCGACGAATTAGGATTTACTGGCACGAAGTATGGATGTGGGGAAGGGCAGTGTGGCGCGTGCACGGTGCTACTCGGCGGCGCTCCACGCCGCTCCTGCCAGATTCCTGTAAGTGCAGCGGCCGGCCGGCCGATCGTCACCATTGAAGGTTCGAGCAGAATGGCAAATTACATCCGGTGCAGCAGGCGTTTTTAGATGCCGGGGCTTTTCAGTGCGCATACTGCACCTCGGGAATGATCATGAGCAGTGTCGGACTGCTAAAGACAAATGCAAACCCAAGCGCAGCCGACATTGTGCAAGCGCTACAAGGCAACATGTGCCGTTGCGGAACGCATCCGCGCATCATGGAAGCGATATTAAACGCTGCGAAAATTTCACGGGAGCCGGGACGATGAGCTAAGCGAAACGAACAGTTCGTTCCCGAACCAGAGCGCTTTGAATTCAGCGAAATCCCCATTCACAAATTTGACCTGGCGCGTCGCGATTTTTTTCATCTGCTGGGCGCGGGCATCGCGATTTTCACCTCTGCAACACATGCCTTCGCCGGTCAGGAAACAGCCCCGCAATCAAAGGGCTTCCATCCCGAAGAGCTTCCGACGGACATTAGCGCGTGGCTGCATATCAGCGAGGACGGCACGGTTACGGGATTCACAGGCAAAGCAGAAATAGGCCAGAATATACGTACCTCCTTGTCGCAAACCATCGCGGATGAGTTGCGCGTGCCGTTCGAAAGCGTGCGCATGGTCACAGCGGATACCACGCTAACGCCATTTGACGCAGGGACTTTCGGCAGCCGGTCAACTCCGAGCATGACTCCGGAATTCCGGCGCGTGGCGTCGGCCGCTCGCGATTTGCTGGTCGCGGAAGCTGCTAAGAAATGGAACGTCGCGCCTACCGGACTAGTGGCAGCCGAAGGGAAAATTACCGACCCTGTTTCGCGACAATTCCGCTAGTTACGGCGAGTTGGCGCGAGGCAAAACACTCGCACAAGTTTTGCCGGCGGACGATCCGACCACTCCCCCAACACAATGGACTATTGCCGGAAAAGAAATTCCCAAGGTGGGCGCGCGCGCGTTTGTTACGGGGGCGCACCAATACACTCCCGACTTACGACTGCCTGGCATGCTGCATGGCAAAGTGCTACGTCCGCCATCATTCGGCGCGACCATCGTTTCCTACGACGACAGAGCAGCAAGAGCGAAGCCCGGCGTGACCGTGGTGCACGATGGCGACTTCGTTGGTGCGGCGGCAGCGACTGTTCACGAAGCACAAAAAGCCTTGGATGAAGTAAAGGTGCAATGGAAAGAAGTGCCGCAGATTTCGAACCGCGAATATTTTCTTACCTGAAACAGAATGGCGTGGCGGGCTCCGATAAGCAACCCCACTAAAGGAAGGCTCACGAAACATGGTTCTTTGAGACGGCTACTCGCTTGCAGCGCATCGTCTGGATGCGACTTACACCGTGGAATATATCGCACACGCTCCACTCGAACCGCGCGCGGCGTTGGCGCAATGGAAAGACGGGAAGCTCACCGTGTGGACCGGCACGCAACGTCCTTTCGCGATCGCGATGAACTTGCCGCGGCTTTCCATGTGCCGGAGAGCAATGTTCGCGTCATCGTGCCAGACATGGGCTCGGCGTATGGCGGGAAGCACACCAGCGATGCTGCGCTCGAAGCTGCTCGGCTCGCGCGCGCAGCCGGACGCCCGGTGAAAATTGTTTGGACGCGCGAAGAAGAATTCACGTGGGCATATTTCCGGCCGGCGGGAGTCATTGAAGTGAAAAGCGCCATCGATTCCGACGGCAAGTCTGACCGCGTGGGAATTCGACAATTATCACTCCGGCACGTCGGGCATCGAAACGCCCTATGTGGTCGCCAATCAACGTGTCGAATATCACGCCGTGCCGTTGGTGCTGCGCAGCGGCTCGTATCGGGGGTTGGCCGCCACGGCCAATCATTTCGCGCGCGAGACGCACATGGATGCGCTTGGCGCGGGCCGCAAAATCGATCCGCTTGCATTTCGATTGAAGAATCTTTCCGATGCGCGAATGCGCGCGGTGTTGGAAACCGCCACAAAATCGTTTGGCTGGCCAGCAAAGAAAACGAGCGACGGCCAGGGATTTGGTTTGGCCGTGGGCAACGAAAAAGGAAGTTATGTGGCCACTTGTGCGGAAATTGCGGTCGACGCCGGACGGCGCGGTGAAAGTGAGTTCGCGTTGTCGAAGCTTTTGAATGCGGCGCGATCGTTAATCCCGATGGCCTGCGCAATCAAGTCGTGGGGGCGATTATTCAGGGGCTCGGCGGCGCATTATTTGAAGCCATCGATTTGAAAATGGCCGCATCAAAAATTCTCATTTCGCGAGCTTATCGCGTTCCACGTTTCCGGGACGTTCCGGAGATCGAAACAATTCTTGCTGGATCGCAAAGACATCGCCCCAGCGGGCGCCGGGGAAACGCCGATCATGGCCATCGCTCCGGCCATTGGCAATGCCATCTTCGACGCCACAGGCAAGCGGCTAAACCACTTCCGCTGGCTCCGAAAGGCCTAAAGGCTTAGCGAACGCTTGTAGCCGCGTCGTCACCCTCTTAGTCTTCCCGTGGCTTGGAGGCTTACGTCTGCGATCGGCAATGCGGTTGATGTTTCAGGAATAAATAAAAATGGCGCGCCCGGGGAGGCTCGAACTCCCGACCCTCTGCTTAGAAGGCAGACGCTCTATCCAGCTGAGCTACGGGCGCTCTGTGATTAATCTCTCACACATAGAATGTCTTCGACTACAACTTCTTGATTATGCTGAGTTGTATTTTGGCGGACATTCTATTCCATCGCGTGGTATCGGCCCGAGCGCCACCTCTGCAACCATCGAGCCCACTCTGTGTTTGCGGCAGCGTTGACTAAACGGCGTGACCACCGAGCAGTTAGACGTCCGATAATTCCCGTGACCAGGGAACCATCGTTCGGAAGTTCTCCGCGGTAGTGGGTGCGCTTCCGTGCTGCCAACACCCGCGCTGGTCCATCTACATTAGAGTACTTGCTTGCGTTTTGTGCTTATGAACGATGGCCAGGAGCGATCTCGCGGCTTCCGTGAGCTTGTGCGGTTCATTACGGCGCAGCGCGGCGAGATCGGCGAGTTCCGCACCAATTCCAAGCGCAAAGGCGCCGGCTGCAAAATATTCCTCAGCATTTTTGATATTGACCCCGCCAGTGGGGATGAAGCGGCAATCGGGAAAGGGCGCCCGCAGCGCTTTGATATGACTCGGGCCTCCGCCACTACCGCACGGGAAAATTTTTATGACGTCCACACCTAAATCTTTAGCCGCCATTACTTCGGTCGGAGTGAATGCCCCAGGGATGGCCAAAATGCCATGCTTGGCGGCCGTGCGAATAACCTCTGGAGCCAAGCCCGGACTGATCAGGAAGCGCGCACCAGCATCGATGCAAATTTCCGCTTGCCTGACATTCAATACGGTTCCAGCTCCGATCAGTAGGTTGCTGTTCCCGCGGGCAACCGTGCGCAGCACTTCGGGAGCATCCGGCACAGTCATGGTGATTTCAACGACGGAGATGCCTCCCGCACACACCGCTTCCACCGCCTGCGCAGCTTCAATAGCATGTGCAGCACGAATCACCGGCAGGATACCGATCTCGCCAATGCGCCGAATAATTTCTTCAACGTTCATGTACTCGTTCCGCGCGAAACCTCCCTAGCAAAACGTTAACGGGAGATGCGGGCCGTTCCTCCCTTCATCACCTGCAAAACCTCCTGCAAAGTGGCCATGGATGTATCGCCGGGAGTGGTCATAGCCAGCGCGCCGTGCGCAGCGCCGCACTCCACCGACCAGGCTAAATCGTTTCCGGCAAGTAAACCGTAAATCAGTCCAGAGGCAAAGGAATCGCCGCCACCCACGCGATCGTATATTTCGAGGTTTTCGCGATTCACAGCCTGGTGGAAACGCCCGTCCATACAAGCAATCGCACTCCAGTCGTTCAACGTGGCAGTTTTTGCATTTCGTAGCGTAGTGGCTACCACCGAAAGCGAGGGGAAGTCGGCGCGTACAGTTTCCATCATTCGTTGGAATATGCGGGGATCGAGACTGGAGTGGCCTTCGTGCGCGCCAGCTACCTCGTAGCCCAGCGCAGCCGTGAAATCTTCTTCGTTGCCGAACAGCACATCCACAAGCGGGATGATCTCACGATTCACCGCCTGGGCTTTTTGTTTTCCTCCGTGTGCCGACCATAATGACGCGCGGTAGTTCAAATCATAAGAAACGATGGCGCCCGCGCGCTTCGCCGCTTCCATCGCTTCGCGAGCGACGTGCGGGGTCGTCTCCGATAACGCGCAGAAGATTCCTCCGGTGTGAAACCACCGCGCTCCCTGATGCGAGAAAATGTTTGACCAATCGACATCGCCCGGCCGCATCTGTGAGACGGCCGTGTGACCGCGGTCCGAGCAGCCCAGTGCCGCACGTACTCCGAATCCGCGCTCGGTAAAATTCAATCCGTTGCGGATGTCTCGGCCGACTCCGTCGTATTTCGCCCAGCGCAAGTGTTCCAGGTTAACGCCACCCTGCAACATAAGATCCTCGATCAAGCGCCCGACGGGATTGTCAGCGAGAGCAGTGACAATCGCGGTATCCATCCCGAAACAGCGCCGCAGTCCGCGGGCAACGTTATATTCGCCACCCCCTTCCCAAGCGCGAAATTCGCGAGCAGTGGAAATGCGCGTATCGCCCGGGTCCAGGCGCAGCATTACCTCACCCAAGCTCACCAAGTCCCAGCGGCATCGTTCTTTTGATTTGATCTTCACGCTTATGTTTTAGCTTTCCGTCAGCGATTTAGCCGGTTGCCGATTGCAATGCTCGGTCGGGTTCGACGAATAACCAGGCGATGCCGCCAGCAAGGCTCAACAACGCCGCAATGAAAAACGAAGCGGTCCAACCGTAGCGCTGCGCAATTGCCGGTGTTAGAGAAGCCGTCAACGCGCCGCCCAGTTGACCGCCCATGTTCATAAAGCCCGAGACCGACCCGGCGCTGTTTCCCGCGATGTCTGCTGTAACCGACCAGTAAGAACTTTGCGACAAGTACAGCGCCCCGACGCCGCCGGACAAAACTACACTCGCGAGAGCCGGACTTGCGGCACGCGAACCCAGAACCAAAAACGCCGCAGCAAGCATCAGCGCGAGACAAGCTACGATGCAGCGGCCCACGCGCTTCCCGTACACCCGGGTCAGCGCGTCATTAATGGCGCCACCGATCAAGCTGCACGCCACGATCGCCAGCGGCGGAAGCGTACTGTAAAAGGCGCTGGTTTTTAAATCCAAGCCGCGCACTTTAGCCAGGTAGATGTAAAACCAACTAAAGAATATCCACGCTACATATCCGAAACAAAAATAGCTCGCGGTCACCGCCAAGACGCTCTTGCTGGTGAGAATGCTGCGCCACGGAACTCGCGAGGCCATCGGCGTTGAAGGATTGCGTGTATTGACCGGAATATTCCCAGGATGTTTGCGGATGTAATCGACTTCGCCGGCGGTCACCCATGGATGCTGCTCCGGTTTGTCGCGCGCAATCACGAACCATACCGCTCCGGCGAGTAGACCCAGCAAGGCGCTCAGCCAGAAGGACCATCGCCAGCCATAGTGCAGCATTACGTAAGTCAGAAAAAGAGGAGCGGTGCCAGCGCCCGCTCCGACGCCGGCGAAGATCAAGCCATTGGCCACACCGCGTTCTTGCGAAGGAATCCACTGGGCCACGAATTGATTTGTAGATGGATAAATAATGGCCTCGCCGACGCCCAACAGAAACCGCACCAGCACCAGCAGCAAAAGCGCCGCGCCCAATTGAGGCGGAAGGGCAGCCGTCAGCGTCGTGAAAATTCCCCACCACACGACTCCCGCCGTCAAAACTCGCCGAGGTCCGAAGCGATCCACCAGCCAGCCGCCGACCGTTTGAAACAGGGCGTAACCTAGCAAGAACGCGCTGAAGACCCATCCTAGCCGGACCTGACTCAAGTGGAACTGCTCGGCCAGCGCACTGCCGGCGATGGAAATGTTCACGCGATCGAGGTACGAAACTCCGCTGAGGACGAAGAGCCAAAAAACCAACAGCCAGCGTATTCGCCCCGTTGCCGTTTCGCTGATGAAAGCGCAGCTCGAATCCTTATCCGCTTTTCGGTCTCGCGCTTCATAGCCGCGGCACTCCCCTGGCTAGCGTTAATCATTTGCTTAAGAAGCGTGCGCTTTCAAAACGGTCACCAGCGCATCGCCGATGATCTTCTCTTCGCCCGGTTGCAACATGAAGGAGTTCATCGAAACATGCGGGCTATCGTCGCCCGCGCTCAACACGATGGATGGATTGCCCTTGCGCAGCGTGGTCACGACTTCCTGAGGGCTCGCGGCAATACTTTTGTCCCACAGTATTTCCATATGCGGAACATGATTGGCCATGTCCGGCAGGTAGAATCGCGTCGTAACTCCCGGAACTCTGGTGATCTGCGCGGAAACCGCCTCCAGCCGCCGCTGCCACTCGCTATTTAGCGCCGCATGATCTTCCTGGAGATAGCACTCCAATGCTTTCACCATGCCGACAATTTCTTCTTTACCGACTTTCTGGCTCCGGCCGATGGTGTCTTCATGCGGGCTGTTGTTCAGGAGAGCGTAGCTCACCAGATCTTTTTCGCCCGACCAGTAAGCCGGCACATTGCGGCCCGCGAATAGCTTTGCCTCCACTAAAGGCGATGAGGTCGTAACCCATTTGCGCATAGTCCCACAGGTGTGAAACCGGAGGTGTGTCCGCAGCGGCATCGATAAACGTCGGAATGTGGTGCTCTTTACCGAGTTTTACCCATTCGTCCACTTTGATCTGGCCGGCGGCGTTTGCGAAATTGCTGAAATGCATCATGGCGGTTTTGTCGTTGATGGCCCTTGAGCACGTCATCGCGATTCTCAACTTCCACCAGCTGGATTCCCGTGGTGCGCAATTGATGATCGAACGGATTGCGATGAGATTTCTGAATGATTACTTCGGATTTCATACCCGTAAGATCGGGAAGTTGCCTGATGAATTGCGGATTGTTGCCGCGTCAGAATTCCCGCGAAACCGGACTGCATCGCCGCCGCGGCACCGGAGGTGACCAGTGCGAAATAATCGGGAGGCAGTTTCAGCATCTCGGTGATGCGTTTTCCGGCGGCAACCTCCAAATCCGTAACGCTGACGAAGTGCTTGCCCGCAAGGTCCATTACCGCCTCAACTTCGGGGCGCATCAGGGAGCCGCCGAGAACGTCATGGTTCCCTGGCCATTGATCACCGTGGTGACTCCGAGTTCTTCGTAGACGTTGCCGGTATGACCGAAGCCGGAAATACCGCCCGCGGCGCCCGAGCCTTTGCCGGTGAAATCGCGAACGCTTTACGCGAACTAATGAGCGCCGCGGTTATGGCGCTGATTCCACGACATGAAACTTCGGCGATCTCCGCATTTCGAGACTCAGTAGTCATGGCATCTCTCCCTTACGGTTACTTGCGGACCACTGCGGCCGTGCAATTGATTTCCACTAACGATTGACCCGGCAAAGCAGCAACCGCAACTGTTGTGCGCGCCGGGCCGCCCTTTGGAAAATATGTTTTGAAAACTTTATTCATACCGTCGTAATCGTCAATTTTGGTGAGAAAGACGGTGAGTTGTAGGATGCTGTCCATAGTTCCGCCACCGGCTTCCACCAGCATCTTTACGTTCTCCATTACTTTTTTGGTGTGGGTCTCAATGTCGGATTCGAATTTTCCCGTTGGAGTCGTGCGAATGTGCCCCCTGCCCAGCGATGTAGATGGTTCCGTTATGAATGATCAGCGGCGTGATGAAGCCTGTGCCGGCGGGCTTGCCGTCATAGTCCAATTTTCTGAACGGGGCCCTTGCTTTCCGCGGCCGCGGAGTTAGAACCGCTGAACATACTCGCCAATCCTGTGCCGGCTAATAGCGACGCAAACTTTGTGGCAAATCCCCTGCGAGTGCTAAGTGTCGTAGACAAGGTCTACCTCCTCGATTTGAATGCGATGCGTTACATTTAGGCAAGCGAAACGTGAAGACGTCGCTGCCCGCGGCGATAGCCACGTACTGACGGCCGTTCAGTGCGAAAGCTCATCGGAGAAGCGGTGAACGTCTGACCGGTGTGATAATGCCACAGCGGCTCGCCGGAACTGGCATCCACGGCTTCGAAAGACTCGGCATCATCTCCAAAGAACACCAGCCCGCTATCCGTGGTCATGGTCCCGCCACTCGAGTGTCCAGAACCTATCTGCGGATATTTCCAAGCGAGCTTGTATCGTTGCCACGTTATACGCCACGAGTATTTTCTTGCCCGCATCGCCGGGGCTGCGGCTTCGCCCCGGTGGAATAATACATCTTCCCGGGATAAACTTCTCAGGGCCGCGAAAATATACGGTGCAATTCTCCGATGCGAGAAAATAGAACAGCTGAGTCGACGGATTGTAGGATGGCGCGAACCAGTTGGTGGCACCCGGAAATCCCGGGCAACTGCGCGTGCCTTTCGGCGGAGGGTTGTACGCCGGTGCGGCATTGGCCGGCCATGCGCGTCGATCCCTCTCGCCCAATTCAATTTTTCGACGAACGGCACGGCGAAGAGAAATTTCCCATCCGTGCGGTCCAGTACGTAGAAGTAACCCGTTGCGGTTCGCCTCAACCAGCAGTTTGCGCGGCTGTCCACGATATTGGTGTCGACAAGAACCGGGGTTTCCACGGCGTCGTAGTCAAAAAGATCGTGAGGCGTGAACTGGAAATACCACTTCAGCTTTCCGGTGTCCGGGTCGAGAGCCAGGACGCAATCGGTGTACAGATCGTCTCCCGGCCGCGTGCGCGCCATCGAAATCCGGGGCCGGATTGCTGGTTCCCCAGTAAATGTATTGAGTTGCGGGATCGTAAGTGCCGGGCATCCAGGTGGTGCCACCGCCGTGTAAATAGACTATCGCCGGGCCAGCTTTCCGAACCTGGTTCGCCGGGAGCGGGGATAGTCCAGAAACGCCAAACCAGCTTACCGGTTTCCGCATCGTATGCAGCGACAAATCCTCGCACGCCGTCATCGCCGCCAGAAGTGCCGACGAGCACTTTGTCCTTTACTACGAGGGGGGCGCTGGTCGCGCCGTAATTTCGATTGCCATCGGTATAGGCCACGTCCCAAAGGAATTGCCGGAGCGCGCGTCCAGGCAGAGCAGATGGGCGTTGTCGGTTTCCATGTAACACGCGCGATGCCAGATGCCCACGCCGCGATTGTGGTGTTCGCGAAGCGTCGTCAATCAGTCCTTCGGTGATAGGCTCGAGAGTAATGCCACACTACACGGCCGGTTTGCGCATCGAGGGCATAGGCGTCGTTGGCGGAAGTCACAAACATCAGTCCCTGGTAGACCACTGGAGTTACTTCCAGCGCGCTCGAATTTGGCGCATGAAATACCCATTCCACTCGTAATTGCCCCACATTGTTTTTGTTGATCTGGTTCAGGGAGCTAAAGCGTTTGCCGGTGTAGTCCCCATTGTAAGAAGTCCAATTCGCGCCCACCGGAGCAGACAACAGTTCTTCTGGCGCGACATCAATGTTTACCGAAAGGGAAGTTTTATCCGGCGCCGCCGAGCCACTGGGTAGCAAAACACTTCCTAGAACGATGGCCTTCAGGAGCCAGTGCGTGTTCCTTCGCATGGAGCTTGCAGTTCCCCGTGATTCGTCTAGCGCTCTGGTCGTTTACGTAAAACCGATTATTTGGTCGCCACTTTGGCGCGAAGGATCGGGCGGGCAACCCGCGGTTTTGCGCCGCCGCGCGGCACTACAGTCCGTGTGACACTGGTTTGTCCGCGGGCAGCAGTGACGTATCCCAGTGCGCGAGATATTTGCAGTCCGGCCTCGCGAACCAGCGGCGCTATTTCTCGAAGTCTCGACGTGGACATGCGCACCGCCGGCCCGGTCACGCTCAAGCTCGCGTTCACCGCTCCGTTGTGGTCCCAGATCGGCGCGGCAATGCATCGAATATGCGACTCGTGTTCTTCCATGTCGCAAGCAAATCCGTCTTTCTTGACTTTGCCAAGTTGCGCCTGCAATTCCTGGATGCTTCCGACCGTATTTTCAGTGTGACGGCGCAATTCCAATTGATTCACCATCGCTTCCTGCTCGGCCTCGCCCAGGTAAGCCAGCATCACTTTGCCAACCGCCGTGCAGTAGAGAGGAACGCTGGCGCCAATGCGGGAATGAATACGCAGGGGCTCGGGTGAATCAAGTTTTTCGATGTACACGGCGGTGAGCCGATGCCTGACGGTGAGGTGTACCGTTTCGCGAGTGGAGTGATTCAGTTGCTCGAGGTGGGATTGGCTGACTTTACGAACGTCCAGTTGTTCGCGAGCCGACTGACCCAACGAGACACACGCCACGCCCAGATGATAACTGTTCAGCTCGTCTTTGGTGAGAAACCCACTAGTCTCCAGGTTGACCAGGAAGCGGTGCACCGTGCTGACCGGCAATCCGGAAAGTTTCGCGATTTCCGAGGCCGGCAGTCCACGGCCGGACTGACCCAGCAGTTGCAGCATGCGCAGGCCGCGCTGGAGCGAGGTGATGTTGTACTCCCGCTTTGGCACGCTCATGAAAGTGTCCCGTTTGTAAAAATGAAAATCGAATTCATCACATGAAAGGATATACTACAGGTCCGCAATAAGAATCCAGTAGCAAATCGGCGTACTCATTCGTGCCGCACGGGCTACAGCCGTCCTACCTGCCGCACAGCCTCCACGATGGACTTGGCCTTTTCGATGATGGCGTACATGGAGTGTTCCTTGTAATCCATCTGCTGAGCCAGCGCCAGTACCTTCTCGGCTTCTTCGCGGGGCACCACGGCCACGCCGTCCGCGTCTGCGGTCACCACGTCGCCCGCTCTCACTGGCACGCCGTCGCAAATCACCGGAACGTTGGCCCCCGCGAACCGGTAATGGTGCACCGAGGTGGAGGGGACAATCCCCGTGGCGAAAACCGGGAAGCCGATTTTCTGCAGATAGGCTACGTCTCGCACGCCGCCGTCGATCACCGCCCCAGAAAAATTCCGCGACGACATCGCGGTGCCCATGAGTCCGCCCATCCCGGCGATGTCGGCGCCGTCCTCCACGGCCATGACATAGACGGAATTTTTGCCGCCGCCATCTATGGCGGAAAGCATGCCGTTTAGCGCGGCAGGGTCGTTATTTTCTTCCTTCTTTAGGTGTACGGTGAGGGCGAAACCGGCAAACTTGCTGGCAAAAATCGGGCGCATCTTATGCGTCATATACAATTTCTTGCCGACAATTTGTTCTAAAGCGTCGGAAACGGAGGCCACTTCCACGTGGCGATACTCTTCGATCAGCGTCGCGTCGTCTTTCTTTTGCGGTTCTTGGGAGGCCTCCGCACGTGATTTCGTGCTGAGCGCCGCTCCGGCTCCAAACATAAGCACCAGGATCAAGACCCAGAAGTTGTGGTAGCCAAAGCCCAGCTGATTGTGGCGTTTCATATCGTACCTCGCAACGTCGCCCTGCAATGTAACATCACGCTGAAGGCTGGCAAGAACATTTCGAAGTCGCACCATCCGACGTGCCCCTAAGGGAAGCAAAAGGAAACTAACCGTAAAGAAAAGAAGTTGACATCCTCAGTGCGCTGGGTTATCTGCTTAGGTTATAAGAGTGCCACTTCCAGATAAAATCGCGTCTTTCACTGGACGAAAACCATGCGACCCGGCTTTCTGTCGGCCTGGAAACACCTGTTCGCCCAGCGTCGGGGAGTGCCGGGCCACACGTCACGCGAAACACCATCTTCAGAATGAGGACGCGAAATACTCGAGGATGAAGAGCACCGGCCTTTTCATGGCTTTGTGTGCGCTAGCGGCCGTCTTGACAGTCGCGCATGCGGCGGCCAAACAAGCGGTCGAACATCCTGATTCAAAAAAACCCGCAGCTTCGGAATCCGCCGGGCAGCAGGTTTTCAGCTCTATCTGCGCGTCCTGTCACGGCCTCGACGGCAAGGGCGCGGAGCGCGGACCAGACATCGTTACGAGGGCCGAAATCACGCTCTTGTCCGATGACGACATGCTAAAGATTTTACGCTTCGGCGTACCCGGAAAAGGCATGCCTCCTTTCGCGGCACTCGGAAACCCAAAACTTTCGGCGGTCATGAAATATCTGCGTGGGTTGCAGGGAAGCGTGGCACTCGCGCGCGTTGCGGGAGACCCCACCTTAGGCAAGGAAATATTTTACGGCAAAGCAAAATGCTCGGAATGTCACATGGTAAATGGTGCCGGCGGCTTTCTGGGTCCCGAACTATCGACTTATGCGCAAAGCCATTCCAGCGCAGACATTCGCTCCGCCATCGTCAGCCCGGAAAAAAACGCCAGCCCACGACACCCTCAGGCAACAGTCAGCACCAAGGATGGACAGGTGTACGAAGGCCTGGTTCGCAACGAGGACAATTTCTCCGTGCAGTTGCAGTCCTCCGATGGAGCCTTCCATCTTTTTGGGAAAAATGAACTGAGCGCATTGGAGTATCGCCACGAATCGCTCATGCCCGCGAATTACGGATCTAAACTCAGCGCCGCCGAACTTAACGCCTTGGTGGCCTATCTGACCGCCGTCGCGCAGGAAAAAGGTGGCGGGAAGAGAACCGTTAGCCCAAAGGATGAATTGTGACGCCGGTGGCAACGCGATCCATGGATAACAATTTCGGGAACTCTTTGGAACGATGTAGCAAAAAACGGCGCTGCAACTGGGCAAAAGTGGGATTGTCGATCGGGTTGTCTCTGACGATTTCGGTGGGCACGCAGGCAGCTGCCGCCCAGGAACCCCAAGGCGGTTTCAAATTGCGGGCCGAGTCGCCGGACTTCTGGAAGCTCATTTCCCGCGACGCCCAACTGGTCACCGTGGCAAGGGACCTGCGCTTCACCGAAGGTCCGGTTTGGGATCCGGCCGGGTTTCTCTACGTTAGCGACGAAGAACTGAACAAAATTTTCCGCGTCTACCCTGATGGCCGCAAAGAAGAATACGCCTCCCTCGGCGATCCCGACGGAAATACTTACGATGCGCAACATCGCCTGCTCGATTGCGCGAGCGTTCTGCGCGCCATCATTCGTTTTGACGCGGACGGGAAATACCAAGTGCTCGCCGACAAGTTTGAGGGCAAACGATTTAACAGCCCGAACGACATCGTCGTCGGTCCCGACGGAGCAATTTACTTCACCGATCCCACCCTGGATCTGCCAGACAAGGAGAAAAAGGAGCTTTCATTCCAGGGTGTCTATCGGCTCGATTCCCGAGGGAAGGTCACGCTGTTGACAAGCGAGCTAAGCCAGCCCAATGGCTTGGCCTTCTCGCCCGACGGGAAAAAGCTGTACGTCGACGACAGTGAAAAAAGAAACATTCGCGTTTATGACCTCCGACCAGACGGCGCCGTTACTAACGGCAAGATTTTCGGCGAAGAGCCCGGGAAAAAAGGGGACGGTGTCCCTGATGGAATGAAAGTCGATCTGTTTGGCAATCTGTATGTCACAGGGCCCGGGGGAATATGGGTGTGGGATCCCGCGGGCAATCATCTCGGCACTATTCTCATGCCGGAGCAGCCCGCAAACCTTGCGTGGGGAGACGCGTCCCGCGACACCCTGTACATAACCGCCACGACGTCGGTTTATCGGGTGAAAACTCTTGCCCACGGATTTATTCCGTACCTGTCGTCGACAGCGATACCTTGAAAAGAAATAAAAGTTGTAAAACGAATTTGATGAAAAAGTTTTCCGGGCTTGACACTTTCTACGGCTTGGAATATGTTCCCGCACAATGAGAGTGACGTTCAACAGGTGGAATCGCCCTTTTTGCAAAGAGCCAGACCACCAGCGCCGCTCGCAAGCTGAATAACAGGCCGGGGATGGGGTCATCGCGGGCGTTCCGGTTGGCTCGCCGAAATCTGGGAGGGGTGGATGCGCAAGGTTCATGTGTTCTTCGTTGCGGGCTGGTGTTTTCTTGCTGTGATCCTGGGAGCCGGCGCCGTTCTTGCTGACGTTACCGGATCAGTGCAAGGGGTGGTTCACGACAGCAGCGGAGCAGTCGTCGGTGGCGCAAAAATCGTAGCCACCAATGTGCAAACCAATCTCAACCAGGAAACCGTTTCAGGCGCCGACGGCACCTTCCGCATTTTGGCGCTCCCTGCCGGAACCTACAAACTCACGGTCACTGCCGCCGGATTCCGAACTTTCAGCGAGACAGGCATCGAAGTAAAAGTAAATGACCAGCTGAACTACGATGTGGACACTTAAAGTTGGCAGTGTTTCTGACAAAGTCGAAATCGTCGCCAACGCCGTGCAGGTTCAGACGGAAAACACCCAGCTGGGCGACGTGATTGACTCCAAGAAAATGCTGGCGCTGCCGCTGAACGGCCGCAGCTACGTGGACCTGCTGGGTTTGCAGGCGGGCGTCGCGCCCGGCACCGCCCAAACCATCCAGCAAGACCGTCCGGTGTCTGGCATCTTGAACTCCGGCAACGTTTCGGTGAATGGGCAGCGCGAAACGGCCAACGCCTTCCTTGTGAACGGCGGAGATGTCAGCGAGGGCCGTAACCTCGGCACCGGTCTGGTTCCCAATCTCGACTCCATCGAAGAATTTCGTCTGATCACCAACAGCTTTGACGCCGAATACGGAAAATTCAGCGGCGCGGTCGTCAATGCCATCACCAAGTCCGGCACCAATGGCTTTCATGGCGACGCGTTTGAGTTTCTGCGCAACGACAAACTGGATGCCAAGAATTACTTCGCGCCCTCCAAGTCGGAATTGCGGCGCAATCAATTTGGCTATGCGGCCGGCGGGCCCATCTGGAAAAACAAAGTTTTCTGGTTCTCGGACTACCAGGGCACGCGACAGGTGCAAGGCGCGGAAACCGGCCTTGTTACGGTACCTACCGCCGACCAGCGTCATAGGCATTTTTGATCCTGTCCACGTTGACCGGCACCATCGACGGCCCTTATTGGGCGCAAGTGCTTATCGCAGCGCTTGGGCTACACCGTGACCCAAGGCGAGGCCTATAGTTTCCCCGGCTGCGCCAGCACGGACCCGAGCAGCAGGTGTGCGTTTTTCCTGGTGGCGTGATCCCGCAAGCGGCCTGGTCCGCCCCATCCGGCGAAAATCCTCCCTTATATTCCGGCTCCGACGCTTCCGGGAGCGACCAGCAAAACTATTCGAATAACAGCCAGCGAAACATCGCCAACGACGACAAAATCGGCGAGCGCGTGGACTTCAACAATCAAAAGACCGGAAACTGGTCTTGGTACTACCACTTTGATAACTCGAACGTGCAAAGCGACCTGCGACCTATCGCGCGGCTTTGCCAATGTGCCGGGCTTTCCCACGGTCACCCCTTCGCGCGCTCAGCAATTCGTGATGAGCAACACCAAGAATATGGGAGCGACGGCAGTGAATGAAGCGCGAATCAGCTTCTTCCGCACCGCGCTCCACTTAAGACAATCCCGCTGGCAGTTTCGCGAATCTTTCCGACCTCGGCTTTGTGACCGGCGCTGGCACTCTCGGAATCGTCCCGCTGGCGGGATACAAACAATATGTGCCTCAGATCAATTTTAGTAACATCGGCCTCAACATCGGCGTGCCCACGCTGAACACCTTCCAACCCAATACCACCTACATGGTCAGTGACGTATTCTCCAAGACCCAGGGCAAACATACCTGGAAGGTGGGCGGAGAATTCCGCTATCTGCAAGTCAACGAACGCAACTTTGCCAACCCCAACGGGGGCTTTACCTTTGATGGCACGGTGACTGGAACCGATTTTGCGGACTTCCTCCTCGGCGCAACCTCCACCACCAACGCGCCTTACACCCAGGCCGCGGAACAATTCCTCGATTCGCGTACCCGCTACGGCGGAGCCTTCGCGCAGGACTCCTGGAAAGTAAAATCAAATCTCACGCTGAATCTGGGCTTGCGCTGGGAAGTGAGCATGCCGTGGTACGACACGCAAGGGAAGATTCAGACCTTCATTCCTGGGCAAACAGTCCACGCAGTTCCCGCTTGCGCCCCCGGGCTTGGTGTTTCCCGGGCGACCCGGGTATCCCAAAGACGCTCGCTCCGACAAGATACAACAACTTTGGCCCACGACTGGGTTTGGCGTACTCCCCGGGCTTTTCCGACGGAGCCCTCGGCAAGATATTTGGCGGCCCGGGTAAAACCAGCATCCGCATGGCCTACGGTCTTTACTACACCTCAGTTGAAGACTTGAACCTGTTTTATGAAGTGGCAGATGCCCCGTTCGGCCTTTATTGGACCTCCCCCGTATCGGTCTTGTTTGATCGAACCGTTCGTGGTTCGAGCCACCGGCCAATCCTTGGGGCAGCGGTTCCCGTTCACCGCGCCGGTGCCCGGAGCCCCGTCGAACAAGACACTGGATTTCTCGGTTTACGAGCCCTTCAACTTTTTTCCGGGCTACGACATTCATAACAAGCTGCCCTACGCGGAGCACTTCAATCTTTCGATCCAGCGCGAGCTGAGCAAATCCACTGTCCTCACATTGGCATACGTCGGCACCGAGGGGCACCGGCTCATCACCCAGCGGGATGCCAACCCCGGCTCTGCCGCTCTGTGCCAGCAACTCAACGGCGCAAGGAGCTATTGGATGTGACCGCGGGAACGGCTGGGATGCGGGCCTGGCAATGAGAACGACGTTTTTCAGCTCCCGGCAGCTACCGTTCCGATGTCAGACGCTCAGTCCGACGCCGCTGCCGGGGTGCGTTTACAGCACCAGGCAGCAGATCTTAAATCCAAACTTCTGCCCCGGCGGCGCGCAGGTCTGCTACGGCTCCAACAATACCAATACGCTGACCAGCGCCAATTCCATCTACAACTCCGCGCAAATCATCGGTGGAGCGCAAGGCCAACGATTTTACATTCTTGGCGGCCTATACCTTTGCGAAAAGCCTGGACGATTCGTCGGCTTTCAACGACTTGGTGAATTTCGCAAATCCTAAGCTGAGCCGCGGGCTTTCTTCCAGCGACATCCGCCACAATTTTGTGGTCAGCTACGTTTGGGCCGTTCCGTTCAACCGCGCCTTTCCCAACGCACCTAAGCGCCTGACGGAAGGTTGGCAGATGCAAGGGATCACACGCTTCTCTACCGGCTTTCCCGTACAGATGAACCAAAGCCAGGGCGATGCTTCGCTCTCCGGCAGTTCGGCCACGGATATGCCGAATGTTGTGGGCCCGGTGACGATCGTGGATCCGCGCAAAGCCTATGCCGGTTGTCCGAATTCTGTGGACCCGACCATGCCGGGAACGGGATGTTATTTCCTTCCAAGCGCGTTTGCCGTGAACTCCGATCCCGGAACTTTTGGCACCGCCAACCGGCGCTTCTTCCACGGCCCCGGGATTCAACAACACCGATTTTGGGCTTCTTAAAGCGCACCCAACTTAAAGAGAATTTTGCTTTTGACCTGCGCATCGAATTTTTCAACATTTTCAACCACGCGCAATTTCAGAATCCTGGCGGGGACATCACCAACTCGAACTTCGGAATCGTCACCAACGCGCGCGACCCGCGCATTGGGCAGGTCAGCGCGAAATTCTACTGGTAAACTGAGTGGGCGAGGCACGGGCTCCCTTGCCCGTACTCGGCCTCGTAAATGTGATGAGCTGGCGGGTAGGGACTCGCGCATCCGTGAGTCACTTCAGGAATCCCTTTGCTGAGATCGGAACGCAGGCCGAGCCGCCAACGATGGTTGAGCGCGCCGCTTCTAGGCGCCTTGCTGGTGGCGACCCATCTTTTCGCTCCGGGCCCGTGCCGCGCGCAAAGCGCGGCCAGCTACCGCCAACAGGCGCTGGAGTCTTCTAAAGCAAAATCCTGGGACGAAGCCATCGCGAAGTATCGCCAAGCTCTCGTCCTTGAACCTGACGACGCCGTTACGCATTACGACCTGGCTCTGGCATTGAAGTACAGCGGGCGAGCGGCCGAAGCGGTGCAGGAGTTTCGCACCGCTGTGGCTCTGCGGCCCAAGTGGGCGGAGGCGCACTACGCTCTGGGCGCTACGCTATTTCAACTTCAGGAAGCTGGAGCCGACATCACGGAGCTGCAGACCGCCGTCGGGCTCGATCCTCGTAACGTCGAAGCTCATCGCCTGCTGGCCCGCATCTACTCGCAGCAAAACAATTCGCTCGCAGCGCAACGCGAACTGCAAAGCGCCTTGCGCATCCATCCTTCCGCCGAAATCTATTTCGAGCTGGGACTCACCGATGCCCAACTCGGCAATTCCGGCGATGCGATAATTAATTTCCGCCGCGCGTCGCAACTCGATCCGCGCAACGCTAGAGCGAACCTGATGCTGGGCATAGTTTTTCGCAGACAAGGGGATCATCAGAGCGCACTCACACAATTCCGCAAGGCCGCCGAGCTCGCACCGGACGACCCCGAAGTGCAATACAACCTCGGCAGGGAACTCAAAACCGGTGGCGACCTCCCGGGCGCTGTCGCGGCGTTCCGCCGGGCCATCGAACTCCGGCCGGATTTCGAGCAAGCACATTACAGTTTAGGAATCGCGCTGCGATCGCAAGGCGATGCCGCGGAATCCAGGAAAGAATTGACCGATTTCAACGCCTTACATGAGTTTCGAATCACCCTTGCGCAGGCCAAGCTGCTCGTCATCCGTGGTGTTGAAGCGCTGAAGCAACAGAAGCTTGACGATGCTTTGCAACTTTTTCAGCAGGCCGCAGAGCGCAGCCCGGAGCTGGCTACCAGCTACTACTATATCGGCGTGGTACAAGCACGCAAGGAGGATATGACCTCAGCGGCGGCTGCATACGAAAAGGCCATTCAGCTTCTACCGGATTACGCGCAGGCGCACACCAGCTATGGTCTGCTGCTGTGGCGAATGCATGACCAGGAGCGCGGCCTTGAAGAGTTACGCCGCGCGGTCCTGTCCGATCCCGATTTGCGCGAGGCGCATTACAATTACGGTCTTGCGCTCGCGGGACTGCAACGCCACGACGAGGCCATTCAGGAGTTACAACAGGCCATCAGTCTCGATCCCCAGTATGTGGATGCCCGTGTGCAGCTTGGCCTCGTCCTCGGCCAGAAAGGCGATTTCGCCGGCGCCGCGACTGTCTTTCGCGAACTGCTGCGCCGCGACCCGAAGTTCGCCGAGATTCACAACAACCTGGGATTGGTGTTGCTGCAATCGGGAGACGCCAGCAGCGCTCGTCCGGAGTTTCTTGAAGCCGTGCGACTGAAGCCGCGTTACGCGGAGGCCCACTACAATCTCGCGCTGGCTTTGCAGAAAGACGGGAAGGACACGCAAGCTAAAGTGGAATTTGAAAAGGCTTATGAGCTCATGCCCGAACTACGGAATGCTCCAGCGCCGTAGTTCCACGCACGATGCGCCGGGAGCGCTGCTGTGGTCTCATTGCGCGGTGCGTTTCTTCACCGCGATCAGAGACATCTGCTCCAAATCTGGATAATGCCCCTCGGCATCCTCTTTGCGATTCTCCGATTTGATTTGTTGCACGGTGGATCGTGCAGGCAGCACCGGTCCCACATACTCTTTGTACACGCGATCAAAATCCTTGATGTCGGCCAGATTATCCAGATATACCGTGCTCGAAACCACCTGACTGAAGTCCATTCCCGCTTCCTCAAGATTGTCCAATTGGTTGCGCATCGTTTGGCGAAGTTGCGTCGCCGTGGTCGGAGCATACACCCCGCCGTGCGGCCCGGGAATAAAGCCGCTCTTCGCTGAACAAAAGAGTGTATCTCCTGCAAACACGCAAGGGCTCGCCGTTGGACTGGGCGGCATGTTTTTCGGCCGAATCGCTTTGCGGGTAGCAAGATCGCGCACAGCTACGCCCGTATATTCTATATGTGCCCCGCCCGGCAAGCTGGTGACTTCAATCGTGGCGCGCCCCGGGGTGTTTCCGAATTCAAAACGCCGCGCATAATGCTCGTTCATGATCCGAGAGGGAATGTCACTGGTGAGAAAAGGATTCACGAACACCATGTGGCTCAGTTCCAGCCCCGCTGCGTTCAAAACCGCTTTTAGTCCGTCCAAAGCCAAGTCTACCTGCGCGGCCGCATCCTCCGGAACTTTCCCGTTTGAGGGCTCAACGCCGGCCATGCTCGATATAAACAGCCGATCATAGGTCAAGACCCCTGGCGAAAATGCTTTGCCGCTGGGGAAATTCGCAGGCACTACGGCGCGCCTTCCTTCGAGATTCCGTACCGCCACAGCGTTGATCTGAACAGCAGGCTCGGGCAAGCTGGCCACGCCCAGCACAGCTCGCGCCGGAGGCACTCTTCGGAAATATTCCGCAAACGCGGAATTCACTTCCTCCACCTTTCCGGTATCCGTCAAATACACCTGCGTGTAAACCACGTTGTCCATGGACAATCCCGCGGCCTCCACGACGGACTTGATGTTCTCAAGCGATTGCCGGACTTGCGCCGCGAAAGTCGCCGGTATATTCCCGTCAGACTGCCGAGGGCCTTGTCCCGAAACGTAGACATAATCCCCGGCATCCACGGCAGGTGAAGCGACTGCCATGGCGGACGCACCGTGCCCCGGCACGATCGCGCGCACACTTTCCTGCGCTCTTACCTGGTTCCATGACGCGGCTACACACGTCACGGCCGCAAAGCACACTATCCAGTTTCTTCCCCTACGCAGAAGCCCCATCAGATCCTCCGCCTGGTCTTATCCACGCTTCTTCTGCGCCGCGCCCAGGATCGCCCGCAATCTTTCCCCTACAATCACATCTTCACCCGGCTGAATGGTCATGGAAATAAGTTCGATATGGTCGGGCACCTTGATCTCTTTTTTGTTTGGATTGGGATTGCCCTCACGCACCGCTTTCACCAGGCTCGGGTTGTCCAGGCCCAAAACCTCGATTTGTGGTTCGTTCACCCGCAATTCGCGCACGCAATCCCCAATCGTGAATCCCCATCCTTCTTGATTCCATGACACGCGCAGCGTCGGATAGCGATTTCCATCGTCTGGGATGTACGTGCTGGTCTTCACTTCCGGGACGGTTTCTACTAATTTCCGTATCCGGTCCAGGCGCGCGTTCCACTCCTCATACAACTTCTTCTCGTCTATCTTCAACCACGTCTCCAGAGCGGTCAGACAACCGATTACTTCCTCTTTGCCCACTTTCATCGGCCGGCAAACCGCGCCCTTCTCGCGGACTGCTGTTCATCAGCGCCGCTTCGATCAAATCTTTCCGCCCCAGAAGCAATCCGCTGCACTGTGGGCCGCGCAAGCCCTTACCGCCCGAGAAGCAGTACATGTCGATGCCCATGCGCGCGTACAGCTTGGCGTTGTCAACAGGAGGAATGCCCGCGGCGTCATCGAGCAGCATGGGAACCTTGCGTTCCTTCGCTACTTTCAACTGCTGCGCCAGCTTGTCGCCCAGGTCAGTGGTGTAAATCATGACAGTCTTATCATTGATGGATTTCGCTAGATCTTCAGCGGTGTAAGCGAGCACCAGCTTTGCGCCGGTCAATCGGATGGCGCTGTCAAATGCGCTGCGCCCTCCCATCATGACCACTTCGTTCTTCATGCCCGTGGTGTCCGGGAGTTGCCAGATGCGCTTGTCATCGGTGCCGGCCATGCAACCTGCCGCCGCCGCGGCCATCGCTCCTGCGGATCCCGAGGTTACGATGCCAGACTCCGCACCGGTCAGTTCCGCCAGTCGCCGGCCAACGCCGCGCTGCAATTCAATCATGTTCACAAAATAGTGCGCGGCTTGATCCTGCGCCTCTCGCACTTCCGGAAATTCCAGAGAGCCGCTCAGATACGTCCACGTCCCCCGGCAATTGATGATGGTTTTCACGCCCAGTCGCGTGTACACGTTCGACGCGTAATCCACTCCTACGGCGTTGGCCGCTTGCGCGTATAGCTTGCGCGCCTTAAGTTGGGTCAGCAGTGGGGCCGCCGCCAACAATTTCATAAATGACCGGCGGCTGGAATTTTCAGTGGGCACGGCTGGATCTCCTGTGGTTCGGATGGAATACCGGCTCCGTCAAGAAACGACCTGGGCCGGCTGTTCAAGTAATTTGATTCGCCATCGAAGCGTGAACGGATGCATGCCCGGCCCCAAGGTGGGGGACTTCAGAAACCGATTTTCGCCAGGCGAACTGATTTTTGCCACCCGTAAATGGCGAACTTCATTTACCATGGAAAACACTTTGACACCAAAGCTTTTCTTTCGTTTTAGATTGATTTATTTCGGTTTTCACACAGTGAACTTGAATCTCATTCCAGGGCGGGCTTGCTCTTCACCCCGCTCCACGAAAGGCGGGACCATGGGTCTGCAACGTCGCGTCTACCCGCAAGCGCGGCTCATTTTACTGTGCGCTCTGCTGGCGCTTATGCTCGTAAAGCCAGCTTTGGCCCAGGATGCTTCCGGCGCTTGCCGCGTCCAAGCGCTCGATTACCGCGGGTGGTCCGCTCAGCAAATAAGCAATAATTGGCTGCGCTTGATCATCGTGCCGCAAAATGGCGGCCGACTCATGCAGGTGACCTTCGCCAAGCACGACTTTCTATTCGTCAATCCGCAGTTCGCGGGCAAATATCTTCCTCCCAGTGCCACTCAGTGGTTCAACTATGGAGGCGACAAGTTGTGGCTGCTGCCGGAAGGCACCGAAGATGAACAGCACTGGGTCGGTAATTCCGACCTGCTCGACGACGGACCGTACACTTTCCGCAAAATCTCCGAGGGGCCCCGTTGCGAAATTGAACTGATTGGTCCGGCAGACCCGCAGACCGGCGTCCAGATATCGCGTACTATCGGCCTTGACGCCGACTCCTCGCATATCCAGTTCCGGGCATCCATGAAGAACATCTCCGGGCATACGCTCGAATGGTCCATGCAATCAGTGTCGCAGTACGCCACTTCCGCGGAAGGCGATCCACCGCGTAGAAATCCCGACATCTGGGGTTTCACTCCCACCAATCCTGCAAGTCAGTATCTCAATCGCTATCACGTTCGGTTCGGCCCTGCCGAAAATCCCGCCGCGACTGTCCGGGAAGATGGCCTCTTCGCCTTGCACTACGCGCACATGGCCGCGGAACTATGGGTCGACGACGTCGCCGGATGGCTAGCGGTGGTCGATGGAACCTCGCACTTCGCTATGGTTGAGAAATTCCACTACGAAGAGCGACAGACCTACCCCGGCCGCGCCTCGGTGATCTTCTGGACCAATGGGCCCGAAATTCACCTGGGCGATGACGGCGAGGCTACCTTCGGCGGATCCAAAGATTCTCCCTACTACATGGAAGCCGAACTCAATAGCCCGATGTGCCGGTTGCAACCCGGGGAAGCGTGCCAGTTCAATACCGATTGGTTCCCCACGCGCACCGAAAGAGACATTCACGGAGTCACTGATGCCGCGCTGGTAGTTCGGCCCTTTACCGCCACGCGCGGCGAAAACGGTAAAGTCGCGCTGGCCGGAACGTTTGGGGTCTTCTTCGCCGGCCGCCTGGTGGCTCACTTTTATGACCAACACGGCACGAGTCTCGGGGCGTTGCCCGTGGGGAACGTAAGTCCCGCCGACCTTGTAGTGTTGCAGTCGCAGGTCACCCCCAACGGGCAGGCGGCTCGCGTCTCCCTGCATCTAATCGATGCAAACGAAGTGGATCGTGGCGCGTTTGGGGAAGTCCGAGTCGGAGACAAAGATCATCGCTGATACCAGACATCGCTTTGCCAGAATGACCGTATTGTTCTTGGCAACCGCATTTATCATCGCGCGCACGCCCGCGCAGCGGACGCAACCCCCGCAGCCCGTTGGACCCGGCGTGAGTAATGAGGACCTCGTTGCGCAACCGGTGGGCGACAGTTGGACCTCCTACAATGGCGACTATACCGGCCGCCGCTACAGCAAACTTAAACAGATCAATACGGAAAGCGTGGCCCGACTGCGGGCTGCCTGGGGGTTTCATCCCGGCAATACCCAAAAGCTCGAAGTCACTCCCGTAGTTGTACGCGGTGTAATGTATGTTACTGCGTCGAACGATGTCTTCGCGCTGGACGCGCAAACTGGAAGGGAACTCTGGCATTTTCATCGGCCGGTCAGCTCTGGTCTTCTCGACGACGCGGCGGCGCACAAAAATCGCGGCGTCGCGGTTTGGGGCAACTCCGTGTATCACGAAACCGATGACGCGCATCTTCTTTGTCTTGATGCCCGCTCCGGTGGCCTGCTGTGGGAAGTGATGTACGCTGACAAAACCAAGCATTATGGAGCGACCAGCGCCCCGCTGTTAGTGAAAGATACCGTAGTAGTCGGCACTTCTGGCGGCGACTCCGGCGTTCGCGGTTTTCTCGCCGGATACGATGCCGCCACCGGAAAAATGAAGTGGCGTTTCTGGACCATCCCAGGTCCCGGTGAATTTGGCTCTTCGAGCTGGCCCGGCAGCGCATATCTTCACGGCGGTGCCACGACCTGGATGCCGGGCACCTACGATCCCGAACTCAATACTTTATATTGGACCACTAGCAATGCTGCTCCCGACTTCCTCGGTGACTCGAGGCCCGGCGATGACCTGTATACCTCCTGCGTTTTGGCGCTTGATCCCGACACCGGCAAACTGAAGTGGTATTTTCAGTTCACACCACACGATCTTTACGACTATGACGCCACGGAAACTCCCGTACTATTTGACGCACTGGAAAACGGCGTCACCAGGCATCTCCTCGCTCAGGCCAATCGCAACGGTTTTTTCTACGTCCTTGATCGCACCAACGGCAAATTCCTTCGCGCCACTCCCTTCGTGGAAAAGCTGAACTGGGCTACCGGCGTCGACGCATCCGGTCGGCCTATTCTCTCCGGGCGCATCCCTACACCGGAAGGTACCAGCATTTGTCCAGGCATCGATGGCGCCACCAATTGGTTCTCCCCCTCTTACAACCCGGACACCGGGCTCTTCTATGTTGTGGCGCTTGAGAGTTGCAATTTGTTCCTGGCTAAGCCCAAGGAGTTCGTAAAAGGCGAGACCTTCTACAACACCGGAACGACCCTCCCGCCCGGAGAGCGAGTACAAAAAAAATTACTGGCGCTAAACGCTGCGGATGGAAAACTTGCCTGGAGTTACCCACAGTTAGGGAACGGGAATTCCTGGGGTGGCACCCTGACAACTGCCGGCGGACTTGTCTTCTTCGGAGACGATGCCGAATCTTTCGAAGCCGTGGACGCCACGACAGGCCATGTTCTTTGGCATTTCAATACGGGCCAAGTTATGCGTGCGTCACCAATGTGTTACGCGGTCGCGGGCGTTCAATACGTGGCCATCGCAGCGGGCAGCGATATCTTCTCTTTTTCTCTTCCCGATCAGAACTAAGTCTTCGGAGCGACTAGCCCCTAACTCACTCAACGCACTACGATTATTTCAAGCTTAACTTCCGTTCAGTCGCTGCTTTCGATTATTGACGGCACCCCAGGCTGGGTGTCTCAGCCGCACCCTTTCAGGGCCACTCCTCTACCTCCGCGTTTGCCTCTCTTCCAATCGGTTATTAGCAGTAATGGGGCCGCCTCTCCATC
Organism: uncultured Acidobacteriota bacterium; assembly: GCA_963732705.1. Classification (GTDB taxonomy): domain Bacteria; phylum Acidobacteriota; class Terriglobia; order Acidiferrales; family UBA7541; genus Acidiferrum. The sequence continues at coordinate 466,199 of CAVTAN010000004.1, read as the reverse complement.
CATCTCTCGTTTTATTTTCGAGTCTCTTTAAACTGAAGACTGGAAAAACTAATGCCAGAAACTCTAACTTCCCGCGTAATCGGCATCGTCCTATTCGTCTCCACCGTATTACTCGCTATATGCTGCGTCCTCTATAACGGCGTTTATTAACCTCGCCGCCCGGCCTCGCATTTGTCATTACCTAGCGGCGAGCATTTGTTGCCTCGCGTGTTGGCAACATCCTGTTTCCCCCCTAAGCGTTCAAGTAATCTGGGTAGATCGACGACTGAGCGCTGCTTAATCAGACCGCAGTCCACGATAGCGCACAGTTTTAGCAAGATCCCTTCGTAGCTGTCACACCAGCATGTCGGTCCAACTCGGTGACAGGCAGTCAACTGCAGCGGGGGTACGTAACTATTTGATTACGACTTGTAAGTTTGGTCAATCCGGGTGTCTAATCTCCTTGGGAGGATTTAGGCTCTATGGAGATTTTGGTAGCACTGAGGCAAGAACAGGCGAAGTTACAACATCAACTCAAGGGCATAGAAGCCGCCATCACCGCTCTGAATGGTTCGCATCAGGGTTCCGCTCGGACCCAGAGCGCTACTCACAACTCTGTCGCTCCAAGAAGAACCATGTCCGCGGCAGCCAAGGCCAAAATTTCTAAGGCCACCAAGGAGCGTTGGGCCAGGTACCGAGCCGAGAAGGCTAAAAAGGCCAAGTAAATGGCTGCTCAAGTCGGGGGTAATGGCGCGTCACCCACGAAACAATCATAGGGGGCGCGCCATTCTCTATTCAGGGCTGGCAGAACCCGCTCAGTACGATTGATTTTTAGAAGTCATACCGCAATGAAAACTGCATTTGTCGCGGATCGCCAGCCGTTGCGGTAATCACTCCAAAGGCTTGAGGGTTCAGCAATATATTGTTCGAATTAGTGAGTGATGTCGGATCCCCCGGGACGGCGAAGTTTGTATGGTTAAGCACATTGAATGCTTCCCATCGAAACTGCAGTTTTTGCCGTTCAGACCAGGGCATCGCAAAGCTTTTGTACACTGCTACATCCACATTCGTGAACGAAGGACCGTGAACCGGGTTGCGCGTTCCGGTGTTTCCGCCAAACGGAAAACTAAACGCTCCTAATGCCGCGGTTTGGTCGGCGAAAAACTGTATCGCTCCGGTGGTGGGATCGGTGTGGATACCCTGGCGAACGGCGTTGCGATCCCCGTTAAATACCGCCGGAGCATCTTGGGTGAAGTTGATAGGAAAGGAGCCAGTGTGAGTCGTAAACGGAAAGCCGGTCCGATAGCGAACAATTCCCGACGTCGACCAACCGCCAAAAATGGCGTTCACCACACGATTGGTATCACGAAGAAAGTGCTGTCCATGACCGACCGGTAAATCGTACACATAGTTGGCGCTGATAATGTGCCGGGCGTCGAACAAAGAGTCCGCCCTGCAAGTTCGCAGGTTGGTTAGGTCGCAAACGAGTCCCTGGCCATTGCCCGTAAACTGATTGGCGTTATTCGTTATGTTCGACTGATTATCGATCGAATGCGAGTACGAATAGTCCAGATCTAATTGAAGATTCTTCGAATAACGCTTGCGAAGACTTCCCAGCAAGGCGTTATACGATGAGGAGGAATAGTTACCAACGTAGCCGTTGGCTCCTGTTTGGGCGTATAACGCGACGTTGGGATTCAGCGTTCCCAGCTCATTCAACCTCAAGATCGTGCTGGAAAGGTCCCCAACCGCCACGAAATTGTTTAGACCGTTGCCCACGAACTCAGTGCAAGTCGTGAATGGCAGACCAAACGCCGCGTTAATGGCGGGGCAGGATGCCCCAGTTGCGGATTGCAATTGATTCTCAAACCACGGCTGTGGTGTTATCGGTGCCCCCTTCTGCACTTGAGACTGCAGTTGAGCAAACGCGGCTTTCAGAAATTGCCCAGAAGCGGCGTCTTTAAAATTCAAAGTTTGCCCTGCATCTCCAACCGCAATCAATTTCCGTCCCATCCGGCCAAAATAATCCACTTCCACAATGAAGCTCCCAGGCAATTCGCGCTGCACTCCTGTTGAAAATGTGTACGAATACGGAGTTTTGAAGTTCTTATCGAACTGGAAGAATCCTGGGAACCCGCCGTTTATAAGGCCTACGGGTGCGCCGCTACCGTCCACGTTCGGGGTGATAGGTAACGGGCGCACGGCCGGCGGTGGGGGAGCCGGCGGAGGAGCCGCTAAAGACGTGAATCGGGGGCTAGTAGCTAGGGCCGTTGTCGGATCCGCACCGCCGTAGTTCACGATAGGGTTGGAATCAAACACGAAAGTTTGCTCGTCCAATTCGAACGACAGCGTACTCAAAACTCGGTCGTAAACGATTCCGCCTCCCGCTCGGATCGTTGTCTTGCGGTTGCCAAATAACGCTGCCAGCAAGCCGCTGGTGAACGATGGTGAGTACGCGACAGAAAGCCTGGGAGAAAAATCATGGTAGTCCGGTTTGTAATAGCCGGGGCCATTATTTGCGGGTCCGCCGAGTGCAAAACTGACCAGCGGCGCTGCGTCATTACCGGAAATCCCCTGAGCCGCGGCCGCAACTCTGGCCGGAAAGATGTTGCTGATATTATTGTTGGACACGGTCTGAAAGCCGTTGGCCTCAAACGGAACGCTGTGATACTGCCAACGCAAACCGTAGGTTACCGTGAGGTCCGAGCGGACTCTCCAGCTGTCTTGTGCGTAAAATTCATACTCGTTGTAGTGAAAGTCCCGATGCGTCGTGCTGTACGCCGGCAACGCATTGCCCGCGTGGTCATAGGCCACTTGGGAGTTAGTCTGCGTATACGTTCCCAATAACAGTGGAAAGGCGCGATCCCATTCCGCTTGCGCCGCGGGATCACTCGAAATATCGGCCGGCCGAGTGTTGTTGTCCAGGGCCGTGAGGGCGCCTCCGAGGCCAATACTCACAAAATTGATGTCCGGCTGGTTCGCCGACTTTACCCGGATGGGCTTGATATCCGTACCGAAAGCAAAAGCATGCTTCCCGCGAAGGTAAGAGAGATCGTCTCGAATCTCGGGCACTTGAACATTTCGTCCCTGGCCACGAATGTCGGCGAACGGCGAAGCTATCAAACTGGGAGTAAGAAGATTTGGTGCTGAGGGCGCAAAGTTGACGCGGAAATCCAGCACCTGCCGCGTAACCCCGGCAAAAACTTGATTGATCAAGTTATTTGAGATGCTCCATGTTTCACCCACCACCCAGGAGCGGTCATGATTGATGATGCTATCTTGAGGTGTCGGGTCGCCGGGAAATTGCGGCAGCACGTTTACGTCATCGTCATCATTGAAACGATCCATCTGCAGCCGCCCGAATAGCTTATGTTTTTGGGTCAGATTGTAATCGAGCCTTCCCGTGTAGATGTTTTCCCGGCGATGGATGGGTACGTTAAAAATAAAACCCGTGGTATTCAGGCCGTCTGAGAGCGCCGGATCGTTTCCCACCGGATAGCGATTGTTGATGAAGTTCAGAAAGCTTTGATCCGCGCCAATGCCCAACGGATCGATGGCCATCAGTTGTGCGGTGGTCGTAGTTTGGATATTCCCATTTACGTCCACATACTTTAGCTGACCGCTGCGAAAAGTATTGCTGGGAACGATTTGCTGAATCTGCGACGAAAGCGAGTCTCGACGCCCCTCGTAATTAAAGAAGAAAAACAGCTTATCCTTAAAAATGGGCCCGCCGACGCTTCCTCCGAATTGATTGCGATTCAAGGCTGGCTTGGCGATGCTGTTCTTATTGTTAAAAAAATCGTTGGCGGCAAACAAGGTGTTGCGGTTGTACTCGTGCGCCGACCCGTGCCACTGATTCGTTCCGCTCTTGGTAACCAGACTGATCTGGCCTCCGCTACTGCGTCCAAAGTCCGCATTGGGACCGCCTACGGTGGTGTGAACTTCCTGAATGGAATCGATGGGGGCCGAGCCGACCGCAGTGAACGCCTGCCCGATCGTCTCATCATTTACGTCCAGGCCGTCCAGCGTGATGTTGCTTTGGTCTGCGCGCGACCCGGTCACCGACCCCGTTTGGCTGTCTTGCTCGTGCCCGTTGTCCGACGTCGCAACGACTCCCGGCGCAAGTGTCAGCAGCGCTGCAGCATTGGTACGAAACAGACTGGGCAACTCAGCAACTCTCCGCGTATCAATATCGTTCCCGATGCTGGCGTCGGTGGTGTTCAGTGTGGCAACGGTCTCAGCCGACACTTCGACGGATTGTGTTATTGCCCCAACTTCCAAAGTGACATTGAAGGTAGCGATCTCAGTTACCGCCAATGTCAAATTATCGAGGGTAGAAGTCTTGAAGTCAGCTTTTTGAAATACCAATTTATACCCGCTTCCCGGGGGCACGGTCCTGAATTCGAAATTACCAGCCTCGTTGGTCGTGGTTTCGACAGCGAATCCGACAGTTGGGCGTTCCAGCCTGATTTGGACGCCCGGTACAGCGCTCCCAGAGCTATCGGTAACCACGCCGGTAGCGCCGGAAACCGACTGCGCACCGCTGCGGCCAGCGCCTAATAATCCAGTGAGTAGCGCCACACTAATCAGTATCCCTGTGCCTCGAAGACTGGTCATAAGCTTGGAAATGAAACTCCGTCGCATTTGGTTTCCCCTTTAGCCCGTGACGCGATGAACTCACGATTCTTCCAGGACCATTGCGTTGCATCTGGATTTCCATTGAATTGTACTGTCGGGAATCGCCTGCTCTGTAAGTGGCTTGTCTGCTGTGAGGCGGCGAGGCGTAAATATTATCTTTCGCTAAAGCATGTGAACAGAATGTAAATAGAGGAAAATTGATTACAATCCGCCGGATATTCTACTAGAAATGGTACGTTCTATTCGTCTGACGCCATTTCAGAAATTCTTTAAGAAAAATGTCTGCTCGCATCTCTTTCAAACGTCTTACGCTTGGAAGTTCAAAAATAAAGGAGAATAACCATGAGCGAGTTTTTGTATCTATACCACAACGAAGTTGCGTCTAAGGGCCACGCTGCCCCCTCCCCGGAGCAAATGCAGGCGACCATGCACAAGTGGATGAACTGGATGAAAGAGCTTGGGGAAAAGGGCCATCTAAAAGACATCGGTCATCCGCTCGAAGCCACCGGCAAAGTAGTTAAGGGCAAGCAGAAGCCCGTCACGGACGGCCCCTACATGGAATCCAAGGACGTTATCGGCGGCTATACGCTGGTTGAAGCTCGTGACCTTGCCGAAGCCGCCGAGTTGTCGCTGGGATGCCCAGTTTTCGAATCCGGGGGATTTGTGGAAGTTCGTCCCATCCTCAAAATGAACATGTAATGGAAATTGACGAGCATCTTTTCCGGCGCGAATCGGGTCGCATCATAGCGACCCTCACGTGCATCTTCGGAGTTCACAACCTGACGCTGGCGGAAGACGTCGTACAAGACGCCTTCTGCCGCGCGCTGGAAGTGTGGAAATTCAGAGGCATCCCGGACAATCCCTCCGCGTGGCTGATGGCCACAGCCAAGAATCGTGCTCTAGACATTTTGCGCCGGGAACGCACTGCGGTCACTTTCGCTCCCGAGTTGGGCCGGTTGCTGCAAAGCGAATGGACGCTGGCGCCCGTGCTGCAAGAACTTTTCGAACCCAGAGCTATCCAGGATGATCAGTTGCGGATGATGTTTTCTTGTTGCCACCCACGGCTTTCTGAAGAGGCCCAGGTCGCTCTGATGTTGCATATTTTGTGCGGCTTTAGCGTAAACGAAATTGCCAGCGCCTTCGTCGGCAGTCATGCAGCTACTGAAAAACGCATCGGGCGGGCAAAAAAAACGCTAGCTGCTTCCAAAAACCTGTTTGACGTCGCCGACCGTGCCGACTTTTCAGCTCGGCTGCCTGCTGTGCAACGCGCCCTTTACTTGCTGTTTAACGAGGGTTATCACGGAGCTTCGGCGAAGTCAGCGGTGCGAAGCGATCTTTGTCACGAAGCCATGCGTCTTGCCGGCCTCCTGCGCGAGTATCCACTGGCAGCCACCCCTGCGACGCAGGCTCTTTCCGCGCTCATGTGCCTGCATGCCGCCCGTTTAACTTCACGTGTCGATGGCCAGGGAAATCTAATCCCACTCTTCGAGCAGGATCGTTCCAATTGGGACACCGCGCTTCTGGCCGAAGGGCAGCGCCTTCTGGAACTTTCGGCCAATGGTCCAGAGTTGACGGAGTACCACCTTGAGGCTGGCATCGCCTGGTTTCATTGCGGCGCTCTGTCAACGGCCAGCACAGACTGGAAAGCTATCGTTGACCTATACGAGCTACTCATGAACCTTCGTCCCTCTCCGATAGTGGCCCTGAATCGCGCCATTGCCGTAGCACAACTTCAAGGGCCCGATCGCGGTCTGGAAGAAATCAGCGGGATTAGTGATCGCGAGCGGCTTGCAGACTACCCGTTTTACTTCGCGGCTTTGGGGGAATTGGAACTGAAAGCGGGTAGGCTACAGCGCGCGAAACAACATTTTCGCGCTGCGGTTGCAGTTGCGCGCAACCCGATGGAGCGACAATTCTTCGAACAGCGTGTGAAGTTTACCGAAAACCCCAACATAGTAGCGCTCCGTGCTAAGTAACCACTGCCAAGCATTTGCAATAAAAAACTGGTGCCCGCTTTCGCCGGCACCAGTTTTATGGCTTGCTCCGCAAACTAGGTCATGCAGTGAAGTCGGCGCGATCGTTAGTAGCTGGTTCCGGCTCGCTTGGTTGTTGGGACTGCAGCGTCCTTACTGTCGGCAGCCGCCTCGCCCGCCGAGGACACATCTTCGGCGCCCGTACGATCAAGAATATCTTTGGCGCGTTTGATTTCTTCCGACGTATCGCAGTGGACGGAAACTAGAATTCCGCCTTTTTGCAGACGCCCTTCATAACGCTTGGCCTCGAACTCCGGGATGCCCATGCCAACGAGAGCTCCCGTGACGCCTCCAACTGCGCCTCCGACCCCCATACCAGCCAGGGCCGCCATAATCGGTCCCGCCGCGATGAAGGGCCCCAAACCCGGAATCGCCAACGCACCGATCCCGACTAGCCAGCCCAACGTTCCGCCGATCACTGCGCCGGAGCCTGCGCCGGTGGTGGCGCCTTCCGGAGCCTTGGTATTTTTTTCGGTGGCAAGCTCCTTGTTTCCGAGATTCTCGGGCAAGAGCACGGACACGTCTGAATGCTGAAAGCCCCCGTCTTTAAGCGCCGTTACTGCATTCTCCACACCGCTGCGACTCGAATAAATTCCGAAAACCGATTTGTTTTTCGCCATACACTCTCCTTGTGGAATCGAATTCAACGATTCTAAAAATTTCCAAGTTTGACGTTGCGGCCCGGCTATACTGCGGCACCCCTACTCAAGAACCAATACGCAATTCACTGCAGTGTTACTTGGGTTTTACCCGATAGCCAACTGCCTACCTGTCTCACCATGGCGACGTACATACCATAAGGTATGGCAGTTCACATCCAGGGACGGTAGCTTTTGCGGCGGACTTCTGCCACTGCTTCTAAAACGAGTAAGGATTGAGAGGAATGGAAGACTATGTCACATAAATCGATTCTGATCGCCACACTGGGTTTCGGAATAGCAGCGGTTTCGCTTACAAGCACCCAGCTTGACGCCCGGCAATCCGATCAACAAACCCAGCCGGACAACACCAGAAACAATAAAGGAGACGCCAACAAGGACGCGGTCACGGCAGACAAGCAAAAAGAATCGCCTGCTGATCGCGACCTGGCACAAAAAATTCGTAAGTCAATCGCCGGCGACTCAGCTCTCTCTACCTATGCTCACAACATCAAAGTGATTGTGCGCGGCGGAATGGTTACGCTGAAAGGGCCTGTGAAGACTGAAGATGAGAAAAACGCTATCGGCGCAAAAGCGAATGACATCGCGGGGGCCGACAAAGTTCAAAACGAATTGACCGTAAAGTCCTGACAATAGCTATTTACAGTTACGCATTTCCGAAAAAAGTGAGCGCCGCTGACTTCAAGTCAGCGGCGTTTTATTTCCCACTCACCCACAGAAATATCGCCAAAACTGCGAACGTAGATTGCAACCCGCGATTCGTGTGGGCAACGTGATTTCTTTAACGCCAGGAGGCGGGTCGGCGTGCAGCACAGACTCCCAGGCCGCAGCATTTGGAGTCCCCCCTCCCTGCGAGGATTACTGGCGTGCCTGCGCTGCTGCCCAAAAGTCCTCTGAATACAGCATAAGTGGTATGTCTTTGAAAGCAGATGCAGGCAACCATGCAGGATGGTCTGAGTTCCCGCTCAGGCCTTGCCCAGCTCTGGGGCGCCCAAACCATCTTAAGCCTGCACATTGAAAGGGGATTTAAACTTGCGCATTTTAGTGGCCGACGATCACGACATCATCAGGCGAGGTCTAAAAGAGTTACTAACTTCTCGCGTCGGCTGGGAAGTCTGCGCCGAAGCCAAAACGGGCAGGGAAGCGGTAGTTTTGGCAGAACAACTAAAACCGGATGTTATCGTAATGGACGTCAGCATGCCTGACCTAAATGGCTTGGAAGCGGCCCGAAAGATTCGCAAGAGTTTGCCTAGGGCCGAAGTTCTCATCCTCACACAGCATTTTTCCGATCAACTGGTGCGCGAAATCGTAGAGGCCGGCGTGCGCGCGTATATCATGAAGTCCGATGCCGACCGGGATTTGGTTGCTGCCGTCGAAGCCTTGGGCAACCATCGCCCATTTTTCACAGCGCGGGCAGCCGAGATGTTGCTGGACGGATTTTGCCGGCCTCATGTCGCTAGCCCCGATCCGGATGCCGCCATTCGCAACCGCTTGACCTCGCGTGAGCGCGAGATTGTGCAGCTGTTAGCGGAGGGCAAGAGTAGCAAAGAAGTGGCCGTATCTTTAGGTATCAGTGTAAAGACGGCCGAAACTCACCGTGCAAATATTATGCGCAAGCTGGAGTTGCATTCTGTTAGCGAACTGGTTCGCTACGCAGTTAGAAATCAAATCATTGAAGCATAGTTAATTTTCCCGAACTGATGTGAAACTTGGTGCTCATGGCAAAAACCAATCAACGTCACGAAAATTGTTTAACGCTTTTGAGCTCTGGGGCCACATGCCGCGTGTGTTGATCGTCGATGACCACGAGGTGATTAGACGCGGAGTGCAGAGCATTCTTAGTGTTCATCCCGAGTGGAAACTGTGTGGGGAAGCTGACAACGGTCAGGACGCCGTACGACTGGCCACGACGCTATTGCCGGAAGTAGTGATCATGGACGTGTCCATGCCAGGGATGAACGGACTGGAAGCCGCTCGGCAGATTCACGCCAGTATCCCTGAAATTAAGGTCTTGCTTTTGACCCTCCACTCCTCTCCCGAATTTGTGCGGTGCGCCTTTCAAGCGGGAGCCCGAGGCTACGTCTTGAAATCCGACGCGGAAAACGAGCTTGTCAGGGCTCTGAATGTGGTTGTGGGCGATGGCACTTATGTAAGCCCGGCCGTGGATAAACACGTTGCTAAAAATGCGATTCTCGGTCGCGACGATCAGCGTTTTTTTTCATAACCTTGTCCTGCCGTGGACTTTTTTTGCAGTCCCATTCACAATATAGCCGCAGGTAAGCTGCGCAGCGATATCCCAGGAGATTCCATGTCCACCAGTGAGACCAAAGCGGCGCCCCCGGTAGACTCAGGCACACGCGAAGATTTGATTAAGAGTTTGAATGGTGATTTAGCGCGCGAGTACCAAGCCATCATCGCGTACGTGGTCTATTCTCAGGTCCTAAAAGGCGCGGAATATATGAATATTGCGGAAGAATTGGAGAAACACGCCGGCGAAGAGCTGCAGCACGCCATCACGATCGCCAAACAAATCGACTACTTGGGTGGCACCCCCACAGTACAGCCGGAGCCGGTAAAGTCCACCGACGACAACAAAGAAATGTTGCAAGCCGATCTCAATAACGAAAATATAACGGTGAAGAACTATCGGCAGCGCATCCGACAATGCGAACAATTGGGGGAATTTGCAACCGCTGAACTAATACGTGAGATTTTAATCCAGGAGCAGGACCACCAAATCGCTTTGGCCACGGCCTTGGGTATTGACGTCCCTAAGCTCTAATTTCTAAATCAGGTTTTAACGCGGCTTTGCCAACTGCTAGCTTACCGGTGGCGGTAAACCGGGATCGGTTGGCCCAGGCCTGGGAAAAGGCGAACGTTCCGGATCTGGGTTAGGAAGCTCAGGTTCGGCAGGCTGTTTGGGCGGAAGTTCCGGTTGTGGCGGCTGCGGAACTGGTTCCTCGGGACCGGGGAAATTTGGCTCCGCTGCTTTGATCTCAGTCACGCTGTTCCTCCGTGGATCACCGCCCCAGAATCCAATAAAAACATCGGCCCGACAATCAGTACATCCCGGTACCACGGTCCGAAACTTCAATACAGCTCGTGCCGGCTTATAAATTCTCCTACAGTTTTTTGGGGATTTATTCGCCGCGTTCGATTTTCTAATATGGCCGTGACTCAACGCTGGCGATCATGTTCCTTCGGGAAGTGACTGCACACGGTGGCCCGAGAGGGCCTTTGCAGTTTGACCTACTTGGAAGCCGCCCTTGGTCGCCAGTTTAGCTCCGTCTCCGTCGCGTTGCTTACTCGCATTCCTTACCCTTTCTAAGGGTATTCCCCGATTGAGCCTGAGGTCCTCAGCAGGCAAAGTACCGGCAAGGTCGGACATCCCTCGCTCATGCACGTCAATAGCATTCCGGCTGAGAAGCATTCGTCGTTCAATTTAAGGAGAGAGATGAGATTGCCTAAATTAATGTGGAGTTTCGTTCCCGTGTTACTCGTTGGAGCGCTGCTCGGCTGTTCAAATACCCCCCCCAAGTCGCCCGACGTTACTGATAGCATCCGTAAATCTTTGGATCAGTCCGGCTATAAAGATGTGAGCGTGAGTCAGGATCGCGACAAGGGTGTCGTAACGCTTTCCGGCACCGTTCCGGCGGAAAGCGACAAGGCTCAGGCTGAATCTCTCGCCAAGGCCTCCGCTGCCGGCCAGGTTGTCGCCAATACGATTGCCGTCCGACCTCCTGGCGAGGAAAGCTCCGCGAAAGCCGTTGATTCTGATCTCGACAAAGCTATTGAGAAAAATCTGGATGCCGCGTTGGTTAAGCGCAAAATGGATAGCGGCGTTCACTATGACGTGAAGAATGGCGTCGTGACTCTCAAGGGAGATACCAGTTCCCAGAGCAAACGGTCTGCCATCGAGCAGATTGCCGGCGGCGTTCCTAACGTTAAACAAGTCGTAAACGAGATGGAAGTGAAGGGCCAGAAAGCGACTTCCACTCACTAAATGAAATATGCGGTCGGAGCGCGGCTACCCCTCGCTCCTCTTCCGCTATCTAAAAGGTTGTAACCTCGACCAACCTGCGTAGAGCGATCGCTCGTGTATGATCGTTCGCGTTCGGCATCCGCCGCTGTTTCATCGATTTCACTCTGGGAGAAAATGGTCGAGCCAGAAACCTCGCAGGTGGGAAGGAAAGGCTTTCGGCGGCCGGCGGCACCGCTGCTTCCCCTTTTTTTCGGTCTCATCGTTGTTATCGCCACCGGTCTTTTTGCCTACCACACTGAATCTGGCGTCTCTAGCAGCCGCGGCTGGGTTCTTCATACCTATGATGTCCGGACGGAACTCCAGAATCTCGAAATCCAACTGGCGGAGACACGTGGCAATGCCTTGGCTTACGCAACTTCAGGCGATGAACGCCAGTTGAGCGAATTTCGGATCCATTCCGAGAATATTTCCCGGCAGATTGAAAACCTTCGCAAGCTCACGGCCGATAATCCGCGCCAACAGTACCGCATAGGTGAGTTGGAATCGCTGTCGAAGAAATATATCGCCGATCTGGATCAAACCATCGTTAGTTCTGTTCCCCGGTCCGCCGCTGCCTCTCCGCAGGCGGCTGCTATCCGCGGGCTGGATTCTCAGCAGTCGCAGCAAAACGCCATCGTCCGCAGCATGGCTGACGACGAGCAAATGCTTCTCGATACGCGGCTCCAGGTCTGGCGACGCTTCTTCCTCTAGAAATTCGTTATTGCTGGCCTTAGCTTTCGTGCTCGCTTTGATCTTTCTCGTTTACAACTTCAGATTGCTAACCAGGGAAATCGTTCAGACTCAGGAAATGGAACGGGTTCGCGAGAAAGCGTCAGGTCTTCCCGCGCGCTTAGCGCTCGAATTCTTGAGCTTCAAGATGCGGAACGCCGCAAGGTCGCTCGCGAGCTCCACGACAGTGTAGGCCAATACATTACCGGTCTAAAAATCAACCTCGAACAACTGCTAAGTACCAATCCTAATTTAAGTCCCGCCCATTTGAAGATGCTGGCTGAGACCATCGAGTTGACCGATCGCTCCCTCACGGAAGTACGGACCATTTCCCACTTGCTTCATCCTCCTCTGCTCGATGAAGTCGGCCTGGAATCAGCCGCCCGTTGGTACGTCGATGGATTTGCGAAACGCTGTGGCTTGAAGGTGAATCTGCAGTTGGCCAAAATTGCCGGCAGGTTTCCAAAAGAAGTTGAACTCGCCCTGTTTAGGGTGCTTCAAGAATCGCTCACTAACGTACATCGTCATGCCAATGCCCAGTCCATTGAGATCGCTCTCACTTGTACTGACGGAAAAGTAATTCTTTCCGTACAGGATGACGGTCGGGGTATATCTCGCGAAACTTTGACCCGCTTCCGTTCAGGATTAGCTTCTGGAGTCGGACTCGCCGGAATGAAGGAGCGCCTTGCAGAGCTCGACGGCACCCTTGAAGTCGAGGGTCGGCCACGCGGAACGCTCCTCCGCGCGACGATACCTACAATGGATTCCGCCAGCGATCCAGCTTCGGTGGATACCGGAACTGTTGCCCGCCGTCTCTAACTTGCGATGGGGCGCTTTAAGCGGCTAGCGGTCGCGTGCGAGCCAAAATCTCAAGTCTCCGCTTCGACCGCGTCCGTGCCCGGAAAACCCTCGATTTCACCGTTTCGATTGTGATCCCCATCGCCCGCGCGAGTTCCCGATTCGTCCATCCTTCGGCCTTCTGCAGCACAAACGTCTGCCGCAACGATGGATTCAGGCATTGCAATGCCTTGCTCGCAAGCTCGCGATTTATATATTCGCGTTCGTGATTTTGACGGTGATCCTCAATCTCCGGATAATTTGTATATGCGCCTAAATCTTGGCCCGTGTCTGTAGGGTTTACGAAGCGCTCAGGCTTATGCCGCCGCAATTTCATCAATGCTTCATTAATGGTGATACGAAATAGCCACGTTGAAAATTGTGACTGTCCCTGGAACCGCCCCATGTTGTAATACGCCTTAACTAGGACATTCTGCACATTGTCCTCGGCGTCCTCGCGGTTCTTCAACATGCGCAGGGATACTGCGTAAACTTTCCCGGAATGCTTCTGCACCAATTCGCTGAAGGCCTCGTGGTTTCCTTTTCGCGCCTCCGCGATAAGCTTGTGCTCGGACCGCGCTGCCTCGGTTTTCATTTGAAATACGCCTCAGTTCTCAACTTGCACTCGTCCGCATAAAATATTTCAAGGATCGTGGTTTCGAAGGTAGGGCTTGTCCAGCGAATGAACAATACATTGGAGCGTGTACGCGACCGCTGAGGAGTTTGTAGGTCAGCAAACAAATGATATGCGAGGCTGCATTACAAATTGGGCATCTGAAATAAAAAAAGGGCGGAGAATGTTCTCCGCCCTCCAACTTTAGCGGCTTATGGCTTCAAATGCGGAGAGGCCTTCTGCAGCCGTGAAACCAACATCCGGCCTTCTTCTGGGGTTTCCATCTTGGATTCTTCTACGATGGAAGCCGCGGTGACTCCTTTGCCATACAGTCTGGCATTGGCGTCGCCGTCAGGACGCAACGTGGTCCCCTCCAGCGAGACTCCCGCGAATGCGCCGCGTGCACGGGAATAGCTCAACATTTCCGCACGCATGGTAACGTCGGACTCTGCGGACGCCGTTCGGCCCTTCGGTCCAGCGGCCACGCTTGCGTCACCGCCGAGCTTCACTTTGCTGTGCAGTAGGCTGTTCATGCCGCGGTCATTCATGATCAGAATGACGAAGTCCGTCGCTTCTCCGCCTATCTGAAATCCAAAACTCCCGCCTTCCAACGCGTACATTGCCGGTGCGCCCCAGGGGCCGGCGAAATCATGGCCGCGTCGGCAAACCATTACGCCGCGCCCGTAGCTTCCTCCCACGACGAAAGCAGCCTTCAACACCGAAGGTAGGACCACCACGCAGCGGGCCTTGTCCAATAGATCCTGCGGGATGTCGTCCGGCACATCCAATATTTCAGTCATTACTTTACCGGCATTCGCCAATCGATCTTTCTCGTTCTCATCTTTCGGCGGTCTCGCAAACGATACCGTCGAGAACGCCAGCATCCCCGCTAATACAGCAGCACACTTCTTCATCTGTACTTCCTCCTCGGTGAATTAATTTTACCCTCCGCGGCCTGTTGCCAGAACCGCGACTCCATTAATCGAAGGCCACGACCCCCAATGATGGCGGTACCGGTTGACGCTGCTCCCTTCGCTGTTTGAATCGGGCCCACGTCTAAACTTTTGCGTGGTGTCGGAAAACCTGGTGGACGAAAAATGTGAAAATCACCCGACGCTTACAGGGCCAAGGTGCGTTTTGCTCCGACGTGTCAACAATTTGCGAAATTCGTTTGCTGCTGTGCTGTTTACAACCTCCAGTTCTACGTGACCACGTTCTAGGGTTCCATACCCATAAACCTTTAGCCCTGCCGATTCCATCGGGTATCGGTTTTAACAGTAGAAAACCTTTCCCTACACGCCCTGCCCGCAGTAAATCAGCGTTTCGCGGTATTTTGCTGGGCAAGACCACATGTTTTCCTAGTCATCATCTAGTAGCTACCAAGACCCAAGGGAGGCTTCAATGAACTGGGATCAAATCGAGGGCAAGTGGAAGCAGTACTCAGGCAAAGCCAAAACCAAGTGGGGGAAGTTTACGGACGATGATGTCGCTGTATTGAGTGGCAAAAAAGACCAACTTGTCGGTCTCGTGCAGGAACGTTACGGCATTGCTCGTGACGAAGCGGAGCGCCAGGTTGACGAATTCGGAAATTCTTTTTCGGATGACAATGCCGCGCAGCGCGATGAGAACGCACGCCGGGACAAAACCCGCACCGCCGGTTCCGTATAGTTCCCGTTCCATACTGGTTAACAACGGACAGGAATTTCAAGCTGGCCTGATACTGGGCCAGGCTTTTGATATTTTGGGCGCTAAGCTCAAAGATTCAGAATGAATCTTCTATCGACCATCGGCGTTGCGCTCGGTACCGGATACTCCTCAGGCCTAAACGTCTACGCTACGGTGCTCACGCCCGGACTTCTCCAGCGTTTTGGCATCATTCATCTTCCGCCCACGCTGCAAGTCCTTTCGCACCCCTGGGTCGTCGGTATCGCTGCTGGGCTGTACTTTATAGAGTTTTTTGCGGACAAGATTCCCTACGCCGATACTCTCTGGGACGCCATTCACACCTTTATTCGCCCGCCGGCCGCCGCCCTGCTGGTTTATGCTTCGACTGGCTCAATCGCACCGCAATGGCGCTGGGCCGCTGCGTTGCTCGCTGGAACTGTCGCACTGACATCTCACGGCGCGAAGGCATCGACCCGCGCGGCCGTGAATACCATTCCTGAACCCTTTAGCAATTGGACGCTAAGCTTTGGTGAAGACCTCTTTGCCGTCTGGCTCACCTGGATGGGCCGCATTCACCCTATGATCACCACGGTTGTGGTGGGAGTCTTCGTGCTCTTGTCGGTTTTTCTTATTTTCCATTTGTTTCGCTTCGCCCGCCGTGCTTTTCAAAAGCTTTCCAGCGCCTGAAAGCGAATTTCCGCTTCGTCGTGGAGTCTACCTAATTCAAATATCTCGCCAGCCAGTCAAGAAAAGTCTTGTACCAGAATTGGGAGTTTTGCGGCTTCAACACCCAGTGACCCTCATCTGGGAAAATGACCAATTTGGACGGCACTCCCTCGCGTTGCAGGGTATTAAAAAATTCCAGCGACTGCGTGTACGGCACCCGAAAATCATTTTCGCCGGCAATCACCAGTGTGGGCGTTTTAAATTTTCCGAGATCGCCGGCAAAACTTGGAGCCGACCATTTTTTATAACTGTCTGGATTACTCCAGGGCGTCCCGTGCATGTCGTGCTCTGCGAACCATAATTCTTCGGTTGCGTACATGGAAGTTTGGTCATAAACGCCCGCATGACTGATGATGGCTTTAAACCGTCCTGAATGCGTTGCGATCCAGTCGGCCAGGAATCCGCCATAAGATCCGCCCGCTGCTGCCAAGCGCGTGCCATCGGTGAACTCGTACGTAGCCAGCGTGTAATCAATGCCCCTTATAATGTCCACGTAAGCTTGCCCGCCCCAGTCGTCCGTAATTTCATCCGTGAATTTTTGCCCATAACCCGTCGAGCCGTGCCGATTGATCATCAGCGTTACGTAACCCGCCGCCGAAAAAACCTGCGCGTTCCACCGGTAGCCCCAGGCGTTGGACCACATGGTCTGGGGACCGCCATGTAACAGTACCAGCACCGGATATTTCTTCGTGGCCACAAATTGTGGAGGGCGAATCAGCATCGCTTGCACTCGTGATCCGGCGGCTCCCTCGAACCAGAAAGTTTCCGGCGCGTTCATTTCCAGCTTTGTCAGCAGGGCGTCATTTTGGTGCGTCACTTGGTGCGGGTTTGATCCATCGCCTGCCGCAACAAACACTTCCGCAGGCATCGTCAAACTGGTGCGTTCGAAGGCCATCCACTTCCCGTCTCGACTAAGCGAGAGGGCGCTGTTGAACCCTTCGGTCGCGAGCTTTTTTGGCTCTCCGCCACCTCTCACGCTCAATTCATAAATCGGTTCCAGCGTCTCGTTTTCTGCCGTGAAATAAATTGTCTTGCTGTCCGCGGACCAGGTCAGGTCTTGAACGTTACGGTCGAATCTCTCAGTCAAATCTTCGGTCTTACCCGTTTTTCGGTCGTACAGCATCAGCCGCCAGCGATCTGCTTCATAACCCGCCGTCAATTGCGCGTGATATGCAATGAAGTTTCCATCTGGCGAATAAACCGGATTGCCATCAAATCCTGGATTCCCGGTGATTTTTTTGCTTTCGCCCCCACTCACCGGAACCACGAATAATTCTCCGTTGGTGCTCAGTGCCTCTACTTTGTCCGGTACTGCCGTAAAACATATTTCTTTCCCATCAGGAGAAAAATTAATATCTTCCGCACCGCCGCGTTCGTCCGGCGGAACATCGTAATCCGCCCCGGCCGTCAGGTCCCGCGCTGTTCCACTCCCATCTGCGGCCATCGCGAAAAGATGGCTGCGCTTCCCCTCCGACCAGTGTGTCCAGTGCCGGTACAGAAGGTGTTCAGCTACGTGCGCTTTTACTTTGTTCTTTTCTTTTTCGGCATCCCGCGCGCTGTTGCACGCCTCATCCTTGCAGTCGATATAAACCGCGGAGGTGAATGCAATCGTCGCTCCGTCCGGCGAATATTTCACCAGGTCCACCCCGCTTGCTGCGTGCGTGATGGCATGGCTTTCGCCGCCGTCCATGGACAGCGCGTAAATCTGTGGGTTGCCGTCTCGCGAAGAAATAAACGCCAACGTCCTGCTGTCGGGCGACCACGTCGGCCCGGAATCATGCCCACTTTGCGTCAGTTGCACGGATGCGCCGCCTGTTGTGGGTACGATCCAGATGTTGCTGGCATTGCGGTTGCCATCCATGTCCGGAGTGCTCACCGAATACGCGATCCATTTACCGTCCGGCGAGATTCTCGGATCCGCGACCCGATGCATGCTTCTCAAGTCGTCAAACGTGATTGCGCGCTTCTCCATAGCCTCTTGCGCGGATGCGGCCACGCAGGTTGCGCTCAACAACGCCAGCAAATATCCACTCCGGAAAATCGCTTGCTTCACGCGCGCTCTCCCTGTGCAGTTATGACTGAAACTCTGCAGGACTTCGGATAGTGTCACGATTCGTGAGTGATTCCAAGATGCGCAGCCAGCACCGAATCAAAGTGCGCCCGTCACCCTATCAGCAGACACTAAATTTACGTTATCTCGAACCTGCCTGCGGTACTACGATGTCTATTTTGCCAGCGGGACGCCTACCGCCCAGATATAACCATCAGGATCTTCCAGAATCACGTCTCGCCACCCGTGCGGAAAATCAGCGGCCGGTTGTAGAATACTCGCCCCTGCGGCCTGGGCTCGCGATTGCAGTTCGTCCGGGTCAATCCCCATTAAGCGCAACTCCGCGCCGTCGCCGCGTTTTCTGTCGCCCTGCAATCGGCCGGACAACGGATGGTGGTCATACGTGTGATCGGCGTGCAACATAAACTCCACGCCATTTATCTCCATCGCGGCAAAGTCAGCATCCCGATATCGCACCGTCGCCTTCAAAACTTGCTCATAAAACGGCAGTGACTTGGACAAATCCCGCACCAATAAATTCACCGAGAACTGCGGCATTTTGCGGCCGTACTCATCGGCTGGCATCCAGGCTTCGCCGCTGCGCTTCATGGTCATGAGTCACCATCCTATCGGAGGTTCCGGATTGAATCCTCTCACGACCACGCGAGAGCGAAATCCAGGGTTGCGCTGCATATAAAAACAGGCGCTCCAATTTGGACTAACTCTCGGATTGCGCAGGCTGGATTCGTCGCACCACCGCCCAGTTCACCGTTGCCAGCGCCATCGTACCCAACATGACCGACAAATTACTCGTAGGAGTCTGTATAAATAGCGCTACACAAAACGCTAGCGTGAGAATTGCTATAAGCGGGCCGGCACGCAGCCGGAACGCATCCGCATTGGGACGTTTTCGCCGCAGCACCAGAAGTGCCACTGCCAGTGAAGCATAGGTGAGCAATCGGGCCACCGCCGAAAGGGTGATATTCCAGCGAAAATTGCCCCCCAGCGCAAATGCCAGGAGCAGCGCTGCATACACCACGATAGACACGTGCGGCGTTCGAAATTTCGAGTGTATCGCTGCAAACCACCGCGGAAAGTCGCCCCGCTCTGCCAACGCGAAGGTCAGGCGCGGTGTGTGCAGCATATTGGCGCCCAGGTACCCGTAAATGGATACCAGCGCTGCCACAGAAATGGCCACCGCCGCGCCAGTACCAAAAATATTTCGAGCTGCTTCCGCGAGCGGCCGATCGTTACTCCCCGGATTTGCAACCGTGCCGCTCACCACCACCTGGACCAGCGTGTAAATCACCGTTACCGCTATAAAAGCGTATCCGAGGGCCGCAGGCGCGTCTCTACGCGGGTCGCGCGTCTCTCCGGTAGCAAAAAACACGGCTTCAAATCCGCCAAAGGCGAACACCAGCACCAATATCGTTGCGAACCAATCCCGCAAAGTGACCGCATGCGACATCGGAACGCTTATCACCCGAACATGCGCAGCCAGCCAAAACAGTCCGACGCCGACAAACACCATCAGCAGAATTACTTTCAAGACCGTCAGCAAATCGTTGACCCTCGTGCCCCACCGCACTCCCCGATAATTAATCACCGCCAGAATGCCGATGACCGCCACCAGAATGGTCGCGCGATAGATCGGTCGCGCGCTACGCGGACTAAGCTCCGTGAAATATGTAGCGAAAAGATTTGCTGTGCCGGAAGCCGCCGCCAGTCGCGAAAGCCATGTCATCCACGCGATCTGTATCCCCCAAAATCGCCCCAGTGTGGTTCGCCCATAGAGATACGGCCCGCCCGTTTCCCGAAACTGCGAGGCGACCTCGCTCAGGCACGCGGCTACTAGTCCGATGCCTAAGGCCGCGACAAGATAGGCGAGGGGAGCGTACTTTCCCACCCGGCTTGCAACTACACTTGGCAAGCCAAAAATTCCGCCGCCGATCACGGAGTTTAAAACCAGTGCCGCAAGGCTCCAGCGCCCGATTGTGCGCACCAACCTTTTGGAGTCTTCCGCCAAAACCTCTCCCACTTATGTAGCGAGGATGCTAACGACGAGTTTTGCGCCTCGAAAAGGAGCGCCAGCGTAGCACACCTGCTGAGGCGCTTTTCCGCGTCCTGCTATCTGAGCCCGTTATTCTCTCTGCTACAATTTCCGATCAACCCATGTCCAACCGCTCCACCGTATTTCCGCGAAGTTTTAAAAAGGATTATCCACTGGCGGTTCAGGGCCATGGTTGTTGGATCGTCTCCTCGGATGGCCGGCGATTTCTAGACGCTTCGGGACAAGCAGCCGTGATAAATATTGGTCACGGTGTGGCAGAAATTGGCCGCGCCATGGCGGAGCAAGCTTCTCAACTCGCTTTCGCGCACACCTCGCAATTTCATTCTCCTCCAGCCGAAAAACTTGCTAAACGCCTCTTGCAGCTTGCGCCTCCTGATTTTCAGGACGGCGGCTGCGTGTACTTTACCTCCGGCGGCTCGGAGGCTACTGAAACCGCAATTAAGCTCGCCCGCGAATATCATTTGGAAACCGATCAGCCCCAACGTTACGGGGTGATCTCGCGCCGCCAGAGTTATCACGGCAGCACCCTCGGAGCGATGTCCGTCAGCGGCAACATCGCGCGGCGCACGGCCTATCAACCTTTGCTTCCGGAATGGGGCCACATCGAGCCCTGCTTCCCCTACCACCGCGAGAGTCATTTATCCGACAAGGAGTACGGCCTCGCCTGTGCGAATGATCTCGAGACCTTTCTCCAAGGTCCCTCCCGCAACTCCTCCGCCGCTTTTATTTTTGAGCCCGTCGTCGGCGCCACTCTTGGTGCCGCGGCACCCAGCGCTGGCTACGTCGAGCGCATCGCGGAAATTTGCCGCGAAAACAAAATTCTGCTGATCGCTGATGAAATTATGTCCGGCATGGGCCGCACAGGAAAGCCTTTCGCCATTCAACATTGGAATGTCCAGCCCGACATCATCCTGATAGGGAAGGGAATCGCCAGCGGCTACGCGCCTCTCGGCGCTGTTTTGATCTCCCGTCACATCGTCAAAGCTTTTGAACGTGGTTCAGGTGTTTTTCAGCACGGTTTTACCTACCAGGCCCACCCGGTGTCCACCGCCGCGGGTAATGCCGTCCTCGATTACCTCGAGTCCCACCATCTGTTCGAACGCGTTGCTGCGGTCGCACAAACTTTACATAACGATCTCAAACCGTTGCTTGCTCACCCCCACGTAGGTGACCTTCGCGGCTTGGGTTTATTGCTGGCCATCGAATTCGTGAAAAATAAAACTTCTCGCGAGCCTTTTCCACCGTCCGACAATATTGCGGAACGCATTCGTCAGGCTGCCATGGAAGAAGGCGTGCTTACGTATCCAACGCAAGGCTGTGTCGACGGTTTGCGCGGAGACCATATTCTTCTCGCGCCTCCATTTATTTTAAATCCTGAAGAATCAGGAAAAATCGCCGCTGCTGTCCGAGTAGCTCTCGAAAAGGTATTTCCACGTTGACGCCACTCGTTTCTTGCACAGAATCGTTCTTCTCTTTGCTCTCTTCTTCCACTACTCTTCAAAATCGTGTTCGTCCCAACCCGGAGACCATCATCCATGTTAAACGTTTCACGAATCTTCGCCTTCCTTCTCGCGCTCGCTCAGATGCTCGTCACCACTCCCGCTCAAGATCACCCGGTACGGAAATCTTCCTCCAAAGCGCGTGCCCGCGATCTCGGCGTGCCATTCGATGGAACTCCAGGCCCTCTTAACGCCATCACGGATGTTGCCGGCGTCGCCGTCGGTCACACTACGCTCATCGCTGGTGAGGGCCAACTTCACATTGGCACTGGACCGGTTCGCACCGGCGTCACTGCCGTCCTGCCCCGCGGCCAACGCTCCATGAGCGACCCGGTTTTCGCCGCTTGGTTCACCGAAAATGGCAATGGAGAAATGACCGGCACCACTTGGCTGGAAGAATCCGGCTTTCTCGAAGGCCCGGTGATGATCACCAATACCCACAGCGTCGGCGTCGTGCGCGATGCGGTGATTCAATGGCGCGTCGCTCACGGCCAACCAGACCCAGCTGGCTACTGGTGGTCCTTGCCGGTAGTCGCGGAAACCTGGGACGGCTGGCTCAACGACATTAACGGATTTCACGTGAAGCCCGAGCACGCCTTTCATGCGATCGACACCGCATCTTCAGGGCCAGTCGCTGAAGGAAACGTCGGCGGCGGCACGGGTATGGTGTGCAACGAATTCAAGGGTGGAATCGGCACCTCTTCGCGCAAGCTCGAAGAAAAGGCTGGCGGTTATACCGTGGGAGTTTTGGTGCAATGCAACTACGGAAGACGGCCCGACCTGCGCGTCGCCGGCGTGCCCGTTGGCCAGGAAATTCCCGAGGACCGCGCCTATGCCCGCACGTCGTTCCAGGATTTGGATCGCGGCTCCATCATTGTTGTCGTCGCTACCGACGCGCCCTTGCTGTCGCACCAATTAAAACGCTTGGCCCGCCGCGTGACGTTGGGCCTTGGCCGCGATGGCAGCATTTCAGGAAACGGTTCCGGCGATATTTTTATTGCCTTTTCTACAGCCAATTCGGGCGCCGGTTTCGCCGATCACGTCTCGGATATAAAAATGCTGCCTAACGAAAAAATTGAGCCCCTTTTTGCCGCCACCGTTCAGGCCACTGAAGAAGCCATCATCAACGCCATGGTCGCCGCCGAAACCATGACCGGCATTGAAAATCACAAGGTCATCGCGCTTCCGCACGACCGCTTACGCGCGGTGCTGAAAAAATACAACCGGCTCAACCAATGAGCAGCTGGCGGGATGATTAAACTATCGGCAAGAAAATCTTTAACGTCGCTCAGATGACGGGGACGGCCATCTTGCGGGCCGGGTTGAAAAACGGCACAGGGACGATTTTCGCAGAAACCGTATGCCGCACCGCTTCGACGGTCATTTCCATATTCAACGTGGTGCCCACCGCGGAATGCTCGCGGTTAACGCAAGCCAGCGCAATCATTTTCTTCAGCGTCGGAGACCACGTCGTAGAAGTGGCCTTCCCAATGACCCGCCCGCCGCGGTACACCGGCACTGCTACACGGGACGCCATGCTCGGCACTTGCGGTGCCATGCCGACTTTGTCGTAAAGCGACTCCACTTCATTCCAGTTGATTTCAATCCCTACCAGGGCTCGCTCGGCGCCTTTCTTCGCTTCTCGCGCCAACGCTTCTCGCCCCACGAACGTTTCCTTCTTAAGGTCCACTAATTTGCCGAGCCCAATTTCCGAGGGCGAAAACCTTTGCGCATCAATCAAAGCTTTTTTGCTCGACGTGTAATCCACCTCAATCAGGATTAAGCCTGCTTCGATGCGCGCAATATCCAGCGCAATCATTCCGGCTGGGTGAATATCAAATGCTTTGCCTTTGCTATTGAGAGCGTCCCAAACTTTTACCGCATCTTTCCACGGCATCCAGATTTCAAATCCCAGATCTCCCGTATATCCGGTTCGCGAAATATCCACTGGCACCCCGGCGATTTTTCCGTGGGTCACGCGAAAATACTTCAGATTGCTGACGTTCGCCTCCGCTACAGCGTTCAGCAAGCGTCCCGAGGTCGGCCCCTGCAGCGCCAACGCCGCCACCTCCTCGGTAATATCTTCGATTTTTACATTCAGACCGAGTGCATTTTGCTGAAACCATCTCAAGCTGGGATCGGCGGCCGTCCACCGGTATTCATTCTCACCCAGCCGCGTAATCGTGCCGTCGTCAATTACCTTACCGTCGGGGTCGCACCAGCAACAGTAAATAACTTGATCCACAGCAACTTTCTGGATGTCCCTGGAAATCACCCGGTTCACGAATTTAGTCGCGTCTCGCCCAGTCACCTTGTATTTGAATAGCGGCGAAATGTCGATCAGCGCGGCCGAATTGCGAATGGCGTTGTACTCATGCTCGTGATGCATTTCATACACGCTCACGGTGTAATAGCCGGACCACTCCCGATAATTCAAGCTCTCGCACAGCGCCAGCGTTCTCTCGTGAAACGCGGTACCAATCGGCACAAATCCTCCAGTATTCGCGGCGCCTTGGACGCACCGCACACTCTAATCAAGCTTCTTAAAATGTAGCGAAAGTATAAGTGCCGTTAATCCCCTCGGCAAGGGTCTGCAGGCTAACGCCCCTTTTCACCGTGTTAGACGCTCCCGAAAGTGCTCTTTCCAACTTTCCGGAAATGCCTCCACGCGCATCGCACGCTGCACCACAGCAACATCGCCATCTTGATATTTCTTCGCTACGTACAACCGGTTTATTTCCGCAATCGACACTCCGTTGCCATCGCGCGACAACGGTTCGATTGCATCGCCGGCGCCCACCTCTCCACCGCGGGTCACCGCCAGGTAGAACCCCGAACGGCCGCTCACCAGAAATCGTTTGACCATCGCATCAGATTCAAATCGTATCCCCAGCTTGTAGCAAGGCAATCGCGGCTGGGTAACCACGAACTCTGCCGTTCCAGCGGAGATTCGATCTCCAAGCTGCACAGCATTTTCTAGCAGGCCTTCCGTCGTGAAATTTTCGCCGAAGCTTCCCCACGGCAAATCGCGGCCCGCCAATTCTTTCTTCCAATAAGCGTAGTGCTCTGCCGGGTAGCAGTACACCGCTTTGTATTCGCCACCATGCACATTTAGGTCGGCCTGCCGGTCGCCGTCTAGATTTAAGTGTCGAACCGCGACCTGGCCATCAACCGGCGTTTTATAAATGCCGGTGGTCACCACCTGTCCATGCCAGGTTACCTCTCGCGGAATTCCGACATTTACGGAAACCATGCGCACGATTGCTGCACCCCGGAGCTACAATCAGGAATCAACTGAGGCAGTATACGTGACCCGCAAGCGTAAAGATTGTCGCCGCATCCCCCGCCCTTGTGCCGCATAGCTGCTGCCGGTAGAATGCCCTTTGCTTTCTTCGCTTTGCTAATTTAGAACGCGCTTTGCGATCGTCTCGTTCGTCGACACCTCGCGACCTCGCGCTTGTTTCTACGGAGTTCTGTGCAAATGACGCAGCATTACGACGTGATCGTGATCGGTGGCGGTCACAACGGTTTGGTTAACGCCGCCTACCTGGCCAAGGCTGGAAAAAAGGTCTTGGTTCTGGAACGCCGCCACGTTCTCGGCGGCGCCGCGGTCACCGAAGAGATCATTCCCGGCTTTCTTTTCTCCGAATGCTCTTACGTTGTCTCGCTGCTGCGCCCGGAAATCATTCGTGAACTTGACCTGCCACGTCACGGATTGGAAATTCTCCCGCTCGACGGCACATTCTCTCCCATGCCCGACGGCAATCATCTCTGGCGCATGAACGATCACGCCAAGTCCATTCGCGAAATCCGTCGCCATTCTCGTGTTGATGCCGAGGCCTACGACGAGTTTTCAAAGATGATGACTCCGATGTGCCGCTTCGTGAAGCCCATGCTCTCCATGATTCCGCCGGATCCCACCACTTTAAATCCGCGCGACCTCAAACAGCTTCATTTCATGATGCAGCGCTTTCGCGAGTTGTCATCTGACGAGCGTTACACGCTCATTCAACTCATGACCATGAGCTCCGCCGATTTTCTCGATCAATGGTTTGAGACCGACGTGCTCAAAGCCACCATGTCGGCGTCCGGAATTATCGGAACTTTTCTCGGCATTCGCTCGCCAGGAACTGCCTACGTTCTCTTGCATCATTATATGGGCGAGATTGACGGCGCATTTCGTTCCTGGGGCTTCAGTCGCGGCGGCACAGGCGCAATTTCCAACGCCATCGCTGCTGCGGCAAGGGAAGCCGGCGTGGAAATTCGCACGAAAGCTTCGGTCGGCAAAATTATTGTTAAAAACGGACGCGCCGCCGGGGTCGCGCTGCAATCGGGAGAGGAGATCACCGCTAACGTTATCTCCTCCAGTGTCGATCCCCACCTGACCTTTGAGAAATTCCTCGAGCCTTCCGAGTTGCCGGCCGATTTTCTCGAAGGGGTGCGCCGCTACAAATTCCGCGGCTCCTCCGGTAAAGTGAATATCGCTCTGGACGCGCTTCCCGAATTCGAAGCCATTCCTGGCGATGGCGCGCATCTCCGCGGCGCCATTTCTATTTCTCCGAGTATGGAATACATGGAGCGTGCTTACGACGACGCCAAGTACGGCCACTACTCGCGCCGTCCGTACATCGACATGGTCATTCCCAGTTTGACCGATCCCAGCGTTGCCCCTCCCGGCAAGCATGTTCTCTCCTGCTTCGTACAATATGCCCCCTACAAACTTGCGGAAGGCACCTGGGACGACCAGCGCGAATCCTTTGGCGACAACGTGATCGACACCATTTCTGAATATGCTCCCAATATCAAAAATATTATTGTTGGCCGCCAGATCCTTACCCCACTCGACCTCGAACGTGAATTCGGTCTCACCCAGGGCAATATTTTTCAGGGCGAACTTTCGCTGGAACAATTATTTTTTCTCCGCCCCGTCGCTGGTTGGGCCTACTACAGCACTCCGGTCGACAATCTTTATATGTGCGGATCCGCCACCCACCCCGGCGGTGGCATCATGGGCGCCAATGGCCGTATCGCCAGCCAGGTGATTTTAAAACAATGGAAAAGTCCCGCTTCTAATCGCGCGTCCAGCGGCCCGCGCAGAGCTGCAGACCCAATTCCTCCCGCCGTTGCGCACTCCGCAAAAGAGTCCAACTGACCATGCCCATCGGACAGCGCGTAGTTTTCATCGGTGGAGGTCACAACGCGCTCATCGCAGCGTTTTACCTCGCTAAGGGCGGTTTCAAACCGCTGGTTCTCGAGCGCCGCGAATTCGTTGGCGGCGGCGCCATCACCGAGGAATTTCATCCCGGGTTTCGCGCCTCCACGTTGGCGCATACTCTTGGGCCCTTGCGGCCGGACGTCGCTCGCGATCTTCAAATTGAAAAGTACAACTGCGAAATTCTTTATCCCGATCCGAGAATTTTCGCGCCATCGTTAATCGGCCAATCGTTGCTTTTCTACGACGATCACGCCAAAACGGCCGGCGGCATTGCCCGTTCGTCTGCCAAGGACGGCGCGAAATACTCGGAATTCGCCGCGTCCTTGGCAAAAATCTCCGGCGTATTCGCCCAGATTTCTTCCATCACTCCGCCGTCGATCGATAAGCCATCGCCCGAAGATCTCTGGCAACTGCTGAAGACCGGTCGTGGCGTTCGCTCTCTGGGAAAATATGGAATCTTCGATCTTCTCCGCTGGGGCCCGATGCCCGTCGCGGATTTCGTCGCGGAATTTTTCGAAACTGAGCTGCTTCGCGCGGTAATCGCCGCTCGTGGCATTTTTGGTACCGCGCTCGGTCCCTGGTCCGCCGGCTCCACGGCGGTATTGCTGCTCCGGGCGGCCGCTGAGTCGCATCCCGTAGGTTCCGCTGCTTTTTCTCGGGGCGGTCTTGGCACCTTCACCCACGCGCTGGCCGAATCAGCCAAGCAGGCTGGCGTGGAAATTCGCACCAACGCCGAAGTGCAACATATCCGCGTCAAAGATGGAGCAGCGGTTGGCGTGGTGCTTGCCGGCGGTGAAGAAATCGCCGTCGAAGCAGTGGTCTCAGGGGTCGACCCCAAGCGCACTTTCTTCCAGTTGATGGACCCCTCACAACTTGATCCCACCTTTGCTCTACGAATTCGCAACCTTCGCGCCAACGGTACCGTGGCCAAGGTTAATTTTGCTCTTGGCGATCTTCCGTCGTTCCCTTCTCTTGCTGGCGCCGTCGGGCCGGACGGTTTTCGCCAGGCGCTTTCCGGCCGCATCCACATCGGTCCGGAAATTGATTATCTCGAACGCGCCTTCGATGCCTCCAAGTACGGTGAGTTTTCCGCAGCGCCTTATCTCGATCTCAGCATTCCGACGCTCCTCGATCCGTCTCTGGCGCCCGCTGGCAAGCACGTGCTTTCTGCCTACGTGCAATTTGCGCCCTTTAAACTCAGGAAAGGGAATTGGGACACGCAAGGTCAGGCTCTCGGCGAAGCGGTCCGCAAAACCATTGCCGCCTATTCGCCGAACTTTGAAGCGCTGATTGAAGGCACGCAAGTCATCACCCCACAAGATTTGGAAACCCGCTACGGCTTCACCGGCGGTCACATCTTTCACGGTGAACTGGCCCTTGATCAACTTTTCACCATGCGTCCGGTTCTCGATTGGGCTCGCTACAAATCCCCGATTCGTGGTTTATTTTTGTGCGGCTCCGGCACTCACCCCGGCAATGGACTTACCGGCGCTTCTGGAGCCAACGCCGCCCGGGAAATTATTCGCGACCTGCGTTAAGCGATTCTGGTGGTCGCCAGTATGCGACGACATTGCGCAGCCAACGCGGACCGCAGTCAGCCGAAAGGGGTCAGAGTACATAAAATCATCGTCACCGATAGAGGTCTGCCATGGCTGATAATTACTATTTGCTCAAAACCGAACCCACCGGTTACTCCTTCGCTGATTTGCAGCGCGATGCTGTGACCGAATGGGACGGGGTTTCGAATCCCGTAGCGCTCAAAAATCTTCGCGCGATGCAGCCCGGCTCAAAATTGATCGTCTATGAAACCGGGGACATAAAAAGCGCGGTAGGAACTGCCGAAGTCGTAGCTATCAACGCGAGCGACCCCAAAAATCCCGTGGTCACCATCAAGGCTGGCAAAGCTCTCAGTCAGCCGGTCTCGCTTTCCGAAATCAAGGCCGATCCTTCGTTTGCGGATTCGCCGCTCGTACGCCAGGGTCGGCTCTCGGTCGTTCCTCTCACACTCGCGCAATACCAAAAGCTCACGAAAAAGTGAGAGCACCGTGAACCACTCGCCCTCAGGAATTGTCCGTTGCCAGTGATTTGGGTTTCCTCTGGAGTCGCTTCATGAATGCCAGTTGGGTTCGCGACGTTTGTCTTTCATTTCCCTCCGCAACCGAGCACGTCATCTGGGGAAATGATCTGACCTTCAAAGTTGCCGGCAAAATGTTTGCCCACACCGTCCTGGAGCATGCCCCGGTGTGGTTGTCCTTCAAAACCTCGCCAGAACGCTATTTTGAACTCATCGAACGCCCTAACATCGTTCCCGCGCCTTATCTAGCTCGCGCTCAATGGGTAGCCCTCGAATCAAAAGAGGCATTATCTGATGCCGAACTTTCAGAACTGCTTCGAGACGCTTACAACATCATCGCCGCCAAACTTCCAAAAAAGACTCGCGACTCCCTCGGCAAAAATAAGCCGCACAACGTCAAGCCGCGTGTTCCCAAGGGTAAGTAG
Source organism: uncultured Acidobacteriota bacterium (assembly GCA_963732705.1). Lineage (GTDB taxonomy): Bacteria > Acidobacteriota > Terriglobia > Acidiferrales > UBA7541 > Acidiferrum. Next base: position 436,965 of record CAVTAN010000004.1, on the reverse strand, counting down.
CAACTGCAAGTCTTAAATGCCGCGTCTCTCATCCATAAGTCCGTCGCGCTAACCGCAGACCACGCTGGCAACATCTTCCTATTTGAAAGCGCAAAGCGGATAGCGCGCTGACCTCCTGCCCGACATAATTTTCCTATGCGCACTAAGGGTGCTGTCAATTTAATGGATCGCCGGGAGACTGTCATGTCCGCAAAGATCGAGGCATCTACCAAAATGGTGGCCATACCAACCGCTGTCGCCAACGCAGTTCGTCAAACGTTATGCGCTCCTACTTACGGATTTCCAGCCCATACAGAAATGGCGACCGACTCCGCCCCCTGCCGCCACTGCCTTCGCCAAATCACTGCACAGATAGACGAAACCATCCTTTTCACCTATGACCGGTTTGCCGAGGTCGAATCCCTTCCGCAGCCCGGTCCGATCTACATACACGCCAAAAATTGCCAACGATACGACGAGCACGCTGGTTTTCCGGAAGAACTTCGCGCCAGTCCGCGCACTCTAGAAGCCTACGCGCGCGGCCGCCATTTAATAGCGCTCGAATACGTCACCGACGGCAATTTTGAGTCAGCCATCTCCCATCTATTCGCCGAACAACGTGTTGATTACATTCAGGTCCAAAGCACCGTCGCGGGCTGCTTCACGTTCCGCATTGAGCGTGAGTTACCCAAATAAAAAAGCGCCCGGATTATAGCGATCATCCGGACGCCTTTGTTATAAGTAAGCTTCAAGTTACATTTCCAACGCGGTCCACTTCTTAGTTGTGGCTGCCGGCGGACTTAGTCATCCGCTCTTGCCACTCTTTCGCCCGCCGTTCCATCTCCGCAGGCGCCACATCTTCGACGTGTTCTGCCATTCCCCAATGATGCCCGAAAGGATCGGAAAGCCTGCCGTAACGATCGCCCCAGAATTGATCTTGCAGCGGCATCGTAACTTTACATCCCGCCGAGACCGCTTTGTTAAAAGCGCTGTCGACATCATCGGTGTAAATAAACAGATAGCTGGATGGCCCACTTTTTGCATCAGGATCGGGTCCCGACGACATGCCGGGGAACTCATCACTGATCATGAATTTGGAGTCGCCGATTTGTAATTCCGCGTGCCCGATCTTGCCGCCTGGGCCTTCCATACGGGAAAGTTCCTTTGCGCCCAAAGCCTGTTTGTAAAAGTCGATGGCCTTCACCGCATCTTTACAAGTCAATGCCGGTGTTATGGTGTGGTACCCCTCGGGAACTGCGTGCGCCATAAATCCTCCTGTATAAAACTTCTAACGGTTCACGCCTGCGGGGTGGCGTGTCAGACTTAAATAGCGAACCGCTCCGTCGAAGTCAACATGCAAAATATTTGTGTCGCGGCGCAACATTTCCGCCCGAACTCTTTTCCACCGCCAATCGGCTCTATACGAACTTAATAATTGACATGCCCTTAAATCCCTTATAAAACTCGGGACGCGGTTTTCCGAGGTGCCTGCCATGGCCGTTGCGGACAATGTTGCGCTAATGAAGCGCTGGTTTGACGAAGTGTGGAATCAAGGCCGCATCGAGACGATTTCCGAATTGATGGCTGAAGACGCTATTGCTTCTGGTCAGGGCGGAAGTGGTGTCGGCCTGCGCGGTCCCGCCGAATTCATTCCTTTTGTGCAACGTCTGCGAGCGGCCTTCCCGGACATTCACATCGCCGTTGAAGATGCTTTCGGTGAAGGTGAAAAAGTTGTCGTTCGTTGGTCCGCCGACATGACCCATACGGGTGCGGATCTAGGAATTGCGGCCAGTCAACGCAAAGTTCATTTGACAGGCATTACCATCGCGCAAATTCAGAAGGGCAAAATCGTTTCCGGCTGGGACAATTGGGACCAGTTCGCCATGATGAGTCAAATCGGCGCCATTTCGGAAACCCATGAATCAAATCTGCCTCCCTCGACACCGAAGCATCATGCGGCCTCTTGATTTATTTGGAACCGTTTTGCGTAACCTCGTAGTTAGCTCCAACGCTAACTAACGTCTTTCTTGGACAATTCTTTTTCCAGCCTGGCCAAAAGCTCGAACTCTGCGGGATGCATCTTCACCCGCGCCGCTTCCACGCCGAAAAACGCTGCACGATCAACTTCCGGAAAATTCGCCATCTTCCCCGACTTCGGGGGCCATTCCATTTCAAAGGTGTTGCTTTTCACCGCTGCTGGCTCGCAGTCTCCTTCAAAAGCCCACCCCACAACTTTTTTCCCACTCTTCTGCCTCACATTGCCGAGAGCCAGAAACTTTCCGCTTGGAGCGATCCCGGTTTCCTCCTGAAATTCACGTTGCGCCGCGGCCAGTTCTTCTTCGCCGGTGTTGATCTCCCCTTTCGGCATGAACCACACATCCTTGTTTTTCCAAAACGGCCCGCCCAGGTGCACTAGGAGTACTTCCAATTGACCGCTTCGAGTTCTGTACATAAGCAACCCTGCACTGATCTTTATCATTCTCCGGGCTAGCCCTTCTGCCGACATGCGTTCTACATGACCTACGACGGACCGAAGTTGCAATCGAGAGACCCCGACATGTAGGCCGCGGATGATGCTGACTCTGAAGTATGGCCGAAACATCTATCTCCTTGCATTGTTTCCAATATCGCCGGGCGCGCCGCATTTTGCGCCGCTTAACTCTTCTCAGTGATCTGCGGTATGGCCGATTAACCCAGCCGATGGAAGAATTCTTTGGCGATCCAATGGCTAGTTGCCCGCCTTGATCCTCAAGGAGCTTCTGTGAAAAACCGTTTACTGCTGGCTTCTACTACGCTCGCGATTTTTTTTATAAGCATTGCCCCCGCCATAGCCGCCCAGGACGATGCCAACAACAACAACGTGCATTCCGTGACCGGCTGCCTCTCCAAGGCTGCCAAAGCCGACGAGTACAACCTCAAAGCCGACGACGGCAGCATATGGGTCTTGAGCACCAAGATCACTTCGCTCTCCGAGCATCTCGGTCACACGGTCACCGCAACCGGTAAGCTCTTGCAACCCGACGCTCCGTCAACCAAAGAAAAGGCCAAGGGCAGTGCTGGTGCCGCCGCAAAAAACCGCCTTCGTTTGGACGTCACGGACGTGTCGATGGTCAGCGAAACCTGCAAGAAGTAGCAACGCACAAAGACGGCAATTTCTTGAGGATGTTTGGACGGAGGGCGCCGCTCCATGCGCCTCATTCGCATTCCTGGATGCGGCGCTCTGCGGTATTGCTAACTCACCATCTCCCTGCTAAAAGTATGCCCGAGCAACCCATGAGATATTCCTTCCTCATCGACACCTACGAAACGGAACGCGTCAAAGTGGTAAGCACCTGGAGCGAATTTCGCGAGGAAGACATGCACCGCCGCCCCGCTGATTCGGATCCTCGCGGGCGCAGCGTGCTTGAACAAATGGTGCATCAATGCGTGAGCGAGGATTTGTGGTTCCGCAACATGCTGGGTATCGACGTGGCTGCGCCTCCGCTGCCGTCGACGGAAACGCGTCTGGAGTTTATGAGACGTTACGCGCAGGATAGCCAAAAGCGGCTTTCCGTTTTAAGCCTTCAGGAACAGTCGTGGTGGGAAGCCGAAACCAAGTTCTTCGATGTGCAGCGCTCGCGGGCCTGGGTGTTGACCAGAAGAATCGCCCACACCGCCCACCATCGTGGCCAACAAATCGCCATGCTTCGAATGTTCGGATATGCGTTGCACAGCAATTACGGTCCTACGGCTGATACCGGTGGGCTGATGCAGAACCATGCGCCTACCATCTACGCGTATCCGGATCTGGAGGCTCTTCTCGACGCCGAAGCGCGCGACGCTGGCAAAACTGCCTTGCCCGGTCCACCACGGGACAAACCGGTTACGGAACGGCCTGCCAGGAATTGACTTGATCACCGGAAATCTATGCTCAACTGCGCCGCTGAAAAATTAATCAGCCCGGTACAGCCCGGGGAACTCTTTTTGCAGCCGCTCTAACTTGGGAAGATCGTTGAATACGATATACGGATTGTTAGGATTTTTTTTCAAATAATCCTGGTGATATCCTTCCGCTGGGTAAAACGCCACCAACGGGACAATCTGCGTAACCAGTGGCCGCGAGTACACCGCAGCGGAATTCATCTGCGCTACGTAAGCTTCCGCGATTTTCTTCTGCTCCTCATTCGAATAGAACAACGCCGATCGATATTGCGATCCGCTGTCGGGTCCTTGCCGGTTCAGTTGCGTGGGATCATGCGCCACGGAAAAATACACCATCAGCAATTGTCCAAAAGTGATTTGCGACGGATCGTAGGTGACTTGCACGGATTCTGCGTGTCCCGTGACGCCGGTGCTCACCAGTTCGTAACCCGGCGATTTGACGCGCCCTCCGGAATAACCGGAAGTCGCCGCTTTGACGCCCTTCACATGTTCGAAGACCGCTTGCACTCCCCAGAAGCAACCGCCCGCGAACACCGCCATATCGGTCCTGGACGAGTTTGCAAGGGTTGCGTCCATCGTGGGCTTCGGAAAGCGCGCCGCATCTGGCGTTTCCGCCGGGCGCGCACCCAGGCTGCGCACCGCGCTCCATGCCAAAAACGCGCAGATAACTGCAATCGCTAACCACTTGCCGATGTACGGGCTTTGCATGATGGCGGTCCTTCCTTCCTAATATTACGATAAGCCGCAATGATTGGATGCGCGCGACCGCCAGGGAGCCTTCACATGGAACCCCAGAGTTCGCGCCGGCATCCAACAGGAAAGAGCATCACGGAGGGATTAGCAATGAGAAGGAGTTGGAGAGCGAAACCTAGATTGGCAGTACAAGCAGCGGTGCTGGTAGCGCTGGTGATCCCGTCTGCCGCTCGTGCACAAGTTACGGATGGCAAAAAGCCCGAACTGCCCGCGCCTTTCGCGTCGAAATCGGCCACCAATCCCGCCGAAGAGGCCAAGCCGCCCAAGGGCTTCCTCCCCAGAGTTCCTCAAGGCTTCAAGATAAATATTTTTGCCGCCGATTTCAAAGAGCCTCGCTGGATCACCGTGGCCCCGGATGGCGACGTCTTCCTCGCGGATTCAGGCGCAGGCAAGGTAATCATCCTGCGTGATCCCCCGCACACCGGAAGCGCACAGCAGAATGAAGTGTTTGTCAGCGGATTGAAGCAGCCCTACGGAATCGTCTTCCACGATCAATATGTTTATGTGGCCGATACCGACGCGCTCTTGCGCTTTAAGTATGACCCCAAGACTTCCAAGCGACTTGGCGAAGCCGAGCACTTGCTGGATTTGCCCAGCGGCGGACACTGGACTCGCGCCCTCGCCTCCGATGGCACGCATCTCTTCATCGGTATCGGATCGAACTCCAATGTAAGCATCGAGGACGACTCCCGGCGTGCAGCCATCACCATTTGTGATTTGGACGGCAAAAATGCCCGCTTGTACGCCACGGGACTGAGAAATCCCAGCGGCGTCGGGATCGACCCTTCTAGCGGCACGTTATGGGCATCCGTCAACGAGCGCGACGGCTTGGGCAACGATCTCCCGCCGGATTATTTCACCTCCGTCAAAGATGGCGGATTTTATGGCTGGCCCTACAGCTATATCGGAAACAACATAGATCCGCGGGTGAAGCCGCAAAAGCCCGACCTTACCGCGAAGGCGATTGTTCCCGATGTGCTCTTGGGAGCTCATCGCGCCCCCTTGCAATTTGCTTTTTACGACGGCGACCAATTTCCAGCCGCTTATAAAGGTGGTGCTTTCTTGGCCGAACACGGTTCCTGGAACCGCTCTCCGCGTGCGGGCTATCAGGTGGTTTTCGTTCCGTTCAAGGATGGCAAACCCAGCGGCGACCCCACTCCTTTTTTGACCGGGCTCGTTCCGGACCCAGGCAAGGGCGAAGTCTATGGCCGACCCGTGGGTATAGCCGTTACTTCCGACGGTTCCTTGCTGGTATCCGACGATATGGCCGGAACCATCTATCGAATCTCAGCGGAAAAATAGTTAAGCGATCGCCTGGATTTTCTGGAGAAGGCGGGCGTAATCCGTGGAAAATTTGTTTCCCGTGCTCACGCAGAGTGCAGCCCGCACTATTGAACCACCAGCGTCAACGGAATCGGTGTCAGCATCAAAACTTTGCCTGATGGACCTGTCGCCGTCGGCGTCAATACGATCATGAAAGTCCCGCTCGGTGTCGTTAGCGAGCTTCCCTGAGGCGTCGGCGTGCTCGCGGCGCCACCGCCGCATCCTTCCAACCCCATAATCAAAGGCAAAAACAATACCCACGCGATAATTGCGAAAACAATAGCTTGACGGGGCGCTGAACATCGGACGTTCCGCCTGCCAACGCCAAGCACCAAACAAAAGGCAAGTATCGATACAGCCAGTGATATCGCCGTGGCGGCCAAAATCGTCCGCTGAACTCCCATTCTGAAGAAACTCACAAAACCGGTAGACTTGCCGCTGGTCGATACCGTCACGACCATTGGGGCTGGCGTATCCACGTTCAACGTAACCAAGGGTGGCACGCTGCAAGCCGCCCCCGTTGGCGCTCCCGTGCAGGTAAACCCAATCACCCCGTTATAGTCGAGTCCGGGCGTGAGCTGCAGACTGTACGACGCCGTTTGCCCGGCACGGACTGTTGCCAGCAGCGTGCTGGCCGCGCTCGTCACTGTAAACGCGGGAGCAGCACTCGCCATGACGTTTAGTACTTGCGGCGAATTTGCGCCATCGTCCGTTACCGTCAGCGTCTCACCGCGTTGCCCTGAAAACGTCGGCGAAAAGGTAACGTTCATCGCGCAGTTGGCCCCGGGTGCCACCGTGGCGGCACCGCAGGCGCCCATCGAATTGCTGAACTCAGCCGGGCTGCTGCCGCCGGCAGCGATATTGCTGATATGCAGCGGCGCTTTGCTGCTATTTGTAATTGTCACGACCAAGGGTGTGCTCGTCAGTCCTTGTGTGATGACCGGAAAGTTCACAGGATTTGGTAAAAATCCCACCAATCCGTTGGCCACCGGCGCCGCGCCCGTCCCCATCAGCGCTATCGAATGGGGGCTGCCAGGGGAGTTGTCCGTCAAGCTAACGGTTGCTTGGCGTGCCCCAGCGGATGTCGGCCTGAAGGTTTCCGTGACCGTGCAATTGCCACCGGCAGCGATTGGCGCTCCTACGCAATTGCTCGACGGCGCGCTAAAGTCACCCGCATTCGCTCCGCCCAGCAGAACTGCAGAGATGTTCAGTGCGGCATTCCCAGAGTTAGTGACCGTAACGGACTGCGGCGAACTGCTGGAATTTTGCGCTGTCGACGGAAAATTTATCGTCCCAGGAACAAGGGTGATGGCCGGAGCCGGCGGAGGTGAGCCGGCCCCTATCCCCGTCAGCATTACAGTCTGCGGACTGCCGGGAGAATTATCGATGATCGCGATCTGCGCCTGACGGGCTCCCGCCGCTGCCGGGGTGAACACAATGGACATGAAGCAGGAATTCCCCGGCGCCAGGACTGTCGGCGCCCCGCAATTATCTGTTTCACTGAAGTCGGAGGCATTGATTCCGGTGACCCCGATGCCGTTCACGGTTAATCCCTGATTCCCGGTGCTCGAAAGCGCGATCGTCTGTGCCCCTGCGGGCGCGCCAACCGCGCTGGTCCCCAGCGCCAGATTCGCTGGTATAAGCGTCGCCACCGCTCCGACTTCATTTTGCGTATTCGTGCCAGGAACCACACTGAACGCGATTGGCAACCCCAGACCCGCCCCAGTGAACGGCGAATCAACCACTTCGCTCAAATAACCGGTGGACAGATCCACCGCAAAAACGCGCACCTGATTGTTCGCCGTGCTTTCATAAACGAAATCTCCTGTAGGATCGGCTACCAATCCCGCGACCGACGTGAAACCCGGCAGTGGGGAGCTCGGAGCTTCCGTCAGCGTCCAGTTGACCGTATCCACAATGTAAATATGCACCGCGCCGCTGGGCCCAGCCAGCAGCGTGGCATACACAAAGCGTTGGCCCGGCCCCACAAATATTTCCTGCGGATAGATTCCTGAGCCCACCACTAGTCCGGCTTGTATCCCCGCCGCCGACGTGACCTCTAACAACCCGTCTCGCTGCCCTTGGCCGTTCACCACAAATCGTCCCAGCGGGTCCGTACCGAAAGAGCGCCCGTGATTTGCCGCCGCGGTGTTCGCACCGTTCTCGCCGCCTAGCAAGCCAGTGTTCGAATCGATGGTATAGGTGAGCAAATCCCCATCCTCTTGATACCCGGCATTCGGCGAAGCCGCATTCGGCCCCAGGTAGACAAAAAATCTGCCCGCAGCGGGATTGGCCGCCGCACCAATCGGGCTGGATACCAACTCCACAAAGGAGCCCTGTACCGGCACCAGCGCCTCACCTGTAGCGTCGATCTGGAACGATTCGACGCTGCTTTCACCAGGATTGCTGCCGGTGGAGTTGAGTACGCCGAGGTAGGTGCCGGTGGGCTCCGTGGCGAGGAGGATAGGGCCATTGGTATTCGCGGACGCAAAGGGTGAGCCCGTCACCTCGGTATAAAGTCCCGTTGTCGCCACCCGATACATACGGATGCTGTTATTTCCGCCCGCGAACAGGAAGCGGCCTTTCGCATCGATCACCGCCGGGAAGCCTGCCGTAGGCAGGGGTGAACCAGATGTGAGAGTCAGCGCTCCAGATGCATCGTTGCGCGTGGCCACCGCGCCGCCGGTCATGTACACGAAAGGTTGCTGTAGTTGAGCTCTCGCTGCGCTGGCAAACACCATTCCCCCTAAAATCGCCAGCACCACAAACATGGGAAAGAAGTGGCTGCTCGAGTTCGCACGCGGGGCAACGCGAGGAAACGGGCAGCCACTTTTTGGCGGGGAAAACTGCGGGGTAGCCATGGATGCTGCTTTCTAACTTCATTTCCCAAGCGTTGTTATGCGAGGGAGCAGTCACCATAGGCGCGATTCTTGTTTACGTCAATTGTAATATTACTAATTAGTATAATATCCTGTAGATTTTCCGGCACCTTGTCCAACCGCAGTACGCTTCAAAACTGTTCGTGAATCACCTGAAGTTCCCGAAACGGGTTCGACTCCACGTCCTCAATCGCGTTTCTGCGCATTGGACTGCTAGGCGCTGCGCTCTGCCGAATCGCTCGGGCCATTCCAGCTTGTTTACAAAAATTTAATATCCGCCCACTCCCTTCTGGGATACTCTCCGCAACTTATGGAAACAGCACGACTTGAACTCGAACACTTACCCATCGCGGACGGCGCGCCCTGGTCATCTCGCCTCACCGGCAAACTGAGCCTGGAAACCACCAACACCTTCATTGCAAACCATGCGCGCCGAGCAAGCCAAACATCATCCTGGACATGGGACCGCGTCAGTTCCTGGATTCTTCGGGCGTGGGAGCGCTCGTTTCCATTTTTGTCAGCCGCAAGCACAACAAAAAACTCTGGTCCTTGGCGCTTTGACCAAGCAGGGCATCGCCGTCATGCAGGTCTCTGGTTTGATGAAATTCATCCCCACCTTCGCCACCGTAGACGAAGCCTCCGCCGTTAATCCGCCGCGTCGCGCACGCCTGCTCCGCATTTTAAATTTTCTTCGAAGCTGGGTATCCAAGTTCGGATGGCTGGTGAACAGTCCGTCCACCAACCCGATGTGGTAGCAGATGAACAACCCGAACGCCAGACTCACCAACTCCTGACGCCGTAATCAATCCTTTGATTGAGCCACGCAAATTTATACCCCGCGAAGGAAAACGGCAGAGCAATCGCCGCCGTGATCAGCATCATCCCCGCAATCGTTCCCACTCCGAAAACCAGCAAATAAAGAACCGCCCACTTGCGGTTCTCGAATCGTGCTCAACACCAGCAACGCCACCGCCGCGGATCCCGCCAGTCCATGCACCAACCCGACGAACAGCGGTCGCAAGGTGTGAAACATCCCCAGCTTCTGCAAATGGCGCGCGCACGCGCGCTGGCGGCGCCACGCTTTCCCCGTGATGCTCCGCACCGGCCCATGCGAGTGCCAGTGCAGGTGCACCTGCGAATCGTGCTCGATGCAGGTGCGCATGTTCGCCCTTCACCTTCGGATGCGCCGGCGAAAACTTCTCCGTAATCCACTGCATCGCGCCGGTCAGATTCAACACTCCTAGCAGAATCAGCATCAAGCCCACGGAAAACTCCATCGTCAGGCCCACGCGCGCTGGAATCGCCAGTCCAAACAAGATAATGCCCGCGCCTACCGCCGCAATCGTCACGGTATGCCCGCATCCCCACAGAATCCCAATCAATGCCGCCTTCGAGATCGAACGCTCCCGGCTCACAATCGTCGACACCGCGATCACGTGATCCGGATCGGTGGCGTGCCGCATCCCCAGCACAAACCCAATCATCACAATGGTCAGCCCGCTCGTCATATCGCTGCTGTTACTATCGAGCAGTCCAAAGTCGTCGAGGCCCAGCCGCAGCCTCCGCACATTGCCTCAGCATACGTTAGATGCTGGCCGCAACAAAACGACGGGAACCCAGCACCGCGCCACTCAATCCGCTCCTGCGTGCTCTTCTCGCAAAATGCGCATCAGTTCGGCGGCCGCGTGCGGCAGCCGCGCGCCCCGGCGCCCCACCAGGTAAACATGCCGCGGAATGTTCAGCTGCCTCACCTTCACTTCCTTCATCCAGCCATGCTCAATTTCCCATTGCACGCACATCCGCGGCACGATGGCCACGCCCATCCCCATCTGCACGAATCGCTTGATACTCTCAATCGTGGGCATCTCGATCGGCATGTTCAGCGCCGTATGATGCCGCGCAAAAAGCTCTATCACCCGCCGCCGAAACGGCGATTCCACGATGTGCGCGATAAACGTCTCGCGCGCCCAGATCGCTGATGTCCACTTCCCGTCTGCGCGCCAGCGGATGTTTGGGCGGCACCACCAGGCACAACTCATCCTTCAAAATTTCCGTCGCCTGCAGCTGCGGATCGCGCGGAACATAAGACACCGCGCCGAAATCCAGCCGGTAATTCAGCACCTCGTGCGGAATGTCGCGCGAAAACATCCGGTGCACCCGCACCTGCACCCCGGGATGCTTTTCGCGAAAAATCGCCAGCGCCGGAAGCAGCGCGTGAATCGAGCTTTCGTTCACGCCCAGGGAAAGCTCGCCGCGCTCCAGCCCTTCCAGCTCCGTCAGCCCTTTCTTAACCTCGTCGCGCAGATTGATCAGCCGCTCGGCGTAATCCTTTAAGAACGTCCCGGCATCGGTCATGCGCACCGGCCGCGACCCGCGCACAAACAGCGGCTGGCCCAGCCCATCTTCCAGCTTGCGAATTGCCAGGCTCACCGCGGGCTGCGTGCGATACAGCCGCTCAGCGGCCCGCGAAAAGCTGCCTTCTTTGGCAACCGTAAGAAACACCTGCAATTCGCCGAGATCCATGCGATTTAAGCCTCGAACAGCGAGTATAAGGCCAGCTTTATCAAATGCAGAATAAAGATAAATTTGACTAGAGGCGCGTCAGTGCCTTAATTAGCCAGGGGAATCTCTCTATGGACGATGTAGTTCGCATCTTCGACACCACCCTGCGCGATGGCGAGCAATCGCCGGGCTTCTCCATGAACACCGCGGAGAAAATCCGCATGGCCCATCAGCTTGGCCGCCCTCAACGTGGACGTTATCGAAGCCGGCTTCCCTATTTCCTCGCGCGGCGATCTCGAAGCCGTGCGCAAAGTGGCGCAGGAAATTCGCACCGTGCCCATCGCGGCTCTGGCCCGCGCGCGCAAAGACGACGTCAACGCCGCCATCGAAGCGCTCGAACCCGCCGCCGCTCCGCGTCTGCATATTTTTCTGGCCACCTCGCGATCTGCATCTGCAACGTGAAGCTGCACATGACGCGCCAGCAAGCCCTCGAAGCCATCAGCTGCCATGGTCAAGCTGGGCCGCAACAGCGTTGGCGAAGTGGAATTTTCCGCCGAAGATGCTGGCCGCACGGACATCGATTTTCTTTGCGAAGTTTGCAGCGTCGCGGTGGAAGCCGGCGCCACCGTTCTGAATTTGCCCGACACCGTCGGCTACGCCGTGCCGGAAGAATACGGCGCAGATGTTCCGACGCGTCCGCGCATGCCTTGGCGACACGCACGGGCATTACCCTTAGCGCCCATTGCCACGACGATCTAGGAATGGCTGTCGCCAATTCGCTGGCCGCCGTTCGCGCTGGCGTCCGTCAAATCGAATGCACCATCAATGGCATCGGCGAGCGCGCTGGCAACGCCGCGCTGGAAGAAATCGCCGTGGCGCTGGCGGTGCGCAAAGAAAGTTTTGGCGTGACCACCAATATCAAGCATGGAGCACCTATTCCCGACCAGCCGCATGCTCACCGAAATCACTGGCGCGCAGGTCGCGCCCAACAAAGCGGTCGTCGGCGCAAATGCTTTCGCCCACGAAGCCGGCATTCATCAGGACGGCATCATCAAAAATCCCCTGACGTACGAAATTATTTCCCCCGAATCGGTCGGTGTTCCCGCGCGCCTGATGGTGCTGGGGAAACATTCCGGACGAAATGCATTGCAGATGAGCCTGCGCGATTTAGGATATGAGCCGAGCGACGCCGAACTTGCGGAAGTTTATAAGCGCGTGAACGCGCTGGCGGACAAGTCCAAGAATGTGCGGCCGCGCGATTTGGTGGCGATTGCGCATGAAGTGTTGCGGCGCCGCCCGCGCGGTCATGACCGCCGACGCGACGTCCGCCGTCTAAAGTTTTAGAGAGCTTGAAGGCTGGTATGTGCCCCTGCGATTGGTTCCAGAGAAGCTTGCCAGCGCGCCCGGATTTTTCCATGAAAAAAACCATCGTGCTTATTGCCCGGTGACGGCATCGGCCCGGAAGTGACCAAGGCCGCCGCCACCGTTCTGCGCGAAGCCGCTCAGGAATTCGGCCATCAGTTCGACATGCAGGAATATCCCATCGGCGGCGCCGCCATTGATGCCACCGGTACTCCGCTGCCCGCCCGAAACCTCGACGCCTGCCGCAAAGCCGACGCCGTTTTTCTCGGCGCAGTCGGCGGCGCCAAGTGGGATGCGCTCCCGGTAGGGAAGCGCCCTGAGAGCGGACTCCTGGAACTGCGCAGAGGTCTCGGCCTCTACGTCAACGTCCGGCCCGGTAAAAGTTTGGGAACCGCTTCGCAGTATTTCTCCCGCTAAAACCCGAACGCCTCGGCGACCTAGATATCGAGATTGTCCGCGAGCTGGCTGGCGGCATGTATTTCGGCGAACGCGGCAACGTCGACCGAGAAATCCGCTGAGCGCGCCTGGGACACCGAATCCTATTCCACGCCCGAAATCGAGCGCATCGCCACCTTCGCTTTCGCACGCGCCGAAACCCGCTCCCGCCGCCTCTGCTCCGTCGACAAAGCCAACGTGCTCGCCAGTTCCCAACTCTGGCGCCGCACCGTCTCCGCCATGAGTGCCGTCTATCCCCACGTAAAACTCGAACACATGTACGTCGATAACGCCGCCATGCAGCTCACGCTGCGGCCCACACAATTCGACGTGATGCTAAGCACCAACATGTTTGGCGACATCTTAAGCGACGCAGCCGCGGCATTGGTCGGCTCCATCGGCCTGATCCCTTCGGCCAGTTTCGGCTCCAGCGCCCCGCTGTTTGAGCCCATCCACGGCTCCGCCCCTCGCTCGTCGGCACCGACGCCGCGAACCCCATCGGCTCGATTTTGAGCGCCACCATGATGCTCCGCGACGCCTTTGGTCTGTCGCTCGAAGCCGAATGGGTCGAGCAATCCTTGCTGCGCGTGCTGGCTGGCGGCTTCCGCACCCCGGACATCGCCGAGCCCGGAGCCCGCCCCGTCGGCGGCTCGGCCTTCACCGAAATTCTGCGCGAAGAAATGCTGCGCACCCTGGAACACGCCGAACGCTACGGCTGGGGCGTGTAAGCGCTTCACGATTCTGTCCCCTCGCGGCTCTGCGATCCTCTCTGACTCCAGGCTGCCTCTCAGCTTTAGACGTCTTGCGGGATACTACGATGGAGTGCTATTTTCTAGGCGGTCTCTAGGTCATCAGGTGTTGGTGGCAAAGGGGTTGAACGCGGCTGACGACCGCTCAACCGCTTCTTTGCGATTGCGCAAACAGGCGTCTGGATTCAGGCCAAATTACAGTTGGGCGCGCATCGCCTGGTCGTGATAACTATGGTTGAATTACAGCAGCCTCATTGCATCCGTTAGCGGTGTTTGACAAGCTGATATTCCCTGCATGTCCACTTCACGCGACAATTCGGGTAATGAGCGCAGCGCTCCAGTGGTGTCCTCGGCAGCCCCGGGCGGAAGTCCCGCCAGACCGGTCACCTACTGGCGTGTCGAAGGCTCCCTCCTTGAGCTTGGCGCCCTTCGCCCGGTCCTCTTCTTCACTTGGAACTCCCGCAGCTACGCCGAGCGCTGGGCCCGTCGCGCAGGTATGGCAGGCATGGCTTTGGTTCGCCCGTTTACCTATGCCCTAAGCCGCACCTTTGCTACCCGCTTCCTGCACACCCTCTTGCGCGGTGTCAGCCGCGACCGCCTCGATCTTCTTGGCGAAGAATATTTTCAATATATTTTGAAACCGCAGATGCGCCGCGAGGCGGTCGAAAAGCTCGTGGAAGCCATTCGCGGCGGCGAACAGATCGTCCTCGTCAGTCAGCTCCTTGAACATATCCTTAAGCCTCTGGCCAAACATTTTGGCGTCGAATCTATCGTCGCCAACCGCCTCGAATTTCGCGATGGCGTCGCCACCGGCCGCCTTCTGGATCCCGTCGTGCGCCCCCGCGGTCCGGTTGCCTGGATAGCCAGCGGTTCCACCGATGGCCGCATCTCCCCCGAAAAATTGCTTCAGCAACTCGGCTGGTCCGGCCCTTCGACGCTGGAGGCCGCCCAGGAAAGTAGCCAACGCCCTTCGCATCCGCTTGAGACCACTGGCCTCGACGGTCGGGCAGTAGCTCTCTTTGGAGAAACGCCACGCGTCGACCAACTCTCTGTTCGCGCCACATTCGCCGGCCGCCACATTATGCTCATCGGCGTGACCGGATTCATCGGCAAAGTGTGGCTGGTGAACTTGCTCGAGAACATTCCCGAAATCGGCAAGATCACTCTACTGATCCGCAGAAACCGCACCACCTCCGCGCAACGCCGCTTCGAGAAAATCGTCGAGGAGTCGCCAACC
This sequence comes from uncultured Acidobacteriota bacterium, assembly GCA_963732705.1. Lineage (GTDB taxonomy): Bacteria > Acidobacteriota > Terriglobia > Acidiferrales > UBA7541 > Acidiferrum. The sequence continues at coordinate 421,825 of CAVTAN010000004.1, read as the reverse complement.
TTCGACACCCTGCAGGAACGTTACGGCCGTAATCTCGGGCGCCTTCCTGAAGGAAAAAGTCGAAGTAGTGGAAGGCGATGTTAGCGCTCCCGGTCTCGGGCTCGACGAATCCAACCAGACTCGCCTGGCCAAATCGCTGGACTTGATCGTCAACAGCGCCGGCCTAACCGACTTCAATCCCGACTTACGCGAAGCCCTCTCCTCCAACGTGGACTCCGCAGCGCATTTGTTGGAATTTATCCGCCATTGCGAACACGCCGGCCTGATGCACCTTTCCACCTGTTACGTCGTCGGCATGCGCGACGGGCGCGTCGCCGAAGAACTCAAGCCCAACTACAATCCTTCCGGCGACCGCGAGTTCGACGTCGAGCGCGAAATTCGAATCTCTCCGCGAAACCATTCGTCGCGTCGAAGATCGCGCCGAAAGCGTCGAACTCATTGCCGCCTTGAAGCGCCAGGCCTTGGGCCGCGGCGTCGACGACTCCGTCGTTCCCGCCAAGGAACTCGACGGCGTGCTTCGCCGCAACCGCATTCGCTGGGCCCGCAACCGCCTGGTCCGCATTGGCATGCGCCGCGCCCAGCATCTGGGCTGGCCCAATACCTACACCTTCACGAAAAGTCTCGGCGAATCCGTGCTGGCCACCCGTGGCAGGGATCTTACCCATCGCCATCGTGCGCCCCTCCATCGTCGAGAGTTCCGAGCGCTCCCCGTTCTCCGGTTGGAATGAAGGCATCAACACTTCCGGCCCGCTCTCGTACCTGCTCGGCACCAATTTCCGCCAGCTTCCCACCAACGCACGTAAATGCCTCGACGTCATTCCCGTCGACATGGTTTGCCGCGGCATGAGCTTGATCGCCGCCGCCGTCATCGCTCGCAAAAACGCCCGCATGTATCAGCTGGCTACCTCCGCGGTGAATCCCGTGAACATGGGCCGCAGCATTGAGCTCACCGGCCTCGCTCATCGCAAGCACTACCGCATGGAGCAAAGCATCGACAACTGGCTCAAAGTGAAATTCGAAACCATCCCCGTCTCCAAGCAGCGCTATGAGCGCATGTCCATCCCCATGCAGAAAGCCGTGATCTCCCGCATCAATCGCGTCGCCAGCGCCCTCAACATGAAAAAACCCCCGCTCGCGAAAGCCGAGCGCGATCTTGAACCGCGCCGAAAAGTTGATCGAGCTGTACGAGCCCTTCATCCTGCACAACGATCACGTTTTCGAGTGCGAGAACACCCGGATGCTGTCCGCCGCCCTGCCGCCCGGAAGAAAAGCATCTCTTCGACTTCGCTCCCGAAGCCATCGACTGGTGGGACTACTGGATCAACGTGCACATCCCGGCGCTTGCGCCGCTGGTGCTATCCGCTGATGGAAGGCCGCCCGCTGGAATCGCGCACCCCGCGCGAACTTGGATTGGACGCCCTCTCGCCGCGCGCGCTGCGCTATCCAGTTCCGCCGCTTCCACCGACCCGCTGTGGCGGCCCTCCTAGCCTATGGCGATTTTCGTAACGGGCTCGACCGGCTACCTCGGCAGTTATCTGGTCGCCGGGCTTTTGCGCGAATATCGCGACCCGCTCAATCTGCTGGTGCGCGCCAAATCCGATCAGGAAGCGCGCGAGCGCCTGTGGAAATCCCTGCAACTCCATTTCGAATTTCCCGGAATTTTCTCGAATATCTCAACTCTCGCGTCACGATTTTTCGCGGCGATCTGACGGCCGAGCGTCTTGGCCTCTCCGACGACTCCTACCACGACCTCGTCGACACCACCGACTCCATCATCCATTGCGCCGCCTCGCTGAATCGCAAATCCGAACGCCAGTGCATGAACGTAAATCTCCGCGGCGGCCTGGAAGTCATCCAACTCGCCCGCCAGCGCCCAGAATCGCAACGGCCTGCGGCGCTATTCGCATGTCTCCACCGTGGCCGTCGCCGGACACCGTCAGAACGAAATCGTCAACGAGGACGCCGCCATCGACTGGGCGCGCTCCGACTACGATCCCTACGCGCGCACCAAAAAATTCGGCGAACACATGGTGCATCAACTGCTCCCCGATGTGCCGACCACCATCTTCCGCCCCGCCATCGTCCTCGGCGATAGCCGCTGGCCGAGACCACCCAATTCGACATGGTGCAGGCCTTCGATGTCCTGGCGCGGTTGCCAGTTCTGCCTCTGCGACCCGACGATCGCATCGACATCGTCCCCGCCAACTACGTCGGCAAAGCCATCGTCACCATCCACCAGAAACAAGATCCCGCGCACACCATCTATCATTTGTCTTCCGGCGCCGGCTCCCAGACATTTCGCGAATTGACCGACGCCTCGGCCGCTGCCGGCAAAACCAGCAAGCCCACCTACCTTCCTTGGCTGGGCGGCCCTTTCTCCGGCATCGTCGACTGGCTTTCCCGCCGCGGCGGCGCCATCGGATACGGCGCGTCTCTTTTGAAAGTTTTCTGGCCCTACTTGAATTGGAATACGGTTTTTGATAATTCGCGCGTTGTGGCCGAGCTTGGGCGGCGAAGCCCCGGCGAAATTCTCCACCTACGCATACCCGCTCTTGCAATTCAGCCGCGAAAATAAATTTCGCTATCCTGCCAAGCCCTGGCCCCTGCACGATACCCAACGCCATCGCCCGCCATTGCCGGCCAAGCCGGGCAGCGCCCACGCATGACCGACTTTCTCCTCGTCGCCTGGGTCAGCGCGCTCATCGCCATGGCCCGCGTCAACTGGATGCTGGGCCGCGGCCAGCGCTGGAAACCCGGCGAAAAACTCCGTCTCCTCTTCGCCGGCTACAACGGCACGCGCAACACCGGCAGCGACGTGCGCGTCAACGAAATGCTCCACCAGATTCGCCACGTCCTCGGCGCCAGCAACGTCGACTTCAGCGTCATGACCCAGGACTTCAACCGCACCAAAGGCTACTTCGAAGGCACTCGCCAAGTCCACCTGCCCGACATGTTTCCGCCCTTCCTCTATAGCGAAGTGCGCAAAAATCACGGAGTCATCGCCTGCGAAGGCTCCATGTTCAAAAGCAAGTTTGCCAACGCCCTGACCACCATGATGATCGGCTCTCTGGGCATGGCCTCCGCGGAAAATAAGCTTTCGGTCGGCTACGGCGGCGAAGCCGGCCACATGGATCCGCTCATCAAAAATATGTGCGCGCGTTACGTAAGCGAATCGCTGGTGATCACTCGCAACGTCGAATCGCAACGCTTGCTGCGCTCTCTCGGCATTCACGGCGGAACTCGGCACCGACACCGCCTGGACCTTTCGAGCCGCACCCTCCGGCCTACGCTCAAAAAGTTTTGCGCGAAGCCGGCTGGGATGGCACAGACTCCCATCCTCGTCATCTGCCCCATCCATCCATTCGTCTGGCCCGTCAAAGCTTCCATCGCCAAATACGCCGCGCGCGTCACCACTGGCGCCTACAAAGACAGCCAATACCGCACCGTTTATTTCCACGAATCCGGCCACGAAGTTGAGCGCCGCTTCAATCACTACATTTCCGGCATCACCAACGCCACCAAAGCTTTCTTGCAGCGCCATCAGTGTTTTCCCCATCCTCGTCGCCATGGAACGCCTCGACGCCGTCGCCTGCCGCGCAATCGCCGCGCAAATTCCCAGCACTCCGGTCTTCACCTCCGACGACTACGACATGTTCCAGCTCGTCTCGCATCCTGCGCGCCTGCACCTACATGGTCTCCTCGCGCTATCACGGCATCGTCACCTGCATGCCCAGCCTGGTCGCCTCCGCCGGCGTCACCATGGACGAACGCATCCGCAACCTGATGCGCGAACGCGGCCACGAACATCTTTTCCTCACCGTCGACGATCCCGAGCTCGAGCCGAAACTCCTCAACATCATGGAAACCCTCGTCGCCGAACGCGACGCGGTCCGCGAAGGCATCGGCCGCACTGTCGTCCGCAATCTAAAAGTCATGGCTCGCATGGGTGTCCTGCTCGAAGACGCTGTTCGCCGCCAATATCCCGAATTTCCGCTGCGCTCCGGCGTCTTTCGTGGGAAGACTACTTGCCGCCGCTCGAGCAACAACTTGCTGCAGCTTCGCGGAGCGCTATGATGCTCCGGCAGTCGGTGATGGCGGCCAACAACTGATTGTTAATGGCCAATTTTCTAGAACAGATTTTTGCCCAACTGCAACGAGCCGGCGATCGCGTGGTGCTGCGCGAAATTCACGGCGAAAAATTCAAGAACGTCAGCGGCAGGGAACTCCTCGCGCAGATTCAGCGCGGCCGCAGCTACGCCCGCAAGTTTGGCCTGCTGCCCGGCGATCGCTGCGTTTTCCTGGGCGCCAATACCATCCATTGGGTCGCCGTCGACCTCGCCCTCATGGCCGAAGGCATCGTCGTCGTCCCCCTTTACGCCCGCCAGGCCCCCGCCGAGCTCGTCGCCATGATGAAGGATTCTCAACCTGCGCTGCTCATTGTCGGCGAATCGCAACTGGGCGAAAGCATCGCTTGGGCCTGGAAGGAGCGCCCCCATCGCGTTCATGCCGAAGAAGTCCTGCGCAGTCGCCCCCGCCCGTGACCCGGTGGCCGACGCTCCCATTCCCCGCATGAACAACGAATTGGTGACCATCATCTACACCTCTGGCACCAGCGGCGAAGCCAAAGGCGTGTGCCTCAACGTCGCCAATGTCACCCACATGTTGGCTTGTACCACCGAGCGTCTGAACCAATTGATGGGTCCTGCAAAAGAACCCGACCACGTTTTTCACTATTTGCCGTTCAACTTTGCAGGTTCCTGGATCCTGCTGCTCTCCTGCCTCAGCCGCAACAGCGTGCTCACCCTTTCCACCGACTTGGCTAAAGTCGCCGACGAAATTCGCATCACCGCCCCGGATTATTTTCTCAATGTCCCCACGCTCTTGGAGCGCGTCCGTCGCGGCGTCCTGGATTCCATCTCCAAACGCGCTTTCCCCATCCGAAAGCTCTTCGCCAAGGCTCAGTCCATCTGGGAACGCGAATACGCCAAGGTCGGTTCCATCCAACGTCCAGCCAAGCCCACCGGAATCGACGGCTTGTGGTTAGCCCTCGGGCAGAAATTTATATTTTCTAAAATCAAAGAGCGCTTTGGCGGCCACCTTCACGCTTTGATTTGTGGCTCTGCCCCCCTGGCCATCGAGACCCAGCAATTTTTTGCCATGCTCGGCATTCCGGTGTTGCAAGTCTATGGACTCACTGAAACCACCGCCATCTGCACCATGGATGACCCCCGCGTTCCCGTCGAACCCGGTTACGTCGGCCAGGCTATCCCCGGCATCGAAATGCGCGTCGGCCCCAACGAAGAGATTCTCGTCCGCGGGCCGCATATTTTCCCCGGCTATTGGAATCGCCCCGACGAAGTTCAGCGCGTTTTGCGCGAAGGTTGGTTTCACACCGGCGACCAGGGAGAAGTCAACAGTCGCGGAAATTGGCGCATCGTCGGTCGCCTCAAAAATCTCATCATCTTGAACTCCGGCCATAACGTCGCCCCCGAGCCTATCGAAGACAAAATTGGCATTTTGCTGCGTGGCGCTCAACAGGTGGTGGTCGTCGGAAATGGTCGCGGCTATTTATGCGCGTTAGTGACCGGACGACGTGGATTCCCGCAGCGTGCAGGACGTCATCGACAAAGTAAATGTTGACTTGCCGCACTACCGCCAGCTCCGCAAGCTTTACGATTTTGCCCGAACCCTTCACTCCGGAAAATGGCCTGCTCACTGCCAATGGCAAACTGCGCCGCGATGTCATCGACGCCCGCTTCTCCGCCGAAATCGACAAAATGTACGGCGGAAAGCCCGCATGAACTCCTTCACCGGCAAAACGTTGCGCTGGTCGTCGGGCGACGGCGTCCTAGAGCTCATCCTCGACCGCGAACCAGCCAACGAAATTGGCACCGCCATGCTCGTCGAATTGGAAACCTTCGTCGCCGCCTTCGATGCCTTGGCCCCTCAAACTTCCGTCTGCATTATTTCCAGCGCGCAAAAACACGGCTTCTCTGCCGGCGCTGATTTGCGCGAACTTTACCAAGGCGCGGCCGCCCTCGACGGCCAGAAGCGCCTTGCCGGCGTCCGCTCCTTTCTCGAGCGCATTCACGCCGTCCTGAACGCCATCGACGCCGCCCCTTTCGTCACCATCGCCGCCGTCCACGGCATTTGTTTTGGCGGTGGCCTGGAACTGGCCCTGGTTTGCGATCTTATCGTCGCCGATAAAATGGCCCGCTTCGCTTTCCCCGAACTCCGTCTCGGTTTGATTCCCGGTTTCGGCGGTATCCCCCGCTTGAATCGCGACCTCGGCAACGCTTTCGTCCGTGATTTCCTCTTCACCGGCCGCAGCGTGAACGCCACCCGCGCCCAGGCCGTCGGCCTCGTCTCACAACTGGCCGCGGAAGGCCAAGCCCTCAACGTCGCTCGTTCGAATGCCGCCCAAATCAAAAAGTTCGACCCCTTCACCCGCGCCGCCGCCAAGAAATTCCTGAAGCCCATTCCCCATGACCAGCTGCGCAAGGAAATCGATTTGTTCTGCGAACTCTTTACCCGCCCGGCGGTCATGGCCGCGCTTAAAAAATTTGTCGAATCCACCGACGCCATGCCTTATTTACCGTGAGCTTCTTCGCTAAAAACTTCCCGCTGCGCCGCTCTCCGCGGAGAGCGCCTTTCAGCGACACACTCGACATACGCGATATAATGGAGCTCTGATGCGCACCGTGGAACAAACCACCCAGGAAGTCCTGGATCTCGCCGCCAAACATTTTCAGGTCGCACCCGGATCCCTGACCCCCGACGACGATTTTTTTAAGAAGCTGGGTATCAACAGCCTGCAGGCTCTCGAATTGCTTTCCCGCCTCGAAAATCACTTCGCCATCGAGCTCCCCGACTACGAAGTTCAGGGCGTGAGCGACTTTCGCACCCTCGCCTCGCGTATCCAATCCCGTCTGTAATGCTGGATCTTTCCAGGTACCAATCCATTGGCGCAGCTCTTAAAGACGCGCTCGACGCTTTCGCCAGCGAAGTCTGCCTGATCGAAGCCGATCGCGAGCGCGAAAATCATCGCCTAACTTATCGCGAATTTCGTGATCGGGCTTTGCCTGTCGCCGCGGCCTTGCAATCCTCCGGTTTCGCCCCCGGTGATCGCGCCGCGATCGTCATGACGAATCAGTCCAAGTGGCTCATCGCCGCGTACGCCATATTTTATTGTGGTGGCGTGCTCGTGCCTCTCGATTACAAACTCACCGCCGCCGAGCAGTGGCAGCTCCTAAAACATTCGAACGCCCGCGTACTCATCACCGAATATCCCATCTGGCGCCAGCTAAACGCCGATCCCGGCCGGGAACTAGCCACCGCCCTGCAACTTGTCCTCGTCACCGAAGGCCCCGCCAACGCTGACGTGCCAGGCGCCACCTGCTGGGAGACCTTGCCTCAAGACCGCGCCGCCCCTCAGTTCCAGCAACGCACCCGCAACGACCCAGCTACCATCGTTTATTCTTCCGGCACCGGCGGCCGCCCCAAAGGCTGCGTCATGACTCACGAAAACTATCTCGAGCAATGCGTGGCCCTCACCTCTCTTTATCCCTTCGCTCCCGGCATGCGCTACCTCAGTATTCTTCCCACCAATCACGCCATTGATTTCATGGTCGGCTTTTTCGGTCCTTTCATCTGCGGCGCCGCCGTCGTGCATCTACGCACCCTGCGCCCCGAATATGTGCGCGAAGCCTTCGTAAAATACCAAATCACCTACGTCAGCCTTGTTCCCCTGGTCCTGAAGAATCTCCAAAAAGGTTTGCAGGCTCGTTTCGACGCGCTGCCCTCCGGAAAACGCAAAGTCTTTAACTCCTTGGTTGCCGTCAACAAAACTCTAACCAAAAGTCATCCTCGTCTGGGCCTGAGCCGCCGCCTCCTTCCTCAAGTTCACCAGGCATTCGGCGGCGAATTGCGCGCCATCATCGTGGGCGGCGCCTTCACCGAGCCCCAAACGCTGCAATTTTTTTACGACCTCGGCATTCCCGTTGCCAATGGTTACGGGCTAACCGAAGCCGGCACCGCCATCACTGTCAACGATCTGCACCCCTTCCGCGCCGAAACGGTTGGCAAACCCTTGCCCGGAATGGAAGTGCGCATCCTCAACCCCGATGCCCAGGGCATCGGCGAAGTGTCCGTACGCAGCAAAACCGTCATGTCAGGCTATTTAAACGACCCTGAACTTACCGCCGAATCCATCGTCGATGACTGGCTGATGACCGGAGATCTCGGCCGCTTCGACTCCACCGGCCACTTGCAACTCTTCGGCCGCAAGAAAAATATGATCGTCACCGAAGAAGGGAAAAATATTTATCCCGAAGACGTCGAGAGCGTCTTCGAAAGTTTGCCGGTCAAGGAATTCTGCGTCTTCGCCGGCAATTACATCTGGCCCGCGCGTACCATGCTCGGCGAGCAATTGCTCCTGGCCCTGCATCTGGAACCCGGCCAAACTATGACCGACGAACTTCGCCGCGATATTTCAGCGCGCAACAATCGTCTCCTCAATTACAAGCGCGTCCACGGTCTCGTAATGTTCGATGAAGATTTCCCCCGCACCGCCTCCATGAAAATTAAACGCCAGGCCTTGGCCGAACAACTTGCCAAACTTGATCGCTCCACCGCCGTGTTGCCCTTGTAAGCGCCCTCGCAAAAGATTGTCAGCGCTCCCCGGGGCACTTGTAAGAACCATGCGCAGGCTTTAAAGTCCAAGCCACTCGAAAAATTCTCAGGAGAACAAAATTTAATCCGGCATGGAACGCTTTTTTGCCATCGTTAATCCCACCGCCGGCGGCGGACGCTCAGCAAAACTCGCTGGCCCGGCCCTCGCGCGTCTGCGCCAAGCCGGCCTGCAAATTGACGAGGCCGCCACTAAGTCTCCCGACGACGCCGTCCAACTCGCCCGCGACGCCTATTCGCAAGGCTACCGCCGTTTTCTTGCCGTCGGAGGCGACGGCACTGGCCACCAGATTCTCAACGGCATCTTCAGCAATCCCGCGCCCCTGAGCGACTCACCCGAAAATCGCGTGGCCATGGGTTTTCTGCCGCTGGGCACCGGCAATTCCTTTCTCCGCGACTACACCAGGGAAGGCGCGAAAGCTTCCTTGCAGGCCCTTCTCGATCGCCGCACCCGCACCATCGATCTCATGCGCCTCACCCATTCCGCTGGAGAAATTTATTCCTTCAATCTCGTCAGCGTTGGCTTCACCGCCAACGTTGGCGCGCTCACCAATCGTCGCTTCAAGCCCTTCGGCCATCTCGGCTATCTTCTCGGAGTTTTCGTTCGCCTCGCGCAGCTTCGCCCCCTGACCTTCCCGGTTCGTTGTGATGCAGACACCGATTGGGACCGCCGCCCCTGTCTCTTTTTAACCTTTAATAACAGCGCCTACACCGGCGGCACCATGTGGATCGCCCCCGACGCCAACGCCAGTGACGGTCTCATTGAGTTTGTTCATTGGGGTCCCATCGGCAGATTTGCTGCTCTACGCATGCTCCCCACCATTTACGATGGCAGGCACATGCAACACCAGCAGGCTTCGCGCCGCGCCGTCCGCCACGTGGAGTTCGATATGCCCCAACCTGTCGACGTCATGATCGACGGAGAAGTCCTCGCCCTTAAGTGCCGCACCTTGGACATCGTCCCCGCCGCCGTGGACGTTTACATATGACCCGAGCCTTGCTGGCTGTGCGCGCCGCGATTTTGTGGGCCGCGAGCCTGCTTCATTTTTTCGTTGCCGCGCCCACCCTGGTTCTTCTCGGCGTCTTCCTCGATCCCCGCAAGCACGACTGGCTGCAGCGCGCTTTCTGCCGCCGTATTGTTTTTCTGGCCGGCGCTCGCGTCGAAGTTCAACGTTCCCCAGGCTTTGACCCCGCGCGCACCTGCTTCTTCATGGTCAATCACGTGAACGTCTTCGATCCCTTCGTCCTCTATACCGCTATCCCCCAATACGTCCGCGGCTGGGAGCTGGAATCGCACTTCAAAATTCCCGCTTACGGTTGGCTCATGAAGCGCTTCGGCAACGTCCCGGTCCCCGACGTGCGCCGCCCCTCCGACCTCAAACGCATGTGGCGCCTCACCCAGGACGCTATCGATGGCGGCACCAGCCTGATTATTTTTCCCGAAGGCAAACGCACCCGCGACGGCCACGTTGACAATTTCCAGGACGGTGGCTTTCGCGTCGCCCAGCAACTCGGCATCCCCATCGTCCCCGTCAGCTTGGTCGGCTCCTTTCAACACCACCGCACCGGTCACTGGATGCTCTGGCCCGCCGTTATCACCGTCGTTCTCCACGACACCATCGACACCACCGACCTCAAAAAGTCCGACGTCACCGGTCTCCGCGACCGCGTCCGCCGCATCATTTCCGCGCCCATTGAAACCCGCTTGAAGATGACCAACGGCGAATCTTGATTTCCAGAGCCCCGGGGATTTGCATCGGAAGAGGAATCGGAAGGTTAATCTGAATTCTAATCGGAAGGTAAACGGGAGCTTAATCGAAAGTCTAACGGAAGGTTATGTATTTAAAGTGTCAGGCGAATTCCCGGCAGCACCCGCCCCGCGCGCGTCTCCTGCCAGGTGTACACAATCCGATGAATCACGGTAATCGTCGACACCACCGCAATCACCCACAACACCGCGCCCATGCGATTGAACAGCCCGCCGATAATCAACAGCACCAACCGCTCCGGCCGTTCCATGAATCCTACTTTGCACAAGGGAATTAAAGATTCGGCTCGCGCCCGCGCGTAACTCACCATCACCGATCCCGCCGTGGCCACCGCCGCCAGCACCACATACGGCGTTCGCCCGCTCACCGAGTAATACACCAGCAAGCCCATGTACAGCGCCATGTCCGCATACCGGTCTAACGTCGAATCATAAAACGCCCCAAACGCCGTCACCCGGTTCTGCCGTCGCGCCACCTGCCCGTCCAGCATGTCTAGAAAGCCCGCGAAAAAAATAATCAGCGCCCCGCTGCGGAACCCCCCGATGGCAAAGCTCACCGCCGCCCCAAAATTCACCACTAGTCCGAGGAAGGTCAGGAAATTGGGATTCACCCCGGTAGCCGCCAGGGCCCCCACAATCCGATCCAGCAGCCATTTGCTGCCCGTCCCAATCCCGCCTGTAAGTGTCGCCATATAGTTCGGTCAGTAGTGTCTCAAACACCGCCGCGATTCGCGAAACTTAATGAACGGCAGCGCGAAGTGTGCTCGCTCTCGACGGTTAGATGGCAGCGCGAAACGGGAAGTACCACTGTCTATTCTCCTGCCTAATTTTTTGGCACCGCCGTGCGCGTGGACCACCCCGAACTCGCTACCCGATCCCAGTACATTCGCCTCGAGGGGACATATTTGGCCATCTTGTCCTTAGCCCCCGTCTCGCTGGGAACAAAAACCTGAAACCGCCAATTCAAAACGTCCGCCGCATAAATTTTGCGGTCTTTGCCGACTGCCAGAAAATGTCCCCACGCCAGTTGCCCGGGCCCATGTCCCGGTTCGCTCAGTGCTCCGAGAATCTTGCCATTTTCGTCCAGCTCCAGAATCCGGTCGTATCCCCCATCAATCATCCAGACGTGTTGGTCCGGCGTAATGAATAGTCCGTAGGGATAGCCAATTCCCTTCCATTCCTTTAAAAAAGTCCCCTCTGCATCGAAAATTTGAATGCGTTTATTTTCCCGGTCTCCGACGTAAACATTTCCTCTGCCGTCCACCGCCACGCTGTGCGGCAAATTGAATTCTCCCGGCCCGCTTCCATATTTTCCCCAGGCCTTCAAAAATCTCCCTTCCCGATCAAACTTCACCACTCGCGAATTTCCGTATCCGTCCGAAACGTACACATCCCCATTTTTGGCAAACGCCACATCCGTTGGCTGGTTGAACAGCCACTCCGACTCCGCGGCCACATCTTTACGCCCCAACACCAGCAGCACCCGGCCCGCCGGGCTCAGCTTCAGCACCACATGGCTGCCATCATCGGTGGTCCAGATGTTGTCGTCGTCGTCGATGCGCAACCCGTGTGGATGTTTGAATAGCCCTTCCCCCAGGCTCCGCAGATACTTCCCGTGCTCATCGTATTCCGAAAGCATCGGCGTCGTCCGCTGAAACAAAAATATGTGCCCCTTGGAATTCAGCGCCACCCCCGATGCTTCTCCCTGAATCATTCCCTCCGGCATATGAAAAAAGTCTTCCGCCACGCGGTAACCTAGCTCTGGAACCGGCTGGTATGTCTCCGAACTTGGTTCTTGCGGCTGCCATGCAACTCCGAGAGCCGCCAAACCAACACTGATCAAGGGCGCCAACAGGTTTTTCATTCGAAAAGTCCCCCGCACACTTCTCCGCGCATTATAGAATGGCATGCTCCGCCGCCATCATGATTTCGCTCCGCCGCCGCGGGCCCTGAATCAGTGCTCGCTCGAATCTATGGCGCCTTCCGCGGGTTCTCCCATTCATAAAACTGCGGCGACCCAGAAGCCTTTTGCTGTTGACGATCACACCCTGTGGTCTTACAGTCCTAGCAAAGTTAAGGACCATATCGTGCCCAGTGAACTAAGCAGGCGCAGCTTTCTTTCTCATGCGGGCTCCGCCGTTAGCGCTGCGTGGGTCTCTGCCCACTGGCCCCAGATGCTTTCCGCCGCTGCCCATGCGCGCCGGGCCGCGCAATCCAGCACCCCTCACAAATTCGAATTTCTCACTCCCGACGAGGCCCTCGAAGTGGATACCCTCGCTGCGTGCATCATCCCCAGCGAGGACTCTCCCGGCGCCCGCGAAGCCGGTGTGCTATTTTTCATCGATCGCGCCCTCGTGACTTTCGCCAGCTCCGACCAGCCTAAATATCGCGCCGGCATCCTCGACCTTCAGGCTCACACCCGCCAGAAATTTCCCGCCGTACAGAAATTCTCCGCCGCCAGCATCGAGCAGCAGGACGACATCCTCCGCGTCATCGACCAGGCTCCAACCGATAAAGTCGGACGCCGAAGAAATCTGAACTCCGCTCAAACTTTCTTTGAAGTCATTCGTGTCCACACTATCTCCGGTTTTCTCATCGACCCCGACGCCGAAACCGGAAATCGCGGCGGCGTTGGCTGGAAGCTCATTGGTCGCGAGCCCGAACACATGTTTCAGCCGCCCTTTGGCTACTACGACAAAAACTATCCCGGCTGGCAGCCCGCACCCAAGGCGGCGGAAAAGAAATGACCTTCGGAATCGTCGAGCAACCCAAATACAAAACTTCCGACGAAGTGGATTTTGTGATCGTCGGCTCTGGTGCCGCAGGCGGCATCCTGGCCAAGGAGCTTTCCACCAACGGCTTTCGCGTGGTAGTCCTTGAACAGGGCCCCTACCTTACCGAAGCCGACTACACCCACAACGAAATCAAAGTCCTCGGCGAAGATCTGCTGACCAATCACCCGCAGCTTCAACCCACCACCTTTCGCAGAACTCCCCAGGACAAAGCCACCCAGAAGCGCGCTCTCGTCTACGGCCGCAGCGTCGGCGGCACCAGCGTCCATTTCACCGCCAATTTCTGGCGCTTCCACGAAATTGATTTTATCGAACGCAGCAAAGTCGGCCCCGTCGCGGGCGCCAACCTCGTCGACTGGCCCATCACCTACGCCGACCTCGAACCGTATTACACCAAAGTGGAATGGGAAATGGGCGTCTCCGGGAAGGCCGACGCCAGTCCCTTTGACCCGCCACGTTCAAAGCCCTATCCCATGCCGCCCGCTGCCGGTTAAATCTTCCGGCGTAATTTTCGAACAAGCCGCCAGAAAACTGGGCTGGAATCCTTTTCCCGCTCCCATGGCGATTCTTTCTCAACCTCGTGCCGGCCGTAGCGCTTGCGTGAACTGTGGCTTCTGTCTGGCGTTCGGCTGCGAGGTTGGCGCCAAAAGCAGTTCGCTGGTAGCCGCCATTCGCCCGGCGGAACGCACTGGCCGCTGCGAAATTCGCCCGGATTCCTACGTCCATCGCATTGAAATCGACGCTCGCGGCCGCGCCACCGGCGCCGCGTACTTCGACAAAGACAAAAACACCCACCTCCAGAAAGCCAAAGCCGTCATCGTCTGCGCCAACGGCGCCGAAACTCCTCGCCTGCTGCTCATGTCCGCCAACGCCCAATTTCCCAACGGCCTCGCCAATTCCAGCGGCTTCGTCGGCAAAAACCTGATGCTCAACAGCGGCGCCATCTCCCTCGGCGTGTTCGAACACCCTCTCAACGATTACAAAGGCTTCGCGGTCAGCCGTATCCTGCACGATTTTTACGAGCTCGATCCTCAGAAAGTAGGCTTCTGCTCGGCGGCGGACTCGATGCCCGTTTCGATGCCACCCCCATCGGCTTCGCGCATGAACAATCTCCCGCCCGGCACTCCCAGCTGGGGCAGCGGCTTTCAAAAAAACTCTGGGCGAGAATTTCAATCGCACCATGGAAGTTTTCTCCCACGCCACTTCGCTTGGCCGTGGAAGACAATAGCTTTTCTCTCGACCCCGACCTCAAAGACGCTTGGGGCCTGCCCGCTCTGCGCATGACCTACAAAGACCATCCCGACGACATCAAGGGCGCCACCTGGCTCAACCAGCGGGCCCTTGAACTCCTCGACGCCGCCGGCGCGAAAACAAAATGGAGCTACCCCATCGTCGAACAGGAATTCGCCGTCCATTTGCTGGGCACCTGTCGCATGGGCAATGACCCGAAAACCTCGATCATCAATTCCGATCATCGTACCCACGACGTTAAAAACCTTTTCCTGTGTGACGGCAGCAGCCTCGTCACTTCCGGCCGCGGTCAACCCACCATGACCATCGAAGCGCTGGCCTTCCGCGCCGCCGACCGCATCACCGCCTTGGCCAAGCGCGGCGAGATCCGCGCGTAACCCGAAGCCTAAATATCAGATTCAATCTCCAACCCAGCTTGCTACAATCCTGCGTGTTTCTGTCCGGGACGTCGCTCGCTCCACGAAAGGACGCGCTATGAAACGTCACCGCATCGCAGCTTGGCTGCCCCTTTTGCTTGCGGCTCCCGCGCTTCTTTTATTGATTGCCGACGCGTACGCCCAGGCTCCGCCGCAAACCAAATCCGCGGGCAGCGCCGCGACCAACGCCCAAGCCAGCCCTCAGGACGTCGCGCAAAAGCCCGCCCCATCCGCATCCGGCCAAAAACTTGCCGAGCAACACTTCAAAAATATCCAGATTCTCAAAGGCATCCCCGCCGATCAACTTATCCCCAGTATGCAGTTCATCGCCGCCTCCCTCGGTGTCGAGTGCGATTTTTGCCACAACCACGAAGCCATGGACAGCGACGAAAAAAAGCCCAAGAAAATCGCTCGCCAGATGATGACCATGATGTTCGAAATCAACGCCGACAATTTTGACAGCCGCCTGCAGGTCACCTGCAACACCTGTCATCGCGGCGCGCCCATGCCCGTAAGTATCCCCGCGATTAAAGATGAGGAACCCAATGGCCCCGGCGCCATGGGCAATAAGCCTGTCGAGTATGTAGCTCTGCCAAACCCGGAAGACTTGCTCGACAAATATTTAGCGGCCGTAGGTGGTGCCGCTGCCGTGGAAAAAATCACTTCTCGCGTCCAGCGCGGCAAGCTCTCCGCCTTTGGCGGCCAAACTTTTCCCGCCGACGTTTATTCCAAAGCTCCCGCCAAGCGCGTCTCTCTCATGCACTTGCAGGGCGGCGACAGTATCACCGCCTTTGACGGCGAACACGGCTTTCTCAGCGTTCCCGGCAGGCCCGCGCATATCATGTCCGCTTCGGAAAACGACTCCGCTCGCCTCGACGCCGACCTGCAATTCCCGGTGCATCTGAAAGCCCTATACCCCAAATTCATCGTCGAGAATGGCGAAAAAATCGACGGTCACGACACCTGGCTGCTCGAGGGCCAAGCCGAAAACCGTCCCCCCCTGCGCCTTTATCTCGATAAGCAGACCGGCCTGCTCGCTCGTTTGGTGCGTTACGCGCCAAGCCCTCTGGGCCTGAATCCCACGCAAATCGATTACGCCGACTATCGCGAGGCCGACGGCGTCAAAGTGCCCTTTCGCTGGACCCTCGCGCGACCCGGCAATCGCTTCACCATCCAGGTGGATGAGATGAAACAAAACGTTCCCGTGGAAGATTCCAGGTTTGCTCAACCACCTCCGCCTCCCAAGCCCTAGCGCACCCCTTCGCTTTTCTCACCCCGCACACTTCCACCACAAAACCGCCTCGCCTCTCCGCCGCACCACAGTTTTCAGGTCGGAAACCCAACCAAGATCCCCTTGCATTTACCTTTGGCACTATTCATGACATCATCACCTCAGAGGCCCTGATCACTTTGGCCAACAGTTCCAGGAAATCCGTTGCTTCAAAAACAGCTCTGCAACCCTTCGATGTCGAGGACTACCTTTCTCAAACCGGTGGCTCCCGTCGCATCGCCAAATACAAGAAGGGTCAGGCTCTTTTTTCTCAAGACGATCCTTGCAACGAAGTTTGGTACATCCAGACCGGCAACGCCAAGCTCACCATCGTTAATCCCCAGGGCAAAGAAGCGGTGCTCGCCATACTCGGTCCGGGTGATTTTCTCGGGGAAGGCTGCATCATCGGCAACCCCGTGCGCATGTCCACTGCCACCGCTCTTGTTGCCCTCAGCGCCACCGTCATCGATAAGAAAGAGATGTTGCGCGTCCTTCACGAGCAACCTGAATTTGCCGAACGTTTCATTCACTACATGCTCGAGCGTAACGTTAAAATTGAAGCGGACCTGGTCGATCAGTTGTTCAACTCCAGCGAAAAGCGCCTCGCTCGCGCTCTGCTCATACTGGCGCGCTATGGGCAAAAAGGTGAGCCCCAGACCGTGGTCGCCAAAATTTCTCAGGAAACTTTGGCCGAATTGGTCGGCACCACTCGCAGCCGCGTTAATTTCTTCATGAACAAGTTCCGCAAACTCGGTTTCATCCATTACAACGGTGGCCTCCAGGTCCACAGCTCGCTCTTGAACGTCGTACTTCACGACTGACCGGGACTCTTGACTGTAGTGTCCCCGGCACTCTGGCGCCCCACCCCTCCTTTTGCCGGGGGCACTGACCTTCTATTCGAAACCATTTGTGTGTTATAGAAGAGCGCACCCATTCAATCTCTGATTAAGGACTTCCCATGAACACTTCCATGATTAAATCCTCGTTTACATCCTTATTCCGGTTTTCCCCCGCGGTCATTCTCGCTGCCGCCGTGCTCCTCGTTCCCTCCAAACTCCTTCAAGCCGACGACCATCCCGCCGCACCGCAGCCGCCCGTGGCCAAAAAAGTTCCCCACACCACCGAGGTCAATGGCCGCACCCTTGACGACAACTATTTCTGGTTGCGCGACAAAAAAAATCCCGAAGTCGCCGCCTATCTGCAGGCCGAAAACGCCTACACCGACGCGGTCATGAAGCCCACTCTCCCTCTGCAGAAAAAGTTGTACGACGAGATGCTCAGCCGCGTGAAAGAAACCGACGTGGAGGTTCCCTACAAGGAGGGCAACTACTTTTATTACACCCGCACCGAAGCCGGGAAACAGTACCCGATTTATTGCCGCAAAAAAGGCACTTTGGAAAGCCCTGAGGAATTGCTTGCTGGATGTCAACGAACTGGGCCAGGGCCAGAAATTCATTTCCGTCTCCGACTTCGAGGCCCAGCGACGATGGCAACTCTGCTGGCCTACACCACTGACAACACTGGCTTCCGCCAATACACTCTCGCCGTCAAAGATTTGCGCACTGGCAAACTGCTGCCCGATCACGCCGAACGCGTCGGCTCCGTGGCCTGGGCCAACGACAACAAAACGATTTTCTATACCGTCGAAGATCCCATCGCTAAGCGCGAGTACCAGGCCTATCGCCACGCCGCTGGCACCGCCGGCCCCGATCAGCTCATCTACGAAGAGAAAGACGAACGCTTTTACGTCTACGTGGGAAAAACCCGCAGCAAGGCCTTCATCTTTTTGCATGTCCGCCAGCCACACCACCAGCGATGCTCGCTTCATCCCCGCCGATCAACCATGCCGCCGAATTCAAAATCATGGAACCCCGCAAGCAGGACGTGCAGTATTTTCCCGATCACAACGGCGACTTCTTCTATCTCCGCGTCAATGACACCGGCAGAAATTTTCGTCTCGTAAAAGCGCCCGTCTCCATCCGCGCAGCTCCAACTGGCAGGAAGTCGTCCCTCATCGCCCCAACGTCATGCTCAACAACACCGATTTCTTCAAAAATTATTATGTGCTAAGCGAACGCGAGAACGGCCTGCCTCAGTTGCGCCGTCACCGATCTCGCCACCGGCCAGTCTCATCGCATCGAATTTCCCGAACCCGCCTACGCACCGGCCCGGCTCAGAATCACGAATACGACACCACCAAATTTCGCTATACGCTACCAGTCCTTCATCACTCCCCGTTCCATCTTTCGAATACGACATGGCCACCGGCAAATCCACTCTGCTCAAGCAAAAAGAAGTTCCCGGCGGCTACGACCGCAATAAATATCAAGTCGAGCAGATCTACGCCCCGGCTTCCGACGGCACCAAAGTTCCCGTCTCCGCTCGTGCATCTCAAGGACGCTAAAAAAGGACGGCACCGCGCCCGTTTATCTCTACGCCTATGGCTCCTACGGCATCTTCCATGCGACATTACTTTCAACTCCGGAACTTCTTCAGCCTCGTCGATCGCGGCGTAGTCGTAGCCATCGCCCACATTCGCGGTGGCGGCGAAATGGGCAAAGCCTGGCATGATGACGGCCGCATGATGAACAAGAAAAACACCTTCACCGATTTTATTGCCTGCGCGGAATATCTTGTCGCCCAAGGCTACGGCTCAAAAGACCGCCTGGTTATCGAAGGCCGCAGCGCCGGCGGCTTGCTCATGGGCGCGGTTCTCAACATGCGTCCCGATCTCTTTCACGCCGCGCTTGTGGGAGTGCCCTTCGTCGACGTTATCAACACCATGCTCGACGAATCGCTGCCGCTCACCGTCGCCGAATTTGAGGAGTGGGGCAATCCCAAGGAAAAGCCCGCCTTCGATTACATGATCATCCTACTCGCCCTACGACAACATCGAAGACAAAACCTATCCCAATATTCTGGTGCGCACCTCCTTCAATGACAGCCAGGTCATGTACTGGGAGCCCGCCAAATACGTGGCAAAAATGCGCGCCCTCCGCACCGACCATAACTCCGCTCATCCTCAAAGCCAACATGGATCCCGCCGGTCACGGCGGCGCATCCGGCCGTTACGACCGCCTTCACGAAGCCGCCTTCGACTACGCCTATTTCTTAACCCAGATGGGCATCAACAACTAACTATTCCCGTCCTTCTTACGTCGAATTCACCAAAGGGGTGTCACCAATGAATTCACCGATCGCAAAGCACCTATCGAATCTCTCGCTTCTCACCTCCTGTTGCTGCGTCTCGGTTGCGCCGCTCTCTGCCCGGCCCATCGCTCGCCGCATGCGGCCGACAGAAAAAGGAAGAACCCGTGACCCTCCGGAAGCATCCTGCTGGAACAGTTGCGCACCACGCACGACCAGAAAGAATGGTTTGTCCCCGCCGACGTCGCTGTTCAGGGCCTCACCGCCGAACAAGCCAACTGGCGCGACGGAAAGGGAATCACTCCATCGGCCAACTCGCCAACCACTCTGTTTTTTGGAACCAGCAGCGCTGCTGGCAAAATTTAAAGGCGAACCCCGCGCTAAATTCAGCGGCAACAACGAGGAAACCTTCAATAATTTTGACGCTAAAAGCTGGGCCGCCACCGTCTCCGCAGCTCGATGCCGTGATGGCCGCCTGGGAAAAAGCCCTGGAAGCCGCCGACGATGAAAAACTACAAGCATCCGCCAGCGAAATCGCCCACGTCGGCACTCACAACGCCTACCACGTCGGCCAAATCATCTACATCCGCCGCTTACAAAGCTCCTGGGACCCAGAAAAAGGCGTGAAGTAGCGTATAAGAGTGGGGTGTCCCACCCTTGATTTGTAAGGCTGTGTCGTAGCTTCAGGAGGTAAACAATATAAGTGCACTCATCGGGAGTGGACCGATCGGAACCAGAGGCTAGCTGGGACTTAATTTTTAACGCCGCCTGGAACCGAGAAGAAGCGCTTACGCGGACGCCGCGAACCGCGACCCGCCATTGACAGGCTTCAGCAAGTGCCGCAATTCTTCCCCCAGTACCGCCAGATCCTCAATTTTCGACACCACCGCATTCACTCCCGCCGACAAAGCGTCCGCGTTGCGAATCTCGCTCGCGTACATGGTGAACAAAATAATGGGAACATTCGTCGTGACCCGTAGGATTTTCGCCGCCTGCATCCCGTTCATTCGCGGCATGGCCAAATCCATAATGATTAAATCTGGAGACAGCTCCCGGACCTTGTCCAACGCATCCTGCCCATCGAAAGCTTCGCCACACACCTCATACTCAGTATTATTTTCGATGTATTCGCGTGTTACCCTGCGGATTGTTGCACTATCGTCAACAAGCAGAATTGCCTGAGCCATATGTCACCCGTGGAACTTCTACTGGTGACAGACCAGACGCTGGAGAGCACCCGGGAAAATACTCCCGACCTACGTTCGCTATCTTACCAAAGTCACGATTCATGACCATCGGGTCTTCCGGGTACTCTCCCCCACCCGGACTCCGCGTAAATTGCTGCGGCAACGCAGTCCGCAACGCCTCGCAACCAGAAGTCCTCATCACCTTCGCGCGGGAATCAAGTAGGCTCCCGGTATTTTTTCACTCAGCCGTCGCAGGTCTTCGCCTTTCGCCTTGGCTGATTGCACCAGATGACTGTGAGTAATCCGCTATGCACTCTTTACCCTTGCGCGGATGTGCCACACATCCAAATCGTCGGCGATTAACTTGAACTCTACCCACACTTCGCTGCCTTAAGCCGTAGTACCAGGGCGCGCACGGGGCGGCCGTGGTGTTAGAGGTATTGCGTCTTCCTTATGTCCTCGATCAACCCCGCCCCAGTTGGATTCCAACCCAGCATCTCGGAGTTCGCACACTCGATGCCGGCATGTCCAGTCCTGCAAAGTGAGCAAACGTCAATCTCCTTTTCCGCTTGAGAGTGGAAAGCCAGCGGGTTTCTCGGCCATGCACTCAACAACTGGATGGCTGATTCAAACAGGCAGCGAGTGTTCCCAACATGTATCGTTAACCAACCTGCAGCCAGAATCTCGGCGAATATCCACTGCGCTCCTATATTCTGGATGCGCTCGGTTTCTGAACTTGTTTCGCTGCTCTCAGTTGGACCAGGAAGGACCTATAGATGCCAGGCTTGAAGATGGGTCCAGGTGCCGCTCGCCGTCGATTCTGGCTGGCGATGTTGGGCTTTCTCATGGCGCTGGCCTTGGTACCTTTTTCCTACAAAGTGGAAAGCCACCTGGAAACGGCTGCGCACATCAAGGGTGGAGAATCCGAAAAAGTTGACGCGGAACTGGCGCAGCGTTTCCAGTCTCCCTACGCCCACCGGCTGGTTCTGGTAATCAGCGGTATTCCCGATCCGGATTCAGCGGCAAGTGCGGATGCACTGGACTTCTTGACGACTTCGTTGCGCAGTGTGCCCGGAGTTGCGGGAGCCGTTTCGAGCGTCGATTGGCCAGATCCATTCTTCACTGGGAACTCTGGCGGAGCATTGATCATCGTCGGGTTGGACCCAAAAAATGAGAGTTTCGAGGCCCTAGTTCCCGTACTGCGGACAAAAGCGGACTGGATGGAAGGTCAGCTTAGATCGAAATATCCCGATATCAAGCTGCAGATTACCGGAGAAACGCCGCTGACCTTCGATCTCCGCAAGGTCAGCGCGGATGACGTTAAGCGTGCCGAGGAGCGCGCTATGCCCGTGACGCTCTTCCTGCTGGTGTTGGCTTTCGGCAGCATGGTGGCCGCATTTTTGCCGCTGGGGACCGGCTTACTCTCCATCTCGATGGCGCTGGGTGTGGCTGCGCTGCTGGCCCGCTATCTGCACATATCCATCCTGGTGCAGAATGTGGCGACCATGCTCGGCCTGGGCTTGGGTATCGACTATGCCTTGCTCATGGTGAGCCGGTTTCGCGAAGCATTGGCCGAAGGCAATGATCCTGGTCCGGCTGCTGATATTGCGGCTGGGCAAGCGGGACGTACTTTGGTGATCTCGGCTTCCACTGTCGCCATCGGCTTTTCAGCGCTGCTGACTGTCCCCATCAGCGAACTGAGTTCCATCGGCATAGTGGGCCTGCTGGTGACCGTTTTGAGCGTCGCCCTGTGCACGTCCATTCTGCCTTGGGTGCTCGGTCTGCTTGGGCATCGCATCGACGCTGCCCGGTTGCGTCGGCCAGGAAAACCGCTCCCCACGCGGGAAAGCCTCTGCGCTCCCAGTAAGCGCTGGGAACGCTGGGGCGGCCTCGTGACCGGTCGGCCGTGGACCGCTCTCCTGGTGGCCGGGATTCCGCTACTTATCCTTGCCTTCCAGGCCCGCAGAATCACTCCCGGAATTCCTGATCATGATTCACTGCCCGAAGCCGTCGAGTCGGTGCGTGCCCTACATACACTTCAGGGCATGGGCCGGTCGGGAATTGTGCAATCCCTTCGAGTGGTCCTGGAGTTGCCACCGGACTCCCCGCCGCTTTCGCCCTCTGGCTGGGCCGCCGTGAGTCGTCTGACCCAACATTTCCAAAGCGACCCTAGAGCCCAGGAGATTTTATCTCTCGCCACGCTCAGCGGAATGTCCGACGATCCGAAAGCGGTTGACGATGTGCCCGAGGCCATTCGAAAAAGTTTTCTGCGCACCGACGGCCAGGCTACCTTGCTTGAGCTGCTGCCGACCGCCGCTCTTTCCCCCAACGAACTAATTCGATTGGTGCGAGAAGTGCGTTCCTCGGATGCAGTGGCGCTTACAGGCGTACCCGGCGCGCTGCTGCGCGTCGGCGGCGTTCCCGCACTCGATGCAGATTATGATTCGGTGGTCAAAGCCCGATTGCCCAGAGTGATCCTCGGCGTGATATTCGGAAGCCTGCTGGCGCTCCTCTGCGGGCTGCGTTCGTTTTTGGCGGCGGTCAAAGCCATTCTGCTCAATCTGATCTCCGTGGGCGCTTCATTCGGTGCCCTGGTTCTCGTTTTTCAGGAAGGCCATGGCAGCAGGATCTTTGGGCTCGACGGACCGACTGGCACGGTATATCCCATCGTTCCGATTCTGGCCTTTGCCATCGTCTTTGGGTTGAGCATGGATTATGAGGTTTTCCTGGTTGCCCGAGTTCTCGAGGAGCGGCGGCGCGGTCTATCGGAAAGAGCTGCGGTGATTGAGGGTTTGGCGCGCACTGCTGGGCTCATTACCAGCGCCGCCGCAATTATGATTGCCGTCTTCGCTGCCTTCACGATCGGAGGCTTTCTGGTCGTCAAAATGTTGGGCTTTACCCTCGCCGTTGCCGTTTTCATCGATGCTACGGCAGTGCGAATGGTGGTAGGGCCGGCACTTCTGCAACTGGCCGGCGACTGGAATTGGTGGCCCTTCGGCTTGTATGGAGTTCCGGAAAACACCGAAAAAGAGCCTGCGCCATAAGCCGCAAAACTGCGGGCGGCCTTATGCCCGCACAGGGACTTGCCACCGCTTAGTTAGCGATTCGATTTATTTTACTTTCTCACCTGCAGCGCCGGACTGCCCGATTTCAAAGTCCTTGCGTGCCAGATTGGCCTTTGCAGAGCCCCCTTCGATGACCAGAATCGACGAACCGGGCTTGCCCTGTTGCTTTGCTTCTACCTGCGTCGCGGACCACACTCCGCCGTTATGCCGCAACCCATAGGAAATGAATTCCTTCTGCTGTCCGGTCCCGTGAATCGTCTTCACCACATGCACGGGGAACAAAATCGTGCTGTCCACCCACGACGTTACCGAATCATAGTGCGTCCGCTGTTGCGGGCCGGGCTTGCTCTTGAGGACGAAGCAATCCCGTGCGCCAAATTTCTCCCGCGGCAGTAACTCCTGGTTTTTCCAAAAGAACGGCACTACCTCCGCCATATCTTCAAACGAGAAGTCTGTTCCTGCCAGCGGTTCGTTCCAGCGTTCAAATGGCAACGCCCCGGCAGCCTTGTCCCCGGGAAGCAGCGCCTCCACGGTCAATTGACCGCTCTCCGTCACATGCAAGACCAGGCTGGTTTTTTCTGAGCCAGGCCCGCTGAGTTCGTACAGCACCCGCAGGCCGTCGGGAAACCAGTGCGCCTTGCAGACAAATTTGTAGGTCGTGCGCTTGCCGCCGGCTTCCAGTCGCGTAAGCCGCCCGCTGATGCGGTAGTCCGATTTCTCAATACGCTGCCGCGACCCAGCCAGCACCGTCTCCAGCTCAGAACCCGCCGCGAACCCCTGCCCTGGATGCACCACCAACCACAGCGCCAGCAAAGCAATGGACTTAGAAATCTTGCCAAGCACACAGTTTCGCGAGCCCCCCGCAGCAGGGCCAAACTTGCCAACGCGCAACCAAATCGCCACAGCACTCAAAAAGGCCATGTCTATATATATAGCCAAAATCCCAATCGCGCCACCCGCAGCCACACCGAAATTACACGCGCCGCGCCAGGGGAATAGCTGAGCGCCGCTGTGGAGTGAGTACCGGGACGCTCAAAACATCGTCAAATCCCGGTTGAAATTTGAATGTCCAGCCCTTCTGTTCCAAACTCTTTGCCTCTTCCCTAAACTCGCAACTTCCATGTACCAGTGGACCGTGACATAGTGCGATTGTCACTGTGAAATTTCCCTTCCTACTTCAGTGTCTCATCCCCACAGAATGGACAAGCCTTCCTGTCGTCGCCTTGGCGAAGTTGATTATCGGGTCTGACATAACGCCGAAGTTGACACCCGAAAATTTTCGATGTCACAACAAAAAAGCCCAGCCTCAATCCGAAGATTGACACTGGGCGTTTGTGCCATGTCGCATCGTGACACACACATTCGTACTGGTTGAGGCGGCTAGGAGCCAGTCATAAGTCAGACCTTAAAAACAAATACTCCAATTTCCTGGCTGCGCGCCCTGCATTCAGTCGGGCAAGGACTTTTGTCAAAAATTTTGAGTCTTGTCCAGCGTTCAAAGGCGTATTCAACATCGGTCTAACAAAGTTGAGGGCTTTTTTCTTTCGGGCCCTGCTAAACCGTGTTTTCCATCGCATGAGTCTTTCTCCGCCGCTGCGAGTTATTATGCGCCAGCCAAAGGAACCTTCAAAGTGGTGTTTCCAGACATAGCAAAAATAGCCCAGCCTCACCCAAGAATTGAAGCTGGGCCACAGGACAAGGACGATTTTGCAACGATGAAAGCTGTGTTCGCCAAGGACATTGAAGAGATTGAGTCTGAACAGCGTGCGCTGATTAGCCAGGGCGAAACGTTTTGCACCTTACGACAGACACTTCACGCCATGCTGTCCCAGCGAACGCTTTATTTGAAGCAGTTACCAATGAAGTGAAACTGACGGTTTTTCGGGGATTGTTAGAGCTTTTCGCAGCACGCGGAAGCTTGTACAGAGCTTGAAGTCGTGGATGGTGGTCGAATCATCCTCCACAAGCAACAACAGAATCAAAGGTCGCCACTTTGTGAGTATGGGGAAAGTTCCAATTGAACTTGGGACTTGGTGTTTAAATGTCAAACTGCAAGGGGTGCTGCTTCTCGGATGGACGGGGCCATCTTCAACCGGTTGAGGGCCAACTGCAGGAGTCGACCGTCGAATAGGTGCTGCTTGCGCTGGATGGACTTTTTGCCGCCAGGCCATCTGGCAATGCCTTCCCGGATTGAACCGAGATCGATCGCATAGCCACCCTCGTGAATGAGCCAATCAACCGTGGCGAGCAGTTCCATCCCCAAGGGCGATTCGTATCCGTCGATGAGTTTTGCAGTTGCCTCTAATGCTGGCAGGTAGGACCTTGCTTTCTCGCTGTGAAGATATTCTTCAACTTTAGTGCGCCGCGAATCATTGAACCAAATCAGATCGAAGGGGCCGGCATCACTCAGACGCTTTGCAGAGTGCAGATAGCTTCCGTCCAAACCATCCAATAAGTGTCGCAACCTCTCGGCGTACGGACCGTACTTGTTAGGAGTGAACCGCAGATCGAGAGGATCCTTCAGACGCATCGCTAAGATGGAGGATTGAAGAAACCAGGCCAGTTTTTGAATCTCGAGGTTGGTACATTCTAGACCCAGGACCGCATAGCGCCTGCACAGTTCGGCAATGAGTGCTCGCGCCGGCGTCAATTTTTCCAGCCCTTCCTTCTTGGAAACGTTCTGATACGTGCGGGTTGGGGTATAGACCAGAATTTCGACGTCCTCTAATTCTCCCAAAGCGGCTTCGATTTCTTGGCGAACAACCGGCCAATCCAAGCCGCCGTTGCCACATCCGAGAGGAGGCAGCGCGATCGAGTGAATCTGCCTCTGCCTGATGGCTCGCACAAGATCCTGAAGGCCGTCGTGTATCCACTCGATTTGAGAATCGCCGCGCCAGTGCTTCTTAGTTGGAAAATTAATAATCCATCGAGGCTGCACAAGTCCTTTGTTCTCGGTAACAAACATGTGGCCGACTTGCACTTTCTTTGCTCGGCAAGCTTCTGTATACGCTTTTGTGTTTTCGGGAAACGCATCGCTGAACATCAGAGCGATACCCTTCCCCATAATTCCAACTTCGTTGACAGTATTGACCAACGCTTCGGTCGGGGCTTGAAGAAGATCGCCTTGAACGTCAGAGGTACCAACCGGGTTTACACAAAACCTGCGTCGACAGGCTTAGAGTACCACAACTGGTTTCGATTTTTGTTTGCTCCTCTTGCCGGTAACAAATAATCCCCAGAATAGCGGCCATGGGCACGTGTCGATGGATGAGAGCTTCGGCCTGGTATCGCTCAAACTTCCCGGGGTCGTCTGGGTCACGCCGAAAGTCTCGGGCCTGCAATCTTGGCCAATCGATGCTGTCGAGCCTTTCGAGATCACTATGAAATTCGGCTGCTTCAAGAACTGCATGGCGGTCGGTGAAGACGAAAGGAATGGCTTGTTTACACATTTCAGGAAGAGATGAGACCAAAATGGCGATTTCATGTAGAGGGCGTTGCGTGACACCGTTGCGACCGTTTTGATGTTCAAGAGCATTGGGGAATATGGAGTGAAATAGAACGGGACATAGTCTCCCTAACGTTCCCCCGGGGCAACAGGTACGATCCGCGTTGCGCGCCGAAGGATAATGTCGCCATTTCCGATCTGGACGTAATTGGGATCGGAGTGAGAGCTATTGCCGCAATGAAGCCCATTGGCGAGTATCCACGGTACGTTTGAGACGTGGGTAATTCGAAAGATCAGGGCCTTTTCAGGGCTTAGATTGCTCATTGTGGCCGCCGCCCAATCCGATCGGGTCCGTGCATCCTAAGATCACGAGCTATTGCACCAGAATGTTGGGGAACACATTATAGCAATCGTTTCTTTGACCAATCGGCACTTCGGTTCTGTATACCGGGTCTTAGCCTTCCTCGTCAATGCGTCTCCAGGACTACGGGCTCTGTTTCAGCTCGCAACCCCCTCCGCAGGCCATTGCTATTCAGGTCGAGTTTTTCTGCGGAGCGAGCTCCCGCAGCACGGTTACGAGAGTTGCGTTGCCACACTACGCCCTGGGCGCAATGGCGTCCGACTAACCGGGAAGTTGACAAACGGTTGACAAAACCTTTTTTGAGGGAGATCCCCAGAAAAGGGAAAAATGAGAATCCCCGCGTATTTACTAATGATTTGAATGGTATCAGTTGTCACCCAGTGATTTGCGATAGAGTCCCACCGCTTGCTATGGCGTTCATTTACCGTGCTTGTACGCTCGATTTTGACCCCTCGGCGCTACTACAGTTTGCGACGGTGTCTAGCTGAAGGTGGGCACAAAATTGGGCACACGCCGTGGCGAACCTTAGCTTTTCCCGAAATTTCACCTTGGCGATTTCAGGGCGCAAATGAATCAAAAGTCGGATGAAAAGTTACGCGAGTTCGGCAAAGCGGTCCGGTAGATGACTACTCCAGAAGCAGGTAAGCCGCCGCATCCGGATTACACGCTGCATTTAGAGGAAGACCACAGAGTGGCGGCGCAGCAGAATAGCGATGGCCTTGCCTTAATCCCTCGTCCTCTGGGGACCTTTTGGTGTTCAGTTGCTGTATATTTGTCGCCTCGATTCAACAGAATGCTGGGTCATTCCTCAGCAACGCGTTAGCCGATTGCGAGATTTCGGGGTGTCATCCATGAAGAAAATAGTCTCTTATGTGTTGTGGATTGTCTGCTGTGCGGTTCACTTCGCTCCAACGAAAGTGGAGGGCCAGTCCGTGGCAGACGGGGCTGCTATCCATGTTGCCCTGTGTGATGTGTTGAAGCAACCTGCCCTTTACGCTGGTAAGACCTTGATGATGACTGTGAGAATCACTTCGACGAAGGAGGGAGCAAGCCTATGGAATCCGCAATGCTCGAAACTGGGAGTCAGTCTTCATGTTGACCGCGAATCTCAGTCCGAGAGCGGAATCGTGGCTCTCTATCGGGAGATGGACAAATATGGTCTTTCTGATCGCCCGATCATTGCGACATTGACGGGTGTTTATGATGTCGAATACTTTGATCCGATCAGACATCGAAACCGTACCGTCTTTCGAGCCGCAACTGCGAAGGACATTAAGCGATCCACGAAACGAGAGTTTCGTTGAGGTACGTCTACGATGTGGCCTTGCTTTTGTCGTGTTCGTACACATTCTACCGGCAAAGAACGGGACTCCGAATCCGGCCTCGATAACTTCGGCGCTAGGTACGATTCGTCCTCCATGGGGTAGGTTCATGACTCCGGATCCTCTGCTCAACAGCGGGCGTCCTGAGAAGGGAAGCCTGTCATCTTTCTTATCTCGATTGTCTTCGGCTTGAGCAGCCTCTCGAATTTGCTCTACCGCTGCCAATTCTCGGATGTATTCAGCTACAAATTCGAGGTGTGGGGTTTCGTGCTTAACAGGTCGGGGTGTAGCTCGGGCAGCCTTAGTATTCGTTTGTGCGATGCAAATTGGGAACTGCATAGTGACCGCAACCGCGCAGAGGGCCAAAAATCGCGTGAGCTGGCGCTTCATGCCGTGAAACATATCACTGCCTACTAGTGGAATCCTTAACCGCGAATTAAAAGTAACCTTCTAGTAACGAAAGCGAACTGATCCGAAAACTTCGGAAGCGCGGGCTTCATACGATAGACGCTCTCGGGCCGCGCGGCTTTACGGGAAGGCTTTAAGAAGAACCTCGATTGAGTCTCAGCCCAATAAATAGAGGATTTTTGCTTGAGGTGAAGCGAGCGGCCTAGTTCGGCTGTTGTTCGGCCTGATTCGCCCTCAGCAAGCAATTCAAGACGGAAACTCGCCGGCAATGATGAACAGTTAAAGCAGCAAGCAGCTTGAGCGACTGGTGAGAACTCTTTTCCTCGCTGGATTCATGTCTGGCGACGATCTGTCGGTTCTTCTGGCGCTCTGGTTCGAGGGTGAGTATCCATAACGGCGTTAGGTGGAGACTGTGCTTCAAGCACCACCCATCTCTTGATTAACTATATGCCCCCTCGGACAACCAGAAAAAGCTATAGGCTTCGAGCCTCAGATAGAACTATGGTTGGCACTTCATGAATCTGCGAAAAAAGAAAACCCCAAGAGCCTCCCAACATTACATGGGCTGGAGAGCCGGGCAAAAATCTTTGCTCCTTCCAGTCGCCGGGGAGCTTTTTCTCTTGACTCTCCCCTTTATAGAACGCCGTTACCGGAGAAGTGAAATCCGGCAAAAACCACTTGTCCGGTAACCCGACTTCTCAGGACTTAGACAAAAATGATGATAAATTGCCCTTGCCATGTCCAACTCATCCAAAATTGGCCGATATACAGTGTGGATTCCTGCGGTCGCTCTAATCGCACTTGTAGCCGGGATAAGAGTACTGCTTTGGTGGGGTGCACAGCCGTCTGCACGCCCTAAAGACATGCCCGCAAATTCGATATGGGTCGATGCCCCAGCACTTCCGTTTTCTTGGCATCACGGATGGTGGCTCGGATGTTGGATTGATTCTGATGGGCATTCAAATCGATGCAGGCTTTGGGGTGCGGGGCTGGAAAAACCAATTGTATTTGAGGGGCAGTATGTTTCCTGCGAAACTCATTCTCCCGTAGCAGCGGAGGAACTGCGACTCAAGGCGCCGCCCGATTCGATGCAGATGTGGGTTGGCGTTGCCTCAAAAGAAATAATTGCTCCAGCCGCGTTTCTTCAAAATGACAAACATTTGGTGCCTGTTGAGTCGACTCGCGGTTGCGAAGAACTTAAAAACAATCTGAAACGTAGTCCCTAGATGGGCTAGGTCCTGATTAACGCTGCCGTTACCGGACAAGTGGATTTCCGGGTCTCTGCACCGACCGGGCCGACGAATCGCAGGGCTTTTCCTCACTTAGCAATTGTGAGGACCTAGCCGGGGTTCTAAAACATTCCGGCGGCGCGGGCCGCCTCGGGTGAAGAGAACACGTATGGGAGCCAAGCATCCGGCCGTGGACACTTCGTAGCCGCGCAAGGCATCCCGAAAATACGCGACACGACGCCACTACGATACATGAGCGCCGTTCCTTCCGAAGAGTATCTAAGCCCGGCACATCGTCGGCATTGCCAGTCGGCCAATTCGGCACGGTAATATCGCCCGTCATTGCCTTTCCTGTATCCGTACAGCGCCCGGCTCGGCCTTTGGCACTCCCAACACCGCAAGAGCAAGCTACGGCCCCCATGGGGCTGACGCCTCCACGCCAAATAGATCGGCACGGTGCTTCCGTCGGCTCGCTTGATCTCAACAGAGTCAGCTTCGGGAAGGCTCGTTCGGGCCACTTGCCGAGCTACTCGGACTGCGTCTTTGGTGGTGCCCTCGCGGGGATGCTTCCAGATAAAAAGGTAAGGGATACGTCGGGGGTCGTCCCAAACCTCGCGCACGGCCCATGCTGGAAGCATAGGGACTCGCTCGCAGTCGATCCTGAAGCCTAGAAACCTTCCGCCCCAACCTCTCAGGATGCGTTTAGATACGTACACCGTCTAATCCCCGTCGCTGCGCTTTCCAACAAAATCCCAATCAGAGGGTGCGTTTTCAAAGAAAGCGTCAAGGTCTGCACGCCTAAATATCCAGCGTTTTCCGATGATTTTTCCCCTGATTTCGCCTCTTTTCAGGTAATTTCTCACTGTTCTTGGGCTCAAACGGAGCACTTCCGCCACCTCTCTTAACGTTAAAAACCTCTCCCCTACTTCGGCAGAACAGGAAAACACTTGGGTTTTCATTGAACTTTCCCCTGGGGCTTCCATTTCTCCAGCCTCGACCGATACTCTTCCCCGCACTTCGGCGGATGAATCTTCCTTCGATCGCCTACGTCATAGCACCCGGCACAGCGCGGCAAACCGCAGGAGGGCAATCCAGTCCGCAAGGCTTCGAGGATCGCCGGCTTCGCCTCGCGAATGCGGGCCAGCAACGTATCGTCCAGAGCGCGCCTCGGCTTCAAACAGAGGGTGTCCCCCTCAACCGCGACAATCACGCGGCGTCGCTGAAGTTCAGTCAGAATTTCAGCGGCTTGGCTCACAGCCGCACCTCGCCATCGTCCTCGAAAGCGTCAAAGACGCTCACATCCGAATGCTGAGCATCTTTGGCTATGGGATTTCCGTCAAGGTTTATCTTCAATAGGCTGCTCAAAGGTGCTCATCTGCGTATCTATAGGGTGAGCATCTTTGGAGTGAGCATCTTCGAGCCGCCAATGCCACGCCCCCTGATAACCGTTCTTGCTTGCAACCACCGACAGCTCTTCTTTTGCCCGCTAGCGTCATCAATGACCACCCTGCAGCTTTGGCTTCTCCTTGAACTTTCTTCACGGGAACAGGGCCATCTGCAAGTAAGTCTTCCAGCCATGCCTTTGCTTGGCGTCTCTCTCGTTTTGGCCCTGCTGCATCTCCACGTTGCCGAGCGCGTCATTGGCAGGCCAGGCTGCTATGGTGCCTGGCTGCCGGGCAAGGCGCAGACGATGTCTGCGTATCAATACGAAAGCCAAGTCCACCCTCGTTGCCACTCAGGTTTTGCTTGACCGCGAGCAAGAGTCTGCGATCCCCATCTTCTGGGTCAGAAGCGACCGCCCAGACAGCACGTGCGGCGGCCGCAAAAGCGATCGAAGAAATGGCACGATATATCGCAGCTCCCGCGGATTTGCGGAGATGCGTGATGCAAAGTACCGCTACACCGAACCGTCCAGCAAAGGCCACGAGCGGCGCAAGTATGCCTCGTACCTCTGCGTTGGAATGGGAATCCACCCGCCCAGGTACGCACTGATTGGGTCAATCACAATGAGCCGAACGTCTGGGTGCTCACGGAGCACCCCTTCCAAGATCGCGCTATCAGTTTCGAGATTGAATGGTTTCTCAGTGAGCGAGCCGTCCATGAGAGCCACGCGGACAGCCTCAAGAATGTGCACGCGAGATACATCTGCTCCCGCCGCGTCCAGGCGCGGCCGGATCGTGTCTGCAGCGTCATCTTCCGCGCTTAGGAAAATTACGCTTCCTGACTCGCACGGGGCGCCGTCAAGAAAAGGTCTGCCGCGAGTCACGCGCGAAGCGACATCGGTGGTCAGAAGTGACTTTCCGAGGCCGGGATCGCCAATGAGTAGTGTCAGTTTCCCAGAGGAATACGTCCCGGCCAGAGCCAAAATATCGGTTTCGGGACGATGCACGAAAGCAGCGCAGCACGGCACCCGGCTCGCATGGCTCTGCGTATTCGGCAAAAATCTTCAGATAATCCACGGTCATTTATTCGTCCTCAGCGCGACGCCCGCTAGCCAGAGCGCGATTTGATGTTGAGTCACTCGCGTGTGTGTCCGCGCAACTTCGACAATGAGCCACGCCACAAAGTCGAGTAAGCGTTGTTCTGCGTCGCTCATCGGCGCTCCTCTCTCGCGGGAACCGTGTTCCGTTCGATAAATTGGGCGATGGCTTCAGCGGGTATGCGCACGGCCCGGCCACAGTTAACTCGCGGGAGTTTTCGTCGCAAGCAGCCACGCTCGAATGGTCGCAGGCTTAACTGCTAAAGCCTCACCCGCTTGTTGAACGCTCAACAGTCTTTGCATGTAGTTAGCCTCCAAGGGCAATGGTGTGCTACAGGAGGCGGGAAAGTCAGTGGTGATGTGGTGGTGTCCCGGTGGTGCGGCGGTGGTGTTCCAGTGGTGTGCTAAGAGAGTACAGGGGTTTGCGCGCTACTTTTCTAGGTCGAGCGCTGTAATTGTCCGTTTAAGTGCTTTACTGAAAGCCTGTGCGTATTCCTTGCGAATACGCGGGAAGGGTAGTACTCCCTTCTTCACATGTGAAAGGATCGATTTCTTGTCGATCCCTGTTTCCTGTGCAAGGTTGTCATAGCTCCAGCCGCACTCTTTCCGAAGGCAGTCAATGTTTCTTCCAATTGATTTCTGCGTGTTACTAGCCCCTTCCTTGGGCGTGCCCCTTCGGACAGCGTCCGGACTTTCAAGGGCCTTCTGCTCAAGTCGCGAGCAGTACGTAGCTCTAGCCACGCATGCGCGAAGAATCACCCCACCTTCCGGGCACGTCACAGAAAGTTGATCACTGTTGTTTTCCAGCAAGTCGAGATAGAGGTTGTGAAGCCAAAAATCCTCTGCGTCTACACCTTCCGGGGACCCTAAAGCGACGGCAGCGCGCGTGGCAAGAGTGCGAAACCGGGCGTGAAAATTTTCGTCGATACCGTCGCTTATTGTCCATAGGCCGGTTTCGGGAACCTTAAGCAAACAAAAAAGCCCCTGCCTGGTCCTGTTCTTTTCGGCCAATATAATCGGGTGCTTTTCGTAATCGCAGTACGCGCGCAATAACCGGTCTTTCCGTACCGCTTGTTCATTTTCCTCTTCTTCGTGTGCCAATTGCATGAACCTAGAATGAAACGCTTGCCATACGTCAGCCTCGTCGTGCTTCGCAGCTCGAAAATCGCCCGCATCACTAGGGCAGCTCATATACCACCTCCCGAAGTGGTCCCCTTTTTTAAGAAAAATGCGGCAGATGGAGCGGGGGGGAAGCATCCACTCTTCGGCTCGCGAAAACCTAGCCGCACCAAGAATTCTCATCACTCCGGGCTTGACAGATACAACCTAAACGTTTAGGATATTGGAATGAGAAAAGAAGCTATAAGCAAAGCAGCAAGCCTCATGGGAAAGCGCAGCACCCTCAGGCCCGATTGGAACGTCTCGGCATTGAGCGGCTACAGGAAATTGCGCGGGAGAACGGAAAAGAAGGGCGGACGGCCGCCGAAAGCAAAGGGAGACAAGCGATGAGCCTCTACAGGCGCGGTGGCGTGTGGCGGTAACAAGTTCCGTTTCGCCGGGCAGATGGTCCGTGAATCCTTCAAAGAGTCCGAGCAGGACTGTTGCGAAGGACGCCGAGCGCATTCGCCGGCGCCAGCTCGAGGAATCGTGAAATCAAATCAAAAAGCGTAGCTTACCGCCGCTGTTTTCCGTCGCCGCAAATGACTGGGCGGCGTCCGTGAAGCCGCACATCGCCGAGCGTACGCACGAAATCTACGAAGTGGCCCTGCGTTGCCACCTGAAACCGGCAATTGGCACGCTGTTGCTCTGTGATATTAACGCCAAGCGGATTGCTTCCTATCAGGCGGGGCGTAAGTCTGAAGGGGCATCAGCGCGCACCCTCAACAAGGAACTACAGGTGCTCAGACAAATCTTGAAGCGGTACAAACTCTGGGCGAACCTTCAAGCTGACTGTGAAGTTCGAGCGGGAATCCGATCACATCGGCCAGGGCGCCACAATGACGGAAGAACAAGAAGCCAGATCGCTCGCAGCGTGCGAGGCTAACTCACTGCTCCGCGCCGTCGTATCTCTTGCACTCAATACGGCGCTCCGAAAGAGCGAGATTCGCACGCTTCGTTGGTGCCAAATAGACCTGCTCAAGCGTACGCTCACCGTGGGGCGCACAAAAACAGAAGGGGGTAGTGGAAGGGTTATCCCCCTGAATAGCGTCGCGTACGCAGCCGTGGTTCGCTGGGCCAGCCGATTCCCGAAAGCGAAGCCGGAATATTACGTGTTTCCGTCGTGCGAGGCCGCGGGAATCGAGCGGGAACACCCGGACCTTGAGCGCATCGACGCCTCACGACCTATCAAGTCTTGGCGCTCCGCGTGGCGCACCGCTCTCAAGCGTGCAGAATTACGATTGCGTTTCCACGATCTCCGCCACACTTGCATTACTAAACTTGCAGAGGGCCAGGCCAGCGAGCAAACGCTGATGGCTATCGCGGGTCACGTCAGCCGGAAAATGTTGGAACACTATTCGCATGCTCGGATGGTCGCGAAGCGGGCGGCCGTGGACGCCATCGTAAAGCCTGTTTTTGAGGTGAGTGGGGCACAAAATTGGGCGCAGTCACCGTCTGTCGAAAAAACGATTGTGCCTAACTAATTGAAAGGATTGGTGGGCCTGGGTGGACTTGAACCACCGACCTCGCCCTTATCAGGGGCGCGCTCTAGCCACCTGAGCTACAGGCCCATTTCTGTTGCGGCTGAGAAATTCTAACAGGCCCACTCCGCCCATACAACCGCGCATCCCGAATCCCTGATCGCCGCCCCTTCCTTTTACCTCGCGCCAGTAAGGCGTTCACCTTATAGGCCCGCCAAAACCTCGCTGCGCATATTCCTGCGCCTACTGCACAAATCCAACCGTAGGGGTCGGCTCCCCCGCAGGCG
Source organism: uncultured Acidobacteriota bacterium (assembly GCA_963732705.1). GTDB lineage: Bacteria > Acidobacteriota > Terriglobia > Acidiferrales > UBA7541 > Acidiferrum. Next base: position 386,071 of record CAVTAN010000004.1, on the reverse strand, counting down.
CCTCTTTGATATTTCCAAATTGCGACTCGTAGCGCGCGATATTTTCCCCCAGCGCCCGCCAGATTCGTTTAGCATGCCCCGGGCTCACGATCATGCTCCCGGTCAACTTCCCCTGCGCGCCATTCGGAAAAATATAAATAAAGTTCAGCGTGAATTCTTCCAGGTTGTGATGAATCATCACCAGGTTGCTGTACTGTCCCTGTAGTTCCTTTTCATCCGCCTTAATTTGTACTTGTCCCTGCCCCGGCCCCTGCTGTGGTGGTTGCTGTTGGTCCATCGATCGCTCTCCCAGGAATACTCTTCGAACTTATCACATGCCCCGCTCGTTGGCTCGCGCCCTTCAACGCCTCAAAATATTCCAACCGAGCGAGAGCTCGCCGCCAAGTCTGCGACCGAACCCAAATCTTCAAGCCTCTTCCTGTTGCCGTTTCCGAAAAAGTTACGCAAGTTTCATTGACCAAAATCCATATTAAGTGTAGTTTAGTATCTGACTTCAACGCGGTTAACATGATTTATGGCACGCATCGTTCCTTCCCAATTCGAAACTGACCCCTCGGTAAATAACGAAGCAACGGCGATCGCCTCGTCCGCCCCTTCCAAGCCCTGGTCCACGCCCTCCATGCGCAGCGGCTTGGCCCTCCCTTCGCTTCCGGAAGCCTACCGCACCATTCCTTTTCTCACTGGCGCTTCGCGGCTGAAAAAATTGCTGGCCTTTGCCGGCCCCGGCTATCTCGTAGCGGTCGGCTACATGGATCCCGGCAACTGGGCCACCGACATCGCTGGCGGCTCCAAATTTGGCTACTCGCTTGTTGAGCGTGATCTTGCTCAGCAACCTCATGGCCATGTTTCTGCAAGCTCTCTCCGCCAAACTGGGTATCGCTACCGGCCGCGATCTCGCTCAGGCCTGCCGCGAAAATTATTCCCGCCCCACCGCCATGTTTCTCTGGGTCGTCTGCGAAATCGCCATCGCCGCCTGCGATCTCGCCGAAGTCCTCGGCTCCGCGGTAGCCCTCAAACTTCTATTCGGCTTGCCGCTTCTTGCCGGTGTGCTCATCACCGCGCTCGACGTGCTCATCGTCCTCGCCCTCCAGGGCCGCGGCTTCCGTCTCATCGAAATATTCGTCGTCACCCTCATCGCTTCCATCGGCGCCTGCTTCGCCTACGAAATCTTTTTCGCTCAACCGCTGTGGCGTCACGCCGCGCTGGGTTTCATCCCCTCCCTAGAAATTCTCCGCAACCGCCAAATGCTCTACATCGCTATCGGCATCCTCGGCGCCACCGTAATGCCCCACAATCTTTATCTGCACTCCAGCATCGTGCAGACTCGCGCCTTTGGTTCTTCCGTTGCCGATCGCAAACAAGCCTTGCGCTACGCCACCCTCGATTCCACCGTGGCCCTCGGCTTCGCCCTGTTTGTGAACGCCGCCATCCTGGTCCTCGGCGCCGCTGCTTTTCACACTCGCGGCCTTCACGACGTAGCCGAAATCGCCGACGCCTACAAATTGTTGAGCCCTCTTCTCGGCGCCAGCCTGGCCAGCACTCTCTTTGCTTGCGCGCTCCTGGCCTCCGGGCAAAACTCCACCCTCACCGGCACTCTCGCCGGCCAGATCGTCATGGAAGGTTTCTTGGAAATTCGCTTGAAGCCCTGGCTGCGCCGCCTGATCACCCGCGCCATCGCCATTATCCCGGCCATCCTCGTAATCGGCATCGCCGGAGAATCTAAAGTTACCGCCCTCTTGATCTTCAGCCAGGTCGTCCTGAGTTTTCAGTTGCCTTTCGCGGTCATCCCGCTGATTAGCCTCACCAGCAATCGCCAAAAAATGGGTGAACTCGTCAACTCCCGCTTCACCACCGCGATTGCCTGGGTCGTCGCCGCTGCCATTCTTCTCCTCAACTTCGAACTGGTCTGGCTTATTCTTCGTGCGTGATGATTTCGCCCAGCCTGCAATGCCCGCGAACGATACTCCGCCCAACATACAAAACATGAATCATGAAGCCTGACTCGCGACGCTATCTCCGACTTCGCCAATCGCTCTTCCTCGTGCTCCTCGCGCTGATTGTAATATCCGCCGTTCTAGCCCTGACCCGTCGCGGCGCTTGGCTCATTCCCGAAGAAGCCGCGCAACGCCCAAACCCCCTCCAGCCTTCGCCGGCCGCCTTACAAGCCGCCCATGCCACCTACAAAGAAAAATGCGCGCATTGCCATGGCGATTCCGGCAGAGGAGACGGCCCCGACGCCTGGAAACACTTCACCTCACCCTCGGATTTAACCGACACCCGGCGCATGAACACTCTTACCGACGGAGGAATTTTTTATGAAATTAGCGAGGGCCGCCAACCCATGCCGTCCTACAAAACACGCCTGACCGAAGAGCAGCGCTGGCAGTTGGTTTTATTGCTTCGTTCGTTCACACAAGTTTCTGAAGTTCAGAAAAAGAATCCTTAAGCAATCCGACTCCAGACCCCGGCCTTATGCGGCCGCTGATTTTACCTGCTGCAAAGCCGCGGAAACTTCCTTCAAGTCCGGCAGCACCGGAATATCGTAGTTCTTGATCCACGCAATCTTGCCCTGCTTGTTGATAATCACGATGGCCCGCCCAGTAATGCCTTTATCCGCCAGGTACACGCCGTATTTTTCCGCCATCGCCCCGCGTGGATTGAAATCCGCCAGCAGCGAATAATGTATCCCCATTTTCTCCGCGTACGCCTTGTGCGACCAATGGCTGTCCACGCTCACGCCTAGCACTTCCGCGTCTAGGCTTTCGAACGACTTCATGTCGTTCACGAAACACGCATGCTCATTGGTGCACACCGGGCTCCAGTCCAGCGGATAGAACACCAACACCACATTTTTCTTACCCGCGAAATCCGCCAGCTTCACTTCCTTCTGGCTCTGATCTTTCAGCGTAAACTCCGGTGCCGCCTGACCCACAGAAATGCTCATAACCTTCCTCCCAGTTTCTGATTTTCTCGAAACATCTTATCGCGAAAACGAAACATAAAAAATCTGCGCATGCCGCTCAATCTGTAGCGCCACCGGATCCCCCGGCTTCAACCCCGCCAACGCCTTGCGCAGTCCCTCCAGCGTGGTCACCGGCGTGCCATTCATCCCGTGAATCACGTCCCCGGTCTGTAGCGGTATTTCTCCCGTGCGCGATCCCAGGGTTCGGGCCGCCACAATGACTCCCGTCGGAATCCGCAACTCCGGCAACTCCTGCGCCAGTTCCAGCGTCAGCTCCACTCCCAGAATATTCAGCGGCCTCACCTGATTTTTCACCGGGTCCGCAATATCCGCCAGACTATCTTCCTTGTGCGGGCGCTCCGCCAGCGCGATTTCCAGTGGCACCCGTTCAGTCCCTCTCATAATCTCCAGCTTGGCGTGCTCCCCGGTTTTGTGCGTGTACAGGCTCTGCGCAAATTGCGGTAAGTTGCTGATCGCCACGCGGTCCACGCTTACCACCAGGTCTTGAATTTTCAGGCCCGGCCGTATCCGCCGGTCCCCCCGGCACAATATCCGACACGATCACCCCGAAGTCCCTCTGCAGATGCAGCGCCGCCGCCAATTCCGGCGTGATTGTTTGCACCAACGCTCCAATCGTCGGCTGATGAATATGTCCAAACTTCACCAGTTGCGGGTACGCCGAAGCTACCACTCCCACCGGTATCGCGAATCCCAATCCCTGATTTCCGCCCGACGACGACAAAATAAACGTATTGATTCCCGCCAGCTCCCCGTTGGCATCCACCAGCGGCCCTCCGCTGTTTCCCGGATTGATCGGCGTGTCCGTTTGCACATACACCAGCGGGCTATCCGGATCCGGTTGCCGCGCCACCGCGCTGACCACTCCCATGGTCACCGTATTCCGCAATCCTTCCGGGCTCCCGAACGCAAACACCATTTCGCCTTGTCTGGCAGGCGGTTTGGCTTCGCGCAACGTCAGCGCCGGCAACGAGTGCGCTTCAATCTTGATCACCGCCAGATCGATCTCGCGCGACACTCCCACGATGCGCGCCTGATAATTTTTTCCCTGCGATCCCCGCGAGGAATCCAGCGGCGCCGATGGCATGGGCTGCGGTGGCACCAGCACCTCAATATTTTGCGCCCCACTCACCACGTGCGCATTCGTAACAATATATCCTTCGGGATCCACAATCACTCCCGACCCGATTGCTCGCCGCCTCCCAACCACTAAATCCGTCTGTCCTCGTTCGTTTTCTTCCGCTGATCCATAGCCCGTAACCAAAATCTGTACCACCGTGGGTGACACCCGCTGCACCAGCCCTTCAATAGACTCATTGAGCTGCTGCAGAATATCGCCGGAGCGCGCTTTTTCTCGTTCTTGACCAGCCGCGCCCTGGGCACCCAGCAGCAACGCCATAGCCATAAAGAGCCCCACCCAGCCGCCGCATTCCACCCGTTTCCCAATCATCTTAATCGCTGTACCCACGTGATCTGTTCCTCTTCGCGCCTGGCAAGCCCGCGCCGTACCCCAATCGCCTGAAAGTATAGCCGGGTTAGGTTCTTTCCTTGTGAAGGTCCGGGCAGTACACTTATCGTCAGCGTTATGCTAATTGCAACATATGAGTTCTAAAGGTACACGCCGGGCGTCCATGCTATCGCTTCGAGAACTGGTGGATCGCTATCGCGCCCTTGCCCAGGACTTTGGCAAGCCCGTACCGCTCGCCGCTTTTGAATTTACCCGTGCGGAAACCGAAAAAGTATTCGCCAATTTCGACGAGGATTACCACATCAGCCGTTTCCTCCATTTCAGCGAACTCGACGGCATGCCCTTCCTGATCAACGGGGAAGTCGTCACCCACGTCGCCATCGATTCCGAAATCGAGACCATTCTTTGAAATCACACCCCTTCCGCCATTTTTTCTCAGCTGCCCGCATTTTCCACTTCCACGAATAATTCCGCGCTTCTCAAGATAATCGTGTTAAAAAATCGCTTTTTTGCATAGGCTACTCCTCACTCGGAGGCACCTGATGTCTGGCACGCCAACTCCTCTCCCCGATTCGCGCCTGGGCTCTACCTTGCGGCGCGATTCCTGGTGGCTTGAGCTTCTGCCCGTAATTATTTTGCTTGGCGGATTTGGTCTCTATGCCACGCTGCGCGCCTTCGAAGGCGCCTTCTACTCCTGGGGACCCTACCTCTCGCCTTTTTATTCTCCCTTGATTGATCCCCAGCATCGCTGGTGGCCGCTCTCCCCCGCATTGCTCGTGCTTGCCGGCCCACTCGGATTTCGCGCCACTTGCTACTACTACCGCAAAGCCTACTATCGGGCATTTTTTCTCGATCCTCCCGCCTGCGCCGTGGGGGAGCCTGCCAATCGCAAATACCGCGGCGAAACCGCCTTTCCCTTCATCCTGCAAAACGTGCATCGCTACTTTTTGTATCTCGCAATTATCTTTCTCGCTTTCCTGTGGCACGATGCCATCAAGGCATTTTTCTTCGACGGCCGCTTCGGCATCGGCGTCGGCAGCTTGATCCTCTTGTTCAATGTCACCCTGCTTTCCTTTTACACCTTGTCCTGTCATTCCCTTCGTCATTTGGCTGGCGGCAAGCTGGATTGTTTTTCCTGCGCTTCTTTTGGTTCTTCGCGCGCCGCTGCCTGGCGCGGTTTTTCCTTCCTCAACGAGCGCCACATGCAATTCGCCTGGGCCAGCTTGATTTCCGTGGGCTGCGCCGATTTATACATTCGCTTGGTGGCCAGCGGTGCCATCTCTGACCTGAGGCTTCTGTGACCGCCAATTACGAAGTACGCGAACACGACGTATTGATTATCGGCGCCGGCGGCGCTGGACTGCGCGCGGCCATTGAGGCCCTGGCCCAGGGTGCTTCCGTCGGCGTGGTTTGCAAATCGCTTCTCGGCAAAGCCCACACCGTCATGGCCGAAGGCGGCATCGCCGCGGCCATGGCCAACGTCGATCCCGCCGACGATTGGAAAGCCCATTTCCGCGACACCATGCGCGGCGGCAAAATGCTCAACAACTGGCGCATGGCTCAACTCCACGCCCAGGAAGCCCCCGAACGCGTCCGCGAACTCGAGCAGTGGGGCGCTCTTTTCGATCGCACCGAATCCGGAGCCATCCTACAACGCGCTTTCGGTGGCCACACCTTCAAGCGCCTGTGCCACGTCGGAGACCGCACCGGCCTTGAATTGATTCGCACTCTTCAGGATCGCGGCGTGCAGCAGGGCGTCGACTGCTACATGGAATGCACCGTCACCCGTCTCTTAATCGAAGACGGCCGCTTCGCCGGCGCCTTCGCCTACTGGCGCGAAAATGGTCGCTTCATCGTTTTCAAAGCCAAGTCCGTCGTCATCGCCACCGGCGGCATCGGCAAGGCCTGGACCGTCACTTCCAATTCCTGGGAATACACCGGCGATGGCATGGCCCTGGCTTACGAAGCTGGCGCCGAATTGATGGACATGGAATTTGTGCAGTTCCATCCCACCGGCATGGTCTGGCCCCCCGGCGTGCAAGGCATCCTGGTCACCGAGGCGGTGCGCGGGGAAGGCGGCATTCTTCGCAATAAACTCGGCGAGCGCTTCATGGAAAAATACGACCCCAAGCGCATGGAGCTCTCCACTCGCGATGTGGTCGCCCGCTCCATCTACACAGAAGTCCGCGAAGGCCGCGGCACCGAGCACGGCGGCGCGTACCTCGACATCTCCCAAAAGCCCGCCGAGTACGTGAAGAAAAAGCTCCCCAGCATGTATCACCAGTTCAAGGAATTGGCCGACGTGGACATCACCAAAGAACCCATGGAGGTCGGCCCCACCTGCCATTACATGATGGGCGGCATCAAAGTCGACGCCGAAACCGGTCAGTCCACCGTCCCGGGAATCTTTGCCGCCGGAGAAGCTGCCGCCGGCCTGCATGGTTCGAATCGCTTGGGCGGAAACTCTCTCTCCGATTTACTCGTATTCGGTCGTCGCGCTGGCTTGGCTGCCGCCGCCCACGCCAAAAAAACGCCCTACGCTGTGCTCGACAACGCCCAAATGCAGCTAGCCGAAAAAGATTTGCTCGCGCCTTTCGCCCATACCGGTGAAAGCCCTTACGCCGTTCATCGCGATTTGCAAACCGTCATGCAGAGCCTCGTGGGAATCTTCCGCACCGCCGAAGACCTCGAGCGCGCCATGACCGAACTCCAGATGTTGAAAGCCCGCGCCTCCGCCGCCAGCGTCGAAGGTTCCCGCCTCTTCAATCCCGGCTGGCACCTTTCGCGCGACCTGCAATCCATGCTCATCATTTCCGAAGCCGTCACTAAAAGCGCCATCGCCCGCACCGAAAGCCGCGGCGCACACAGTCGCATCGATCATCCCGATCTGGACCCCGCTTGGGGCGCCAAGCACAACATCATTGTTCAACAAGGCGGCGAAATGCTGCGCCGCGAATCGCCCATCGAGCCCATCCCGCAGGAACTTAAGGAAATTCTGGCTCAGGAGTGAACCCATCTTGATTTTGCGCCCACCAGTTCGCGGAGATAAAAGCGGAGATAAAAGCGGAGATAAAAGCGGAGATAAAAATGGATAACGATCTCTCGATGTCCGAAACCGATGCGCCCGGCGCCATCGTCGACACCAACTCCGGTGCGCTCCTTGAGACTGACGCGCCCGTTGCCGAAACCCTCTTGCGCGTTTTCCGTGGAGACTCCAACGGCGGCGCCACCGTGGATTATTCCGTTCCTGTCGCTCCCGGCATGGTCGTCCTCGACGCGCTGCATTACATCCAGGGCCACCTCGCACCCGATCTAGCCGTCCGTTGGAATTGCAAAGCAGGGAAGTGCGGCTCCTGTTCCGCCGAAGTGAATGGCCGCCCCCGCCTCACCTGCAAAACCCGCATGGACGACCTTCCTAAAGATCAGCCCATCACCGTCATGCCCCTCAAAGCCTTCCCGAAAATCAAGGACTTGGTCACTGACGTTTCCTGGAATTACCGCGTAAACAAAAAAATCCCCCCCTTCCAGCCTAAGGAAGGTGTCGAATGGAAAATCTCTCAGCTCGACGTCGATCGCGTCCAGGAATTTCGCAAGTGCATCGAATGCTTCCTCTGCCAGGACGTTTGCCATGTCCTCCGCGATCACGATAAAAAAGAACAGTTCGCCGGTCCCCGCTTCTTTGTCCGCGTCGCCGGCCTGGAAATGCATCCGCTTGATGGCGCCAGCCGTACCCGCCTCCTGAAAGACGACCTCGGCCTCGGCCTTTGCAACATCACTAAATGCTGCACCGAAGTTTGCCCCGAAGAAATTCACATCACCGACAACGCCATCATTCCCCTCAAGGAACGCGTAGTCGATGAATTCTACGATCCCTTGACCATGCTGTTTCGCAAGCTGCGCGGCTCCAAAGGAAAAGTGAAAACCAATTAGCTGCAGCGCTAATCGCGGCCGCGGCCACAGCATGCACGGCATCGCCACTGGAAACGTACCGGAGGTGTTATGGATCACGAACCGAAGCTGGATGTGGAGCTGAAGAAAATTTCCCGCGCGGGAATCGCCGAAGCCGTCGCCAAGGTCGAGCTTTATCGCTACCTCAACGAGCCTGAGGAAGCTGAATCCATCTGTCGCGACATTCTTTCCGTCGACTCGGACAGCCAGCTCGCTCGCCGCCTGCTCGGCCTATCCATCACCGACCAGTTCACCGGCTTTGCCGGCGACCGCTACGCCGAAGCCGCTGAAATCTTTCAGGCCCTGCGCGACGACTACGAGCGTTTCTACTACACCGGCTTGCTTCACGAGCGCCGCGCCAAAGCCCAGCTTCGCAGCGGCTACTCCGCCCACATTCTGCTGCCCCTGGTAGAAGAAGCCATGCGCTGCTTCGCCAAAGCCGAGCAACTCCGCCCGCCCGGAAACGACGATAGCATTTTGCGTTGGAATCGTTGCGTCCGCCTGCTCCAGAGCCAGCCCGATTTTCGCGTCGAACGCGATGCCCATCCTCACGAAGCCGAGGACAGCCCGCCGGTGGCTCCGCGCACCAAGCGTGTCGGCGGCCTCTAAGCCGGCACGGCGCAAATCCCCGACCGGCACTTAGCCGACCGGCAATGAAACGTGCGCCGGCTACCCATGCGCCGCTATCTTCCCGTCGCAAATTACTAGGTGAATTTCACGCCAGTTGTTCTTCGCCGGCCTTTATCGCTCCGGCGGCTTGTTCCTTCGAACCCGTAACTCCACCCATCAATACCGGCTTGACCAGCTCCGCAGCCACCGCTACAAACTCCTCCGCAGCCACTCGCTCCGTCGTATTCACCCACTCCTTCACTGCCCCGTAAATCGCCCAACTGGCGGTCGCCGCAATCATCTCCGCCGGAATGCTTCGCTCCACCGGGTGCTGCTGAAATCCGTCCAGCAAAACCAGCTTGATCTGATCGATCACCGTGGCCTCCACAAACGGCTCGAATTGCCGCTGCTTCACCGCCGGCGTCTTTTCCAGTTCCACCAGGTAGTCGCACACCGCTAGAATAACTATCCGAAGCGCCGTCGCACACGTGTGGTCGAAATGCACGTCCCGTTCGGTCAGCAGCTTCAGGAAATTTACCCGGATCAATTCCTCCAGCAGCGCAAACTTGTCCTCGTAATGCGCATAGAAGGTCGCCCGGTTCAGCGTCGCCGCCTCGGTAATGTCCTGAACGGAAATCTGATCGAATTCCTTTTGTTCCAACAGCTTGCGCAGCGCTTCATGCAACAGCCCACGCGTCCTGCGGATGCGCGGATCCAGTCGTTCGCAATCGGAATGCAACATAGAACCCTCTTCCTGCCGTTCATTATACCAGATAATCATCACCTGTTGCTTATCAACCACCAGCCTGATAATATATGCAACGGTTGTTGGTTATGCTTCATCCGATGTTTTAGGTCCCGGAGCTGCACCTTAGACACCCGGGTAAGCCACTAACCACATTTCGATCTTGAGGAGACAAAAATGAAAATCGCTGCTTCCATCGCTCGCTTGCTTCTGGGTCTGCTTTTCGTTGTTTTCGGCTTGAACGGTTTTCTTCACTTCATCCCTCTCCCGCCCCCCACCGGAGTCGCCGGCCAATTCATGGGCGCGATCTTCGCTTCTCACTACTGGGTAATCATTTTTGGCCTTCAAGTCGCTGGCGGCCTTCTCCTTTTGCTGAACCGCTTCGTCCCCCTGGCTCTCGTCTTGCTCGGCCCCGTGCTGGCGAATATTATCTTCTTCCATGCTTTCATGGCGCCAGCTGGACTCCCCTTGGCCATCGTCGTTGTGGCTCTGTGGGCCGTCCTGGCCGTCCGCAACAAGCAGTATCTCGCGGGCATCTTCGTTCCCCGCGCAGCCTGACCCGCACCCTAGTCAGCGCGATTTACTCGTTCAATTGACCCCGCGCTGAACCGCGTGACGACTTCGCCCAACAACCATGCGCACAAAACTGCGTTCCGATCATCTATCTGCTCGACGCCCAGCCCGAGCCTCCCGTCCTGGAGGCTCGCTTAAGGGATCCGCATCAACGAGAGGCTCTTCCATGGAAATTGGCATCGACAGTTTCGCAGCTGCTATCTCCGATCCCGCCAACGGTCTCACGGTAACCCCCGCCAACCGCATGCGTGAACTGCTCGCCGAAATCGAATTCGCCGACGCCGTCGGCCTCGACCTTTTCGGCATTGGCGAACATCATCGCGAGGAATTTCTGGATTCCGCGCCCACCATCATTCTCGCCGCGGCGGCCGCACGCACCAAAAATATCCGGCTCGCCAGCGCCGTCACCGTCCTCAGCGCCGCCGACCCCGTGCGCGTCTTCCAGGAATTTGCCACTCTCGACCTGATCTCCAGGGGCCGCGCTGAAATTGTTGCCGGCCGCGGCTCCTTCATCGAGTCCTTTCCGCTCTTCGGCCTCCAGCTCGAAGACTACGATTCGCTCTTCGCGGAAAAACTTGAGCTCCTTCTCGCCATCCGCGACAACACCAAAATAACCTGGTCCGGCAAGCATCGCCCCGCGCTCACCGGCCAGCCCATCTATCCCCGCCCGCTGCAAAATCCCTTGCCCATCTGGGTCGGCGTCGGCGGCACCCCGGCCTCCTTCGTGCGTGCCGGTATGCTCGGCCTCCCTCTCATGGTCGCCATCATTGGCGGCGAGCCCCACCGCTTCCGCCCGCTCATCGATCTATATCGTGAAGCCGGCCAGCGCAGCGGCCACAGCCCCGAGCAACTGAAGGTCGGCCTGCATATGATCGGTTTTCTCGGCGATACCACCGCCCAGGCCGCCGACGATTTTTATCCCGGTTATGCCCGCACCTTCACGGAAATCGGCAAGGAACGCGGTTGGCCTCCCACCACTCGCCCGCAATTCGACGCTTTGCGCGGGCCCAAGGGCGCATTGATGATCGGCGACGTGGAGACCGTCTCGAAAAAGATTCTCTACCTCAACGAAGCTCTCGGCGGCATCTCCCGCCTCACCTTCCAGATGGGCGTCTCCACGCTGCCCCATCAGAAGATGCTCAATGCCATCCAGATCCTCGGTCGCGGCGTAGCTCCCGTCGTCAGAAAAGCCCTGGGCGCAGTACAAGCCCGCGCCTGATCGGCAGCCGCACCTGCCCTATCCGGTGCCTTTCTCAACAGTAAGTTGTCCGGTACGCCAGCTAATCCACACGCGAGTCTCCCACAAAAAAGGCCGCGAATAAATTCGCGGCCTTCTCGGCTTCCGTCCGTCAGGAGTGTGTAACTTTGTTGCGCACCCGCACCGCTCGTGCTTACATCCGCACCAACTGCACGCGCCGGTTCTTGGCCCGTCCCGCTTCCGAAGAATTGCTGGCCACTGGCCGCGCCTCTCCGTAACCCTTGGCGCTCAACCGTGCCCGGTCAATCCCATGATCGGCCAGCCAGTTCATCACCGCTTCCGCCCGGTCGTTCGAAAGTTTGACGTTCGCTTCTTTCTTGCCCACGTTGTCGGTAAACCCTTCCACGCGAATGTTCCAGTCCGCGTGCTCCTTCAACGCCGTCACCGCTTCGTTCAGCGAAGCTTCCGAGTCTGACGTGATATCCGCTTTCCCGGTCTCGAAGTGCACGTTCGAAAGCGTCATCCGCCCGCCCTTTTCGCGCAACGACGCATTGATATCCCCGCGGCCTCCGGTGCTCCTGTAGCGGTTCAATTCCGCGATCAGCGGCCGGGCCCCGCGCGGCGCCTTCAATTCGCCTTGCAGGATATCTTCGTTCGTCACCTGCTCGCCGTAGAGCTTATTGTCCTCGCTCTTGTCCGGTCGCAGCGTCGACCCTTCCAGTGACAATCCCGCGAACAGTCCCCGCGACCGCGACCACGATAAGATCTCTGCATGCAGCAGCACGTCCGTATTCGCGCTCGCATCTCTGCCCACCGGCCCCGCGGCAGCCTGCGCTTCGCCGCCGATCGTAAACTTATCCGACAACAGTTTCTTCATTCCGCCTTCATTCATGATCAACATGAACACATCCGTGGACGACCCGCCGATCTGCAATCCGTAGCTTCCGCCCTCGATACGCACCGCCGCCGGGGTTCCAAATCGCCCGTTCCCGTTTCGCCGGCAAGACACAAATCCGCGCCCATATTTCCCGCCCACGATGAACGCCGCTTTCTTCACTCCCGGAATAATCACCACGCATCGCGCCTTATCATAAAGATCCAGTGGAATGCCCTTGTCCGGCTCATGCATCACTTCCCGGAAAGACGCCGTCGCGCTTTGCAATCTCTTATCCGGTGTGGTTTCTGCGTTTTGCGCCCGCACCTGCGTCGCGCCCATCAGCGCCAGACCGCTCAATGCTGCGCCTGCCACTCGCATGCTTCGTAATTTAAATTTCCTGACCGCTTGCATTTCTTTTCGGGGACATAAAAACGCCATCGCATTTCTCCTGTAAAATTCAGTGCTAACCGCTTGCGATGTTAGGCGCTGGGGTTCCCCGCACCCATCGGGCTTTTCGTGTACCTTCGCTGCGAAAGTACGTCATCGCGCCATCGCCGCTTGGCCCCCGCCGCCTACGGTGCTGTGACCACCATTGCGCTGCACCGCTTCCGGCTCGCTCGCCGGTACCAGTGCGGCAGGGAAGAATCGAAATAAATCGAGTCCCCCGATTCCAGCACGTGCATTTCCGTCCCCACCTGCAGCTCCAGTTTGCCTCGCAACACCGACAGAAACTCGATTCCCCCATGCTGGTGCGCCCGCGCTTTCCCAACCTCCAGCGGTTGAAATTCCGCGTAATATGCGTTGATCTTGCGCTCCACCGCCGCGAAGTCCAGCGACTCAAAGTAAAACGAGATGTCCCGCCCATCGGCGCGCTCCGGAAACCGTTTGCGTTCCTTGCGCCGCACGATGGCCACCACTTTGCTCTTCTGGTCGTCCGAAAAAAAATATTCCAGCCCCACGCTGAACACCAGCGCGATCCTCAGCAGTGTCGGCAGCGTCGGAAACAGTTTGCCCCGCTCCACCTTCGAGAGCATCGCTGCCGACAGCCCGGTATGCCGCCCCAGTTCCACCAGCCCCATCTTCTTTTTCATCCTCAACCCGTGAACTTTGCCTCCAATTCCGTAATCTCGTAAACCTCGGCTCAGCGTATCCGTCAGCATCGGAAACCTCCTCGTTTAACTACCGCGCAAAACCCTGCTCCCCATTTAACTGCCATTCACTCGATTTGCACATTACGACCACTTTTCCTTGTAGTTAAATATTTGTTCTCTATAGTTAAACATGCAGTCCGGAAATTTCAACTAAATTTGTGGAGGAAAGTGTCATGAAGAAACTCGATGTTCTCGCCGCCGTGCTCGTCGTCATCGGCGCTCTCAATTGGGGTCTGGTCGCCGTCGCGCATTTCGATTTAGTGGCCGCACTCTTCGGTATGAAGTTTGGCCAGGTGTCCACGCTTAGCGCCGTCGTCTATGGCTTGGTCGCCTTGTCCGGCATCTATCAGGCCGTCAGCTTCAAGGGCATTCAACAGCGCTGGCACTCCCAGCCGGCTATGCAGCACTCCCGCTAGTTCTCAAACAATGCAAGACGGCAGCCGTGTCGCGCTCGATTCAATCAAGTGCCCACGGCTGCCGAACAAAACTGCAAATCGCTGCAAAATCTAAGGAGATAAAATGAAAAGCAATCGCAAGCACATCGTAAATGCGGCCTTCCTGACCGTCGCCGCGGGCCTGATTCTTTCTCTATCGCTGCAATCCTTTGCCGCTCCCAAACAAGCCGCGACCAAAGATATCGTGGACACCGCGGTGGCCGCCGGTTCTTTCAAAACTCTGGCCGCCGCGCTTCAAGCTGCTGGCTTGGTAGACACTCTCAAGGGCCCAGGTCCTTTCACCGTCTTCGCTCCCACTGACGCGGCCTTCGCTAAATTGCCCGCCGGAACCGTGGATGAGCTCCTCAAGCCCGAAAACAAAGAAAAACTCACCGCCATCCTTACCTATCACGTTGTCTCTGGTAAGGTCACCGCCGCCCAGGTCATGAAAATGACCTCCGCCAAAACCGTCAACGGCCAGCCCGTAACCATTAGCGCCACCGGCGGCACCGTCATGGTCAACAATGCCAAAGTCACCAAGGCCGACATCATGTGCTCCAATGGCGTCATCCACGTCATCGACACCGTCTTGATGCCCAACTAGCAGAAATTTCCTTCTGCTGCTCAAAAGCCTCACCCGAGGTAACTCAGGGTGAGGCTTTTTTTTCGTTGCACGATAGAAAATGGAACGCGAAAGAACACGCTTAGGGAATGTTTGTTTTCAAGGCCCTGACCGGAAGCCCCGGAATTTTGTCGGCTGGTCAACTTCCTGGAAGGGTCGGCTACGCCGTAACGGTGGGCTGTAATCTTCGCGAGAGTTTTTCGTGCTCTTCGCGTATCTCGCGCGGCAGCCGCGCTCCAAATTTCTCGAAGAATTGCCCGGTATCGTCCAATTCCGCTTGCCAATCCTCCGGATCAACCCTCAGTAATTCCTCCAGCGCTCCCGGCGCCAGCTGCAATCCATCCAGCGTCAACGCCCCGCGCGCAGGCACATAACCGATGGGCGTTTCTTCGGCCGCGCCGCGCCCTTCCACCCGCTCCAGGATCCACTTCAATACCCGCACATTCTCCCCAAATCCCGGCCACAAAAACTTTCCGTCCGCGCCCCGCCGGAACCAGTTCACATGAAAAATTTTCGGCGGGTGCGGAATCTTCTTGCCCATCTCCAGCCAGTGCCCAAAATAATCCGCCATGTTATACCCGCAAAAGGGCAGCATCGCCATGGGATCTCGCCGCGTAATTCCCACTTCTCCGGTGGCCGCCGCGGTAGTCTCCGACGCCATCGTCGCGCCCACAAACGTTCCGTGTTGCCAATTAAAAGACTCGTACACCAGCGGTGCCAGCCGCGCCCTCCGGCCTCCAAAAATAAACGCGGAAATCGGAATGCCTTCCGGTGCTTCCCACTTGGGAGAAATGCTGGGTGACTGCTGCGCCGGCACTGTGTATCGCGAATTCGGATGCGCTGCCGCGCCTTTCGAGGGATCCCAGGCATCGCCTTTCCAGTTGATCAAACCGCCGGGCGCCGCGCCTCCGATTCCTTCCCACCAGGGTTCTGCTTCCGCAGTCATCGCCGTATTGGTAAAAATGGTGTTGCGATGGATCGCTTCCATCACATTTGGATTGGTCTGAAACCCGGTTCCCGGCGCCACTCCAAAAAAGCCTGCCTCCGGATTGATCGCGTGCAAATATCCGTCCGCGCCGATTTTCATCCAGGCGATGTCGTCCCCGACGGTCCAGACCCGGTACCCCTGGCTCTCCAGCGCTGAAACCATCATCGCCAGGTTGGTCTTCCCGCACGCGCTCGGGAACGCCGCCGCCATGTACGTCACTTTCCCGCCCGGCGCTTCCAGCCCCAGGATCAGCATGTGCTCCGCCATCCAACCCTGATCCCGCGCCATGTAGCTGGCAATCCGCAGTGCGAAGCATTTCTTTCCCAGCAGCGCATTGCCGCCGTACCCCGACCCCACGCTCCAGATCAGCTTCTCCTGCGGAAAATGCACAATGTACCGCCGCATCGGGTCCAGGTCGCCGAGAGAATGCAAACCAGCCACGAAATCCTCGGAGTTCCCCAGCCGTTCCTGCGCCACCTTTCCCATTCGCGACATGATCCGCATGTTCGCGACCACGTACGGGCTATCCGTAACCTCCACTCCAATTTTGCTTAACGGCGAATCCACCGGACCCATGAAATAAGGAATCACATACATGGTCCGCCCGCGCATCGCTCCATTAAAAAGCACCCCCACCTTATGTTTCGCGCCGTCCGGATCCATCCAGTTATTGGTGGGCCCCACATCTTCTTTATTCGGTCCGGCAATGAACGTGAGGTGCTCGGTGCGCGCCACATCGTTTGGGCTGCTGCGGTGCAGGTAGCAGTTCGGGTAGGTTTTCTCGTTCAGCTGCAGCGACGCGCTGTCGCGCAGCATCTCCTCCAGGATCTGCTGATTTTCGCCCTCCGAGCCGTCGCAATAAACAATGCGATCCGGCCTCGTCAGCTTGGCGGCTTCCTCGATCCAGTTTTCCAGTGGAGTGCCCAAAACGTTCCCCTTCGATTGTGTCCGCTGCTACCCGTTGCCAATCACTATGTGTCCGGATGGCCCGCTTACCCGGCCCGCCAGCTTGTTCACGCGGAGGGAAAATAGCTCGATGGCGGACAGCGTGAAGACAATTCAGTTTATGTTAGCAATTCGTTTACGCGCAAGCAGGCAGCGCTTTTTTAGTTCCGTTGAAGATTAATTTACTTTAAGCCAGAGGACGTTAGAGCAAGGAAACCAGAAAGGAGAGGAGGGAGGATAGGCACTTGTGTTCGGGGCCAAGCGCCTACCCTTTGTGAGGTTGTAGAAGCGAAAATAATAAATCGAAGATAGCGACAGTCGCCGACCCCTTCAATAAGGTCTTTCCTGTAAGGCCGGTTCAGAGAAACGTTATTCGCCCCATTGGGCTTTTCCAGGCCGCCGAGTTCAAGGCAACTTTACGCTGCGCTAGTGTAGTGCCTGCGAATTGTTTCCAATATTCGTTTGCGGCTTTCCGCGGCCTGCAGATTCCCATCCCGCTCAATCCCGGCAATCTCATCCGCCACCGCATCGTCTTTCACCGCCTCGCGAAACCACACCGAATAGTCTTTCTGCTTCAGGTGGTAGCTCCAGGTGTCGTCGTCCACGCCCTCGGCGATCTGCGCAAACAAGTTTAAATTCTGCGCCCGCAGGTTCAGCTTTCCGTCCCGCCCGCGAAAATAAAAACTCTTATCCTCTCCCAACTCCCCAGCCGCATATTTACGCTTGTGGCGCCGCAACTCCGCCTTGGCTTTTTCCAGCACCACCTTTACCGGGCTGTTCGCTTCCGGCAGTTGCCATACCAGAATTTCCCCCGATTTCACCTCTGTCCCAGCCTTGCCGCTCGCTGCCGCCTGCGGGAGCGCCCAGCTTTTATCCGCCCCCTTGTTCACCTCCCGGATAATTTCTTCCGGCTTCGGCCCGATGGCAATCACGCAAGTCAACGCTTCCAGCAACGCTCGCGACACGCTCTTGGGGTGCACGGTAATCATCGCAAAACTGCCCAAACTCGAAGGAATTGTTAAATTTGCCGAATCCAGCTCCACCGGCAAAAGATGATGGGCTTCATCGATCACGATCCAGTGCGGTCTCCCCGTCTTGGCCCGCAATTCCTGCAGTCGCGGCAGCATTCCCAGAAAATAATTGGGCCGGTCCGCTAACGGCACGCCCAGCATATTGATGCTCAACGAAGTGCCGGTATTCTTGAGCACTTCCAGGATTTCCGATACTCCCGGGATGCGATCCGGCGCCCCCAGCGTGACGAATTGCCCAAAATCGTCGTAATCGCCTTCGGGATCGATCACGCACACCTGATACTGGTTCTGAATCAGCCGCTCCACCAGCGCCGTAACCACCGTGGACTTCCCGCCCCCCGACGGCCCGGTCACCACCACGCGCGTGCCGTACGGGCTCAGCCGATATTCCTGGTTGTCTCCCGTATGCCCCAGCAGGATTTCGTGCCGCTTCATGCGCGGTTGCAAACTTCGCAGATCGTCGGCCAGCAATTGCTCGATAATCTCTTCCACGCCTTCCCCGCGATCTTTCTCTGTCACCACGTCCGCGCGTTCCTTCAAAATTGGCAGGGCATTGCCCACCGCCACGCTGCACTCGCAGATACCCAGAAACGCGTGGTCATTCTCCGCATCCCCCACGCCCAGCGCGTTGTGCGTGGATAGCCCCAGCTCTTCCAGCGCCACCCGCACCCCGGTTCCTTTGTTTACGCCCGACGGCAGAATCATTACCGCATCCTTGTTAAAGATGACTTGCAGTTCCAATCCCTGCGACCGGATTACCTCCAGCACCGTAGTCTCGTGCGGATGCCAGGTGGCCACAATCGATTCGCCCACCGAAAGTGGTAGCACTTCTCTCCGCCGCAACTCTTTCACGAACGCCGCCGGCGGCGCGGGAGCCAGCAACCGCTTTTCCTCGGTGGCCGGGTTGTACAGCAGCGCTCCATTCTCCACCACCACCAGATCGAAGATCGCCGTCTCCGGAAACACCCGCAACAGTTCCGGCAATTCCCGGCCCGTGGCCAAAATCAATTTGCGCCCCGAAGCCTTCACGCGCTTCAGCGCTTCCAGCGTGCTTGGCAGTACCTGCCCATCGTGAGCCAGCGTGCCGTCGTAATCGGAAATCAGACAAAAGTAGCGCAATTTTCTGGGTCCCTTTCCATTTGTAGGAGAAACATCAGTAGCTCACATTGTGCCTGTGCCGAAAATACCCTGTGTCTGTTATTTCCTTCTACCGGACGCTGGCATCTAAACACTCGCTGCATTCCGGAATGCGAAATTAAATTTTAATGCGCCCGTAACTAAAAACTGTCTCTTTTTGTATAGATGCGAATGCACAACGCCATGAAAATGGTATGGTGTATAGGTATCTGAAAGAAAGCGCCTCTACATCACCGCCTGGCATCGCGCCAAGCTCATCCGGAGAGTTCATGAATCAAGTTGCAACTGCACAAGCCCGGCCATGGGACCGTCCAATCTGGAAGCCCGTACGCCGCAAAGAAGGAGTTTTCACTTTTCTGGTTTTAATTCACGTCTGGCGGTTGTCGGAATCATCTTGTTTCCGCTCCCCAGCTTGAAAGTTCTGGGACTTGCTGCTCTATTCGTCGCTTTTGGCGGCTTGGGAACCACCGTTTGTTATCACCGCATGCTCGCGCACAAGACTCTCAAGACCAATCGCTTCGTCGAGCAAATCCTGATTTTCTGGGCCGTCTTCAATGCCTCCGGGCACCCTGCCAGTTGGGTGGCCTACCATCGGCTGCACCACTCCACCACCGACACTCCGAACGATATCTCCAGTCCCAAACAGGGCGGCTTCTGGTGGGCGCATCTCCGCTGGCTGTATCAAACCCCACCCGCCGACAGCAACGCTGGGCGCCCGAACTAAATCGAGGGCATTTATAAAATCTGGGGCTACGCGGAAACTCCGGTCATTATCTTGTCGATCTTCATTGGCCGCTTTTGGGTTTCGGCTGGATGGGCTTTTTCTGGCTCGGCGCCATTCGCCTGGTCTACACCCTGCACATGCAATGTTTCGTGAACAGCCTGACCCATCTGGATCACGTGGCCGAAGGCGACTCCAGCAAAAACGTCTGGTGGCTTGGTCCTTTTCAACTGGCCGCCTGGGGAGAAAACTGGCACAAGAATCATCACACTCATGCGGGCTCGGCCCGTCTCGGTTTGCGTTGGTGGCAGCCGGACATCGGCTGGTACTTTATCTGGACCCTTGAAGCCATGGGCTTGGCCCATTCCGTGAAACGTCCGCGCGCATCAAAAGCTGACGCCTGGCGCCTCCGGCTAAATCTGATCATTCAGCGGGCTTCACCAGCGGGAACGTCACGTTCCCGCTTTTTCGTGCCGTGCTTTTCTAATCCAGCAGCCTCAATTTTTAAGCTCAACACCAGCGGCCAAATGTACGCTCAAAAATTTAATGTCAGCGTTGTGATTCGCGGCGCCGCAAAACCTTGCCCCCTCGAATGGCTCGATCAATTCTGCATGCGCAATTTCACCAACGCCGCCGAGTTCGATGACACTCTCCCCATCGCCGACGGAAAAATCGAATCCAGTTTCCGCCTCACTCCCGAACGTTTCGCCGAAGGCCTGGCCGCCTGGCTGAATCAACGCGGCAAAGGCGAAGGCCAACCTGTATTGGTAGAAGTAGCAGTGGACGTGGTAGAGATCCCGACTAAATAGTGAACGCTATCTATTTGTGCGCGGGAGCATCGCTTTTCGCCACGTTTACTTCGCTCTTGTCCGTTCCCAGCAATTCGCGAATCTGCGGCAGCGCGGCTCGGGCCGCTTCCTCGCCGGACGCCACCAATTCCGGCGTGCGCGTAAAATCGTCCCACACAAATGTTTTCATATCCGGCTCGATGATTACGTCCGCTTGCTGCCGCCACGCCAGATCCGAATGCCTTTGAATAATATTGAACGACCGGCTCAACACGTCCGTGAACGTCCGCGGCGGCTCCAGGCTGGAAGGTTCCAGGTACACCGCAATCACAATATCCACGCCCAGCAGCGAAACCCCTTCCACCGGCACCGGTGACGTCAGAAAGCCATCCACCAGGGTGCGGCCTTCAAACTGAATCGGCACAAACAGCCCGGGATAAGCGCAAGATCCCCGCAACGGCGGCAGCAGTTCTCCCCGCGTGTAGTAAATCGTAATTCCCGCGTTGATGTCCGTAGCCGCAATCGCCAGCGGCGTAACCAGATCCTCAAAGTGTTTCGCCGGCGTAAGCCGCGCCAGATATTTTTCCAGCCGCTGATTCGTCGCCAGCCCCAGCCACGAAGGCGTCCATCGTCCGAAATCCGTGAAGCTGGTGGCCGCCCCGATGCGCTCCATCTCTTCCAGTGGTGTTCCCGCGCAGTAGGCCGCTCCAATCAGCGCTCCCACGCTGGTTCCCGCCACCGCATCGATGTGAATCCCGGCATCGCGCAGCACCCGCAACACTCCAATATGCGAAATACCGCGCGCGAAGCCTCCCGCCAACGCCAGCCCGACCTTCGGCCGCGCCGGAAGATCGCGCGCCGCGCCATCTGCGCCAAGCGCAATCTTGTTCCGTTCGTCCTGCCACCGACGCATCACGCTGGATATGACCGGTTCAGCCATCTTGAATCCAGTCTAGGCGCTTGCGCCGTTTGTGTCAGTTCGATTGACCCGTGTATGTTGGTTTTGTAACCTGTCCGTCCGTACCAACTCTGCAAAAGGCGCTCATGAAACGTCGCATTGAAAAGGCCGTTGTGCTCGGCGCCGGAACCATGGGCGCGCGCATCGCCGCGCATTTCGCTAACGCCGGCATTCCCGTTACCCTCCTCGACATCGTCCCTCCCGGCTCCGCTTCCAACACTCCCGCCGACCGTAACAAACTGGTCCGCGCCGGCCTCGACGCCGCCAAAAAATCCCGCCCCGCCTCTTTCTTCACCGCCGCACTCGCCGATAAAATCTCCATTGGCAATTTTGACGATGACCTCGCCCGCTGCCAGGACGCCGATTGGATTATCGAAGTGGTCGCCGAAAATCTCGAAATCAAAAAAAGTCTGCTCGCCCGCGTCGCCCAGTTCCGCAAGCCCGGCGCCATCGTCACCACCAACACCTCCGGCCTTCCCGTCCATCTCATCGCCGAAGGCATGAGCGACGACTTCCAGCAGCACTGGGCCGGCACTCATTTTTTCAATCCACCGCGCTACTTGAAGCTGGTCGAAATTATTCCCGGTCCAAAAACTTCCCCCGAAGTCCTCGACACCCTCGCCGAATTTTGCGACCGCCGCCTCGGTAAAGGCGTGGTCGTCGCAAAAGACACGCCCAACTTCATCGCCAATCGCATCGGCACGTTTTCCATGCTCAACGCCTTGCGTTTGATGACCAAGCTGGGCATGACCATCGAAGAAGTCGACGCCTGCACCGGCCCCGCTCTCGGCTGGCCCAAATCTGCCACCTTCCGCACCGCCGACATTGTCGGCCTCGACGTGCTCATGCACGTGGTGAAAAATATCTACGAGACCGCCACAACCGACGAATCCCGCGAAATGTATAAAGTTCCCGAGCTCCTCGAGGAAATGTCCAAACGCAAATGGCTGGGCGACAAAACTGGCCAGGGGTTTTACAAAAAGCTGCGCGGCGAAGGCGAAAAAGAAATCCTCACTCTCGATGTCGCCACCATGGATTATCGCCCGCGCCAGAAAGCTCGCTTCGCTTCTCTCGAGATGGGCAAAACCATCGAAGACACTCGCGAACGTTTGCGCGCTCTTCTCGGCCCGCTCCTTGCCGGGCAGCCCGGCGACAAAGCCCAGCAATTTCTCTGGGGCTCCATTTCAGAAATGTGCTTGTACGCCGCCCGCCGCGTCCCGGAAATTTCCGATCGCGTGGAAGATGTTGACCGCGCCATGCGCTGGGGTTTCGGCTGGGAGCTCGGTCCCTTTGAAATGCTCGACACCCTGGGTGTCCCCGCCTTCGCGGCCCAAATCAAAAAAGAACGCCGCTCCTTGCCTCCGCTGATCGAAAAACTGCTCGCCAACGGCCGCGACTCTTTCTATCATTCCGCTAACGGCGTCACTTCCGTCGTCGAACCCGACGGGCAGACCTCGGAACTTCGCGATTCCCCCGGCATCCTCATCCTGAAATCCCGGAAAGATGCAGGCAAGGAAGTCGACCGCAACTCCGGCGCCAGCCTCATCGATCTCGGCGACGGCGTGCTCTGCTGCGAATTTCATTCCAAGATGAACGCCATCGGCGCCGACCTCATCGCCATGATTCACAAAGGTCTCAAGCGTCTGGACAACGATTTCGACGCCATGGTTATCGCCAATCAGGCTGTCAATTTTTCGGTGGGCGCCAATCTCATGCTGGTGCTCATGGGCGCGCAGGAGCAGGAGTGGGACGAATTGCATCTGGCGGTGAAGCAATTTCAGAACGCCAATCTCGCCATTAAATATGCTCCCAAGCCGGTGGTCACTGCTCCGCAAGGCATGGCCCTTGGCGGTGGCTGCGAAGTCAGTTTGCACGGGGCAAGAATTCAGGCTGCCGCCGAAGCCTACATGGGCTTGGTTGAAACTGGTGTCGGCCTCATTCCCGGCGGGGGCGGAACAAAAGAAATGATGATTCGCGCCAACGAACGCGCCGCCGGTCCCGAAGATTTGGATTTGTTCCACGCCATGAAGCCCATTTTCGAAACCATCGCCATGGCTAAAGTCGGTACCAGCGCCGAGGAATGCCGCGATCTTGGTTTTCTACGCCGCGAAGATGGCATTTCCATGAATCGCGATCGCGTAGTCGCGGACGCCAAGCAGGCTGCGCTCGCTTTGGTGCGGGGCGGTTACACTCCCAAAGCTGCCAACTGGAAGGATGGCGCGCAGACCACCCAAATCAAAATCCTCGGCGAGCAATTTTTATCTGGCGCCAAGCTGGTCATCCACATGATGCTGCGCGGCGGTTACATCAGTGAATACGATGCCGTCGTCGCTCGCAAACTTGGCCACATTCTCGCTGGTGGCCCGCTCACTTCGCCGCAATTTGTCAGCGAGCAATACATTTTGGATCTGGAGCGTGAGGCCTTCGTCTCGTTGTGCGGCGAAAAGAAAACTCAGCAACGCATCGCTCATACTTTAAAAACCGGAAAACCGCTGCGTAACTAGGCAGCCTTGGACCTCACGTTCGCATGGGTGCACGATGATTTCTCGCGATAAATGGATCGGCATTTGCCTGGTCGTTCTTCTGCTCGGTGCGCTTTTCTGCGCTCCAGCCTTACGCGCCCAGGATCTGAAAGTCGCCGCCGCCGCTGATTTAAAATTCGCCATGACCGACCTGGAAGCCCAGTTCGCGAAGCAGGGCGGCGGCAAACTCGACATCGCCTATGGTTCCAGCGGAAATTTTATGACCCAGATTCAAAACGGCGCGCCCTTCGATGTATTCTTCTCCGCCGATTCCGAATATCCCAGGAAGTTGGAAGCTGCTAGATTAATCGAGCCGGGCACCTTGTACGAATATGCCCTGGGACATCTGGTCATCTGGACGCCGGCCAACAGCGGAATCGACGTCGCGAAAAATGGATGGCAATCCTTGCTGGACGAGCGGGTTAAAAAAATTGCCGTCGCTAACCCCGACCATGCTCCCTACGGCCGCGCGGCCCTCGCGGCTCTGAAACAAGCGGGAATTTATGAGCAGGTAAAATCCAAACTGGTCTTCGGCGAAAACATTTCTCAAGCCGCGCAGTTCGTGCAATCCGGCAACGCCCAGGCCGGGCTGGTCGCCTTATCGCTCGCGATTTCTCCGGCGATGAAAGACGGCAACCGATGGAATGTTCCCGATGACGCCTATCCTGCCATCAAGCAGGCCGCGGTGATCCTTAAATCCTCGAACAATAAAGACTCCGCGCGTAAATTTCTCGATTTCGTGAAAAGTTCCGCGGGACGCCAAATCTTGCAACACTTTGGTTTCACCGTACCCACTTCGTAAAATTTTATTTATTGGCAGTCAGTCAGGCCGAACAGAATCGCTTTCAACAAAATATGGACCCGCTACTCCTTTCTCTGCGTCTCGCTGCTTGCGTATCCGCGATCCTCTTGCTGATCGGCATGCCGCTGGCTTACTGGCTGGCGTATTCACAATGGCGCGGAAAATTCTTGCTGGAGGCCGTTGTCGCTTTGCCGCTGGTCCTCCCGCCGACTGTCCTCGGATTTTATGTTTTGCTGGCGCTCGGGCCCGGCGGCCCGATCGGCAAGATTTCCGACGCCTTCTTGCACCACGGTTTGGCCTTCACCTTCAGCGGCCTGGTTTTCGCTTCCGTGCTTTATAGTTTTCCATTCACGGTGCAGCCCCTGATCGCCGCGTTCGAATCCATCGATCGCCGGCTTCTCGACGCTTCCGCAGTGCTCGGCGCCGGACGCTTTCGCACCTTTGCAAAAATTATCGTACCCCTATCCGTTCCCGGCATCATCACCGCCGCGGTTCTCAGCTTCGCTCACACCCTTGGAGAATTTGGCGTGGTCTTAATGGTTGGCGGCAATTTGCCCGGCATCACGCGAACAGTTTCCATCGACATTTACGATCGGGTTCAGTCCATGGAATACGCGGAAGCCAATCGCATGGCGCTGCTGCTGCTCATCATTTCTTTTGCGGTGCTCGCAGTAGTGTATGGAGTGAATCGCAAGGTAGGCCGCCGCATGTGGGCTTCGTGGGCCGCCCGCTGACTCCCGGCGCTCCTAACCCTCTTGCCGTTCTAGCGGTTCGAGTGCGCAACGAGTATCCCGGCACTGGCAGGGCCGCAGCCCGGAACTTCGCACGCAACCCCGCACGCAACTCCGCACGCAACTCCACGCCTGATTCTGCACGCAACTCCGCGCATGACGATGTGCGCTTTGTCCTGGATGTCGCGCTCGAGATTCCGCCCGGCATCACCATTCTCTTCGGCCCTTCCGGCGCCGGAAAGTCCACACTGCTCGATTGCATCTCCGGACTGGTGCGCCCAGATGCCGGACGCATCGCCGTTGGCTCCGAAGTTTTCTTCGATAGCGAGCGCCACACGGACGTCCCACCGTCGAAACGAAACATTGCCTACGTGTTTCAAGACTTGGCGCTGTTCCCGCACTTGAGCGTGCAACAAAACGTCGCTTACGGCCTGGCGCATCTGGAAACATCGGCGCGCGCGCAACGCGTTGCCGACATGCTGCAAGCTTTTCGCGTCGAAAAGTTTGCGGCGCGCAAGCCTGACGAATTGTCTGGCGGAGAACGCCAACGGGTCGCCTTGGCGCGCTCCCTGGCCACTTCTCCGCGAGTTTTGCTGCTCGATGAACCGCTTACCGCGCTGGATGCCGGGCTGAAAAAATCCATCATGGACGATCTTCGCGTTTGGAACGGCGCACAGAATATTCCGATTCTGTACGTCACTCACAGCCGCATCGAAGTGGATGCTTTGGGCGAGCGGGTTATCGCTCTGGATCAGGGAAAAGTTGCCGGAACGGGGACTCCTCAGGAAGTGCTGGACGCTCCTCGCCGCTCACCGCTGGCGCAAGCCGCGGGCTTCGAAAACCTGCTGCGCGGCACGGTAACTGAAATTCGTGAAGCCGATGGCGTCATGCGCGTGCGCCTGGAAAACAGCCGCTGCGAAATCGAAACGCCACTGGGTTACGAAGCCGTGGGCGCCGCTTTGGGAGTGGCCATTCGCGCCGGAGACATTTTGCTGGCGACCGAACTTCCGCATGGGTTGAGCGCGCGAAATGTATTGGCCGGGAAAATAGTTTCGCTGCAACAGCGCGGTGCAATGTTTGTCGCGCAAGTTCTTACCACCGCAAGTACCGATCAGCAGAGCGAACTAGCCAGTGGTCCGCAGGACCACGCTGCCGGCTCTTCGGACGGTGGAGTGATATTCACGGTGCACCTCACACCCAGCGCGAAGCGCACTTTGAATCTCGAAGTACAGCGCGCCGTCTGGCTGGTCCTTAAAACCCACTCCTGCCATTTGTTGAATTCCTGAGCGCCAAGTGAACCCTGCCGGAATGCTCGTGCGTAAACTTCTGGAAAGTGTTGCGAGAGTTGTTGAAGTGGTGCGAAAAGGAGAAATTGAAGAGTTGAATAGGAAATAGAGCGAGAAGTTGCGCCGACCCTCGGCAAGAAAATCGGGCGCGATTACGGCTGGGCTTTTGGTGCAGCAGGATGAGCCGCGCCTGGGCTTGAGAATCGCACTTCGTCGGCTTCCAACTCTTCACCCTTGGGCGTGGCGTGGATCACCACGTTTTCGCCCACCGCAAGATCCGCGAGCGCTGCCGGTTTATCGCTGGTCGCCACCCGCGCGACGTAAATCGTGGACGATAGCAGCTTTACTTCGACTGATTTTCCTTCACGAGTTTTTATCGTGACCGAAGTGGAGCTTACTTTCTCGATGGTTCCGATAACGTGTTTCTTGTCGCCGTGCGCCGACGCGGCGACCGCGGTGAAAAGCAAAATGGCCACAAGAGCAAAAAAATGTCGTTTCATGGGAATCCCTTAACTCTATACCTCCAGAATATTATGGATGCGCATGAGGCGTTTCGCTTTTTTTATCCGGAGTTGTGCCGTTTAGAAATTCGTCTTCCTGCTGATCTTCCGCACGATCTGCCGGGCTTCGCGGATTATTCTTGGACATTTCCAGCCGTTCTTCCGCGGTGAGTTGCGGCAAGTGCCGAATAAACAAAACCAGCTTCCAGGAATCGTTACCCATGCCGTGGCCGGCAAACGAAGGCATGCCCGTGAAGCGCACGCCATTTTCAATGATCCAGAAAAGTTCTCCGTCGGAGCGATCTTGCGTCGCGGCCTGGCGCAGATCAGGCGGCTTGGGATACAGCCCGCGCCCGAAAAGCGCGTCGCCGCTGCCGTCATTGCCGTGGCACACCGCGCAGTGATCGGCAAAGTGCAATCGAGCGTCCGCCAGCGCCTCGGGAGTGGCGGCAACAGGATTCGGCGTGGACTTCGCGTTTGCGGGAATGGACAGATGCCAGAGGTTGCGGGCGATGGACTCTTCCAACCGCGTGGGGGTGGCCCGCGCGCTCAACCCGTTATGCAAAATGGAAGCCGCCACGGCCGCGATCAGCCCGGCAACGGTAACCAGAATCAGCAGCAACGTGGTCCCGCGCTTCATGTGTTCACTTCGGATAGTAAATGAGCGCTGACCTCATTGCCAGCTAACTCCGCCGCGCCTGCCCGCTGCTTCAAGCCTTTTGGATGCCGCAGCTCTGCTGCCGCGTTTCCCGGCGGCCCGCCGACATGCTGCGAGCCTGCATCAAACCTGTAAACTAATCCTCGAAAAGCTCATGGCCTTCTCTTCTTCTCCGGTCGCTCTGATAATCCTGGCGGCGGCACTCGTGTGCGCTGGGCCGCTGCAGTCGGCTGCGCGCACACTTGTTCCTGTCGCGCCCCAGGCGTCCAGGGGAAAGCCGCGGCATATTCCGAAGACAGTGTGGAATTTTGACGGCGGCGTTTTTATGGAGACGGACGGGAGCCTGAGCGAAAACACCTGCGTGCGGCTGGCGGGGCGCGTGACCGCCAAGGATTTCTTTGAGAATCTAAAACGCATCGACGACGATCAGGGCACCAAATATATTCGCGGCAAAGATTCGCTGACCGAGTTCCCCGATCATGTGCAACTGATTTTCGTGATTCACGACTTACCTTGCCCTTCGCAAATGCACGATGGCAGCGGGCGGGTGTACCTCACGCGTGAAATGATGAAGAAGTTGCATCTCTCGCTGTTCTGGAAGCGCGGGGTGGCGCTGCGCCCGGCGGAAGGTTTTAAGGTCACATTTTTCGATATTAAGCGCATCGCGCCGTACGCCAAAGAACTGGCCAGCGAATTGCCCGAACGGCTCGAGTGGGAATACCGAATCGACGTGCCCAGTGCCGGGGTTCCGTTAACCGACAGTCTGGTGCTGGTGATTCGCGATGAGCATGGGCGTGTCGCTATTCGGGTAGCCGCCCGCCTGTAGCTTCGCGACGTTAAATTCGGCCGTAAGTTTCTTCCGTAAGTTCCTTCTGTAACTTTCAACTGTAGTTTTCTTCCGCGAATGTCTTCGCCTAAAATCTTAATAGCTTTTTTCTGTTACTTTTGCCTCTAGGTTGCCCGCGCCGAAATTTGTCGAACTCTACAATTGTGGCCAACTGCCACTGTTTAAAGCAGGGGAGCGCCGGTCAATTTTTGAACTTCGTTTTTCGTCCAGCCGGGTGCGGCCTCGCGCAGAAGCAGACCTTCCGGTTTCACGTCGATGACTCCTAAATCCGTGACGATTACATTCACGCAAGCCAGGCCGGTCAGCGGATAGCTGCATTCTTTCACGATTTTTGGCGCGCCTTCCCTGGTGGTGTGCTCCATGCAGACGATCAAGACTTTCGCTCCGGCGGCAATATCCATGGCTCCGCCGATGCCGCCGGAACCGCGCGCGCCGGGAACCTTCCAGTTGGCCAAGTCGCCTCTTTCGGAGACCTGAAATCCTCCGAGGACGGCGACATCGAGATGCCCGCCGCGGGTCATCAAATGCGCGTCGGCCTGATGAAAGAAGGATGCACCGGGATTCAGCGTGACGGGGACTTTCATGGCGTCCACCAGGTCGTAATCTTCCTCGCCGGGTTTGGCGCGGCGGCCCATGCCCAAAATGCCATTTTCGCTGTGGAAATAGACCGTCACGCCCGGCGGCAGATAATCCGCAATCAGATTGGGTATGCCCCAGCCAAGATTTACGTACGCGCCGTCGGGAAGTTCCAGCGCGGCGCGTGCGGCGATTTGTTCGCGCGTGAGCCGCGGCTTATCGGACATAGTTTTCCACGGGCATAACTTTATTCAGCGGGTTTTTATCAGCCATGTTTTTATCTGGCATATTTTAGCCGGCATAGCGAATGCCCTTGGCTTGTACGATGCGGTGCACAAAAATGGCGGGTGTGATCACGTGCTCGGGGTCGATGGCCCCGGCGGAGACAATTTCTTCCACTTCCACGACGGTGGTTTTCGCGGCCATGGCCATGATGGGATTGAAATTTCGGGCTGCCAGGCGGTAGGTTAAATTTCCCAGCTCATCGGATCGCTGCGCTTTGATGAACGCATAGTCCGCGTGTATGGGCGATTCCAGAATGCAGCGCTGGCCGTCGATGACCCGCTCTTCCTTGCCGGACGCGACTTCCGTTCCTACTCCCACGGTGGTGTAAAAACTCAGCAATCCGGCGGCGGCGGCGCGCATGCGCTCGCAAAGAATTCCCTGCGGCACCAATTCCACGGTGACTTCCCGGTTGGCCAACCGCTCCTGGAAATAATTGGAATGCGGACCGGGGAAAGAAGCAATCACGTGGCGAATCTGGCCGTTTTTGAATAACAAACCCAATTCGCCTTCGCGGGTGCCGCAGTTGTTGCTGATGGCGGTGATGTTTTTTGTGCCTTTGCGCGACAGCGCCTGGATCAAGTTATTGGGAAAGCCGGCGCCGCCAAATCCGCCAAACATGATGCGCGCGCCATCGGGAACGTCAGCCACCACGTCGTCGAGGCTGGGATAAATTTTCTGTTTCAAGGATGAGTCATGTCTTCGGCGCGCACCAGGGCGTCAAATTCCTCGCCTGTAATGAAGCCCAGCTTGATGGCGGCTTCTTTCAGGCTGCTGTGCTGGTGATGCGCGGTGTGGGCCACTTTGGCGGCGTTATCGTAACCGATTTTGGGCGCGAGGGCGGTGACCAGCATCAGTGAATTCTTGACGTAATGGTCGAGTTGTTCGCGATGGACCTGGATACCGTGGGCGCAATGTTCGACGAAGCTGTTACAGGCGTCGGCCAGCAACTCGACGGAATGAAGGTAATTAAAAATCATCACCGGCTTGAAAACATTCAACTCAAAATTTCCCTGGGAACCGGCGAACCCAATGGCGGCATCGTTGCCCATGACCTGAACCGCGACCATGGTTAACGCTTCACACTGCGTGGGGTTTACCTTGCCGGGCATGATGGACGAACCCGGTTCGTTTTCCGGCAGCGTTAATTCACCCAGGCCGCATCGCGGGCCGGAGGCCAGCCAGCGAATGTCGTTGGCGATTTTCATCAGCGAAGCCGCGAGAGTTTTAAGCGCGCCGCTGGCAAAAACGATTTCGTCGTGGGCGGAAAGGGCCGCGAATTTGTTGGGATGGGAGCGGAAGGGAAGTCCGGTGAGTTCGGAGATTTTGCGCGCGGCACGCTCGGCAAATTCCGGATGGGCGTTGAGACCCGTGCCAACAGCGGTGCCCCCGATGGCTAAATCGTAGAGGCCCTGGAGCACCGTGTTGATGCGCTCTTCATCGCGCTCCAGAAGGCTGACCCAGCCGGAAAATTCCTGACCTACGGTAAGTGGCGTGGCGTCCTGGAGATGGGTTCGGCCAATTTTTACAATGCCGGCAAATTCGCGAGCCTTGGCGTCCAGCGCTTCCCGCAAATTCCTGACCGCGGGGAGCAGGGTGCGGGTCGTCTCAGTGGCCGCGGCGATGTGCATGGCGGTGGGAAAAGTGTCGTTGGAGGATTGCGACATGTTGACGTCATCGTTGGGATGAATGGGCTTTTTGCTGCCCATCACGCCGCCGGCCAGCTCGATGGCGCGATTGGAGATGACTTCGTTGACGTTCATGTTGGTTTGCGTGCCGCTGCCGGTTTGCCAGATGCGCAGAGGGAAGTGCTGGTGCAAGGTGCCAGCGATAACTTCGTCCGCTGCGCGCACGATGAGTTTGGATTTTTCCGGCGAAAGCTTGCCCAAGTCCTGGTTGACGAGGGCGGCAGCCTTTTTCAGCACGCCGAATGCGCCGATCAGTTCCGGCGGCATGGTGTCCTTGCCGATGGCGAAGTGAATCAGGGAGCGGGCGGTTTGCGCGCCGTAGTAGCGGTCGGCGGGCACATCCATTTTGCCCATGGAGTCGGATTCGGTGCGGGTAGCGCCGGGAGCAGCAGCGTGCGGAGTGGAATGGACGTCAGCCATGAGCGGGCTCCTGGGGCTCGCGGAAAGCGTCGCGCAAAGTATTCCCTGAAGTTTAGCAGAAGGCATGGGAGTCAGGTGCGGTCAGGATCGGGGATTCAGCGAAATTCGGTCCCTTGCCTGATTTGCTGCTCTTTATTATCAGCAAGTTACGCACTCTTTCATTTCGGTAACAACATACTTGACACACATGTGCAAGGTTATGTTAACTGTACTTGCCGTGACAGGATTGTGGATTGGGTATTATTCATCACTTGAAAACAAATGGTCGGTCCCGATCAATCGATACCCCGTCCGATGCTGGGATTGCGAATTTGTTTTGGAAAGCCATGTAGAAAAATTCAGTACTCCTCTCGATGTTGCTGGGAACATCCGTATACCAGACGCATCCGTGGATGGAAATCGGTTGCTGGTAAAACCAATCTGGGAGATGGGCAAGCCCAGTCTCGTAGCGACCATTCTCAGCAACAAATGGTTGAAGCTGCCATTCGTCTATGGGCTTCTTTTTAAGCTCGGCTTCCATAGTAGTGCAAGTGCGGAGCTGTTTAGGAGGTTCCCCACTGAAGTATTCAGCCGTACTAAAAACCCCAATGGCGGGACTTTTTCCGGCGTTATGCCACTCCAAGTTTATATCCCGAAGGTTAGGCTTACTGCCAAGAGGTTGATCGGGGACAATCCACGCACGGCTAATGGAAATCTGAACTTCGGCACTGTCGTGAGCGGCATCGGCAGCATGTTTAGTTTGGCATCCTTGAAACCAGTTCGCGCCCAGCAGACCCAACGCGATTATGAATCCCGCTATTTCCCACCATGGGGTTTTGCGCCTGCGGCGCTCCTGGGGCTTATCGGTATCATTTGGGGATTGTCCCATGAACATTCCCCTAAGCGGCGATTGGCCGCTGCCGCGTTGGTTTCTGGGTGTATCTTGTGGCTGTACGGGTTCACTGGAATCGTCGCGTGGAGTGTCAATCTTTGAAAAAAGCCAACCAAGTAGAAAGACGGAAAAAGCCGCCGTCACAATATGCGGAAGGCCACGAGGCTCGCGGGAATTTTGAGAAGACAATGGCGACTCTTTTCCGTGCGCCAAAGTCTATCTCCAAAAAGACCAAAAAAGGCAAGGATTAGGCGGCTTTTGGCCTACCACGTCCCTGCCTCTTCGTGGTGTATTGAGTCGGTGCCTTTGCCAGTGAGTTCTTCGTAAGTGATGCGGCGGCCAACAACAGTTTCCATGGCTTTAATGAAGCGGTCGCCGTCGTTCACTGGATTGTTTTTGGTGGCGCGATTGTTGTAGCGGTACACCTGCTCATCGAGGTAGCGGAAAAGATGGAACGGTTCGACGCTAATGTAGGTGCCCTTCAAGCCCCGCTTGAGCAGGCTCCAAAAGTTCTCAAGGCCGTTAGTGTGAATCTGTCCGTCAACATACGCGTTAGCGTGGTCAATCGTTTTGTGTCCGTACCCGCGAATATTCAACCCTTCATAGGATTTCAAGGCATCGGTATGGACTTCACTACCCAGAGCGACGTTCTCACGGACAACAGCTTGCAATTCCTGTTTGCGCGGTCCAGCGGTTACCATTGCGCGAACTTTACCGCCGCGTTCAAGGATGCCGACAACTGGAATCTTCCCCTTGAGCCGACGATCTTTGATGGTGCGGCTGTAGCGTTCAAAGCTCATGTTGCGAGCCTTGCCGCCAATGAAAGTTTCGTCAACTTCGACGGGCCCACCATTGCGCCCAAGTTTAACGAGCGAGCGAGCCTGCAATGCCAAGCGAATGCGGTGCATCATGAACCATGCCGACTTTTGTGTGATGCCCAAAGCACGGTGGATTTCGTAAGAACTGATTCCGTTCTTACAGTTGACGATCATCCATACAGCGACCATCCACTTGTCCATGCCGATTGGGGAATCTTCAAAAATGGTTCCTACCTTGACCGTGAACTGCTTCTTGCACCCCTTGCAGAACCAATGGAGCCGCGTAGAGATGAACGAATGCTCCGTACCATCACACCGTGGGCAAGTGACCTTACCATCCGGCCAGCGCAGCTTCACTGCGTAGTCGAAAGTGCGGCGAGGATCGGAGAAGAAAACAACTGCTTCCTGCAACGTATTGGGAAGCGGGAGTTTGTCGCTCATGAGTAAAATCCTACCAAATC
The DNA here is from genome assembly GCA_963732705.1 of uncultured Acidobacteriota bacterium. Classification (GTDB taxonomy): domain Bacteria; phylum Acidobacteriota; class Terriglobia; order Acidiferrales; family UBA7541; genus Acidiferrum. Next base: position 352,436 of record CAVTAN010000004.1, on the reverse strand, counting down.
AGCCCTTGTGTGTCAAGTATATTATTACCTTCATTTCATACTTTTTGAGAAGTACTGTGTTTGAATGGCTTACGCACTCTTTTGAAAATATACCGGGGTGGGGGGGGTAAGCCATCCGCGGTTATCTTTCAGCGGGTTCTACTTCCGATCGACTACCACCTCTCAGCGGCCTCTTTTGGTGCACCGATCGTTTCTTTCCAACATTTGGCAGCCTCTTTTGAAAAATGGGGCCACATCGATGAAAAGCAACCACAGAGCGCGCCAGTTCCTGGCGAGTGGCCCGAAAGAGGCAGCACGCGCCGTGGCGACGCTCATACCAATAATATTACCAAGTAATAAAGTTAATTAAAACTGTACTAAGGTACAGGTTTTGGGGCCGCCAGGGACTTATGGCGTGTGCAACTCCGGCGGTGGTCAGCTTTGCAAGCAAGAGCTCGGAAGAGATGGGGGTTCGGTGGAGCAAAGGGAGGGGTTACGGCGGGCTGAAAAGCGTCAAAAGGCAGCAATACACGGATATGAGGCCTAAAGATTAACAGAAATGTTAATAACTTAGGTTTATGTTCAATATTGAACATATAGGAAACAGTTCCGTTATGAAACTGAAAGTCCAGATTAATTGGCTGGTCCCGGAGCCGGAGGAATTGCAGTTGGGGGGCTCCGGGAATTACTAACGAGTATCGGAGGCACCTTGGGGCGGTTGGGAATAACTAAAGGGCGCACTTTATTGCTCATCGATGACGATCCGGCGCACGCCAAAGTATTTCAGGAGGCGTTACTGGATGCCACGGATGGGCCATTCCAAGGTGAGTGGGTCCAGACGGTTGCCGCCGGATGTCAACGCCTGAAAGAGAAAGGGATTTGGGCAGTATTTGTCAATTTGCGCACCGGCGGGAGCGCCGGACTTTCGGCGTTTGAAAAAATTGTGCAAGCAGGTCCTGACGTTCCGGTGCTGGTATTGGGGGACGACGGGGATAAGGGAGTGGCCTTGCAAGCCATGAAACAAGGAGCGAAAGATTATTTGATCGAGGGGCATATCGATTGCTACTCACTGTCGCGGGCGATATCGAACATGGGGGAAAGGGAAGTTGCGGCGGCAACCTTGCGCAGCGAAAAAGCGCGTGCGCAGGTGACCCTGGATTCGATCGGGGACGCGGTGATCAGCACGGACATCAGCGGGGCGATTTCTTACCTGAACCCGGTGGCGGAAAGGCTAACGGGCTGGAGTAAAGCGGATGCCATGTCGCGGCCTTTCTCGGAAGTGTTCCACATTGTGCATGGGGTATCACGAAAAGCAGCTCCCAATCCGATGCAAAGCGCTATCGAGAAAAATCAAACGATCGCACTTGCTCCGAACTGCATTCTGCTCAGGCGGGATGGTTCGGAGTGCGCCATCGAAGATACCACCGCGCCGATCTACGACCGGAACGGATTGGTAACCGGGGCGGTGATCGTGTTTCACGACCTGGATATGTCGCTGGCCAAGGTGGACGAGATGAAACGGCTAGCGCAGCACGACGCGCTGACGGATCTGCCAAACCGGATGTTGCTGAAGGACCGCATCTCGCAGGCCATTTCCGCGAGTCACCGCAACGGCACTGGGGTAGCGGTGATGTTCGTGGATCTGGATCAATTCAAGCACGTCAACGATTCGCTGGGACACGCGATCGGCGACAAATTGCTGCGTTCGGTGGCAGCTTCGTTGCTGCGTTGCGTGCGGAATTCCGATACGGTGAGCCGGCATGGTGGGGACGAGTTCATCGTGCTGCTATCGGAAATCAAACAGGCCACGGATGCGGGAATCATGGCCCGGAAGATCCTTGCGGCCCAGGCGGATTCACATGTGGTGGAGCAGCACCAACTGCACGTGACCGCCAGCATCGGAATCAGCACTTCGCCAGAAGATGGAATGGATGCGGAAACGTTGATCAAGAATGCCGATACCGCAATGTACCAAGCGAAAGCTAAAGGCCATAACGGCTATCAATTTTTCAGGAAGGAGATGAACCTGCGGGCGGTGAAACGGCAATCGCTGGAAGCGGGACTGCACGAGGCATTGGCGAAGAATCAGCTGATACTGCATTATCAACCGAAAATTAACCTGACCACCGGAGCGATCAGCGGCGCGGAAGCACTCGTGCGATGGATGCACCCGACAAGCGGACTAATTCCTCCGTTGGAATTTCTGTCGGTGGCGGAGGATTGCGGACTCATTCTGCCGCTTGGGCGATGGGTTTCCCGGGAAGCGTGCCGGCAACTGCAGGAGTGGGCGGCGGCCGGTTTGCGGGTGGTTCCAGTGGCCGTGAACGTGTCAGCGCTGGAGTTCCGCAGCGACGGATTTCTGGAAAATATCCGCACGATGCTGACGGACACGGGAGTAAAGCCGCACCTGCTGGCGCTGGAATTGACGGAGACGGTGCTGATGCAACACGCGGAGTCCACGCTCACGGTGTTGAGTACGCTGAAGGCCATGGGATTGGGGCTGGCGCTGGACGACTTCGGCACGGGATATTCGAGCCTGAGCTACTTGAAGCGCTTTCCCATCGACTGTTTGAAAATCGATCAGTCCTTCGTGCGGGACATTGCGACCGCCACCGCCGATGTGCCCATCGTGCGGGCGGTAATCACCATGGCAAAAAGCCTGCGGCAGCTGGTGGTGGGAGAAGGCGTGGAGACCTACGAGCAGATGGCTTTCCTGCAGGCCCACGGCTGCGATGAAGCGCAGGGCTATTATTTCAGCAAGGCGGTGGCGGCGGAGCCTTTCGCCAAGCTGCTCATGACGGGTGTGATGCCGTTCATCGGCAAGAGTAAGCTCAGCAGCTCGCCGTGGTTGATTACGACGCAGTAATGGCGTGATTTTCGCCTCCCGAACGGCCAGGAGTCGTTCGAGCCTTTTGAATGTCTCTCAGTATTTTTTTTTGTTCTTCTTTGGAAGTTTAATCAAAGCCGCACACATTCATCCCGGCAACCTGATTGGCAGCTTCGCTTTCTTTGGCGGATTTGGTCTTGCACTCCACACATATATGGCGCCGCGACTTACCAGATAATGCGGAAATAAAGTGTGCGCATTATCCCGCCGGAGTATTCCGCAAAGTATGGGTTATGACCAAGGCTCCAGGGGAGGCTCGGCCGGATTCGTTTGCATGGTTAGTTCAGGGGATTGATGAAGACCCAGACGGTGCGAGTCACGTCGCTATAGAAGAGTGTGACGATAACGTCGCGGGGGTTTTGGCGGAAGGAAAAGTGGTAGCGGAATTTTTCGTGCAGCTGCTTGGCGGCCACGCCTTTCTGGAAGCGGCCGTGAAATTCCTTGACATCGGTACAGGGTGCCACATCTTTGAAGAAGTTTTTTCCGATGACGTTTTTTTTATCGAGGTGGGCGAGCTGAGATTCGAACAAATTAAACTGCAGCACGGTTCCGTTGGAATCGAGCTGAATCGCGCCGTGGGGGAGAGCATCCAGCTCGGCGGGCTTGAGGTGGTCGATGTTGGTGAACAGGGCGCTGCGCAGATCGGTTTCGACAGGCATGGGGACCTCCGAGAAGGTAGTAACTACAATGATTAGCAATTACTAAGATACGCGGGGGGAGGGGAAGAGGGCGTTTTGCGTCGTACAGGTGTCTTGCAAGCGTAAACGGTGCGCGTTTAGGCACCGCAATCGCAGGGAGTCATGCCTGGTCAAGAAGTTGGCTGCGCGGAGCGGCCCGGCATCCTGAGCGGGCAGCGCTGCAATATGGGACGCAGCAGGGACTAATCCGCGCGCAAAGCTTGCATGACGTCGATGCGGGCGGCGCGGGCGGCGGGGAGCGCGGAGGCGATGACCGCGGCGGCCAGCAAAATGGTGGCGGAAACGATGACGGGTAGAGCGCTGGGCATCTGCATGCCTGCGAAATAGCTGCCGGCCAGGCGAGCCAGCGCGTACCCAAAGGCTGCGCCGGCAACGATGCCGGCGGCGGCGATGAGCGCGCCCTGAGCGATGACTCCAGCGAGCAGGTGGCGTGGCTGGGAACCGATGGCCAGACGGATGCCAAATTCGCGGGTGCGGGCGGTGACCGAGAAAGTGAGTACTCCGGCAACGCCAACGATGGCGATGGCCAAGGCGACCATGGCAAAGCCGCCGAAAACCAGAGAGGTGAGGCGATCGGAGCTGAGTACTTCGGTGCGTACATCGCTGAGAGTGGCGGGGTGCTCGACGGGCTGGTCGGCGGACATGTCGTGGATGATGCGAGTAATGGGCGTGACTAAACCGTAGGGATTAGCGCCGGTGTGCACGAACATGCGGCCGCCAAAGAGCAACTGTTCAAACGGTTGATAGATGGCAAGCTCCGGGCCAGGGAGGACGTGCTCATCATCGATGTCAGCGGCAACTCCGATAATGCGGCTGGGATTGGCGGTGAAACCGGGGATGAATTTTATGACCGGGTCCGTCCAGGTGACATGACGGTTGACGGCGTCCTGGCCGGGGAACATGCGGCGAGCCACGCTCTGGGTAATGACCACCACCTGCTCGGAATTTTTGCGGTCGGCGTCGTTGAAATCGCGGCCGGCGAGAATCGGAACTCCCAAAGAAGCAAAATATCCCGGTGAGACGGCGCGGAATTGCGCGCGTTCATCTTCCTGGCCGGGGGGGAGCACGTGGCCTTCCGCGGAGAACTGCATTCCGGGACCAAAGCTGCCACCCTCGCGCCACGGAATCATGGTGCCCACAGCGACCTTATCGACGCCGGGAAGCTCGGAGATGCGGCGGATGGCTTCGCGATAGAAGCCGCCAATTTGATCGGGGGTTTTCCCGAAGGACATAACCGGGACTTCCAGGGCGAGGACGTGGTCGGCGTCGAGGCCAGATTGGGCGTACTGCAAGGCCAGAAGCGTTTTGATGAGCATGCTGGCGCCGGCCAGCAACAGGAAAGAGGCGGCGATCTGGGTGACCGCGAAGAGGCGCAGGCGGCGGTTGGTGCTGCTGGTGATGCGAACGCCCCCTTGGGCGACGCCAAGACCGTTGGAGCTATCGGCGGACGGCAAGCGGGGGACGTAGGCCAGGAGGACAGCGGCGATGAGCGCGAGACCGACACCAACCCACAACATGCTGGAATCCACCGTGAGATCGAGAGCGCGAACGGAGAAGCGCGAAGCGTAGGTGGAGAGCACAGAGACCATGGGGCGGGCGATGAGAACGCCGAGGAGTGCGCCAGCGCCGCACAGCAGGACGCTTTCCGCCAGCAGGGTGCGGCGGATGGCGGAGCTGGAGGCGCCGAGAGCGGAGCGAATGGCCAGCTCGCCTTCGCGGCGAACGGTGCGGGCGAGAATCAAGTTGGCAACGTTGGAGACGGCAATAATGAAAACCAGAGCGGAGGCGGCGAGCAGGACCAGGAGTATGGTGCGGGCTCCGGAGGTAATCTGGTCGCGCAAAAGCCGAGCCTCGATGCCGAACCTGGCGTTAGGGGAGTAGGCTTCGGCGTGGTCTTTGACCATGGTGGCGTAGGACGCAGCCAGCTCGGCACGGGCTTGCTCGAGGGTGACGCCGGGTGCGAGGCGTCCGAAAAGCTCGGTCATGCGATGGACACGCCCGGTGACCATAGTGGCGGAGAGGTGATGAGGACTGGTGACCAGGTTGGTCATGATTTCTGTTTCGGAAGGATAAGGGACGGAGGGTTCGAGAACGCCGACGACGGTGGCGGTGCGGGCGCCGAGGCTTTCGAGACGGACGGGTTTGCCGATGACGGAGGGATCCTTCTTGAGGACGGTGGACCAGAAGCGGTAGGTGAGGACCACGGCGCCGGCAGCGTTGGGACCATCGTCGCGAGTGTCCAGCAATCGGCCGAGAACCGGGTGCAACCCCATGACGTCGAAATAGGTGCCGCCGACCACGCCGCCGCGAACGCCGCGAGGCTCGCCGAGGCCCACCATGGTGAAGCTCATGGCGGAGAAGTCGCCAAATTCGCTGACACTCTTTACGCTGGAGCGAAGATCCTGCAGCTCCGGCACAGAGAAGGCGACGTCGTCGGAGTCGAGGCCCGGGGCCTTCTGGCGGATGTAGATGAGGCGATTTTCGTCGCGATTGACGAGCGGGCGGAGGAGCACGCCGCGAACCAGGGTGAAGATGGCGGCGTTGGCGCCGATGCCGAGGGCCAGGGTGAGCACCACGATGATGCTGAGGCCCTTGCTGCGGTCCAGGGAGCGCAGCGCAATTTTCAAGTCGTTGAGGAAGGACATGTGTTTCCTCCGAGCAGTGAGATAGCACCGCTGGGGCCAAAGGTAAAGACCACATTGTAATCACTTAGGGGCGGAAGGGAAGGCGGGAATGTCCGGTTTCACAATTGGACTGTTGCGAAAGCGGACAGTGGAGAGCGGCGCGCGGGCAAAAGAGGAAGCGCACGCTTTCGTGAGCGGGGCCGCGACCGAAACGCAAAAGGCGCTTAGAGGTATTTTATTATTGACGACGGCAATTCCCTAAGCTCATACTTCGCCATTCTTCGAACTGTCGGGGTGACAGTTGAAAGCAGCGCTACCCATTCTGCAAATCGCAATACGTTTGATTGAAGCCCTAGTGTCTTCAGGGTCCCGCCAAGCAGGTCTGTAATTTCCTCAGTTTTCTACTCAGCGTTTCGCGCGGGTTCGCGTCTCAATACATACAGATTGGTTCAGGGGGGGGGATTATATGAAACTGCGCCACGTTTTCTTGAGTGCAATTCTAGTGTGGTGTGTATGGTGTTCGCCCGTGACGCGGGGACAATCGGCGCAGGGACGCATCAGCGGACAGGTGACCGACACCAGCAGCGCGGCGGTGGCAGGGGCGGCGGTGACGATTGAGAATGTGTCGACGCACGTGAAGCGGGTGCTGGAGAGCTCCTCGACTGGGGAGTATTCGGCGCCGCAGATTGAACCGGGGGTGTACTCGATCACGGTGGAAGCGCAAGGATTCTCCAAGGTGGTGCGCGAGCGGGTGCAGGTGGAGGTGGGCAACGACTTCAAAATCGACTTTCAGTTGAAGCCCGGGCAAGTGACGGAAACGGTGGAGGTGAAGGACGAAGCGCCACTGACGGAGAGCACCAACGCGGTCTTGAATGGGGTGCTTTCGAATCAAGCGGTGAATGAGCTGCCGGTGCAGGGGCGCGACTTTCAAAACCTGCTGAACCTGCATCCCGGAGTGCAACGGCAAGCCGGCGGCGGATATCATTCGACGACTTCCAATGGATTGCGGCCGGACGACAACAACTACATCATTGACGGCGCGAACGACAATGACGCGTATTGGGGCGACACGGTGGTGAACCAGGCGGGAATACTGGGAACGCCGTCGAGCATATTGCCGCTGGACGCCATCCAGGAATTCAACACGCAGGAGCAACCGCAGGCGGATTACGGAGCTAAACCGGGCGTGGTGGTAAATATGGGAATCAAGTCGGGGACCAACGCGCTGCACGGATCGGCTTATTATTTCGATCGCAATGCGGCCTTCGATGCGCGAAATTACTTCAATCCCAAGCCGCAAGGGGTTTCGGCGCTGCTGCTGCATCAATTCGGAGCTTCGCTGGGCGGGCCGATCTTGAAGCAGAAATGGTTTTATTTCGTGAATTACGAAGGGGTACGAAGCAAAGTAGGAAATCCGTATAACGTGTTCACGCCGGTGACCACGACGTCGGTAGCCAGCTCGGGAATCGCGCATCCGGAGCGCAACAGCATTCCGGACGCGCTGGCCTACACCGGCTGCGGCCAAACTCCGTTGCCGCCCAATTGCAGCCAGTTGAGCCTGAACCTGCTGAAGTATTTTCCGACGAACCCGGGATTCACCGCCGATGCGAAGGACCCGACGGTGATTAATTACAACTTTAATAACCAAAACCGTTCGGACAACATGGTATTCAAGAGCGATTACCACTTCAACGAGCATCACACGGTCACCGGGCGGTATATCTACTCCAACTCCACGCAGATTGAAGAGGATGCCACGCCGGTGCGCAAGGAGTGGCTGTCGCATGCCGCACCAGTGACGCAGGTGCTGGGAGTGGACTGGACCTGGACTCCGAACTCGCGGTGGGTGAACACCGCGCGATTCAGCCGGAACAGTTTCGATGAGCGTATCGCCCCGGTGGACTCCAATGTCAACCCGACAACCTACGGATTGAACACTGGAGTAACCGATCCGCGGCTGTTTGGATTTCCGCGCATCAACGCCAGCACCTCGTATTTCAATTACCTGGGAGGCAATTCTTCGTGGCCGGCGTATACCTCACCGAGCCACACGGAAAATTATTCCGATACGGCTTCCTATAACCTGGGAAAACACACCCTCAAATTCGGGGGAATTTTCAGCAACGGGGGAGTGGATTATTACCGCGCCAACACCGGACGCGGACGGGTAGATTTTCACTACTTGCCGGACTTTCTGGAAGGGAATGTGCGTTCGTGGCGATTCCTGTATGGGGATCCTTCGCGGAAACTGAGCATGAAGTCCTTCGGATTGTATGCGCAGGATGATTACCGGGTGACGCGGCGAGTGACCCTGAACCTGGGATTGCGCTACGACGTGACCTATCCGATCAAGGACGCCAAAAATCAGCTGGCCAATTACGACCCGAATCTGGGCATCGTGCAGGTAGGGCATGGGATCAGCCAGCCATACCAGACGAATTACAAAGATTTTTCTCCGCGGCTGGGAGCGGCATGGGACATTTTCGGGACCGGGAAGACGGTGCTGCGCTCGGGATTTGGGATGATTTATATCCAGCCCTCGATTCGCACATTTGCGTTCAGCGGCGGGGGCTTGAATCTGAACCCCAGCGGAATCGACAAAGTGCTGCCGGATGGCACGGTGATTCCAGCCAACGGCAACATTACCTCGTTTTTGTTGCAGGGAGCAGACCCCAGCTTGATCAATTGGAGCGTCGCCGGGCCGATTTTTCCGGTGAACGATCCGAGCCTGAATGTTTGCAGTTACGGCTCGCCTTGCAGCATTTTTGCGGTGGATCAGCATTTGAAGACGCCGTACGTTTTGAACTGGAATTTGAATATCCAGCAGGCCATCGGATCGAGCAGCGTGTTGCAGATCGCGTACGTGGCGAACCATGGCGTGCGGCTGTACAGCGACGTGGATCTAAACCAGGTTAATCCGGCGGCGGACGACGGCTCGGAACAACTGGGAAGGCCGCTGGTGCAAAATTGCCCGGCTTCGGAAAATGGCACGGGACTGGGTGGGCCGTGTTTTCCGTACATCAGTTTCCTGAATTACCTGGGAAATAAATCGACCTCTTCGTACCAGAGCCTGCAAGCGACGTTTACGAAGCGCTACTCGCACGGACTGTATTTGCTGGCGGGATACACCTATGGGCACGCCATCGACACGGCCGGCAATACCAACAACCTGGGATTTGCGCCGCAGGACAGCAACAATTACAACGCGGAAAAAGCCAGCGGCGATTACGATATCCGGCACCGCTTCACGCTGTCGGCGACCTATGAACTTCCAGCGCACAAGTCCTGGGGGCAAATGCTGGAGGGTTGGCAGGCGACCAGCATCGTGGAGGTGGAGACAGGGCCGCCGGTGCTGTTCTTTGACAACTCCAACGATTTGACCGGCACTGGCGAAGGTCCGGGGAATGCCAACAATGACCGGTGGAATATCAATGGCAGCCCCGAGAACCTGCACTGGTCGGCATCCGCGCCGATTCCGTTTCTGGCCAATGATCCGAATACGGGCGCTCCTGATCCGACCTGCCTGACCGTAGCGACGACGACGGCCCTGCAGGACGCCCTGGCTATTGCGGGAGGTTGCTTCGCGCAAAACGGCACGATTATTTACCCGAATGCCGTCCATACATTCGGAAACATGGGTCGAAACATATTTCGCGGTCCGGGCTTTGTAAACTGGGATGCCTCAGTGTTAAAGGTCTGGAGATTTAACGAGCGACTCAAAGTCGAGTTTCGCGGTGAAGTTTTCAACCTGTTAAATCATCCGAATTTCTCGCCCGGTTCGATCGGCGGCGATTTGACTTCCCCGAACAGTTTTGGCCGTGTGTCGGCGACGCCCGACATACAAGCAGCCAACCCTGTGATCGGGTCCGGGGGCTCCAGGCACATCCAGTTGGGGGTGAAATTTATCTGGTAGGAGTTATCCATAGGCGCTTAGCGAGTAACGATTCGCTGGCGACTATAACTCGCAGCGGTCGCGCGAGGAGTCCCGGAACCAGGCGTTTCGCGTCGTCCGGCCTGTAGCTGGTGCTGCGGAAGTTATCAATACGGGTTCGGGCCGGAAGTGGATTGCACTTTTCCGTTTTCGGCGGATACGAAATAATCCTGGGCGTCCCGGCTCGGGGAGTCTTTCCAGGATTTCAAATCAAATGAGGCGCCTGGCGGGGCGCGATGGACGGCAATGCGCTGGAATTGCAGAGGCGTGTTGTAGCGGCAGACTTTGGGTCGCGTAGTGGTGCGAAGAAAATAGGCGGGTCCACCGACCACGGTGGCGCGACCATCGGGCTCCAGTAAGACAGCGGCGTTTTCTTCCACGGCGATGGCGCTTACGCGCGGCGCCCAGCCATCCTCGATGATGCGGGCCATGAAAACGAGAAGGCGGCCGAGGCGGTCGCGCTTCACAAAATGGGTGTCGGTGATGGTGGCGGCCAAAAGCGGAATACGCAGGAAATCCCGCGACAAAGTGATCTTGTTGCCGTAGGGGTTGGCGAGGGCTTCGGGAGAGTGAATGGTGTCGATCATGGAAGAGAAGGAAAATTCTCCCAGGATGGCAAGGCCGGCGCTGGAGCCTCCGAGGGGTTTGCCTGCGGCAATGTGGCGATTGAGAGCGGCCTGCACGGGAGTGTCCTGCCAGAAGCGCACGTAGTTGGATTGGTCGCCGCCGGCGAAGAAGATGGATTCGGCTTGGGCAATAATTTCGGGGATTTTTGGATCGTCGGAGTCTTCGCGGTCGGAAAAGACGATGGTGGCGACGGAGTTCAAAGGACAAAGCGCCTTGATTTCGGCGTTCACCTGTTGGGCGTAGTCATCTTCGGTGTTGGCGCGAAGAATGAGGAAGTCGCCGCCATTGGCGCGCTGGCAGAGGAATCGAAACGCGGGGTCTTGTTGAGCGCCGCCGCCCATGAGCGCGAAACCCGGCTGGGGAGTGGCGATTTTGTCGGCTTCATTGCCGGTGCGGAAATATTTCCATTTGGCGCTGGCGGGGGAAGCGAGGAGCAAGCTAAAGCAACAGGCCAGCGTTAAAATTTTTGAGAAGCGACGCGGGATAGAGAGGGTCATGAGCGCGGACTAGTCTAGCTGATGTTGTTCTTTTCTGGCGTAATGCAGAGCCCAGAAGATGAGGGGAATTTGCAGCGGCAAGCGCAGCCACTGGGCCCAGGGCTTACCCATCAGTCCGGGGAAGGGGATGTGCGCGACCGCCATATAAATGTTGGCGGGGAATGCGGCGACCAGCAGGACAACCACACCGTAAGCAGCGGCGCGGCGAAACCTGGGCAGCAAGACTCCGAGGCCGCCGGCGATTTCCGCTACGCCGCTAATCCACACGAGCAGCTTAGGGCGCGGGAGGAACGGGGGCATGATCCGGAGGTAGGGCTCGGGGCGCAGGAGGTGGAGCGTTCCGGCGACGACAAACAGAATAGAGAACACGGCAAGGCCTGCGAAGAAGCCAATGCGCCGCACGGGTGGCTGTGGATCAGGTTCGCTGGCGAAAATTTCTGGTGTCTGCGCTGGCACGTTGGGGTGCTGGTTTGTCGTAGGAGGAATTTTATGAGGCGATCCAGCGCACGCCAGCAGGCGCTATGAGCGACCTAGATGTGTTTTTTGGCTACCGCTTCCATCTGAGGTTCGGTCATGGCGGATAGATCGGCGGTCTCGGTGGCGGTGATGCGCTGGTGGACGGTGGAGTGATGAGTCTTCAGGTATTCGTCCAGGAAAACGGCGGCGTTACTTTTCCCGGTGCCGTGACCGATCAGAATGATTTCCTTGGCGGAGGCCAGAGCTTTGGCAATCTGCTCGTAGAAGGCAGTGTCCTCAGGAGCGCGTTCGCCCTTGTAGTGCGCTTCTTTGCGATGAATGAGGTGGCGATGGAAGCCGCGGGGGTCGTCGGGTTTGACCGTGGTTTCTTTTTCGGCGCCGCTGGCCAACTCTTGAAAGAGCCGCGCAGCGTGATGATCGATGACCACGACGACACGTCCGGGGTGGGAGTCGGCTTTGGCAGTAGCGTTAGCAGCGGGGGTAGTCATAGTTAGCTTCCCTTATTTTGATCCAGTATCGTGCGCGAGCAGCGAGCAGCGCAAAGAATTCTGACGCGGCGTTGTTCAGCCAGCGTGATATCAAAGTATCGCATAGAAGCGAAGCAGCAAGCCGTCGGGTTGTGTTCAGGGCGCGCTATGGGAAATCAGCCGATTTGAATTTTAGGGCAGGCAGAGAGATTAAGGCGAGTCTGTTGCGGACAGGTTTCGAGTTGGGGACGCGAATGCAGATCGGTTAGCGATGAGAATCCACGTGATGGCAACAGCGATGGGAAGTACTCCGGCCAATCCGATCCAGGCTGGGAAGGTGAAGGGCGCTTGCAGGGCTGGGGAATGTGGCAGAGAGGCCATCATGGCGTCCGTGATTTCCTGAAATTTCTGGCGTTTTGAGGGAATGGCAACAAGGGGCAGGAAGTTCAGGATCCCGAAAACCTGAAGGCCGATCGCGGTGATGCGAGCCCAATTCCGAAATTTTAACAAACCCACACCGACAACTACGTAGGCTATTCCCCAGAAAACAAAAGCCGCCGTGGCGGCTGCACCCTGAAGCAAGAAACCCAGAAGAAACACTGGCATTCCGAAGCCCGGATACATGGCGCGAAAGTACAGCGGGTACAGCGGCATGAGGCCGCCGGTTACGATCAGGAACCAGGCAAGAATGGTGACGCTGATTGGGCGAGGGCGCGAGGTGGCGGCGTGCGATGGGTCTAGAAGATACGCGCCGGAGGTTGGGAAAGCTGGAACGCCGTAGGCTGGATTTGGCGCGAATGCGGTTGAGGGCACGCGAAATTGGTCGGTAACCGGGCGGGTGTTGAAGTAATACAGCCACCAGCCGCCCAGAGCGCCGATAGAGGCGTAGAAGGCGCCCATGCCATAACGGATGAGCGAAAAGAAATTGGGCGGGAGAGCGCCGGCTTTGGAGCCGGAAGGAGCCCGCATGGGGATGATGGCCAGGATCGCGGCGGCGGGCACGGCAACCACGACCAGAATAACGGCGAAAACCATGAGGGAAATTCTGGCCCATTGCCTGGTTTTTAGCAGGCCGAAACCGGTGGCCAAACCCCAGGCGCCTAAGGCGTCAAAGAAAGCTGCCTCCGCGAAAATTATCAAACCTAGGTTTGCGGGGAGATCCGGCGAGGGAGGTATCCGCTGAGAGACAAATCCACCGAAGAGCATCAGGGCGGCGAAGAGCAGGGTGAAGGCGCTGCCGATGAAGACGACTATGGCGGAGGCGGTGATTCCGGCGGAACGAGGCATGGACGGCCCTAATCTTCCGTGTGGTTACATATCATCGCTAATTTTACTTGCATACGAGATTTATTAACGAAAAAGGAACGTGCGCGCAGTGTTTCAAAAATGTTCCAAATGTTATTCAGGAGTCTTGCTTACCTGAAATTAAGCGGTAGGGATTTGGAGAGTAGCCAGGGGAAGAGTTTGGGCTCGTCGTAGGCGCGATCCCAGGAGACGTGCTTGACGCCTGGATATTCGGTGTAGTGGACTTCCGCGCCGACCTGGGTCATGGCGGCGCGCATGCGTTGGGATTCCACGACGGGGACGATGTCGTCGTCGGCGCCGTGAAAAATCCAAACGGGAACTTTGCCGATTTTGGTGGCGGCTTGGGAATAGGCAGAGGGGCCTTCGGGGAGCGTCCACTTGGCCAACTCGGGGTGAGCCTTCAGCGTAGCGGCTGGCGGATGAATGCCGCCACAAATGACGACCAGGGCGGCAAAACGGCCGGGATATTTTTGCGCGAGGTGCCAGGAACCGTAGCCGCCCATGGACAGCCCGGTTAAGTATGTGCGCGACAGGTCGCCATGAAATTCTTTGGTGGCGGCCTCCAGAGCGGCGATGGCCAGTTCGTCCATGGGCGGCTCGACCCACCATAAATTCTTGCGGCATTGGGGCATGACCACGATGGCGGGGACGCGAGTGCGATCGCTGCGGATGGCGCTGCCAATGCCAATGTCGGTTTCCTCCAGGCCGTCGTCGGCGCGTTCGCCGGCTCCGTGGAGGAACAGGATGATGGGCCACTTCTGGTGGGGAGACCAATTGTCAGGAACGAAGACTTGATATTTGTAAACGGTGCCGTGGAGGTCGAGGGTGCGGTCGAGGAAACCGGTTTCTGGATGTTTTGCGGAGGCTGGCAGGGCCGCGAGGAGGCATAGAAGGAAGAGCCATAGCGATTTTCGCGGCGAGAAAAACAAGAAATCCTCCGAAAGGGCACTTTAACACGAGTGCCAACGGAAACTGCGGCGCTGGCGGATGGTAAGGTACGGGCCGCCAGCCGAGATAAAAGAAACGCTTGGGCGCCGGCGAGTATCTAAACACTCAAAACGATGGGACGCCGAATCGAACTCGACGCGCTACGCGGGCTGATGCTGGTGTGGATAACGCTGACGCATCTGCCCACGACGGTCAGCACGTACATCAATCAACCATTCGGATTCGTTTCCGCGGCGGAAGGATTTATCTTTTTGTCCGCGCTGTTCACCGGGCGGATTTACATGCGCATGGCGGCACACGATGGATATGGGGCGATGATCGGGAAGTTGTGGTCACGCACGGTGCGGTTGTACGGCTACCACGCGTTGTTGCTGGCTTTTGCGTTTCTGGTGGCGGTGCCAATTGCGGCGCGGGGAAATAGGCCCGGGCTGCACAACCTGCTGGATTTTTATTTTTTTGGCGGAGCGCGACGCGCGGTGGCGGAAGGGTTTCTACTGATTTATCGGCCGCCGCTGCTGGATATTTTGCCGATGTACATTATTTTTCTGGGGTTGACCGCGGTGGTGCTGCTGGTCGCGCGGCGAACGGGGTGGAGCTACCTTTTGTGGTGTTCGGGAACGGTGTGGGCCTTCGCGCAATTTGGATTTCGCAGCCATGAACACAACTTCATGATGCGCTTCATTCCCACGCGAATACCGCTGAACGAGATGGGCTCGTTCGACCTGTGGGCCTGGCAATTCCTGTGGATTGCGGGAGTGTGGATGGGAGTGCGGTGGGCCAAAGAAGATTTACCGGTAGAAGCGTGGGCCAAGCGGGTGGTTATTCCCGCAGCGCTGGTTTTTTGCGGCGGTTTGGCAATGCGGGAACTGATTTCGCACGGACTGCAGTTGGGTTCCGCGGAATTTCTGTTCGATAAATGGCACCTGGGATTGTTTCGGTTGGTGAATTTTACTTCCGCGGCAGCGGTCTTGATTTATGCACAGAAGCTGCTCAAACCCCTGGCGATCCGGCCGCTGGTTTTGATGGGGCAATCTTCGCTGCAGGTGTTTTGCGTGCACCTGCTATTTTGCTTTGCGGGGCTGACGCTGATGGGCAATGCGGCGATGCTGAGTGGCTGGAAGCAAGTTGGATTGTTGGGCGTGACTTTTGCCGCCATGCTGATCACCGCGAAGATATTTTCCAAGACGGAAGCCAAGCACGAGCGGGAAGCGAAACCGGGAATGGTTCTGGCCCCGCAAACACAGCCGCAGACGCTGACCTAGAGCGAGATCCGGGGTGGCGAGGCAGAGCAACGTCCCGGGCCTTGTCACAAAATGGGCCGGTTCCGAGAAGATGGCCAAGTGGACCAAGTTGCAGTTTGAGCATCTGGCGGTGAGCGCTTAGCGGGCGCTCGCGGCGTTGTGATAAGAATAGAAGTACCCTTCAGCGTTGCGGCGATGGCTTCCTGCCATTGTGAGCGCCCCGATGTCCGGCCGTGCTCACGTGAAACTCAAACATATAACTACCGACGGATGCGCAGGCTTCCACCCAGCTAATTGGGTGATGGGATGAGCATACGGGTGAGTGTGCGGCTCAGAGTGCTGCTGATTGTGGCGCTGGCAGCGGCGGCGTTAATGGCCATGCTGTCGGCTACTTCGCAATATCTGACGCTGAATCGCTTTGTGAATCTGGAGAATCTGGATGCCAACAAGACTACCGCAGCGGTGCAAAGGAATTTCCGCGAAGAAATCGAAAAGCTGGATCGCGACAATACGGATTTGTCGGTCTACGACGCGACCTACGACAGCATGCCTAACCCGACACAGAAGTATCTGAATTCCATCCTGGGCGATGGGCCGAATGGATGGATGGAGCAGCAAAAAGTCAATTTCCTGGTGATGGTGAACAGCGCCGGGGTGATGGTTTCGGTAAAAGGAACAGAGCGAGGCAGGTCGGGAGCCGCGGAGGTGCCGGACGATTTTAAAGAGCGACTGAGGGCTACGGATCCGCTGCTAAGTTTTAGAGGGCCAGGAGATAAAAACGACGGATTGCTGCTGCTGTCGAGCGGGCCGGTGCTGGTGTCTTCGCGTCCCATTGTGCACACCAATTATGCAGGCCCGGCGCGTGGAGCGCTGATCACCGGACGCTATCTGGATTCGGAAATCCTGCAAGCTCTGGCGGAGCGGAACGGAGCCACATTCGTAAGAGCGTTTCGCATGGATCGACAAATGCCAGCGGACGTGGCCGAGGCGCGGCTGAAATTGTCGGCGTCGCACACTTTGTATGTGCAGACGATGGATGAGGGATTTATCGACGGGTACATCTATTTGCCAGATATTTACGGGCGCGAAGCGCTGCTGCTGCGAGTGGAAATAGCGCGGGCCATTTACCGGCAGGGCCGCATCAGCCAGGCGTACGTGGCGGCGGCAACGCTGGGCATCGTGTTGCTGGCGGCGTTGGCGATGGCCTGGCTGTTGCAGAGATATGTAATCTCGCGGCTGGAAGATCTGAATTCCACGGTGAGCAACATCGCGGCCAGCACGGATATATCGGGGCGGGTGGCAATCAGCGGCAGCGACGAAATCAGCATGCTGGCCGGCGGCATCAATCGCATGCTGGAATCGCTAGAGACCGCGCAGGAACGGAAACGTAAAGCCGAGGACGAACATCGCGCGGAACTTGAGAATGCCAAGGATGCGGCGGAAGCGGGAAGCCATGCGAAGAGCCAGTTTCTGGCGAATATGAGCCACGAAATCCGCACCCCGATGAATGGGGTTATCGGGATGATTGAACTGGCGCTGGAAAATTCTCTGGACGAAGAAACGCGCGAGCTGGTGAGCACCGCGAAATCTTCGGCGGAATCGCTGCTGGCTTTGCTGAACGACATACTGGATATCTCCAAAGTGGAAGCCGGGAAACTAAAGCTGGAAGTGGTGGACTTCAGTTTGCGGGACGGGCTGGAAAGTTCGGTGAAAGGATTGAGGCTGGGGGCGCGGCGCAAAGGGCTGAGCTTGTCGTGCGAAGTGGATGCCGAGGTGCCAGACCGACTGCAAGGCGATCCCACGCGACTACGACAGATTGTGGTGAATTTAATCGGGAATGCCATCAAGTTTACGTCCTCCGGGGGAGTGCAGCTCCAAGCGCGGTGTGAAGCGGAGATCGGGGGGATCGCAATTCTGGAAATATCGGTTCGCGACAGCGGCATCGGCATTCCAGCGGCGAAGCAAACCGAGATTTTTGAGGCGTTCACGCAGGCCGATCTTTCCACTACCCGCAAATATGGCGGCAACGGACTGGGCTTGGCGATTTGCAAGCATCTGGTGGAAATGATGGGAGGGAAAATCTGGCTGGAGAGTACCGCCGGAGTGGGCACCGTGTTTTACTTTCAGCTGCCGCTGCCGGTGCAGAAATCGCCGTCCAGCTTTTTCGCACCGGCGCTGGACTTGACGGCATTGCATGGAATTCCCGCATTGATCGTGGACGAAAATTCAGAAAGCTGTGGCGTCCTTGAAGAGCTGCTGATCGGCTGGGGCATGAAGGCGGAGGTGTGCAGCAGCGGCGACGAGGCGATGCTTTTTTTGGAGCACGCCGAGGCGCACGGAAACCCTTTCCGGGTGGTGCTGCTGGACGCGCAGATGCGGCAAATGGATGGATTTTCGTTGGCCGAATGGATCCGGCAACAAGCGCAACTGGCGGATACCGATCTGCTTATGTTTACCGGCACTGGAGTGCGCGGGGACGCGGCGCGCTGCCGGGCGTTGAAGATTCGCGCATATTTGCCTAAGCCGGTGGAGGGCGCAGATCTGTTGCAAGCGATGCGGCTGGTGCTGGGGACGAATCCCGAAAGCGCGGGATATCCACTGCTGATTACGAGCCACGCGCTGCGCGAGGAACGCGCTCGACTGCATCTGCTCCTGGCGGAGGACAATGCCGTCAATCAGAAGTTGGCGGTGCACATACTGGAGAAACGGGGGCATACGGTGGAGATCGTGGGAAATGGACGCCAGGCGGTCGCTGCATTCGAGGCCGGACTGGACGGCCGGTCGGGGAAAGCGTCCTTCGATTTGATTCTTATGGATATGCAAATGCCGGAACTAGACGGGGTGCAGGCGACCAAGCTGATTCGCGAGCGGGAGAAAACGAGCGGCGGGCATATACCGATTATCGCGTTGACTGCGAATGCGATGACGGGCGACCGAGAAGATTGTTTGAGAGCGGGAATGGATGACTACGTATCGAAGCCGCTAGAGGTGAAAGCGCTTCTGGCGGCTATCGAGCGCACGCAAAGTTCAGTCGCCGGTTCTTCCGTGGTTTACGTGGATGCAGCGGAGGCGGAGGCCGTCAAAAACTGATGCGCTGACGAAGCGATAGGCGCGGTTTGGATGGGCGTTTATTTGGGTTGGGCGTTTGGTTGGAGCAGGGCTCCTTTCAGCAGGCCGGGCGGCGATTGAACGGGCGGTCGGCAGCGTCGTGTATAATCGTGGGAGGGGATTTAGTACAAAATCGTGGCGAAAGATAACAAATCAGCAGGTGCGAAGCCGGCGATACGGCTGCGGCGCGCGGCGCGTTTCGCGCGAACCCGGATGCGCGAGCTGGGCATGATTGCCAAGGCGCTGGTGTCCACCAAGCACCCCATTCTGGTGCATATCATTCCCATGCGGCGCTGCAATCTGGCGTGCACCTACTGCAACGAGTTTGACGACGTGTCGGCGCCCGTGGCGCTGGAGGAGATGAAGCGGCGGTTGGATTATCTCGCGGACATGGGCACGTCCATTATCACCATCAGCGGCGGGGAACCGCTGTTGCATCCGGAGATTGCTGAAGTGATCCGGCACATCCGGCGGCGAGGAATTATTGCCGGGATGATCACCAACGGATTTTACCTGAACCAGGAGTTCATCGAGCGATTGAACCGCGCGGGGTTGGAGCATCTGCAAATCAGCATCGACAATGTGACCCCGGATGAGGTGTCCAAGAAGAGCCTGAAGACGCTGGATGGGCGACTGGAAATGCTTTCGCGGCACGCGGTTTTTCAGGTGAACATCAACTCCGTGCTGGGTAGCGGAGTGAAAAATCCGGAAGATGCGCTTGCAGATTGCGCACCGGGCGGTGAATCTGGGATTCACGAGCACCGTGGGCATCATTCATGACAACAACGGGCAGCTCAAGCCGCTGGGGGATCGAGAGCAAAGCATTTTTGAAGAAATTATGGAGTTGGGGAAGCGCTCGTACTCGCGATTCAATGAGTTTCAGCACAATGTGGCGCGTGGGCGGGAACACAATTGGCGGTGCCGTTCCGGTTCTCGCTACCTGTATATTTGCGAGCGACGGGCTGGTGCACTGGTGTTCGCAGCAGCGCGGCTACCCGGGGATTCCGCTGGCGCAATATTCGCCGGAGATGCGGCATCGGGAATTTTCCACGGAAAAATTTTGCGCGCCGCGGTGCACCGTTTCTTGCGTGCAGCAGGTGGGGATCCTGGATAACTGGCGCAGCCCGCAGAATCTGAAACCCATGCCGATGGACCCTGGGCCGGGAGCGACGGACCTGGTGCAGATTGGATCGGCGCCGGGCGGGATGATCGACTGAACTTTGGCGAGAGCCGCTGCGGGCGGCTGAAGCTCGCGGCACGGTCTGTAGATAACACTCTGAATCCTCTCTGAAAACCAGCTGGTGGTGATGCGGCGAGACTGCGCTGCGAAGCCGTGCGCGTAAGCTGTATTTTCTAGAGACGCACACGGGGTGGCGCGAAACGTTGACCCTGCCTGCCGATACGCCACAATGAAGCCATGGCTGAGGCGGCAATTGAGATCGAAAAGCTAACCAAGGATTATCCCTACGGGTTTCTGCAGCTGAAAAAGAAGCGCTCGCTGGAAAACCTGACGATGCAGGTGCAGAGCGGCGAGGTGTTTGGGTTTTTGGGGCCAAATGGCGCGGGCAAGAGCACCACTATCAAGTTGCTGATGCGCCTGATTTTTCCCACCGCGGGATCGGCGCGCATTCTTGGTAAGCCGATCAGCGACATCGCCATGCATCGCGATATCGGATACCTGCCGGAGCAGCCGTACTTCTACGATTACCTTACCGCCGCCGAAGTTCTGGATTACTTCGCGCAATTTCACGATTTCAGCGCGGCAGAGCGGCGTAGCGGGTGGAAGGGATGCTCAAAAAAGTTGGCTTGGAGTCCGCCGGACGAATTCAATTACGAAAATATTCGAAGGGCATGCTGCAACGAGTGGGTTTGGCGCAAGCTATTCTGCATGACCCGGCAGTGGTGATTCTGGATGAGCCCATGTCGGGATTGGATCCGGTGGGGCGGCGCGAAGTGCGGGACATCATCCTGGAACTTAAAAAAAACGGCAAGACGGTTTTGTTTTCCACGCACATTTTGTCGGACGCAGAAATGTTGTGCGATCGCGTGGGCGTAATCGTCGGCGGCAAATTGCAAGGGGTCGGGGCGCCCAGCGAAATCGTGGGGGTGCAGGCGCACGGCATGGAAATTTTGTTTGAGCTTGGCGCGGAGGTTGAAGGTGGGAATGAGTTGCTGGCGCAAGCCACGAGAACCGGCAACCGTTATCGCTTGCATGTGGAGGAGAACCAACTGTACGCGGCGATGGAGCAGCTGCACGGGCTGGGAGCCAAAATTTTGTCGGTGACGCAGGTAAAGCCTTCGCTGGAGGAATATTTCATGCATCTGGTGGCAGCGGACCGCGCTCAAGCAGCCGCGGTGGAAGTGAGCGCCAAATGAAACGGGTCGGCATCGTGGCGCTGAATACTTTTCGCGAAGCGGTGCGCGACCGGGTGCTGTACAACCTGGTGTTTTTTGCGCTGGTGATGATGGCGGCGGCGATTCTGGTGGGCGAGATTTCCGTGGTATAGAGCAGATCGTGATCGTCACGCTGGGGTTGAGCGCGATTTCGATTATCGGCCTGCTGATTTCGGTATTTATCGGCGTGGGACTGGTCTCGAAGGAAATCGACAAGCGAACTTTGTATGCGTTGCTGGCCAAACCGCTGCGGCGCTGGGAATTCATTGTTGGGAAATTCGCGGGACTGGTGCTGACGTTGGCGGTGAATACTGCGGCGATGGCTGCGGGATTGTTTCTGGCACTGTTTTATGTGAAACACTCGAATGCAGCGCGGGGACATGGCCGTGCTGGTGGCGGTGTATTTTATTTTGTTGAAGCTGGCGCTGGTGGTGGCGCTGGCGATGTTGTTTTCGTGCTTTACGACGCCACTGCTGGCGATTTTGTTTACCGGCGGGACTGTATATTGCGGGATTGTTCGTGCATGCAGATGCGGCGGATTGCAGGGCGGACTTGATGAGCCCGGCGCTGGCGGTGTTGTTGCGGTGGATTTCCTATCTGTTGCCGAACTTTGAGAACTTCGACGTGATGGGCGCGGCGGCACATGGACGAGCGGTGCCGGGGGCGTTGATTGGACAGAACACGGTTTATGCGGCGCTTTATTGCGGCATCGTGCTGGTGGTGGCGGCGGCGATTTTTTCACAGCGTAACCTGAAATGAATCCTCAAGTCGCCTCCTTGCGCGGCTTGTTAGTCTGCTGGTGCCGCTGGCATTCGCCGGGTGTGTGGCAATTGCAGAACGCATCGATGTGCAGCAACAGCGCGTTGGAGGTTGAAGACGACCAAGTTATTCTGCGCTCCAGCAAACTCGTGAAAGCCATGAGCCTGGAATATGCGCCGCTGGTTGCGGATATTTATTGGACGCGGGTGGTGCAATATTTTGGAAATAAGCACGCCGGGAAACAGATGGATTTGCGGCTGCTGTGGCCGCTGCTGGATATCACGAGGCGCTGGATCCAAATTTGATGCCTGTCTATCACTTTGGGGCAACTTTTCTGAGCGACGCACCGCCACGGGGAGCAGGGCGTCCGGACCTGGCGGTGGAGTTGATTGAAAGAGGAATTCGAGCCAATCCGGATGAGTGGCGCTTGTACTATGACTTGGGATTCGTCTACTACTTCGATTTGAAAGATTATCCGAAGGCTGCGACGGCTTTTTATGAGGGCAGCAAAAATCCGGCTGCATTTGTATGGATGAAAGTGATGGCCGCCAAGATCGCAGCGGAAGGGCACTCGCTGCAGACTTCGATTTTTTTGTGGCAGGATGTGTACAACACCTCGAAAGATCCGTAGGTAGGAAGAATACGCTGAAAAGCATTTGCAATTGTTGCAGGCACAGGAAGACTGCAGGCAGATCGATGCAGGCGGGGGACGAGTATTGAGAACGGTTTGGGCGGCCGGCCGCGAGCGAATTGGGGAGCTGATGAAGCGGGGCTGTTGCGGGGCTGAGCCGGTCGATGCGCTGGGATTTGCGTACACGATTTCGGAAGAGGGCAAAACGGAGTTGAACTGGAATAGTCCGCTGCGAGAGAAGCAGGTTTTGAATCAGCGAATGAAGTAGCGCGTCGCAGCACTAGGTTTTCAGTCCGTTGCGTGTTTTTTCCTAACAAATTTTATAGGTGCGGTTTGCGGATGGCTGAGGCCAGTGGCGAGCTATTCGGTGGTGCAGAGCAAGGGTCATTTGCGGGTCGATCAGGTAGTTTGTGGGGCGGGATTTGAGGCGGTGAAGTGAAAAGGAGTTTCGGGGCCGGCGGCGACGACGGTACCGAGAAGCACGGCGTGGCCGCCACCGTCGCGGCGTACAGCGGGACTCGGGCGATGAAAGATTGCGGCACTTCTGTCTGAAATAGATTTGCCGCGAATGGCGTAGCCAGTTTCGGTTTTGTGCACTGAAAATTCCACTCGGTAATGCGGGATGCCGGTCCCTTGCACCCACTGCTCAAAAAACCATTCCATGGAATGGCCGCCTTCCAGGTCCATTGCGGGGGTCATCACGGCCTCCACTTCGTGACGGAAATCCGCAGTGGATAAGTGCGCGGTAGGCGTATTTGGTGACGAGGGTGTGGAGCAGAGCTTTGAAGCGGGCGTCGGGATCTTTGTTCGCCGGGCTGGCGCAACATTTCGCGGAGCATGTGCATGACCCACGAGCCTTTAGAGTAAATCACATCTTCGTAGGCATTCGGGAGATTTGGAGGAATCCAGACGCGACCCCGAGGGTGAGCGCGCCGATGTCGCGGCGGGTTCGTCGGCGTTGGCGGGCTTTTCAACGAGCCGCTGGCGGTAGCGTTGCAGCCAGACGCGCAAGAGTGTGATCGGGATTTCTTGCGGGTGTCGGCAAAAAGTCAAGGCCAAATAATTGGCGATGGCTTCGTCAATCCATTGATCGCGGTAACTGGACCATCCAACCACGTTGCCCCACCATTGGTGGGCGACTTCATGAAAAGGAACCAGCTCGGTGAAGTGCTCCTGGCCGGTGCTGGAAAGTCCGGCGTGACGCTGCACTTCGGTAGGCAAAAACGAATAGTGGAAACGTATAACAGGCCAGGCCAGCCTTGGCCAAAGGTTCCGGGAATTTGCGAAACGCTGAGATTACGAAAAGGAAACGGGCCGCTATAGGTCTCGTAAAAACGGATGGAAGCGTCGATTTCTTTTCCAAGTTGTTTGAGAGCGCGGCGGGATTGGGAGGCATGGCGACTCGGGATTCAGATTCCGATAGTTTGACTGCGGGGGCCAGCGGGGCCAGCAGGCCAGGTCGGGGCTGGCAGTGTTTTCGAGCCGGCGGGCCAGCTCCAGTTCCAACTGGCGATTGGCGTAAACGTCGATGGAATAATTTGCTGCAGTCACGGAAGTGGAAGCGTATTCGCCCGAGATTAAAGCCAGCCACTGAAACGGGTTTGTCCGTTTCCAATGTCCGACGCGGAAATCGCCATCTTCGCGCTCATCGATCTTTGATCCAGTGGCGACCAGGCGCAATTTTCGCGGCCAGCGCATGGCGAGGTCGTACGCGGCAAATCGGCGGAGTCGCCGAAATGCGGATACCAGCTTTCGCGGGCACCGACAAAGAGCACATCGTTGCCTGCATCCGTCGATGATGTTGCCACGGTAATGGAAATGAATGCGTAAATTCACTGTTGCGCGGGACGCGCGGGAAGAACGACGCAGAGATAATCGTTGCCGCGCACGCTGCGCTCCTGGGGAGTCATTCTCTCATTCTGAAAAAACTCAAGAGGCGATTGTTCGGGCCGGTAACGGATTGAATTTAAAGCGCGCGCGAGAGCGAAAAATCAAGAGGCGATTGCCGGGGCCGTCGGCGCGAAGGTAGACGGCGGCGGTGGCGTCGAGGGAGTGGTCGGCGAGGATGGAAGTTTCGATGGCGTAATGCAGGGCGGAAAATCGGGCGCCGGGAGAGGCAATATCGGCATTTTGTAGGAAGCCCAAACGTCGTAATGCTCGGAGTCATCGGATTTGCGATCTGGCCCAGAAGAAATGGTTCGAGCCGCATGGAATCCAGAAGCACGTCGAACGGTCCGGTGGCGATGCCATCGAGGTTGGCATAAAAATACGGCTGAGGAGAGGCCATGAGACTGCCGACCACGATGCGCAAAGACTGCGCGGGATTGAGATGCGCAAGAACCTGGTCCCAGCGGGCAGCGGCGGGAGAGTCGGTTTGGGGCGCAAGGCCAGCCGCGCGAAGCTGGCGGAGCAAATCGTCGGCGGTGCCGTCGGTGAAGCGGAAATAACCGCTGGCGAAATCCTGATCGAGGATAGGGGCGTCGAGGAAGCGGGCGAGTTGCTGCCTTTCGGTGGTGGGCCGCGGGAGGGCCAGAATGTGGCCGCGGCCAAAAAATACCGCTCCGCTGATTTGGCCCTGGAGCGCAGAAAAAAAGATGAGTTCGCCCTGATCGAAGGAAATTTTGGCGTCGCCGCGGCGAAGTTCGATGTGGTGGTCGGGCTTGATTTGATAGCGGTCGCGGGATCGAGATGTAAAGCGTTGAGAGCGTCGTAGAGCTGGTGGGCGGTGCGAGGCAGCGGCTGGAGAAGGGCGGAGGCCGACTGGGAATCTGGTGTAGATGTTGCTGCGGAGCGCGAGGCGCAGGCCATACCAATAAACACGAGAAGCGCTGCCGCCAGCTTCATCTGGAAAGTGTAGTCACTTTTGACGACGTGGAACATGGATATCGGGTTGGCGGGTATCGGGTCGGGGGCATCGGGTTGGGGCATGGGGCTGAGGTGCGCTCGATGGATTAAAGGGGGGGAGTCAACTTAAGTGGGCAAAGGGCCAACTACGGGCATACGCGTAGTGACGAATGGCGCGGTTGCGATGCGCTGAGGTACCGGTGTAGGCTAGCCAACGCCGGATGGCTCACCGCCTCCGGGGAACCCTTCCATCAGGCCCTGTACGACCCGCTACGGCGGAGAAATCTAGGAGAAAAGAATGCGTATGCGAACAGTCGGGATGCTGTTGGTGTGGTGTGTTTGTACTCTAGCGCCGCTGAGCGGCAATCGAGCTTCGGCGCAATCACAAGCGGCGGAGAAGCCAATTCAATACACATATGTTTCGGAATGGACAGTGCCACGGGCGATGTGGGGCGAGTACTTGAAGAATGAGGCCGCCGACAACGACCTGTTGAAGAAAGCGGTTGCGGACGGCTCGCTCATTTCTTACGGGAGCTTCACAGTGCTGAATCATCAGGAAGGCTCGCCCACGCACGGAACGTGGTTCTCGGCCAGCTCGATGGCTGGAATACTTAAATTTCTGGAAACGCTGCGCACCGCTCCGGCGGCCACTTCGGAGCCCTTCGCCGCTGCCAAGCACTGGGATTACATTCTGCAGAGCCGCAACTACGCCTCGCATTCGGGCACATTTACGAACGCCTATTTGCGTGTGGGGAACTGGCGGGCCAAGTCTGGCGGCAACGATCCGGAGAGAAAGATCATGAAAGCCACCATGGTGGCGTTGTGCGAAAAGCTGATGGCCGACGGGGCGCTGCACGGGTATCAGGTGGATGAGGAGGCGGTGCATTCCGAGGATCCCGGGACGCTGTTTGTGGCGCTGATTACCAACGGGCCTGAGGGACTTGATAAATTCAACAGCGAGCTGGAGGAATCACAGAAAAGCAATCCGGCGGGATGGGCGGGCTTTGGAACCACCATCGATCCGGCCGGGCATCGGGACACGCTGGCGCGGATCAGCACGATGACGCACAAATAACGCCGATTTTTTTCAGCAGGTATGCGCCGCACAGGGGCTTCCGCGAAAATGCGGGTGTCACTGTGCGGTTTTTGTTTTGGAAAAGCACCAGTTGTCGTTGGACGCTGATAGTTTACGCGTCCGTAACTTCGCTGCTGATGAAGGAGCAACATCGCGGGAGACAAAACAATTAAAGCTGCGGGCCGGAGCGTAAAATGGGGGCATGGTGCAACCCTTCCACGCGCCCCGAATGCGCTTTGCGCTGCTGGCGGCCGGGCTGCTGGCAATTGCGTTGCTGGCTGGAGCTTTGGCGGCGCGGGCGGACACTATCGTTTTGAAAAATGGGCGCAGAATTCTGGCGTTTCATGTAGTGGAAGCGGGCGAGAAGATTCGGTATGAAACCTCCGCTGGAGAATTAAGCCTCCCGAAGTCCATCGTCGATCACATTGAAAAAGGCGGCGCGGTGCCGATGGGCGGCTCGGGGGCGGCGAACGCTGCAAATCTGGCGATCACGCCTCCGGCAATGGATACAGCAAGCGAAAATGGCGGCGAAATCGAGCGGGCCGCGGTGCATGACGGGGCGATCGACCGGCAATATATTGCAAAATTAGAAGCGGAGACGCGTGGCGGGATGCCGAGCGCGGGAATCAGCGCGGCTGTCGGGCATCATGCGGCAGCGATTTTCGAACTGGCCCACGGAGATATGGATCATTCGCTCGCGGACGAACGTACGGCGCTAACGTATGCGCCGGAAGAGCCGCTGCTGCTTATGAACGTGGCGTATCTGCATTTGCGGCGAAGTGAGTATAAGCAATCGCTGGATTATCTGGAGCGCGCTCAGCGAGTAGCTCCGAACAATCCGGATGTGGGCAAACTTTCCGGCTGGGCTTATTACGGCATGAACAAAATGGATCAAGCGGTGGCGGAGTGGAAGCGCTCGTTGGCGTTGCGCGACGGACACGAAGTGCAGGGCGCGCTGGAGAAAGCCGAACGGGACAAGCAGGAAGAAGAAAGCTACAAGGAAAACGAGAGCAGCCATTTCACGCTGCGGTACAGCGGGACCGCGGAACCGGGGCTGGCGCGGGATGTGCTGCGGACTCTGGAGATGCACTATGCGGCGATTGAGTCGGAACTGAATTTCGCGCCACCGGATTCCATTGGGGTGATTTTATATACGCAGCAAGCTTTCGCGGATATTACGCGTGCGCCCGGATGGGTGGGGGCGCTGAACGACGGGCGGTTGCGGGTGCCGGTGCAGGGTTTAACGAGCATGACGCAGGATTTGTCGCGGGTGCTGAAACATGAACTGACGCATAGCTTTGTGCAGCAGAAAACGCTTGGGCGAGCGCCAACGTGGATGCAGGAAGGCTTGGCGCAATGGATGGAAGGAAAGCGCAGCGGGGAGAATGCGGCGATGCTGCTGCAGATTTATGGCGATGGGCACGCGACTTCGCTGGGGAATCTGGAAGGCTCGTGGATGGGATTTCCGAGTGATGCGGCAGCGTATGCGTACGCGTGGGCGCTCGCGAATATTGAATATATTGTGCAGGCCGGGGGCATGGGCGATGTGGAGCGGGTGCTGGAACGCATCGCGGCGGGCAGCTCGACGGAAGCGGCGCTGCACGAAGTGCTGCATAGCGATTACGATGACATGACGCGGTCGACGGCGGATTTTCTGCGGCGCAACTACGCGCGATAGAGGATTTTGTTGCATGACCGCAGCGCAGGTAAACGCGGGTTACTAGCGGTGGTCGAATCCAGAAGCAAATTAAACGGTAGCGAGCAACGCGGCCAGCAAGGCTGCGCGTTCCGGCATCGCTTTGGCGATGATGTGCTCGTGACTGGAGTGCGCGCCGTCGCCCACGGCACCCAAGCCGTCGAGCGTAGGAATGCCGAGCGCGGCGGTCAAGTTGCCGTCGGAGCCACCGCCGACGGCGCATTCCCCGAGGGATAAAGGCATTTGGGCGGCCAGCGATTTGGCGCGTTTGGAACAGCGCGGCGCTGACGGTTGCGCTCCAGCGGGGAGCGCGAGAAACCTCCGCGAATTTCGACGCGGGCGCCGCGGAGTTTGGGTTTTAAAGCGTGCAGTCGTTTTTCCAGCTTGCGCATTTCGGAGATGCGGGTGGCGCGAAATCGAGTACGGCGCGGGCATGTTCAGCAATCACGTTGGTGCGGTGCCACCCTCGATTATGTCCGCGTTGACGGTGGTGCCGCGTCGCGGATTGTTCCATTTCATTACGCGCGACAACTGGTGGCACAATTCGTGGATGGCGTTGATTCCTTCTTCGGGCGCCAATCCGGCGTGGGAAGCGCGGCCGTGCACGATGATTTCCGCTTCGCCGACGCCTTTGCGTGCGGTTTTCAGCAGACCCGAGGGCCGAAGGAAGGCTCCAGGACGAACACCGCGTCGCTGCGACGGGCTTCGGTTTCGATCAGCTTGCGGGAGGACTCGCTGCCGATTTCTTCATCGGAGGTCCAGAGAAAAACGATGCGTTTGGTGGGAACGAAGTTTAGTTTTTGAAGGGTCGTAGGCGAACAGGGCCTGCACGATTCCGGCTTTCATGTCGAAGGTGCCGGGGCCGTAGGTTTTGCCGGCGGCGACGCGAAAAGGCATTTTTTTGAGGGTGCCGGAGGCGTATACGGTGTCGTAATGGCCGAGGACCAGGAGCTGACCGCTTGGCGCGAGAGGAATTTGAGGGGGAGACGATGCGCAAATGATCGCCGCGATTTTTTTGCGGGATGCGTCGCACTTGCAAGCCATGTTTTCGCCATTCGGCGGCGATGATTTCGCAGCAGCGGTCGGCGGGAGCTTTTTCGAGGCTGGGTGATTCGGCGATTACAAAACGGCGAAGCGTTTCGAGCATTTCGCGGCAGAGCGCGGTTTGAAGGGAGCTTTTGATTTTCTGGGCGATATGCGAGCGAGGCATTGTGCGAACATGCTAACAATGACGGACGAATGGGCAACGAAGCGACAGCAATCGCAGCGGAAGCAGTCGGACGTGGCGGAGAGATTGGCGGGATTCTCGGGATATTGCATTTGGGGCACAAGTTACGCGGTCAGGTTGTGGGTCTCTGGTCGCATATAATTGTAAGTTTGCCGGGTAAGCGCGGACGCCGCAGGGCCGGGTGAAGGATTTGCGGCTGAATTTATCGGGGGTGCGCATGATTCTGGACACCATGGAAATACAAAGGATTCTGCCGCACCGTTATCCGTTTTTGTTGGTGGATGGCATTGAAGAGATGGAGCGGCGTGAAGCGCATCGTGGGAATCAAAAATGTGACCATCAATGAAGTCGCATTTTCAGGGGCATTTTCCCGGCAAGCCGATCATGCCGGGAGTGCTGATCATCGAGGCCATGGCGCAAACGGGAGGGCTGCTGTTGCTGATGGAAGTTCCGGAGCGGGAGCGAAAACAGAATTTTGTATTTTGTGGCCATTGATGGGGCGCGATTCCGGCGGCCGGTGGTGCCGGGTGAGCAATTGAAAATGGAGATGACGGTGATTTCGTGGCGGGGAGATTTTTGCAAGCTGGATGGCAGAGCCACGGTGAACGGGGAGTTGGCGGCAGAAGCCATGTTGATGTGCAAGATGGTGGATCGCGACGCCTTCGAGAAAAAGCAGCAACCCGGGAAATGAGCCAGCACGACATTCATCCGCAAGCGGTGGTGAGCGCGAGCGCGCGACTGGGAGCGCGCGTGAAGATCGGGGCGTTCGCGATAGTGGGCGAGCACGTCACGTTAGGGGATGGTTGCACACTGGACGCGCACGCAGTTGTGCTGGGGCCGGCGACCATCGGGCGGCATAATACTTTTCATCCCTTTTGCGTGATTGGCGGCGACCCGCAGGATTTAAAGTTTCGCGGGGAACAAACCGAATTGGTGGTGGGGGATAACAATACGTTTCGCGAATACGTGACGGTAAGCCGGGGAACGGTGGGGGGCGGGGGAAAAACCACCATTGGAAATGGCAGCTTGTTCATGGCTTATTCGCACATCGCGCACGACTGTCATATTGGAGATGAAACGATTTTTGCCAACGGGGCTACCCTGGCCGGGCACGTTTCGGTAGAGCATTACGCGACGATCGGCGCGTTTTCACCGGTGCATCAATTTTGCCGGATTGGCAGTTATGCGTACATCGGGGCTGCCACGGTGATCACCCAGGATGTGCCGCCGTTTTCCCGGGTCGTCACGGAGCGCAAGACCAAAAGCTTCGGCGTGAATGCAATCGGGCTGGAACGGCGGGGATTTTCAAAGGAAAGACTGGCGATTTTGCAGCGCGCTTATCGCTTGCTGCTGCAATCGAAGAAAAATACTTCGCAGGCGTTGGCGGAAATGCGCAGTTCCGCGGCGGAATCGGCGGATGTGCAGGAGTTGATACGCTTCATCGAAACGGCTGAGCGCGGGATTGTGAAGTAGTGGAGACGTGAGCGCGGCGGGCAAATCCGAAGAGCGGCAAGCGGGGGAGCGCTGGGGATTGATTGCCGGAAACGGGCGATTTCCATTTTTGGTGCTAGAAGGCGCGCGCAGCCAGGGTTTGGAAATGGCGGTCATTGCGCTTAAAGAGGAAGCGTCAGCCGAGCTGGAAAAAATTGCTTCGCGGATTCATTGGGTGAGTCTCGGGGAGTTGAGCAAGACTATTGATTTGCTGCATCAGGAAGGCGTGACCCGCGCGGTGATGGCCGGGCAAGTGAAGCACAATAAAATTTTCAGTTCCATACGGCCGGACTGGAAGCTGGCGAAGCTGTTGTTTTCATTGCCGAGAAAAAATACCGACGCGTTGATTGGGGCGGTGGCGCGGGTTTTGGAAGACGAAGGCATTCGAATTGGTGGATTCGACTTTGTTCTTGAAGCCGCTGGTGCCGGAAGCGGGGGTGTTGACGCGGCGCGCGCCCGAACGAGCGAGAAGCAGGCGACATCGCTTACGGTTTGAGCGTGGCGAGAAATATCGCGGCCATGGATATTGGGCAGACCGTGGTGATTGCGGATTGCGCTTGCGTGGCGGTGGAAGCGATGGAAGGCACGGACGAAGCGGTGTGCGCGAGCTGCGCGGATGGCGGAGGCAAGCCGCTGGTGGTGGTGAAGGTCAGCAAGCCCGGCCAAGACATGCGCTTCGACGTACCTGTGATCGGGCTGCCGTCCATCGAACATATGTCCAGCGCTGGGGTGACGGCGTTGGCGGTGGATGCGGGGCGGACGTTGTTGTTCGATCGCGCGAAATTGATCGCTCTGGCGGATGAGAAAGGCATCGCTATTCAGGCTTTTCTTCCTCCTGGTGTCACTCCTTCTTCCGTTGATTCTGCTCGCGCGGAACCAAAAGGCGGGAACAAGGGAATGAATCAGCGAATGAGTGCAGCGCCGGAGCGATTCGCCGTGGCCGTGGTAGGGGCCGGTGAATTTGGGCGCAACCACGCGCGGGTTTATCGGGAGCTTCAGGATACAGAACTGCTGGGTATCTTCGATCATAGATGCTGGCAAAAGCGCGCGCGGTGGCCGAAGAATTTCAACACTCGCGCGTTTGGCGACCTGGATGATTTACGCGGCTGCGTGGTGGCAGCAGCGTTGCGGTTCCTACACAAGCGCATTGCGAAGTTGGCTGCCGATTGATGGAAATGGGAATCGATGTGCTGGTCGAAAAGCCGATGGCCACGGATCTGGCGCAGGCCGATGCGCTTTTGCAAAGTGCGAAAAAGAATCAACGCATTCTGCAAGTCGGGCACGTGGAGCGTTTCAACCCGGCGGTCATTGCCGTGGAACCTATCGTCAACCGACCGCTGTTTTTTGAGGTGCACCGGCTGGGGGTGTTCACGGCGCGCAGCCTGGATGTGGATGTTATTTACGATTTGATGATTCACGATTTGGATATTTTGCTGGCGCTGGTGAAAGAGCCGGTCACCGAAGTGAAAGCCGTGGGCATTCCGGTGTTGACCGACAAAGTGGATATAGCGCACGCGCGGCTGGAATTTGCGAGCGGGGCGGTGGCGAATGTGACGGCCAGCCGGGTTTCCACGGAGCGGGTGCGCAAGATGCGGTTTTTTCAGCAGCACGAATATATTTCGCTGGATTATGCGCGGCGAGACGCGTTGCGGGTGGGCGTGAAAAAGGCCCGGGCCGCAGCCGGAATTTGGTTTTGAGAAATTGCCGGCGCCGGCGATAGAACCGTTGCATGCGGAATTGGCGGGTTTTGCGGAAGCGGTGCGGACGCGCCAGCAGCCGCGCGTAAATGGCGAGGCGGGCCGGGCGGCGCTGGAGTTGGCCGGACGAGTCATGGCAAGCATCCAGGAACACGCAGGACGCGTCCAACTGGCTACACACACGATAGAAAATCCAGCTTAACTATGATTGCTGACAAGATCGCCCGCACATGATCGCTCGCACACTTGTACCCATGGACGCCCGGCTGCCCGACGATGCGGATATCGGGATCAGCGCGCGCCGGCGGCCCACCACCATGGATGAGCGGACGCTGGTGCCGGCGATGCTGCCCATCGTTACGCTGAACGGGCACTCCAATATTCCTTCGAATTTACCGCTGGAATCGATAGCCGCACGAGTGGTGGTGCCGCGGGATATTCAGCGGGAAGCGTATTCCGTGGTGGAAGACGTTTCCATTCCGTTGCAAATCACGGAGATGGATCAGCGGATCGCGGTGCCGCAAAACTCGGCGCCTCCGGAAATGAGCACGCGTTTGCCGGTGGTGGATACCGACCTGGTCGATCCGGATATTTTCATGACCGGCGAAGTGCACTTGATCGCTTCGCCGCCTTCGCCGGAAAAAGCGCGCGCGGATCTAATCACCCGGGTGTCTTCCGTAGCGCTGCACGTATTGCTGATCGCCGCGATTCTGCTGCAGGCGCGATTGTTTCCCAAGCACGAGCCGACCGCGGAAGAAGTGGATATCGCCAGAAAGCAACTGACGCTGTTGTTGCCGCCGGGAGCGTTCGAGTCGTCAAAGCCGTCGAGCAAACCTGCGGCGCGGCCGCCGGCGGTGCATGTGGACCCACGAGTCATCCGTCGGGTTGCTCCTCCGATACCGAAGCCCGCGCCGACGCCAGCACCAACACCTGTTCCAGAAAAAGCTAAGGAATTGCCCAGCGCGCCGGTTCCGCAAACGCATGCGGTAGCTCCGGAGCCGCAAACGAGCGCTCCTGCGCCGAAAATAGATATGCCTAAACCGGGGGTGCGACTGGAGGCCCCGGACACGCCGGTGCCGCGGCCAAATCTGCAATTGCCGCAAACTTCGGCGAGCAAGTCGATCCAGGATTCGCTGAGGGAAGCAACGCGCAATCCCAATCGGGAGGGCGATCGGGCGGGGTCATCGGGCCCATGCCGAAGTCGGCGCCTTCGCAGGGGGGCGGCGGTGGTGCGGGACAAGGTGCGGGGACGTACGGGAACGGCTACGAAATTCTGACGCCGACGGAGGGCGTGGATTTCAGCGATTACATGGCGCGCGTAGTGGCCAGCGTGCGACGGAACTGGTACGCGGTGATGCCGGAGTCGGCGCAGTTGGGCGATCGCGGGCGAGTGGCGCTGCAATTCCGCATCATGCGCGACGGCACGTGCCGACCGGCGAGCCGGTGCGCTTGCTTGGCTCCGGGAAAGAGCCGCTGGACCGCGCGGCGGTGTCGGCGATGCGGTCGTCGAATCCGTTTGAGCCGTTGCCGCCGGCGTTCAGCGGGCCGTATATCGAATTGCGATTTTATTTCTTGTACAATTTGCCGCTGGAAGCCGCGTATCAGTGAAATGTCGGATAAACCGCTGCGACAACAAATTCTGGGCAGCTTGCTGCTGGCGTGCTTGTGCTGCTGGTGCTGTTGTTCCGCGCGCGGCACTATTTTCTTTCGATGAATACCGCATGAGTCTGCGATGCTGCCTCTGGTTGTACGTGGTGGGGCCCACGGCATCGGGAAAATCCGCGCTGGCGGTGGCGCTGGCGCAGAAATTTAAAGCCGAAATTATCGCCTGCGATTCGACGCAACTGTATCGTGGCGTGAGCATTGGAACGGCCAAACCTACCAGGGAGAACAGCAAGGAATCGTTCATCATTTAATCGACGTGCTGGACCCCGCGGAGGCGGCGACCGCTGGAGGTTATCGGGATTTGGCGTTGGCAGTTCTGGCGGGAGTGCGCGAAGCGCGCGACGTCTGCCGATTCTTACGGTGGGCACTGGCTTGTATATGCGCGCGCTGCTGGAGGGGTTGGCGGATTTACCGCTGCGGTCGGAGGCGCTGAGAGAGCGGTTGCGGGCACAGTTACAAAAGCACGGCGCCGCGCATCTGCATCGCGTTTTGCGGCGGATGGATCGGGAAGCGGCAGAGAAAATTGCGCCGACGGATGAACAGAAACTGATTCGCGCGATTGAAGTTTGCCTTCTTACGCGAAAGCCGATTTCGGAAGTACATCGCGCGGGGCGGAAGCCGTTACGAGGGTGGCGGACGGTGAAGATTGGACTGATGCCCGCGCGAGAAGTGCTGCATGCAGCGGATCGATGCCGCACGGAAGCGATGCTCGAGACGCCGGATGGCTGGCGGAGATTCGAGGGATTGCTTGCCGGCGGGGATCGCGGAGAACGCCAAAGATTTTTGATTTCATCGGGTATCGTGAGTTGCTTGGGGTGTTGCGGGGAGCGATTTGACGCATGAAAAAGCGCGGCGAGTCGATTCAACTGGCGACGCGACATTATGCGAAGCGGCAGATGACGTGGTTTCGCAAGGACGAGCGATTCGGTGGTTTGCGGGCGCAGGAGACGATGCCACGATGCAGAGAGATAGCGAAGTGACTTGGCGAGAATTGAGGGCGAGCAGCGCTGACTGATCTCCGTGCCGGGCGGAGGCCAGTCGCCGCGCCGTGAAAATCGAGAGGGTATAATCGTGCGACGCGCACGTTCCCGCTGCAATATTTTCGCAGTGCCGTGACTGGTTCTCATTTTTTGACGAAGACACCACAACACAATGTTTCGAACGCCGAGCGCGCGCTACTGGTGGGCGTGGGGTGGAAGCGTGCGCCGCGATTTCCGGGCATGCCCGCGGGCGAGCAGGGGCGAGTTTCGCTGGCGGAACTGGTGGAGCTGGCGAAAAGCGCGGGCGCGGAAATCGCCGGGACTGTTTTTCAGGTACGCGACTCGGCGGATTCAGCGACGCTGGTGGGACGCGGCAAGCTGGATGAAATTCGCGCGGAAGCCAACGCGCATCAAGCTCCGCTGATTATTTTTGACAGCAATTTGTCGCCGGTGCAGCAGCGCAACATCGAAGAACTGACCGAACGGCGGGTGATCGACCGCACGCAATTGATTCTGGATATTTTTGCGCGTCATGCGCGGAGCCGCGAAGGGCAATTGCAGGTGGAACTGGCGCAATTGAACTACATGCTGCCGCGATTGACCGGGCAAGGGCACGACGATGTCGCGGCTGGGCGGAAAAAGCGGCGGCGGGGGAGCGGGCGGCGCGGGCGGGGGAGCGGGACGCATCGGCGTTCGCGGGCCTGGCGAAAAGAAATTGGAAACGGATCGCCGACGCATTCGCGACCGGGTCAGCAAAATCCAGAAGGGCATCGACGATTTGCGCAAGCAGCGCGCGTTACGGCGGGAGGCGCGAAATGCCGTACCGCTGGGCACCATTGCGCTGGTGGGATATACCAACGCGGGAAAGTCCACGCTGTTCAATGCCTTAAGCCGAGCCGAAGTGCTGGTTTCTGCGAGGATGTTTGCGACTCTCGATCCGACGATTCGCGCGGTGCGGCTGCCATCGAACCGGCGGGTGCTGGTTTCCGACACGGTGGGATTTATTCGCGATCTGCCGAAAAGTTTGTTGAGCGCTTTTCGAGCCACGTTGGAAGAAGTGCAAGAGGCGGCGCTGATTTTGCATGTCAGCGATATCTCCAATCCACACCATGACGAACTGGACGACGAGGTGGCAAGATTCTGGCGGAGCTGGGCGTGGCGGATCGGCCGATGCTG
Organism: uncultured Acidobacteriota bacterium; assembly: GCA_963732705.1. Classification (GTDB taxonomy): domain Bacteria; phylum Acidobacteriota; class Terriglobia; order Acidiferrales; family UBA7541; genus Acidiferrum. The sequence goes on along the minus strand of CAVTAN010000004.1, from coordinate 316,011 downwards.
CGGGTTCTGAATAAGGTGGATCAATTGACGCCGCAACAGGTGCAGGAGATACCCCGGAAACATGGAGTACGGCAGGACGAAGGCCCGGCGCTGGTGTCGGCGTTGACGGGCGACGGCATCGAGGAGTTGCTGCGGCGCATCGATGTGGCGCTGCCGACCGATCCGCTGGTGGCGCTCTGCTGCGGTTGCCGCTCGCACAAGGACGTACTCTGGCTTTGATTCACGCGCTCGGGCGGGTGCTGCGATCGGAAGTGGAAGACGAAGATATACTGCTGGACGCGGAAGTGCCGGTGTCCATCGCGCGGCGGTTGCATCTGAACAGCTACGTAGTTGAGGGAACATCCAAGCTGGCGCTGACGTAATTAGGAAGGGAGGTAGCCATGGCTGCGTTTCTACTGTGGTGCATTTTGTTCATCCTGTGCTGGCCGCGTGGCAATTCTGGCGCTGGTGGCTGTATCCGTTTGTCTGGCTGATCAGCTTGCCGTTTCGGTTGGTGGGAATCACGTTGCACGGCGTATTCGGGTTGCTATCGGCGATGTTGATGCTTCCGGTGCGGTTGTTGCGCGGGCCAGCGGCGGTGCGTGGAGCTAGCGCGGTCTAGAAAGCAGATGGGCTACTGATGAGTCTCGATGCTGAAAGCTGCAGCGCGATGAGCGAGTGATTGGCTCGGCGGCTGGCTATCGAGTGTGCCGCCTTCGTGGTGCGCTAAATCACAGCGAATTGGCTCCAGGGGTAACTGGCAGGTAAACCGCCCCGGAAACCTCTCCATCCGACGGACAGAAGCGACGTTTATCGGTGAAATTCTCGCAAAATTGCGAGTTCTGCTGCTTGTGGAAAATTATGTGGGAAACGCAGTTCCTCTTTTTGGGGATTTTTGGCGGTTTTGATAGGAATTCCCAGCTAAACTCTGGTCGTAGCGCCTAACTCCATTACTTTCAAGATATGACAGGGCAGTACGAAAACGGAGGGGAGTCGCGCTTCCCATCCGCACAACCGCTTCTAAATCACACATTTGCACAGATATGAAGGGTCTCTTGTTACGAAAGAGTACTCCCGCACGGCTTTTCCCAAACCTTCGAAAATCGCTGGCGCGGAGTACCTAACTCGGCAACGCTAGGCGTTGACGCACGGGTGACCCGAGACTATAGTGAAATCCGCAGACAGCAGGGCCGCAGGAACGGCGCAAGCAAATCGTATGCACGCATGAACCTTCCCAATTCACTGACGCTGTTGCGGATCTTTTTCGTTCCGGTTCTGATTGTTATCCTGTTAACGCGCAGTCCCAACATAGAGTTATGGAACTTTCCGATGCACTTCGAGTTTTGGGGAGTGCTGATTCTGCTGCTGGCGGCAGCGACGGATTGGGCGGATGGCTATATAGCGCGACGACGCCGGCAAGTGACGACCCTGGGCATTCTGCTGGACCCCATCGCGGACAAGTTGCTGATCTCCGCAGCGTTTGTTTCCCTGGTGGACATGCAACTGGTTCCCGCGTGGATGGTGGTGATTATTATCGGGCGGGAATTCACAGTGTTAGGTTTACGGAATATTGCTTTAGCGGAAGGCTTTACCATTGAAGCCTCGGTACTGGGCAAGACCAAGATGGTTCTGCAAGTGTTAGCCGTGGCGGTGGTGATTGTCGGAGCGCGCCATCCTTCACTGAAGCCGCTGGCGCTGTTGTTGTTGTGGCTGGTGGTGGCCAGCGCGCTGACGTCCGCGGCGCAATATTTCTTGCGCTTCTGGGGACACGTCGACGATCGCATCAAGCAACGCCGGAGATTGAGTATGCTGGAAAGCCGTAAGAAATCTCAGGATGCAGTCCCTCTCTGAAGCCGACCGCCAGAACCTCCTGAAACTAGCCCGCCAAGCGGTTGTGGAAGCAGTGTCTCGTCGCGAGCTTCCCGCAGCGATTCCGCAGGATGGAATATTTGGCGAGCGGCGCGGGGTGTTTGTGACCCTGCATGTTCGTGGCGAGTTGCGCGGTTGCCTGGGAACGACCAGGAACGACGAGCCGTTGGGCGACGCGATCGTGCGCTGCGGAGCGAGCGCCGCGCTGCGCGACCCACGATTCCCGCCGATACATTCCGATGACCTTGGCGAACTGGAGATTGAGATATCGCTGCTTTCGGAGGTCTCGGCGATGTTGCCGGAAGAGATAGAGATCGGCCGCCACGGACTGGTGATCGCAGACGAAGGTCATCGCGGGCTGCTGTTGCCGCAAGTCGCATCCGAGCACAACTTGAGCAGGGAAGAGTTCCTGGCGGAGACCTGTCAGAAAGCGGGGCTGCCGCGCGATGCGTGGAAGTTGCCGACCACGCGCATTCAGGCGTTTACGTGTGAGATATTTGCGGATCAGGAAGGGTTCCGGCGGGATTGATCGTTGCCGGAAATAAAAACGCCCGCTGCGAGCGACGCAGCGGGCGCGAAAAATGCGCGGGGTTACGACTACTCCAACTCGACGTAATCGCCGGCAAAAATTGCCAGCGTGCTATAGGTGATCAGCACGGTGGAAGCATTGGGGCCTTCGTTGATCACGATGCCTTCGCCAACCACTTCGCGGGGTAGATCGTTCCATTTATATTTTTCCGGGGCAGCTCCGAAGCCATACATCTGATATTGAGCGCCCTTGAACTGCGGAGCGGTTTCGGCCACGTTGCCCTGGTGGCGAAACACGCGAAAATAATCGCCCACGCGCACGCTCTGGTTGCTGCCGAGATTTACGTACACGGTGCTGTTCTTGCCGAACATCTGGGTGTAATCGGCGGCAGCCACCACCATGGCTACGCGCTTGCCGCTGGCTGGGGCAAAGTGGTCGAACTGCGCGGCATCCTTAAATGGCGGGCTGGGGCGTTCCACGTAGGGGCGCACAATGTCGCCGCGCTGCATGTAGCCGCAGGAAAAACCTACTTCGGCGATGGCCACGTTGGGCTGCACGCTGACGACGCGAATCTGGCCGGCGTCAGTGTATAGCTGGCCCATGGCCTTGATCAATTTGTGCTGCCACTTGAACCAGGTAACGTCGTTGGGATCCTTGTCCGGGCGAACCACGGAGAAGCGGTCGCCAACCTGGACGCCTTTATCGCGGCCGCGATTGATGTATACGTAGTCGCCGCGCGAGAAAGTAATTTTGAGGTCAGATTGTTCACCGGAGACCAGGTGAATGTCGTCGGGAATTTTATCCGACACGAAACCCGAGCAATTCACAGCGGAATAATCTGGCGAATTGGTGGCGGAACCGCCGGCGGCGCCGTCCTGCGCCGGAGTGAGGATGGCCGTTCCGAAAAATAGGAAGAACGTGAGGGCAGCTAGCTTAGCGCGCATTCCAATACTCCTTCGCAAACAGTCCTGTGACCGTAGGGAACTTTTCTAGACCGAAAGTAGCAGGGGCTGGGAGTGGCGTCAACAAAATGGCCAAAGTTGCTTTACAAGTTTGATACTGCGACGATACGGCTTACTAGCGGCATTGTTTTCAATAATATGGCGGGGATCGAATCGCGGATGAGTCTGTTTGGAACAGGTACGGCGCGGGTTTGCGCGGTGGTGGCGGCCGCAACCGCAGCGGAAATGGTGGTGCAGCTTCGCAAGGCGTGGCGGGAGACGCCTACCGCGGAGTTGCGGCTAGACTGGCTGCGCAGCGATTTGGAGCGGACCAGGTTGCTGGGCTGGCTAAAGAAGCAAAAAATTAGCGGCAAGGTGTTGATGGCTACGTGCCGCCGAGTACCTGCGGGCGGAAAGTTCAGCGGCGGTATCGAAGCTGAATTGTTTTGGCTAATGCAAGCGCGAGAAGCGGGGTGCGTCTGGTGCGACGTGGAAGTGGAAACGCTGCGCGAGTTGCCGGGGAAGACGGTGAGGAGCTATCCAGTACCTTCGCGGGTGTTGCTTTCGGTGCACGATTTCGATGGCACGCCGAAGCTGCCGCGGGAGATTAAATTGCCGAATCACGGCGACGTGGACGGACTGAAAATCGCGGCTCATGCGCGGACGATTCGGGACAGCGTTGGCTTGATAGGACTGGCGAGGCGCTCGAAAAATTTTGTGGCGGTGCCGATGGGTGAAATCGGACTGCCGGCGCGGATTCTGGCTTTACGGGAAGGTAGTGCGCTGGCTTACGCGCCGGTGGGCGAAGCCACGGCTCCCGGGCAAGTTTCGCTGCGGGACATGCTGCACCTGTACCGGGCGCAAAACTTGACGCGCAAGACGCGCGTGTATGGGGTGATTGGCGATCCCATCGGTCATTCGCTCTCACCGGTGATGCACAATACCGGATTTGTGGCGCGCGGGGTGGATGCGGTGTACCTGCCGTTTCTGGTTCGGGACCTTAAAGACTTTATCGCGGCCATTCAACCATTGGGCATTCGGGGATTCAGCGTGACGATTCCGCACAAGCAGGCCATCTTGCGGCACTTGAAAGAATGTGAGCCGCTGGCTGCCGAAATTGGCGCGGTGAACACGGTGGTGGTGCGTGGCGATGGCTCGCTGGCCGGAAGCAACACGGATTATATTGGCGTGATTCGCGCGCTGGAGAAGCGACTGCGGATTCGCGGAAGCCGGATGCTGATATTTGGCGCGGGAGGAGCGGCGAGGGCCGCCGCTTTCGCGGTGAGGCGCTCCGGCGGGTCGGTGGCGATCTGCGCGCGGCGGGAAAAATTGGGGAAAAGCCTGGCACGCGCCGTGGAGGGAGAATTTCTGCCGCGGCGCGCTTTGCGGAGCGAAAAATTCGACGCCGTCATCAACGCCACGCCGGTGGGCATGCATCCGCTCGGCGGGATTTCGCCACTTTCGGCGCGCGAGTTACACTGTCGCATCGTGATGGACTTGATCAGCCGACCCATGCGCACGGAATTGCTGAAAATCGCGGCGAAGAAGGGCATCGCTACCATTGGCGGAGCGGAAATGTTCCTGCCGCAGGGATTCGCGCAGTGGGAACTGTGGACGGGTAAGAAGGCTCCGGAAGCGGAGATGCGTCGTGCGGTGCTGCAGGAATTGCGGCGCGAAGGGTCTGTGCAGAAAAAACCTCGGCGGAGTGGCGAATGATCCAGCCGGATTTCAAGGAATTTCAACGGCTGGCCAAGCAGGGCAACCTGGTTCCGGTTTACGACGTCTTTTCCGCTGACTTGTTGACGCCGGTGAGCGCTTACCTGCGCATCGCGCAAGGCGCGCGCTACTCATTTCTGCTGGAAAGCGTGGAGGGCGGAGAAAAAATCGCCCGCTACACCTTTGCCGGTGCGCACCCGGAAGAAGTGTTTCGTTATGCGAATGGCGCTTGCGTGTTGGAAAGCCGCAACCGACTGGTGTGGGAAGAGCGCGACCCGGTCACTTTTCTGCGCCAGCGCATGGAGAAATTTCATCCCGTGCGGCTGCCGGGACTTCCGCCGCTGGTGGCGGGAGCGATCGGGTATTTCAGCTACGACATGGTGCGCTTAGTTGAGCGATTGCCCAAACGTTTACACGATGAAATCGGGCTATACGACGCGGTACTGATGTTTTATCACGGGATTCTGGCGTTCGATCACGTGCAGCACCGGTTGTGGATCGTGCGGAACGTATTCACCGAAGGGGAAGGGACGCTGCGCGCGAAGTATGATGCCGCGGTGCGGGAGATAAAACGCACGCGAGAGCTTTTGCAACAGCCCGCACGGGCTGAACAAACGCACAGGGGGCCCAAGCGGAAATCGCGACCGCTGAAGGTCACTTCCAATTTCAAGAAATCCGAATATCTGGCTGCCGTTCGAAAGGCCAAGTCGTATATTCGCGCCGGGGATATCTTTCAGGTGGTCATCAGCCAGCGTTTTTCGGCCAAGGTGCAAGCCGAGCCGTTCGAGATTTATCGCGAGCTTCGGGCGCTGAATCCGTCGCCGTATCTTTTTTATTTGCACATGAACGATGTGGACGTGGTGGGCAGCTCGCCGGAAATGTTGGTGAAAGTGCAGGGCCGGGACGTGTTTTACCGACCTATTGCGGGCACCTTGCCGCGCGGGAAAGACGAGGCCGAAGATCAGCGATTCGAACGGGAGATGCTGGCCAGCGAAAAAGAACGCGCCGAGCACGTGATGCTGGTGGACCTGGGGCGCAATGATCTCGGGAGGGTGTGCGAATACGGCAGCGTGAAAGTCGAGCAGCTGATGTCGGTGGAACGCTTTTCTCACGTGATGCACCTGGTCTCCAGTTTGCGCGGACGGTTGCGAGAAGATGTGGATTGCTTTGACGCGCTGATGGCTTGCTTTCCGGCCGGCACGGTTTCCGGGGCGCCTAAAGTGCGGGCCATGGAAATTATCGAGGAGTTGGAACGCACGCGGCGGGGGATTTATGCCGGCGGAGTTTTGTATCTGGATTTCGCGGGCAATCTCGATTCATGTATTGCGCTGCGCACCATGGTGATCAAGAACGGAGTGGCGCACGTGCAAGCCGGGGGCGGCCTGGTTGCGGATTCCACGCCGCTTGGGGAATATCAGGAGACCGTCAATAAATCGCGGGCTTTGATTGCCGCTTTAGAAGCAGCGCATCAAAATAAAGCGGGATTGAGAGAAGAGCGAGGCGCTCGGGGAAAAAGCCGGAGCACGCGGAGGCAGTCAGCGGGCCGCCAACGAAGGAGCAAAAGCTGAAGTGATTTTGCTGCTCGACAACTACGACTCGTTTACCTTCAATCTGGCGCAGTACCTCGGCGAATTGGGTTGCGTAGTGGAGGTGCATCGCAACGATAAAATCAGCGTGGAGGAGATTGCGCACCGCAAGCCGGAACGGATCGTGATTTCGCCGGGACCGTGCGGACCCAAGGAAGCGGGTATCTCGGTGGAACTGGTGGAGCAATTGGCCGGCAAGTTTCCGATTCTGGGTGTGTGCCTGGGGCACCAAGCGATTGGCGTGGCGTTTGGCGGCAAGATAAAACGCGCGCCGGCGCTGTTTCATGGCAAGACCAGCGAAATTCATCACGATGGCAAAGGAGTATTTCGCAAGCTGGCCGACCCTTTTATTGCCACGCGCTATCACTCGTTGATTGTGGAACGCAAATCTTTACCGCGCGAATTGCAAATTACCGCGGAGACCGACGATGGCATCATCATGGGCTTGCGGCATCGGCGATTTAAAATTGAAGGGGTGCAGTTTCATCCGGAGTCGGTGCTAACGGAGTCAGGGAAGGCGCTGCTCAAGAATTTTGTGTCGATGTAACTTGCCCGCTTGGTCCTGCGCGTCTTTTTGCTTTTTAACTACCAATTCAGGTCGGCAAGAATGGCGGCGTAGGTCTCCATGCCGCGCCACAAGTGTCCCAGGCGGAGATTTTCGTCGGAGCTGTGCTGATGGTTGTCGTAGTTCACGATGGGCACGCCAATCCACGGCATTTGCAATTTTTCAAAGATGTACATGGGCACGCTGCCGCCCAGCATGGGGGCGACAACGGCATTGCCGTCACTGGCGTCCTGCACCACTTTTATCAGCGCGTGCGAGACGGGAAGGTCCATTGAAGTGCGCGAGGCCGGGTAATTGAAGGGATCTTTTGCGACTCGCGCGATTAAAGGGTGGGACAGGCGTTCCTCTTTGGTGGGCTCGGCGAAGGTGACGTAAAAACCCTGCGTGCGAATGAAATTGGTTACCTGTCCGAATTTTTTGTCGGGGTCTTCGCCTTTAACCAGGCGCACATCCATGGCCGCTACGGCTTTTTCCGGCACCACGTTTTGGGATTGCTCGCCCACATAAGCGCTGCGCAGGCCACGAATATTCAAAGAAGGGAACTGCAGCAGTTCGATCAAGCGTTTGCCACCGCCGTCGGGCTTGACGAACTGAAGTTCTTTTTCAAGTTCAGCGTCGTTGTTGGGCATGGCCTGGAGGGCGGCTTGCTCGGTTGGGCCCAGCGGAAGTACGTCATCGTAAAAACCATCGACCAGCACGCGCCCGTCCTCCGATTTCATGGAAGCGAGAAGACGAGCGAGAGACAACGCGGGATTGGGCGCCCAGTTTCCGTAATGTCCGCTGTGCAAAGCGCGAATGGCTCCGTAGGTGGTGATCTGCAAGCCGAGTATGCCGCGATTGCCGAAGAAGATCAGCGGGCGGCCGCTTTGGTGCACCGGGCCGTCGCCGGTGATGAGCAAATCCGCATCCAGCAAATTGCGATGAGCGAGAAGTACGCGCTCCAGATTGGGTGAGCCGTCTTCTTCTTCGCCTTCCAGGATGAGTTTCAAATTAACGCTTAAAGGAATTTTATTGGCGTGCAGAGCGTCAAGCGCGGACAACAGCGCCACGATGGGCGATTTATCGTCGGAAGCAGAACGCGCATAGATGCGCCAGTCGTCGTTATAAATAGCGCGATGTTGCGGGCTGTTGGCCGGGAGCGGGATGCGTTTTCCGCCAGCTTCCAGCGAGTCGCTGCGGAGAACGGGTTCAAAAGGTTTTCCGTCGGTCCAGGCGGTGGGATCGACAGGCTGGCCGTCGTAGTGGGCGTAAAAAATAACTGTGCGGTGGGCGTTGGGGCTGGTCAATTTGCCGAAAACCACCGGGCCACGTCCGGCGATGGGCAGCAGATGGGTTTCGATCCCCCGGGCTTCCAGCATTTCTGTAAGGTGGGCGGCGTTTTTCTGAATGTTGGCGGTATCGCTGGCGATGTTGGGAATGGAAAGAAATTCCGTGAGCTCGCGCAAGATGCGATCTTCGTTGTTCATGCGATAGCCGCGAACTTCCTGAGCGATCTGGTCGGGGCGGAGCTTGTTCTGTTGCTTGGGCGAGAGAGGTATTTGCTGCGCGAAAGCGGCGAGCGGGAACACAGCGGCGAAAAGTGCGAGCAAGAGTGTTTTGGAAGGTGCACCGCTTATGGGCATTGGTCCGCCAAGGTAAAATTAGATTTTTGCGTCGAAAAGCTAATTGGTGAAGGCTACCAGCTCCGCCAGTTTCTGTTTAGCCGCGCCTGAAGCGAGAGAATTGGTGGCCAGTAGCGCTCCCTCGCGAAAATCGGCCGCGACTCCGGAAACGACCAGCGCGGCGGCGGAATTAATGACGACGACGTCCCGGCGCGGACCGCCCTGGTCGTCCAAGACACCCCGGATGATGGATGCATTCACCGACACGTCGGCGCCGCGCAAAGTGTCCAGGGGAGCGCGCGGAAGGCCGAAATCTTCCGGCGTGAGCGTAAAACGATGAACGCGGCCGTCGCGCACTTCGGCAACAAACGTATTACCACTCAGGGAAATTTCGTCCAGGCCGTCGGCTCCGTGCACCACCAAGGCGCGCTGCACGCCCATTTCCGCCAAGGTGGAGGCCATTAGATCGATCACCTCGGCGGAGTAAACGCCTACGACCTGTGAATGTGCGCCAGCGGGATTGGTTAATGGGCCCAGCAAATTGAAAGCGGTGCGGGAGGCGATTTCTTTTCTGGCGGCGCTGGCGTGCTTCATAGCGGCGTGAGCTGCGGGAGCGAAGAGAAATCCCAAGCCCAGTTCACGAATGGCTTCGCCACAACGCGCCAAGGGAATATCCACGCGCACTCCTAAAGCTTCCAGCACGTCCGCGGAGCCGCAGCGGGAACTGGAGGCGCGGTTTCCGTGCTTAGCGACGTGCGCGCCGGAAGCCGCCGCGACGATGGCCGCAGCGGTGGAGATATTGAAAGTGTCGCAGTTGTCGCCGCCGGTGCCACAGGTATCAACCAGGTGGGCAGGCGGCGCTGAGTGATTCGCGAAGACCGGAGCAGCATTTTGCCGCATGGCGATCGCGAATCCCGCCAACTCCTGGGCTTCTATCGGCCGCTTGTTCATGCCGCGCAGCAAGTTGACGATTTCGGGAGTGGAAACAAGCCCAGAGAGAATTTCGTGCATGGCTTGCTGGGCTTCGGCGCGCGTTAGAATTTTCCCATCTTGCACGCGCTGCATCAGTGAAGGCGTCATGGTCACCTTGCTCCGTTTCCGCCTTCCGAGTAAACTTTACTGTTTCACGAACGCAAAATTCTATCACTGATGGGAACTCGATGAAGATTCACGAGTATCAGGCGAAGGCCATCCTGGCGCGTTATGGTGTGGCTATTCCGCGCGGGGAAGTGGCGTATCGCAAGGAAGAAGCGCGAGGCACGGCGCAGCGCTTGAAGTCGCACATGGTGGTGGTTAAAGCGCAAATCCACGCGGGCGGTCGAGGCAAGGCCGGGGGCGTAAAGCTGGCGCGTTCCGCCGATGAAGCAGCGGAAATTGCGAGCCAAATACTGGGCATGAATTTGGTTACGCTGCAAACGGGGCCCAGCGGCCGCATCGTGAAGCGCTTGCTTATTGAAGAAGGACTGGACATCAAGCGTGAGCTGTATCTGAGCTTGCTCGTGGATCGCGCGACCGGGAAAGTTATTTTCATGGCCAGCACCGCGGGCGGCGTGGAAATTGAGGAAGTGGCCAAGGATAATCCGGCGGCTATTTTGCGTGAAGTGATCAACCCGGTGGTGGGCTTGCAACCTTACCAGGCGCGCAAGTTGGCGTTTGGCCTGGGACTGCCGATGGAGGCGGTCAACAACGCGGTTCCGTTTTTGCTGGCGCTGTATCGAGCGTTCATCGATACCGACGCATCGATGCTGGAAATTAATCCGTGCGTGCTGACCGGCGACAGCAAATTGGTGGCGCTGGATGCCAAGATGACCATCGACGACAATGCGCTCTTCCGGCACAAGGAACTGCGCGAGTTAAGGGATCTCGACGAAGAAGATCCCCTAGAGGTGGAGGCTTCCAAGTACGGCTTGAATTACATCAAGCTGGATGGCAGCGTGGCCTGCATGGTGAATGGTGCGGGGCTGGCGATGGCGACGATGGACATTATCAAGTACGCGGGAGGCTCGCCGGCGAACTTCCTGGATGTTGGGGGCGGGGCTTCCGCCGACCAGGTGAAGAACGCGTTTGGAATTCTGATGGCGGACCCGGCGGTCAAAGCGGTGTTCATCAATATTTTTGGCGGGATTTTGCGCTGCGATGTGTTGGCTACCGGGGTAGTTGCAGCCGCCAAGGACCTGCAACTGAAAGTGCCGGTGGTGGTGCGCATGGAAGGGACCAACGTGGAGCTGGGGCAGAAAATTCTGCGCGATAGTAAATTGAATTTCACCATTGCGGACGGCATGAAAGACGGAGCGCAAAAAGTTGTGGCTCTCGCGGCAGGTGGGCGATGAGCGTACTGGTCAATGAAAACACGCGATTGCTGGTGCAGGGATTCACCGGCCGCGAAGGAACTTTTCACGCGCAGCAGATGATCGAGTACGGCACGGTGGTGGTTGGCGGGGTGACGCCCGGGAAGGGCGGAACGAAGCACCTGGAGCGCCCGGTTTTCAATACCGTGCACGACGCGGTGAAAGAAACCGGCGCCAACGCTTCGGTGATTTTTGTGCCTCCGCCATTTGCCGCCGACGCGATTCTGGAAGCTGCGGACTCGGAGATCCCACTGGTCATTTGTATAACCGAGGGAATTCCGGTGTTGGATATGGTGCGCGTCGCCGCGGTGGTGGACTTCAAGGAAACGCGCCTGATTGGTCCGAACTGCCCGGGAGTTATTTCTCCGGGTAAGTGCAAAATCGGAATCATGCCGGGGCGCATTCACAAGACCGGACACGTTGGAGTGGTCAGCCGCAGCGGGACTTTGACGTATGAGGCAGTGGATCAATTGACGCGGCTCGGAATTGGGCAATCTACCTGCATCGGCATCGGGGGCGATCCGATCATCGGCACGACCTTTCTGGACGCCATGCAGCTGTTCAACGAAGATCCCGACACGCACGCCATCATCCTGATTGGAGAAATCGGTGGCGATGCGGAAGAGCGCGCGGCGGCGTGGATCAAAACCAACGTGAAGAAGCCGGTGATTGGATTTATCGCCGGGCAAACCGCGCCGCCGGGGCGCCGCATGGGCCATGCGGGCGCGATCATCAGCGGAGGCCAAGGCACCGCGAAAGACAAATACGCCGCGATGAGCGCGGCAGGAATTCGTTGCGTAGAAACTCCCGCGGACCTGGGCTCGACAGTGGCGGCCGCACTGAAGTAGCGGAAGCGCTGCAAAAATTCGCACTATTTCATTTTTAAATCGGAGGATTTGTGGCACTGGAACGTACATTTGCGATTATCAAGCCGGACGCGGTGAGCAAGGGCCAGCAAGGCGAGATACTCTCGCGGATTCAAAAGGCTGGATTCAAAATTGTGGCGGTCAGGAGTATGCGACTAACCAAGGATGAAGCCGGAGGTTTCTACGCGGTGCATAAAGAGCGACCTTTTTTTGGGGAGCTCACGGATTTTATGAGCTCGGGCAAAATTGTGGCTCTGGTTCTGGAAGCCGACGGGGCCATTGCCAAGTGGCGGGATACCATGGGCGCAACGGATCCCAAGAAAGCCGCGCCGGGCACGATTCGCCACGATTTGGGCACCAGCATTGGAAACAATTGCAGCCACGGGTCTGACGCGCCAGACACCGCGGCGTTTGAAATTGGATATTTTTTCGCCGGGCACGAACTGATTTAACTTTTACTTCCTGCTGATTTGCGGGGCGCGTGCAGGTTGGCTCTGGCTCCTCGACTGACAGTACAATTCAAATATGGAACCCATGCGTGAGCTTGGCCGAGGGCTGCTGATTCTGGGCGGAATCGCGGTAATCGCCGGAGCGTTTCTCTATTTCAACGGGCGGTTACCGATGCGGCTGGGGCGTTTGCCCGGCGACGTCGTGCATCGCGGGGAGCACACTACATTTTATTTTCCGATCGTTACCAGCCTGGTGCTGAGCGTCGGACTCACGCTGCTCTTCTGGTTGCTCTCGCAATTCCGCCGCTGACTCCAAGTCGTGGGGCTCGCGGATGAAAGTTCGTGATAACGTTCGGGAACTCCGATGACACCAGAAATACTTGCAGACCATTCTTTATCTTCCCGGCTGGAGCGCGCCGAGGGCTTGACCAACGCGGATTTTGTGGAGGCTCGCGCGCGGCTGATGCCCGAATCGCGAGCCAAATGGATTTCCGTAGCCGGCGCGATGGCCATGTTCGACGGCGTGAATTCTCCCTGCACGCAGACGTTCGGGTTGGGCTTGACGCAGATGCCGAGCGCAGAGGATTTCCTGGCGATAGAAAATTTCTTTCGCGCTCGGGGGGCGGCAATTGTGCATGAAGTGAGTCCCTTAGGCGACAAAGCGCTGCTGCCGATGTTGAGTGACCGCGGATATCGCCCGCTGGAGCTGAGCAACGTGATGTTTTTGCCGCTCGGGATGCAGGGGACGACGGCGGACGCCCGCAATGATTCGGTACGGGTGAGGCAGATCCGCGAAGACGAGCATGAATTGTGGGCGCGCACTTCGGCGGAAGGTTGGAGCCAGACGCCCGAGTTTGCTGATTTAATTTTTGATATGGGCCGGGTGGTGGCCGGAGCGGCCGGCAACACTTCGTTCCTGGCGGAATTGGAGGGCCAGGCGGTCGCCGCTGGCACGCTGGCGATTCATGACGGCGTCGCCATATTCGCGGGAGCCAGCACCGTGCCGGCGTGGCGGCGACGCGGTGCACAGCAGGCGTTATTACAGACGCGGTTCAAGTATGCGATTGAGAAGGGCTGCGATCTGGCGATGATGGTGGCGGAGCCGGGAAGTTCCTCGCAACGCAATGCCGAGCGCCAGGGATTTCGCATTGCGTATACGCGCACAAAATGGATGCTCGCGAAGTAACCTAGACACCCAGCCCCGAGCCGAATTTAATTCTGAACAGGTTGCGCCGCATGGCGTGGTGGCTGCGCGTGCTTGTCGCGCTGTTTTGCGAGGCAGTACAATGGGAAGGTTACGAGGGGAGAATTCTTCGCATGGCTACCGCTGAAACCAGAGTGCGCAACGCGGAATTTACCAATGAACCGTTCGTCGATTTTTCCACGCCGGAGAATAAGCGGGCCATGGAAGCGGCGCTAAAGAAAGTGGAGTCGGAGTTTGGCCAAGAATATCCGATGTATATTGGCGGCGAGAAAGTAATCACCACCGCCAAAATGACCTCCACGAATCCGTCGCATCCGCAGCAGGTGCTGGGCGTATTTCAAACCGCCACTGCGGAGCACGCCGACCTGGCGGTGCAAGCAGCGGCGAAGGCTTTTGAATCCTGGAAGCGAGTGCCGACGGAAAAGCGCATCGAGATACTATTTCGCGCCGCGGAAATTTTTCGCCAGCGAAAATTTGAGATTTCCGCGTGGATCTGCTCGGAAGTGGGCAAATCCTGGGCGGAAGCGGATGCCGATACCGCGGAAACCATCGACTTCCTGGAGTTTTATGGCCGCGAGATGCAGCGCTTCGCCGGGCAACACGCCGTAACTCCGATGAAGGGCGAGAAAAATTACCTGGTGTATATCCCGCTGGGCGTGGGCGTGGTGATTCCGCCATGGAATTTTCCCGCGGCCATCGCGGCGGGAATGACGGCGGCGTCGCTGGTGACCGGCAACACCGTGGTGCTGAAGCCGTCGGAAGAATCCCCGACGGTTGCGGCCAAGGTGGTGGAAATTCTCTACGAAGCGGGAATTCCGAAGGAGGCCTTGAATTTTTTGACTGGCGCTGGAGAAGTTGCCGGTGCCGCACTGGTCAAGCATCCCAAGACGCGCTTCATCGCGTTTACCGGATCGAAAGAAGTGGGGCTGCTGATCAGCGAGACCGCGGGCAAGAAAACACCAGGGCAGATCTGGATCAAGCGGGCGGTGCTGGAAATGGGTGGCAAGGACGCTACGATCGTCGATGAGGAGGCGGACATTGACGCGGCGGTGGAAGGCGTGGCGCTGGCGGCGTTTGGTTACCAGGGACAAAAATGCTCGGCTTGTTCGCGGGCGATCGTTTCCGAAAAAATTTACGATACTTTTGTGCAGAAACTGGTTGAGCGCGCTAAAAAAATCACCGTGGGGCCAGCCGAGGATCCCGGCAACTACATGGGGCCGGTGGTAAGTGCCACGGCCATGGAAGGCATTCTGGGATACATCGATGTGGGAAGAAAAGAAGGGAAGGTGGTGTTGGGCGGCGATCGTGCGCCCGGCGACGGGTATTTTATTCAGCCGACGATCATTACCGATGTGCCTGCGAAAGCTCGCGTTTCGCAGGAA
This sequence comes from uncultured Acidobacteriota bacterium, assembly GCA_963732705.1. GTDB lineage: Bacteria > Acidobacteriota > Terriglobia > Acidiferrales > UBA7541 > Acidiferrum. The sequence continues at coordinate 300,976 of CAVTAN010000004.1, read as the reverse complement.
GAAATTTTTGGGCCGGTGTTGGCGGTCATCAAGGCGCGCGATTTTGAGCACGCGTTGGAAATCGCCAACGATACCGAATTTGGGCTGACCGGAGCGGTGTATTCACGGAATGCCGAGAAAATCGCGAAGGCCGAGGAAGCTTTTCACGTGGGAAATCTTTATTTGAACCGGAAGTGCACGGGCGCCATGGTGGGCGCGCACCCTTTCGGAGGGTTCAACATGTCGGGAACGGATTCCAAGACTGGCGGCAAGGATTACCTGCTGCACTTCCTGCAAGCCAAATCGGTTGCGGAGAAAGTTTTGTAGATAAGGCGAACCGGTTGGCGAAGTCAGTCTAAGTCAAAAATCGCGGATTCGTGGCTTTTAGCCTCAGCGATAGGCCCATTTGATTAACCTGTAAATTTTGGCACTGCATGCTCGTATTCCTAGACGAGTCGGGCGATTCGGGGATGAGAGACCGATCTGGGTCATCCGCCTATTTCATCGTTACTGCTGTGCTCTTCGAGGATCACGAGGAGGCCGAAGCCTGCGATAAACGAATCGCCGAGCTGCGAGATGAACTAGGAAAGCGCGAGAATTTTGAATTCCATTTCAATAGCTGTAGTAACGCCTTGCGGTTGCGTTTTCTGACGGCTGTGTCGCATTTCGATTTTTTCTATCATTCCGTAGTTCTAGACAAATCCAGGCTATGGAATAAGGGATTTCACGATAAGGAATCTTTTTATAAATATGCCGCCGGATTGGTCTTTGAAAACGCCAAGCCTCAGCTAATTCAAAGCAAGGTGGTATTCGATAAGTGCGGTAATCGAGACTTCAGGAAGCAGCTCAGAAAATACCTTCAGCGGCGGATGAATGACAGCAGAAGAATTTTGATAAAACGCGTCGCTATGGAAGCGTCGCACACTAATGGGCTCCTACAGTTGGCCGACATGATCTGCGGCGCTGTGGCTCGATCATTCACTTCCAAGGGCAACAGATTGGAGTTTCGACGTATCGTCGAGCATCGTGAACTCAGAGTCCAGGTGTGGCCCAAATAAATAAGCCCGCTCTCCTATCCCTTTTGGGGAACGCGCACCATACGGTGACAGTTCGGAGAAGCGGGCAATTCCAAAGTGATTATAGCTCTTGGGGCGAATCGCCGTCAATTACACGGCCCCGTCGATGTCATCCGGGCTCCAATTTGGAAGGCAATTTATTGCCCGATCATTAGCCATCCTGCTTCTCAACCAGGCACCTTCATCTCTCCGGGACCAAGCGAGCACGCCGGTCAGGCGGAGGGGCGGGCGGCGGCCCACTTCAGGACGCGGTAGACCGGGTAGCTTAATAGCAGCATGCCCAGCGCCAGCGGGGCGTTTTGGCGATCCGTCAGGATCGATCCCACTAAAAATAAAACCGAACCGAGAAGCGCGATGGCGGTAGTCCACGGGTAGCCCCACGCGCGATAGGGCCGGGGCATGTCCGGCTCTTTCCTGCGCAATACAAAGAGGGAAGTGTAGGTCAGCGTGTAGTTGGCGACGAAGAAGAAGGAGAGCATGGCGATGACCCGTTCGAAGGAGCCCAGGACAAAAAGCACGCCGGCCAGGGTGCTGAGCAAGAGGGCCAGCTCCGGAGTGCCGCCTTTGTTCACGCGGGCCACACGGCGAAAAAACAAGCCATCCACGCTCATGGCATACAAGATTCGCGAACAGAATAGTTGCACCGCGTTGATGCAGCTTAAGAGCGAAATCACCATGATGCCGCGAATAATGGGATCGCCGTAGCGGCCAAAGATTTTTTCCGCCGCGGTGCCCAGGGAAAAATTGTTTCCAGCGATTTGGCTCATGGGCAAAACGTACAGCACCGCGGCGTTCAGCAGCAGGTAAATGCCCATGATGGAAAAGACGCTGCCGAAAATCGCGCGCGGCACATCCCGGCCGGGATCGCGAACTTCTTCGCCAAAATAAATCACCCCGTCCCAGCCGTCGATGGTGTAGAACACCGCCTGCAGGCCGAGCATTACGGCGACCGCCAAAGGCCAGCCAGCCGGCAAGGTAAGTTTTGTTACGGTGTCCACTACCAAGGATGCGCGGTGAGAATTTCCGCCCAGCAGAAAACACGCGAGGACGAGAATCACAAAAGCCGCGGTCTTCATGGCCGCGGTAATTAATTGCGCGCGGCTACCCCACTGCACTCCGCGCCACTGCAGAATGCCGAATCCTACGATTACAGCCACGGCGATGGATTTTTCCGAGCCTGCCAGAGGGGCGAGCAGCTTGCCGCTATACTCCCCAATGACGATGGCCACCGCCGCAAGGGTTCCGCAACTGGAGAGCCAGTCGCTCCAGCCCACGATGAAGCCGGCATAATCTCCGATGGCCCGCCGCGAAAAATTATATTGTCCGCCACTGCGAGGAATGGCCGCGCCCAGCTCGGCGATGGAAGAGGCTCCGAACAGCGCATAGAGGCCGCCGACCACCCATACGCCGAGAAAAAACCAGGGATTGGGAAGGATCTGGGCAATGTCCCCTGGGGTGCGCACGATGCCCGCGGCGATGGTGTTGCCGACGGCAGCGGCGATGCCAAACCACATACCGAGAACCTGGAGTAATTTACCGCGAGGAATTTTTGGGCTTGCCGGAGCGGTTGGGAGCTCCGTTCTCCAGGGACGGGAAGGATTATCCGGTATGGTTGGCAATCGGTTTCTCGGTTGTTCCGGTGGCGTGGCAATAATAATGTCGGCCGCGCCAAAAGCAAGTCCGAACTCGGGCTAAGGATCATATTTCTACAAACGAAAATCTTCATGGCTCCGGTGGAGTGTAGGGCAGCAGTTCGGTGTTGTCTTCATCGGGCTCGACCAGCCAAGCCTGGCGGTCGTTGAAGTACTTCAGCAGTTTGGCGTTTTGCGCCGCGTCCATTTCGCGAGCCCACAACACTTTTGCGCCGTCGATGTCGGCGCCGTTGAACACCCACTCGTCGTGGATGTTGTGATTGCCTGGCTCATAGCGAACCAGGATCAAGTGTTTTCCAGGAGCCTGCTCCAGACGTGTTTGGATGGTTGCGCGGCTGGGGTCGCCCTGGCAAAACCAGTCGGCCGGATCGCAGTGCCGATGCATTACGTTCCGGCCCGTAACGAATATGAGCATCAGGACCGAGGCAAGTGTCAGCCATTTTCCGAGCGGCCACCTGGCGAGGCGCATGGTGCGCAGATGACGAATGGCTTGGACGATCAAAGCGACGACCGCACACGTGAATGGTGCGGCGTAATGCGGGAAAGACCAGATCACCGAGAAAACGCCTAGCGCTCCCACACCGAAAACAACCAGTAATAACCGCATTTTTCGGTCGCGCAAAACAAACGGCAATGCGGGGATGAGCAGGAGTGCGCCCCACCACGCGAAGGTGCTTCCGAGGCGGGTAAACTTTTCGTTAGTGACACGGAGTACATCGCTCCAGGTGTTGCGATAATTCTGGCGCTCCCAGCCATTGTAAAAATCTTCAAACTGCTGATTGTGGTAGTGCAGCGGAGGGCCTTGCCGCTCCCACAAAAATAAGCCGGAAGAATGAAATGTTCTGGTGCGCAGCACGTGCGGCATGAGCAAAGCGTTGCCGGTCAGGCGCCAGTTGTAATAACCCATGAACGCGCCGGTTAGCAGCAGAACGATGGATAATGAGGCGACTACCGATTTGGAATTTCGTCTCGACAAATTTCGAGTAGTGAGTTCACGACTCGCGAAGGCCTCTGGATCAGACCGCAGCTTCGCCTTTCCGACCATCCACCAAATAAACCAGACGCCGACCGGAATGCACAGCAGTAGCCCTTCATAAGGACGGCTGTTCGCGAGGATAGCGATGCCCAACTCCGAGAATGAAACCGTGAGTCGCTCGCGGCTTACGCGCTATGCGCGGAAGGGTTCCTAAGACGAGGGCGCCTCCGATGGCGGCTGCGGCGCCGCCCCAGTAGCTGTTCATCCAGTAGCTGGCGAGGCCGAATTTCATGGCCGCGAGTGCGCTGCCTAAAAACGCCCAGCGCGCGGGCATCCATCCTTGAAGCATCCATGCGATTGCGGAGCACATGGCGGCGGTGCCGAGAAGAACGCCAATCCAAGGACGTCCCAGCAATTCACCGAGCGCCAGAATCACGCCTTGAGCGGGCGGGTAAATTGAGGAGTAGGTGGGAAACCAATTTACGTGAAAGGTTTCAAAGCTGAGCCACATCGGGTGGGGCGGATTGGCGAGGCGGCCGTGGGCAAAAGTATCGCCCGTCAGCAGGTAACTGTACTCATCGTGAATTCCTGGAACAGGAACGGGAAGCAGCGGAATACTGCCAGTCGTGTCGCTGAACGCAAAAAACAAACTCCCCAGGACGAGTTTGCGACGAGTGGCGATGGTCGAAAAAAGTGCTTCCAGGCTGGTAAGAAATTGTTGACCACGCCAGCCGGTCAGGCGAGCGAGCGCTTAGAAATAACAACGAAAACAGCGCGGTTCTCAGGCTGGGATGCATGGCGAGATCAATAGAAGGGAATAAGAAATTTTTGAGCGAGACGCCGCGTTGGCCACGGGTTGGGCCCATGCCTGGCACAGCATAACTGAATTTGCGTGACGGTTAGTGGGATTTGCGATCCTGATATAGAAACGCGCGGGGCGTTACTGGGTTCGGATGTCTGGAGGTTGCGGGTCAATCGGCTCAAATGCATCCACACTTACGGTGCTGCCGTTCTGATGGGGCAAGCCGAAGGAGCTAGCGTTCGATCTCGATTTCTGTTTCGGACTTTTTCTTAGCAGCCCCGAGTCGCGGGCTTTCCAGGTAGTCGGCCAGTTCCAGCCGCAAATTCCCGGCGTTTGTGGAGTAAGAGAGTGCGGCGTCAAAATCCACCTGTTCCGTGCGGACCAATCTTCTCGATTTCACCGTCGAAATGCTGCATCCCTTCGGTGTCGCCATCACGCATGGCGTCGAGGAGAGATTTGCCTTCGGATTCACCCTTTTCCACGTAATCGCGGGTACGCATGGTGGACTTGAGAATCTCGACCGCGGCGATGCGGCCCTTGCCGTCTTTGCGGGGCAGTAGGCGCTGCGAAACGATAAAGCGAAAAGCTTTGCCCAGACGAGTGCGGATGGCTTGCTGATCGGAGAGCGGGAACACGCCGACGATGCGTTCCACGGTTTTGGAAGCATCGATGGTGTGAAGGGTGGACATGACCAAATGGCCGGTTTCGGAAGCTTCCAGGGCGATTTCGATGGTTTCGCGATCGCGCATTTCGCCGACCAGAATTACCTTGGGCGCCTGACGCAAAGCGGCGCGCAAGGCCAGAGCAAAGCTCGGCGTGTCGGTATGTAATTCACGCTGATGAATGGTGCATTTTTTGTGGCGATGCAAAAATTCGATGGGATCTTCGATGGTCAGGATGTGAAAGGCCTTTTGCTCATTCATTTTGTCGAGGATGGCAGCCAGAGTGGAAGATTTGCCGGAACCGGTGGGACCGGTGACCAATACGATGCCGTTTCGGATACTCAACAATCTCGCACAAGGTGTCGGCAAGTTCAATTCTTCAAAGTCAGGAATTTTGTCGGGTATAACGCGCATGACGATCGCGCAACTGCCGCGCTGGCGAAAAATATTCACGCGGAAGCGCGCCACGCCGGGCTACGCCGTAAGAAATATCCGCGGAGCCTTCCTGCTCCAGCTTGCGCAAGGCAGTTTCGTTTTTGCCCATGATGTCATGGGCGATGGTCAAAGTGTCCTGCGGGGTCAGGGACTCGAGGCCTTTATATTTCAGCTCCACCAATTGGCCGTTCATTTCAATTTGGGGAGCGCGGCCGGGAGAAAAAATCAGATCGCTGACTCGCTCGTGGGACTTGACCATGGCGCCGATCAGTTGAGCGGTCTGGATGTTGCGCGCCGGCGGGAGTGCTACAGCGGGCTTCGCTGCTGCAGGGGCCGGAGCTTGTGCTGGAGCGGTGGATGCCGGAGTTGTGGGTGCCGGCGTCGCGGCCACCGGGGCCTTCGGCGGGAGAGTTGGCGTTGTTGTTCCCAAGGAGATACACCTTTATCGGCCTGGAAGAGCAAGGGCCCGAAATGGCCGGTGGAAAGGTTGACCGGCTTTTCTGTAGCGTACCCATCATAAAACGCCCGGGTGCGTGGGGGTGTCTGGCCTTGGAGGAGTTTGCGTGAAGATTACTAACGACTTCGGTCAATTCGGCGCTTAGAACGGTGGCGTTCGGCACGGCCGATAGCAGGTCACGGCTGATAGTTTTGGGGAATCGCTAGCGTGCAACCGGGAGTTCCCGCAAGGTCAGGATCAAATGATCGCCTTCGTTGATGGGATGAAGTGAAATGGAGCTGCAATCGCGGACGATCCAGTCCGCGCCAGCTTCGAGCAACTGCGGATCCCCGGCGGTGGTGCGCAAAGCCAGCACCCGCGCGCCGGCAGCCTTACCCGAATGGATGCCCGCGGGAGCATCTTCGATGACCAGGCAATCGGCGGGAGGGAGGCCCAGTGCTTCCGCGCCACGTAAGTAAGGTTCGGGGTCGGGCTTGCCTCGGCGAATATCGGTGGCGGTGACCAAGTGTTTTGGGATCGCCAGCCCTGCCGCGCGAAGGCGGACTGTGGCCAGTGCTCGCGTGGCCGAGGTAACTACCGCGAACCTGTTAGAGGGCAGGGCGTTCAAGAGCTCAGACGCGCCGGGCAGGGCGATGATGTCGCCGACATCCTCAATTTCAGCTTGTTCTATGATTTTGTCTTCGGCGTGATGGTCCGCTGCCGGCAGCAGTTCGCGAATGGTGGTGATGCTGGGCCGACCGTGCGCTCGGCGTACCACGTCGGCGGGGTTGAAACCGAACTTCGCAGCCCATGCGGCCCACACGCGCGCGACTGCCGGCGTGGAGTCCACCAGAACGCCATCCATATCGAACAGCAGGCCGCGGCAGCGAATTTCCATCGCTCCATGATAAATAGTTTGCGGCGGCTGCGGCTACAAAAGTCGATGACGTTTCAGGGCTGATACCGATAGCTCTGGGAGGAACAAAATTCAGGCGCTGCTCAGGTCTTGGCGTGGGACGTTCGCAAGTGAATGCAGAAGATGGCGGACGAATGAACAGCCCGGACTTTACCGGCTGAGCTGCAGGGCGAGGCGGCGAGATTCCAGGTTGGCGCAGCGGGCCACCCAAACCTGGGGGTCATCGATTTCCTGGCAGAAAAAACGGCTGTGGGAAACCAGGCCCGTAAGTACACGCTTCAACAGCGCTGCATGCGAGGTTGCCGGCAAGTAACGTCCCATCTCGCGTTCGATGGCGGCGTGGTTTTCTTTCCACAGGGTGACGATCGCGGAATTGTCTGCCGGGCAATTCTCCAGGCGGAGCAAGGCTTCGCGCGTTCTATGGGAAGAGACGGCGCTAGCGGCCGCGTGCAGCGACTCGATTTCTTCGCGTTCGAACCGCTCGACGAGTTGAACCGCAGAGCAGGTTCGGGATGCCTGAAGATCAGCGATTTCGTATTCAGAGCCCGCTTTGTTCTTAGACTGAATGGTTTTTACCGCTTGCCCCGGGATAGCCAATTGGCAACCTCTCTTGCTATTTTAGACGGAACTCCTTGAGCGGACCACAGTGATAGCTAAAACATAAACAAAATTAAAGTACATAAACAGTGTTATACCATAATAGTTAATAGAAATTCCAGTAAAAGTGCGGAGGATTATCCACAGCAGGGCGCTTCATTTTATTTATTTCGAAGGGTAGTTTGCCTCATGTTGCAGACCGACAAAGTTTTACTGGCGGCTGGTTCATCCCATTAAAAACTTGTGGAAAATGGCAGAGAGTTGTGGAAAAAATGACGCGCGCGGTGGATTTTGGGGTGGGCGACGGGGTTCGAACCCGCGACATTCGGTGCCACAGACCGACGCTCTACCAGCTGAGCTACGCCCACCACCAGCGACATTTTATCACGGGTGGAACTTAGAATCGGCGAAGTTGTGGATTTTCCGGAGTCGTCAGACGGAGAGCGGTTGCCCGTCGGATAGGTTCTGTGCCGGGGCCAACTGGGGCGCTGGAGTCTTGCAGCGCGGACATTCCGTGAGCGCGCCCGGATAACAATGACCGCAACTCACACAGGGTGGGCCGACCAGCGGCCGGCCATTGGGAGCTAACTCGAAATCCTGGGCCTTGTGGTCGAAGTCGTTCGGAACTGCGGCGCCTTTTTCGTTTTTCAGGGATGCTAAAAAGCCATCCTGAAAGCCTTGCTGGTAGCCGGCTTCTCTTCCGGCCTGCAAGCCCGCGTCGTAGGCGGCCTGATCCGAGTCGTGCCGAGTGTCGATGACGGTGGCCTGCCCGGTTGGTATCTTTACTGGATGGGTTTTCATATTAGTCCAATCGTTCAATACAATTCGTTACGGAAATTTGTGGAATAGCCGCCGCCACCACCGTGGCCTCGCTGCTCGCAATGGTCCATGCAACCGCCTTGCCGATTTCCGCGTATCCTGCGCGAGCCCGGTCGGCAGGCGACACCTCTGACGAAAGTCAGTAAAACAAGTGACATACGAAATGGGCGCCTGGGCTTCGGTGCGTTGCCGTGAGCTTAAGGTCCGGGCAATCCATGTCGTGACAGTCCACTCGGTGTATCGCCTTGTCACTAGATCGTGACTATGGGGTCATGGGCGGGCTATACGCTCTACTACTGTGTGCCAGTGTTTTCCGGAGCTTGAAGGGCGTTGTAACTGTGGCGGATGGCTTCATAGCGCAAAAATGACGGCTCGATTGCCAGGGCATTATCTATAAACATCACGAAATAAGGGTTCTAGGTCACTCGTACAATGGCCTGAATCGTGCTTTGTTTTTCATGGAAGCTCGCGTGCGGTGGTTGCCGGGTTCCACGACCGGGCGTTGCCGCGAAATACCCTGGAGAGTTATCCAAATGTCAGTGCCAAAAATTCTACTTGTTGATGATAATCAAAGCGTGCGCAGCGCGGTGCGCTCCTTAATAGAAGACGGCTGCGAGGTCGAATGCATGGAGGCCGTGAACGGTGTGGACGCGGTCGCCAAAGCCGCTGAGTTCGAACCTAACGTGGTGGTGCTGGATTTCTCGATGCCGGAAATGGATGGCCTGGAAGCCGCGCGGCTGTTAAAAGTCGCCGCTCCGAACGTGCCTCTTTTCTTGCTGACCAGCTACCATGAGCCGGAAGTAGAAGCGGCGGCCTATGAAGCAGGAATTACCCGGGTGTTTTCCAAAGCCGACAGCCTGAAGCCATTCATAGCGTTGATCCATGAAGTTCTGGCCTCGAGTTGCCAGTCTTGACTCACTCCTGACCGCTTACTCCCGTTGATTTTACGGCTCCCAGATGGGAATGCGGATTGCAATCACACAAGCATTGAGGCCCATTCAGTAGCCGGTCGCGAGAGAGTCAAGCAGACTCGTAACTCATATAAGTGGCAGAAATAGATAGAGTTGCGGTCATCGCCCCGGCTGGCAAATGCTGGCTTGATGGCGCAGGTGTGGGTGGATGTCGCTGATTGTGTACACATAAGGCCAAACTGCAGTCTCTGTTTAGCTACGCGCCGCTATGAATCTTGATTCGAACTTCGCACACGTGTCAGTAGGCCGTGGGAGGCAGTGCATGAGAAGCACTTCGCAAAAGGGCCAGACCCTGGCTTTCGTAGCCTTCGGATTAGTGGTGCTCACGGGCGTTCTGGGCCTGGGCGTCGATATGGGCTACCTGCGGTACATGAAGCGCCAGATGCAAACGGCTGCCGACGCAGCGGCCACCGCGGCCGCCGGGGAGATCGATTTCGGGGACTGGAATAACGCCGGTCAAAACGCTGCTACGAAAAACAATTTCACCAACGGCAGCGGCGGAGTGACGGTAACGATTACGCATCCCCCCGCAGCGGGTGATCCGCACGCGGGCAATAATTTTTACGTACAAGCCAAGATTCAGGAAAATGTAAATACAAATTTCGCGCGGATTTTTGGCATCAGCTCCATCCCGATGACCGTGAGCGCGACGGCTGCCGAAGGCGGCGGCAACAACTGCATTTTCGCACTGGCGCCTAACGGGGCTGGGTTGTCGGCGGTGGCGCTCGTGACAGTTAATTCCAAGTGCGGCATCGTGGTCGATTCCAACAGCAATAACGCAATCACTTGCGGCTTGCTGGCAGCCATTAACGCCTCTTCTATCGGCGTGGTTGGCAACGTAAGCTCGTTCATCTGCTCGGTAAATCCGACGCCCAAGCGAATAAAGCTGCCCAATCCAGCCGATCCCCTGGCCGCCTGGGCCGCCGCGAACCCTGTGATGACAGGAGCCTGCGGAGTGGCTGTGGCCTCCCCGTATACAGGCTCGAGCGTGCCTTTGAATATTAACGGTCCGGGTAAAATTCTTCTACCGGGGACCTACTGCGGAGGCATCAAGTTTAATCCAGGTTCGACGGCGATTCTGCAACCGGGATTGTATAAACTAACGTCCACGACCGCCCTTGGCGCGAACATTCCCGGTTCGTTCGGTCTTACGGTGGATCTCGGCGCTTCAATTTCCGTCGCCGGAGGTGGCTTCGGTGGGGTGACTTTCTACAATAAGGGTCCTGCTGGAGGCTTTAACTTTATATTTGCCGGTGTGTTTGCGGGAGCGGGCGTGAATTTACACGCGCCTACCAGCGGGGCCTATGAGGGGGTGCTCTTCTGGCAGCCTCCGACCAATACCACGGCAGCGACAATCCTCGGAACAAGTTCTTACTTCACCACGCTGGAAGGGACTTACTATCTTCCTGCCGCCGCCGTCAACTTCGCGTTCAGCGGCCCGGTGCAGTACAACATTCTGGTAGCGAACACTATCAACTTTTTCATCTTCACCTTCGCCGGCGGCCAGATTCAGGGGGCGAACTTCAACAAAGATTACACCTCGTTAGCCAACGGTTCGCCGGTTAAAGGCGGCTACGGCGTGTTGGTGGAGTGAGGGTTCCCATGACAAATTCGGAAGCACGTAACGGTAGCGGGAGGTTAAAAATGAAAAACAAGCGCACGCAGCGGGGCTCAAATCTGGTCGAGTTTGCCGTGGTGCTGACATTTGTCCTGGTTCCACTGTTTCTACTGACCGTCGATTTTGGACGCGCCTACTACATCAGTATTGAAGTCAGCAACGCTGCGCGGACCGCCGCTGAATACGCGGTCTCCGTGCCGTCGGCCAGTAACACCACGATTCAAAATGCCGCGACTGCCGATGTCACTCCGGACTTGACGGGTATGAGTGCGGTGGCTACTACCGGTTGTATGTGCTCGGATGGCAGCTCGCAGCAAGCTCCTTGCAGCGCGACTCCGCCGTCCTGCTCTGGCACGCGGCTGATCAACTACGTTCAGGTGAATACCCAGCTTAGCTACACGCCAATCTTCGCCGTGCCCGGGGTGCCATCCCCCATTCTCATCAAGGGTTCGGCTTTCTTTCCGACTGGCACTTAGACGCTGCGCGGGGCATCTTTTCGGATTTTGAGATTACGAATATGAAGACCATAAAAACAGCTTCCGGCCAGCGTGGATCAGCGATTGTTGAGTTCGGACTGGTATTTCTCGTGCTTTTTGCCATGATGCTGGGAATTATCGATTTCTCCCGGGCAGTCTATGCCTACCACGGCGTTGCCAATGCCGCTCGCGAAGCTACACGGTTCGCCAGCATTCGCGGGAAAGCGTCGTGCTCCACTACCCCGCGAACCTTTCCAACCGCTACTTGCCCGCTCGGCCAGACCGACGTGGCCACCTTTGTGAGTGGGCAACTGACCGCTTCCGGCATCTATAACAACATTGCTGCCACTCCGGCGGCCCGTGGCGACCTCGGCGTAACCGCCACTTGGCCGGGTACTCAGGGCGACGGCAGTACAAATTGTGTTCCCGCCGGGCAGACACCGCCGGCTACCGACCACGACCCAGGGTGCCTCGTGAAAGTCACCGTGGTCTACAAATTTGGCTTCACCATCCCGTTCTGGGTAGCCTACCAGTCAGCCACCCCGTCGCTTGTCACTATGACCAGTAACTCCCAGGTGGTCATCTCTCAGTAAGTTCGTTCAACTCTAACCATTTTTAGCTTGCGTGGGGATTTAGCAATCCTCGTTTGAGCGCGCTGGCCCGCGTGGTCGCGCCGGTGGGCGGCGAAAGCCGACCTTGCGCCATCTCGATATCCTGGATTTGTTATGTATCCGAACATCCGGTAGAACGATGTCTTTAGCTGCAAGAACCCATTGCATCGGAGTCGAGTTGTCGCCAGAATAATTTCTCGAGCGGGTCTTGCCAGCTGAATCGCGAAGGCAACTACGCGTGAATGTCAGCGGAGCAAAGAAGCGACGTTCGAGTTGCGTGTTCAACTTGTGAGTTCTCGATGCAAACCTCTCTAACCAAGCTGTTGGATATTTCCATCCCGATCCTTCAAGCGCCCATGGCCGGTGGCGGCGACACGGTGGAGCTGGTCGCGGCTGTTTCTGAGGCCGGAGCACTGGGCTCGATCGGCGCGGCTTATCTTACGCCGGAGCAAATCATTGAACGCGGCAAAGCGGTGCGCAGCGCGACCTCCCGGCCGTTTGGAATTAATCTTTTCGCGCCGACGGCAAACGCGGAAGCTTCGCCGGAGGCAATGAGGCGTGCGATGAGTGCGCTCGCGCCTTTTTATCATCAACTCGGTATCGAACCGATTCCAGTGACAAATGAAAACGCTTCGATCAATTTCGACGATCAACTTTGGGCAGCACTGGAAACGGGCGCAAGCGTTTTCAGCTTCACGTTCGGACTGTTACCGGAATCCGCAGTCGTTGAAATCAAACGGCGTAAGTTGTTGCTTATGGGCACGGCGACGACGGTAGAAGAGGCCCGGGCGCTGGCTGATCTGGGTGTGGATGCAGTGATCGCTCAAGGTAGCGAGGCGGGTGGACACCGAGGAACCTTCTCTGGCGATTTTGTTGCCGGGATGGTTGGGGGCCTTTCTCTGGTGCCGCAAATGGCGGACGCCGTCAGTGTTCCGGTGGTGGCCTCCGGAGGAATTATGGATGGGCGGGCGCTGGCGGCCGCGCTGGCGCTAGGTGCGTCCGCAGTTCAGCTGGGCACCGCGTTCCTCACATGTCAGGAATCGGGAGTTCCCGAAGCGTACAAAGAAGCGATTCTAAATGCTCATGAAGACCAGACGCGTATCACACGGGCCTTCTCCGGGCGGCCGGCTAGGGGCATTGCCAATCGCTTTTTAACCGAAGTCGCCGACGAGACGGTTCTGCCTTTCCCCTTGCAGAACGCGGTGACTCGTCCATTGCGCAGGGAGGCAGCCCGGCAGAACCGAGCGGAGTTTCTTTCCTTGTGGGCGGGACAAGGGACGCGCCTCGCGCGGCGAACTTCCGCGCGAGAGCTTGTTCACCAGATCCATGAGGAGAGCAGGCAGGCGATAGACAGACTGTCATCCGTGACCAACCAAATAAAAGTGAGCTAGAGAGTGCTTCTTTGGAGGCGTGGCCAGAAGAGGTTAGCGAAAGGCCTATCCGCCAGGGGCGGATAGCGATAAACGATTCCGCAATTCACGGGCTGCCTCAACACTTTGACTGACTTGCTCGTTTTCGGCTAGGAAGCGCTGTTCAGCAGCCACACACGGAAGTAGCCCGGAGCGTTCGACGCGAGGTGAGTGACTCAGATGTGGGGGACTATAAAGAGGCTGAGACTAGCGACTCATCCTGGATGACCGGCGTGGTGTGAGATATCTCCAGGCGATCACCGACGCGCGTTCCGGTGCGGTAGATGGTGTGAATGGGCAGTTCCAATACGCTGCAGGACTTCAGCGAGACAGCGGAAATGCGAAAGGGACGCACGTGCTCCTCGAGGTGCACAACCTCTTGCGCCTTATCGAGGAAGATCAGATCGATGGGAAACATCATGCCAATGGTATGCACCCCTCTGCAGGGTATGATCCACATGGCTGAGCCGTTACTGGCCCACCGATTGGTCTTGCCCAACAACCCGACGAGACGCCGGACGTAATTGTCCGCGACGCTGGTATTGGTAGCGACGAAGGTCTCCCTGGTTTTGTTGTATACGTACACGGCGCCCTTTTGCTTTTTCTTCAGCATAACTTCGCGATCCCCTGGTCTCTTGCTACGTGGTTACGGTTTACTCGATTTCTTTGCCACGGCGACGCATGATAATGACCGCCAAGACGACTACGGCCAAAACGCCGGCCACTATGCGAATCAGTGTTGATGTATCCATTTTCCATTCTCCTTTAGTATTGGTGAAGCTCACTGGCCAGCCTAGACCGGTCAGTTTCGAACAAAACTCACTTGAGTATCATCTGCCGCATCATGGTGAGTACTGCCGGGCCCAAAATAACTACCAACAAAGCGGGGAAAATAAAGAACACCAGCGGACCGACCATCTTGACGGTGGTCTTGGCGCTCAGCTCTTCGGCGCGCTGGCGGCGCTTGGTGCGCAGCTCATCGGAATGCACGCGCAGCGACTGCGCCACGCTGGTGCCGAAACGTTCGGTCTGAATCAGCATGGCTACCAAGGTTTTCAAATCGTCCAGGCCGGTGCGGCGTCCGAGTTCCCGCAGGGCCTCAATCCTGGTTTTACCTACGCGCATTTCCAGATTGACCAGAGTTAACTCTTCGCTAAGCTCCGGGTGCACGATCTTTAATTCTTGGGCCACGCGTAAGAGCGCCTGGTCCAGACCCAGGCCGACCTCCACGCAAATCACCAAGAGGTCCAGTCCGTCTGGCAAAGACACGCGCAGCCGCTGCTGACGCGCCTTGATGCGCATGCTCAGCCAGAACTGCGGCAGGATAACGCCGGCGGCCAAGGCAAACAGCAGGATGAAGAACGGGCTGTAGTGATAGATCCCGGTGATCAGCGCCAGGGAAACGAGGATGATGGGAAGCAGCAACTTCACGCCGCGCACCACCTGGATGGCGTCGGGGCTGCGGAAGCCGGCGCGAGTCATCATCAACTGCGCACGACTCATCTGCTTGCCCTTGGAAGCCGGCAGCAATTTCCCCAAAGAAACCAGGATGTTTCCGACGCGTTCTTTTTGCTTGTCGGCGAATTTGTCTTCTTCCACGACGGTCTGTGGATCGATCATGCGCGACAGGCGCCCAGCTACCTGCGTTTCAGCAGGACTGAAAGCGTAGACCACGGCGATTACCACGATTCCACTCATCAAGAACGTGACGGCAGTGACTAGCCAAAGCATTTAGCGGCCTCCTTTCTGTAAATTCCTGCTCATACTTGAATCTTTACAATCTTCCAGAGAATGAAGGCCCCGACGATCTGCATGGCGGCCGCCACGGTGAGAATAGTGGGCCCCAAGGGGTCGTCGAACAGCACGTTCATATACTGGGGAGTCATCACTTTCATAAGCAGCAACATGCCGATGGGCAGGGATATGAGGATCACCGCGGTCAATCGGCCCTGGGCTGTTTTTACGCCCACTTCGCGATAGATCTTGAAACGCTCACGAATGACGCGAGAAAGCTCGTCCAAGATTTCGGCCAGGTTGCCGCCGGTCTCTTTTTGCACCAAGAGGGCGGTAACAAAGAAGCGCACGTCCACGGAGGGTACGCGTTCGGCCATGTTGGTGAGCGCGTCGCGCAATGGCAGACCAAAATTCTGTTCTTCAAAGGTGGTGCGAAACTCGCTAGCTACCGGCTCTGGAGATTCCTTGGAGACCATCTCCAATCCAGTGGTGAAGGCGTGTCCGGCACGTACAGCGCGACCCAGCAGGTCCAGTGTTTCCGGGAAACCTTCTTCAAACTTCCGTAGCCGGCGGCCGCGCTTGAAGGCGATAAACCCAAACGGCGCCAGGGCCGCCAGAGCTCCCAATAGCAAAGCCAGTGCGGGCTGGTGGTAATACTGCGCCACGATGACCAGGGTGGCGAACGCTGAAACAGCGGAAATCAAGACTACTTTGCCAGGCCGCAACTTCATGCCCGATTGATTGATGTAGTCCTGCAGCCGGTTGGACCAAGACATCTGCATCAAGAGGCGGTGGAGAAATGGCACGGAACTGTACATTTCGTCGCGGATCAATTTCAGATCCAGGGAAACGTTGCCGCGCCGTTCGGCCTTACGCACGGCCTCGAATCGCTGGCGCATCACTTCCTGCTTGGTGTCGGTTCCAAAAAACATCCAGGCTGCGACGAACACAATAATCACAATCAGGAAAGCTATGATCGAGACCATCAGCGCCATATTCATGAGTTGCTCCTTTCCCGCAAATCGTGCTTTGCGAGCGTGAAACTAATAACGTTTAGCAAAATCTTAAATACGGCCGCCCGGATGTTCGAACATTGAGGCCGGCAGCTGAATGCCAGTGACGCTCAAACGCTCCGCGAATCGCGGGCGAATGCCGGTGGGCATGAAGTCGCCGATGACTTCGCCGGTTTCGCGAATGCCGCGCTTCCGGTAGATAAAGATGTCCTGCATGCTGACGACATCGCCTTCCATGCCGGTGATTTCGGCGACGTTAGTTACTTTTCTGGTACCGTCGCTGAGACGCGAAACCTGAATTACCACGTCGATGGCCGAGGCAATCTGCCTGCGAATGGCGCTGTCGGGAATATTCAAACTGGCCATGGCCACCATGGTTTCGAGACGGCTGATGGCGTCGCGCGGAGAGTTCGCGTGGATGGTGGTGAGCGAGCCATCGTGACCGGTGTTCATGGCCTGCAACATGTCCAGAGCTTCTTCGCCGCGAACCTCGCCGACGATGATGCGGTCGGGCCGCATACGCAAACAGTTGATCAATAATTGCCGCTGGGCGATGGCGCCTTTGCCTTCAATGTTGGGCGGCCGGGTTTCCAGACGCACCACATGATCCTGATGTAGTTGCAATTCCGCGGCGTCTTCGATGGTCACGATGCGTTCGCGGTCGGAAATGTAAGAGGACAGCGCGTTCAAGAAGGTGGTCTTACCAGCGCCGGTGCCGCCGGAAATCAGCACGTTCAAGCGGGCTTTGACGGAGCCGGCCAGCAACTCCAGCATCGCGCCGGTCATGGTGTTGTTGCGCACCAGATCGTCGGCCTGCAGGCGGTCATGCCCGAAACGGCGAATCGACAAGCTGGGGCCATCCACGGCCAGCGGAGGAATAATGGCATTCACGCGCGAACCGTCCGCCAGTCGGGCATCCACCATTGGCGAGGATTCGTCGATGCGGCGTCCGATCGCCGAAACGATGCGATCGATGATGGTCATCAAGTGGGCATCGTCGCGAAATTGCACGTTGGTGGCTTCCAGCATGCCGCGGCGCTCTACGTAGATGCGTTTGTAAGTGTTGACCAAAATATCCGAGACCGTGGGATCGGCCAGTAACGGTTCCAAGGGGCCGAGGCCAAAAACTTCGTCCAGAATTTCCGTGGACATGCGTTCGCGTTCCTGGAGGTTCATCGGGGTAATTTCCCCGGTGACCAACGTTTCCAAGATTTGCGTCACTTCGCGGCGCACATCTTCGCGCTTTACGTCCGTGAGACGGTCGAGATTGAGCTTTTGAATTAACTTGCGGTGAATCGCCGTCTTCACCGACGTAAAGTCGGTGCGGGTGTTGGACGGCATGGGAAGAGTCGACATATGGATTGCCCTTTCTAGTTAGCCCTGGTGCTTAGCCCTTGTTCGCGAATGAGAAAAAGTTACCGATTCCGGTTTTCTTCTGCGCCTGCACGACTTCGATACCAGTGAGTTGTGCAGCCAGGTCTCGGTAGCGATTGCTGAGACCGTTGCTGTGATTTTCCATCAGCGGGGTGCCGAGATTAGCGGCGGTGCTGGCCTTATGGAAGTCGTTGGGAAGGAATGCGAAAACCGGGCGCTTGATATTTTTTTCAATGCTCTTGAGGACTTCCTCGTCGCCTTTGTGCCAGCGGTTGACGATCACGCGAATACGCTCGGGGTCCACGCCGAATCCCGACAAGGCCAGCAAGCGGCGTTCCAGCGACCATAGCGATGGGACGTTGGCTTCCGCGACCATCAAGATCATGCGCGCAGTCTTGATGATTCCCGCAAAATCCGAAGAGAATCGCGAACCCACATCGGCCAGAACGACATCAAAACCGGCTTGCGCTACATTCACCACCCGCTCCAATGGCGCGACAGGGATGGTTTGCCACTCTTCGGGTTGCAGCGCTCCTCCGAGTATTTCCAGTTTTGTTTTGTGGGGGGTTAGCAGCCCGCCGAAAAAGTGGGTATCCAAGCGGCTCAAATTGTCGACGGCATCGCGAATTCCGAACTTGGGGTGAAGATCAAGAAGCAGATGGGCGTTTCCCAGGGGAGCTGCGAAATCCAGGAGCACCACGCGTTTGTGAGCCACCGTGGAGATTTGTACTCCCAGGTTGACCGCCACTGTGGTGGCTCCGACCCCGCCTTTGGAGCCCATCACCACGATGAGTTTCTCGATCGGTTTTTGTTCGGTAGCCTGCCCTTCCTGGTGGAAGCGCAACAGGATCTGGCGAACCGCGTCGGGGTTTACCGGCTTGGAGATGAAGTCTTGAACGCCGCTGCGCATGGCATCCAGCAGCAATTGATGATTTGGCGGCGTGGTGGTGGAGCACGCAATCAAGCGAACTGCCGGGCGCAATCTGCGAAGCTGGGCTCCGAAGGCGAAGTAGCTTTCGGCGTCGCGCCCCAGATCCAGGAGCACTACATCCGGGATGGCATCGCTACCGTCGGGAAGTTTATCTGCTGGAATTGCCCACTGCTTCACCGATCCGATCAATCCGGTTTGTTGCAAAACAGCAAGCAGTTGCCCGGAACTATTTGAGTCGCTGCTGGCGATCCCTGCTGTCAACATAGGTCGAATTTCCCTGTATTTCGAATTTCTAAAGTTGCACTGCAAAAAACGCGAGCCGTGGGTCCTTATTTCGAGCTGGGAAGCTTCTTCTCCACGGGTGTGGATGGCAAATTGGGCACCGGGAAGACCAGCTCGGGCCGGGGGGCCGCCACTTCCATGGGCCGCACGATGTGAGGGGTGACAATGACGAGTAACTCGTCCTTGCTCTTGTTCAGTGACTTGCTCTGAAACAATTTTCCGAGGATGGGAATGTCGCCGATGCCGGGAATTTTGGATAGCAACTCGGTTACGCGATTGTCAACCAGCCCGGCGATGGCAAAGCTTTGACCGTCGCGCAGGTCCATTTCCGAAGTCACGCGGCGGGTGGAGATTGCCGGAACGACGAAGCCTTGAAGAGTCAGAGCGTTTGCAAAGTCCAGAGCACTGACTTCCGGATTCACTTTCAAGTGGATAAGACCATCGGCGGTAATCGTAGGAGTGAAGGTTAGACGCACGCCGAATTCCTTGAATTGGATGGTGACGGTGGGAGCAGTACCGCCGCTGCCGCCTTGAATGACGGGGAACGGGAACTCGCCGCCGGCCAGGAAGCTGGCTTCTTTACCGGAAGCGGTCATCACGTTGGGCTCAGCAAGAATTTGCAGCACGTTGTGGTCTTGCAGGGCAGAGATGGTCGCGCCGAGGTTGATGTCCGGGCGGAAAATAAACAGGTTGAGCAAGCTGCTGAGGTTGAAAGCCACGGGCGCGCTGCCCGGTGTTGCGGACGAAGACGATGATGAGTTTCCGCCGCCCGCGCCACCTACTTGTCCAAGGGTCGGAGGAGAAAATTGCTGGGTGGTGATGGTGCCGACGTTCTTGGCGTTCGGTAAGCTGAGCAAGTTGACGCCGAACTGCGAGAGCGCCGATTTCTCAACTTCCGCGAACTTCACTTCCAGCAGGATCTCCCCGGCTGGGATGGCGGGAACCTGCATGAGGCTGGTTACTTTGGGTGTGGCGTTTTTAACTACTTCCAGAATCTTGTCGGCCACGGCTTGGGAAGAAATGCGCCCGGACAGCATGACCACGTCTTTAGAAGTTTCCACCTGCACCGGTTCGGAAGGGAAAACCTGATGAATTTTTTCGGTCAGGCTGAGGACATCGATGTCCACGGAGACTTCAAATGCCTGGCTTTGATCCTGGTCGTCCCAAAGCAGCAGGGAAACGCCGCCGGGGGCCTTGCCGTTGACCAGCACCTGAGTGGGGCTGACTACGATGGCTTCGGCGATGGCGGGATCGGCGAGCGAAACGCGCTTGATGCGTGCCGGCGAAGTGATCACCAGCGAGCGGCCCACCAGCAAATGCAGCTGTTGCGGCCCTTCAGAAGAAGGCGCCTGATCCGCCTGAGATACCGGCGTGGGTTGCTGCACGGCCTGAGATTGCACCGCAGCGGTCACCGGCGAATCCTGGGCCTGGGCACCAGGAGCCACGGTGAAGATAATGGCCGCCAGCGCTGCCAGCACCAGAAGACGGATCCGATTGAGGTTCGATTGTTCGATCATCTTGCTCTCCCGCAGGTTCGCTGATTTGTTACTTGGGTTGCTCATTGATTCGGAAAATTTTTGTTCTCGCGTTTGTTGCCGGTAATGATCTCCACGGAATACGGCGGAGGAGCGGCAACCACGGGTTTAGCGGCGGTCAAATGCTTGGTGGGGGTTACCGGCTCTGCTGAGGAAGCGAACAGCGTGGATTGCAAAACTGCCGAAGGACTTGTCGGCTTGGTGTCCACGGTGTTGCGCAAGGCCAGTTGTATTTTTCCCAGGTTACTCGCCATGGTGAGCTTGTTAGCATTCTCAGGAGTAACCAACAAAGTGATTACCGGAACGGTTTGCGGTTTACCTTCACGATCCTGTTCCATCTTTTGACCAGCGGCCAACACGCGAACATTTTCAAGAATTGTGCGGGTAATACTGCCGCCGGAACTCCCGGTCACCATGCCGGTTACCAGTACGTCGACCATGGTTCCGGGGATCACGAACCCGGCCACGCCGACTACTTCGTTCACGGGAACGGACACCGCTCGCATGCCTTCGGGAATGGTCGCCGGCAAACCGCCGCCGGCCTCCACGGGAGCGAGCTTCTTATCCAGAATGGGTTCGTTCTCGGACACCGAAGTAATCAGGGCGCGATTGGCGCAATCTTCAATCTTGGTGAACATACCCACCACCGGCGCATTCGCCGGCCACGAAATGGTGCGGAGCTTGGAGGCGTCCAGGCGCGTGCCGAGCTGCAGCGGTTCCGCCGCGACGACGATGTGTTGCATCGCAACCCCGGGGGTAACCGCGCTGGCGCGTTTGAACTGCGAGTAAACAAAGGTGCTCAACAGGAATGCCAGCACCAAGGCAGCGACCAATCCGATCATTAAACGATTCCGATTCATGAACTGACTCTCCTTTACTACCTGACTCTCACGAGACCCACAGGGCGGCCAGGAAACAGCCTAACGTTCCAATGGCCACGGCTACTCCGAAGGGCAGCTTCAACAGACCGGGGTTATCCAGTGAGATTTCCGGATGCTTGCGAAAGCCGAAGGCCAGGAACCCACGCAGCAGCACCACCATGTTGCGTAATGTTGAGACCACCTGATGGGCCCGCAACATCGAGACCACGGCCATCAGGCCGGAAATCAAAATGCTCGATAGCAGCACAAAAACCGTCATAAGCGGTCCCAGAAAAGCTCCGACCGCGCCCATCAGCTTCCAGTCGCCGGCGCCGAGACCACGCATCAGCACCAGGGGGAGGAGTAGAGCCAAAGCCAGGCCTGCGCCTTCCAGCGAAGCGACTAAGCCGTGCCAACCCGAGATCCAGGTGCGCACGAAGATACCGGTGAAAAAAGCCGGCACCGTCAGCCAATTGGGGATTCTCCGGGTGCTCCAGTCCCAGCCGCCGGCCAGGGACGTCAGCGCCAGAGTGAAAGCCCAGATGCTTTGATTTGCGGTCATGCCCATCGATACGGTTCGCTCCACTTCGCTTTTGCTGCTACACAATTTCGTTTCCGCGCAATCTAATTGCTGCACAATTTGGCTACTGCACAATCTCGAGACACACCCGTAGCGTTACCTGCCATCAGCTCATTGGACTTCTGCTTTTTTAGGTGGCGGCCGTCATGTTCGTCGCCGCATTGGAAAAGACGGTGCTGACTGCGTTTGCCAAGGTGTGCATCGAGGTGATGGCACCCAGGGCTACTAACACCAGGAGCAGAGCATACTCGGTGAGATCTTGTCCGTGTTCATCCCGCCAGAGTTTTCTAAGTAGTACGGCCATACGATCTCCTAGTGAGCCAGAAGCCACTAATTTGTGTTAGCTACCGGGTGAGTACTGGCTGCCAACCACGTCGATCAACAGCCAGTCATCCAACCGTTTGCACCATCGCGAGCCCAACCGAACTAGGTAGCGGTGGTCAGATTTGTTGCTGCGTTCGAAAACACGCTGGTCAGGGCGTTTGACAAGGTACCCATCGCCGCGATTGCACCCAAGGCCACTAACACCAGGAGTAGCGCGTACTCGGTGAGGTCTTGCCCTTGTTCGTCCTGCCAGAGCTGCTGCAAGAGTGAAACCATATCATCTCCTAGTTTCATACAGTTCGAAGTTCCAGCCCAACACTCGAAGGATCCTGGCTACCGAATGCACATCCCCAGCAGCCAGTAACCTAGATATTTAACTCCACGGCGCCTCCCCCAAACTACGTGGCGGTGGTGAGGTTGGTGGCTGCGCTGGAGAACGTGGACTTGATCGCGTTCGACAACGTCCCCATCGCTGCGATCGCGCCGAGTGCAACCAGCACCAAGAGCAACGCGTATTCGGTTAGATCTTGCCCTTCTTCTTCCTTCCAGACCCGTAACATAAAGCTCTTCATTTTTTTTCCTCTCGAGAATTAAGTTGAGTGGCGCCCCAAAAACTGCCACTTGTCTGTAGCCTTACATTGCACCTGGAGCGCCAATCTTGCCCTCGCTATCCCTTATCTAAGTCGCGTCGTTTCAGTTACATCCAAATCATCTCTGGCAGCCCTTTGGTAGCTCAGTCACACCGTCAACTTTCGTTGACACTCGCTCTTTTGGCGTTAGCCGGATTGGTGACAATTACGAGACTTGTGACGGCACCAAGATTCGCGATTAAGTCCGTGAACCTGCGAAGATTACGGCGCGCCATGGCACTCACGGCAGGCAGCCGGCGGCGTTGGGTGCAGTTCCTCGCGAGGGTGATTTCCAGGGTCATTGGCAGTTCTTCTCGCCCCACATCACCATGTTCCACGATAGCCATCGGACGAGCGGCAGCCGCGTTAGCAGGGCATCAAGCCCGCGCAATGGCATCCACCACGAGAGGGTGGCCGGCGTCTCATGTAAAATGCGCTTCCAGTAGCGATCGTCGTTGGGATGCAGGCGATCCGCGACGTAATACTTCACAAACAGCAGCAAGCTCGCGAGCCAGAACTCCCGATGCTGCACGTTCGGGAAGTATTTACTGGCTAACTCCACGTCGGCTTTGGTTAACGGGGATTCGTCTAGCGTGCGAACATTGGTGGCCATCCGGCGATACACGTTGATGGCCGGGTTGTAAGCCAGCGGATCGAACGAGAAAAACTTTCCTCCGGGCTTCAGAGCGCGCTTCATCTGGCCGAACAGGCGATGGCGGTCTTCGATGTGGTGGATGGTGTTGGCTACGTACACGATGTCGAAGGTGTCTTTCGGTACGTTCAAAGCTTCGCCACTGGATACAATGCCTTCGAGCTTCACGCCGAACTTCCGTCCCAGCGCTAGAACCTTTTCCACCATTTGCGGGGAGATATCCACGGTGGTGACGTCTGCGCCTTGCAAAGCGAGATAGACGGAGGACTCGCCCAGGCCAGAGCCTATATCCAGTACCTTTTTGCCGCGCAGATCGCCCATTTGCGCCAAGATGAACTGGTTCTCCACGGCCGTCGGAGCCTCAAAACACTCGCGCACCAGCACCTCGTTCAGCGAAGTACTGGCGGCCCACTCGTCGTGGAATGCCGCTTCGCGTTGATGTGTTTGCGTGTCGGTGATCATGGGGAGAGTTTTCAATTCCGCGTTGGTGTCCAAGACTAGCTACCGCCTGCCGCCCGGCGGGAACCCGCAGGTGTCTCCGCCTGGCGTCGTTTCATCGGGAAGCCCATTCTTTCCCGCACGATATAGAGTGGTCTCCTTTTGGACTCACCATAAATTCGCCCGATATACTCGCCGATAATTCCCATGCAGATCAGTTGCACGCCGCCGATGAACAAAATGGTGATGACCATGCTGGTCCAGCCTTTGACCAGTCCTGGGACCCCAAAAAGGTGTTCGAGTAACGCCACCACGATGCCAAGAATGGCGATGCCCGAGGCTGCAAACCCGGTCCAGGTGGCCAGCCGCAGCGGCAAGATCGAGAACGAAACGATGCCGTCGGTGGCAAACTTCAGCATCTTGAAGAGCGAGAACTTCGTAACCCCCGCCAGGCGGGCCGCACGGTGGTAGCCGACCGCCAGGTGTGAAAAACCCAGCCAGCAGACCATTCCGCGCATGAACCTGTCGCGTTCCGGCATTTCCAGCAGCGCGTCGACAACCCGGCGGTCCATCAATCGAAAATCGCCAGTGTCCAGCGGGATATCGGTATCGGACAAACTGCTCATGCAGCGGTAGAACATCTTCGCGGTCCAGCGCTTGAAGGCGGTCTCACCATCGCGGTCGGTACGCACGCCGTACACTACGTCGTAGCCTTCCTGCCATTTCTGATAAAACTGGGCGATCACTTCTGGAGGGTCCTGCAGGTCGGCGTCGATGATGACGACCGATTCTCCGGAGGCGTGCTCCAGCCCGGCGGTGATGGCCATCTGGTGCCCAAAATTTCTGGAGAATTGCACGATGCGAATACGCGAATCGCGAGTTTGCAGCTCGCGCAGCAATTCCGGGGTAGAGTCGGAGCTTCCGTCGTCGATATAAATAAGTTCGAACTCCACGGCAAGTTGCTGAAGAACGGCGATCAAGCGCCGGTTAGTTTCCCGCAGGACTTCTTCTTCATTCTTGCAGGGCACTACCACGGAGAGCGCAATGTCCTGGTTCGCGGATTTGACGATACCGACGCCCATTGGCATTTCCAGACCTGGTGAACGTTTTCTGATCATGGTCTTTTTCCGTTTCGTTCCGGTGCTCGCGAGCCGCAAAAAATTATCGCCATCGCTACGGCCTGGCGGACGGCAGCGGCGGTGCCGACGAAGTTCTTAACGCTGAGCTGCCCGACTGTGACGCGGTCGCCTGTAGAGTTGGTTCGCGCACAAACAAGGCACTCACTTGATCGGCATACACTTTCTTCCAGCCCGGCGCGACGCTGAGCAGAGTTACCAGCGGCTCGTCCTGCGAAATCAGGCAGGATTGAACGCCATAGGATTCCAAGATGTGCAGCGCACCCGGCTTCAGCAACGCGATATGCAGATAATCGCCAAGCAGGCCGCCACGCTCGTATAGTTCTCCGCGCCCATCGATGAATACTTTGTGTTCCGGCCCGCGCGCGAAGACCAGGTATCCACCGAAGCCGTAGGTGTCGTACATGGGCCCAGATATTTCGTGCGAATTCAGATACTCGACCGCCTGCACCGGGAATTGCCGGGCCAGCTCTTTGTCCAACCGCGCTTGAGTAGGGAAGTAGTGCCAGATTCCCAAAGCAACTGCCGCCATAATCACCGCGTTTAACGCGTATTTGTCTTTCCTGCGATCATAGTGATCCATCCAGCGCGCAATCACGGTGGCCAGCAGCGGGGCGAAAAACGGTACGAAGATCAACAGGAATCGCACGTGGATGCAGGCCATCCAGGTTCCCGCCAGAAACAACAACAGCTCTTCCACGCGCCAGGTAAACCGCGCGATGATGTGCAGGACGACAAATCCCAGCAGTAAAGCCAAGAATATTTTTCCGCCCATCATGTGAAACGGCATGGACTGCCATTCCTTGATATTCTCGATATTCAGCGGCAGAGATGAGGCGACCTCGAAGGGATACATGCACAGGCGCGTGCCATATGGCGTGATCGGGAGCATCGCCACGCACAGCAAAAACACCAGCTCCATGCGCACGCGATCGGCGTCAGACCATTTGCGCGCCACTAATCCGCCGGCTTGAAAGCCCACCAGGCCGCTCAGCAAATACACAAAAATAGTGCCGAGGCCGATAATCCATGATCCGTGGGCGTTCACCCACACGAGCATCAACGGGGGCAGCAACCACACCCAGTTGCGGTGCCCCTGCCGAAAGCCCTCCAAAATTGTTAATGTCAAAATCAGAAAAGCGTAGCCCAGCATCTGCGGCCGCAGCGAAAAGGAAACGGTAGCCAGCATGAACAAAATCGCGGCGCTGGCCAGCCCGGCTTTACATTTGCCGGATCGCAGAGTGCCCAGGTAATACAGTCCCAGCACGATCAAGCTGCCCAAGGCGAAGAGCATCGCTTCCATGGCCACAAGTCCGCCCAGGCGATTCACTTTTCCCAACAGTACGTCGCCGAGCCACTCGTAGGACAGCCACGGCTGCCCGTTCACCGTGAATGAGTAAGGGTCCACAGTCGGCCAATGATGGGTATCCAGGATCGATTGCCCCACTTTGATGTGCCACCACACATCCGGGTCCAAGCTGAAGGAGCGCACCGCGCTCAAAACTGCAGCCACGAGCAGCACGCCAAGCATTGCCGGAAACGAAAATGCGCGCTTCAGCAGCGCGACCGCCGAGGACGAATGCTCATTCGGCGTCTCCCGGTGGGCGCGAGGCAAGCTGGCATTCACCAGATCTTCGTGCGCAGGGGCTATCTGAAGTTCGCTCATGCTCTCCTAAAGTCGTGCCCAAGGCGTCTGACTCGTTCTAAACGGTGTCTCCGAATGTGTTCGGTGCTGCAAACTCCGCAAATCCATTGCGTTTAGTGTTTTTTAGTCGGCTGTGTCACCAGATTGCCCGGTGCGCACACCAGCGTCACCGTTCGGATACGCTTTCTGACCCTCAATCTCTCTACCTTGATGACTAAAGGCAGTTGTAAGTCCAAAGTCAGTCATGGCTGTCAGAGTCAGTTGCGACTGGCCGTCTCACCTAGATACCTCGACCAAATTACGAAAGCACTCGAGCACCTGGAACTGCTTACGCACCGCGGCGATCGACTCGCCGGACTGCGTGATTTTGGCGGCTTCGATATGTCCCAGGAGGGTTGAAGCCTGCACCAGGTATTTGATTTTTTCGGGGAGTAGGCCCATTACCCGCACTCCGGTGGCATCCACTGCGACCGGGTCGTCCCCGACAATTAAGACTCCGCAGTCTTTGGGGGTGCCTTGAATCGGGCCGTTGCCTTCCATGCCCACGATGCCGTCGATGATGGCGAAGTCCGGTCGAATGGTGGCGTTGATATCCAGGACCGAATTATCGATGCCAGCCCAGTGCAACACGTTCTTAGGCCAGCCGTAGCAGCCGCCAGGCACGATGCCGAACATGTTTTTTAGTGAAAGGGTCACGCCCGCCCAGTGATGGGTCTTGAGCTTGGGCATCGACACGATGAAGTCCACTCCGCAGACTGTTTTTGGCAGGTACAGCTCTTTCAGTCGCGAAGCGCGGGTCTTCAGGACTACGTGCTGGACGTCATCCAGATTGAGATCCACGAACACGCCTGCCAGGGAGCCAGTGAAATCCTGCAATTTGATGGATTCCAGAATGGCGATGGTGTCGCGATCGGTGGCCGGGCCATCGCCAATGAGCACTCGTTCGGCGCCTAGCCGTATGAATGTCTCGCGGGCCGCGGCGATGACCGCCGGGTGGGTGTTCATGATCCCGCGCGGATCCAGCCCAACAAGGTTGGGCTTCAGCAAAACGGTCTTGCCGCGCACCGGCAAGTTAAAATCTTTCATCGTTTCGTACAGAATGGCCGCGAGATCGATCTGATAGTTGCTCGCGCGCCTTATGGCGACCCGCGACGCAGTTCGCTGAAATGGCGGGATGAGTGCCGCATCGGCGGTTTGCATCAGCGAAGGTTACCGTTCGCGGCGGTGACCGCCAGCCAATGTGGTTTAGGGACTGCGGTCAGTGCTGTCCAGGCCGCGGTCGGTACGTTCCAGAACGGTTCGTGCTTTTCGTCGTACAGGCGCGGCAACAACTTGGCCGCTGCATACGAGCGCCCTGCTTGATGTAAGGCAATGTGGGTCAACGCCAGCGATCCGGCGCTCTCGACTTTCTCAGCGTTCTTCTCGAGCCAGTTGAGGCTGGCCTGCACTTTCGGCGCCTGTGCATCTTCTTGGAGCGCCATTAGCGCCCATACGGTCGGTCCCACTTGAGCTTCGCCTGCGACTCCATAGACCATTGGGTTTCCGCAATTCCAACCGCCATCCGGACACATGCGGTCGTATAACATGGACTTGGCAACTTTCATCCGGCCTTGCACTTTGGGTGGCAACGCTTTTCCGGCGCTGCGCAACACAATCATGGCGTACGAAGTTGGCTCTACCCAACTGGCCGTTCCGGGTGTCCAACTCCACCCGGAAAGCGCCTCGTCCTGGGCAACTTCCTGCCCGCCGCCCGTTAGTTTGCGAACCAGTCGCCATAGGGTCATGGAATCTCCGGGCCATTCTTTCGTGAGCCATTGCAGCCCGGATGCGAGATTCGGCTGTAATTGTTGGCTCGCCAGCAAGGCCCAGCAAGCCAGCGATGTGACCCAGGATCCCGTGCGTTGTCCCATAGCCGCAGGCCAGGACCCATCTGGAAGCTGCGTTTTCTTTAGAAATGCCGCTGCGTTTGCGACGTATTTTTCGGTGGCTAGTTTTACGGAGCCTTGTCCGGGCAGAAATTCCTGAAGCGCGATAACCGCCCAGGCAGTGGGTTCGACGCGACTACCCGTGCCGGGCATGAATCCCCAGCCGCCATCTTCATTCTGTGCGTTCTTTAAATACGGGAGACAAGCTTGCTCGACGAAGTTCACGGGCAACCTCTTGTGACTTCTCCACACTTCGTGAGATCCGGAGAAGATCCTTGCTGGCCTAGATGCAGGATATACAGTGACGCGTGGTTCAGGAGCGGTACTCGAGTTACAGCAACTACATCAATGGCGAGTCACTCGGGAGGCCGGGGAGACTTCCCGATAGATTGGGCTCCTCGCCCTGATTAATTTCCAGTTGATTGATCAAGCGATGGAGGTACGCGCGGGCCACGCCCAGGCTGCGAGCGCTTTCTGCCTTGCGCCAGCCGCATTCCCTGAGGGTGCGCAGCACGAGCCGGCGTTTGAATTGCCGCACTTCGGTCTCATAAGAACGGCTGAAGGTAGACTCCTCGCGAATGGTGCGAATGGCCGTCGGCAAATGCCAGACGTCCACGGATTGACCTTCAGACAAAACCACGGCGCGTTGTACAGCGTTCTCCAACTCGCGGACATTGCCCGGCCAGGCATATTCCTCGAGGGCGTGCAATGCGGGTTGCGAGAAACGTTTCACCTTTTTGTTGAATTGCTGCGCGGAGTTTTGCAGGAAGTGCTGGGCCAGCAAGGGAATATCGTCGCGACGTTCGCGCAGTGGCGGAATGTGCATTTGCACCACGTTTAAGCGGTAATAAAGGTCCTCGCGAAATTTTCCCTGCTTGACCATTTCTCCCAGATTGCGATGGGTGGCGCAGATCAATCGAATATTTACGTTGATGGAATTGTTGCTGCCCAGGCGTTCAAAGCTGCGTTCCTGCAGCACGCGCAAAAACTTGGGTTGCAATCCCAGCCCGAGGTCTCCGATTTCGTCCAAGAACAAGGTAGCCTGGTCGGCCGCTTCCACGCGGCCGCGGCGGGCCATCAGAGCGCCAGTAAAAGCGCCCTTCTCATGGCCAAATAATTCATCTTCCACCAAGGTTTCCGGCAAATTGGCGCACGAGAAAGCCACCAGTGGCCGGGCCACTCTGGTGCTCATCTGATGGATCGCGCGGGCCAGCAGCTCTTTACCTGTACCGGTTTCTCCGGTGATCAGCACGTTGACGTCGCAGGGGGCGATCTTCTGGGCCAAGGCGAACAGTTCCTGCATAGACGCGGAGGTTCCCAGAAGTTGATGCAAGCGGCCCTGGTTGACGGAACTGCCGCGCAGTCGCTGTAACTCACGTTCCGCCGAATGGTATTTGAAAGCGCGATACAGGATGAGCCGAAGTTCGATGATATTCGGGGGGTTGATGGCGCTGTCATAGGCGCCGTGCTGCACCACGCTAATCATGATGTCGCGGTTATCGTCGTCACACAGTGCCACGATCGGAGGATGGTTGGGCACCTTACTGATTTCGTCCATCAATCGCAGGCCCTTCTCGTAATCTCCTTGTGTGCCGCTGAAGCGCAGGTCGATCAGGGCAACGTCGCACCACTCGCGGAGTTCATTCAGGCCTGCAATCTGGAATTGTGGAGTGGATCGCGTTTCGAATCCCGCGCCCAAGGCTCGGGCAATGACGTCCGCTAAACCGGTGTCTTCGGTCACGAAACAAATATGAATCGTCTGATCGATCAATTAGTTTCTCCCAAGGGACTGTCAGTAGTACGGCGTTCCGAGAAACTGGATCAGGCCATGGATTCACAAACCGATAGCCGAATCGCCTGCTATGGAATTTCAATTAAGGACAGTCCGGCACAACGGGGGACAAGCTGGTGTGCGGCGCCTTAGTGTAGTTGCAGTGACAAAGGCAGGTACTGTACCAAACCAATTTGGTGACACTAGCGGTAGGAGGGCGTGTTACATGGGGAATAAGAGGTTTAGTCTGAGTTACATCCGAAAAGGATACATTTGGCGACACCTGTACGCCCCGTCCCCGTTCGACAACATAGGGCAAGGAACTTCGCATTTGTGGAAAACTTGGAGTATCAATTCGGAACTTCTGCGCTCCAAGCCTTTTTTCTTGAACGAGTTACAGTACGCCTATGCCTGCCCCTGAAAACTCAGGGGTTGGTGTCGCAGAATTTGCTCAACGAATCGGGCGGGTACTAACCACTTCGGCAGGAATGCCCACGAGGAAATCGACCGCCACCGGATTGCCATCGCGAATGGCCGGCTTGAATTTCCAGCGACTGAACGCGCTCCTGGCGGCTTCGTCCATCGCCGCCAAGACTCCTTGATAGATTTGCAAATCGCCGATCGAGCCATCCTCTTTCAAGATTCCTTTGAGGACGATCATCTTGCGCGCCTTGTCGATCGGGACCGGTAGCCGTTGAAAATCAAATCTCGTTGCTAGCTCCGGGTCGGGTGGTGTGACGCTGGTCTCCATGTGTACCACTGTGGCGCGCGGATCATTGGCCACCCGCTTAACCGAACTCTGACAATACTGCATGGACCAGTTCTTTCCTGGCATGGGAAGGAATACGGTATAGATTTTTCCGCAATACAGAGCGCGGTAAACGTCCAGGCCTCCGCCGCCCAACGGGCCTGCGGAAACGACCAGAGCATTCTTTCTCAGCACCACCGCGGTTGCGGTGGCCACGGGATAAACCAAATCCGCGGTGGATCCGGTGCGCGCCATTTCTGTTTCACCGGCGCTTCCGGGGGCGCCGTTATTCACGCTTAAATTTCCCGGTGCGCCAGACTTGCCCCCGCCGCCACCTTCGTGACCTGCGCCAACTCCGACACTGCCATCGCCCCCGGAACCGGCTTTTCCATCGCCGCCTGGTGCGTGACTCTCGGGATTTCCTCCGGGGGAACCGGGCTGACCACCCGCGGCGGAAATCGTAAAATCGCCAAGACGGTTGCCGGGCGGCAAGCCTAACTGCACTGAAGGATCGGATGGATCGACACCTAATACGGTTAAGCCGTTTCCATCTCCAGGAATAGCCGCGCGAGCGTCGCTCGGGGCGCCATTATTGACTTTGCCCGTGGCGCTCGAAGGGCGAATCGGTTCCCCGAAGGCTACCGGCAATTTCGGCTTGGAAGTGGGGATTTCGGTCAGGGTAATGAACGCGGGATCGGGATTCGGCGACGTTACCGTGGGCGCCACTTCATGGGTAATTCGCCGGTCTAACTCTTTCGGCTTGGTGTTGGTCGCATCCAGATCGATTTTCGGTTTGGGAGCGTTGGGTTGATTGCCCAGAATAATGTTCGGAAGCTTGACGTCCGACTTAATCTTTAAATCCGGGGGCGACAGCGGTTGAATAATGGTTTGGTGGGTGTTGTCGGGGACCTTAGGTTTCGAAACTACTGTTAGATTATGAGCCGCAGCGGTACTACCAAGCGCTGGAAAATTCAGTGCGAACGGCCCGCTGCCCGGGCTGGCCCCGGCGCCCCTGGGAGCGATGCGCGGCAAGGCCTTGTGAGCATTGAGAGCCACCCGATAATAGATTTTGCCGGGCTCGGGTGCCTCTGAATCGCGGGCGAAATCCCGTGCGGGCACCAGTTGAGGCAAGTAAATCAAGAGGAAGAGCAACAGTGCATGCATGGCCACTGAAGAACTCAGGGTCATGCGATTCCGGCGTGGCAACTGCAAAATCGAGCGGCGAAACATGGCCGGTTTCAGCGAAAACGGCAGCGCCTTGGTGAACGCCAGGGGTAGCGCGGTACGCACCGCCTGGTAACGCGATTCCGACTCCACCAGAAATTGCGGGACTTTTAACTTTGCGCCCGGCTCAAACCACGGCACTGCATCGTTGTTCATGCGGCGTGCAGCGGTGGGAAAAACGGTGTAAGCGTCCTTGCGACGATCCAAGCTCAATCGAAACTCCACTGGTCGAGAGCGGGAAATGCAGGTCCCGCACTTAATAGGTCAGTTGCGGCTTTAGCGGCTCAGGCGGTGGAAAAGCACGTGGGATACCAATGGCTGACGGAGTGCTCGTGCGTTGTTAGTGCAGTGATTGGCGGCGTTTTTTCGAGTCAGTGTCACCTTTTGGCTACTCACTATAAGCGGGGTCGAACGATTTTAGACACTGGCGGGAAGCAGCCCGTGCATCGATGCGCCACTCAGTCAGTGATTTGTGCGCGATGCGCCGGTCATTCGCCGTTCTAGTTGCAAGGCGATAACCACGACTCTTTGGCAGCCATCCTGCTAGAAGATATTCGAGAACTAGCTCGATTTCCGCCGCGCCATCGTTCAGGGGTGTCTCCAAGATGAGTTTGCTCGTTGAAGTTTCAGGTTTAAAACGAAATTCCGCAGCGCCGGTGTTGAAATTCATTCGACGCGTCGCCATTTTGCTTGGCCCGCTGGTAGCTTGGGTGGCCGTCGCACAACAACCAGCGCCTGCGCAGGGCACGTCGCCAAGCACGGGGCCGTCTTCCGCGCAATCGTCCCCTGGCTCTTCCTCTACCGGCAGCAGCTCAACCTCGGTTACCACCGGGCAAAGCAAGCCCTCTTCTCTCGCCACGCCGGCTCCCGATTCGAAGTCTGCTCACCTGGCTGCCACATCTGGCCCGCCGGCTGAAGAAGTCAACCGTAAAGCCCTGGAAGAAGCTGCTGGCCGCGATGCAGGCAAGTTACTGGTGCGTTCGACTCCAACGCATGCGCGTATCTATATTAATGGCGCCTTCGTAGGTTACGCGCCGCAGCTTTTCGTGGTGGCTCCCGGCAAATATAAAGTAGAGCTGCGCGGCCAGCGCGACAACTATGCGGAACGGACCACCGCCTTGTTGCCGAACGACACGCAAGAGGTCTCTCTCAATTTGAGCGGGCGTTACCCGTTTCACGTAGGCTCACACTAAAAATTAAGTTTCGACCAAAACTACGGGTGAATAAAGATATGGATCATAAAAGCACAGGGTTCGAATACGATCGCGAAGCGTTTGTACCTTCCGCGGAACAGAAATTGAAACCACGGCAAAGTGTCGGCGGCTTACTCATCACCGTGGTGGCCCTGGTTTTGACTTGCGGACTTGGCTATCTGGGTTACAAAGCCGTCACGCAAAATGAAGCGGCGGGTTCCGTGGGCAATCCGCGCGCATTGGCCCAGATACAGGAGAAGTTGGCGGCCACCGAAGAGCGTCTTGATCGCTTGGAACAGGAAAGCCACCGGCTCGCCGCCGGCCAAGCGATGACCAATTCTAAGAAACTGGCTGCCACGGTGCCTGCGGAAGAACCACAAAAGAAGACTTCGGCGCCCACCCGCTCCGTTTACCAGGTGTCCGCTGTTTCCAGTCAGCCCGCGCAAGCGCCTCCGCAGTCCGATCCCGCCGCAGCCCAACGCATCGCCGGTCTGCAACAGGGAATTGGGGCGTTAAAATCCGACGCCAACGCCAATCATGAAGCGTGGCAAGCTACCACCGACCGCCTCGCGGATGTCGTGGGCCAAGTTGGCGCGCAGCATGGAGAAATGCTGAAGAGTCAGGATCAGCTGGATCAGTTGCTCGCGCGCACCGAGCAAAAAGCCGTATCGTTTGAACTCGACCGGAGCGCCAAGCCGCAGTCCGTGGGCCCGGTGTCGCTGGTGCTGAAATCCTTCAACCAGAAGAAGCAGCGCTACACGCTATGCGTTTATGTTCAGGAAACCTGCATCGAGCTGCGCGACCGCAGCACTTTTGAAGTGGTCCGCTTCGTCGCCGGGCGTAACAGCGTGCCCCTGGAAGTCATCGCCACTCAAGTGAACAAGGATGGGATCGTCGGATATCTTGAGGTTCCGCGCAATCAGGCGCAGATTCGCTGAATTTCCTGGAGGGCCAGACGCGAGTTGTGAAAGTTGAAGGAACGGGTTTTGCATCAGCATCGATTGGGTCAGCGGCACTGCGCGGTGAAATGATTTGTTCGCCGGCTACACGCATCTGAATTTTTCGCAGGGCATCTGATAGATACGCCTCGATGGAAATAAACACTCTCATGGTGCCGCGCCAGGCGCGGCGCACCGGCATCAGCAAAGGACTGCTAGAGGATCTTGCGCTAAAAACCCTGTATTTGCGCGGGGAACTCACACTCTTCGAACTGAGCGAACTTACCTGCCTTAGCCCGGAAGTCATCGACGAAATTTTTCAATTCCTGCGCAAGGAACAATTCTGCGAAGTGAAGGGCATGGCCGGCCTCAGCTATCGCGTCGCCGCCAGCGCCCAAGGCCGCCAGCGCGCCACGCATCTCCTCTCGCTGAACGAATACAGCGGACCGGCACCAGTTTCCCTGGCCGATTACGCGGGCCGGGTTCGCAGTCAAAGTTCTCAAGAAGCGCTGTTGCAGCCCGCGGATGTAGCGCGCGCGTTCCACGAACTGGTCCTCGATGCGGAAATGCTCAAGCGCGTGGGCACGGCCATCGCCTCCGGAACTTCGCTTTTTTTGCACGGCCCCGCGGGGACCGGCAAGACCTCGATGGCCAGCAAAATTCCCAAGGTGTACGGGGACCTGGTCTGGATACCGCATGCTGTGGAGGTCGACAACCAGATCATCAAAGTCTTCGATCCTGGCGTACATCACCAGGTCAACGAGACGATTCCCGAGGACTCCGATCGGCGCTGGGTGCTGTGCCGCCGGCCCTGCGTTATTGCCGGTGGCGAGCTCTCCGCCGAAATGTTGGATCTGCAGTGGAGCGAAGTCACTCACGTGTACACCGCGCCGCTGCAGATGAAAGCCAACAACGGCGTGTTGATCATTGACGATTTTGGTCGTCAGAAAATGCGCGCCGAAGAATTGCTCAATCGCTGGATGACCCCGCTGGATCGCCGGGTGGACTTCCTCACCTTGCAAGGCGCCAAGAAATTTGAAATTCCTTTCAATGCTTTTGTGGCGTTTTCCACCAATCTCGATCCCCGGCAGCTTGCCGATGAAGCCTTTCTACGCAGAATTCCGAACAAAATAAAAGTCGACTACGCCACGGCGGAACAATTTATAGAAATTTTTAAGCGTGAATGTCAGTTGCGAGCGCTCCATTGCGAGCCGGAGGTCGCTGAGTACGCGGTCTATTGTGTTGTGGAATTATGGAAAAAACCGTTGGCGCAATGTTACGCAAAAGATCTGATCAATCAGATCGTTTGGGAAGCTTGTTATTCCGGAATTCAGACAACCGTCAGCCATGAAAAGCTCGAAGTAGCTTGCCGCGCTTATTTTCTTCCGGCTGAAAAAAGTTTTAAGACGGCGGCGGCAGGCCCGACCTCAGTACTCTCAGTACCCAGTATCCCCTCCTGAGTCCACACGCTTTGCACGGTTCTAAGCGTCACGATTTAGATACATTCCAGAATTTTTTCGTATCCGAAACATTGCGTTAAGCGGCTTTTCGCACTGCTGCAAACCGCTGCCAAGTCCTCATCGCTGCCTCTGAGTCAGTCTTGTGCTTAGAACGCGCTTTGTTCAAGTCGCTCATTCTAATCGTCGTTGTCATCGAGATGCTTGAGGCCTAGGGTCTTTGCCGCTTCCGTCTACCGTTTTCTTGCGATTGGCAGAGCGATTGCAATTTTGTTCGCAAAGTTCTACGTCTCCGAACTTCGTTCCTTGCGGTGCGTGGTGTGTGTTGTCGGCAAACAAAATTTTATTCAGGTGCTCAACGAGATGAATGACGGTCGTTCTTCGCTAACAGACGTGACTCGCACACCCGGCAACAACGTTTTTTGCCACATTCGATTTCCTCATTTCCTATCTCGCCAGCGGAACACGAAAAAATTCGTAGAGGGGCTATCCATGATCGTTACTAACAAGCGTTTTTATATTCTCGCGCTGCTCACTGTGCTCCTCGCGCCCGCGCTCGTGATGGCCCAGGCGCCAGTCACTGACGATACCTATGCGCAAGCTGGCAGTCACACGATCCATGGCAATGAGGGTCACATCCTGGTGCAAAGCCCCAATATTAACGGCTACGTTCGATTCAATCTCGGCGTGTATCCGTCCAATCTCCAGGCCAGCTCCATTCAGGTAGCGACACTAAGGTTGTTTGTGAACGATGCTTCTCTTACTCCGGGTACCTTCTGGGTTTGCCGTCTGGCTTCTAATCAGCCTTGGCTCGAGACTGGCATGTCCGGTATTAACGCTCCTGGTTGCGATTTCAGCACTCCTGCGATCCCAGTGACTGTCGCACCTGGGACATATCGCGATTACCTGGTCGTGGACGTCACACCGATCGTGCAGTATTGGTATACCTACCCCGGTTCAAATAATGGTGTTGGTTTAGTGTCTGCCAATCCTGCCGGAGGTTCCAACATCATCAGCGTGCAGTTCGATGCCAAAGAAGACGCTGATACCAATCACGATCCTCAGTTGGAAATTGTGCAAGTGGGCGGTTCTGGTGGTTCGAATGGAGCCACTGGCGCAACTGGTCCCACGGGTCCGACCGGAGCAACCGGCGCTGGCCTCACGGGCGCGACTGGGCCCATCGGTCCGACAGGTCCTGCTGGTGTGACCGGCGCAACGGGCGCGGGTTTGCCTGGAGCGAAGGGAGCAACTGGCTCCACGGGTCCAACGGGTCCGACGGGTGTAACCGGTTCCACCGGCGCGACAGGCTCAGGTTCAACGGGCGCTACGGGCGCTACAGGTCCGATTGGTCCTACGGGAGTTGGTGTGGCTGGTGCTGCTGGAGCTAAAGGTGCGACTGGCGCGACAGGTTCTACTGGTCCGACCGGCCTAACAGGTTCAACTGGCGCCACTGGAGTTGGAACAACGGGCGCAACAGGCGCTACCGGAGCGGCGGGAGCGAACGGTCTTAATGGAGCGACTGGTGCTGCCGGGCTCAAGGGCGCCACCGGGTCCACCGGTCCTACTGGTTCGACTGGAGCGACGGGAGTCGGGACAGCGGGCGCAACGGGAGCGACTGGTTCGATCGGTCCGATCGGTCCAACTGGGGCTACCGGAGTTGGCGTGGCGGGTGCAGCTGGAGCCAAAGGCACAACGGGCTCAACCGGGTCAACTGGTCCAACAGGGTCAACTGGTGCGACGGGAGTCGGGACGGCGGGCGCAACTGGAGCGACTGGTTCTATCGGTCCGATCGGTCCAACCGGAGCTACAGGAGTTGGCGTGGCGGGTGCAGCTGGAGCCAAAGGCACGACTGGCGCGACTGGTCCCACAGGTCCGACCGGCCCGACAGGGTCAACAGGTGCCACTGGATTCGGAACAACCGGCGCAACTGGACCGACCGGTGTTGCGGGAACGAACGGCCTCAATGGAGCGACTGGTGCGGCTGGAGTAAAAGGCGCAACCGGGTCCACCGGCCCGACAGGGTCAACTGGAGCGACGGGAGTCGGAACTGCCGGCGCGACCGGAGCGACCGGTGCCGCGGGTACGAATGGTCTTAATGGAGCAACGGGAGTTGCGGGGGCCAAAGGCGCAACCGGGCCGACGGGTTCAACTGGAGCAACGGGTGTCGGCACTGCCGGAGCGACAGGTGCCACTGGCCCTCTGGGTCCTGCAGGAGCTAAAGGCGCGACGGGAACGAATGGATCGACAGGCCCCACCGGTTTGAACGGTGCGACCGGTCCTCAAGGTCCCACTGGTGCGCAGGGCGCTGCTGGTCAAAATGGTTTCAATGGCCAGAATGGCGCGAACGGCGCGACTGGTCCCACCGGCGTTGCCGGGATTACTTGGGAAGGCACCTTTAATTTCGGAGGGTCATACGAAGTCAACGACGCCGTAACCTATAACGGCGCGTCTTACGTCGCCGTGCACAATAACAACGGCGCGATCGCCCCCAATCAAGACACTACCAACTGGATACTGGTTGCGCAGGCCGGAGCCACGGGCTCTACGGGTGCCCAAGGCGTCACCGGGTCAACAGGTCCGACGGGCGTGACTGGTTCCAATGGCGCGACCGGCAACACCGGTCCAGCTGGTATAGCCGGGCCGACTGGCGCAACGGGTTCTGCTGGCGCAAATGGAACCACCGGCGCGAATGGAACGAACGGCGCAACGGGCGCCACTGGTCCCCAAGGAAATGTGGGAGCTACTGGGTCTCAGGGGCAGCAAGGACCGCAGGGTTTGGTGGGTGCGACGGGAGCGGCGGGAATTAATGGTGTGAATGGAGTTGATGGAGCAACCGGGCCGGCAGGAGCGAACGGCGTAACGGGAGCGACGGGTCAGGGCTTCACGTACCGCAACGGGTATAACGGCGGGACCACTTACAACGCTTACGATGTAGTGACATTTGGCGGATCTTCTTATGTGGCGCTGCAAGGCAGCAACACCGGCAATCAGCCGGATCAGAGTGCTGCGTTCTGGCAACTGATCGCGCAACAAGGGGCGACTGGAGCGACCGGATCAGCAGGATCGACGGGAACCGATGGAGCAGCAGGGGCAACAGGACCAGCAGGTTCTAACGGAGCAACGGGAGCGGCCGGCACGAATGGAACGAACGGCGCGACGGGCGCCACTGGTCCCCAAGGAAATGTGGGAGCTACCGGGCCTCAGGGACAGCAAGGACCTCAGGGTTTGGTGGGTGCGACGGGAGCGGCGGGAATTAATGGTGTGAATGGAGTTGATGGAGCAACCGGTCCAGCAGGCGCGAATGGGTAACTGGAGCGACGGGTCAGGGCTTCACGTACCGCAACGGGTATAACGGCGGACCACCTACAATGCTTACGATGTAGTGACATTTGGCGGATCTTCTATGTAGCGCTGCTGGGCAGCAACACTGGAAACCAACCGGATCAGAGCGCGGCGTTCTGGCAACTGATCGCGCAGCAAGGCGCGACAGGTTCCACGGGCGGGACCGGAGTACAAGGCAACACTGGGTCGACGGGAGCCACGGGAGACACCGGAGCGCAAGGTATTCAGGGCGCCACTGGTTCTCAGGGTATCCAGGGTGTAACCGGAGCCGTAGGAGCAACGGGAGGGCAGGGTATACAGGGAATCCAAGGACTGACGGGAGCAACGGGAGCGCAGGGCCCAATCGGTCTGACGGGCGCGAACGGAGCGATGGGCGACACCGGGTCAACGGGTGCGACGGGAGCACAGGGAGCGACGGGTCAGGGCTTCACGTACCGCAACGGGTATAACGGCGGGACCACCTACAACGCTTACGATGTAGTGACCTTTGGCGGATCTTCTTATGTAGCGCTGCAGGGCAGCAACACTGAAACCAACCGGATCAGAGTGCTGCGTTCTGGCAACTGATCGCGCAAGCAAGGCGCGACAGGAACAACCGGCCCGGCAGGATCGACGGGAACTGATGGAGCAGCAGGGGCAACGGGAGCAGCAGGTCCTACCGGCGCAACGGGACGAACGGCACGAATGGCGCAACGGGCGCGACTGGTCCGCAGGGAAACTTGGGAGCTACCGGGCCTCAGGGACAGCAAGGACCTCAGGGTTTGGTGGGTGCGACGGGAGCGGCGGGAATTAATGGTGTGAATGGAGTTGATGGAGCAACCGGTCCGGCAGGAGCGAACGGCGTAACGGGAGCGACGGGTCAGGGCTTCACGTACCGCAACGGGTATAACGGCGGGACCACCTACAACGCTTACGATGTAGTGACATTTGGCGGATCTTCTTACGTAGCGCTGCAGGGCAGCAACACCGGCAACCAGCCGGATCAGAGCGCTGCGTTCTGGCAACTGATCGCGCAAGAAGGCGCGACTGGAGCGACCGGAGTACAAGGCAAGACCGGATCGACGGGAGCCACAGGAGACACTGGAGCGCAAGGTCCGCAGGGCACCACCGGATCGCAGGGTATCCAGGGTGTGACCGGAGCCGTTGGAGCAACGGGCAGCGCAGGGCTACAGGGTATCCAAGGACTTACCGGAGCGACCGGAGCACAAGGCCCGCAGGGATTCAAGGTCTGACGGGTGGAACTGGCCCGATGGGTCTGAAGGTATGCAGGGAGTACGGGCGACACCGGGTCAACAGGTGCGAACGGGAGCACAGGGCGCGACGGGCCAGGGTTTCAGTACCGCACGGGGCTTACAACGAGGGAACGACCTACAACGATTACGACGTAGTGACATCCGACGGTTCGACATACGAAGCGACTGCAGGCGAGCAACACCGGGCAACCAGCCTGATCCGAGAAGCCCCGTTCT
Organism: uncultured Acidobacteriota bacterium; assembly: GCA_963732705.1. Classification (GTDB taxonomy): domain Bacteria; phylum Acidobacteriota; class Terriglobia; order Acidiferrales; family UBA7541; genus Acidiferrum. The sequence continues at coordinate 260,341 of CAVTAN010000004.1, read as the reverse complement.
GGCAACTGATCGCGCAGCAAGGCGCGACAGGATCCACCGGCGGGACCGGAGCACAAGGCAACACCGGATCGACGGGAGCCACAGGAGACACCGGAGCACAAGGTATCCAGGGGTCACCGGAGCTCAGGGTATCCAGGGTGTGACTGGCGCAACGGGTATTCAGGGTCTGACGGAGCCACGGGAGCAGTAGGGGCGACAGGAGTTCAAGGTCCACAGGGTATCCAAGGACTGACGGGCGCGACTGGCTCGCAGGGTCCGATTGGTCTGACGGGCGCGAACGGAGCGATGGGCGACACCGGGTCAACGGGTGCGACGGAGCACAGGGCGTGACGGGCCAGGGCTTCACGTACCGCAACGGCTACAACGCGGGAACCACCTACAACGCTTACGACGTAGTGACCTCCGGCGGTTCTTCATATGTAGCACTGCAAGGCAGCAACACCGGAAACCAGCCTGATGGAAGCCCCTTGTTCTGGCAACTGATCGCGCAGCAAGGCGCGACAGGTTCCACGGGCGGGACCGGAGTACAAGGCAACACCGGATCGACGGGAGCCACGGGAGACACCGGAGCACAAGGTATCCAGGGCGCAACCGGAGCTCAGGGTATCCAGGGTGTGACTGGCGCAACGGGTATTCAGGGTCTGACTGGAGCCACGGGAGCAGTAGGGGCGACAGGAGTTCAAGGTCCACAGGGTATCCAAGGACTGACGGGCGCGACTGGCTCGCAGGGTCCGATTGGTCTGACGGGCGCGAACGGAGCGATGGGCGACACCGGGTCAACGGGTGCGACGGGAGCACAGGGCGTGACGGGCCAGGGTTTCACGTACCGCAACGGCTACAACGCGGGAACCACCTACAACGCTTACGACGTAGTGACCTCCGGCGGTTCTTCATACGTAGCACTGCAAGGCGGCAACACCAATAACCAGCCTGATGGAAGCCCCTTGTTCTGGCAACTGATCGCGCAGCAAGGCGCGACAGGTTCCACGGGCGGGACCGGAGTACAAGGCAACACCGGATCGACGGGAGCCACGGGAGACACCGGAGCACAAGGTATCCAGGGCGCAACCGGAGCTCAGGGTATCCAGGGTGTGACTGGCGCAACGGGTATTCAGGGTCTGACTGGAGCCACGGGAGCAGTAGGGGCGACAGGAGTTCAAGGTCCACAGGGTATCCAAGGACTGACGGGCGCGACTGGCTCGCAGGGCCCAATCGGTTTGACGGGCGCGAATGGAGCGACCGGGAACGACGGGTCAACAGGAGCGACGGGAGCACAGGGCGCGACGGGCCAGGGCTTCACGTACCGCAACGCTTACAACGGCGGGACCACCTACAACGCTTACGACGTAGTGACCTACGGCGGTTCTTCATACGTAGCACTGCAAGGCGGCAACACCAATAACCAGCCTGATGGAACCCCTTTGTTCTGGCAACTGATTGCGCAGCAAGGCGCGACAGGTTCCACGGGCGGGACCGGAGTACAAGGCAACACCGGATCGACGGGAGCCACGGGAGACACCGGAGCACAAGGTATCCAGGGCGCAACCGGAGCTCAAGGTATCCAGGGTGTGACTGGATCGACGGGAGCCGTAGGTGCAACGGGAGCGCAGGGTCAACAGGGCATACAGGGTTTGACTGGCGCTACGGGCTCGCAGGGTCCGATTGGTCTGACGGGCGCGAACGGAGCGATGGGCGACACCGGATCAACAGGTGCGAACGGCTCAACGGGCGCGACGGGTCAGGGCTTCACGTACCGCAACGCTTACGATGGTGGGACCACCTACAACGCTTACGATGTGGTGACGTTCGGTGGCTCGAGCTACGTGGCATTGCAAAGCAGCAATGCCGGCCACCAGCCGGATCAGAGCGCTACGTACTGGCAACTGATCGCGCAGCAAGGCGCGACGGGTTCTACGGGCAACACCGGAGCAACGGGCAACACTGGATCGACGGGAGCCACGGGAGACACTGGGGCGCAAGGTATCCAGGGTCTGACGGGGGCAACGGGCGGCACTGGAGTTCAGGGTATCCAGGGCATAACGGGATCGACAGGAGCAGTTGGTGCCACCGGAGCCCAAGGAATTCAGGGTATCCAAGGTTTGACGGGAGCACAGGGTCCGATTGGTCTGACGGGCGCGAACGGAGGGACCGGCGACACCGGAGCTACGGGCGCACAAGGTTCAACCGGCGCGACGGGTCAGGGCTTTACCTACCGTAACGCTTATGATGGTGGGACTACATACAACGCGTACGATGTGGTGACCTTCGGCGGTTCGTCTTACGTGGCGCTGCAAGGCAACAACAGTGGGCATCAGCCGGATCTGAGCGCTGGGTTCTGGCAACTGATTGCGCAAGCTGGAGCCACTGGAGCCACCGGCAACACCGGAGCAGCAGGTAACGACGGTGCAGTTGGCGCAACAGGTGTCACAGGCGCAACCGGTGTCACAGGCGCAACCGGCGGGACAGGAGCTAACGGCTCCGCTGGAGCAACCGGCGCAACGGGAGCCACGGGCTCAACTGGTTCGCAAGGCATCCAAGGCGACGCCGGCGCACAAGGTCCGCAGGGTATCCAGGGGCAGATGGGTCCTCAAGGCCTGGCTGGAACCGCGGGCACCAATGGTACGGACGGCGCAACCGGGCCAGCAGGTCCGACCGGCGCTACTGGCCTCACATGGAAGGGGACTTTCGCGGCAGGGACCTACCACGTCAATGACGCGGTCGCGTACCTGGGCTCTTCCTACATCGCGCTGCACGATAACGTTGGCGCGACCACCCCAGACCTCGACGGCACCAACTGGCAACTGCTCTCGCAAGCTGGAGCCACTGGTTCCACCGGCGTAACTGGGCAGAGCGGCTCGACTGGCGACACCGGCGCGACGGGAGCAACCGGTAATACTGGAGCAACTGGCGCGACCGGAAACACCGGGGCGACTGGCGTAACTGGCGCGACCGGGATGACTGGTCCCGCAGGGGCGGATGGCACTAACGGCGCCAATGGCGCAGCTGGACCTCAGGGCCCGATGGGTCTGCAAGGCCTAGCTGGCACCAACGGCACCAATGGTACCAACGGCAGCGACGGAGCAACCGGAGCCACGGGCGCAGGGCTTGACTGGAAGGGTCCGTGGAGCAACGCGGCACCCTACAACGCCAATGACGCCGTTTCCTATCTGGGTTCTTCCTACGTAGCAACCGCACCCGCGAACAGCTCACAGGTTCCCGGCACTGACCCTGTCTGGCAATTGTTAGCTATGCAGGGCGCGACCGGCGCGACCGGCAACGATGGTGCGGCTGGAACCGCCGGAGTTACGGGCGCGGCCGGACCAACCGGAGTGGCTGGCAGCACGGGCGCGACGGGAGCGACTGGCCCAACCGGCAGCAATGGAACGAACGGAGCGACGGGGGCAACGGGTCTTACCGGCCCAGCCGGAGCTGACGGCACGAATGGCACCAACGGAACGAACGGTGCTGCTGGAGCTCAAGGTCCTGCCGGTCCCGCGGGTCCAGCAGGCATGAACGGCGCGAATGGCGCCAGCGGAGCAGACGGCGCAACCGGACCTGCAGGTCCGACCGGTGCCACCGGCGCAGGCCTCGTCTGGAAGAGCACCTTCCAGCCAGGCACGCCTTACGCTCTAAACGATGCGGTGTACTTCAGCGGTTCATCCTACGTAGCCATTATGGCCAACGACGGAACTCAGAACCCCGACAACGACCCGACGCAATGGACGCTGTTGGCCATGCAAGGCGCTGCTGGTGCGGCGGGCGCAGTGGGCCCAGCTGGCCCATCGGGTGCTGACGGCAGCAACGGAACCAATGGCACCAACGGAACGAACGGTGCTGTTGGAGCTCAAGGTCCTGCCGGTCCCGCGGGTCCAGCAGGCATGAATGGCTCGAACGGCGCCACCGGGGCCGACGGCGCAACGGGAGCAACCGGAACCACCGGAGCTACCGGCTCAGGGCTCAACTGGAAGAGCAACTTCCAGCCAGGCACGCCTTACAACCTGAATGATGCGGTCTACTACATGGGTTCCTCGTACGTAGCCATCATGGCCAACGACGGAACGCAGAACCCCAACACCGATACCGCGCAATGGACGCTGCTGGCTCAACAGGGCGCAACTGGCCCGAGCGGTTCGAACGGGAACGACGGCACGAACGGCGTGACTGGCGCCACCGGCGGGACGGGCGCTACTGGCCCGGCTGGTCCTACGGGAGCGCAAGGCGCGACTGGGGTTCAAGGCCCGTCTGGCACCAATGGTACCAACGGCACCACTGGCATGGACGGTATGACGGGTGCAACTGGCCCCGCGGGCCCGACCGGTGCGGATGGCCGTGGCATCAACTGGCGCGGCGCATTCATGCCCAGCGTGGCTGGCGGATACGCGGTGGACGACGGCGTCTACTACAGCGGTTCGTCCTACGTAGCCATCGCGGCCAACCCCGGAACTGCTACTCCGGATGGCGATAACGCCGATTGGTCACTCCTCGCGCTGCAAGGCGCTACGGGAGCCACTGGCGCAACCGGCAACATCGGTTTGACGGGCCCAGTCGGACCATCTGGTGCTGACGGCACGAATGGCACAAACGGGGCGAACGGTGCCGCTGGACCTCAGGGCCCGATCGGACCCGCCGGGGCCAATGGCTCGAACGGAGCCATGGGCGCAACGGGAGCTACCGGGCCAACCGGAGCCACCGGCGCAGGCCTCAACTGGAAGAGCACCTTCCAACCAGGCACGCCTTACAGCCTGAACGACGCGGTTTACTACAACGGGTCTTCCTACGTTGCCATCATGGCCAACGACGGGAGCCAAAATCCTGATGGCGACCCGACGCAATGGACGCTGCTGGCTCAGCAAGGAGCAGCAGGAGCGGCGGGCACAGCAGGAGCTACGGGCGCAACTGGACCGACCGGGGTAACAGGAGCTACCGGCGTAACCGGAACCAATGGCACTAATGGCGCAACCGGAGCCACGGGGGCAACCGGCACCGCTGGCACTAACGGTACCAATGGCACCAATGGCGCGACGGGTGCCACTGGAGCTACCGGCATCGGCGTCGCTGGCGCCAACGGAGCCACTGGCGCGACTGGAGCCACGGGGGCAACCGGAGCTTCGGGTTCGAACACCCGCACCATCTGCTATATCGCAGGCGGGGACGGGGGCTCGGGCTTGGGCACGGCGGACAGCCAGAAGGGCTTCTTCGACAACCTGATCGGCGCGGGCACCGTGACCGCAATCAAGTGCCAGGTCGACGCTGGTTCCGTCACCATGCAGCTCTTCAAGAACAACCTGGCTACCGCGATGAGCACCAGCGCCGCATGCACCAGCGGTCCTGGCTCTTGGCAGGCACTCACTCTCTCCAACACAACGTTCGCTTTGAACGATGCGCTGGACCTGACAATAACCTCCGCGACCACTGCCAAGCGCATGACCGTGTGCGTGGCCACAACATTGAATTAAGTTGGGTTCTTACGGACAGCCAATCGTGTGTACCAGGAGCTCAGCGGTGGACAGGACAGCAATGAAGCAGACCATAAGAACGCTCACAAGTCGCTTGGCTTGCTTCCTGGTTGCCGCGGTGCTGCTGACCGCAGGGGCTTCACGGATTCATGCCGCCCTGTACGCCACTGTGCAGGCCGACAATCGCGCCGCCGTCGCCGGGGCTACCATAACGAGCGACAAGCCTGACTATCATCCGGGCGAAATTGTTACTCTCACTGGTTCTGGATGGAACCCTGGCGAGTTGGTCACTATCGTCATGGCCGTGGACCCTATTACTCACAAGGATGTCACACTGACGTCCCTGGCCGACGCAAACGGTCAGTTCAAGAATTCCAACTACTTGGTGCAGCAGAGTGACCTGGGAGTTACCTTCCACGTCCTGGCCACCGGCGCCTCTGGCGATGTCGCTCCGCTTTTAACCTTTACCGACTCGATAGGCGCTCCCGCCGCCATCGGCAATAATGGACTGAGCGGCGGCTCCAACGTCACCACTCTCACGGTTACGGTAACCTCCACCGTACCGGTAGGCAACACTGTCATCTTCACCTTTGTCGGAGCGATTTCCTCTGGCAGTTCGGTGACGATCGCGGACTCGTCTGGCAACGCCTACACAAACGATGCCGACGTCACGAACTCTGCGCCCACACGCACGATCATCTGGTCTGCACCGGTGACGGCAGGGCTCTCTAACGGTAGCACGATCACAGTCACGTTCCCCAGGCAGAGGCTCCAAGCCAACGCAAGCGCGTTTTCTGTTAGCGGTCTCATAGGCACAGGACGTGTTGACAAAACCGCGACAAACAATAACGGCAGCGGCACAAGCGCCACGGTAGGCCCGACTGCCGCGACGACACAAGCTGGCGAACTCGTGTTTGGAGCCTTTGGCATGGACATCTCCTCCGGATCGCCTACCTTTGCGGCGACTGGGGGGTCTACCGCACTGCAAACTAACGTCATCAGCGGCAGTTGGGGAATATATCCCGAATATAAAATTGTTTCGGCCACCGGGACTCAGACGGCCACCGGCACGTTTAGCGGCGGCGTGGCGGACTACTCCGCAGCCCTCGTCACCTACAAAGCCGCCGCTTCACAGTTGGCATTCTCGACCGCGCCAGTCTCGGTAAATACCGGCGTATGTTCTCCGCAAATTACGGTGCAATCGCAGGATAGCGGCGGTAACGCGGCGAGTCCCACCTCTACAGAAACGGTGGCACTCAGCACTAGCGGCACGGGCGGCACCTTTTATAGCAATGCCACTTGCACGGCGTCGATCACCAGCGTCACGATCGCCAACACCGCAAACTCGGCCAGCTTCTACTGGGCCGATACCACTGCTGGCAGTCCAGTCATCACCGCGTCGGGTACAGGTGCGTTTACCAGCGCCCCCACGCAGACCGAAACCGTAACGACTCTAACTAATCCAGTTCCGTCCATTTCGAGTCTCTCGCCGACCTCCGCCGTCGTGGGGACGGCCGCGCAAACTCTCACGATCAATGGCACAAACTTCGTCGCAACCTCGAGCGCCACTTATAACGGCGTAGCCCATGCGGTAACGTTTGTCAGCGCCGCGCAAGTGAAGATTCAGTTGAGTCTTGCGGACCAGTCCGTAGTAGGGAGCTTTCCGGTAGTGGTGACCAACCCCGCTCCTGGCGGCGGCTCGTCCAACGCAGTGAACTTCATCGTCGGTAATCCGGTGCCGGCCATCACTACGCTTTCGCCCTCGCCGGTGATCGCTGGAGCGGCTGCCCAAACTCTAACTATCAACGGCAGCAACTTCCTCGCCTCATCTACGGTTACGTTTAATTCCACCGGCCGCACCGCGGCATTCGTCAACGCGGGGCAGTTGACCATCCAGTTGACCTCCGCGGATCAAGCTACCGCGGGATCTTATCCTGTGGTGGTCACTAATCCGACGCCTGGCGGCGGCAGTTCAAACACCGTGAACTTCGCCGTCAACAACCCGCTTCCGGCTATTTCGACGTTATCGCCCGCTTCGGCGGTTACTGGCAACCCGGCGCAGACTTTGACGATTAACGGTTCCAATTTTCTGTCGACGTCCACGGTGACTTACGCTGGCACCGCCCATACAGCGACCTTTGTCAACGCCGGGCAACTGACTATTTCGCTGACCGCTGGCGATCAAGCTACTGCGGGAAGCTTCCCGGTGGTGGTCACCAATGCCGCCCCTGGCGGCGGGTCTTCCACGGCGGTAAACTTTGTGGTCAATAAAGACGCCACCACGACTACCATCACCAACGCCGCGGCGCTGGGTACTGCTTCGAACGTGGGGCAGGCATACCCGGTGACCTTCACGGTGGTTGCCAACGCACCGGGCAGCGGAACTCCTACGGGCACGGTTACGGTCAGCGATGGCAGCGTCACTTGCACCGCCAGCGTTGCAACAGGCAACTGTTCGCTTACATCTCTCACGGTGGGCACCAAGACCATTACCGCCAGTTATCCCGGCGACAGCAACTATGTCGCCAGCGTTTCCGGGGGTGTCTCGCACGTTGTGAATATCGGCAGTTCTTCGACCGCGCTGACTTCGAATGCCAACCCGTCGGTTAATGGTCAGCCGGTGACGTTCACTGCTACCGTGACTCCGCTTCCCACTGTGGGCGATGTAGTCACTTTCAACGACAATGGGAGTTCCATCGGAACAGGCACGACGAACGCGTCTGGGTGGCTACGCTCACGATTGCTACGTTGGCTGTCGGCACTCACCCCATCACCGCGGTGTTTTCTGGGGACACTAATCTTAGTGGCAGCACGTCGCCGACGGTTTCTCAGGTGGTCAATAAGGCCGGCACGACCACTGCGATCACTACCAACTTATCTACCGCTACAGTTGTCGGACAGCCTTACACTGTTGCATTTACGGTAGCGCCCGTGGCGCCTGGGGCCGGGACGATCACTGGAACAGACATCGTAACGGTGAGCGATGGCAGCCAGACCTGCACGGCGACTGTCACGGCCGGAAGCTGTTCGTTAACGTCCACTACGGCGGGGGCGAAAACCGTAACGGCGGCCTTCCCTGGCGATGCGAGTTTCAACGCCAGCACTTCTACCGGCACGGCTCACACAGTGAGTAAGGCCGCAACCACCACCACCATTACCACCGATCTCTCTGCTGCTACAGTCACTGGCCAGCCCTACACCGTGGCGTTCACTGTTGTCGTCAACGCACCCGGCGCAGGCACCATTCCTGGCACCGACACAGTGACCGTCAGCGACGGCACCGCGACCTGCTCGGGCACCATTACTGCCGGCAGTTGCTCATTGACCTCTACCACTGCCGGGGCCAAGACGATTACCGCGAGTTTTGTAACCGATACCAATTTTGCCGCGAGCACTTCCACCGGCGTTGCGCACACGGTCGGTAAGGCCGCGACCACCACCACCATTACTTCAACTTTGGCGACGCCTTCGAACGTCGATCAAGCTTATGCGGTGGCCTTCACGGTGGCTGCCAACGCGCCTGGTGCGGGAACTGCTACCGGAACGGTTACGGTCAGCGATGGCACCGGAGCGACGTGCACCGCAACGGTCGCGGTTGGAACTTGTAATTTGACATCCACGACGGCAGGTACCAAGACGGTCACCGCCAGTTATCCTGGTGACACCAACTTTAGCGCCAGCGTCTCCAGCGGCGTATCGCATACCGTGAACGACGCCAACACCACCACCACGGTTACGTCCTCGCTCAACCCGTCGGTGAGTGGGCAGTCAGTGACCTTCACCGCCACCGTGGCGCCGATTCCTGCGACCGGTGACATCATCACTTTCAACGATAATGGTTCCGCTATAGGGACTGGCACGACCAACGGTTCGGGCGTGGCGACCCTGGCAATCTCTTCGCTGGCTATCGGCACTCATCCCATTACGGCGGTTTTCCCGGGCGATACCAACTTCATTGGTAGCACTTCGGCGACGCTTTCGCAGGTTGTGAATAAGGCGGGCACCACTACCACGATTAGTTCGACACTGACTACTGCTACGGTTGTCGGTCAGGCCTACACCGTGGCTTACACTGTCACCGCTACGGGCGGCGGCACCATCCCTGGGGCCGACACAGTGACCGTAAGTGATGGAACCGCAACCTGCGCCGGCACTGTTACCGCGGGGAGTTGCTCATTGACCTCCACCACTGCGGGAGCTAAAACCGTGACTGCGGTTTTTGCTGGGGATGCTAATTTCAACACCAGCACGTCGGCTGGCAAAGCCCACACCGTGAATGCCGCGTCTACTACCACGACGATTACTTCAAATCTCAGTGCACCAACGCAGGTTGGCAATCCGTATACAGTGAATTACACCGTGGTCGTCAATTCTCCCGGCTCCGGAACCATTCCGGGCTCCGAAATTGTTACCGTTAGCGATGCCGGCGATACCTGCACCGGGACAGTAGCTGCGGGAACTTGCGACGTTACTCCCACCGTGGCACAAACCGCGAATGTGACCGCCACCTACGCTGGTGATGCCAACTTTGCCACCAGCACTTCTGCAGGTGTGCCGCACACGGTTACGCAGGCGCCGCAGATCCTTACCAGCCCCAGCGCGGGATTCTCGCTGAACGTGCCGGGTACCTTCACGGTTCAGTTTATCGGTACCCCGACGCCGACCATTAGCGAAACCGGCACTCTACCTACCGGCGTGACCCTGACGTCTGCTGGCGTTTTGAGCGGCACACCCACGCAACTCGGGACCTTCCCCATTGTGATCACCGCCACGAATGGCGTAGCCCCCGACGCCACACAAAACTTTGTGCTGATTGTTAGCAATGCCGTCACTTACGTGCAGCCCTTTAACTCCGGCCATGGATGGACGTATACACAGGTTACGTGCTCAGTGGGCGCCATCGGAAGTTGCAGCAATAATACAAGCGATACTACTGCAGCGGATTGCCAGACCCAGCCTTGCGTTCAGGATACAACTGCCGCGGGGTTTGGCTCTGGTGCTCTGACTGCCTACTACCACAACTCATATACGTGGAGTCAGTTAGGGGTTCCCCGTGGCGCCACGGTTGTATCCGTCGACGGCGGATTCTGGGATAAAGCCTCAGGTTGTAACGGCGGGACAGCAGGCATTGAGATTTTCGATAGCACGAATACGCTTTCCGTAGCTGGGGTGATCAACACAGTTTCGGTCAGCGGTGATACGGCAGGCGTCACTCATGGGCTCACAGGCTCGCCTCAGACCGTCCTGGCCGCCTATCAACCGGCTTCCACTACCGTGACCGTGCGGTTTGACCTCGATGGGGCCGCCTCCTTCCTGGGTACCTGCAAGCTCAGCGGTGATAACTTCACATTGGCGATTTCCTTTATCGCTCTCAATGGCCATCAAGTCATTGTGGCCACCAACATCGATCGCGACGGCAACATTACCGGCAGCCACGTCGTGCGAGACGAGCCTGTCTCTGGACGCGAATCGAAGTAAACTCTTTTGGATCGAGGATACTTGATCCGACGCTCACAACTTTTTCGCGCTTTTATTCTCGGCGTTCTATTGCTGCTGGCGGAGCAAGCCCGGGCCCAGATTGTTTCCGATCACACCGCCTCGGCCGCTTCCACGGCTCCGGGCACTTCGCTCACCTGGTCGCACGTGGTAGGCAATGCCAACAATCGCGTCTTGATCGTTGGCATTGCCTTGCGGATCGATTCCGGTACGGGTAACCCCGGCGCTACAACCCGCGTTACCGCTGTCACCTTCAACAGCATCGCCCTTACTTGTCTCGCCGCCTTCGCCGATAACAACAGCGGTTCATGCGGCAACGCTGCCTCCGGCACTAGCGCCTTCATCCGCACTGAAATCTGGTACCTGCTGAATCCTGCGGTAACCACCGCCAATATCGTCGTCACCACCAACAATTCCAGCGTCCTTGGCGCCGGATCCTCTTCCTATTCCGGAGTCTTAAGCGTCGCCTCTGGCGGCGTCGACGGCAGCAACAACGGAGTCACGGGATCTTCCACCGCTTCCCTCGGGCCAGTCACTACTCCAGCGAACGCCTTGGTCGTGGACGCCCTCGGCACCGCCAGATCCGTGACCGTCGCCGTCAGCGGCACCGGCCACTCCAAGCTGACCGACGTCAGCGATACCTCCGGCGCCAATTTTCACGTCCGCGGCGCGATCGGCCAGGACACCGCCGCTAGCCCCACCCTCACCTGGCCGCTGAGTGGCAATTCCCCATGGGCCCTGGCCGCCGCCGTCTTGAACCCCATACCCGCTCGCAGAAAAAGCCAATCCATCATCGGCGCCTCGTCGCATCCAGAAACGCCAACCCCCGAATGGTCAGCAGTACGGCGGACACTGTAGCTTCCGGCCAGTTCGTCCCCGGCTGGTTTGCCACCAACCAACGTTCCTCAAGGCGCTGATCGCGACCGTCTCGGTGCTTTGCCCGGCTGTACTCGTTCGCAGAAGATCTGTACTACAATTCATCTACAGATACTGAAATAGTATAGTTCGTGGTTGTAGCGCGGGTTTTGACGGACAGGTCTATTTTTTGCTCGGGGACTTTGAGGTGCTAGTTTTCATGTGGACTCTTTGAGTTTTTTTCGAAAAGGCACTCCTGTGTTTGCAACAACTTGCGGACTCTTTGGCATTCAACGACTTGTGGCTCTTTGCCCTCCAAGTGCGCATTGTTTTGCCGTGAAATAAGCCGCCTATTTTCTTGAGTATGAGCATTCTTAAATTTTCATGGTCAAAAAGCACAAAGCTCCGACTTACCCGCTCAGTTATTACTCCATCCGTAGCCGCCGGCGAACTTCCCCCCTTCGCCCCACACGCAGTACCCGAAGATAGCTACATCTTGCGCATCCACTCCCACTCACCGGCTTCTCTGCCGCTTCGACCTGCGCTTCTCGGATTCTTTATGGCCGCAGTGTTTTATTCCTGCATTTGCGCTGCCGCTCAAACCCCTAAGCTCGATGATAACGTAGCCAAAGTAAACGGGCGCGTCCTGACCCGCACCGAGTTGTACGACCAGGGCGCCAAGACCTTGCTGCAGCAGCGCTACGATTTTTACCGCGCCGAGCGCGACGCGCTGGGCCGCGTCATCGACGATCAGTTGCTCGAACAGGAAGCTGGTCGCCGCAATATTTCTGTAGCCCAGCTGCTCGAGCTAGAAGTCACCAGCAATATCAAAGACCCCTCCGATAGCGAGCTGCGCGTGCTGTATGAAGGCGCGCAAACCGACCAGCCGTACGAAGCACTGCGCGCGCAACTGCTGGCCCGCGTCCGCCAATCCCGCACCAAGAAACTGCGCGAAGCCTTTCTTGGCGGTTTGCGCCAGCAAGCCAAAATTCAAATCGTGCTCGCGCCTCCCTTCGCCGATGTCGCTCTCGATAGTGCCCCCACGAGGGGACCTAAAAACGCGCCAGTCGCGTTGGTGGAATTCGCCGACTACGAATGTCCTTTCTGCCGCCAGATGCAGCCGGAAATTGAAGAGCTTTTGAAGGACTACAACGGCAAATTGACTTTGTACTTCAAGGATTTTCCCCTCGCCATTCACGCCCATGCAGGCAAAGCTTCCCAGGCCGCGCGATGTGCCGAGCAGCAAGGCGCTTTTTGGCCCTATCACGACATTTTGTTTCATGAAGGCGCCAGCCTGGAACTCCCCCAGCTCAAGCAATACGCTCGCGGCTTGCGGCTCGACGCCGCGCGCTTTGACGCCTGCCTGGACGCCGCCTTGCCCCCCGCGGAAATTCAGAACAATCTCGAGCAAGGCCAGCGCCTGGGTATCGCCGGCACCCCCGCTTTTTTCATCAACGGCCATTTCTTGAGCGGCGTGGTCAGCTATGAAACGCTGCGCGAAGTGGTGGATCAATCTTTAAATTTGGCCCAGCCCATGGCTGCTAATGTGGCTCAGCCTGTACCTGTAAATTTGACTCCAACGCCGGGCCCGCAGTTGACGCAAAGTTCTGCGACAACGCGGTAAATGCGAGCAGCAGAAGCTGCGATTATTCGGTCTGCCAAGTGTCACCGATTGGTGACGCTTTCCACTTTTCGCAGTGCCTGAAACATCGCGTTTTTCGCTGCTTGCCACCTCACCCCGCCCCACCGCTACTGGCTTCTCCTACCGTATCCGCCGATAAAAAAGCAACTTAAGTTGACAATTCGCGCGATCCACATGCCGCGAGACGATGGCGTTGGGATTGCTCCTTCCCAAGCACATTGGGGACTCTGTACCGAACCCTGGGAGAGGCCGAAACCCAACCCTCGGCCCGTCCGGGTACCCAGTGCTCCTCCCAGCCGGGGAAGCCCCGAGCGGGCAATTCCCGGACCACGATCAGCAGGCTACCTAGCGTCTCGGTCTAAACTAACGATGAACTCAACCACCCTTCCAAAGCCAAGCCAGCAGCGGGTACTCATCATCGTTCCGGCATTCAATGAGGCGCGCTGCTTGCCCGCGCTGATCCGGTCCTTGCGCGCGGAGTGCCCCAACTGCGATGTTGTGGTGATCGACGACGGCTCCAGCGACGGAACCAGAGAAGCGATGGCGGGCATTGCGCGAGTGGTTTCTTTGCCTTGCAATCTGGGGATCGGCGGCGCGGTGCAAACTGGTTTGCAGATCGCCTGCCGCGAAAATTATGACTTCGCGATGCAAGTCGATGGCGATGGGCAGCATCCTCCGCAGGAAGTCCACAAACTCATTGATGGGATGCGGGAATCGGGCGCGGACATGGTGATCGGCACGCGCTTTCTGCACGTGGATGGATTCAAGTCCACGACGGTGCGACGCATTGGCATTCGATTTTTTGGGGCATTGCTTTCCACAGTCTGCCGAACAAAGATTACCGACCCCACATCGGGATTTCGACTGGTGAACCGGCGGGCAATTCGCTTGCTGGCGCTGCGCTATTCCGAAGATTTTCCGGAAGTGGAAGCCCTGGTGGTGGCGCATCGCGCGGGGTTGCGCATCGCGGAAGTTTCGGTGCAGATGTCCGAGCGGCAGGCGGGCAAATCCAGCATCGGAGCGGGCAAATCATTTTTGTACATGATGAAAGTGCCGCTGGCGATTTTTATGAATCTGCTGCGCAAGCCGGAAGTAAATTTTTAACCCGCATTTGGATTTTTTGCTTGAAGATTCTAAAGCTGCAATTTTTCGAGGTCACTTTAAAAAATGATTAGCTCCGGCATCCAGGAACATGGGCAAACACTAGTTTTCCTGATCACCCTGGTGATTTTCGGATTGGTGATGGGACTGGTGTTGAAGCGGCGCATCACCGAGCGCTTCGCGATTTTGTGGATCGGCATTTCGTTGCTGCTGTTGCTGGCGTCCTCGATCGGCTTTCGCTATATCTTTAAAGTCGCGCAGATTTTCGGCATTCCATATCCGCCATCAGCGCTTTTCCTGATCGCTATTTTTGGACTGACACTGCTGGTCATCGAATTATTTTCGTGGGTCTCGAAACTTAATGAACGCAGCCGCATTCTCACCCAACAACTGGCCATTATGCGTGACACCCTGGACCGTGAGATGGCGCGCCGTCAGACCGCGATGGGAAGCCCTTCGCAAAATTAAATTCCTGCTCACACTTTGCCTTCGCCGCGGATGTTCCAGAATCAAAACTAGGAATTTAGTGCTCGCCTAGTTTTACTTCGCTTGTAGCTTTTTCTGCGATAGCGACCACGCCAGATTGTTTTTTGCCAATTGGAAATCGGGATTGATGCGCAGGGCATGCTGCGCGGCGGCAATGGCGTCGTCCCAATGGGATAACGCTTCGTTGGCGGCGGCAATGTTGTTGTAGGCTTCGGCGAAGTCGGGTTTCAGTTGCAGCGCTTTCCTGGCGGCGTCGATGCTTTCCTGATACTTTCCGGCCTGGTGGTAGAGCAAAGATAAGTTCAGATAATGGTCGGCGGTGGGTTGCGACTGGGCTAACTCCTGCGCGACCACGAGTGGCGGTTTTATAGTGGCGCTGCTGCTGAGGTATTGGCGCGCGGAAGCGTCGCCGGGGAAAAGGGTCAAGGTGTCCTGAGCCAACTCGCGAAGCGGCGCGGCCTGGGATTGTTCCAGATAAATTTGCATCAAGAGGTAGCGCGGCTGAATCCAGGTGGGATTTTTCTGCACCGCGGATTTTTCAGCCTGGATGGCCTCTTGAGCCCGGCCCTGCTGCTTGAGCCAGCGGCCGTAGAAAAAATCAGGTTGCGCATCCGCGGGCGCCAATGATTGCGCGCGGCGAAAGTCCGCTTCGCTTTGTTGGTTCTTGTTCAGAACGCTTTCGGCGACGGCGGTGTTGATAGCCAGCGTGGAGTAATAGGGCGTCAAGAGGGCTGCGCGCTGGAAATAATCGAGCGCCCCACGCGAATCGCCTCTGCCCATCAGAGTCAAACCATAATTCATCAAGCCGCGGCCGTTGTTGGGGCTTTTTACGGTGACGTCCTGCCACAGAGACTCTTCGGTGTGCCAGACCTTGTTGCGCTGCCAAACACCGACGCCGTAGGCGAAGAGCAAAACTCCCGCCAGAACTTCGACGGCCAAGATGATTCGAGATTTGGCTAGAGGACTTTTACGAATGGCCTTTTGTATCAGCAATGCGGCGGCCCACGTGACGCTGAGGATCAAGCCGACAAAAGGGAAAAACATGCGATGGTCATTTTCCAGTTCAGAAAGTACGAAGAGCGAAGTAGGGGCCGAAGCGCCAAAGAACCAAAAAATGCCGAAAGCGGTGGGGCGATGCTCGCGTTGTTTAATGCACCAAAAGGCGATAACTAGGAGCGCGGAGCAGAAGGCGAATCCGAGAAGCGCGCGGGAGGCCGCAAAGCTTGGGAAGGGCTGCAGATCGGTATCGGCACTCAACCAGAAGGGAAAAAATAAAGAGCGCACGTAGCGCATCAGCACATAGGGTTGAGCGATCCAGTACATGGAGGAGGGCATGGTGGCGGCCGAGAAAGATTTGGCGGTGAGTTTTATGTTGGCGATGGCCAGGATGATGCAAACGACGAAAGCGGGGACGGAGCGCAGCAACGCGCTTTGGAAACGAATCCACTTGCCGTCTTCTTCGAAGAGAAAAATGTAGACCAGCAGGATCCCGCAGAAGACCACGGAAGGAGTTTTGGCCATCGAGCCGATGACTACGGGCAGCAAATAGAGACCGAACTTGCGAAAAGCGGGAAGGCGGATGTACATGACCATGGCGGCGACGACGCCGAGAGTGGAGTACAAATCACCGCGCTGAATGATGTAGTTTACGGTTTCCGCCATGGCCGGGTGCAGGCCGTACCAGGCGACTGCGAATAACGCGATGTAGCGATTGGCGGATTGCGGCTCAACGGCGTCCAGGAGATCGCGATACAAAATGAGCATCAACAGCAACTGCACCAGGAACCAGAAAAAGGTGGAGATGTGGAACCACAGCGTCTGGCCTGCACCGAGGCGGTAGTCTATTGCGATAGAGGTGGAGACGATAGGGCGCCAGGTGCGATTGGCAGGCAGGGTGCTGAAGGTCGCGGCGTCAGAAAAGAAACGCGGAATGTTGTGCAGATCGCGAATGAAAACGTTATCAACGATGGTGTGAGAATCGTCGAAGTGAAAACTGTTGTGGAAATGATTGGCGTAGGCGGTGCAAATAGCGACGAGAACTAGGCCGCCGCAAATCAGAAAATTCCTGAGTGACGTAGGCTCACGTGGTCTCACCTTCTGAGCAAACGAGAAAGGAGGGGTTGCGCGTGCCCGGCGGAATTTTTCTTTTCTCATGGAAAAGTTACCTTAGAGATTTAACGAGAATGATATGTTTCACACTAAACTAGGATGATTTAGGAGTGTTGGGTTTTAGGCAGTCTAGCTTGTCCTAAGATGCACGCCGTTTGTCCGTCTTTTCGGGCAGGTACGTGTTCTTGTAGCGAGCGATGCAATGCCGTGATGCAACGCCGTGATGCAGCGCCGTGATGCAGCGCTCTGCAAAACAAAAGTAAGTTGCGGGTGCTGCAGGAAGGGCCGATGCTTTCCATTTATGTCACGGGTTTTGAAGCTGTTCGAGCGTTGGTGGCTGCCGGCTGCCTGTTAATCGTGATCTGCATCCCCGTGCGGGCGTCGCGTCGCAAGCTGCACATTCCGGGTTACGTAGGTATGGCCTTTCTAGCATTTGCACTCGCGCTGGTGATGGGGCGTCTCGCGGGCTTAGTCGCGCATTACGGGAACGCCATCAGGAATCTTCATTTCCGCCGTGTTTTCTTCTTAATGGCGACGGCGGTGGGGTCGACAGTCGCCATTTTTTTTTACCGCTATCCTAAAGTTTAGGATTGAACTTCAGAAACCTAAATAGGCTTTCCCGTGTATCGTGGAATCCGGCCGCCTCGGGCAACAAGTATTATTGACAATGCCCCGTAGTTATTCCTATTGCTTTTCCTTTTTCTCGGTCAGCAGCCGCTGGACGTAGTGGCTGCCCTCTTTCTTATACGCTTCTAACCCCCCAGAAACGAAAATTTCACAAATCTGCGACAGGGTTCTACCTTCACGTTTTGCTATTTCATGCAGCTCCTTCTTCAAATTCCCAGGAAGTCGAAATCCAATCTGTTCGTTTTTATTTTTCATCGGTCGTAGGGCTCGGAAGATATTCGTCCAATACGAAAGAATTGACAAGGAAAGAACAATATGTAACAATGCTAAACAAAGCTAAGCAATGTTGGAGATCATATGAAGAGAACGTGCATCAGTCGGTCAAATTTAAGAGAAGCACGCGAAAAATGGGGTGAAATTTCAGTAGCCATGAAAACGGCTCTCATAGATCTTACGAACCGGTGGGCGATCTCGGTTGCGTGTGGAGACATTCAGCTCCTAAATGGTAACTGGTACATCACCCATGCGGGTCTGCTTCGAATAGCTCATCGTCGCAAGTGTTCGAGCCTCATAACAATTATAGATAAGAAATTTTCCGACGCTTCAGCTT
The DNA here is from genome assembly GCA_963732705.1 of uncultured Acidobacteriota bacterium. GTDB lineage: Bacteria > Acidobacteriota > Terriglobia > Acidiferrales > UBA7541 > Acidiferrum. The sequence continues at coordinate 241,959 of CAVTAN010000004.1, read as the reverse complement.
GTCGATGGGTGTTCAAAGCCACAGTTTATAAGTCTATAGACTCGAAGGGCTTTGTGGGCTACGGGGATGCCGACCCTTCGAACGTCTCCTCAGCAGTCCAGGGCGCAGAGATGCGCATCGCCGAGACTAGAGCAGTCAACCGCGCTCTGCGTAAGGCTTACGGGATCGGAATTTGCTCGGTCGAGGAGTTGGGCTCCATCCCGGCCCCAAAGTCGCCCTCAGGTGAGAATCAGCCCCTACATTCCGCCAGTGGAAATCACTCAAGCAACGGGCAACCGCGTCTCCGGGATCAACTTTGTATTTTGATCCGCCAACATAGCTTGAACCCCGCCCTAGTCAAGGCCTACGCGGCAGATTTCTGTGGGACGGCAACCCTTAGCGGGGCCAGCCGTGAGTTGGTTGAATCCTTCATTTCCCATCTCTCAACGGCCGCAAAAGAAAATCGAGATAGCTTGATTTGCAAACTCAATTCCTATACCGGCTCGGTTGAGGTCCAGCCATGAGGCGCCATATTCCGGGTCTTCATTCCGAACAGCAAACGCTCGAAAGCCATCTCGACGGTTTGTTTCTCGTGCGCGTAGACCAAGCTTCTTATCGGTGGCATCCGCAGAAGCCCTTCTTGCTACTTCAATTCGTTGTTCTGGAGCCAGCGTTTTTTGAAGCGCGCTCTTTCTCAGGCCGGTTGTACTGCACCGAGCGGGCGCTTTGGAAACTCGATTGGTTTCTGCGGGATTTTGAATACGACCGGGAATTGTTGGATAGGGACCAGGTCGACGAAAAAGCTCTCTTGGGGCTTAGTGGAGTGGTCCGTACCTCGGAGATCACCTCCAACGGACGTTCGTATCAGAACCTCGACGCCTTCGCGCCATCCGAGGAATGGCCAGCGCTGTCGGGCACCTCAGCTGCCACTGAGTTGGGAGGGGCTGATGGTCTATAGCTTTACCCAAATCAGTCAATATCTGCGCTGCCCGCGCAGCTATCGCTATCGCTACCTGGACGGCTGGCGTGAAAAAGAAACTCGGGCTTCCATGGTTTTTGGCCGCTCGTTTGAAAATGCGCTGGGGGCGCTATTCCGCGGCGAAGATCCCGGCGCCACTCTCTTCACCGATTGGGGCGCTCACCGAGATGCGGCCCTGGAATATAAGAAAGGTGACAACTGGGACCGCATGGTGCATCAGGGCATTCAGCTGCTGGAACGTTTTGCGCAAGACGATCGCGTCCGTATTCACAATCCGCAAGAAAACCTGCAAATCAAGATGGTACGAACCCTTGCCGGTGGAAATGAGTTCCTAGGATATGTAGATGCCATCGGCGATCTCGACGGCCTTCATTGCATTCTCGATTGGAAAACCACCACAGCTCGTTATCCGGATAACCCTGATGGCTTGCTTGCCCTTGACCCTCAGCTGATTTGCTATTCCTGGCTAACAGGGATAGCCGATGTGGCTTTCGTGGTTTTCGTTCGTAAACACCACCCCGAAGTTCAGTACCTCAGAGCCACCATTACGGAAGCGCAACGCAAGGAATTCGGTCGCCTGGTGGAATCGACTGTCAACCAGATCGAAACGGGGCAGTTTGCCCCACATAGCGGTATTCGCTTCCCCCAGAACGGTTGCGTAAGTTGCTCCCATCTGGGGCTGTGCCTACAGAACGGGCCCTTAATAGCAGCGAATCTGATCCGTAAAGCAGGAGCGAGTGAACTTGATTGGCTTGACGAGCTTGTGGATTGATCGGCGGCTTACGGTGTCCCCGGAGATCAACCCGCGCAGAGGATTAGCTGTTCTCAGCAAGATCGACGAGATCTTGTCCTGGGAAAAGAACAAGGAACAGGAGAAAGATGTTCGCTTCGTCGAACTCGGAGAATATCTGTGCGAAGTCCGTGCCAAGCAGTACTGGAAGCTGGAAAGCCTCAGTTCTTTCGACGCCTTCTTGGAACGACGGTTCCCGGCATCACGGCGCAAAGCGTACTACCTTATGGCCATTCACGAGAATCTAACCCGCATTCCGAAGCCGCAGTTACGTGCGGTGGGATGGAGCAAGGCTACGGAATTGGTGAAGGTGGCGCGGAAGGATGGAGAACGGTTTGACTGTGCAACCTGGTTGCACAAAGCCAAAGAACTGCCTAAGGAAGGATTCAAGACCGAGGTTGAGCGCTACCTAACCGGCAAGGAAACCGAACCGTGGGAGATTATTTACTTCAAGCTGTATAAGAGCCAGCTGCCGGTCGTAGAGCAGGCATTGGAAACAACAGCTCTGATGCTTGGATCCGACAAGTCGCGAGGTTATTGTTTGGAGATGATTTGCGCGGATTTCTTAGCTGGGGCTTCGCCCGAGGCGGACCAACTCGAAGTGCTGGTGTTGTCCCTGGAAAGCCACTACCGATGTTCAACTGATAAGCGCAAGGAGCAGCTACTGCATCGCTTGAAGGAAGGGCCATGGAAAGACTGCGTCAGAAACGACCGCGGCTCGTCCTAGCCACCGCTGCGTACGACGATCTAAAGGGAAAGGTGCTGGGCCGCGACGGCTGGAGATGTCAAGTGTGCGGCGCAATGCAGACCTTGGAAGTGCATCACATCCAAGCGCGTAGCAAGCTAGGATCTGACGTCCTTGGCAATTTGATCACTTTGTGCACCACCTGTCACCGTAGGCACCACAACAACATTTAAGTTTCGGGTTCTTGGGCTGAAACTATTCGCGCTTGCCCAAGCTTCCAGCAAAGTTCCGTCGACCGTGAAGTGCTCGTCCGAAGCCCATCCCTGTGCGCGGGCTTGCTCCACCACCAGCGCCAGAAAATCCTTGGCTACTTCGGCCTCCAGCAAACGGTCGCGGTTCTTGGTGAACACCGTGGCATCCCACACCGCATCGTCCAAATTCAGCCCCACGAACCAGCGGAACAAAATGTTGTAGTCGATCTCCTCGATCAGCAGCCGCTCACTGCGCACCGAGTACAGCATCTGCAACAGCAGCGCGCGCAGCAACTGCTCCGGCGGAATCGACGGACGACCCACTTGGGAATACATCTTGTTGAACTCCGGCGAGAGTTCCTTGAGTACCTTGTCTACCATCGTGCGGATCGGCCGCAGCGGATGATCTTTGCGTACTCGCTGCTCCGGCGAAATGTAGCTGAAAACATGTCCTGCTGCTGATCGGTTCCTCGCATGCTCAATGAGACGCACCACGCGCCGCCTCGTTACAAAATTCCTGAGTTTTTCAGCAGCCTGCTAGGCGTCGGCAAAGAATTTAACGTCTTCAATGTTACTCCCCAAGCTGGGTAGACCTCCTGTGAGCACTCCTGATCCCACAGTATCCGACAGCCACGGAGGTTGGACCGTTTGATAGTCCCCGGCCGTGCCCGTGTGGGGTCGCGCTTTTTTTTGCGCGTATAAGACTTCGTCGGCCTTTTCAACAAGATTCTTGTGGAGTTCGTCCTAGAAGCGACAAGCTGTACAGTTTGTCGGCCCGTCGGCGTTGCTGGATCAAGCTACCGAGCTGCCCGGAAAGATCACGCTCAATCTTTTTTTGAGGTCGCTGTGTTTGACTAGCCGATAAAATACCGCCATTGCTATCAGCAGAAGAAAGCAGTCAAAAATTGATCCAACCGCAAGTTGATTGCATGGGAATTGTCTGGCACAGAGAACGGGTATCACTGACGCAACTACTATCAGTGCTATCTCAACGACCGTGCTGATCCGATTGCTAGCGAGATTTCGACCCAACTGACTTATCATTTGCCGAAAAATGGGGTGGTCGCCGACATCCAGCCTCATGGTCTCCATTTCGCCTCTCCCAGCTTCGTACTGGGGCTCAGCTCTGCTTCCCGAGCATGCTGCATCAGGCGAAGCCCCAAAATATCACCGGATTGCCCGCTGCTACTTCTTAAATGCCGATGAAATGATGGAAGCGACGGCGGGGGTAATGCCGGAAACGAGGAACGATCATGCTTTGGATGGATGTAGTGGCCTGATTCATGTCAAAGCAGCCAGCGCCCAAAGAACCGTCGGTTACGCAAGAATTAGAATGCCGCAGTGCGCGCGCAACGTCCGGTTCTACAAATTGCGACAGCCCGGCATGCTTTACGGAGGACGCCTGGTACATCAACACGTCGGCAGCTCCGGATACCAACGCGGCACTGAACGATGTTCCTGATACCGAGGCGTAATGGTCGCCAGGATACGTGGTGACCAGGTTTTCGCCAGGGGCTGCTACCGCCACCATATCCGCGCCGCTATTCGTAAGTGCTGAGGGTTGATCCTGAGTATTGACACAAGCCACGCCGATGACGTTCCCAAATGCGGCTGGGTACATAAGCGTAGTTTTTTCGTCATTGCCGACAGAGGCCACACAGACGACACCGTTGCGCGTTGCGTAGTTAATCGCGTCGTTCATTAAGGCATCGGGGATATTCAGCAAGCCGAAACTCATACTGCCGATACCATTGGTTCGCAAGAAAAACGACAATTTCTTCAAATCAAGAAGAATTTTGCCCGGTACGCGACTACGGCAGTTCGCACACCAGAGAAATAAGGAAGGGTCTTGCGAATGGTCGCTGAGGAAAAACATCCGCCATAGCCTGCGCGTCCTTACGAAGCGACCGGAGAATCACTTAATCTCGGGCGACGCGATTTCAGCTAGGCGCGCTTTCAAAATTCGTTCGAAGACCGAATATCCAACTCGGTTTGGCGTTTGGCGCATTTTTACTGCCCGGCCGAGTTCCAGACACAACTCACCTTCGGTAACGTATCGCGGCCACTTTTGCAAATTGGCCTGGTTTGGGTTGCCTGTTTTGGCGAACTGCGTCCAGTAATCGCTTATGATGCCGGCCAGATGTTCATCGTCCGCATCCGGAACCCAGCTTTTCCAATAGTTATCGGCGAGAAACATTAGCTCTTCGCTGTGGAACGCCCCCAACGGGCTGAAGTTCCCGCGCCCCACATACGTGAAATAGTACAGATACACAGACTGTCTCTGCGAGGCGATTGCTCGGGCTAGTCTTTCGGCGCCAAATCCAAAATCGTAGTCGGTTTGCATTCGCGTGAAAACGCGTGGAACCTCTTCGTCAGCTCGAACGGGATAGGCTTGCCAAACATCTTCGGCGAACTCGCGGAATTCGTCTTTCAACCACAAGCGATATTGGGTGATGGTCTTCGGCCACGAGTTCTCGATGGCTAGAGGCGACGCCTTACCGAAGACAGCAGTTTCATCCGCATTGCTACCGATCAGTACCGGAACACCCACTTGCCTTCCACGGGCATAACTAACAACCGGTTGAAGTGGGACGCTCCAGCCGTCAATAATCACGCCGAATTCTGCCCCGTTGGCGTCGCGTGCCCACTGTAGAAGGCGCTCGAAGGGAAGCTCGCGCAGTTTCGCCAGTGCTTGCGGTGTGTCGGCAATGTCGAAAGCCGCGGACATTCGCTCTCCCAGGCGTTCCCCCGGTCCATGGTTGTGATAATAGTCCAGCGGTTGGCGGAAATCCGAATAAAGCGAATCCATGCAAACGCCACTTTCCAGTATGGCGGCTTGGAATGTTCCCTTAGCTAACGGCGACACGAGCAGGTGGCAAACGTCTTCGGCACCGCTGGACTCGCCGAGTATCGTTACCCGACTCGGATCGCCTCCGAATGCAGTAATGTTTTCTTGTATCCAGGCAAGCGCTGCTATCTGATCGAGCAAGCCGTAATTGCCTGAGGTGTGATGCGGTGATTCCGCACTCAACGCGGGATGCGCGAGAAAGCCGAGCACCCCCAAGCGGTAGTCAATGCTGACCACTATGACCCCCTTGCGGGCGAGCGCTGGACCAAGGGGAGGGATTTGACTTGACCCTTCAACATTGCCCCCGCCGTGGATCCAAACGATCACGGGAATTTTTCCCACGTGATCGAAGAGGGGCGTCCAAACGTTTAGATATAGGCAGTCTTCGCTAACATCCAAATGTTCGCGCCCGGCCATTTCCGGCCACCACGACGAAGGAAGTTGGGGGCAGGACGCAGCGAAATGTTTTGCAGCACGAATTCCCGTCCAATGCTCGACGGGCTGTGGCGACCGCCAGCGAAGGTCTCCGATGGGCGGAGCCGCGAACGGAATCCCAAGGAAAATTGCTCCCTGCTTCGATGAGGCAGCGCGTAAGCCTTCAAGTACTCCGGAGGCCGTCGTCACCCGTGGAGCTGGAGCGTCGTCAGCCTGTAGGTTCAAAGCGTTCCAGGCGACGAAGAGCAAGCAAAGCACAAATCGGCATTTCACGGTCATCCCTGTAGGACTATTTTGTTGTTGCCGCTCCAAGCGGCTCTGCAACCTTTAACGCAAGACCTTCAGGAGACCAAGCGTCGACGACGGTTCGGGCTAGGCGGCCGATCAGGATCTCGGCTTTATTTTCCGGGGTCCATGATTGGTCCTCATTGTGATAGGTGAAGACGGAGATAATGATTGGCCCTCGTTTTGTGTACACCAATGCGACGTCGTTACGCACGTCGTCAAGCGCCCCGATTTTGTCGGCGATCACCGAAAGTTCTTCACTTGTGTCGCCTGTTTCAAGGTAGCGAGGCAGCATGTCGCGATATTGTTGATTGCGCATAATGGTGATCATAAGTCGGCATAGCTCGCGGTCGTCGAGGCCACAGCGATAAATATTCTCCATGACTCGCGCCATCTCTTCGGCTGTCGTCTTGCCCAATCCAAACTCCCTCTGATCCGCTGGCATCGGACCCTCGGGTTTCTTGTAAACTTTCTTATAGAAATAAGTGTTTTTCAGTCCCATGCGACCCAACATTTCGTTAGTCGACGAGAGCCGAACGGCATCGATCACCATATTGGTGGCCGTGTTGTCGCTCAATACCATCATTAGCGTGACCACGTCCTTCAGATTCAACGTGAGCCCGGGATCCATCAGATTGAGAATGCCTGAGCCTGGAACCTGATTATCTTTGGTCAATACGAGGGGCGCTGAAAGCTTTAACTTCCCTGACTTAACCTGCTCGAAAACCTCTAGCATGAGCGCCAACTTTATGACTGAAGCGGTTTGTACTGGGCGTGCCGCATCAATGGACACGCTCTCGCCGGTAGTTAGATTTTTCGCATACAACGCCACGCTGCCTCGATGAGATGCAGCCAACTCTTGAAGCTTTTTCTCGAGTTCAGATGCCTTCGCTGGCAGAACTATCAGCAGAGCGGCGCCGATCAACCAAAGTTTCGTCATGAGAGTTTTCGGGTGGATATTCGCTTCAAAACGTGTATTTGGCTGCAAGCTGAATGGTTCGGGCTGTGCTTCCGGGAGCCTGGCCGGCATTCTCCACCGCGGCGAAGTCGGCAACACCAAACACCGAGCTATTCGTTCGGAAGCTGGCCGGTTGATCGTAGTGAACGGTGTTGAAGGCGTTTTGCATTTCGATACGAAGCTCCAAATTTTGCTTCTCGGTGATACGCGTAATTTTTCCAAAACTGAGATTCACAACAGAGTAGTAGGGAAGACGGAAAAAATTTCTACCGACGTTGCTGAATTCACCAGGCCCTGGAGTGAAAAACTGATTCATCTGATCTGCGCTGAGGTAGTTCAGCTCTCCAGTAGCTGGGTCAATGCGCAGATGCAACATGCCGTGCGTACAACCTGTACAACTCGCCGGGGTGCGCACAATGTTGCTGGTGGTAAAAGCGGGGGTGTAGATAGTCGTGGGATGTCCTGACTCAGCAACAAAATTACCACTTAGTTCCCAGCCGCCGAATACACGATCGCGAAGAGGCCCCCAATTGTTACCCCAATGCCGCTGGCGGCCGACGGGTATCTGGTATGTGAATATGGATTGAAATACGTGAGTGCGGTCAAAATCGGAAGGCGCGTAATTTAGCCGGCGGTTAACATCATCAAAAGGCGTGCTTGACGCACCAAATGATGAGCTTCCGAAAACTACAGTCGAGAATGTAGGGTCGAACGAACGCGTATCCATTGATTTCGAGTACGTATAGTTGGCTTGGAATGTGAGGTCGTGAAACCGGCCCCGGTAGGTGGCTTGCAGCGCGTTATACCACGACCAGTCTCCGCTATCCAAAACGTTGAATCCGTTTCCATATTGCGGGTACTTGAAAAAGAACGTGGACGGAAGGCCTGCAGATACAGGAAGAGAAACACCGTTTATGTCGGTGTTCAGACCAATCTCTTGGGCGATAGCCGCCACACTTCCGCGACCGAAGTCCGTTCCATACGGGCTGCCCGGATCTGCAAGATATTGCGAACCGGTTTCTGCTGAAGGCCGGTTCGGGTCGTTGGCCAGAAGTTGATCGATGAGCGGGCTGTCGCCGCCGGCGGCAACGATATTGAATGCGTCGAGAAAACCGTTGGCCCGGAACTGCGCTTGGTTTGCATCGTAGGCGCCAAACAAGTGCACTGCGTGGTGCCCAATATAGTTGAGTTCGAAAACGGTATTGTTGCCGATCTGGCGCTGTATCCCTAGACTCCACTGATGAACCTGGGGCGGGGTCCAGTGTGGATCCACCGCCGTGATGGCATTGGTCGAGAAAGAAGGTGGCTGGCGCAGTGATGCTGGGGTGACACCGGGGTCCGGTGCAAGAATGGGGATTCCATCGGCGATCCGTCCGCCTGCCTGGCCGAAGCTGCGATTCTCTATCTGGATGGCTTCACCAGGGAGGCTTTGGAACACTGCGGAGGACAACACAAATGTATTCATACGGTCATACGCGAGGCGATAATTCGCACGCACAGATGACTTACCATTTTTGAAGGGATCCCAAGCGATTCCGATCGAGGGCCCAAAGTTTTTCCATGCATCTTTGTACAGGTGGCCGGGTGTCCACGCCAGGCTCTCGCTCGGAGCAGCACCGGCGCCGAATGGTTGATTCGGACGAAGCGAGAATTTATTGCTCGTGCGAGGAGACAGCTTAATCTCCCAGCGAAGACCAATATCGATAGTCAGGTTAGGGTGTATCTTCCAGGTATCCTGCGCATAGAAATCATATTCCGGCATGCGAAAATCATCCCGCAGATGCGTACCGGCGGGAGCAAAGGTATTGGCATCCTGAGCCACAAGACCTTGCTGAATCTTTCCAACCCGGCCTAACAGATTGTTAATGGCTGACTGCAGGGTCGGCAAATCTTGCGTTTGTTCAATGTTGTTTGGGAGATTGAACGCGGTCGGATCTACAGGATTCACGTCTGTGTCAAAGAATACTATAGGGTTAGCGTTAAAATTTCCGATCGAACCGCGATCGTCTATATGGCGCTGATTGCGAATATTTGTGCCGAACCTAGAAGCGTGCTTGCCATGAATGTAGCTCAAATTGTCGACGAATTGGAGGGTTGTGAGCGCCCGCAGATTTCCCACCCCGTTGATGCGTGGAGAAGTCAGAAAACTATTGTTAGCATCGCCGTTTAGAAGGAATGGAGGGTTCGAATTGGTGTTGGGATCTGGGGTTACGAAGTTAAAAATGAACCTATTCATTCCTACGATGACTTCGTTCGTAACTACGGAGTTGGGGGTATAACGCCAGGAGATCGCGAGATTTCGCGGTTTACGAGTGGTATTCACAATGTCGGGAGCATCGGGAAATGGTCGTAAACCCAGATTGCCGCTGTCACCGATCGTATTTTGATGTCCATGCGCCCAGCGGCCGAATACGGAGTTTTGAGAGTTGAAATTGTGATCGATGCGAACGGTGAAATCTACTTGGCGCTCTTCCTCCGGGGCTTGAAAAGTATATCCGGCAGTGTTCAAACCGTCGCCTACCGTGAAGTTATTGGGGGACGAAGTTAAAGCCAGGAATTGTTGGATCGAAGGATCAAGGCCGAGGTGCGCCGGGTCATTTGCGGCAATATCGTACGTGCTGATTGGTACGATAGGATTTCCACTGGCGTCGACAGAGGCATTTGATGTCCCTGCAGGTGCATTCTGGTTTGGGCAGCCCGCGCCGCATCCGGCCGGGTTCGTGGCATAGCGAAATATGCCGTTACGCGCGGAATTGGTATAAACGATGCTGGTTGTTGCGAAGTCCTGCGAAGTGTGGAGGAATTGTGTATTCACAAAGAAGAACGTCTTATTTTTGATGATCGGACCGCCGACGCTAAACCCAAGGATATTCTGCACAAATTGCGGGCGGTCAAGGCCCTGTTCGATATTGCCGGGGTCATTGGCATTCAATCCAGGTGTTTGATAGAACCAAAATGCATTGCCATGAAATTGGTTTGTACCGGGTCGGGTTTCGAGAATAACTTGAGCGCCGCTTGTGGAACCATAATTGGCCGTGGCATTGGTGGTGATGACGCGGAATCCAGAAATGGAATCGGGATTGGTGCGCAACGGCGAGAAATTCGATCCCGGCGCGCTGGTTTCGTTGATGTCGATACCGTCGAGGGTGTAATTCCAGGCCCGATCGCGTGACCCATTCACTGAAACTCCGCCACCCGCTATATTAGCGCCCCCGCTGTTCAGCGGTCCGCCGTCTACGACCCCCGGCACAAGCTCAAGGAGATTAAGGGGACTTCTGCCGCGAGAACCGACTATCGGTAGAGTTTCGAGCGCTCGTTGGTCTATCAAAGCTCCGAGATCACCAGAGTTTTCGGTTTGCACAAGTTCGACGCCTGCGAACACTTCTACTTTTTCTGATGCTTGACCAACACGTAGTGTAGCGTTAACCACTATAGCCTGCGCAATAGTAAGGACATTGCCTTTGGAGCTGAAGGTAGAAAAATTGGGTGCCCGCACCGCAATCGTATATGTACCGGGTGCAATACCGTCAAAAACGTAAGTACCAGAAGAGGTCGTGGTGGTGTTGACGGCGACCTCTGTAGCTTCGTTCGTTAAAGTCACCGTTGCATCCGCGATGGCACCCCCTGTTGAATCCTGGACCAAGCCAGTCACACGTGAAGTCGCCTGTGGGTAAGCCATGCCCATTAAAAAGTGAGACATCATAAAAAGAAATAGTCCAGCAAACCCTCGTGCCATGGTCCCCCCGGTTGTATCTTTAACCAGAACTGTTATACTGTCATATATAATTGTAACAGTTCCCTGTCAACCGTTATTTCGTACTATCAGTTCCGATTGACGTCAGTGAGCCAAGGCCTAAATACCATGCCGATGTCTCTGGATATTGAAAGGATATGCTATGGCCAGACCTCGGTATGTTGACACTTCAAGCGATGGGGCATCTCCGGACGACGCCTCTCAAGACGTCATTTTGAGCCACTTTATTTTGGATCGGCAGAGCGGACTCCCTCTCTATCTGCAGATTGCTCATGAGGTTATGTATCTGATTGAGGCGGGAACGCTCAGAGATGGCGATGCTCCCCCTTCGTTGCGCCGCCTTGCCAAGCAATTGCGCATTTCCTTCCTGACGGTTGATAAAGCTTACAAGTGGTTGCAATCGCGCGGGGTGTTAGTTACGCGAAGAGGCATCGGATGGGAAGTCGCTTTAATACGGGAGCACTCCAAACAAGATGCACGTGAACGCTTTCGTATGACCAAGTTTGTGGATGACACTCTGGATTCCGCGATCAAGCTCGGATTCGATCCCATAAGCCTGGCTCGAAATATGGTGCACCGAGCGACGGCTATGGAGCATCGAGTTGCGCCCAGAAAATTAGTTTTTATCGAGTGTCACTCCGAGTATGTCGATGATTACGTGGCGGAACTGCGACGGGAACTCGCTGAGTTCAATGTAGAGATAAAAGGAATGCTTACCGACTCGCTCAAAAATATTGAAAATAAACAATCTGAGGAACGCGATTTCTTAGATCAATCTGATTACGTGCTGACCACTTTCTATCATTCAGGATTCGTGCAGAAAGCGGTCGCACCGCTTAAAAGGCGAGTGGTTGCACTAACGCTTTCTCTCAACAAAGAAGCGCTTTACCAAATCGTATCCCTCCCGAGGGACTTACGTATAGGCGTAGTCTTGGGATCCACCGACCCAGCGCCCACAATTGTCAAGAGCCTCGAATATTATCGTGATCAACCAGCGGGATCGATTCCCTACGCAATTGTGACCGATATCTCTGCGGTAAAGAGGTTGCGCTCCAAGGCTGACTCCATTGTTTACACGATTCCATGCCAAGACCAAGTAACTTCGTTCCTCAAGAAGGGCGAGAGAGCAATTCTTCTGCGATTTGGGCCTGCTGACGACGATGTCCGGAAGGTACAGGCTCTTCTGGGGTCGTCATTGAGGCGGAATCCCACCTGACGAGCTGAGGCCGATAAAGCTCAAAAGAGAACCGCAACGTCAATCCGTGCCTGTGATCTCTCAAGACGTTGTACCGGCAATGGCGTCGCGCAGGAACGAGATGGGGGTGCGGGCCTGCTGATTGGGCAGCAACTGCGTGAAGCTCAAGCGCGAGTGAGCATCGATGGCGACGTGAAAAGCCTCCCAACCAGCAAACTGCCGAAGTCCGCGCGCGCCGGCCATCGCCACGCATAGAAACCTGCTGATAAAGGGTCATTCCTTTGATGTCGAGGTGCAGCAAGTCTGCCGGGCAGGGATGTTCGTAGCGCACCACCGGAGGCCCGGATGGAGATCGCGCCCGCGATTCAGATGCGCACGTGAAAAAATCCGGCTAATGGTAGCCTGACTGCGTCGGGTGGTTTTAGCAATGCGGTAGGCTGGCTGCAGTTCGCGATAGCGCCTAACTCGAACAGCGCCGTAACGCCGCTCTTCCCGAATGCGGAGAATCAGGGAAACAATCTCCGTGAAACTTGATGTGGTGTGGCCTTCGGGGCAAGTCCCGGAGACCCGCTAAGCCATGCTTTTCATAGCGTTTTTTCCAGATGTAGTAGAGCGCTCTGGACACTCCGAGAAAGCGACAGGTCTGACTGACGCTGCCGCTCAAGCCTGGCCTTCACTTCCTCGCCTGGATCTGTTCATAAACTCGATTCTTCATCCCGACCCTCCTGCGGTGGATAGTGAGAATATCCCACCTGTCCGGGATGCCTATTAGCAGCTACACCTTCGAGTGCGCAAAAATATTGCGCAACAACAATCGTGGATATCATTGGACACATGTACGGAACATCCTGTTCTGGGCAATTCGCCTATTTGTATAAAATCGTTAAGTCTGACTTCGCGTCTTGCACAAAAGTTATTGGGCGTTAGTTTTCGGGCAACGAGGTGATTCGCGGTGCGGCGCATAGGTCGACGGAAAAACGTTTGATCAAGGGTTGACCAAAGATGCGAATTCTGGTTGTGGATGATCATGAAGTGGTACGACGGGGCATCTGCTCGGTCCTCTCTCAGGACTCCACTCTGACTGTCTGCGGGGAAGCTACTGACGGCCGGGATGCTATAGAAAAAGCTGCTAGTTTGCGACCGGATCTGGTAATCATGGACATTTCCATGCCTCAGATGAATGGCCTGGACGCCACACGCGAGATTAAGCGCATTCTTCCACAAACAGAGGTAATTATCGTTAGCCAACATGAAGCGCCGGAAATGGTGCGGCAGGCTTTTATCGCCGGGGCGCGCGGCTACGTCATGAAATCCGCGGTATCCAAGGATCTGCTCTCAGCCTTTGGCAAAATTAAGAAGGGCGAGCTCACAGTCGAAGGGCTTGAATCCGTCAATTTAGTTGAGGGCCTCGATTCGGCGGAAGTATTACAGCGGAGCGTCGCTTTCGAAAAAGCTCTCCGCCAAAGTGAAGAGCGTTTCCGTTCCGCCATGAACAATATGGCTGAAGGTTTGGTGATGGTCGATACGTCGGGATTCGTCACGTACCTGAATCCTGCTGCCGAAAAGCTGTTCGGCTGGAATTCCAAGGAACTCGTCGGTAAGGAAATCCACTCCACGACGCATTACAAACGGCCCGACGGTTCGATCTTTCCGGCGGCAGATTGCCCGTTGGTGAGGGTATTGCAAAGCGCCAGCGAAATTCGCGAGCATGAAGACGTTTTCATTACAAAAAATGGCGTTTTCCTCCCGGTAATATTGAGCGCAGCGCCTCTGACGGAGGGGGGTAATAATGCCGGCGCAGTGATAGGGTTTCGCGATGACAGCGCCCGCAGGGAAGCGGAAAATGCTTTACGCCGGAATGAGCGCATCTACCGTGCAATTGGCGAGTCTCTTGACTATGGAGTTTGGATCTGCGACGCAAAAGGACGAAATATTTATGCCAGTCCATCGTTCCTTCATCTCGTAAACCTGTCTCAGGAGCAGTGTTCCGAAATGGGCTGGGTTCACGTCCTGCATCCAGATGACGTCGAAAACACGATTGCATCGTGGCATGAGTGCGTTCGAGAGGGAACCTTTTGGGAACGTGAACATCGTTTTCGCGTGTCAGACGGCAGTTGGCGATACATACTGGCGCGGGGCGTGCCCATCCGTGACGATCAGGGTCAGATTGAATACTGGGCGGGAATCAATCTCGACATCCAACACCGCAAAGAAGCCGAGCAAAATCTGAGGCTAGCCGTTGAGGATCTGGAGTTCCGTGTCTCTGAACGCACCGTTGAATTGGAAAAGGCCACCAGCAAACTTCGTGACCTTACCGGAACCTTGTTGCAGACACAGGATGAAGAACGGAGACGCATCGCGCGTGAATTACATGACGGCGTGGGTCAATTAGTGGTGGGCATGAGCATGAATCTGTCGAATATAGCTAACGAAAAAGACAGGTTGAGCCCAGCTGCTCGCCAGACCGTGGACCAGCATCTCACCTTGATTGAGCAAACGACCCGAGAAATTCGGACAATGTCTCACCTGCTGCACCCGCCACTTCTCGATGAAGTGGGCCTTGAATCTGCGTTGCGCTGGTACACCGAGGGTTTTTCCGAGCGGAGCAAAATCAGTGTGCATACGGAACTACCCGGTGGTTTCACGGTTGATTTGCCACGAGAGCTTGCGCTATCCATTTTTCGCATTGTTCAAGAATCGTTAACCAACATCCACCGGCACTCACAGAGCCCCACGGCGCGTGTAAAGATTCATAGAGACGCCACGGCCATTACCCTTATCGTGGAGGATGATGGCACGGGAATTTCAGCTGGAATTCAATCGAAAATTTCATCGGGTGAGAGCGCAGGCGTGGGTCTGCGCGGAATGCGTGAGAGGGTCCGACAATTCTCTGGTGATCTGGATATTGAATCGAATCATCACGGCACTAGGATTCGAGTCGTTTTACCAGTCCCCGGAGGCGCGGGGTCGGAGATGCACCTCACTCCATCGATTCCAACCCAACCGGTGGGTACGAAAACTAACCCGAGCACTATCCAGGTAACGATTTTATGCATTGATGACGAACCTACCGGATTGCTGGCGCGCAGACTGTTGTTGGAATCCGCTGGATATGTGGTGATCGAGGCGGGCTCTGGTCCTGAGGGAATTCGCCTGTTTCAGGCTCACAGAATCGACGCCGTAATCCTGGACTATTGGATGTCTGGAATGAAAGGCACGGTCGTTGCTGCTGAGCTGAAACGTATTAATCCAGCTACTCCAGTTATCATTTTTTCGGGCGTCTCCGATTTGCCCGGAGAAGTATCCGGACTGGCGGATCTGTGGCTGCTCAAAGGAAGTCACCGGGCCGAGCAACTTCTTGATTCCGTCAAAGAGTTGTTAACTCGAAAGTTAATATGACACTTAGGGCGGCTGCGCTTGTTTGTAGCTAGCTTCCGGCTAGAAGTCCGGCTTCACACCTCACGCCGCAGAATGGTGTGAGCACTTGAGCACAGTGAGATTTTCATGACCCAGCGCGTCAAAAAGAGGATCTCGCATTACAGTAAATTTTCAGCACTCGTGCTTGCGAGCGCCGGCCTTAGCTATTGCCCTCCGACATATGCCCAGAACAATCCGACAAAACCTTCGTTAAAAGAATTGACCTTGGAA
The DNA here is from genome assembly GCA_963732705.1 of uncultured Acidobacteriota bacterium. Lineage (GTDB taxonomy): Bacteria > Acidobacteriota > Terriglobia > Acidiferrales > UBA7541 > Acidiferrum. The sequence goes on along the minus strand of CAVTAN010000004.1, from coordinate 226,152 downwards.
CAACTCTCGAACATAGAGGTTACAAGTACTTCAAAAGAGCCTGAGCAAATCTCGAAAACTCCAGCCGCAATCTATGTCATTACTCAAGAGGATATTCGCCGCTCAGGTGTAACTAGTGTTCCTGATGCCCTGCGACTTGCTCCGGGTGTCGAAGTCGGAACAGTCAGTTCGACAACCTGGGCCGTAGGTATTCGTGGGCTTCAAAGCAATTTCTCTAAGACCGTGTTGGTGCTGATCGATGGACGAAGCGTATATACCCCGTTATTTGCCGGCGTCTACTGGGATGTGCAGGATCTGCCACTGGAAAACATTGACCGCATTGAAGTAGTTCGCGGTCCCGGAGGAACCATTTGGGGCGCGAATGCAGTCAACGGAGTGATTAATATCATCACCAAGAGTACCGCGGAAACACACGGGGTAATGGCCTCGGCTGCTGGAGGGAGCGATCCACAAACCGTTGACGTAGCGCAATATGGCGGAGGAAACAACCACGGCTTTAATTACCGCGTGTATGGAAAGGGTTTTATCCGTCCTTCGATATATCACCGCGATGGAAACAATTATGACGGCTGGCATCAGCAACGTGGCGGGTTGCGCATGGATTGGAACCATTTGCGCGATGATTACATGATTGAGGGAGACGTTTACAGTGGAGATTCTCCCCACCAAATCGGCACCACCAATGTGGATGACGTGGTCTCGGGCGGAAACCTCGTGGCCCGCTGGCGTCGCCAACTTAGCAACGATTCCGATCTATACCTAGAAACCTATTTTGATCGCACTAATCGCATAGGTGAGCAACTCGGAGAAACTCGCAATACTATTGATCTGGATTTCCTTTACCACTTCAAGTTTAAAGATCGTCACGACATAACTGTTGGCACCGGCCTGCGGTGGAGCCCAAACCATTTCGTGCAGAAGCAACCTGGCCTTGATCTACTTCCACATGACGAAACGGACCAGATTTACAGCAGCTTCTTACAAGACGAAATCCAGCTCGTGAATAACCGGGTATCTCTCATCCTGGGCGCCAAGTTGGAACACAATAATTTCAGCGGTTTTGATATCCAACCGACAGGCCGGATTTTATGGACTCCGACCCCGCACGCTAGCTTTTGGGGAGCGGTGACGCGTGCAGTCGCAACTCCCTCGCGCATCGAGGAAGACTTCAAACTAACGGCTGAAATTTCGGCCAACCCCTTAGAATTTTTAATGCTCTCCGGCAATCCTAATTTCAAATCTGAGTCCTTAGTGGGCTACGAGGCAGGTTATCGTGACCTTTTTACCACGCGCCTGCACTTGGATGTAGCGGTTTTCCATAATGTTTACAGTCACCTTCAAAGTTTTGGTGCCATCGTGACCACCACCGAGCCGATTCCCCCACCACCTCATATTGTTCTGACCATACCGTACGAAAACTCTGTTGCCGGTTCGACGAATGGTTTTGAGATTGCTCCAAGCTGGCAAGCGCGTAAATGGTGGCGACTTTCCGGCTCTTATTCATTCGTTGCCATCGATCTTCACGCGACAGCTCCCACTGCCGACATCAGTTCCACAGGCTCGGTCCGCACATACGAAGGCTCGACGCCACGTCATGAGATCAACCTTCAATCTAATGTAAATCTGTCCAAGAAATTCGAATTGGATCAGATTTACCGCTATGCCAGCGGATTGCCCGCGCAGAGTGTGAGCGCTTACCAGACATTAGACGTGCGACTCGGTTGGAACTTAGATTCACACTTCGAACTCTCACTCGTAGGTCAAAATTTGTTCCAGCCCTTCCATTCCGAGTGGGGTACGGGAGACCCGTCCCAGGTACCGCTCGCATTACGGCGATCCGCTTATGCCAAGATCACCTGGAGGCAACAGCCTCGATGACCTGAATTTGTTTCTTAGGTATTGCCGCCATTCAATAAGGCGGCGAGGCTTACATTAGGATAATGCCATCGACCGATACCATTGTGACGTCCCTCCCGGGTTTCCATTGCGTTAACCGGCCACAAAAGCTAGCGCGGCCCCCGCACTTTCTTATGTTGTTCATTCTGTTTTCCTGTGCATATTTGGGGCTTTCCGATTCTGGCCGGCCTCAACAATCGAAGCCCGCGGAATACCAGGTGAAGGCCGTGTATCTGTACAACTTCGGGCGGTTTGTAACCTGGCCCATTGTCGGCAAAGATGAGGCACCCTTCGTTATATGCATCTTGGGTCGCGATCCCTTTGGTCCAATTCTCGATAACACCCTCGCGGGCGAATCGATTGATAAACAGAAACTGGTCGCTCGCCGAATTTCAAACGTGCGGGAGATTGGCACTTGCCGGATTTTGTTCATTGCCTCGTCCGAAGCTAATTACACCAAGGAAATTCTCAGTACGGTTGATAAAGCTGCGGTGCTCACAGTAAGCGACATGCCGAACTTCACAGCTAGTGGGGGGATGATTCAATTTCTGCTTCAGGATAATAAAGTTCGCTTCGAAGTGAATCTGGCCACCGCAGACAGAGCGGGTTTAAATTTCAGTTCTCAATTGCTAAAGGTCGCGACAGCCATAAAAAGAGAGCCGCTACGCGAAGATCCCAACCGATGAACTTAGTACGGGATTCACTTTCCAGAAAACTAACTGCAATGAATATGCTGGTCAGCGCTGGGGCATTGCTGCTTGCTTCTGTGGCTTTTTTTGCTTATGACCTCTTTACCTTTCGGTCTAACCTGATCACCAATACTTCGATACAGGCCAAAATGATCGGCGCCAATACTGTGTCTCCTTTGATTTTTAATGACGCCAAATCGGCGGAAACTACTTTGTCGGCGTTACGAGCCTCGCAGCACGTCATTCAAGCCGCAATTTATTCTCCTAATAAGGAGTTCTTTGCCGGCTATTGGCGTGACGGCGTTCGCACAACCATCCGATTACCAGCATTCAAAGTTTCAGAAAACGAGAAGTATTTTTTTGAAAACGGACAATTCGCATTGCTGCAGGTAATTATTTTTGCCGACAAACCAGTCGGCGTGGTGTACATCCGGTCCGACATGGACGCCATTTACGCACGCCTTAAAAGTTATTCGATGATTCTACTGACTATTTTAGTGATGTCCCTCTCAGCCGCACTGGCTCTTTCGCGAATTGTCCAACGAGCGGTTTCGCAGCCTATCCTGGGCTTGGCGACCACGGCGCGCAATATCTCACGAAATAAGGACTACGCCGTGCGTGCCGCATCCTCGGGCGATCACGACGAGGTCGCACTTTTAGTGAATGCCTTCAACGAAATGCTCTCTGAAATTCAGACCCGCAATTCTGCTCTTCAGGAAAGCGAGCGACAATTCCGCACTTTGGCGGATTCTATTCCGCAGCTTGCGTGGATGGGCGATTCTGAGGGTAATTTATTTTGGTATAACCAGCGTTGGTACAAATATACCGGCGCTACTCTTGATCAAATGGCCGGTTGGGGTTGGCAATCCGTTCATGACCCAAGCATGCTTTCGCAGGTTATGACCAAGTGGAAGGATTCCATCGCTACGGGAGAACCTTTCGAGATGATTTTCCCGCTGCGAAGTGCAGAAGGGGAGTTCCGCCAATTCCTTACCCTGGCTATGCCGGTCAGGGATGCCGAGGGCAAAGTGGTGCGGTGGTTCGGAAGCAACACGGACGTCACCGAGCAGCGCCGCTCAGAGGAAGCGCTGCGTCAAACTGAAAAACTTGCCGCGACCGGCCGCTTAGCTGCCAGCATCGCCCATGAAATCAATAATCCACTGGAGGCTGTAACCAACCTGGTCTATCTCGCACGGAAACAGCCTGCGAAGATGCAAGATTATTTGAAATCGGCGGATAGTGAATTAGATAGAATCGCGCAAATCACGAAGAACACCCTTGGTTTCTATCGCGACGCCGCCGCTCCCACCGAAGTAAACATTTCCGGCGTCTTGGAAGAAGTACTGGCTCTGTATAGTCGAAAAATCGCTTTTAAGAACATTTCTATACAGCGGGACTTCGGAAGTGCGATCACAATCCGAGGTTTCCCGGGTGAACTTCGGCAGATCTTCGCGAATCTTGTAGCTAACGCCATTGAAGCCCTTTCAGACCGAGGCTGCCTGAGAATTCGCGCCAGCCAAGCTCATTCCCGAGATGGCACAAATCGTGAGGGTGTTCGTGTCACACTTCTCGACAATGGCAGCGGGATTTTCCCCGCAGACCGTAAGAAAATCGCCGAGCCATTTTTCACCACCAAGAAGGATATTGGAACCGGGTTGGGCTTGTGGCTGACCATGGGCCTCGTGGATAAGCATCGAGGCTCATTGCGCATGCGCAGCAGTGTCACGCCCGGAAAAAGTTGGACTGCATTCTCAGTTTTCTTGCCCATTTCCTTGTGACCGTTTAAAATCGCGATGGCTTCAAATTGATGACATCAACCTCACTTACATCCGCTCTTCGAAGACTTTCCCTCTTCGATGATCAAGAGCGCATTCCTCAGCGTCTTGACCGCGACCCATCTGATCGCATGAATCCGGGCGAGGCAAAAAAGAGGATCAGAATAATCGTGATTGATGATGAAACGTTAATCTCTGAAACCGTTGTAGAAATTCTGAATGAGGAGGGTTTTGACGCCCTGGCCGTGTCAGATGGCCTTTCTGCCGTCGATTTGGCCAAGACTTGGAAGCCGGACGTTGTCCTCACCGATGTAGTCATGCCCGGGCTTAACGGCGTAGAAACCGGAATGCGTATACGCGAAATTGTTCCCAGCTGCCACGTCATTCTTTTTTCAGGCCAGGCCGCAACCGTGGATCTGCTAGAGAAAGCCCGACAACAAGGGCATTATTTTGACATTCTTGCCAAGCCGATGAAGCCCGAGCACTTAATCTCCGTTATCCGTGGCCAGTCGCGCTGATAAAATACCTGGCGAACCTATTCAATACTTCAGCTGCGTCTTGGTATGCTCTCGTGCAGGTCGGCCCCACCTCCTCACCACTTGAGTGGTTGGATTATACGACGGTGAAATTGTCCCCGTAGCCGTCGCGCGTTTTTCGGCGGATAGAGGGGCTGATGGTCGGAATCGATTTGCGCTTTGGTGGTCGGGCTTAGGCCTGCACAGTCATGTCGTCACTCGTTTTGGTCGAGGTTTTGCGCTCACCGAATAAAATTTTGGCACCATTATGTAAAAATGGCCCGGCCCGGCGGCCGAGTTGGGTGTCTTCCGCCTGGTAGACCACGCGCATTCCGCCGCCCGATTTTCGCGATGCGGTAATGCGAAACGGTTTCGCCAATGAAAGAGGAGGAGTCGGCACTGGCGCGTTATTTGTGGGTTGCGGGAGAGGGCAAATCAACGCAGGGCATTTTCCTATGGGTGCAGATAGGTGTCGAACCAGGAGACGTACCTTTGCAGACGGTCGTGGATGTAGCTCGGGCGGGTGAACAGGTGGAACTGGCCGGGATAAACGACCAGTTCGGCTGGGACGCCGAGAGCGCGGAGGGCCTGATACATTTGTTCGCTGCCAATAATGGGCACGTTGAAGTCGTTCTGGCCGCCCATGAAGAGAGTGGGGGTTTTGATGCGATCGGCGTGTAAGAACGGATAGGAAACTTTTATCCAGGGGTCGATCGATTTCCAAGGCGGGCCGAGCTCGTTGGTGTATTGAAAAATGTACTGGTCGGTGCCGTAGAGGGCCAGAGCGTTTGCCAGGCCGGCGCCGCTAACCGCGGCTTTGAAGCGGGTGTCGGAGGCGATGGTGTAATCGGTGAGCATGCCACCATAGCTCCATCCGCCGATGCCAAGACGATTGGGATCGGCGACGCCGCTGGCAACTGCGAAATCGACTCCAGCAAGTAGATCGGCCACTTCTTTGTTGCCCCAGTCGGCGAAGATGCTGCGGGTGAATTGCGCGCCGCGTCCGCTGCTGCCGCGATAGTTGATAGCAAGGACCACGTAGCCGCGCGCGGCGAAGATCTGGCGCTCAAGCTCCAGAGGATAAGTGTTGAAGGGTAGAGCGTGATCGTCCTGGCCGTTGGGTCCGCCGTGAATCCACAGGAGAGTGGGATATTTTTTCGCGGAATCGAACGTGGGCGGCTTGATCATCATTCCGTGAATTTCTGTGCCGTCCTTGCTTTTGAAGGAAATGTCCTCGACGGCGCCGAGCTGGATCTCGGAGAGAAACGCGTCATTGTGAGAAGACAGTTTGCGAAGCTGGCCGTCGGAGAGGGCGTAGATTTCCGGGGCGGAGCTGTCGCTGGAGGCCAGTACGGCGGTGTGGCCACCGGAGCTCGATTGTTGAGAGACGACCAGGCCGGAATCGGTCAAGCGCTCGACGTTTGCTACGGGGCCACCCGAGATAGAAATTTTCGCGGGATATTCGCGGCGGTCGTCGGCGACGAGAACGGTGACGTGGGAGCTATCGCGGGTGAAGTCCGGTGAAGAAACGCCGCGATCGAATTTTTCGGTGAGCACGCGGGGAGCGCCGCCTGCGGCGGGCACTACGGCGAGGGCGCTCATTTTATACGCGTCATACTTGGGCTCTGAACCGACGAGGTAGGCTATGAGCTTGCCGTCTGGGCTCCATGCGAGGTGCTGGCCGCTTGTGGAGTTGACGCTGATCAATTTGTTAGGGCTGGAGCCGGGGCGTGCTTCGATGACGAAAATATCGTCGGCACCGGATTGATCGGGATCTTTTTCGTGATTGCTGACGAAGGCGATGCGCTCGCCGTCGGGCGACCAGACAGGATGGCTGTCGGCGAAATTTTTGTCAGTGGTGAGAGGATCGAGTTTTTTGGCGTTCACGTCGAAAAGGTAGAGCTGGGAGCGGGAAGCGGCAGTGAGGTAGCCCTCGACGTCTTGCTTGAAGTGAAAGCGGCTGATTACGATGGGCTTGGGCGCTTTGGCGGATTCCGCGGCGCCCAGCGTTTTTTCCAACGGGTCGTCACCTTCGGCGGCCGACACCTCCAGGACGATTTTGCTGCTGTCAGGAGACCAGGCGTAGTCACCGATGTCGTCTTTTACATTGGTGAGCTGGCGGGCTTCGCCGCCTTGGCGATCAAGCAGCCAGATTTGTTTTTTTGCACCGGCAGGTCGCGCAGAAAGGAAGGAGAGATATTTTCCGTCGGGGCTCCAGCGCGGGGAACTGTCGCCATCGGTGCCGCTGGTGAGCTGCACGGTGCGAGTGCCTTCCCAGTTCACCATCCAGAACGAGGTGCGGCGCTTGTCGGCTTCGCGGTCGATGACGGTCACGGTGTAGGCGATCCACTTTCCATCAGCCGAGCATTGGGGATTGCCGACTTGTTGAGTGCGATAGATGTCGTCGACGGCGATGGGGCGCTTGGATTGGGCACGGACCAATGGTGCGGAGATCAGGGGAAAAAAAAGAGAGATGACGGCAAGGGAGCGGATTTGCATTCGCGCATGGTGTATGAAAGTGTTTCGATGGTCAAGCGCATTCGGCGAAGGCGTGGTGTACTTTCTGCGTGCTTCGGACAACAGGGGAAGAGTGCTTGTGTAAGTTGCTAACCGGAGAAAAGATTGATGCGAAAGGTTATTTGTGGATGGTAGTGCTTAGGATCGCGGGTGCTTAGATGAAAAATGAAATTCCAACGATTAAGATGGAAGCGACCAAGTCGCAGCCGTCTAAAACTGAACGCTTCAATTCGTAAAATGCTTTTTCGGGATTTTTGCCATCTGGTTAGCTCCGGCGAAGCAGACTCCTTAAACAAGTTGGCGTGGGACTTCGGTACCCGGCTCGCAACTTAAACACGACGTGGCGCGAACGCGTTTCACTCACAACGGGAGTTCACCATGAAAAATGGAATCGTCACATGTAGGAAAACTATGGGAATTTTTCTTTGTCTTGCCCCATTAGCAATCGTGCTCGCTTCCGTCGCCACTTCACAGGGACAAGCTCCGCATCCTGGCGTGGCCACTCCTCTCAGCTCAGTCAAGTTCGTCATCGATGGCGAACCTGAATGTCTAAAAGTCGCACGGGAGACCGGCAATCCCGATACCGGCCCTTCCACGTTTCTTCTTGAGGCTGCTCCGGGCTGCCTCACCCCTCCGCACTACCACACTGCCGAAGAGCAATTCTTCGTCGTCCGCGGGGACGTCCTCACCGGCATGGATGGCATGTCCGATCAGCTTCTCGGCCCCGCCGGGTTCGCCATGATGCCCAGCAAAGCCATGCACTGGTTCACTTGCCAATCCCAGTCTTCATGCCTCATGTTCGTCACATTCGACCGAAAATACGACATCGTTTGGGCCAAACCGTCAAAATAACCTGCCGGCTCGCCGATTCACGCTCTTGATACTCTCGGGTCAGCCGAGCAACTGATGACCCTTAACATCGACGTTCCTGGTGACCTCTCGGTGGCGTGTTTTGGCGATAGACCGTGGCAGAGGTGGTGGGGGCCAGGCCTCACCACGCTCCGCCTTCAGTGGAGGAAGGCGCCACGGGGTGTGGACTGTGGTTTCTTCATGGACTGAGGACCAGCAGGCCGCAGTGGGGCCTCACGTCTCCATAAGCCCGACCTCTCTTGTCGTGCGCGGAAGCACCGGGCCGCCGAAAAAGCATCGGGATGCCTGAGGCTATCCGCACCGTGACTGACACCAGGTTTGGACTTGGCAGTAGCGTCAGGACAAACGATCTCGAAGGCTAGTCTCTTCGGCTTTCGCGAATTGCAGGCAGGCATGGTCTTTATTAGCAGGATGGTAGCTTCTAATCCTTGTGCCGGCCGGGCATTAGATTAGCTGCCGGCGACTCTCGTGTGAACCCCTCTAAATTCACAGATGACGGCCCTATTCGTGTTGGCAATTGTTCGGAGATATCGGCAAAAAATTGGGGCGAGAAATTCTCCCGCCCCTTGCACCCACTCTCAAGCCGAACAGCTGCTGAAAGATTGGAATAGTTCGTGTCGGTATTCGGCTTGCGTGTAGTTAGGATTCTTGATTTTTTTGCCGAAGCAGCTCTTGCCGACCTGACCGGTGCGCTCACAAAACATGCATCGGTGGCCGCGGCGGTGGGCAAAAAGGTCGCAGCGGAAACTGGCTGGGCCTATCTGGGAGTCGACCCTACGCCCGCTCCGTTGGGGAAGCGTCCATAGGGGCCGCTATCGAAGCCTTCACGGGTGCGAAATTCGGTTCCAGCGGGACCCTCACTGCGGCGCGCATCATCACCGCTGCTGTAAAAGCCGTGCCGGAGAAGCAAGTTGGCTACTCCGGCTTGATGGTGCCAGTGATGGAAGACAAGCTTCTGGCGCAACGGTGGGCTGAGTCGACTTACAACGTCGACTCATTGCTCGCCTACTCGGCTGTCTGCGGAACGGGTTTGGATACCATCCCACTCCCGGGGGACATTAGCATTGACCAGTTGGAGCGCATTTTTGGTGATGTGGCTTCGCTCGCAACAAAATGGAACAAGCCCCTCTCTGCGCGGCTTCAGCCACTTCCAGATAAGAAGGCGGGTGACCAGACCGATTTCCAGGGTCCGTATTTCTTCAACACCACTTTGCATCCCCTGCAGTAGCTGCTTATCCTTCCTACGTGTTGCATTGATGCATTCACCGTTGGCTGGTGGAATAACGGACAAACCGGAACCAGAAACCGAGCGGCTCGGGGCCGTACGAGCGATACACATCGTGATACACAATAGCGTTGTCTACGACGTACTTCCAATGACTAGCGGAGCCGTCCGTCCTCTTCTTCTATGTCGTTGAAAGTACTCGTAACCGCTGTCACGACAGAGGTCACGAGTTCGAGTCTCGTCGTCCCCGCCATTCTTTCCAAAAGAGTTGTTCTGATTTCACTGAAAATTAACGAGGGTGCAACAGGACACGTTTTTTGCAGCCCTTTTCGTCAAATTAAAGCCGGGTTCACTGTTCCGGTTATCCGGCTGACTCACGTTTCCGCGAGAGTGCGGAGCTCTTTCGGAAGACAAAAAAGCCGCTGATCGCTCAGCGGCTCCAGCAAAACCAACCTCAATCGCCGATCTTTTGGTCCGCCTGCGAACTGTGCGACGCCGCTAGCTTCCACATACCCTTCTCGTTGACCCAGGTATCCGTCGTCAGGATCGTGCGCGTGCGATGCTCGCCCTTGATCATCAAGTCGTAGGATTCCTTGTACCTCGCTATCGCCGTATTGTTGCCATAGACGCTTACTTTGATATCGCTGATATCCCGCTTGGTAGTCTTGTTGTTTACGGTATCGGCGGCATCCTTCTGCAACTCGGCGTTGTCCTCCCATGCTCCCCAACTAGTGCCCATCGTGTAATCGTCGGTGTTGTGTGACTTCATCCACGACGCGTTCTCCCCGGCCATGTCGGCTTTCCTTGAATCCATCTCCATCTTCGTGATGGTCGCTTCCACGCTCTTTGTATCCGCCTTCTGGGCTACGGCAGCCGGAATTACCGTCGCCACCGCCAATATCCCGGATAATACACTTACGGACCACTTCCATCTTTCAGTCAACATATCTTCTTCTCCTTTACGCTTGTAACTAAGTGCGCCGTGCTTCAGCGAAGCGGACTGTAGTCCAATTGCCTAAAAGAAGCAACTTGCCAGGTGCTAATTACCGCTGCTCAAACCGTCTAGGCGCTCATCGACGATTCGGTTAGTCCTGATCGGGTCGATTCCGTACTCGGTCCACGAGGCCGGGCACAAGGGCGTCGGACCGGGAGAGCCCTGCGCTCCCTGCTGGGGTTCGCTAAGCGCGAAAGTCTAAGTGACCACCCCAGATCGGTACCCTTGAATCGGCTTGTGTAATGCGATTGGGCGGTTCACGACTATCAGCGGCCTCCATTTGCCGGATGACGAGCAACCCGGAAGGACCCATTAACTTCTCGTTTGCCGACCAATCATCCGGAACCCGGATTTGCGGCTAAGTCAGCGCCGACAATCGCCCGCATAGCCTCGTCACGAACCTCGTTGCGTTCGCGGCAATCGTTCCTTATAATCTCGTGGATCTCCACTTCATCTTTCGTTCTCCGGACACGTTTACGCTAACAGCAGGTCTTACCGTAGGACTTTCCGGACAGGAATGGTCATGACGAATGACTCCGATGACCTGACGCTGACTGACGTCTCAGTCCCCACCTCGTTTTCAAGCATTGGTCCTTACCGGCTCGTCCACATGCTCGGCATCGGCGGCATGGGAGAGGTCTGGCGCGCCGAACAGACCACGCCGTTTCATCGCACTGTCGCACTCAAGCTGATTAAGGTGGGCATGGACACCCGCGCTGTTGTGGCGCGATTCGAGTCCGAGCGTCAGGCCCTGGCGCTTATGGAGCATCCCAACATCGCCAAAGTTTTCGACGCCGGGGCCACGCCGGAAGGCCGCCCGTTTTTCGTCATGGAGTGACCGGCCTGATTTTTTAGTCCAGAAGAAGTGAGAGTTTTTATATCACAGCCATGGGCTGTGAAGATGGATTTGCTCCCCAGGGGCTACAGGCCGCGGGGGCAGGCGGCCTGTAGCCGAGCGCGCTGTGTGGCCGCTTCGTGTTGTACTGCACTCGCCATTTCTCGATCACGATCTGCGCCTCCTTCAGGGAATAGAAAATCTCTCCGTTCAAGCATTCATCCCGTAGCTTCCCATTGAAGCTTTCACAGTAGCCGTTCTCCCACGGACTGCCCGGCTCGATGTACAGCGTTCCCGTTCCGACCTTTGCTAGCCACTTCCGTAGTTCTTCCGCCACGAACTCGGCCCCATTATCCGAACGAATGTTTTCCGGAATTCCTCGGAACAGCATCACATCCGCCAACGCTTCGATCACTTCGTATCTCCCCAGCCTTCTCGCCACGCGGATCGCCAGACACTCCCGCGTGTATTCGTCGATCATCGTCAGCATGCGAAGGGTTCTGCCATCGTGGGTTCGGGCGCTCACAAAGTCGTAGCTCCACACGTGATTCGGCCGCTCTGGTCGCAGCCGCACGCAGGATCCGTCGTTCAGCCACAACCTTCCTCGCGGCCTTTGTTTCTGCGGAACTTTCAGCCCTTCGCGACGCCAGATGCGCTGCACCCGATCCTTGCCCACGTGCCAGCCATCCCGTTGCAATACCGCCGTTATTCGCCGGTAGCCGTAGCGGCCGTATTCACTAGCCAGCTCAACGATCGCCTCCGTCAGCGCCGCTTCATCGATCCTGTGAATCGCGGCATAGCGTTGTGTCCTCCGCCACTGCCCCAGCAGCCGGCAGGCATGCCGCTCGCTTACTTCGTACTTTTCGCGCGCATGCTCCACCGCACAACGCCGCCGCTCAGGGCTTAGAAGTTTCCCGAGGCCACGTCCTTCAGGATCTGCTTCTCTAGAGACAGCTCCGCGACCAGCCTCTTAAGCTTGCCGTTCTCCCTCTCCAGTTCTTTCAGTCGCTTGGCTTGATCCAGCTTCAGGCCGCCGAACTCTTTCCGCCAGCGGTAAAACGTCTGCACCGTGATCTCAGCTTCCTTGCAGGCTTGCGGGGTGGTCTTCCCATTGGCCATTTCTACTTCAATCTGTCGTAGCAGCGATACGATTTGCTCCGGCTTGTGTTTCTTCATCGGCATGTCCAGCTCTCCTTTAGAGTGATTTTTCTCACTCCCGCTGGACTAATTCAAGCCGGTCACGTCATCGGTACAAAGCACAGCGTCACCAATTGAATTCAGTGTGATCTGGGCGCGCTCTTTTTCTGTGAACAATGTCTCTTCCACTGTCTGCCGCTCTGCCATATTTCGGATGGCACGAACGAATGATTTCCTGTCGAGCTGATCTTCGAGAAGGTAATCTTTCGCTCCTAACCGTAAGGCTTCTAGGCCTAGCTTTGTTTGTTTCGCACCAGCTAGGACCAGCGTCGGAACGCCAGGAGCCGCCCGGGTCAACGCTTCTAAGGTTTTAAGACCTTTGCTGTCGGGGAGTAACAAGTTGACAAATATCGCCCATATTTCCATTGCTCCTAGCAATGCAGTGCCTTCAGCGAGCGTTTTAACGCATTCACCCCTGAATGGACCGTCCGTGGCTGTCAGTAGCGCGTCTCGAAAGGCTTTGACGTGAGCGCAGTCAGCATCAATTAGAAGGAGCGTTCGAATATTAGCCATGTTCGCGGCCATGTATTACTGTGGGTTCTGTCAAAATCCTAGACTGTACATTTTTATACAGTCATCCAAATAGTAACTAGGCAACAATATCGCACAGGGATGGGCCCTAACCCAGGGAGTCCGAAGCAGGGCAATATGCCGAAGAGAAACAGGAAGACAAAAGCGATGAAGAAGCCACTGGAAAATAGCGAAAGGCGCAGCCGGCACCACCTATCAGGTGCGAATTGGGCGGTGTCAGATCGTACCTGATAATCTCTCCGTTATTTAGCAACGAGCAAGCTTCAGACAGTGTTGCAGAATGCCAAGCGGTCATTCCGCCGCTGGGTTCGGAAATCAGGCGATGGATCGCACCCGACAGGCTTTCGCCGTGTTTTTGTTTGGCTTAAATGGTATGTCACAAATCATGAGAGGTACGGCCTTGAAACAGGCACTACACGGGCGTTTTTTCGTTTGGCGAGTATCTCCGACCATTTCAGGCACGCATCTACATTTTTTAAGTTCAAATTGAAAGTCGCGGGGCTACGCAGCAAGAATCGGTCGTCGTGCTGGTCGCAGAAAGCGTGAGCCTTGCCCAAACACTTCAGGTGACTGCGAGGCTGCAACCAGACGTTGTGCTACTGGACCGCCACACGCCTGATGAATGCGAGCATCCCTCAGACCTGGTGGGACCCCACATGGTTACCAATGCTAGGCCCGTTCTGGCGGTTTCTTCTGGAACGAAGCGGCGGTTGGCAATTTGGCAGATTCTTAAGGCGATTTAACCAGACCAAGCTCTCAAGAGTATCCGACCTGCACCGCTTTAGGGTAACTAGTCGGTTTTTAGGAGCTGTGAGACGTTGACTTAGCTTCTTACGGGTCACAATGAATACACGCTGATCCTCTGGTGATGACCCCATTCCTGTCGATACCAGCCACCAGAGTCTTCTAGTCAACCGCTGGGGCCGAAAAAGCGTCTCGACTAGTTCGTATCATCGGAGTTGACATCATGCCCTCGCCTGAGTTGACGATGGTCGGTTCTTACGACTATCGCCTTGTAGTCCTATCTATTGTAATCGCAATGCTCGCTTCTTATGCTGCTCTTGACGTCGCTGGAAGAGTAACGTCGGCGAGAGGCGGAATCCGATTTGTGTGGCTAATCGGCGGAGCGGTGGCTATGGGTCTTGGCATATGGTCGATGCACTACGTAGGAATGCTCGCCTTCCGCCTGCCAGTTTCGGTTCAGTACGACTGGCCGACTGTGTTGGTCTCACTGCTTGCCGCCATCATTGCTTCCGTCATCGCCTTATTTGTCGTGAGCCGAGAAAAGATGGGTTTCGTTCGAGCGATAACTGGCAGCGTTTTCATGGGCAGCGCAATAGCAAGCATGCATTACATTGGCATGGTCGCGATGCGGCTGCCGGCAATGTGCCACTTCTCCTCCGCAATCGTGGTCCTTTCAGTCGTTCTAGCAATCTTGATTTCTTTGATCGCGCTATGGTTGGCGTTTCACTTTCGAGAAGAGACGAAATCCGGCGGTTGGCAAAAAATTGTAAGCGCAATCGCGATGGGAGCCGCGATTCCCGTGATGCACTACACAGGGATGGCAGCAGCCAGTTTCACACCCTCAATGGTGGACTACGGTCGGCTCACGCACGCGCTCACCATATCTTCGCTCGGGACCACCAGTATCATCGTTGTTACTTTTATGACTCTGGGACTAACGCTCTTAACATCACTCGCTGACCGCCGCTTCTCGGTTCAAGCTCTAAAACTCGAATCCAATGAAAGAAAATCGCGGGAGATACTGGAAACAGCATTGGATGCCTTTGTCGGAATGGATTTGGGGGGAACCATCGTAGATTGGAATGCACAGGCGGCATCAACATTCGGATGGTCGCGTGAGGACGCCTTGGGTCAGTTATTCTTCACCATCATTATTCCTAACCGCAATCGCGCCACCTATGAGAGCGGCCCTCAATACTTTCTTGCGTCAGGCGGAGCTGCTGTTCTCAACAAGCGGATCGAAATCACCGCCCGACACCGGGACGGACATGAATTTCCAATAGAGCTTGCGCTTTCTTCCATTCAGTGGGGCGAAACTCGATTGTTCACCGCGTTTGTCCGCGACATCACCGGCCGTAAAAAACTGGAAGAGGCACTGTTCGTCGAGAAAGAACGAGCTCAAGTCACACTTAACTCCATCGGGGATGCAGTGGCTTGTACCGACATATCCGGGAATATTACTTTTCTTAACCCCGTTGCCGAGAAAATGACGGGCTGGTCACGAAAGGAAGCGGAGGGCCGGCCGATGGCCGCCGTTCTGGAAATCTTGGATGCTACAAGTCGCAAAAGCAACACCAATCCGAAGGATTTGGCAGCTGGTGAGAACCGGACCGTGCAGTTGCCGTCGAACAACATCCTGGTCCGGCAAGATGGATTCGAAATACCAATCGAAGATTCTGTCGCACCCATTCACGATCGTGATGGGCATGCGTCAGGAGCTGTGATTGTATTTCGAGACGTGAGCGCAGCCCGGGCTATGGCCTTAAAAATGGCTCACTCAGCTGAGCATGACTTCTTGACCGGTTTACCTAATAGAGCGCTTCTAAATGACCGCGTCAACCAGGCGATTATCCTAGCGTCCCGGCACATGAAAAAAGTTGCAGTTTTGTTTTTGGATTTGGACGGCTTCAAGCACATCAACGACTCATTAGGTCATCCCACAGGCGACAAGCTCCTTCAATCGGTCGCCAAACGCCTAGGGGATTGCGTGCGCGCTTCTGACACCGTGAGCCGTCAGGGAGGCGATGAGTTCGTTGTGCTGCTGTCAGAAATGGAACTTTCCGAAGATGCTGCTGTTTCTGCCCGGAGACTGTTGCAGGCGGTAGAGGACGCTCATCTCATCAATAAACAGGAATTGCACGTAACCACCAGCATCGGTATTAGCGTATATCCCGATGATGGGCTAGATGCTGAGGCCCTCATCAAGAACGCCGACACGGCGATGTATCAAGCTAAAGAAAATGGGCGTCACGGTTATCAGTTCTTTAAGTCATCCATGAACGAGCGGGCGGTGGAGCGGCAAACCATTGAGGAAGGACTTCGTCGCGCCCTGCAGTGCAATGAATTCAGTTTGCAATATCAGCCGAAGGTCAATCTAAAGACCTATGAGATTACCGGCGCAGAAGCCTTGCTACGCTGGAAGCCGGTAGGTGGAGGACCAGCGTCTCCCGCAAAGTTTATTCCAGTTGCCGAGGACTCGGGCCTAATTCTCCCTATTGGTAGGTGGGTGCTTCGCGCAGCTTGCGCTCAAGCGCGAGCTTGGGTAGATGCACGCTTACCTTCCATTACTATGGCGGTGAACATTTCGGCGATGGAATTCCGAAGCGAACGCTTCCTGGAAGGCGTCTTCGAAATTCTCAAAGAGACAGGGTTGGACCCGAAACTTCTTGAACTTGAGCTTACCGAAAGCGTTCTTATGAAGCGGGTCGAATCAACGGGTTCCGTACTTGAGACACTCAGAGCGAAGGGTGTGCGGGTGGCGATTGACGATTTTGGTACCGGCTACTCGAGTCTGAGCTATCTCAGAAAGTTTCCGATCGACGCTCTAAAGATCGACCAATCTTTCATCCGCCAAATTACCAGCCCTCCCGGAGAGACTTCAATCGTCACTGCCATAATTAGCATGGGTCGGAGTCTAGGGCTGCGCGTAATTGCCGAAGGCGTGGAAACGCAAGCAGAATTCGCTTTTCTTCAAGAACAAAAATGTGAAGAAGCTCAAGGCTATCATTTCAGTCGCCCACTGCCACCCTCGGAATTCGTTAAGTTGCTGGAAAACGGCATACGAGATTCGATTGTCGCGTAGCAGATACGCCTGTAGCATTTGATCAAATTTTCACTGACGGCAAATAAGTCTCGCTGTAGGTTCCAGGTTCCCTCGCTCCCAGCGGGATATAGCCATAGCTGACATGCCCAATTACTTGGCAAATTCATTCCGCGCAAGCTTCATGAATTGGCCAGGGTACGGTACGGGTATCGCAAGATTCGCGTGCTGCTGAACCGCGAGGGCTGGAAGGTGGGAAAATACCTGGTCGAACGGCTCTATCGGGAAGAGGGATTAACGCTGCACCAACGGCGGAAAAGACGGCGTCGAGTGGCCGAGCATCGGCGGGAGCGCTTTCATCCGACCGGGCCGAATCAAGTGTGATCGATGGACTTTGTGGCGGATCAATTAGCGGACGGTAGAAGATTTCGATCATTGACGGTCGTGGATATCTATACGCGGGAGTGCTTGATGATCGAGTCAGAACAGAGGTTGAAGGGTGCAGACGTGGTGAGGGGGTTGTACCGGATCAAAGTCTCACGTGGAGTTCCGAAGATGGTGCACTGTGACAACGGGAGCGAATTTTCCAGTCAAGCAATGGATCTGTGGGCTTATCAGAATAAAGTGCGGATTGCATTTTCCCGACCGGGGAAACCGACGGACAATGCTTTTGTAGAATCATTCAACGGAACGTTTCGGGCAGAAGGCCTGAATGCGCATTGGTTCACGTCATGGCGGAGGCCCAGCAGGTCGTGGAGACTTGGCGTGTGGAATACAATGAGAGTCGTCCTCACCGCTCTCTCGGGGAGAAGACGCCCAACGAATTCGCCAAGGAAATGGCGGCTAGCCCCGATTTCCTTGGGGGACAAACAGCCGAAAACTCACCCTAGACTTGGCATGAAAAAGCCGGTCCAATCAAGTCGGGCTGGTCAGACCCACTGCCCGGCATAATAGAGGAGCCTCGAACTGTACTCTCACGGCAGGTTCGCGTCTCGTCCTCCTCGCCTGAAAATTTATAAAATGTTGAAATAATTTGGAGGTAAAGCCGCGTATCGAAGGCTCGAAGAACGGCGGGAGTCTATGCTCCAAAACGATTCGCCAGGGGTCGCTTGCACAAAGCCCAGCTTGTAATGGGAAGCAGCGCCGCAGGGTCCTTGTATCGAGTAAACGTACAGCGACCGGGGCCGTGTGTGTCGCGCGTGTGTCCGATCAGGACATTGGCGCGTTAGGGGCCCTAGGGGATGATCGGCCTCTCACGGAGAATAGACCACGATCGTGCTCCACACATCCGTGGAAAAATGCAGCGCGTAACTTATGTATGATCAGCGTGGATCCAAGCTGGAGGTGCGATTCAATCCCGACCGACCCGACAAATCGGCTCTGACTGCCATCCCAGTTGGCAGTAAGACTGCGCAATCACCTTCAAAAGAGAGAAGGAAAAACTGACCTGCTGTTCGTCAATCGTAATGGACGGCCATTCTCATCGAACAAATTGCGAAAAAAACAACTTCACCCGGTGCTGGTGAAGTTGGGCATTGCGCGTGGCGGGTTCCATGCGGCACGTCATGGGGCAACAAGCGCCTGCTTGCAGACGGCGCAACACCGGCTATAGTGCAGAAACAGCTGCGTCATAGTGACCCTCGAATCACGCTCGGGATCTACGGTCACGTCATCGGCAGTCAGCAGCGTGACGCTGTAGAAATCCGGTCAGCGCGCATCGAACAATTCGCAGTGGATTAGTTCAACTGTTGTTAAACGGCTAATTGTTGTTAAATCGAAAAGTAAGCCGTTATGAATGAAGAAGTTTGGTAGGGGCGGTCGGGATCGAATCGACCCTGCAATTTTGGATTGATTCAGACAATGTAATTTATTGATTATTGGCGCCGACTAGCGACGCGCCGACTTTCAGTAGACATTGGGGAAGAGCGTTCCAATTTCGCCTCGAAGGCGAGCGAAAGCCTGTGAACGATTTTCGTTTCCGCGCGTTCGGAACTCACAGGAAAGTCACCAGGCGATGACCAGCGGGGCGCCGCTCCGTTCTATTTGTTGGCGGCGGCGGAAAACATTCCTGGGGCCAACCTTCCGGTTAGTGCTCCTCTTCAAGTATTTCGAAGCGAATTCGTGACAGATTAGCGTTACCGTGGGTGGTCGTGCGGCTATGCGTGGGGGAGCTATGATGCGAAGGAAATGGGGCAGAAGTTTCGCGCGATGCGTGCTGTTGGTTATCGCGCTGGGCTGGGAGGATGTGGCGCTGGCGCAGGAGGCGTCCTCGCCGGGCGTGACGAGTGCAAACGCGGAAAATGGCGACATGCCCCGCATTATGGAAGTGGTGGAACAGTTGCAATCGCAGGTGCACGGGCTGAGCGCAGACTTGAAGGAAGTGCGCGCCGAGCAAGCCTCAATAGTTGCAGAGCTTACCGCGTTGCGTCGAAAACTGGCGGCGAGCAACGACCATATGACAGCAACCGCCGCGCCTCCGGAGGGCGCGAAAGGCGGTTCGGCCGGTTGCGGAAGTGTGATTCCTGGTGGTGTAGCGGCAGATCCCTCCTCATTCTGTTCAAGCCCGTCCTCTTCAATCTCGTCTCTTTCAAGATCGTCGTCGACCTCGTCGTCGTTAACGAGCTTATCATCCTCGTCGTCGGCAGCTCCCGACTCCAGGCAGGACGACTCCCGCGAGGTACTTCCCTCGTACAAAGAGGATCTGCAACTTTTGAATGCGAAAGTTACCGAGCAGAGTCAAACCAAGGTGGAAAGCGGATCGAAGTATCGGGTGCGTCTATCGGGCATTATGCTGCTGAATCTTTTCTCTAGCGCTGGCGCGGTCGACAATCTGGACTTCCCCGAATTCGCGGTGCCCGGGCTTTCCGGGGATCCAGATTCGAGCAACGCGTTCGGAGGAACGATCCGGCAGTCGCAGTTGCGCTTGCAGGCCTTCGGTCCGGACGTCGCGGGAGCGCGCACCAGCGCGGAAGTGAAATTTGATTTTGCGGGAGGATTTCCGCAAGCGCCGAACGGCGCGTTGCTAGGGATCGCGCGGTTGCGCACTGGAACGCTGCGGTTAGATTGGTCCAACACCTCGGTGGTGGCCGGACAGGATGGACTCTTCTTTGCCCCGACCTCGGCAACCTCTACCGCGTCGCTGGCGGTTCCGGCGTTCTCTTATTCGGGAAATTTGTGGGGCTGGACGCCGCAGGTGCGCGTGGAGCATCGCTTTAAGTTGCGGGAGTCTTCGCAAATCGCGGTACAGGGCGGAATACTGGAATCGCTTTCTGGCGACGTGCCCGCGGACCAGTACAAACGCGAAACGACCTGGGGAGAGCAATCCGCGGGCCCGGCGTATGCGGCGCGAGCGCAATACACCCGCGAAATATTCGGGCAGCAATTGGTGGTCGGCGCGGGGGGGTACTATGGGCGGCAGTCGTGGGGCTTCGGGCGGCACGTCAATGCCTGGGCTGGGACTGCGGATATTACCGTACCGCTGACTCGCACGTTGGAACTGAGCGGAGCATTTTATCGCGGCAGAGCGCTGGGGGGATTTGGCGGAGCGATTGGCCAGACGGCGATCTGGAAGCGCTCTTTTCTCGACCCATCAGTAGAAATTTACGGAGTGGACTCAATCGGAGGCTGGGGGCAACTGAAATTTCGGGCGACGAGCAAATTACAATTCAATGGGGCGGTGGGCCAAGACAGTCCCTATAGCTCGGAACTGCGCGAGCATGGTGGCAATCCGTATTACAACAATGTGTTTTTGTCGCGGAACCTGACGCCGTTTGCGAACTTCGTGTACCAGCCGCGTTCCGACATGCTTTTTTCGCTGGAATATAGGTTCTTAAGCACGACCATCCTGGATGCCGGAAGTAAGTCGGCGCATCAAGTGAATCTAAGCATCGGGTACCTGTTCTGATGGCGAGCCGACGGGTAAATTTCGCGGCCGGAATTGTCCTCGTAGGTCTGCTGGTTGTGCTGCCGAGTGCGCGGTCCCAAACGGTAACCGCGCGAGTGGAGGTGGGCAAAGGGAGTGCGGCCGCAAGCAGTGCGACAGGTGGAGGAACCGCGGCGAAAGATGCGGTCGTGTGGCTGAAGCCGCTGGATAAGACTGCAGAGATGCCATCCCCAGCGCCCAAAACCAAACGGCCGCAGCTGACGCAAAAAGACAAGAGCTTCGACCCGCATTTGCTGGTGGTGGAAACGGGAGCGACGGTGGATTTTCCCAATCGTGATCCATTTTTTCACAATGTGTTTTCGTTGTTTGATGGGAAGCGGTTCGATCTGGGTTTGTATGAAGCCGGGACCACCAATACGCAAAGATTTGACCGGGCGGGGGTCAGTTTCTTGTTTTGCAATATTCATCCGCAAATGAGCGCGATCGTGGTGTCAGTGGACACACCGTATTTTGGCAAGTCGGATCGGCTGGGAAATGTGGTTGTGCACGGCGTTCCAGAGGGCCGTTACGAATTGCATGTTTGGTATGAGCGGAGTTTACCGGAGGATTTAAAGCGGGTATCGCGTACTGTGACAATTTCCGGCTCGGATGCCAACCTGGGGACCTTGCAAATTGCACAGAATCCGAATTTCAGCACCGCGCACAAAAACAAGTATGGGCAGGAGTACTCGGCGCCTCCGAATAGCGGCTACGATCGGCCGTGACGGCCACCCTGTCCTACATCGCTGTCGGATATCGCTGTAGTGCGTCGCGGCGGCGCATTGCCTTCGGCTCGGCAAATAGCAAGGTTAATCTAAGCCGGCACGTTGGCAGGGATGGATGCCACGCTGATGACGCGAGGCAGAGTCACGAGCATGATCGTGCCGGTAGTGGAAGAATTTTCCACGCCGACGCTTCCGCCGTGGTCTTCGACAATCTTGCTGACAATCGCCAAGCCCAGGCCGGTGCCGCTTACCTTGCCGGAACTGACAAACGGATGGAAGAGGCTGTCGCGCACTTCATAGGGGATACCTTGGCCGGCGTCCTTTACGCGAACTTCAAAACCGGAATTGCCGGCGGCCGCATTGATCTCGATTTGTTCGCTGACGTTCAAAGACGCCTCGCAGGCATTGAGCAACAAGTTGAAAAATACGCGCTCGAGCTTTCGCGGATCGAGGAGACCTTCGAGATCGCCGGAGGTGTGTAGCAGTACTCGCAACTGCCGAAACTCCGGACGGGCGCGAATAGCCTCCATGGCGCGGCGGATAATAATTTCGAGATTGGCTCGTTCGCGGATGATCGGATTGTGTTGATTGGAGAGTTCGCGGAAGGAATCGATCAGATCAATCATCTGGTCGGAAGCACTTTTGATTTCCTGGTAAATTTCCTCGCGATGAAACTTCACATTGTCGGCTTCGTAGAGAAATTCGGCATTGGCTACGACGGCTGCGAGATAGTGACGGAGATCGTGCGAGATGGAACTGGCTGCTTGCGCGACCGCGGCAAGGCGCTCGGTGTCGATGCGCTGCTGCTGAGACTTGATTAATTCGCAGCGCATCTGCCCGAAGGATGTGCTGAGCTCGGCGACCTCGCGGCTGCCCGCCGCGGAAAGCGAGTACCGGAAATCGCCGGCGGCTAAGGCGCGCACCGCGGATACCAGATTGTCGAGTGGAAGGGTGACTCGGCGCGCGACGAAGCCGAAGAGAAACCCACCCAGGAGAATGGCGCTGGTGCCCAGAATGAAAATGGTGCGATCCAGACGGCGCACGAAGTGAGTTACCGGCGCCAGCGGCATTAAAACGTAGCAACGCACGGGACCAGAGCGATCGGCGGGCACGGCCGTGGACGACAAAAAGTAGTGATCAGTGACCAGCGCAAAATCCGTGGATTCCAGTGGCAGGCGGTGTGATCGGAGTCGAGCGGCTAAAGCGACTTGGTCCTCCGGTGGTAGCGTGGAAGCTACCAGATTATCTTCCGAAGTGATCGCCAGCGGATTGCCAGAGGCCACGCTGAGTTGTTTGGCAAAGTTGGCATCGATCTCATATCCCACCGCAAGCAAACCCAATTCGCGAGTAGTGGCGCCGGTACCGGAAACGATGGGGCCGATAAAAACCCAATAGAGGCGACCCTCGTCGGACCACCAGTCGGGCTTGGCGCCACGTTCCACGGACTGCTGCAAGAGCGTTTGAGCGGCAGCGGACTTCCACGGCTGACCTTTAGCGTGAACCGCCATTACCGAGCGGTCGTTTCCGGCCAGCACGAATAAATCACTACCCGCGAGTTTCCAGAGCGGATCAGAGCCGTCCTGAATGGTGAGCGAGTCCTGAGTTGTCATCAGGGCTTTGACGGTGGGCAGCTCCGAGAGAATGGTTGTGGTGCGTGCCAAATCCTGAGCGCGCTGTTTCTGCACGTCTTCGAAGGCTTGGACGGAAGTACGGGTGCTGTCACGGACTTGTGCCGCGATGCTGAGGCCGATGACGTGGTGCACGGCGAATAACAAAGTGCCGGCAAGCCCGACAATGATCAGCAGGGTGGCGATAAAAAGTTGAGATCGCAGGCGCAACAGGTTCATGGCGGCCTACGCGCAGCGTCCAGATTCTTGTGGATGCGCAGCTTCGAGAACAAGTTTATAGCCGGCGCCGTGGACGGTCAGAAGGAATCGTGGATTGGAGGGATCAGGCTCGAGACTTTGCCGCAAACGGAGAATGTGATTATCCACGGTGCGGCTGGAGGGATAGTTGTTGTATCCCCACACGCGATTGAGCAGTTCGTCGCGAGAGAATACCTGGCCGGGCGAAGAGGCCAGAAATTTCAGCAGCTTGAATTCCTGCACCGTTAAAGACACGTTAATGCCGCGATGCGTAGCGACCATGCTGGTGAAATCGACGCGGGCGTCGCCAAAGCTGAGCACTTCATGTTTACTTGGCGCTGCGGTCAGAGGTTCGGCAAGGGGCTTGGATCTGCGCATGGCCCGGCGGACCCTGGCGAGAAGTTCCTTGGGGCTGAAAGGTTTGGTTACATAGTCGTCCGCGCCCAGTTCGAGGAGCAGAACTTTGTCTTTGGTATCAGCATTGGCGCTGAGCACCACAATGGGGACGTTGGACGAGAGGGCCTTGAATTCACGACAGAGTTCTTTTCCAGAGATGCCGGGCAGTTTTAGATCGAGGACCACCGCATCGGGCTCGGCTTTGCGAAAGCTTCGCAGCCCGGCGGGACCGTCGGCTGCGACCTCTACGAAAAGAGAATCCGCTTCGAAGAGGCGGCGCAACGTGCGCTGCATCGCCGGACTGTCTTCCACAATCAACACCGTACTCATCGGACGGAACTCTCCAAAAATTTGCGCTGCATGCTCGGCGGATTTTTGATCGAAATCAAGCGCCTATCATAACCCCGCCGGCTCCGCTCCAATACAAAACTCGTGCAGGCTTTTGTTCCAAACTTTTGACCAACGCGCGACAGTCCGCTGACCAAACCGTGACAAATGCCGCACGAGACTTTCCTATGATGCGTTTGGCATGACAGGCGTTCCAAAAACCGGAGCCGGTTGCGGAATGAGTCATGACCTCAACAAATCGAAAGGAGCGATCGTGAAGACTAAGGCAGAGGGCGGACAGCCGGCAGCAGATCGCCGGACGTTTTTGAAAAGGGGAGTGGCTACAGCTGGGGCGATGACGATTGGCGCGGCGCTGCTGGGCAACGCGCAGTTGGCGGCGGCTGAAGAACGATCCGGAAGGCTGACCCGTGGTGATGCGGCAATTCTGCGGTTTCTGGCGGCGGCGGAAATTCTTGAGACGGACCTGTGGCAGCAGTACGCGGAACTGGCCGGCGTGGCCACGGGAGATTTCCCCGGGTTTACCGGCGGAAATGAAATATACACCAACGCGCTAAATCAGCTGGATGGAGATATGGCGCAATACGTTTCCGATAACACCGATGATGAGATGACGCATGAACTTTTTATCAACGCTTATCTCGAGTCGAAAGGTGCTACTCCTGTAAATCTGGACCGCTTCAGGACTCTGCCAAGCAGTAAGGCTACCGGTGCCCAACAGATTGGGAGGCTTACCAACCTGATGCAGCTGACTGTGGATACCAGTTGGTGGACACGCTACCGCAGCAGCAAGAGGAATCCGGATTTCGGCGACACCTTTCCGCAAGCGATTCCGACGCTGGCGGTCGGGCAACACACCGCTATCCCGCGCACCAACGACGACGTGAAGGCGGACTCGAGCAAGCCATCCGGTATCTCTGACCGCACCCAAGCGATCGCCAATACCGCGGGATTTCATTTCGCGACCATCGAACAGGGTGGGACCAGCTTGTACGCATCCCTGGCGCAGCGAGTGACGAATGCCGAAGTATTACGAATTGTCCTGAGCATCGGCGGGACGGAAATCGCGCATTTTCAAACCTGGCACGACAAGGCCGGCAACGTCATCCAGTTGACGGACATTGACCCGGTCACGGGAGTGAAAGTGGTTTTCCCGGATTTGAATTCGCCGCCCTTCGGCGGTGAAGAGTTCCAGACCAATCTGATAATGCCGGAACCCACGATTTTCCTGAGTCGTTCACTTCCAGCGTGTTCGATTATTCGGCCTACGGAGACCAGAGGCGCGGCTATGGCGGCCGCGAAGGCGCTCGCTGCGGACGGGCTGTTCATAGGTCAATCGCGGGAGTTCTTCCTTTTGCTCCGGGAGTTGGCGGAAGATGCGGACGAGGCTCAGCGGGAATTCGACCGGGATTAATCGGCAGGCTGCTGCCGCAACGCTTTTGCGGGCGCTCATCGGCAGGGCTGGTAAAGAACTTGTAAAATTTTCATCTTTCCAGACGGCATGAAAAATTACACCGGGGCGGCGGAACCGCTCAAGCCAACCCTCGATGATCAAACGCCGGCCCGGGTTTAGCAGTGAAGGTTTTTTGTTGCTCCCTTGACCTTTGCAACGGGCCGGCAATTTCTCGGAAAGCGGTTAAAAAACTTCTTGAGGAGAGAAAAGATGAAATTGATATCCAGTGTTTTGAAAATGTTGTTGCCGTGCGCGGCGGCGGTGACTCTTCCGGGAACGGTGCTCGCACAGCATTACACGCAGACCAATCTCGTGGCGGATGTGACCGGCAATGCGACGGTGCAGGACTCGAGTCTGGTGAATCCCTGGGGACTGAGTCGCAGCCCGACCGGGCCCTGGTGGGCTTCCGATAACGGAACCGGGAACTCGACGCTATATTCCGGAACTGGGTCGATCATTCCGATTAATGGAAATGGCATTGTGACCATTCCCGCTCCGAAGAATGCCCCTGCGGGCACGATCGCAACGCCAACCGGAACGGTGTTCAACGGCAGCCCGGATTTTGTCATTCCGGCGCCGAACGGCAAACCCGCGGCATTTTTGTTTGTAACTGAAGACGGCACCATTTCCGGCTGGAACGGCGGACCGGCGGCGGTGCTGCTCGTCGACAACAATCAAAATGGCTCTTCCAACGGCGCGGTATACAAAGGCTGTACCATCGCCGATCTAAACGGAAAGCGCTTCCTGTATGTGACCAATTTTCGAGCCGGGCGCATTGAGGTTTATGATACGAATTTCAAGCGCGTGCATCTTTCCGACGAAGCATTCCAAACCGACGGCGATGGCGACCATGATCGCGACGACGAACATAGGCAACACATACCGCGAGGTTTCGCGCCCTTCAATATTCAGAACATTGGCGGAAGCCTGTTCGTAACGTATGCGAAGCAAAATGCCGCGAGACATGATGATGAGGCTGGTGACGGTAACGGCTTCGTGGAAATTTTCACCCCGGCCGGAAGCCATGTTGGACACCTGGAGCACGGACCGTGGCTTAATTCACCATGGGGAGTCGTTTGGACTCCGCGAGATTTCGGGGTATTCAGCAATACGATCCTGGTCGGCAATTTTGGCAATGGCTGGGTGGCCGCATTCAATGGCTTCACGTATCAGTTCATCGGGTTCGTGAAAAATCCAGACGATTCGATTCTGGCGATTGACGGACTGTGGGCCTTGGCGTTTGGAAATGGGGCCGCCGCCGGACCGTCGACAACATTGTTCTTTACCGCAGGTACGCAACGTGAAACTCACGGTCTGTTTGGCAGCTTGACTGCGCTTGCTACTGATCAAACTGGCTCCGTGGAGTAGTCTCCGACGGAACCACGTTCCTCGACCGGAGAACACTCAGCCATCGCGTCGACCCAAACCATCGAGCCAATCGAAAATTGTTCCATTTATTAGCACGGGGCGCTAGGGGATCTATAACCCCGCGCCCCGAGAACTGATTCGACTGCCAACGGTGTGCTCGCATGAACCTAACTCTGTTTGGGTCAGTCAACAGTTAATGCAAAGCGTGTTGATTACATCGCGAGTCTTGTAAACGGTGCTCTGGCACATGCTTAAACCCGGGCGATTTGTCTGGTGTTTTCGCACCACCCTCTGGATGGGATAAACCTCGAGCGGGTGCCGCTAGACGCTATGGAGATACAGTATTACGGTTGCTCTTAGAGTACGGAGAACTGGCGGAGCATTTCCGGCCGCCTGAAGGTAGAATTCGCGTGTCGCGGTCTCGCCGGACTGGTTTTGGTCTGGCTTGCTTGGTGGGGTCAAACTGTGGGTCATGCGGCAGGACATTGACGAAGCTCAGAATTTGATAGACCAAAGCCCGCCTGACAGATTCGACGTTGAAGCAGTAGGGGAGTTCCAGTAGCCTCACTGCCCCAAGTGCCAGTCGGTCGACATATCATTCAAGGAATTGAATAAGCCTGTCGCCTTCATCAGTGCCTATCTTGGTTTACCCATACCGCTTAAGCGCCGAGGCTGGAAATGTCATTCATGTGGCCATTCGTGGCGACAGCTTGACGACGCAATCGAACATCACTCAGCGTAGGTCCTGATTGATGGGATAACGACGACGGCCTTGCGACGGCTCGAGTAAACTGTTTCGGTATTCACCCTAACAGTGCTCGGACCGAAGGAGGCCGAGATGAGAGTTATAGGATGTGATTTGCATGCTCGCCAGCAAACACTGGCAATGCTCGACACCGAAACGGGGGAGATTGTGAATCTGACTCTGACGCACGAAGGCGACAACGTGCGGGAGTTTTATTGCGAACTTCCACGGCCAGTGCGAGTAGGGATCGAAGCCACAGGATCGATGCAATGGTTTCTGAACCTGATGGAAGAGTTGGGAATCGAATGCCAGGTCGGCCATCCAGCAAACATACGGGCGGCCGAGCCACGGAAGCAGAAACATGATCGGCGAGATGCGGATTTGATTCTGAAGCTGCTGGTGAAAACCGCTTTCCGTCGATCTGGCTGCCTTCGAAGGAGCTTCTGGATCTGCGCGGCTTATTGCTGCACCGTCATCAGTGGGTACGGATGGCGAACGCGGGTGCAGAATGCGCTCCAGGCTATTGCCTTGGCAAACGGGCTACGGCGAGGTCCCTCGCTGTGGAGTCTCGCAGGACAAAATAAACTGGCGTCTTTGTCGTTGGCCCCCCACACGGCGCATCGGCGGAGTGAGTTGCAAGCCTTGTACGCGAAGTTTGAGATGGAGATCGAAAAACTAAATCAGCGAGTGGAAAAACAAGCCTACGAACGTCCCACCGCTTCGCGGTTGATGACCCACCCCGGCGTCGGGCCCATCACCGCCTTGGCAACGGATGTGTTCCTGGGCGATCCGACGCGGTTCGTGGATGGCAAGGCCCTGGCCAGTTATGTGGGAATCATCCCGAGGGAATACTCTAGCGGAGGCCGTCAGCGGCTGGGCGGGCTGACGAAACAAGGGAATCCGCTGTTGCGATTTCTGTGGTGTGAGGCGGCGATACACGCGGTACGCAAGGATCCGGAGCTGCAGCGTTTTTACCGTCGCAAATTGTTTCAGAAAGGTCTGGGGAAAGCACGTGTAGCTGCAGCTCGCAAACTAGGGATCCGTTTGTGGATTCTGCTGCGGGATCAGATCGACTACAACGAGTTCTGTCGTCGTGGGCAGATGCGACAGAAGAACGGTGGTACCTGTGCGGGGATGCCTGCGCGCGTTATAGCGCAAACAGTCGCTGACTGATTGATTAGGCTACCCGCCTCCCGAAAGGGAGTTCGCATGACACATCATGGTTGATCGTGACCGCAGAGATGTTTGGTGGGCTCCACCGAGTGATGAAGTAAACAGGCCGAGCCGGTTAGGGTGACAGCGATGAAGTGCAGTGAAGCGATGAGCCAGACGCAGTTGCTGCGCCGACGCACCTGTCTGCTCAAAAAGTTCTTGCAA
Source organism: uncultured Acidobacteriota bacterium (assembly GCA_963732705.1). Classification (GTDB taxonomy): domain Bacteria; phylum Acidobacteriota; class Terriglobia; order Acidiferrales; family UBA7541; genus Acidiferrum. The sequence goes on along the minus strand of CAVTAN010000004.1, from coordinate 197,128 downwards.
TAGGCCGGCGTCGTTAGAGATAACGCGGCGGTCTCAATAGGTCGACGCAACACTCCGCCCCACATTGTTATAAAAGAAACGCCAAAAGCGCTGGTTAGGTTAGATCAGCCGGAACGTTACCCTGGCTAGGTTTTGGCCGCATCAGCCAAACAGAGCGGTTCTTCAGGGGGAAGTATTGTCGGACCAATTGATAGAAGGTGTTGCGTTGACCGGTTGAGCTGGCAGCGTTAATCAGGACCTCGCCGGTTTGGGGCTTGTAGTAAAACGAAGTAGAGCAGAGCCGTCAGCGAAGCAATACATCGAATTCTTTCAACGAGGCACATCATCGTCGTCGTGCAGCGCGGCAACTCCCTGGACATTTTATTGCGGAACAGTAAGCGTTTCCCAGCAGCGCTTGCGACCACTTCCGGCATGAAGCCAGCCTGACAAAACATTCGTAGCAATTCCGCGTAGCGCAGTCGGTTGGTGTAAAAGCGCGAATCGGCCATGAACGGAGCCTCCCAGACCTTCTCGCTGAAACGTAAATCATTGAGGTTTCCGCCAATCACATCTTTAAGGGGGATGCTGTGTGAAGCCACCCCGTCAGGGCGCTGGATGCGGCGCATCTCCTGGAGCATGGCCGCGACTTCGTTTCGTCGGACATAGGGTAGCACCGCATGGGACCACGCGAAGTCCACTGAGGCGGTCGGTATTTGGCGCAGCGACGCCAGACCTTCGGTTAGATACTCAGCCGAAATGGCCAAGGCCACATCGTCCATGGTCTGGCAGTCGTTCAGACTGGGAGGGTGCAGGCCCAATTCGCGCAGGTTGGATTCCATCCGCCGATACACCGCTATATCGGTCGAGGCGCAAGGTTCCGCATCGATCAAGTAGGTTTTGGCCCCGCCAAATGTCCTGGACGATTAGCGCAGAGCAAAGCGAATCCCCTGCGCCGAACTCCAGTGCGACAAAGTTGCCGTTCTTGCGGGCGAAGTTAGCAGCGCCGAAATGCCGACGAAATATACTCAGGGCGTAAACGGGAGTTCTCCATCTTGCTCCGCTCTGACAGTCGAGCTTTTCCCAAAGCTGTACGGCAGCGGCAGTCGTGCCAAGACTAGCTTGCGGCGATTTTCACCCGCCAAGGAACACTTTACATATGGCGCGCAGGCCCTTCTCTCATAGCGCGATAACTCTGGAGCAAGCCCGGAGGGGAACTGAAGGGTGTAACATCAATATAGCGCTGGTGCAGCAATTGGGGGACTCAGGCGCACTCGCACTGGGGATAGGACGCGGCTATGGCGATTTCAGGTTCGCGACAGGCCCAGGTTTATAAACGGGATCAGCACGAGCTCTCTGCTGAATCCCTAAGCCAGAAAATGCGCAACCTGGCTAACCCCAGTTTCAAGACATCACGAGATACCGGTACTTGCTCCGCTTCATAGACTCGCATGCTTCTCCCGCTTGCAGCCATATTTGCAATTCGAGAATCGTCGACTAGCTGCTACGGAGTAACGCTTTGCCAATCGCGTTACCTGGACAAGAGGTTTAGGGGTTCGCCCAATTTCCGGTATTACGGCGTTAATCGTCCATGTGCCGCGACGGTTCGCTTCGATTACTTCTAGAACTGCGGTCCTCAGGAGAACTTCTGGGTAGCCGACCACTCCGCAAAGTGGCTTTGCGCTTCTGGTCAAATGCAACATCCTCGTAGTTTTCAAGCCGCCTAGTCTTCGTTGCCACGGAAAAGCGCCGCCGGTACAGCTGGCGCAATACCAAAGCGTGCGTGACGTGAACCGGTGCGTGGCTCCACCGATCTCTCTACATGAGTTCCGACGGTATACGTCTCCGGGAGCGAAGTACGGTGGGCCTTTCGTCGTCGGTATTTTCTGTCCGCCATGTCCGTGTAAACTCGGCGTGCAATCTCAATCCTCACTCTACAGTTCTTAGGGCGGTAACATCATGCGCTGGTTCTTCCCTACGTGTCTCGTCTCGCGCTTGTCTATTTGTCGCAGTTGGGGCGCTCTGGCTGATGGCGGTATCCCTGCACCTTCCTTTGCGCGTCAATGCGCAAACGGTTCCGCCTCAAACGGCTCAGACACGACGGAATGGGCAGGAGCTCTGGGCGGATTCGTTTGCCAAGGTGGGCGCGCTCGATTCGGTTGCCACGGTTCATGTTGACGTAACGCCGGACCACGTTCTGAATACGATCTATCCCGACTCTGCGACCGGAGCATGGATGGATGATCTCAGCAAGAAGCAGGTGGACAACTTGACCAAGCCCGAGACGATTCAGGCGGTCAAAAACCTGGGTTGGGGTTCTATCACCATGCGCAACAACAGCGAGTTGCGCCTTGCGGCATGGCACTGGAACGAGAACGGCACATGGAGCGATCCGGCGACAAAGAGCGGCTATTATGTCGGTAGCGCCGACCTGGGCGAACCCATTCACTACGGGTATTCGTATTCGTTGCCCCATCGCGACTTTATGACCAGCGGCGATTCGCCTCTGGTGGCTGGTTTTCAAAGTTATTGGAAGAGCAATCCTTACCTGACCAGCCATTTCACGGGTGAGAGCGATACGCTGCACCCGCAGTGGGTAGTGATCGATATGGGCACGCGCCCGCGCCGTTAATGCGATCCATATCCAATGGGTGAATCCGTATGCCGTCGTGTATGTTGTGCAGTATTGGGTTGGCGACAACAACGCTATGGACTGGGACATGGGTCCGAATGGCGTCTGGAAGCCTTTTCAATCGGGTGCGGTGTTGAGTGGCAGCGGCGGGGATGTCCATCTGAAGCTTTCAGATAGCCCGTCGCGACACGCTTTGTCCGTGTGTTGATGTCGAAATCCTCCGGAACCTGCGATACCCACGGGGCGCAGGACATTCGAAACTGTGTTGGCTACGCCCTGCAAACGCTATCCGTCGGTATCATCGATAGCGCGGGAAACTATGCAGTTGTTTACCCGGCTAACGGCGTAGAGCCCGGACCTGGGCCGCCGCCACACCTGGAGGGCGGTGGAGATCAAGAAGTGATCGCCGGTTCGCCGGCGGACTTGGCTGGATCCTTTTTCGGTTCTTCCATCGATCCCTGGCACCGAGCTGACAACCTGATCACCGGGGGCCGCGATCAATACAACGGCATGGACAATTTCTTTACCAGTGGATTGACCATGGGCCATCCGGCGCTGGTTGCATGTGCAGCGATTTATGACACTCCCGAAGATTGCGCCAATGAGGTTTCCTACATTCACAAGCGTGGTTATCCGGTGGTGGGAATTGAGGTCGGGGAGGAGTGCGACGGCAAGCACATGACGCCAGAAGACTATGGTGCCATCTACATTCAAGTGGCGGATGCGGTCCACAAGCTGACGCCCGGCGCCAGGTTGGGCGGCCCAATTTTCGAAGGCGTCGACAAAGACATCACGCTGTGGGCGGACGATGAGGGACGCACTTCTTGGATGGAGCGATTCGTCGATTACCTCAAGTCCCACGGACATCTCAAAGATCTCTCATTCATGTCGTTCGAACATTATCCATTCATGATCAATGGATTCAGTCCACCGAACGACTGGGCGACCCTTTACATGGAACCGGGAATCATGAAGCACGTCCTGCATATGTGGCGTGAGGACGGCGTCCCCGCGGCTGTGCCGCTGATCATTTCCGAGAGTGGAATCACAGCGGGGCCAAGCGGACCCGGCTACTTGGGCGTGGCCGGGCGAGGCCATCTGGGAGTGCGACGCGTTTGGCACATTCTTTGAACAGGGCGGCACGGCGTTCTATCGGCCGGCCATCAATAATGGCGCTGGTGGTGACGGAAACCTCGGCCCCAGCAGCGGGCCTGATGGCGGCGGAGCATATGGCACCTCTGCATATACTCCTTATTCTTCCGCACACCTGATCAATTTCGAATGGCTGCAGCACGGCGCGGGAGCGAACAAGATTTTCCCCGCTTCGGCCGATCTTAAGGACGCTGCCGCGCGGACCGTGGTTACCTCATACGCCGTCAAACGTCCCGACGGGAATTGGTCGTTGATGCTGATTAATCACGATTTGAACGCGCCCCACCCCGTCCACATTGTCATCGACGATGCCAAGCACGTGAGCCATTCATTCGTCGGATCTGTAGCTCTTGTGCAGTATTGCAACACCTCTTCTGAGGATAAGAACGTCACGATTGCCGCCACACCCGACGGCATGTACACCCTCCCAGCTGGGTCGATCACCGTAATTCGGGGGAAGCTGCGGTAGTTCAGCCGACGTATCGTTCCCGGTCGAGCCCATACCTTTTCGAATGAGTACTGCAACAGAGACCTGCGCATGTATAACGAGCAAGTCGGAAGTAATCCAGCAGCCCGATTCGCACTATTACTTCCCGCTCGCCGACGATTCGCTCAAGACCCGACTGTAGCTTCCCACATCGCCGTTTCCAGCAATCTTTCAGGTTGTCCAACGTCGCCGAATTGACTGATTTAATTCTGAGGTGGTAAGTGCTATCGCGATGTTACAGCAGCAATGGACTAAGATTTAATAGCAGATCAAGAAGAAAGCACGCGATGCGCGTGCCTTCTTGTGTTTAGTTGGACTACGGCGTTATTGCTTGCTCATGACCGGCGCTTCTACTTCGCCGGTGGAACGTAGCTCAGGTCGGGGTGGAACTTCCAGACAGTCCACTCGGTGCTCTCCGTCAGGGACGGCAATTTGGCTTGGAATGCCTTCCAATCTGCGGCGCTCATTCCCTTCTCAGCGCCCATGGGTGCATCGAAATCCGCCCACCCGTTCAATCCCAGGTAGGTGTGAATTTCGTTAGTGGGCGTGCCAAACCGAGCCACCGCGAATCCGTAGGAGGTAGTACCGGACTTCTTGATAGCCGGCACAACCTGGTCGCGGAACAGTGCTTTGACTTCGTCCATCTTGCCGGGAAGGATGCGAGTCCTACTAGTACGCACCATCGCGGAGATGTCCTTCGAGGAAATCCCCAAGTCTGGCTGCATTTCGTCGATCCAAGTTTCCATGCTGTCGGTTTGGCCATTCAGGCGTGCAAAAATCCCAGCCACGTCTGCAGCTGCAGACTTCAGCTTGGGATTGTCCTCCTCTTTGTCTTTCCACTTGGCCGAGTACCAGACGACCGCGTACTGCGAAGGTCCAGTTTGCGACTCCCACACCGTAAACGGCTGATCGGACCCCGCCTTTTTCACCACCGCCACATAATCTTTAACTGCAGCCTTCCAGTTATCCACCTGGTCCGTTTTCACCTTGACGAACAACACCGTACGGAGGTTTCCTTGTTGGGCCCAGCCCGGCAGGCAGAAGGCAGCCAACGCAACAGCGGCAAACAGACATCTACACAGCGATAACGATTTTCGCATTGTTGTTCTCCTTGGCCTCGTGAAAACAAGACGTACAGAGAATTCTAGTCGTTTCTCGAGACGCGCCGAAGTATACACGCTATTTCTTGAGAACCACACTGTCAGCGGAGCGTATTCGCTCGGTATTTGACTGCCAGTTCTGCCAAACAGGCCCGAAGCCCCGTTGTGGGAAGTTAGAAAACTCCGCATGGAGAGTCGCCGTAGCGAGCGATGACGGGCAACTCTGACCGTACCGCCTGACATCACCCGATCATTGATCGATGGCATGGAGGCCATCGGTCATGAAGCGGAAACCGCACTCACGAAGAAAACGCACCAGCACAAAATCCGTCCTGCGCCTTCCAGACCTCGAACATGCCAAAACCGCAGTCTTGAATAGCCTCACCAGCCTGGACGCCCAACGAGGATATCGTCACGCCATCGATGAGTTCGTTGACTGGTATTGTTCGGAACCTCGCTTGGCTTTCAACAGAATAGTGGTGCTGCCCTATCGGTCTCATCTCGAATCCCGTCAACTTGCACCTGGCACCGTCAACCTACGTCTAGGTGCCGTGCGCCGGCTCGCATACGAGGCCGCCGACTGCGGTCTGCTCAGCGCCGATTTGGCGGCTGGTATTCGCCGTGTCAAAGGCGTGAGGAAATTGGGAATGCGCCTCGGCAATTGGCTGACTGCGGAGCAGGGCCAAGCACTTTGGCAAGCCCCCGATCATCAAGGACTGAAAGGAAAACGTGACCGAGCATTGCTCGCATTGCTGCTCGCGTGCGGCTTGAGGCGGCATGAAGCCGTAGCTTTGAGATTGGATCAGCTCCAGCAGCGCGAAGAGCATTGGGCCATTGTTGATCTGGTCGGCAAGGGAGGCCACGTGAGAACGGTTCCAGTTCCCGATTGGGTGAGAACTGAACTGGGCGATTGGCTCGCAGCAGCCGCAATTGATCGAGGAAAGCTGTTCCGCCGGGTCAACAAAGTCGGAAGGACATGGGGAGATGGCATGACGGTGAAGGCGGTTTGGCACATTGTGAAAGAATCCGCCAAGCGCATCGGCATGGCAAAGTTGGCGCTGCACGATCTGCGACGGACCTGTGCTCGACTCTGCCATACTTCGGGAGGCGAGCTGGACCAGATCCAATTTCTTTTGGGGCACGTTTCGGTTCAAACGACAGAGCGCTACCTTGGGTGCAGACAGCGGATTCGATCAGCCGTCAATGATCGCATCGGCGTCGAGCCGAATCGTTGAGCCGAGTGCGCGGTTGTTGAAGGATAGCGGACCATCCATCCAAAGCCGCTGCCGGTCGCTAGTGGCAACGGCCCAATCGATTATTTCTTACGGCTTGGATCGTCGTTAGGATTGACGTAATTGAATTGCAACGGAGATTTGCCGTGGACTTGGACCACGACCTCTCCACTGGCCATCGCGTAGTGATGCATATCGGGGTCGAGGGAAGCAAAACTGCCGGCCGGGAAAGCTCCCATCTTGCTCTCGTCAAAGCTGTCTCCCATCCCGACCTTGAAAGTTCCAGAGATGACGGTCACGTTTTCCCGTTGAGGATGCCAATGGGGTGCGATGCGGTATCCGTCAGGCATCTTTAAGCGGATGGTATAATCCCCGCTGGCCGCACCGGGGTTGCCCTCGAGCACTGCGAGTTGCGCGCCGGCGACTACGAATGACGGTGCTGGCCCGTAGGGAATCGCATCAGGCGTGAAGACATGTTTTTCAGAAGAAGCGGTCTGCGCTCCAATCGTAACGACCAGACCCACGCCGCACAACAATCCGGCCGCTGCGATAATGAGATACTTGTTTCGTTTCATACTCTCCTCCGTCATAAGATATTGACCGGTCAGAATATTCCTCCAACTGAGAGCGAATTTCAATTGAGGCCAGATAACTTTTACCTATCTTTCGTATATCTTCGTAAATGACGTAATCCTAAAGGATAATGCCTGCCAGAGAGCCTTATGCCGAGTGCACTGCGGGGGATTGGTGAAATTGAGTTGGATCTCGGGCGCTACGAGCTGCGCCACCTTGGGCGACGAGTGAAGCTCGAGAAGAAGCCGATGGAACTGCTAATTTTTCTTGTTGGCAGGAGAGAACAGTTGGTTTCGCGCAAGGACATTGTTACAAAACTTTGGCGTTCGGATTTTTTTATCGATACAGAGCCAAACATAAACAACATTGTCCGAAAAATCCGTGCAGCCCTGGGCGATAACTCAGCTAAGCCGCGCTTTCTAGAGACTGTAGTTGGTAAAGGGTATCGCTTCATTGGGCCAGTAAGAGTGATTGACGCCCGCTTCCCGCAATCCGGATTCGAACAAAGGCCGGCAGACGAGGCTGACCAGGAGCTAGATTCGGTGCGAGGCGAACGCCCGTCGCTCGCCGTGCGTCCACTGTTTCTCCTAGGAAAAATCCCCGATGACCAGGGCGTGTGTCTCGGATTTGCAGACGCACTGGTATCCCGTCTCGGAAATCTGCAGGGGGTGGACGTCTTACCGACCTCAGCAATGCTCAGCGTGCCGGCCGAGATGACAGCTTCGGATGTGGGCTCACATCTCGGCGTCCGCTTCGTAGTCCATGGCGCCATCCAGGAATCGAAGGGGCAATGGCGTCTTTCGTTGGAGATGTTCGACACACATTTGCGGGCCGCGGGTTTCCGACGGAAGTGCGATCTCGATGTCGAGCGTCTGTCCGACATTGAGGATGAGATTGCCAAACAAATCGCCAGCTGCATTGAGGAGGCCATTGCATCCACCGGCGGTCGGCCAGCGCCCGCGGTATAGCAAAGATCCACTGGCTTATGCGGAATTCGTGCGCGGCTACCGACTTAGCTCATCCGGCGATCCTGCGCTGCTGGAGGAAGCGGCACAACGTCTGAGCAATGCGGTCACGCGAGATCCAAGTTTCTCCCTTGCACATGCAACCCTTTCGCTTGTGTGTGCGACTCACCATTTCGAGCTTGACCCAACGAGCATATGGCTGGAGAAGGCAGAGTTTCACTGTCGTCGCGCGCTTGAAGTGAATCCGGATTTGCCCGAAGGACACGTGGCCAATGCTTTTCTGCTTTGGGGACCATCGAAAAACTTCCAGCATCTTGAAGCCATTTCCGAACTGCGGCGAGCACTCGCCCTGCAGAAGAATCTGCCTCATGCTTACAACCGTCTGGGCACAATTCTGGCGCACATCGGACTGCTCGATCACGCTCGTGAAATGTATGCGAGAGGGCGGCCATTCCAACCAAAAAAGGCCGTCAGTCACAGTATTGTCCAAGTGTATATCTGGAGTCGAGAGTATCGACTTGGCTCAGGAAGAGATCCGCGTATGGCGAACCGAGAGTCCTGGCAATAAGTATCCCATCTATTTTGCTCCGCAGCCGGCCATGATGACGGGGGATTGGAAAGAGGCGAAAGCCCGGCTTGATGAAGCGGTAAAGCTCCTGCCCAAAGAACCGATGATCGTCAGTCTGCTGGGTGTCTATCACGCCTTGATGGGGAGGGCTGGACCGGCGCTTGAGTGTCTGACTCGTGCCTGCAGCAGCGCAAAAACTTTTGGACACGCCCACCATACTTATTATCAGGTCGCCTGTATTCTCGCCGTACTGGGGCGGCCAACTGAAGCCTTTGAATGGCTTGAGCGGAGCGTGAGCACAGGATTCGCGTGCTGGCCATTCTTTATGAAGGACTCGTGTCTCCAAAATCTGCACGGTCTTTCCGAATTCGAAGTCTTGGTGAGCTCTCTGCAGGCCAAGTATCCAGACCACCTTGGATTGCTCTAGTCTGGGGGCCTCGTCACCCGTTGCGGTCGGATTACGGGCAAGCGTGAAGCAATCCCAAGGTAAGGTTTGCCGACCATCCAGGAGTCATCGCGCTGTAGCTCGAACCGAAATGCATAGGCCGCTTCTAAGGGAAGCTTATATGCGGATTTGCTTTATCCAGGATGAAAGCGATATGGTCCGAGCCATGTCATCAAGACCACCGCCAGTAACGTAGCCACGAAGAAGCCCACCAGGACTGAACCATAAGAACCGGAGTGATCGAACCCTAGCCCCATTAACCACGGACCCAATGCACCCGCCACAACATAGGAGGCGAAGGCGTAGCCATAGACTTCGCCAAAGGCGCGCAGACCGAAGTAGCGGCTTACCAAGTAGGCGATGATATCTACCTCGGAGCCCATTCCGAGACCGATCAGAAACACGGCGAGAAGAACAAGTCCAGACGCTGCTCCCATTCGCAGTAGAGCGATCCCACAGGCCGCCGCCCCAAATAAACACAGAGCGACATGCGGTGCAAAGAAGCGATCCAATAGGTAGCCAGAGCCCACTCTACCGATTAAGAGAGCACTTCCGAGAAGCGACGTGGCCAAGGCCACTCGATTCGACGAGACTCCTTGGTCGCTGAGCAGCGGGACAAGATGGACCACACAACCATGGACACTGGCGCCGACCAGAAAAATTGCGCCGACCATGAGCCAGAAGGCTTTGCTGCGCCGGGCATCACTCCAGGCCAGCCCTTCCCGGGTGTTTTGTCTCTCAGCAGCGTGTCGTGCAGCAATCGCGCCATCCGGTAGCAGCCCCATCTCCTCGGGAGATTCTTTCAGAAAAAACGCGACGACAGGTACGGAAACCACCAGGACAAGTAGCCCAATGACCATGTAGGTTGAACGGCAACCGAGCATCGCAATGAGTCTCTGGGCCAGAGCGGGCATCAGGATCGCGCCAGAGCCGATTCCAAACATGGTAAGTCCCAGGGCCAAGCCTCGGCGCCGGTCGAACCAGCGCGAGATGACCTTGACATAGGGTATCGGCGCTGCCCCACTGCCCACAAAACCGAGCAAACCATAAAATACGTAAAAATCCCAGAGTTTGGGCGAGAGTAGGTGAGAGGAAACTAGGAGCAAGGCAAAAATGACGCTCGACAGGAGGATGACCCTTCGAGCGCCGAAGCGATCGGCCAGCCGCCCGGCGAGCGGCGAACTGACGCTTTGCAAGAGATTAGCAAGCGTGAACGCAAGAGAAATACTGGCACGGTTCGAATGCAACTCCTGAGTGAGCGGTTTGATGAAGACCCCAAACGAATAGACGATGATTGGGGCATAGCCAAGGCCAAGTCCGATAGCAGAAACTGCGACAATCCACCAACCGTAAAAAAACTTGGAGCGCTCACTCATCCCGGAGAGCCTAGCGCAGGCTGGTCCACAGAGATGTGAGTTCTCGGCCGACGGATCACCTCACGCGCTCCGTTCAGGAACACAAGTTTTTCCCGGTTTTCTTCCCCAAACCTGAAGGAACAGATGAGAGATCACCAGCACGCCTGGGTCATCCAGGTGGCGCTGCAGTTCCGTGAGACGTTCGTGGAATTCCGTCTCCGTCATGAGGTTTTCAGCGAGAATTCGATCTTTCACGTTCTCAAGAAAATCGCGCAAAATGTTGCGCCGATTGTGGCCTGGCGGGTAGACTTTGAATAATCGCGTTAACCTGAATGTCGATGAGACCGGCGGCGCGGAACAATTGGTGCGTCTTTCTTCCCACGAACAAACCAATCCCGTTCTTCCGAGAGTATGCTTCGAGAACTTCCGACAGTCTGTCCCAGGCAGGCAACGGCGGATCGCAAAGGAACGCCCCCAGTCAGCTTCATGGCTGGCCACTACGCCTCCGGGCCGGGCCAAGTCGACCATCTTCTCCACCACGCGCCGCGGGTCGGGCACATTTACGAGGACAAGTCGGGCGTGGACCACATCAAATGAAGCTTTCGGCAGGCCTGTTGCGTTGGCGTCTCCCTGCAGCACCTCTACATTCCGTAGATCATTTTCGGCGATGAATTGCCTTGCCAAATGAACGGTCGATTCGCTCTGTTCCAGTCCTACAACCCTTCCACGCGCTCCAACCCGTTCCGAAAGCAGATCGAGAATCCCTTGCGGTCCGCAGCCGATGTCAATCGCTCGATCACCGGGTCTAATATCGAGTTGATCGAGAAGGCGTTTTGAATCCGGCGCGAGTTCTTGGGGCTGCTTCCGGAGGCGCTCCTCCTCATTTGCACTATGTCCGAGGAGATACTCGTTAGGTTGTGGGCCAGGTCGTGTCATGCCGTGCTTTCGTTTCAGCTGGTGCATTTTCATTGTGCGTCGTGGGCCAGCCTATAACATTGAACACAGGAGTCAATGCCCTGAGGCGCTGGAACACCGCGGACCAGTGGAAACAAGAAAAAAAGTGCGCTAACGAAGAGCTCCAACCCCGCCCGCCGCAAATTGCGGGCGGATGACGGGCTACCCGGAAGTAATCAGGGTCAGATGGCCGTTGTCTGAAACCGCGTCAGTCTTCTTGCCTGTGTAGTCGGTCAATTGTACGTATGGGTTTCGGCGGATTTCACTTGTCCGATTAGCGCGGTGGTCTCAATTTCGGCAAACTTGTTTTGCCGTAGCGCGGCGAGACTTTTGTTCAACTCCCGCTGGATATCCTGAGTGGTGGCCGCGCCACTCCCAGCAGCGGGCGCGCTGGAACTCCCAACCGGAGTAAGGAAAACGTATACGAGAGAAGTCTGCCCGCTGGGAGTGATCGTGGCGTGTTCGACTCCGTTCTTGTATCCCTCCGCTTCGACTTGAATCTCGTAGTCACCCGGTTTGACGCCGAAGCTGGCAGTGCCGGCGGCGGTCCGCCCGTTACCGGTGGTGGCCATGTCGATCTGGGCGTTTGCCTGCGAAAAAACACGCACGATGGCTTCCTCCGACAGAGGCTCCCCAAATTGTTGTCGGACAGCCACCAATAAATTTTGCGCGGACACCGTCGTAGCCGCCAAACTGAAGCTCGCGACGACGAAAGCTACACTGATAGAGATGCGGGGCATGTGTTTCGCCGAAGTGCCCTCCGGCGCGGAGTCTATGTATGTTTTAGACCACTTGCTCGGGAACTGCAATGGCGCTTCCGCAAAGTGCGCGACCCAGCTCTGCAAAAGAGCGGCGCTTACAATCCGCTTCTGAGGTTCTCGACTGCGCTTGCTACGGCGCTACTGTTCCTCCTATGATGCAAGTTCCTGCAGTCCGCGAGACCCTCAAACGTGATTACCGGTGCATTTAGCGGACGACCTGGACGCAGAAAATACCCACGGCGGGCGTCTGATATGCAGTTAGGCTAAGTTTGTTCTGCACTTGCAATACAGTTAGCCAGATGTTCTAACGAAGGGTGTGCGTATGAATCGGACCCGTCTGATGATTGTGTTAATCGCAATGGTTGTGTTGGCGATCACCCTGGCAGGTGCTTTCCTGACTCGCGGTGTAATGTCTGAACTCCCCTTCTTGCAAGCCAGGGACGGGCGCTGGACGGGCGCCTATGTACCACGCGGCGTCGTGGATCAACGGCCCTGGCAGACGGCGGCAACTCTGGCGGCCTTGGCACAGTCGGCGGAGGAGCGGGAACTCGCGCGGGACGCCGAACGCTTGGCGGATCACGAAGTCGACCAGGCGTTCTCGCAGTCACTACGTCAGGCAAGCCTTGAAAAACCAAAACTAAGCGGCAAGCTCTTGGCATTGCAGCAAAGGGTCGAGGAGCTTCAAGAAACCATTAAAAACGACGAGGCGCGGATTGCATCATTCAGTGCTGGCGCGCGCGCGAAAGCAGTCGGTGCAGGTCCTAATGGCAGAGACTTAGAGATCGCGAAGGCGCAGCTCGTCCTTGACCAAAATGAGCTGGCCGATTCGATCGAAGACCTAGCGCGCGAAAGCGGAGATCAGCGAGTCAAGCTCCAGCAGGAATTAGCGGCATACCAAGCCGTCATGAAGCAGTATGGGGATAATGCGTCTAGGGATTATGGGCAAACTGCTGTTGCCTCGGCCGAACAGTGCAGGACTTTAGCACAACAGCTGGAATCGCTCCGAGCAATCCACAACCGGAAGCAACTGGTTGCGCAGGCGGAGCAGTTGGCCAGGGCCGACGTTGCGGCGTTGACAGCCGATCGGGCAACGCTAAAGGCAGAAGCCCCCAGCCTTGGCGATAAAGCCATTCGAGAATCGAGTACCGAGGGAATCGCTCGGCTGCGGCAGATAAGCACTCAGCAAAACATCCAGAGCATCCTCAATGATCGTGTCGGAGCCCAACAGCAACTTGTAGCAATCTATGAGCGATGGGGGGAGCAAGTCCAGATACAGCGAAAGATCGTACTTCATTTGATATTGCGGTCCCTGGCTTTACTTGCAGCGATCTGTATGCTGATGATCCTGGCGGGATGGGCTCTCCAGGTGGCGTTGGAGAAAATGGTCCACGATCCTCGCCAAAAGCAGACGTTGAAAACGGTGCTAAATATGGGAACGCAACTGGTCGGTCTCGTCCTAATCCTGCTGGCCGTATTCGGAGTCCCACAGCAGATGCCGACGATCGTGGGTCTGGCGACCGCAGGACTGACCGTGGTCTTTCAGGATTTCATTCTAGCGTTCTGCGGTTGGTTTGTTCTGATGGGACCAAACGGAGTCAGAGTCAGGGACTGGGTAGAGATCGATGGAGTAGGCGGTGAGGTGGTACATCTCGGTCTGTTCCGTACCTGGCTACTAGAGACGGGAAACTGGACCGCCAATGGCCACCCTACGGGCAGAAGAGTCTCGTTTTTAAACGGTTATGCCATACGCGGCAAGTATTTCAACTTCTCCACCGTGGGACAGTGGATGTGGGATGAGATCAAGGTCAGCGTTCCTCCGGGCCCGGGTATCCATCCTCTTATTAAAGAGATCTATGAAGCAACGGTGAAGACCACGGAAGCGGATGCGAAAATGGCGGAAACGGAATGGAAGACGGTGACGCACGAAGAAGGGTCGCCACAGTTTAGCGCCATGCCCTCGGTCAATGTCAGACCAGCCGGGGCTGGTCTCGACATCGTGATTCGCTATATCACCCGTGCGGGAGTGAGAGTTGAGACCCGGAATCATCTGTTTGCCATGATCGTTGAGCAGATGCAGGGTACGTCGAAGGAAGGGAGCGTTGCCCCACTTTCCGGTGTGGGAAGCTGATAAATACTCCGTCGCTACGGAAGTCAGTGCAGCTGGAAGGGTTGGACGAACCCAATTGTTTGATGATGAGTGCGAGAACCCGGCCACAGCCGGGCTTCCTTCGGGGAGGGGCGAATAATAACTTATCCACAGCTATTACTTTGCTTGGTGGTACTCGAGGTCGTCCTGGCACCACCATGCTTTGTATTGTAGGCGATGGCCTCGGTCATATCTAAGCAGCCGCCGCCCAGTGAATCATTAGTGCCGCAAGGAACTGCCTTCCGCAAAGCTCTCGCTACGTCCCGTTGCTGGAATTGCGATGGCCCTGCGTGTTTTACAACGCTAGACTGAAACAACAGTATGTCCGCGGCGCCGGCCACCAGTGCCGAGCTGAAAGAAGTGCCGGACACCGATGCGCATCGGTGCCGTCATGTCGACGCCGGCGGCCTCATCTGGATAAGCAAAGGCTCCGCTCGGATTACTAACGACGGGGCCCTCAACAATTATATTTGTGAGTTAAAAATGCTTCATTAAGAACTGGGTTACCGTGCTAGTCGCGGTCGTGATCACGATCATGGTCGCGGTCATGCTCGTGACTATGTTCGCGATAGCGCACTTCCCGGCCATCGTGGTCCCGATCTCCGTCGTGTTCACGGTCCCAATGATGATCATGCTCCACCCGGCCGCGTTCACCGGCCCAATAGCCCACGAAATACTGCCTTCCATCGTGCCGCGGTGCTATCCAATAGGCGCCCTCATATGGCGGTCGCGTCCAGTAGCCTTCATGCCACCTATAGTGGTGTCCCATCGGATACCAATAGCCTGTCACCCAAACGAAACCCGGCTCCGGAGCCACTCGCTCGGCGTATACCACTCGCGGTGGCGGCGGCACTCCTATGGATATGCCCACTGACACCTGCGCCCGCATAGCCGACCCACCGGTTAAGACCATTGCTAAAACCAAACTCAATTTCACAAGACTGCGCATTATTTAATCCTCCCATACCTCTTTACCCTAGCTTGCGGAGAGGTCGAGGACACGCCCGCTAAAGCACGCGGATGCCTGAACGCCAACTGGCCGAAGGGTCAGGCTGCAACGAGCTGTGGCGGGTATAAAAAGTGCGGGACGTCATTACCCAAGAACACGGCACGCTTGCCGGCATTGATGGTCTGCACTGGTATCAGGGCGGATTGGTGGAAGTAGGAACCGGGACAGGATTAGCGCGGGCGGCGCGCTGGGAACTTGTCGTCCGGTTAAAGCCGAGTGACTTCCACTGAAACTTTAAACGCGGCACGACGCTGGTCAGTGATCCCTTCTCAATCTCATCTGCTTCCTCCATTCGACCACAACCGTCTGCCCCATTAAACCACCACCGACCTCAACCGCCCAATGAAACTTTGCCTGCACAACCTTATCTTTCACCACATTCTTTCCTGGCAAAAATACACGGTCTATGACGATTGATAAATAACCGCGTCGATGACGATTCATCGCCCGCCATTCACACCACTCTAACCCCCCGCAACATTGTTTCCGTCCTGGTGTTTAAAAACCATGAGACTGCGCCCCATCCCGGCGAGGGAAGCCCAAAGGAGCATTCCATGTCATTCAAGGTGCGAACGGTCGCGTCGTGGTTCCAACCGGTGTTGCCCGCATTACTTCTCGGTACCCTAGTATTCCTTGGTGGAGCCCCCAAAGCCAAAGCCAACGACTGGGATGATTGCAATCGCCGCATCGCCAAAGTCCAGTGGCAGCTTCACGAAGCAGTTGAATATCATGGCTACGACAGCCGCCAGGCCCGCCACTGGCGCCATGAACTCAACGAGGAGTACGAAAAGCAGGGACGCCTGCGCCGTAAGTATCACTACGACCGCGACGATTACCGCAGTTATAATCGCCGCGATTTCGACCGTCGCGACTACGACAATGAATCGTACCGCCGTCGATATCCCTCTTACGATGCCGACGCCTACCGCGACCGTGATCGCGACCACAACTACCATCGCGACGACCACTAGGTTCTAAATCCTGCCCGCGAGAAGCCTTTAGATCGAGCGAACCGTATGCGGACTGAAGGGAGTCAAGAAAAATAGCCCTCTATCCCATGCCTCTGCGATCCGATCACCTCCCGATGAGTCGGATGATCGGACATGTGCCCTCTCTAGGCCAATTCCCACGTAACGGCGTTTGTCAGGACCTAGCCGATAACTTCCGAGTGGCCGACCCTCGGTCCATAGTTGCGTCCCCGTTACTCAGTGTCGTGTCGTTCCACATCCAGCGGAGAAGATCTCAATTGACGTAGAGCGACCTTGCCGCGGAGAATCGAAAGTTACGTGGGGGACAAGGAAGGTCAAGATTGTGGTGAGGGAGTAGGAGCATGTTAGCTCGAATCGCTTTAGGCGCTGTTTGTTTGCTGCCAGTGATGCTGCAAAGCTCTCTCGACTATCCAACGCGGCCCGTGCGTATGATCGAGGGGTTCGGTGCCGGCAGTGGCCCCGACCTGGTGGCCCGTGCCCTCAGCCCCAAGCTCTCTGAACTGTGGCGCCAGCTTGTGTCCGTCGAGAACCATGCAGGAGCAGGCAGCACGGCGGCGCCGGCCCTCGTCGGGAAATCCCCCGCCGACGGTCACACTTTGCTCGTGCACACCAGCGCATTGGCCTACAGCGCCGCACTCGTGAAAACACTTCCCTATGCCCCTTTGAAAGACTTCATCCCGGTCGCTCCGCTCACCAGCCAGCCCTACGTGATAGTCGCGAGCAAACTGTCGGGTATCGTTACTGTCGGCCAGCTCATTGCCGCGGCGAAGGCGAAACCGGGGGAGCTGAAGTTCGGTTCCACCGGCACGGGCACGGCTACGCACTTGGGACTCGAGGAATTCGATCGAGCGGTTGGCGTTAGAGCCGTATACGTGCCCCCGGGACCCGGCGACTCGATCGCCGAAGTCATTGCCAGTACGGTGGCGGGCCGCATCACGTACATGATGTCGCCCATTGAGTTCGCCCTCGCCGATATACGTGCCGGTAAGCTCGTCGCGCTGGGCGTGACGACCAAGAAACGCTCGCGCCTGCTCCCCGAAATTCCTACTATCGCGGAGGCTGGTGTCGCCGGCTATGACTTCCCGATTTGGTACGGAGTCTGGGTGGCCGCAGGCACGCCCGACGCAGTGGTGGACAAGCTAGCGAAGGATATCGCGCGCGCCTTAGCTACACCGGAGTTGCGCGACTGGACGGCGAAGCATGGCGCCGATCCGATGACCATGACTCAGCCGGAGTTCGCGTCCTTCGTGTTGAGCGAGAGCGAACGCGCCGCGCGTATTATGGATTCCGCGGGGCTCAAACCTCAATAAGCGTGCGTATGGTCTGTGGTTGTTCATCGTAATCCCCACAGACCGCTAGGCAAGTGAGGTTCGATTCAGGAGCTGCATGGGGAACGCGATATCTCGATGAGTGAAGCAACGCCCATAGCAGGCAAAGCGATTGGCAACCAGATCTGGAATATAAGCAAGTTCCGCTACCGATGCTCGCAGGTACGCTGGCTCAGATCGGATTGCCAACGACCACGGTGAAGTTGCTGATTGAAATGTGGGCCGGAGCGAATGCGGGCCTACCCGTATATCAAGAGCGCCGAGGGAAATAATACGACTCCGACGACGCTGGAGTCTTTCAGTGTCGAAGTTTTTGCGCCTGCCTACCGAGCCGCTTGTTGCCAGCAAGTAAGAACGCCCAGCTCCTGATAACAGCCTTACCGGAGAAGTGGAAATCACTCCCAGCCGGTTCGAATTGTCAGGCCGCCCACCGCCTCGGCTAATCTTTCGGGCAAAAATGAAAGGTTATTCCGCTTCCGCGGGCATTGACCGGGCATCGTAATGGCCTGGCAATTCCAAGTAGCAGCCATACGGGCTCAGTCCGGGCACCCCGGTCAATTCAACCGAGTTATTCAAAATAACTTCAGCACAAGCTGAACATGGATATTCGGGTGTGCGGCTGTTCTTGTGTCTGTTCCATTTGACACATAAAGAAAAGATGGGGGAACGCGGCTATCTGTCAGCGATTCCCCATCTTTTGCCATCTAATAGTCGCCTACCGTCCGGTCGTCCCCGCCGACGATTCAGTGGTGGAAGAAATGTCTTCGGCTCCTGAATTTTTCAAGACTTCTTTAGCGCGCTTGATCTGATCGGAAGTATCGCAGTGGACGGAGAGAAGAATCCCGCCTTTCTGCATCCGGCCTTCATAACGCTTAGCTTCGTACTCGGGAATTCCAAGTCCTACTAACGCTCCAGTTAATCCTCCGACTGTGCCGCCGACACCCATGCCGGCGAGCGTTGCCATGATCGGACCTGCGGCGATGAAAGGCCCGAGCCCTGGAATTGCCAAAGCGCCGATACCAATCAACAATCCAAGACCGCCGCCGAGAACCGCGCCGGACGTTGCGCCTGTCGTCGCGCCTTCTGGAGCCTTGGTGGCCTTTTCGGTTCCAATCGCCTTGGCACCCAGGTTCTCTGGCACAAGCGCGGAAATGTCCGAAGCCTGAAAACCAGACTTAATTAATGCATCCGTGCCACGCTCTGCGGTCTCACGGTTAGTGTAAATTCCTAGCACCGATGTCTTCTTGTTCTCAGTCATCTCTCTAGTCTCCTCTTAAATTTAGTTGAGCCCGTTAGTACTTTGAGGCAACATCTAGTTGATTGTCTACATTTCCGTCGCCAGCGACTGCTGTCGCCTTCGCGGCGATGTTGGTCTTCTCGCCCTCGGAACGTACCGGACCTTTTAGAGTAACTTTACCGTTTTGCGCGATGATCTTGACGTTATGGGCGTAAGTGGATAGCGATTTGTCTTTATGAATCGAGGCGCGGATGTTCCGGGTAATTTCTCGATCCGAAGGGTTGGCTTTCTGTTGGTCGGCTGTAGGAGCTGCTTTGTCCTTATCCCGCTGATTCATTTTTGTATTATCAGGGGCTGGTTGTTGCGAGTCTTGAGAGATCCGAGCACCTGCAATCGGCACAAGCGAAAGCGTTATTAGGGTTAACGAAATAATGCGCTGCTTTGTATACATGTTTTCCTTTCGTGACGTGTTGGATAGCTTCTGGCTGGAGTGTTGCGGAAGGATAGGTTGTAAAATGACCATTCGCCACACAGGAGAACGGGTAGACGGCGTTTGTGGACTTCACAGCTATCTGCGAGCACGGAGGTGCTAATCGCGCCGCTGCATGGCGTGAGCTAACAGAAAACCGAAGACCAAAGCGGCGGCGACAGCGGATCCTGGATAACGTTTCACGACCCCCTGAACATCTTCAACCATCCCGTTGATGTCAGCGTTACGAAAATAGCTGGTTGCTTCATGGAACTTTCCTTTTGCTCTTCTACCTACCCCCGCTAGCTGTCCTTCGCTCCAGACGCCGCATCTGAAGCCGCCTTGTTCACCGCAGCAGCTGTGTCGCCGAGTGCAGTTGCTGTTGATTCGCCCAAATTTTTCTGATCGTCCATCTTATCCCCCTTTGTTTTTGGAATCTTCGGTTTGCGTGTTAGTTTTCCAGTTCTTTTTCTCATGAGGAAGCCTCTTGTGTTCTTTCGATTAATCTTCGGACTCCATCGCCTCAACGTTAATCGCTGCGGAAAGCGCTGTCAGCTTCTTGTCCGTTTCTTTTTCTTACTGGTAAGTTTTGGTCAGGAGTGCGACGGCTTGCCTTTCTTTAAGCAACCTTGCGTACGAACGCACGCATCCGTAGCCTGCCATTTCGTAGTGCTCAACGTGTTGGGCTGCCGCGATCAAGCCAGCGTGCGCTGATTCAAAGGTGCAGTTTTAGTACGAACCTTACAACCTTAGCCAGTTAGTTGGTGTCTGGCGCTCCTGCTGGTGCTGGATATAAGGGCGCTACGGCAGATCTGTTGTTCTGGCGGTTCTACCTCTTCTCTTGGTTCTTCCGTGGGTTGACATCTTTCACTGATTTGATCCGCCCGAACGGCGCGGTTCCAGCCACCGAGATTGGTCCTCGCGATCTTTTGCAACTATCCCGCTGACTCTCTGCAATGCTGCTTTGGACAACCATGACCAATTCTGGTCGACAGCGGTTCATTGTGGGAAGTGATGCATTTCGAAACAAAACGCCTTCCGCTCTTCGCCTCTGAAGCCGTCGCCGCCATCGGCGTCGCGGTGCTCTTCGGTTGGATCCTGAATATCGAGCCGCTGATGACCGTTATGCCCGGGCTGGTGCGCATGAAGCCGAACACGGCAATCGCTTTTCTATGCGCGGCGTTGGCGCTCTATCTGGTCTACCGCGGCGGCCATGGGGTTCTGCAGGCGACCTCTGCCGCCATCGTGGTCCTTCTCGGCGCAGTCTCGGTTTGGGAATATCTCAGCGGTACCGACCCCGGCATCGATCAGCTGCTGTTCCACGATCCCGTCCCATCGCCGCATCCAGGCCGGATGGCCCTCTTCACAGCGGTGGCGTTTGTAATCACTGGAATTTTTCTGTTCCCGTTTCGTTTTGGAAAGAGTGAACGGCTCAGTGATTCGCTGGCGGTGGTAGCCGCCGCTAGTTCGGCCTTCGCAGTCGTTGGGTATTTGTACGGTGTCCCGGTGCTTTACGGGTCGATCCGCTATACCTCGATGGCCATCCACACCGGGATCGCGTTCATCCTCCTCGCGCTGGGATTTCTGTTCATTGACAAATCACGCGGTTTTGGCCGTATTTTTCGGGCACATACCTCCGGGGGAGCGGTGGTTCGGCGGATGGTTCCGCTGGCTATTTTTATCCCCATCATGGTGGGGCTGGTCTTCCTCCGCTCTAACTTCGGCCAATTACGATTGGCCATGGTGGTGATGAGCAATATGATACTAACGGTAATCGCGGTGTGGGCCCTGGCGCGAGCATTGGACAGTTCGGAAACCAAACGCGGCGCAGCCCAGCACGATTCCGAGATGGACTCCCTGACCGCAATCCACAACCGCCGCTATCTCGAAATACGCCTGCAGGAAGAAGTGCAGCGCTGCGTCCGGCACCGCAGGACCTCATCGTTGCTGCTCCTTGACGTGGATCACTTCAAAAAGGTGAATGATCGCTTCGGGCACCAGGCCGGCGACGAAGTGCTGAAAGCCGTTGCGGAAGCCTGCCGTAAAAATATCCGCACTACCGACATACTGTGCCGTTTTGGAGGAGAAGAGTTCGCGGTGATTGCGCCAGAGACCTCTGGCCCCAATGCCATGATTCTGGCCGCTAAGCTTCGCAATGCGGTCTCACTGCTCGGTTTCGGGAAAGTCCCGATCCGCGTGACCATCAGCCTGGGGATCGCCGAGATTGGCAACGCCACTGGAACTCCAGAAGTTAGCATCGGAGCGGCGGACCAGGCTCTCTATACGGCCAAACGGCTCGGGCGGAATCGCGAGATACTGTTCGGCGATGCGCTGGACTCCAAGGTAACCGCAGAAGCGCACCAATTCTCATCATAGGTAAAGTGGGAGCGCGCGAGGTTGAAATGTCCGAATGACACCGCCAATTATGTATCTGCCAAAACGAGGATGTTGTTGAGGCCGCTGGAACTGACAATCAAGACGAAACCGAGGAATGTTTGAGCGGCGAGACGTACTGAACACTCGTCGACTGACACCACCCATGCCTGAAGAACTGACGAACCCGACGAGCGGAAAATTCGTTTCCAGATCGCGCAGACGGCCTGTCACTGCTGACTTTCTGTTCCGGTTGGGACCAGGCCTAATCACAGGTGCAGCTGACGATGACCCGAGCGGGATCGCCACCTACGCTCAAGTGGGCGCAACCTTTGGGCTGGGGTTGCTATGGACGATGGTGTTCTCGTATCCGCTCATGGCCGCTATTCAGGAAATTTGCGGACGATTCGGCAGAATTACCGGCGCGGGCATTGCCGAAAACCTCCGGAAATATTATCCGAAACCGCTGGTGTACGGTGTTATAGCTTTACTGTGCTTCGCAAACATTTTCAATTTGGCCGCCGATGTGGCGGCTATGGGGTCCGCCGCTCAATTGGTGCTTGGCGGCCACTCGTCGTTGTACGCCGTGCTGTTCGGACTTGTCTCTTTGACTCTTGAGATCCTAGTTCCTTACCGCCAGTACGTATTTTATTTAAAGTGGCTTACGTTGGCTTTGTTCGCCTACGTCATCGCCGCGTTCGTCGTTCACATTCCCTGGCTTTCCGTCGTTGAAAGTGCGTTAGTACCGTCGTTGGAATGGAAGTCACCTTATTGGATGGCGATTGTCGCGGTGCTCGGCACGACGATCAGCCCGTATTTGTTTTTCTGGCAAAGTTCGCAGGAAGCGGAGGACGTTCGTCTAAATCCCGGAGAGAAACCGCTCTTAAAGAAACCGTCCCAGGCTGGAGTTCAATTTCATCGTATTGCCGTCGACACCCGTGTTGGGATGGCCATTTCAAATGCGGTGGCCTTTTTTATTATTTTGACGACCGCCGTGACCTTGTACGCTGCGGGGACACACAGTGAAATACGGTCCGCGGCGGACGCTGCTGAGGCATTGAGGCCACTAGCAGGCCACTTTGCGTTTCTGCTGTTTGCATTAGGAATTATCGGTACAGGTCTGCTCGCAATTCCGGTTTTGGCGGGCTCTGCTGCCTATGCCGTCTCCGAGACCTTTCGATGGCGAGCTTCGTTGGAGAGTAAGCCGTCGAAAGCCCCCAGATTCTACACCATCATTGCCGCGGCAACGGCTTTGGGCGTGGTCCTAAATTTCGCCGGCCTTGACCCCATCAAGGCCCTTTACTGGTCGGCCGTCCTAAACGGAATCGTGGCCGTGCCTCTGATGTTCGTCCTCATGTTAATGTCGGGGAATAAGAAAATCGTCGGCGAATTCCGTTTGCCGCGACTGCTCCAAATCCTAGGATGGGCTGCAACTGCTGTAATGCTGTTAGCCACTGTAGGATTTTTTGCCAGCACGTTTCTTCAGCGCAATCAGTAATTGTTTGAAGTATGGGGTTACGCGGTTTGCGAAGTTTCAACTAGAGTTGCTCTCTGCCAAACGGTAGGAAACCAAGGGAAGCGGCGCGTACAAGACATCGAAATGTCGCAATAGCAGGATCGTGTCTGGGAAAGCAATTTCTTTGAGAAAAAATAGCAGCGTTCGTACTGGGCCAGCAATTATCCGCGACTCGCTTCGGTGAAGAAGAAATATGACCCGATTGGATTGTTCTGTGCTCACAATGGTGTCGCTCAGAGGACGGCTGACGCCCTCACTAAACTTTGAGGCGTGCGCCAAATTCTCCCGTCCGAGTATTCAGACCAAACCAGATAGAGTGATTCGAACCGAATACGAGTCCCTAAACTGCGTACGCACTGCTGGCAGCAATTGCATGTCACTTGGCTCGGAACCAGTTGTCGGCAAGCTGGAAGGACTTAGATATCGCAACAGCTTAATTCACACACTCAGGGCGGGACATATCAATGAGATGAATCCAGAAGCGCGGCAATGGATCATTCAGCGCGGAGGTGTATATGGCGACTACCTTCCAGGCTCTTTCTTTGCGATAAATGATGTCGCCCCTTTTTGGGAGATCCATCTCACCCGTTAAATCGTGATCCTCGTCTTCCTCATTATCGCTTCCGAGATAGCGATATACCAAGATTTTTGCTTGCGACACGGTATCCCCCGGTTGACGGCTTGTGATTCTGTGATTAATGAAGCTCTGAAAGAGATTCCGAGAATTTACTAAACGAAAGAGTGCCGGGAGTCTTACGTTTTCTGGCAGCGTTGATGGGAATCTATGTCTCGTTTGATCCGCTCGTATCCAATAATCCCCAAGGCATGCCTCCCAAACGTATGAATCCATTAAAGGGTGGTGTATCCCATGTGCGCAAGGACGTTAGCTCCTAACCACAAATCAATAGCCGCGATTAGCGTCCCTGCCATCAGTTTTACGATCCCTACGAAAGGCACCCGCACGACTACCACCGCGTCTCTCGAAGCTGCCAGTGATGGCGATGTCAAGGGCATCTAGGATGGTGGGCCGCCGGCGTCGAAGTGCATTCGAGCCGCAGGATTGCTTCGAAGCTGGCATTCATTGGAAAACAATTCGTCGCACGGCTGAACTCGTAAAGTATGTCAGCGAACACAGTCCCCATAGCAAAGGGACTTTTAACTTCACCGCGACCGCGATGCTGAAGCCGTTTGCGCCATTCTTTCCGGGTTCTTATCACACCGGGGCTGGCAGACAATTTACCGTTGGTTTTGAAGGAGCGAACGTGGTCCGCGACATCTTCACCAAAGATAAGGGCAACACCGAAGCAGCTCTTGCCGACCTGACGGGTGCGCTCACAAAACATGCATCAGTGGCCGCGGCAGTGGGCAAAAAGGTCGCAGCGGAAACCGGCTGGGCCTATCTGGGAGTCGACCCTACGCCCGCTCCCTCGGGGGAGGCATCCATAGCAGCCCGTGGCGGAACCAGGTTCTTCCGAATGACGGAGCCCGTAACGAGGATAGCGGCGATTCCGCGATTGGTTGATTCGTAATCTGGAAAAAGGAACGTTTGCGATCTCGGCAGGCGTTGACAAGGAAAAAAGTAACCGAAAAAGCGAAGCAAGCTGATTTCTCAGCTCTCGCGGGGTTCCTGCTCCCAGCAACGAGCGGAAGATCAGACTTAAATTGAATGCGCCCACATGAAGCAACAGCCGCTTGAGGATGTTCTCATGCCCTCGCAAATGCGTTCGTCTCATGCCCCCGGTGTCGTAGCAGTGCGCGAAGCTCCGTTCAAGCAGTTCGCCTCTTTTCCGCAGTAGCTGTTTCCCATACTCGCGCTTGAGTCTTTGGCGGTTGGCGTAAACCGCTTCCTGCTGCTCGCGCTTGCCTTCCCAATGTCGTTGGCCTGGCTGGTTCTTCTCCGGAATGTACGTCCGTACTTCCGCGCTCTTCATCTCTGCTAACACCCGTCCGCTGTGGTAACCCTTATCGGCGACTATTTCTTCGACGCCCTGCAGATGCATTTGCGGTTTCTGATTCGTTGCTTCTGTCCCCATCAACTCCGCGGCTTTTTCACCCGCTTGCGCCAGCGTCTCTACAACCGTGGTCGTATCTCCCTGATCGGCTTCCTGCAGGGTTACCGCCAACACCGCCCCGCTCTTCAAATCCACAGCATGCTCCGCTTTGTGTGCCAGATGCGTCCGACCATCTTTCATCTGGTAATCCGTGCGTCCCCATCATGCGGATGCACCCAATCTTTATTGCTGGCTTTGTTCTTACGCCTGCGATCGAGCCGCGCAAGATCTTCACGCGTCCGCGTTTCGATTCCCGGATTCCTGGGCCAGTCCCTTCAGAAATTCTTCATAGCTCTCGCCGTTGTCTCGTCGCACGGTCGAACGCATCGCCGCGTTAGCCTCCAGCGTGGTCGCATCGATCCCTACCGTCTTGCCTTTTACCAGCCCCTGGTCTCTTAACCGTTCCAAGATCCAGAAGAAAACCTTGCGATGCGTCTCCACATCCATCAGTCGCCGCGTCCGCGAGATCGTCGAATGATCTGGCGTTTGTTCGTCTAATCCCACTCCCAAAAACTTTCGCAGCCCGATCGAATCCGACGCTCGCCAGGCAATCCCGCGCTCGAATCGATCCCTTCAAAATACCCAACCAGCAACAATCGGAAATACATCCCTGGCGTCAGCGATGGTCGCCCGTTGTTCTCCGCGTAAAACTTCGCGCACTCCTGCTCGGCGAACTCATCGAACTGCTCCGCTTCCAATAGTTCATTCACCTGCTTGTAGGAGGGATGCGCTGGCCCTTTCACCAGTTCGTTGTGGCTGATCCACAAACCCTCCTGCCGCCGTCTCCCCCTTCGCGTACCCATCGCCATCTGTTTTTCTCCATAATGCATTCGCATTCTACGAGACACACCGATGAACACAAGTTACTTCAGGTTACTAAACAAAATTCTCGACTTGCACCACGGGCTGCTAGGGGCCGCTATCGAAGCCTTCACAGGTGCGAAATTCGGTTCCAGCGGGACCCTCACTGCGGCACGCATCATCACGGCTGCTGTAAAAGCTGTGCCGGAAAAGCAGATTGGCTACTCCGGCTTGATGGTGCCAGTGATGGAAGACAAGCTTCTGGCGCAACGGTGGGCTGAGTCTACTTACAACGTCGACTCATTGCTCGCCTATTCGCCTGTCTGCGGAACGGGTTTGGATACCATCCCACTTCCGGGGGACATTAGCATCGACCAGATGGAGCGCATTTTCGGTGACGTGGCTTCGCTCGCAACAAAATGGAACAAGCCCCTCTCTGCGCGGCTTCAGCCACTTCCAGATAAGAAGGCGGGCGACCAGACCGATTTCCAGGGTCCGTATCTCTTCAGCACCACGTTGCACGCTCTGCAGTAGCTGCTTACCCTTCCAACGTGTTGCATTAATGCATTCACCGCTGGCTGGTGGATGACGGGCAACCCTTCCATATTCCAGTAAGGGACGGGTTGCCGACCAACCATCCAGAACCTTACGCTATACTGCTCATTCTCGCCTTTCACATCGAAGGAGCCTTGATGAAGCGAATTATCCTCGCTGTTGTCCTCGTAGTCTTGTCGCCGGCGGTGGCTCAGGTCAGTTCCACGCCCACCGCATCGACCAACCCGAAAGTAAGGGCAATCACGGGATTCGTACGGCTAGACAGAGGAATGTACCAAAAACAAATTGTCGATGCTCTCGTCGTATTGCGGAGAGTCAAAGCCGAATTCGAATCCTCCGGTTACGAAGTACAAAGTGTACGCGTAACAACTCAACCGCTGGCGGAACTCGTCGACGGGATGTCGGAGGACCAGGCGTTGACCTTTCTTGGCCACCTTGACGAATTCTCCGTAAAGGAGAATTTCCTGCCGAACGTGGGACCGGGAAGCCTTCACGACACCGATGATCCTGCCGCGATGCACCTCCTCGAAAGAGCGCTCTCGACTCTTCCGAACATCGAGGGAAGTACAATCATCGCAGACGAAGCTGGCATTCATTGGAAAACAATTCGTCGCACCGCTGAACTCGTAAAGTATGTGAGCGAACACAGTCCCCATAGCCACGGGACTTTCAACTTCACCGCGACCGCGATGCTGCAGCCGTTTGCGCCATTCTTTCCCGGTTCTTATCACACCGGGGCTGGCAGACAATTTACTGTTGGTTTTGAAGGAGCGAACGTCGTCCGCGACGTCTTCGCCAAAGATAAGGGCAACGCCGAAGCAGCTCTTGCCGACCTGACCGGTGCGCTCACAAAACATGCATCGGTGGCCGCGGCGGTGGGCAAAAAGGTCGCAGCGGAAACTGGCTGGGCCTATCTGGGAGTCGACCCTACGCCCGCTCCGTTGGGGGAAGCATCCATAGGGGCCGCTATCGAAGCCTTCACGGGTGCGAAATTCGGTTCCAGCGGGACCCTCACTGCGGCGCGCATCATCACCGCTGCTGTAAAAGCCGTGCCGGAGAAGCAAGTTGGCTACTCCGGCTTGATGGTGCCAGTGATGGAAGACAAGCTTCTGGCGCAACGGTGGGCTGAGTCGACTTACAACGTCGACTCATTGCTCGCCTACTCGGCTGTCTGCGGAACGGGTTTGGATACCATCCCACTGCCGGGGGACATTAGCATTGACCAGTTGGAGCGCATTTTTGGTGACGTGGCTTCGCTCGCAACAAAATGGAACAAGCCCCTCTCTGCGCGGCTTCAGCCACTTCCAGATAAGAAGGCGGGCGACCAGACCGATTTCCAGGGTCCGTATCTCTTCAACACCACGTTGCACGCCCTGCAGTAGCTGCTTACCCTTCCTACGTGTTGCATTGATGCATTCACCGTTGGCTGGTGGAATGACGGACAAACCGGAACCAGCAACCGAGCGGCCCGGGGCCGTACGAGCGATACACATCGCGATACACAATAGCGTTGTCTACGATGTACTTCCGATGACTAGCGGAGCCGTCCGTCCTCGTCTATGTCGTTGAAAGTACTCGTAACCGCAGTCACGGCAGAGGTCACGAGTTCAAGTCTCGTCGTCCCCGCCATTCTTTCCAAAAGCTTAGGTTGCGGATAGGACTGAAGTCAACGCAGGGACCTAACCTGTCGCTGCAAAGTGGGAAATTCCGGTTTGAGCAAAGTAGGAATGTCCGCTTTGATAGGTGGTCGAGGGCGCCATGGATGCGGAGCGAATTGCCTTGATTACCCGGACGAGCCTCCAACCGCCAATTAAGTCCACGCTGGGAGCTAAAAATTATGAGTCGGGGGCGGGAACGCTGCGCCGACTTCGGACCCACACTGGCCGCTGAGCACTTGGCGCAAGAGGGTCTGGCGGGAACCGCAAGACGCTGCGCCAGTGGATGGTGCAGGTCCGCATGTGGCGTCCGCGTGCGCAACGGGTGAAGAGTTTCCACGTATGGCGCGAGCGGCGCGCTTGTTTTGGCGAGTTGGTGATGCAGGATAGCTCCCCGTTTTGTTGGTTGGAGAGCGCGGCCCAGTCAGTCAGTGGATTGCGGTCTCGATGACGCCACCACAGTTTTCTATGCGCGTTTCACCGAACTGGACACCACGGAAGAGAACTTACGGACCTTCCGGGAATGGTTACGGCGCTACGGACGTCCGGTCCGGTAGCGCATTACACGGATAAAAACAGCATTTTTGGGAGCTCTGCGGCGGTGTTGCCGGAGGAACAATTGCGGAGAGAAAAAGCCCGCTCGAATTTCGGACGAGCGCTCCAGGAACTGGGGATCGAGTGGATCGCGGCCCATAGCCCACAGGCTAAAGGACGCATCGAGCGATTGTTCGAAACGATGCAAGACCGCCTGGTAAAAGAAATGCGTCTGGCCTGCATCGACAACTTGGCCGCCGCCAATCACTTTTTGGAGACGCGCTTTCTTCCGCAGTGGGAAGAGCGCTTAACGGTGGTGCCGCGCAATGTCCATCGACACTTGGATAGCGGCCAGCACCTGCAGGAAATCCTCAGCGTGCGCGTGGGACGCACGGTGGCCGACTATCACACCGTGAGCTGGGAAGGAATCACTGGGGCGTGCCACGTCAAGAAGTTTGTGCCGGCCTACGGGTGCGCAGTAGAAATTGAACGGCGTCTGGATGGTTCCCACTGCCTGCGCTTCCGCGGCCGCTATCTGCGCTTGCGCCACTGCCCAGCATCGCTTCGTTCCGCAAGTCCTTCCGACCTACGGCCTCCAGGACTCGCGGAACGAAAAACAAAACCAGAACACAAAATCAAACCTAAATACCATGTGCCCACTGCACTTGGAGAAAACCACAGACCCGGACATTTCTATCCGGAAAAGCTCGTTGGATCTAGAAAGTACAAGCACGACCGGCCGCACCGCTGAGTCGGAAATCCCACTCCGCACGAGGCCTTCTTGAGTTTTGCAGCTGACCTAAAACGCGCTGCGACCGGCCGATGTGGAGCTTGGATCGGGGCGATTGGATCCAGCATCCGGCTGACGAGGACCGCGCGGTGACCAGTCATTGGGAAGGCGATTTAATCGGCGGCACAAGAAACGTCACATCGCGACGTTTGCGGAACCCATTCGCGGTTACTGCCCTAGTCCAAAGATACGGCTGCGGTCGTCGCTGCCTTGAGCCGGCGAATTCGCAGGCTTCCTACAGCGCTGCGGCGCTCAAGCTGCAGCGTGTTGTAACCATCGTTTCGCGGGGCCACCTTGGCGCGGCAAAAATGAATTCGCTGCCATCCTCTTCGATTCCCCAGCAATAGCGAACGCCGCTGTTCCACCTAGGCCACCGTTGATATCTTAGGCGTTGGAGCAATTTGCGCAGGCACAAAAATTTAATTACAGGGTTGTTTCCTGTGAGCCGCTTAATTTACTTAACTCAGTCTGCTGCGCTTGCGAACTGGGGGGGTACCGTTTAGACATCTGTACCCAAAAGTTCTCATTAATAAATAAACATTAGGGAGGACAATCAGTCGTAACCATTTTGTTAAAGTAATTTTTTGTTAAAGTAATTTTTCTGAACGGGCGCCTGAACCCAGGTGCCCGTTTTTTTTTGTAGGAGGCCACATGGCAACAAAGGAAAACATGAATCACAATCTGCAGCCAGAAAGCGGTGAGCAAGCCGCGTCCAATAGCGAAGCCGCAGGGAAAAAAGTTGCGGGCGTCGCGACCGGCCCTCGGACACTGCAAGGTAAAACACGCAGCCGCGCCAATGCTCTACGACATGGGATTCTAGCCAGGGCTGTGGTATTACCAGGAGAGTCTCGCCGTGACTTTGACGCAGTTCTCGGTGGGTTGCGCCAGAGTCTGAATCCCGTGGGAGCGTTAGAGGACGATTTAGTTGAAACTCTGGCGGTCACTCGATGGCGGCAAGGCCGGGTGCTGGTCGCAGAGGGCGCGGAAATTCAGGCCGGCCAAATTGGTATAGGGTGTGATCGCGGACAAGTTGCAACATTTCAGACGCCGGCATCTGTCTTGGAGGCATGTGGTGTCGGTATGATCACCAAAATTTCAGACCCCGATATTCTACATGGGTGTTTACAGGTCTTGAAATCAATCAAGGCGCATGTCCAAAAAGATGGGCTTAATTCTACAGCCGCCGTCTCCTTGCTAAAGACGCTGTACGGCGAGGAAACCTTCTGGCGGCGCTCGCTCTTTGCCCGGCACCGACTCCTCTCGGAAATTGCCGTTTCCGCCAACACCGTGCGAGAAATCGCAGGGAATCCTTCGCCCGAGCAATGTCGCCTGCTCTTTTTAGAGGATATTGACCTGGAGGTGGCGCGGCTCTCGGATTATGAAGCAGAGCGTTTAGCGGTCGAATTGCAACGCCTGGAACTCGAAGGGGCTCGCCGTAGTGTGCCCGACTCCGCGCGCCTTGACCACTTGCTCAGATATTGGTCAGCTTTGGAACGGACTTGGGATCGCACCTTGGTCCAACTGGAAAGGGCGCAACGGATGCGCCTGGGACAACCATCCGCACCACGAATCGAGTTAAATATTTCTTCCGGGTAGAACGATCACAGCCAGATCATCGCGTGCTCCTCATCGTAACGGATAGCGAATCTGGCTTGCGTTGAAGGCCCCTCCCAGAGGTAGGACTTGAAAATGAGCGCGCAGAAATTGAAATTACCAAACGAAGTGTGCTATCCCCTGACCGTACAGGTAGTTGGCGTATTAAGGTATAGCCTCTAAGTGGGCTTTGGATCTAACTGATTGTCAGCGTCAGGGTTCAAGACCGAGGTCGAGTGCTACCTAACCGGCAAAGACAGAGCAGCTAGCGGCGCGAAATTTTTCTTAAATTCTCTCATATTTAGGGGCGCGAGCGTCCCAGTGCGTGAAGCACAGATGGACGTGATGTTATGAGCACGGCCTCGGGCGAATTCTGATGCTTACAGCTAATGCCACTGGAGTTGACACTCTTCGAGTGCTGGTAGCGGCCGGATGCCTGGTGATTGCCTGCGGAATTCCGGTGGCTGCGGCGCGGCGGAAGTTGCACATACCCGCGTACGTCGGGATGGCGTTTCTGGCATTCGCAATCGCGCTAGGACTGGGAAAACTGGCGGGATCCGCGGGCATCATGGGAACGCCAACTGGAATTCTCTTTTCCGTTTTGTTTTTCCTGCTGATCGCCACGGCGGTGGGAGCCACGATCGCGATCTTCTTTTACCGTAATCCGGAAATATAGAGGTAGTTTGGGTGCGTCCAAACCGGTGCCGTCTCCGGAGTGAATTAAAGGGCTACCCTGCTAATCACTTCCCGGCTGTACGTACGGACCTGCTACCATCGAGCTGTCCCCGGAAAAGCCAAGAAAAGAGGAAGTATGAGTAAACGACTGGGATTGGTGTTTGCGGGGCTCGCTTTATTGAGCAGCGGCTATTTTATCGGGAAACCGCGGAATGTGGTGTATGCAGATGCACCGGTGCACATCTCGAAGGATTACGGGGCTTGTAAGGGCGTGTATACGAGAGGGCAGTTCGTGGTCCTGGTGTTTGAGGATAGCGCTGGCACGATTCGCATGGTAAATGCCACGGATGGATCGCTCGTAGGCGAAGACCGACGTAATTAAGAGCCTAAGTGTGTAGAGCGCGGGTTGGCAACTTCGGCGCGACCCGTGCTTTTCCTTCCACTGAGTTCGCGCATTCGTCGACTCCAACGCTGCTCGCAAGACGCAGCGTGGCTCGCAATATGATTTCTAATCGGTACTGAAGAACAGGACTTAAATTCCGTTGCATCAAAGTCTGCCCATCACTACAATGACGCCTGCTTAGGATCCTTGGCGGGTCACGTGGTCTCCCCGGCCACTCTCGTCATCGGGCCCTCCATCCAGTAGTTACCATTCGGAGGTTTTCTGGTCATGGCTCAATCCCTGTCTTTCCTATCCTTGCGCCTACGCACTTTGTTTTTCCTCGGGCTGCTGAGCCTCGTTGCGCTGCCGTCATTGGCGCAAATCAATGTCACGACCGAACGCTACGACCAATCGAGATCGGGCGCGAACCTGAACGAGACCCAACTTAATACCTCCAACGTGAACGCGAATACCTTCGGGAAGCTGTGGTCCTACTCGGTCAGTGGGTCGGTGCAGGCCCAGCCGTTGTATGTGCAAAATGTCGCGATTCCTGGGAAGGGCACGCACAACGTCCTGTATGTGGTGACCATGAACGATGTGATTTATGGGTTTGACGCGGACTCCAGTTCCAACACGCCGCTGCTTTCTCTGGACCTTACGAGCCAGGTGGCGGGATCCATGCCGGTACCGATTACTGACATTGTTGGACCGGGATTGAACGTGGTAGGCAATGTGGGGATCGAAAGCACTCCGGTCATCGATCTTTCCGCGAAAACGATTTACCTGGTGGCGCGCACCAAGCAGTCAGGCACGAGCTGTGGAACGGTTAACGGCAATTATTGCCAGCGGCTGCACGCGTTGGATATGACTACGTTTGCTGAGAAGTTTGGCGGGCCGGTGGTGATTCAAGGGCACGTCTCAGGCACCGGCAATGCGAGCGTTGGCGGCACGCTGACTTTCGATCCCAAGATCCATAACCAGCGGGCCAGCCTGGCGCTGGCGAACGGGCAGATTTTCGTGGCCTGGGCTTCCCACGAAGATCAACAGCCGTATCACGGCTGGGTCATGTCATATAACGCCGCGACGCTGCAGCAGAATGGAATCTGGAGTTCCAGCCCGGATGGATTTGAGGGCGGCGTGTGGATGGCCGGCCGGGCCCCGGCGGTGGACGCCAGCGGAAACGTGTACTACACGGTCGGAAATGGGGACTGGAACGGAACCCGCAATTTTGGCGAGTCCATGGTGAAGTTTGGTTCCACATCGGGGATGCCGCTGCTGGACTGGTTTACGTCGGATAACTGGGCGTCGTTAAATTCGGGTGACGTGGACTATGGCTCGTCTGGACCGATTTTAATTCCGGGGACAGATCTGATTACGGCGGCAGGAAAAGCCAGCGTTTTTTACGTGATGCATACCGGAAGTCTGGGTCACGAGCAGAGCGGCAACGGACAGATCGTGCAAGCGTTGGCGAACAACGGCGGGGAAGTGAAAGGCGGACCAGTTTACTGGAACCGGAGCGGTGGTGTGGGACCGTGGATGTATGTGTGGAGCAATAGCTGTGATTTTCTGAAGGCTTATCATTTTAATGGCACGAAATTCGATACCGCGGTGGTGTCGCAGAGCGTAATCGCCTCACCATGCGGAGCGTCTGGCGGGGTGCTGACGCTCTCGGCCAATGGAAGCGCGGCAGGCTCTGGGATTGTGTGGTCTTCCATGCCGCTAGCGGACGACGGAGATCATGGAGTGCACCAGGGCGTATTGCGCGCGTTGAACGCGGATGATTTGAGTAAAGAGGTGTGGAATTCGCGCCTGAACGCGACCAGGGACGACAGCGGAAACTGGCCAAAATATAGCCCCCCAACGGTGGCGAATGGCCGGGTGTATATGGCGTCGTTTCCCACTGACGGGATAAGCAGCGCTCCACTCAATGTGTATGGACTGTTGCCAAGTACGCCGGATTTTGCGATTTCGGCCGCGCCGTCGAGCGCAAGCGTGAATCCTGGGGGAAACACCAGTTACACCGTGAGGACCTCCTCGGTCTTCAATTTTTCAGGTGCGGTTGGCCTCAGTGTCAGCGGTTTGCCCGCGGGCGCGAGCGCTTCGTTCGCGGCGAATAATTTTGCGACTCCAGGGAGTACGAAGCTGACCGTTAACACTTCGTCGAGCACTCCGCTGGCAACCAGCACGCTCACGATCACTGGAACCAGCGGGTCGCTGGCGCACACGGCCACTGTTTCTTTGGTCGTAACCAACACTGCGGCCGGAAAAGGAGTCATCAGCGTTGATTTTGTGGGGCGCGAGACTCCGATGGCGGCAGCGGAAGTTGCTGGGGTGATTGCCAAGTCCAATTGGAACGCGGCTTCAGGTGCATCAGGCAGCGGCTTGGCGCTCGCGGATGAGACTGGAGCGCAAACCGGCGCGACACTGACGTGGGCTTCTTCACCGGTGTGGAGTTTGCCGATCGCGGACACTCCGGGGAATCTGCGGATGATGAATGGGTACCTGGACGCTGTGGGACAAAATACGACGGTGACGGTTGGCGGACTTCCGGCAAATGCGGCCGGGTACGATGTTTACGTTTACGCCGATGGGGATAACGGCACAGCCACGCGCGCGGCTACCTACCAAATCAGCGGCGCGGGCATTACAACGACCAGCATTGGTTTGACCGACGCGGCCAACACCAATTTCAGCGGCACGTTTACGAAGGCTAGCAACTCGGCTGGAAATTATGTGATGTTCTCGGTCACCGCTGCGGGATTTACGATCACTGCCATCCCGGGGACGGCTTCGGATGGAACGGCACGGGCGCCGGTGAATGGATTACAGATTGTGCCGCATGCGCTGCCTGCGGCGGCCACGCCGATATTTTTGCCGGCGGGTGGAAGTTATTCTTCGACGCAATCGGTCTCGATTACGGATGGCACTTCGGGAGCGGCCCTTTTTTACACCACGGATGGCTCGACGCCTACAGCGTCGTCGACGCGATACGCGAATGCGATCAGCGTGAGTGCGACAACGACGATTAAGGCCATCGCGACGGCAAGCGGCTACGCGAACAGCGCGGTGGGTTCAGCTAATTATACGATCAGCGGATCGTTGAACTTGATTCCACAAACAGGCTGGACTTTGAAGTATGTGGATAGCCAGGAAACCAGCGCGTCGAATAACGCCGCCACCAACGCGTTCGACGGAAACACGACGACGTTCTGGCATACGCAATATTCGGGAGCAAACCCAACGGTGCCACACGAAATTCAGATCAGGCTCGGCTCCAGCCACTCCATCGGGGGCTTCACGTATTTGCCCCGGCAGGACGGGTGCAGTCACGGGGACATCAAGCAGTATGAATTTTACGTTAGCAGCGATGGTGTGAACTGGGGCACCGCCGTTGCGACAGGAACATTTAGCTACGGGACGTATGCCTACAATTGCCCGGGCGGCACAGTGTCTACAGCGCGAGTGATTACCTTTGCGCCGGTCACTGCATCCTTTGTGCGTTTGAGGGCGCTCAGCGAAACCGGCGGAAATCCTTGGACGTCAGCCGCGGAAATAAATCTGATCCAAGGCACGCAGACTCCGATCGCACAGGCTGGTTGGTCTTTCAAGTACGTGGACAGCCAGGAGACTTCCGGCGAAAGTGCGCCGGCCACCAACGCGTTTGATGGTAAATCAAATACGTTTTGGCATACGCAGTGGTCGGCTTCAAATCCACCGCCTCCGCACGAGATTCAAATCGCGCTGGGCACGGCGTACGCCGTAAATGGCTTCACGTATTTGCCACGGCAGGACGGATGTACGAATGGAACCGTGGGGCAATATGAATTTTATGTGAGCTCCGACGGCGTGAACTGGGGGTCGCCAGTGGCTGCCGGAACTTTCAGTTATCCTGGGGCAACATTTCAATGCGGGGGCGGTTCCGTGCTGCCCGCGCAGCAAATCAATTTTGCCGGAGTAAGTGCGAGTTATGTGCGATTTCGGGCGCTAACGGAGGTCAGCGGCAAGCCTTGGACGTCGGTAGCGGAAGTCAACGTTCTACACTGACCGGAAGCGAAGTTCGTAAATTGCCCCAACGTGGCTTTGTGGTCAGCGGTCGTGTCTTCCATCGTTCAGTGCCGTTCCTCATGAGTTGGGTGGGAGGCTAGCGTCGAGCCAGCCTGCTCTGTAAAGTCGCTGTGAGTTTCTCCGCCATAGTAATAGCGACCTGGAAACCTGCGGCCAACGGGGCACACGGCACGATGAAGGGAATTGTTAGACTAGCGCGATAGGACAAGCGTCCCCGCGCATGAGCCCCCACGAGACTGTACGCCTAAATTTTGGCCGTCAAATAGTGTACGCGCGTCCTATCAGCGTGCTGCTAGCGCTGATCGCGGTGATTGAGCAACCCACTCCGTTGTTTCCGCACTACACCACAAATTTTTTGATTGGCTACTTGATCCTGGCGCTGTTGATTATTCCCACGGAGTGGGTGTTGCGCAGCAGGCCGTGGCATATGCCGTTGGCCGTGGATCTGGCATTTCTCGGCGTATTTCTGTACATCAGTCCGTTTTCGGTGGCGCTGTGGTTTCCGTATCTTTTTGTATGTTATGCGTCGGGATCACGCTGGGGATTGTCGTCGGCGATTCCAATCGCGGGAGTTTTGTCGCTGGCATTGGTGGTGCGCACCGCGTTGGAAGGACAGATTGGCTGGATGCGCGCTGTGGGCTGGATCGTGCTGGTGGTGGTGACGTTCGCGGCTGGCGGCGGTTTGGCGTTTCTAGGCGATCTGAGCCGCCGGTATGTCGCGGAGAATGAATTCCTTTCGCGCATTACCGGGACGATGCAGGTGGACCAGGGGCTAGCGGAATCGCTGCGACTGCTTCTGGAGGAACTGGCGGGAGCGTTTCATACCGAGGAAGCGATGTTGGCGTTTCGCGATATCGACCTGGAGCGCATATTTCTCTGGCGATTGAAAGCCGGAGAAAGCGAACGGTTAGTTCCGCAGGCGCTGCCGCTTTCCCGTTGCGACGGATTTCTTCTGGACGACATGGACGCGACAGTATGTTGGAACAGCGTGGCTGGGGAAGGCTCCGGTTTTGGCTGGAACCGGCTGACACACCGAAGATTAAAGACGCTACCCAGGCTTCCCGGTACCACGCAACAAGAATTGAAGTTGCGGTCGTTGATCAGCGTGACGTTTGATCAGGGCGGACAACCGGCCGGGCGGATTTTCTTAATTAACCAGCGGGATTCGCGGAAACAATTCCAAAAGGCGGATTTAGCGTGGCTGGAGCGTATTGCCCGGCATGTAGGGCCGGCGCTGGAAAATATTTTCCTGTTACGCCACTTGCGGGCGCGAGCCATCGAGGGGGAGCGCAGCCGCATTTCGCGAGATTTGCACGACGGCATCCTGCAGACGCTGCTCAGTATTGAGATTCAATTGGATGTGCTGCGGCGGAAGGTAACTTCGACGCCCGAGCAGTCGGTTGCCAGCCTGGCAGCCCTGCAGCAGACGGTCCGAAATGAGTCTTCGGAGCTGCGAAACATGGTGACCGATTTGCGACCGTTGCGAGTGCAGAGTGCTGATCTAGCGGACCTTATGAACGGATTCGCGGAGCGTTACCGAAATGAGTCGGTAATCGCGCTGGACGTACTGATCGACTCCGCGGAGGTTCACGCTCCGGACCGCGTTTGCCGGGAAATCTTCCAGATATATCGTGAAGCACTCAACAATATAAAAAAGCATGCCAAGGCTTCCCATGTCGTGGTAAAACTGTCACAGGATGACAGCGCCCTCGTGTTAGTCGTGGACGACAACGGCGAGGGATTCAGTTTCGCAGGCCGGTTCACAGGAGACGAACTGGATCGCTTGCGATTGGGACCCATCTCCATCAAGGAGCGTGCGCGAACTGTCGGGGGGATTCTGACAGTGGAATCGAACCCTGGGCACGGAGCGCGCCTAATCATCGAAATTCCGCTCGGTTGACATGGCCAAAACAAAACAACAAATACGAGTCCTACTGGCGGACGATCACGCGATCTTTCGCGATGGCCTTCGCAAGCTGCTGGATTCCGATGAAGATATGTCCATCGTCGGAGAAGCGCAGAACGGCGTAGAGTGCATCAAGATGCTGGCGAAGCTGAAGCCGGACATCTTGCTATTAGACTTGCGCATGCCTGAAAAGGATGGCTTGGCGGTTCTGGAGGAAGTGAATTTTGACACTTTGCCGACCCGAGTGATTGTGCTGACGGCGGCAGAGGATGATCGGGACGTAGTGCGAGCGATGCGACTGGGGGCTCGCGGCGTCGTTTTGAAACAGTCGGCTACGGACTTACTGGTCAAGAGCATTCAGCGGGTTTATGCGGGGGAGATCTGGCTGGATAACCGCATGACCGCAGAAGTCATGAAGGCGTTCTCGAAATCGTCGGAATCGGGCCCCAGGCGGGAAAAGCCGCTGCTGAGCGACCGGGAGAAAGAAATTGTGCAGTTGGTGGCCCAAGGCTTTCGTAATAAAGAGATCGGCGAGAAACTGTTTATCAGCGAGCAGACGGTCAAAAATCACCTGCATAACATCTTCGACAAGCTGGGGGTATCGGACCGGCTGGAGTTGGCCCTTTACGCGATTCATCACCGGCTGATTGACCAGACGTAGTCCCTAAACTCGCTTTCAGCCAGCCAGGTCGCTGATAACTCGAAAGATACGAACGACCGCGTCCTAGTACATCGGTACCCGCAAAGCTCTTCAGGTTTTTGTACCTACAGTTCTATTGTTCCCAATTGGATACCCGGATACACTTTCAATTGATCAGGAGGTTCCGCTTTGACCGGCTCAGAACGCCGCACTACCCAGCGCTTTTCCATGCGCCTTCCGCTCACCGTTCGATGGACCACAGGTGCGGCCGTTGGTGAAACCAGCACGGAGTCTCGCGACGTCAGCTCTCGCGGGGTGTACTTTTTCCTCCAA
Organism: uncultured Acidobacteriota bacterium; assembly: GCA_963732705.1. Classification (GTDB taxonomy): domain Bacteria; phylum Acidobacteriota; class Terriglobia; order Acidiferrales; family UBA7541; genus Acidiferrum. The sequence goes on along the minus strand of CAVTAN010000004.1, from coordinate 157,881 downwards.
AAAGACGTAAAGGAAGGGTCTGCTGTTGAGATTCTGCTGACGCTACCAAACGAGATTACTCTGGCGGGTCCGGTGCGCGTCCGATGTTTGGGACGAGTACAACGCACAGAGCCGCGGGATGAAGGCGCGATTGGCGTAGTGGCAGCCATCGAGCGCTACGAATTCTTGCGAGGAGAGGAAGACCGGGCCTAAAAGCGGTGACTGCGGTCTTTCGTTAGATTTTTCAGTTTCCGGCATGTTCGGGAATTTGCGCCGGGAAATTGGTGCTCTCAGAATCGTTCGGCAGAGGTTGTCCCCCAACTGCCCGGCGCTCATGTTTTTAGCTTTTTCAACCTGATTTTTTGGTGTCGGATCTTTTGTGCGGGTTTTTGCATTACGAGTTTCTTGCTCGCACTTCTGCGGAGGCGGGCAGGATAAGCCGGGGCTCCTTGGCCCCTCAGCGAAGCGCCCCGGCTCTAATTTTCATCAGCATCGCTGCCTTTACATCCGGCTTTGCTGCTTCAGTCGCGATTGATCCCCCGCTGATTCGTTTCCGTACCTGCTTTCCACCTGACACGTTTTCCACTGCTTGATGTTGACGCCGCGACACCTGTCCTTTGGAGCAGGCGACTTCTGCAATTCCATACGGGATGATGTTGGAGCACGAGTGTTTGAACACGAGTGAGAAATCGGATGGGGAGAAAGATGTCTATCGCGAACGACCAAAGCGCCAAGACCGAAACTCTTTGTGAAGTTCCGGCAGCGGCGGAGAAGGAAATGACCGGGCAAAAAAAGCCGAGGCCCGCAGAGAGCAAAGAGACCACGCTGGCGGCGTTGATAAAGGAATTGGAGGAGCAATCTCGCGAGGCAGAGCCGGAACGTTCGCAGTCGAAAAATCAGAGGGCGACGGAGAAAAAACAAGGCAACGCTTCCGTGGGAACGACGGAATTGGATTCCGCGCGAGAAAGCGATCAGCAATTTGCCGGGGCGAACGGCTATCGGGTGGCTGGCAAAAAAGCCACTGAGTCGGCTAGCGATGCGAAGGTGGAAGCTGCGGTGGGAAATAAAGATCAGGCATCCCCGGGAACCAAAAGCTACAAAGTGGCGGACAAGAACGAATACGCACCAGCCGCGGGGGGGAAGGCGGTAGAGGTGGTGAAGGATGTGGAGGCGGTGCGCGAGAAGCAGCAGATCGTTATTGGCAAGGCGGAAAAGGAAGCAATTGGGAGGAAAGCAGGAAACGCAACGGGAGAGCCGGCAGAGAACTTAGCGGAACGGAACGTGTTCAATGGGCATTCGAAAGTGGCGGCCGTAAAATCGGATTCAGACGGCGACGAGGTCAGCGAAAAGCCGACCGAAAAATCCGACAAGGAATTGGACGAGGACGCGGAAGAACTGGAGTCGATGCTGGCGAAACTGCAAGAGCATCACCACGCGGACTTGATTCCGGCGCAACACCTGGCTTCAACGGTGCAACCTTCCAGCGTATCGCTCGTGGAACTTGCTCAGATTCTGGACGAACACAAATTGTGGGTGGAAACCGGGGGCGACGCCGGGTCCAAAGCGGATTTGAGTGGGGCGCATCTGGAAGGCGCGGACCTAACGGGAGTCAATCTGCAGGGGGCGATTTTAACCAAAGCCAGCCTGACGGGCTCGGATTTGTCGATGGCGAACCTGCGAGGGGCGAATTTAGTACATGCGGATTTGCGCAACACGACCTTGCTGGGAACGGAGCTGCGCGGCGCGAACCTGATGGGCGCAACGTTGTATGGAGCGGAAGGATTATGGGTGGGGCGGTTGGGCGGGACGAACTTGTTCGATGCCCTGCTGCCGGAATCGATTGCGGAATTCAACAATACCAATCCCATCGCAGACGCCAGCAAGGTGGCGCGATTGTTCTATTTTTTAACCCTGGCGGTCAGCGCGATTTGCGCGCTGCTGATTGTTTTCACCAGCGACGTGCGATTGCTGCTGAACGCTTCGGCATTTCCGGGTTCCCACACGGGCAATGTTCTGCCCATGACGGGGTTTTATTTGGGCGGGCCGCTGCTGCTGTTCGCGCTATATCTGCGGTTTCACTTTGTGCTGCTGCGGCTGTGGGGCAGCATCGCGGCCCTCCCGGCGGTATTTCCGGATGGGCAGACGCCGGAGCGCGATGGGCCGTGGTTTTTGATGGGGCTAATCCGCAAACATTTTCGTTGGCTGCGCGACGGGCGTTCGCCGCTGGCGGTGCTGGAGACTTCCGTTTCGATGGCGCTGGGGTATTGGGTGGTGCCGGCGACGCTCGTGCTTTTCTGGATGCGGTACCTGGTGCGACAGGATTTTCGCGGAACGCTGCTACAGGTATTGTTGATCACCGTGGCAGTGGCGGCAGCTACGGGGCTGCCGGCGGTGGTGGCGCGGGTGCTGAGACCGGGAGAGATTCGCATCGCGAAGTCCAAAAATCTCTTTCGCATGATGCTGTTGACCACACGAGCGGCGCTGATCACTGGGGGATTTCTTCTGATTGTTTCCCTAGGAGTGCATCGGGGCTTGCCCGCGGATAGCGATATTGCACCGGAACACTCTTCGGCCAATATGCGGCGCTGGGCGTCGCAGATGTTTCAGTCTGTGGGCTACCGGCCGTACGCCGATTTGACGGAAGCGGTTATTTCCACGCCGCCGGAAGCGGGGCACTGGAACGACGAAGGCATCGCGTCAACCTCCGGCGCGCGGCTGAACCAGATGAACCTGCGGTTTGCGAGGGCTTACCGGTCGTTTTTGATAAACGCAAAATTGTGGCGCGCGGACCTGGAAGGCGCTTACTTTTCGGAAGCGGATCTGCGAGGGGCGAATCTGCGCGAAGCGGAGTTGCGCTCCGCGAATTTTGATCGCGCTCAGGCGAATCGAGCGGTGTTTGTGTCGGCGGATGCAGTGGGATCCCAGTTTGTCTCCACGGATTTGCGCGGCGCGGATCTTTCGTATGGCAAGTTTGACGATGCGGATCTCTCAAATGCCAAGCTGGCGGGTGCGTCGCTGTATTCGGTAAGCATGCGCGGCGCGCGGTTACAGCGTGCGGATTTGTCGCGTACGGACTTGCGGGACAGCAAGCTGGAGCGCGCGGTGGCATCGTTTGCAAATGTACAGGAGGCGGATTTATCTTCCGCGAAACTGGGAGGCGCAAACTTCGCGGGAGCACAACTGAAGGGCACGATTTTGCTGGATGTAGATTTGAAGAATGCTGATTTGCACGGAGCGTTTCTGGGCGGGGCATTATTGCGGGGAGCGGAACTGGATGGCGTCAACCTGTCTGCGGCGGATTTACGGGGGGCGACGGGTTTGTCGGCTGCGCAGATTTGTTCGGCGCGTTGGCAAGGAGCACAGCTTGATGCGGAGTTGTTGATAGAGGTGCAGGGTCGCTGCGGTGCGAACGCTGGCGCCGGCGGCGCCACGGCTAGTTTGACACCACCCGTGAACAGTGCGCAGCCAGCGGGCAGTGTCGCGGCAAACCCCGTAGTGCAGCCGCAACAAAAACAGCAGGGAAGTGGGAAGCAGGCGCTGGCGGCGGCCGCAGCAATGGCCACGTCTGGGCAGCAGGTAAACGCGAAACTGACTGCGCCGGTGGCGGCGGACGTCGCAAAATCGAAGGCTCCCACCGATGCAAACAATACTAAGACTACTTCGGATACGGCGAAGTCGAAGGATAAAGCCTCGACGTTGAAGGGCTCGGAAGCCAGTCAGGCGAAAACAAAAAATGCTTTGGCGGCGGTGCCAGATGCGTCCAAGTCCAAGACGAAACCGGTGCCAGCGAACAACTCCGACGCGACGAAATCAAAGAAGAAAACCACAACACCGGCGAATGCCAAGGCGAAAACGGATACTCCGAGTAAGAGCGATTCTTCCGCCCCTAAAACAGATGCACAGCCGCAATAGCCGACAACACATAATTTTCAAAGCAGTGGGTTGCGAATATCCAGTTCGCGAACAAGTTTGCGCGATTTAAAAGCTGTGCCCGCTGTGCTCAAATTTACGGTTAGCCTGGGGGCGCGGGACCGGCGAGCATGCCGCCATCCAGGACGATAGCGCTTCTTCGGAGTTCCTCGAGGGGCTTAGATCCAAAAACGTGTTGGCACAATGGTTTCCTACCACAGTGCCTTCCAAGCATTGGGCGCATTCGCGACCGCACGACGGGGCCGGTGGCAGTTTCTTCCGAGCTTCGCTGCATTTAACTTTTTTAGTTATAGGTGTCACACGAGTGAGTCCGACCCAAGAAAAAAATCAGTTTTCAGGCTTCTTCGCCAAAGCGCTTGATGTCTTCGGGGCCGTCTTTCACGGGGCCGGCGCCGCCGCGACCCTGAACCTGTTCGCGGATTTGAGCGACGATGTCGGGATTGGCGAGAGTGGTGATGTCGCCGGTGTCCAGATTGTTGGAGATGGCGGCCAGGACCCGGCGCATGATTTTTCCAGAGCGGGTCTTGGGCATGTCCGGAACCATGTGAATTTTCTTTGGGCGAGCGATTTTGCCGATCATCGTCTCGATGGTGGACATGATTTTGTCCGTGACCGCTTTGCTGGGGGCCACCCCGGGCTTGAGAGAAACATAAACCTCGGGGACGCGGCCTTTCACTTCATCGACCACCGGAATCACCGCGGCTTCGGCAACTTCTGAAATGGTAAGACATGCGGATTCCAGTTCCTTGGTGCCCAGGCGGTGTCCGGCGACATTGATAACGTCGTCGACGCGCCCGAGGATGCGGTAGTAACCGTCGGCGGGAAGCACGGCACCGTCGGCGGCGTAGTAGGGCCAATCGCGCCAGTCCTTGCTGTGTGGATGCTTGTTGTACTTTTTGTAGTACTGCTTTACGAAGCGGTCGGGATCGCCCCAAATGGTTTGCATGATGCCCGGCCAGGGATTGCGAATGCAGATGTTGCCGGCGTTCCCGGAGCCGGCGGTAACTTCGTTGCCGTTTTCATCCCAGATCACGGGATATATTCCCAGTGCAGCGGGCCCGGCGCTTCCAGGCTTCATGGCGTCGAGGGCCGGCTTGGTGGTGCAGAGAAAGCCGCCGGTTTCGGTTTGCCACCAGGTGTCGACGATGACCGCTTCGCCTTTGCCAACGACCTGGTGGTACCACTTCCAGACTTCCGGTTCGATGGGTTCGCCGACTGTGGTCATGTGCTTGAAGTGGTAGTGGTATTTTTGGGGCTCGTCACCGCCCGCTTTGCGAAGCATGCGAATGGCGGTGGGCGAGGTATGGAAGATGTTTACGTCGAGGCGTTCGGCGATGCGCCAGGGACGGCCCGCGTCGGGAAATTGCGGAACGCCTTCGTACAGCACGCTGGTGGCGCCGAGAGCCATGGGGCCGTAGACGATGTAGGAGTGGCCGGTGATCCAGCCAATGTCGGCCATGCACCAGTAAACATCATTGTGCTGAATGTCCTGGTAAAACTTGGAAGTGCCGGCGACATAGGCGAGATAACCTCCGGTGCGATGCTGGCAGCCCTTTGGTTTGCCGGTGGTACCGCTGGTGTACATGAGGAACAGGGGCGCTTCGGCATCCATGGAAACAGGCTCGACGACGTGACCGCGATACTTCTTCAGCACGTCGTCGATGAAATGATCGCGCTTCATGATCATGGGAGATTCGGAATTGTATTTGCCGGGATAGCGGCGCCAGATCAGCACTTTTTCGATGTGCTGGCCCTCTTTTTCCGCGGTTTGTACGGCGATGTCGGCGCTGCCTTTGTGGTCTACCCACTTGCCGTTGCGGAAGTAGCCGTCGGCGTAAATAAGCACGCGGCTACCGGAATCGGCGGCTCGTAAGCCGCAAGCTTCGCCGCTGAAGCCGCCGAAGACCACGGAGTGGACGAGGCCGAGGCGCGCGCACGCCAACATAGTGATCGGCAACTCAGGAATCATGGGCATGTGAATGGTGACGCGGTCGCCGGTTTTCAGTCCGGCGAAGTCGCGTAGCATGGCGGCGACTTCGTTCACCCGCTTGTAGAGTTCCTGGTAGGTGATGACCGTGGCGGCTTCGTTTTCCGGTTCGGGAACGAAAATCAGGGCAGCTTTGTTTTTATGTTTTATAAGGTGGCGGTCGACGCAGTTATAGCAGGCATTGAGTTTCCCGCCGACGAACCACTTCCAGAAGGGCGGAGCGCTGGTGTCCAGAGTGGTATGCCAGTAGTGATCCCAGTCGAGCAAGTCGGCGTATTCGCGAAAACATTCCGGAAAATATTTCTCGCTGAATTTCTCGACGAAAGCCGGATCGTGGAGATTGGCTTGGCCGATAAACTTAGCGGGCGGCTGAAAGTATTCTTCTTCCTTCCAATGAACAGCTATCTGGGCTTCGGTAAGTTTTCCTGCATGCGAGCCGTGTTTTTTTTCAAGATTTTGTTTCTGATGCGATTTTTCGCGAATTTTAGCCACGTGTCGTGCTCCCCAAGAAGACCAGTGCTAACGCCGCCACGAGCATAACGCTAGATGAGGGAGGTCTCAAGACTAGCGACACGGCGGTTACGGCTGCACCTCTGATCGGCAGAAACAGACCGGATCATTCGCTTTCAGAGATAATTTGGCGACGGCAATATTTGGAACTAATCGCCGGAGGCCACCTGAGGCGTAGTGCCCACTTCGCTCCAGATTTTTGTGCCGTGGGTTTCGCGGAGTAACAGGCTGCCAATCACAAACGTAATGGCGGCTACGATCATGGGGTAGTAGAGCCCGGCGTAGATATTTCCGGTAGCTGCGCAAGACCATAAACCAATGAGCGGCAAGAGGCCGCCAAAAACTCCATTGCCGATGTGGTATGGAAGCGACAGTGAGGTGTAGCGAATCTTGGCGGGGAAGGCCTCGACCAGATAGGCAGCGATGGGCCCATAGATCATGCAGACGTAAATAACCTGGAGGAACACAAGGAACACCAGCATGGGGACGTTGGCGTTGGTGGCGTCCTTGGCGGGAACGGATTTGTTGGTAACGGGATCGACGGTCATGGCCGTGAGGGCGGTGGCGCCAGTGACTTTGTTTCTTGTGGAACTTACGCCCACGACATTGTTTCCGGCGGCGACCTGCATGGCTTTGTAGATGGGGATATAGGTGAGCACGGCCAACAAGCAGGCAGCCATCATCAGCCACTTACGGCCGACACGGTCAGAAAGTGCGCCGAACAAGGTAAAGAAGGGCATGGCGAGAAGCAGGGAGATGGCGATGATGATGTTGGCGGTCTTGGCCGGGACTTTAAGAATGGTTTGCAGGTAGAAGAGCGCGTAGAACTGTCCGGTGTACCACACGACGCCCTGGCCGGCAGTGGCCCCAAAAAGCGAGATCAGTACCCGCTTAAGATTTTCCCATTTGCCGAAGGCATCTTTCAGAGGCTGAGTGGAGGTCATCCCGGCGCTCTTGATCTGGGTGAAAATGGGCGATTCCTTCATCTTCAAGCGGATGTACAGAGAAATGGTAACGAGGACGATGGAGATCAGGAAGGGAATGCGCCAGCCCCAGTTCGCGAAGTCTTCCTTGCTCATGGATTGTTGGGTCAGGAGAATGACGATCAGAGACACGAACAGACCCAACGTGGCGGTGATTTGAATAAAACTGGTGTAGAAGCCGCGCTTGTTATCGGGCACATGTTCGGCGACGTAGACGGCTGCGCCTCCATATTCTCCGCCCAAGGCCAGACCCTGGAGAACGCGAATAATAATCAAGATGACCGGAGCGAACCACCCTGCGGTTTTATAGGTGGGCAGGAGGCCGATGACGGCGGTGGCTCCGCCCATGATGCTAAGAGTTACGAGGAAGGCGTATTTGCGGCCGACAATGTCGCCAATGCGTCCAAAAAACAAAGCGCCAAAAGGACGTACCAGGAATCCGACGGCGAAGGTGGCGAGGTAGGCGATATAGGCGAAGGTGTCGTTACCTGGCGGATAAAACTTAAGGGCCAGGACGGCGGTGAGACTGCCAAAAATGTAGAAGTCGTACCACTCGATCATCGTTCCCACGGCGGAGGCCAGAATGACCTTCCAAATGCTGTACTCCGCGATTCCGCCCGTTGCTACATTTGCCCGGCTGGCCATACTGCCTCCTGTGGTTGCGACCTGTTGTCAGGGTGAGCCTGCAAAATGTTGCTTTGTTCAGCCTTGGATACTGCTAGGTCCGAAGGCACAGTGCAGGCGCGCTCCCGTGGCATCAAATTTCTTCCCGGTGAATCCCCCTGTGGTTTCGCGCCGCGGGCGCGCGAGCCCGGTCTTCAGTGCGGAAGGCCAGAAACGCACCGTTAATATATGCCCGGAGGCAAGTTGTCAAGAAATGACTTAAGGCGGCAAGGAAGGGGGTGGATGCGTTAGTTCGTGTGCTGGGCACATTCGTGTTACAACTTTCAACTTGAGCTTACAGCAGGCCATTTTTCTATTTTTTGCCGGGGCGTTAGGCGGAGCCATTAATGCGGTGGCTGGCGGGGGCAGCTTTGTGGCGTTTCCGGCGCTGCTATTTACGGGTGTGCCGCCGATTCCGGCGAACGCCACGAACACCTTGGCGTTGTGGGTGGGAACCAGCGCGAGCGTGGGCGCCTACCGAAAGCAACTGGATATCGCGGGACGGGTGATGGTCCCGTTGATTGTGACCAGCGTAATTGGCGGGGTAGCTGGCGCGTTTCTGCTGATCCACACGCCAGCGCAAACATTCCTTAAGGTTTTGCCCTGGCTATTGCTGGCAGCCACGCTTTTATTTGCGTTCGGCAGGCACTTGACCCGATACATTTCCGCAGGAATCTCGCGGGAGTCGAGCAACGGGGCGGTGGCCGGAGCGGCGGCGTTCGAACTGGGCGTCGCTGTTTATGGCGGATACTTTGGCGGCGGAATCGGAATTGTGAATCTGGCGATGCTGTCGGCGCTGGGCATGACAGACATTCATGCCATGAACAAGCTAAAAGTCATTTTAAGTGGAGTCATCAACGGAGTGGCAACTATCGCATTTATCGCCACCGGCGTGATCGTGTGGCCGCAGGCGGGAGTGATGACCGTCGGAGCGATCTTGGGAGGATATAGCGCCGCGCATTTTGCGCAAAAACTGCCCCCGAGTTGGGTACGCGGACTGGTGATCGTTATCGGAGTGGCAATGACAATTTACTTTTTCGTGCGCGGGTATAGGTAGCGAGTCGCCACGCGCAGGTGAGAAAGAAAAATGCCGCCGGCATGTCTGCCAGGCGGCGTTTTTTTTCAGTTAAGCAACGATTTATTGTGCTTGCAGAACTTCGCCGGGAAGCACGAAGCGTTCCGTTTTAGTTGCCGAAGGAATGCGCGGCAAGTTTACGGGCAAACGGCCTTGCGAGCCGGTGTGCGAAACGATAGGAGCGGCGGTGCCGTCCTCGGCGCGCATGCGCTCGATCTTGATGCCCAGGGTGCGTTCCAGTTGGAACAGCTCGGAGCGCTGTTCTTTCACGAAAAGGGTGCTGGCCACGCCATGAGCGCCGTTGCGCCCGGTGCGGCCGACGCGATGGATGAAGTTTTCAGCCACTTCGGGCAGATCGTAGTTGATCACGTGGGCGATGTCCTGAACGTGAATGCCACGAGACGCGAGGTCGGTGGCTACGAGGATGCGGAAGCGGCCTTGTTGAAAGCCCGTGAGTGCCGAAGTGCGTTGCGATTGAGAACGGTCGCCGTGAATCATGGTGGCGGAGAAGCCCTTGCGATTCAGGTTCTCGGCGATGCGATCGGTGCCGCGCTTGGTGCGAGCGAAGATGAGGCACTTGCCGGTTTCCTTGGCGAGCAAGCGCTGGAGCAATTCCATTTTGCGATCGAGAGCGACTTCAAAAGCCTGTACGCGAACGTTTTCGGAAGGCTTTAACGTGGAACCGAAAGACAAGCGTACCGGCTCCTTCATGTAGTCCTTTACCACGCGGACCATGGAACCTTCCAGGGTGGCCGAGAAGCACATGGTCTGCCGATCCTTAGGAAGAATGGAAACGATGCGGCGGATGGCGGGCAGAAAGCCCATGTCCAGCATGCGGTCGGCTTCGTCGAGGATGAGCATTCGCAAAGAGTTGAAATGGAATAAGCGGCGGTCGAGATAATCCTCGAGGCGGCCAGGGGTGGCAACCACGAAGCGTGCGCCCTTGCGGATGGCTTGCAGCTGCGCGCCTTCCGAGAGGCCGCCGACTACGAGAGCCGCGGGCATGAGTTGTTTACCGCGCAAGGCGTTGTATTGGGCCACAACCTGCATGGCGAGTTCGCGGGTGGGCACCAGAACCAAAGCATTGATGCCCGGAGTGTTTTGCTTCAAGAGTTGTTCAATCACAGGGATGAGGAAGGCCAGCGTTTTGCCGGTTCCGGTCATCGCCGTAGCGAGCACATCCTTGCCTGCGAGCGCCTGAGGTATCGTGGCGGCTTGCACCGGCGTGGGCATGGAGAATTTAGCCGACGTCAGCTTCTCCTTCATGTAAGGAGAGAGGGGCATTTCTGAAAAAGGTACGGAAACTGTCTGCATTGAGATGGTTTAGCTTTCTTGCTGGTGGAGTTGCGGCGGTACACACACGTGGCGCGTACTCAGGCGGCAACTCACAAAGCCAGCCTTAGTTTTAGATTACGCTGAAAACGTACGGAGGAAACTGGAGGCGGGTATTCTCAGATGAAGCTAATTACCAGAACCGAGGGACCGCACAACACAACCGAAGTGATAAGCGCAAAGACAGAGTAGCACGAATGAGGATGAAATGACAGGGGTTTACGAGGGCCTTTCCGACCATTTGACGGGGCAGGGTGTGCAGCGTTATTTCATCTGGCCGAAGTGGCAGCTATACTCGACCATACATTTTTCCTGCTGTTCGAATCTCTTCAGGAAACCGAAAGCACCCTGAAACGCCGACGTTCGGTACAGTTCGCGGATAGGATTGCAAAGTGACTGCGGATACCACGGAAATGCAATTTGCTCGAGTGATGGAGGCCTTGCAGCATTACTGGGGATACTCGTCCTTTCGCCCACTGCAGGAAAACGTTGTCAGGAGCCTACTGGCGGGGCGGGATGTTTGCGTAGTGATGCCCACAGGTGGAGGGAAGTCGCTGTGCTACCAATTGCCGGCGGCGATGATGCCGGGGCGCACCGCGATCGTTATTTCGCCGCTGATCGCTTTGATGCAGGACCAAGTGACGCAACTCGGGCAGATGGGGATTGAGGCGGGACTGCTGAACAGCTCACAAGATATGTCAAAGCAGAACGCGACCCTGCAGCAGGCCCGCGAAGGAAAATACCGCTTGTTGTACCTTTCGCCGGAACGCTTGGCGCGCGAAGACACGGTTCGCTGGCTTCGCGAGGTGCCAGTTTCCTATTTTGTGATTGATGAGGCGCACTGCATTTCGGAATGGGGGCACGAGTTTCGAACGGAGTACCGCAACCTTCACGCGCTGCGCAAACACTTCCCAGGTTTGCCGATAGCGGCGTTTACCGCCAGTGCCACGCAGCATGTGCGACACGATATCGTGGAGCAATTACAGATGCGCGAGGCGGACAAATATATTGCGAGCTTTCAGCGGCCGAATTTGCGTTACCACGTGAAGTTGTGCGATGCCGGAACGCAAGAGCAGTTGTTGCTGAAAGCGACGCACAAATACGCCGGCAGCAACATTATTATTTATGCGCCGACCATCAACCGGGTGGACGAAACAGTCGAATTTCTGGAGGAGAACGGAATCGCTGCGCTGGGTTATCACGCGAAGATGAACACCGCGCTGCGACGGGAAAACCAGGAACGCTGGATGTCGGACGAAGTGCGGGTGATGGTGGCGACCGTGGCGTTTGGGTTAGGAATCAATAAGGCGGCGGTGCGCGCGGTGGTTCATTTGTCATTGCCGAAATCGATTGAGCAGTACTACCAGGAAGCCGGAAGGGCCGGACGCGATGGCGAGCCCGCGGATTGTCTGTTGCTGTGGCAGAAGCGGGATGTGGGGTTACTGACCCACTTCACTCAGCAATTAAGCGACCCGCAGGAAAAAGCGCGCGCCTGGGAGCGCTACACCATCATCCGGCAATTCGCGGAGTCGGAACGCTGCCGCAACAGGCAGATTTGCGTACATTTCGGGGAGACGCCGAAGTGGGAGAAATGCGATGGGTGCGATGTGTGCAGCGGGAAGCTGGAATGGTTGGTGGCGAAGGGTGTCGCGCCACGGAAACGCAAAAGCGCACGTGCCGTCGGCAATCGACAACTGCGTAACCGATTGCAGTCAAGCATCGAGCCGGCCGGTGGGACGAGCACTGCGGTTTATAAGCGCAAATTCGTCCCACATATTTCTGGGGAGTTGCCGAACCGCGTCGCGGCAAAAGAACGGCAGATGAGTGGCGAGTCCGGCGACAGGCAGCCTTTCAGGATTGCGCCGGCAGCGATAGAGCTCAGTTCGGGCAGTCGACAGGAAGCCAACGCAAAGCCGAACGGGAATGCCGATCTTCGCGAGCATTTGCGGGGTTGGCGTCGAACCGTCAGCAGGGAAATGAAAATTCCGGCCTTCATCGTGATGCACGACACTACCCTGGACGCCCTGTGCATCGCGCGACCGAAAACCTTAGGGGAGCTACGCAAAGTGTCGGGATTCGGGGATCGCAAAGTCGAGATGTATGGGCAGTCGATTTTGGACGCTATGAACGCCTTCAACCGCGATAACTGAAATCCTAGGGCATAAAAGCTCGAATATATCGATAGCTTGTTAAAATTCCAGGTACAAAAGCGGCGGCAAGGCTGCTTTGAGCCGCAGGGAAATTGAGAAGGAGGCTAGTGAAAGCGTTGACATTGTTTCTCGCGATTGTGGGCGTGGTGGCGGTTGCAACATGGGCGCAGGAACGCTCGGCGCCGCCGTCGTGGGCGTACGTGGTGCGGCCCGCGAATTACAAGGAGCCCGCAGACGATGGTAGGTTGCACCACGTTCCGAATAGCAAGGGCGGGTGGACATCGACGCAACTGAACGATTTTTACTATGCCGCGGATTGGCACCCCGAAGATCATCCCGCAATTCCAGGCGTTGTGGCACGTGGCCGAAAGCCTGAAGTGTTCGCGTGCGGATTTTGCCATCGAGCGGATGGAGCGGGCGGACCAGAAAATGCAACGCTGGCGGGGCTACCGGAAGCATACATAGTGCAGCAAATGGCGGACTTCAAGAAGGGGACGCGGAGGAGTTCTCTCCCGGAGCGAAGGCCGGCGCATCTGATGGTGGCAGTAGCTGAAGCGGCCAACGTCGCCGAGGTGGCGGCGGCAGCGGCGTATTTCGCGAGCGTAAAGCCGCGAAAGACCATTACCGTGGTAGAGACGGCCATGGTGCCGAAGACGCAAGTGGTCGGATGGATTCTATCGCCGGTAAATGATTACGACAAAGAGCCGATCGGAAACCGAATTATTGAGACGCCAAAGGATGTGGAGCAATTCGAGTCGCGGGATTCGCGAAGCGAATTTAATGCGTACGTGCCGCTTGGGAGCCGAGCGAAGGGCGAAGCATTGGTTACGGCTGGCGAGAACGGCAAGACCCCGCAGTGCGGGCTTTGTCATGGGCCAGACCTAAAAGGGATGGGCTCGATTCCGGGGATCGCCGGGAGATCACCAAGCTATGTGGTGCGGCAACTGACTGATTTCCGGCTCGGACACCGCAGCACCGCGGCGGGCCTGCCGATGCTAGGCGTCGTGGCTAGACTGAGTGACGAAGATTTTGTGTCCATTGCCGCGTACGTTGCCTCGTTGACGCCCTAAGCTGCCACAAGCCACTGGGGCGATGCAGGCAGCTGTCGCGCTGCTCGTACAGTTGCCTTCCGATTTTGATAGGTATACGATTCTGCCACCTAAAAATCGTGAGCCGGCAAAGACCCCGCGAACGGGGGTCGCCGGGGGCCTTAATACTTGCCAGAGGAGTGGTAAACGTCATGCGTCAAGTCTTGCGTTTTGCCCTTATATCTTTATTGATTGCGAGCCCATGCCTGGCGCAGAAGAAACGCGTGGCGGTGCTCAATTTCGAATATGGCACGGTGAAATCCAACGCCCAGGCCATCTTTGGGACCGATCAGGACGTGGGCAAGGGGATCTCGGATATGTTGGTGCAGAAGTTGGTACAGGACGGCAAATATTCGGTGATTGAGCGGAACGCGCTTGATAAGGTCCTGGGGGAGCAGAATTTTTCGAACAGCGATCGAGCGGACGCTTCCACGGCGGCAAAAATCGGGCGGATCCTGGGCGTAGACGCAATTATTATCGGCAGCATCACACAATTCGGGCGGGACGATCAGCACACCAACATCGGCGGCGGGGGATTTGGCGGATACGGATCGAAGCTGGGCTTGGGCGGGGTCTCGAGCAAAAAATCCAAGGCAGTGGTGGGGATCACCGCGCGGCTGGTGAATACCACGACGGGCGAGATTTTGGCAGCGGTTACAGGAACCGGAGAATCGACGCGATCGGGCACGGCGCTTGTTGGAGCCGGAGCAGGCGGCGGCAGCGGAGGCGGTGCCGGGCTGGATATGGGCAGCAGCAACTTCGCGCAGACCATACTCGGCGAAGCGGTGAAGGCGGCGGTAACCGATACGGCCACACAGCTGGATACCGCGGCTGCCAACTTGCCCACGGTCAAAGTTTCCGTGTCCGGATTGGTGGCGGATGTGAGCGGAGATACATTGATCATCAACGTGGGGAGCAAAACCGGTTTGAAGGTCGGCGACACCCTGGATATCAGCCGGCAGGTCCGCACGGTGAAAGATCCGGCCACCGGAAAAGTTTTGAAATCGATCACGGATAAGGTAGGGAGCGGCACGGTCACTCAAATCGATGCTGATTCGGCGACGCTGACTTTCACGGGCACTGGGCCAGCCAAGGTTGGGGACGTAGTGGCGACGCCCTAAAGTCAGGCGCGCAGAGGCGTCGAGGTATTTCGAAGTCGGCAAGATTTCGCCGATCAAGAAACCCTCATTCCGCGTCGGCGCCAAGACTTCTCCGTGCAGCAAGTCGCATGAGTTCAAAAAGAATACATTCCGCTCACCAGGAATATTTCTGCTTCCACACAATCGCGAGTAAGGAGTTTTTATGAGCCAGGACTACACGGTAGGCCAACGTCTGGGCGATTATGAAATTTTGGGCGTGCTCGGCGCCGGCGGGATGGGCAAGGTCTACAAGGTTCGGAACGTGATCTCTGATCGCGTGGAAGCTATGAAGATTCTGTTGCCGAACCTGGCGTCCCAAAAAGAATTGGCCGATCGCTTTCTGCGCGAAATCAAACTGCTGGCGACCCTGCATCATCCGAATATCGCGGCGTTGCGCACCGCGCTCACGCTCGACAATCAACTGGTGATGATCATGGAGTATGTGGACGGCGAGACACTGTCCTCACGATTGCACCAAGGGGCGATTCCGCCGGCCGACGCGGTGAAGTATGTGGACCAGGTGCTGCAGGCCCTGAGTTACGCGCACAAACTCAACATCGTGCACCGCGACATCAAGCCCGCAAACATGATGTTGACTTCCGACGGTACCGTGAAACTGATGGATTTTGGTATCGCGCGCTCGGGCGGAGACCGCAGCCTGACCACCACGGGAACCACATTAGGATCCCTGAACTACATGCCGCCCGAGCAGGTGAAGGGCGAGGCGGCGGATGCGCGTTCCGATATTTATTCGCTGGGTGTGTCGCTGTACGAGATGGTGACGGGCATTCTGCCGTTCGAAGCAGCCAGCAATTTTTCGCTGATGGCCGCGCATGTGGAACAAATTCCCAAGGCGCCAATTATTCACAAGCCCGGGCTGCCAGAATCGCTGAATCAAATTATTTTGATGGCGATGGCGAAGGATCCGGCGAAACGTTTTCAAAGTGCGGACGCGTTTCGCGGTGCGCTGAGCAGCGTGGATGTACAAGCGCTCAAGACTGCGCCTTCGGGCACGACCATGCCGGCAGCGTGGACGCCATCTTTTGGGGGCAGCGGCACGGACGAAACGATGGCGGTGAACACCCCGGCACCAGAGTTGGCACGGTCAGCAGCGCGAAGTACCGCCGCCGCAAGCGCGTCCGGAGTGGCTGCCGGTATTGCTGCAGGAGCGGGAAATTTTCCCGCGCCCCCATCGGCAGCGACTCCTGCGGGCGGCGTTCAAAGCCCGGCGGCCAGGCCCTCCACGGCTGCCGCCGGCGGTAAGCGCGGGTTATATATGGGGCTCGGCGCGCTGGTGGTGGTGGGTGTGCTTTTTGCGGCGGGATTCTATCTGCCGCGGAGAACGAAGATACAAGCGGGGGAAAGCAAGGCTGCGTTTCCCGCGGAGCACTCTAGCGGAGACAAAAAAGCGCCACAAGCCACGCCCTCCAATGCAGTCCCGGGTGCCCCCGTTGCTCCGGAGCGGGGGGCAGAACAACCTCCGCTGCCGCCCGCGGTAGTTGCACCGGGGCCGTCGGGTTCCGTATCGGGTTCAGCTTCTCCATCGGATAACGCCATCGGAAGCACTCGCATGGATGCGGGCGAAAGTAGACGTGTGCATAGGGCGGATGGATCACAGCCCATACCCACCACTGCCGTGCAGCGCAGGGAAGCGGCGGAGAAGGCGCAAGTACAAGCGGAACAGGCTGCCGCAGCTACCGGACAAGCGCAGGTAGCGGCCGCGGAACTGGAGGAGGCGGAACACTCCGAGGAACAGCTGACCGGCCGGGCTGGCGCGGTTTCGGCAAGCCTTGATAATTTGAAGCGCGCGCAGAGCGGGCAAGGGTACGGCTTGCGCGGGGACGTGGTTTCCGCGGAGCAGAGGATGCAGACGTATATGTCCAAGGGCCAAGCCGCGCTGCAGCGGCAGGATGGACCTGCGGCGAAGAAATATTTTGAGCAGGCTGACCGGGAAATTACGTTTTTGGAAAAATTTCTAGGGCACTAGGTCTTTTTCAGATATTGCTTTTTTTTGCTGAGCGAGCGTGGATGTCAAGCCCACGCGATCTTCACCAGCGGCGCTTAAGAAGAAAATCTTACCGGCCCACATCGGATAGGCACTCCTTCACGTCGCTCTGAGCGTGGCGTTGCCGATGGCCATCGGAAGGTTCTCATGAAAATCATAGACGTGACGCGTTTGTTGGCAGGGGGATTGATGCTGCTGACCGCGACTGAATACGGCGGGAGTTGTCGCGCGCAAGGCAGTCCCGTGCAGATAGGAATTTTTGAAGGGCACGGAGACGTGGGGACGGTGCTGCATACCGGCTCAAGCGAATATGACGCGGCGCAGCATCGCTACACGTTGACCGGCAGCGGCGAAAACATGTGGTTGAGCGCGGATGATTTCCAGTTCGCGTGGAAGAAGATCTCTGGTGACGTGAGCCTCACGGCGGACGTTTCGTTCGCCGGCAGAGGCGGGAGCGCCCACCGTAAAGCGGTGTTGATGTTGCGGCAGGACCTCGGTGGCGATTCGGTCTACGCCGATGTGGCGCTGCACGGCGATGGCCTGGCGTCTTTGCAATATCGCGATAGCAAAGGCGGCGGTACGCATGAGATTCAGTCCAGCGTCACGGCTCCTGGTCAATTGCGAATTGAAAAGCGCGGGCCGTATGTATATATGTGGCTGGGCGGACGCGCCCAAAAGCTGCAGCCGGCCGGCGCCGCGATGCGCGTTCCGCTGGATGGCGCGTTTTATGTGGGCATTGGAGTTTGCAGCCACGATAAAGATGCCGTTGCGAAAGCGGTCTTTTCCAACGTGGAGGTGAAAGAGCTTGCACCAGTTCCGGCCGCGGAAAAACCGACCTTGTACAGTTCACTGGAAACCATTGCGATTGCTTCAACCGACAGGCGCGTGGTGTACACCATTCCCGGACACTTTGAAGCGCCGAACTGGACGCGCGACGGAGCGGCATTTATTTTTAACGAAGACGGTCACATAAAGAGGCTGCCGATCGCGGGTGGGAAACCCGAAACCATCGATACGGGGTTTGCGGTGCACTGCAATAACGATCACGGAATCTCGCCGGACGGAAAGTGGTTGGCTATCAGCGACCAGTCGCAGGGGGATCACCAGTCGATCATTTATGTTTTGCCGCTCAGCGGGGGGACGCCCAAACGTGTCACACAAAATTCTCCGTCATACTGGCATGGCTGGTCACCCGACGGGAAGACCCTGGCGTATCCGGGGCAGCGCAACGGGGAGTTCGACATTTATACGATCTCGGTGGAAGGCGGGGAAGAGAAGCAGTTGACCACCGCGAAAGGATTGGACGACGGGTCGGAATATTCACCGGACGGGCGGTACATTTATTTCAACTCGGTGCGCACCGGCAGGATGCAAATCTGGCGCATGAAACCGGACGGCAGCGAGCAGCAACAGGTGACCTTTGACGAATTCAATAACTGGTTTCCGCACATTTCGCCTGACGGGAAATGGATGGTTTTTATTTCCTACGGTAACGAGGTGGAAGGACATCCGGAAAATAAGGATGTAACGTTAAGAATCATGCCGCTGCAGGACCACAGAATTGATGGAAAAATCCAAGTCCTGGCCAAGCTCTTTGGCGGACAGGGCACCATTAACGTGCCCTCATGGTCTCCCGATAGCAAAGAGTTAGCGTTCGTCAGCTATGAGCTGATTGCTAAAGGTAGTGGCGCGGAAAAATAATGCATACTTCTGCCCGTCGAGCTGTAACCAACAAGGGCGTGTGACTGCCCCGGGTTCGTTTTAGCCCTTCCTGTTTACCTAACCAATAAATCTCGTTTTGCGACAGTCTGCATCGCTGTATTCAAATCGCTTGGGAGCTTGCGTGGACCTGTAACCGAGAGGAGACAAGTGGGGGGATAGCGCTACGGGATTGCTTGAAAAGATACGACTTAAGAACGTCTACTTTGGCCTGTGCTGTGCATAACCTAAGGCGAGTCGGATAGACCAAAGTTTAGTAGCCCCGTAGAGGACTGCATGCGCAAATTTGCGATCGGGATTAGCTCCGTATTGTGTCTCGGAGTGGTATTGGCGTCAGGACATTCCTTTAGGCAGCACAAAGAAGCATTAGCACCTTTCAGTTCGCGCCCCGCCGCTGCCACGGCAAAAACTTCCAAACAGGAATCCACGGCCAGAGTTCTCGCCCAGTACGGCAAGACCCCGTTGGCGTTTGAAGCGAACTTCGGGCAAGCGAATTCGGAGGCGAAATTCCTGTCGCGCGGACAGGGCTATGAGATATTTCTGACGCCCAAGGAATCTGTTTTTGTGCTGCAGTCGGCAGCTTCGCAATCCGGCGCTTCCAAAGACGCAAAGTTTGCGTCGACCACCAAGGCTTCCGTACTCCGGATGGACCTGGTCGGCGGAAATTCCGATTCTGCGCTTAGCGCTGAAGAGCAATTGCCTGGGAAGACCAACTACTTGTTGGGCAACCAGCCCGCGAATTGGCACACCGACGTTCCGACGTATCGAAAAGTGCGGGAACACGCGGCTTACCCCGGCATCGACCTGGTGTACTACGGAACGCAAGGGCAGTTGGAATATGACTTCGTGATTGGCGCGCATCGCGATCCCAGCGTAATTCGTTTGGCGATGAAGGGCGCGGAGCAGTTGCGCACGGACGCCGACGGCAATCTGTTGGTGAGCGTGGGCGGCGGAGAAGTGAGATTTCACAAGCCCTATGCGTATCAACTGAATGGCACTACGAAGGAAACGGTGGCATCGAATTACGTTTTGCAAGGCGACAAAACGGTCGCGTTCAAAATTGGAAATTACGACGCGAGCCGCGAATTAATCGTGGATCCGATCTTGTCGTACTCCACGTATTTGGGCGGGACCAACATCGATGGCGCCAATGCCATCGCTGTGGCGCCGGATAATACAGCGTTTATCACCGGCGGCACATTTTCGACGGATTTCCCGACGGCGGGCACACATCCGCTGCAGCCAAATCATGGCGGACCGGATGATTTTTCGAAAGACGCGTTCGTCGCGAAGTTCAGCGCCGATGGGTCAACGGTTCTTTACGCTACATATTTGGGCGGGAAGGAGCAGGACGAAGCGCACGGAATTGCGGTCGACAATGCTGGCAACGCGTATGTGACCGGCACTACGTTTTCCCCGGATTTTCCCATAACTCCAGCAGTCGTATTTCCGAATTGCGGAGGCGATGGCAAATGCGGAGCGTCGTTCAATCCTGGTGGGCTGGTTGTTTCAAATGGATTCGTAAGTAAGTTAAACCCGTCAGGATCGGCGCTGATCTATTCTGAATATATCGGGTATTACGAATATGTCCAATGTTTCGGGATTGCGGTGGACAACGATCAGAATGCGTATGTCACCGGAAGTGTTACGGCGAATATCGCACCCACGGTGATGATCACGCCTCCTAACACCCCGCCTCCCCCATTCCCTATTGTCAAAGGTTTTCAGGCAGCATTTGGCGGAGGAGCGACTGATGCATTCCTCATGAAGTTCAGTGCATCCGGCCTGTCGATAGCATATTCGACTTATCTAGGTGGGGGCGACGAGGACGACGCCTACGGTGTAGCCGTAGATGGTAGCCACAATGCCTACGTCACCGGGCTGACGTACTCGGCAGATTTACCGCTAGCCAATCCGGTTCAGGCCGCGAATGGTGGAGCAGGAGACGCATTTTTGGCTAAGGTCAACACCGGCGTGGCGGGAGCGGGTTCATTGGTTTTCTCCAGCTACCTGGGCGGCACCGGCCTCGATCAAGGCAACGGTATTGCGGTAGATGGGGCGGGGAACACCTATGTCACTGGCGCCACCAATTCGGCAGGTCTGGCGACCGCGGCGGTGCTACAGGGCACGAACGCGGGATTAGGCGACGCCTTTGTGGCCAAGTATTCAACATCATCGGCGACACCCGGCGTGATGTATTTCACCTACCTGGGCGGCGCCAAGTCGGATTCGGGATCCGGCATTGCCGTCGATGCGTTAGGAAATGCCTACGTGGCGGGAAATACAGTTTCGACAGATTTCGCAACCACTACGGATGCATTTCAGCGCACGTATGGCGGTGGCAACGCGGATGCTTTTGTTGCCAAGCTCGATCCGCTCGGCGCCACGCTGTTGTATTCGAGTTATCTAGGCGGCACCAATACGGAGAGCGGCAATGGCATCGCCATTGATCGCAACGATCCTCCGGGCGCTTATGTGGCAGGCCAAACCTGCTCCCAAGATTTCCCGCTGTCGAATCCGGCGCAATCCAGTTCGGGTGGAAATTGCGATGCGTTCGTTTCGAAGATAGGCGTGCTGGAAGGCATTGCGATCAATCCGACAGGATTGGTTTTTGCACCGCAGACATTAGCGACCACCAGCGCAGCCCAGTCGGTGACGATTACCAGCGGTGTTTCGCCAGTAAGCATCACCAGCATCGCGATTGCGGGAGCGGATTCCGGCGACTTCGCCATTGCATCCAACACTTGCGGTACTTCGTTGGCGGCTAACAGCCAGTGCACCGTGTCTGTGAATTTTACCCCGAGCGCGGATGGGAATCGCACCGGGACGTTGTCCATCGTGGACAGTGTCGCAGGCCAGCCTCCGCAAAGCATCGTGGCCGGTTTGTCGGGGAGCACGTCGACGGTTCCGGACTTTTCGGTTACTACCACCTCGCCCTCGGCAAGTGTTTCCGCGGGACAAGCGGCGACGTTTACATTGCAGGTGAGCGCAGTGAACGGCTACACCCAGCCTGTGAACTTGAGCTGCCAGGGATTGCCGGCGGGCGCGACTTGCGCGTTCTCAGCAAATCCGGTGACACCCGGAGCGACCTCTGTTCCAGTGACGGTAACCATCAATACGGCAGTCCGAAATATGCTGCCGCCAAGCTTCCGAATTGAAAACTACCCATACGTGGGGAATTACCCGGTGTGGTTGACGTGCTTGATTGCTTTCCTGCTGTTCATGGTGGTGGTGCGCGACAAGCAAATGCTGCCACGGCCCGGCCTGATTGGCGTCGGAGTGCTAGCGCTGCTACTTGTAGGTGCGGTTGGCTGCGGCGGAGGCAACTCGACTGGGACGCCCGCGGGCACGCAAGCCGGCACATACACGGTAATGGTGGTGGCGACTTCTGGATCTTTGTCGCACAGCACGACGCTGACTCTGCAGGTCAAATAGCAAATTCTTCAAATAAGCGCCAGGAACCGCGGCGCCAGCTTTTCAGGATGGTAAGGAGATAACTTATGAAGCGTTTTATGTGGCTGATCCCGGCGGTGTTGGCGTTGTGTGTCGGCGCGCGCGCCCAGGAAACCCCGGCGTGGGAAGTTGGTGGCGGCTACTCCTACTTGAGGGCCAATGTGAACAACTCCGGCTCGGATTTTCATCTGAACGGCGGGAACGTGTCGGTTACCGAGAATCTGAACAATTGGTTTGGCGGACGCATCGAATTTAACGCCTTCAACGGCAGCGTCGCTCGCCAGAACGTCTCGGCAGAAACCATTACTTACGGGCCGGTGTTTTCGTATCGGCGCTTTGATCGCATCACGCCCTTCGCGCACGTGCAATTGGGCGCGGTTCATGCCGGCGTTGGCTATCTAGGAATTTCAGAATCAGCGTTCAAATTCGCGATGGCTGCAGGTGGCGGAGTGGACTTCAATTTGAATCGCCGGTTCGCCGTGCGGTTTCAGGGCGATTATTTGATGACTCGGTTCCTGGATTTGCGGCAAGACAATCTGCAATTTTCCTCCGGCTTAGTGGTGCACTTCGGCCGCAAATAAATCTTGGTGCCGTACGTTCACGCAGAGAAATACTTAAACAAGTTATTTAGACATTCAGCCAGGGTAGGATGCGCGAAGATTCCATCCCGCAGCACTGTGAACGGTAACTTGCCCATCATGGCCAGTTGCAGCATGGACATAATTTCTCCGCCTTCGATTCCCAGCACTGCCGCGCCAAGAATCTGATTGGTATCGGCGTCGACGATGGCTTTTAGAAAGCCCCTAATTTCGTCAACCTCTATGGCGCGGGCCACGTAAGTCATCGGCATTTTCGCGACGCGCACGTTCTTCTTTTGCGCCCGAGCCTCCGATTCACTCAAACCCACGCGCGCAAATTGCGGGTCGATAAAAACGGTGTAAGGGACCAGCCGGCCCTCGGTAGTGGCGTGGCCTTTCTCGATGATGTTGGTGCGCAGAATGCGGAAGTCATCGTAAGAAATATGCGTAAAAGCCGGGCCACCGTTGATATCGCCGAGTGCGTATACTCCTTCAACATTGGTCTCCAGCTTCGAATTTACCCGAATGAAACCTTTTTGATCGGCGGCAATACCGGCGGCGCCCAGATTTAGCGAATCGCTGTTCGGCGGGCGTCCGGTGGCGGCTAGTAAATGCGAGCCGTAAAGTTCGCGCGTAGCATCCTGGCTTTGAACCTGCAGGGCGATACGCGAGCCGGATTGGGACACGCGTTCGGCGCGCGAATTCAAAAGTATTTCGATGCCATCCTGTTTGAGGATAGACGCAATTTCGGTGGCTATGTCCGTATCCTCGTGGCTGAGCAGTTGAGGGCCGGATTGCACGATGGTCACCTGACTGCCCAAACGCCGGAACAGTTGTCCAAACTCGACGCCCACATATCCGCCGCCGAGAACCAGCAAGTGCTCGGGGAGATAATCGAGTTCCATGATGGAAGTGCTGTTGAGATAGCGGACATCCTGCAAGCCAGCGACGGCGGGGATCCCCGGGCGGCATCCCGCGTTTATAAAGATTTTTTCGGCGGAGAGGTTGCGCAGGGAACCGTCTTTAAGGCGGACGGCCACGGATTTCGGAGCGGTAAAGGTGGCTTCGCCAAAAATCAAATCGAGGTGCGCTGTCTTCTCTATATTCGATTGGCTGCTCATTCTGAATTTATCGACCACCAACTGTTTGCGCTGGCGGATCCGAAGCATGTCGATGCGAAGATCGCCGGTGTTCACGCCGTAGTCGGAGCCGCGGCGGGCCAGATAGGCGACCCGGCCACTGGCGATCATGGTCTTGGTAGGGGTGCAACCTTCATTGATGCAAGTTCCTCCGACGTGACTCTTCTCGACCATGGCCGTTCGCATCCCCGCGCCTGCGAGAGCGAGGCATAGAGGATTCCCACCCTGCCCGGAACCGATCACAATGGCGTCGTATTGCTCAGCAGCACTCATAAGATTCTCCTGGCCGTAAGGCCGCAGCGATTCCTGAATGGTATGCGAGATAGA
This sequence comes from uncultured Acidobacteriota bacterium, assembly GCA_963732705.1. Taxonomy (GTDB): domain Bacteria; phylum Acidobacteriota; class Terriglobia; order Acidiferrales; family UBA7541; genus Acidiferrum. The sequence continues at coordinate 133,824 of CAVTAN010000004.1, read as the reverse complement.
TGGAAACGCCAACGAGACGGGTTGAGGGCGCGTCGGGAGTCGCTACTTCAGCCAGACTTTAGGCTCGACAGACATTCCGGGGCGAAGCAAGTGATCGTTGTTTTCGCCGTCTTTCAGCCGAATGCGGACGGGCAGGCGCTGCACAACTTTCACATAATTTCCGGTAGCGTTCTCGGGCGGCAAGAGACTGGTACGCGCGCCAGTAGCCCCGGGCATGCTTTGGATATAGCCGTGATATTTGCGCCCGTAGGTATCCACACTGATGTCCACGTCCTGGCCAGGATGCATCTTGCGAAGTTGGGTCTCCTTGAAGTTCGCGGTAATCCAGACGTCGTCGGTCTGGGTAACAATGAGTAGTTGCTCACCCGGAGAGACCATCTGGCCCACTTCCACGCTTTTGTTTGTAACGATGCCGTTGGCGGGGGCATAGACTTTGCTGTACGAAAGATTGAGCTCCGCCTGGTCGGACTGCGCTTTGGCCGAAAGCACTGCGGCCTCTCGCGCTTCGACGCCGGCCTGGCGAATGATCACGCTGCGTGGAGCGTTGCGGCGCGCTTCTTCCAGGCGGGTCTGCTCCTGCGCGAGGCGTGCGCGGCTCTGATCAATCGATTTGCGGGCGGCTTCCGCGGAGGCTTTCGCGGCAGCGACGCTGGCGGCCTGGGATTTGGCGGCGGCTACATAATTATCGAATTGCTCGTGGGATACTTCTTCTTTTTCAACCAGGTTGCGATAGCGGACCAACTCTAGCTGAGCTTTGGCGTCGTTGGCTTCCGCCTGGCGAAGCATGGCCACGCGCGATTGATATTCCTGCTCCGCGGCGACGATGGCGGATTGCGCGCTTTGCACAGATTCCTGATTGTTGGCCACCGTGGTTTCGTTGCTGGTGCGCACGATGGGGACGTTGGGATTTTCGGCTTTCAGTTGAGCCTGAGCGGAAGCATAGCCCGCTTTGGCTTGCTGCAAGGCGTTTTGAAAGTCGCGAGGATCGAGTTCAGCGATGAGCTGGCCAGCGGATACGTTCTGGCTGTCTTCCACGTACACGGCTTTCACGGTTCCCGCGACTCGGGTGGAGACGGAGTCGAGGTGACCATCAACTTGGGCGTCGTCGGTCGATTCGTAGGAGCGTAAATAGAGAATCAACAGCACCATCAAGATACAAAACACTGCGAATGCGATGGCACCGATGACCACTTGCTTCTGGTGGGTTTGCACATAAACGGCGACACGCTGTTTCAGCGGCGGCTTAGGTTCTTCCTTTTTTTCCTTGCCGTCATCTTTTTTCTCATCGCTTTTTCCGTCGGCGCCTTGGCCTTGATCTTTTCCCTGAGCTTTTTCCTTTTCCTCGCCTTGGCCTCCCTGCTTATCACCTCCTCCATCTCTCTTCTCGTCACCGCCCTGATCCTTTTCGTTAGGGCCTTTCTGCTGGCCGCCGGAGTGGCCATCCTTGCCATTGGTATTTTCATTGCGAAGGCGTTGCTGTTCTTCGCGCAGCAGCCGCTGTTCGTCTTTAAGTTCTTGCAGCTCTCTGGCAAGAGCTTGGTAATCGGTGTCAGGCATCGGCGGTTCCCTCGTCGTTGTAAAAAGCCACAATCAGAATTTTGCGTCTCAATGCGCGGCAGCTTGTCCGGGTTGCGATTTCACCTTGCGGACAAAAAACACGATAGGTGCGCAGATCAAGCACAGCAGGGCCATGTAGCGCAGGTCATCCACGTAGGAGTACACGGCCGCTTGCCGATCAAGCAAATTTTGCAAGGTGGCGTAGCTGCGCATCGTGGCCATGCGTGGGCTGGCGTGCAAGGCCATGAGATTGTGAATCCCGGAAAGGGCTTTCTGGAACCACGGGCCACCATTGAAGTTTCGGGAAAGCTCGGAGCGGTGCGTCTGGCTATGACGGGCCACTATAGTGTTAACAATGGAAATGCCGACGCTTCCACCGATATTGCGAAACAAATTGTAGAGTCCGCTGGCGTTGCCAAGTTGATCTTTCGGCAGCGTGCCCATGGAGATGGTGGAAAGAGTGACGAAGACCAAGCCCGTCCCTACGCCGCTGAGAATTACCGGGGCGGTTAGCGACCATTGCGAGATGTCGAGGGTGAGCTTGGCCATCCAGAAGGCGGTAGCGCCCATGATGGAAAATCCGGCGGCGGCGAGCCAGCGATTGTCGACCCGGCTGCTCAGTACGGCGGCCACCGGCATGATGAGCACTGCCCCCAATCCACGCGGACTTACTGCGAACCCCGCTGAGCTGGCCGTGTATTGCATCACGGTTTGGTAAAACAGCGGGAGGATGGTTACCAAGCCATAAATCAAAGCGCCCATGAAACCGATGAGCACACAACCAAAGGCAAAGTTTCGGTCTTTGAACACGGAAAGCTTGACGATGGGATTTCCTGCGGTGAGCTCGCGAATCAGGAAGGCGATGAATGAGGTGATGAGAATGGCGGCAGCCCAGCGAATCCAGCTGGCGCCGAACCAATCATCTTCTTGTCCCTTATCCAAAATAATTTGCAATGCGCCGAGCCACAGCGCGAGCAGACCGAGGCCGATGGCGTCGATGCGGCCGGGCTTAGCAGATTTAATGTACGGAGGGTCTTCGATGAACTTTGAAATCATGAAGATGGCTAGAGCACCGATCGGAACGTTGATATAAAACGCCCAGCGCCAGGAGTATTGGTCGGTCAGCCAGCCGCCCAGCGTGGGGCCCAATACGGGTGCAACAACCACGCCCAGCGCAAAAATAGCCATGGCCTGGCCGCGCTTTTCCTGCGGGAAGCTTTCGAGCAGGATAGCTTGTGAGATGGGTTGCAGGGCGCCACCGCCGGCTCCCTGGATGGTCCTGGCGATCAAGATCCAACCGAGGCTGGTGGCCGCTCCGCAGAGAAAAGAGGAAATGGTAAAGACAATGATGCAAAAAATGAGGAAGTTCTTGCGTCCGAAGCGTAAAGAAAACCAGCCGCTGGACGGCAGCACAATCGCGTTAGAAACCAGATAGCTGGTCAATACCCAAGTGGCTTCGCTGGTAGTAGCCGACAGGCTGCCGGCAATGTGCGGCAGGGTAACGGACGCGATGGAGGTATCCAGGACTTCCATAAAAGTGGCCATCATCACGGCCGCCGCGATAAGCCAGGGGCTTACGCTTGGTTTGGATTGCTGCGTGGAGTCGGAATGGGAGTCGCCCGGCATACTACAATTGATTCGAGACAGGAATTACATCTGTATATTTGCGGAGTCGAGTCCGAAGGATAGTTAGTGCGTTCATTTTAATCTCGCAATTGAAGATGCTCGAGGACCCGATTGGGTCACACAGGACCGGTTCCGTCACTGTCCAGTTCGTAATTTTCCACGTTCGCACTTGGGCAAATCTTTGCAATGGCCTCTGGGAATAAAGCTAAGAAGTTGATATTGCCGCCTTGGGTGCCTGGTGGTTTCGGGGATAATTATCAAACCCAGTCTAAGCACCACGGATGTTAGGGGTCGATACAGGGAAAACCCGATTTCGCCGGGTGTCCGGAATTTTTGGCGTTATCCCTCCGGCACCTGAGCTCGGATTTGGTGTCCAGTAAGTTGTTGCCTTAGTTTTATACCCAACCATTACTAATTACCTGGTATCAGGTTGAGGGGTTAGCATCTAACTAGAATTTATGAAAGCCCTGGCCGACACGATTCGCCTGTCCGCGACAGATCTCAGCAACCATCTGGCGTGTCCTCACGTGACCACGCTGGATTTGAGCGTCCTGCGCGGTGTGCGCGCGGCCCCCGAGTGGCGTGCGCCAGATCTGGCGGTGATCCAGGAACTGGGCGCGCGGCATGAAGCCGCTTATCTTGACCAACTACGCGGTGATTTTCCGTCCATGGAGGACCTGCGCGAGATGCGAAATGATCAGGCCGCAGTGGATGCCACGCTGGCCTGCATGCAACGTGGAGTGGAGGTTATTGCACAGGGGGCGTTGTCATCAGGCCGGTGGTTCGGGCGGCCAGACGTGCTGCGAAAGGTTGCGAGGGAAAGCCGCTTCGGAGATTGGTCCTATGAGGTTTACGACTGCAAGCTAACCCGCGAAACCAAGGCCACTACGATCCTGCAACTAGCGCTATACACCGCACTGTTAGCCGCAGCGCAAAATACATTTCCTGAATTCATGCACGTGGTCACGCGCGGGACAGCGTTCGCGCCCGAGAGTTATCGCTACGCGGAATACGCGGCGTATTACCGGTATGTGCATGCGCGATTGGAGGCCGTGTGCAGTAGCGGTGCCGCGGAAAACACCTATCCGGAGCCTTGCGTGCACTGCGACATTTGCCGCTGGTTTGCCGTGTGCGATGCACGGCGCCGCGCCGACGATCATCTTTCGCTGGTCGCCGGGATTCGCCGGCAACAGCGCATACAACTCGAAGAGTGGAAGACCCCGACACTTGCAAAATTGGCCGTGATGCCCATTCCATTGCAGGAGAAGCCTCGGAGTGGTTCGCGCGAAGGAATGGAGCGCACACGGGAACAAGCGCGCGTGCAATTCGAAGGAAGAAAAGAGCATCGGCTAATTCTTGAAACGCTTTTGCCGGTGACGCAGGGCATGGGTTTTTGCAGATTGCCGGAACCCTGCGCGGATGACGTCTTTGTGGACCTGGAAGGCGATCCGTTTGCCGGCGACAATGGATTTCAATACCTGTACGGTCTGGCGTTCAAGGATGCCAACGGTGCGTTGCGCTACGAGAAACGTTGGGCGCTCACTCGGGAGGAAGAGAAGCAAGGCTTCGAATGGCTGGTGGATGAAATTATGCGGCGGCGATCCACCAATCCCAAAATGCATGCATATCACTTCGGAGCGTACGAGCCGGGCGCGCTGAAGCGGCTGATGGGCATGTATGCCACGCGTGAAGAAGAGATTGATCGCATGCTGCGGGCCGGCGTGCTGGTGGATTTGCATCAGGCATTCAAGCAGAGCTTGCGCGCCAGCGTCGAAGAATATTCGCTGAAGAAGTTGGAAGCGTTCTACGGGTTTGTACGGAAGACGCCCTTGGACCAGTCCCGCGCGGCCATGCGCTATATCGAGCATCGACTCGAATTGGGTTGGAAGGACGAACTGCTGGCGGAGTCCGTTCGCGAGGCCATGGAAGGATATAACGCCGAGGATTGTTATTCGACATTGGCGCTGCGCGATTTTCTGGAAGCCGGGCGGCGAAAACTGGTGGATCAGGGCGTCGAGGTAACGCGCTTTACCGACCGACCAGAGCGGGCACCGGAGAAATTGGATGAGCGACAGAGGCGCGTTGCGGCGCTGGTCCAAAAGCTGGTTGCGGGAGTGCCAGCAGATACGGAACAACGGAATGCCGAAGAGCAAGGGCGCTGGCTCATAGCTCAATTGCTGGATTGGCACCGCCGGGAGGACAAAGCTGGCTACTGGGAAGGTTACCGGTTGGCGGACCTGGACGATCAGGATTTGTTGGATGAGCGCGCGGGCCTGGCGGGCTTGGCGTTTATAAAACGCTTGCCGGTGGACGGAAAAGTTCTGGTGGACCGCTACAGCTTTGAGAAACAGGAGACAGAAGTTCGCGCCGGCAAAGACGTGTATTACAAGGGGGAAAAATTTGGTTGCGCCGAGTCTGTGAATCTGGCAACGCGCATCATCGACATCAAGAAGACCAGGAAGACATCGGAAGTGCATCCCGCGGCGATATACGCATGGGACCGGCCGTACGATGTAAAGGACCAAGCGGAAGCGCTCTACCGCATGGGTGCGTGGATAGCGGAAAACGGAGTGAACGCCCAGGGAACGCTGCGAGCTGGCCGCGATTTGCTGTTGCGAAGACCGCCGCGCTTGCTGGAGCCTGAGACGTTGCGAGCGCGGGCCTCAGAGACGCCCGATAATACTGCCAGTCGAGTTGCCGCCTCGCTGGATCATTCCGCTTTTGCGATTCAAGGGCCTCCCGGATCGGGCAAAACCTATACAGGCGCACGCATGATTTGCGAGCTCGTGAAACAGGGAAAGAAAATCGGCGTCGCGGCATTAAGCCACAAAGTAATTCGCAAGTTGCTGGACGATGTGGTGGAGGCGGCCAACAATGCGGATCTTCGCGCCGTGCGATGCCTGCATCGCGACAACAATGGAGCGGAAAGCGACGGAGTGGCCGTAGCTAAGGAAAATAACGCCGAAGCGCTGCAGGCCTTGCGCAGCGGGAAGGCCAACGTGGTGGGCGGGGTTTCTTGGTTGTGGGCTGCGGAGGACAGTTTCGAGGCCGTCGATGTGCTATTTATCGATGAAGCCGGACAGATGGGGCTGGCCGACGTACTGGCGATTTCGCAAGCGGGGAAGAATCTGGCCCTGTTGGGAGATCCACAGCAATTGGAGCGGCCGTTGAAAGGTAGCCATCCCGAGGGAGCGGAAAAGTCCGCACTGGAACATTTGTTAGGTGGGCACAAGACTATATCGGAGGACATGGGTTTTCTGTTGCCGCAATCCTGGAGACTGCATCCAAAAATTTGTGAGTTCACTTCGTCGGTGTTCTACGAGGGCAAGCTCAGTTCAAATCCGATCACGCGGAATCGAGTTCTAGCAGGGCATCCGTGGTTGCACGGTGCAGGTTTGTGGTTCGTGCCTGTCGAGCATGAAGGGAACCGCAACTCCAGCGCCGAGGAAGTGGAGGCTGTGGCGCGCATCGTGGAAGGCTTGCTTCGGCCCGAGGTGCGCTGGTTTTACAGCACCGGTAACAGCCGCGGACTGCGAGAAGAAGACATCTTACTTGTCGCCCCGTACAACGCTCAAGTGGCGGATCTATGCGCGAGGCTGCCCAAGATGCGCGTAGGAACGGTGGACAAGTTCCAAGGGCAAGAGGCGGCAGTGTTGATTTATTCGTTGACCACGTCCTCGCCGGAGGATGCCCCACGGGGGATGGAGTTCCTGTATAGCCTCAACCGCTTGAACGTGGCGACATCGCGAGCCATGTCGAACGTAATTGTGGTGGGTAGCCCGCGACTGCTGGAACCGGAATGCCGCAGCCCGCGGCAGATGCAACTTGCCAACGCGTTGTGCCGCTATCGTGAATTGGCTACCGAGGTGAATGCTTAGGCGATGGTAAGATTTTGTTTTAGCCAGTGGATGCCCAGAACGGAGGCCCCGCGTGTGCCGCAATATTAAAAACTTATTCAATTTTGATCCGCCCGTGACAGACGAAGAGGTGCGCGCAGCGTCGTTGCAGTTTGTGCGGAAGATCAGCGGATTTAATAAGCCATCTCAGGTGAATGAAGAGCCGTTCGAGAAGGCCATCGACGAGGTAGCTCGCGCGTCGACGCGTTTGCTGCGTGCTCTGGAGACCAACACACCGCCGAAAAATCGCGAAGAAGAAACCGCCAAGCTTCGAGCGCGAGCAGCGGAGCGTTTCGGAGCCTAGCAGCTTAATCGGCCTTACTAGCGACATAGCGAAATGGAATGGTCGGGGCGCCCGGATTCGAACCGGGGGCCTCCTGCGCCCAAGGCAGGCGCGCTACCAGGCTGCGCTACGCCCCGACTGCGTGCTCTTCATCTTAGCGTACGTTGGCGCTTTGCTCTACTGGCGGTATGCAGAACTTTGCTGCACGAAACCTGTGATGCGCGGATGCTTTCTAGACAGAAAGTTCAGACACTGGGCATTAGCGATTAGGAAGCTATGTTGGCTGTACTCTCGCGTTGAGGATTTTAGCCGCGTCGCGTGCGCTCCAGCCGATCGCAATCCACGCCTCAGCGGTCGATTGCTTTCATGGCCGCTTCTGCGTAGCGACCTCCGGCGACGGCCTCTTGAGGGACGGCGGCTTCCAATTCCGCAAGTTCGGTCGCGGAGAGATGGACGTCCACGGCGGCGGCGTTTTCTTCCAGATATTTTCTGCGCTTGGTCCCAGGGATGGGGATTAGATCTTCACCTTTAGCAAGGACCCAGGCCAAAGCCAGTTGGCCGACCTTGACGCCTTTACGATCGGCGATGGCTTTAACGCGCTGAACGAGTTGCTGATTCTGATCAAAATTCTCAGCCGCAAATCTGGGCATGCGCTGCAATCGCACGTCCGTTTCGCTAAGATCGCTTTTCTTCGTGATAGCCCCAGTGAGGAAGCCCCGGCCCAAAGGGCTGTATGGGACAAAGCCGATGCCCAATTCGCGAAGGGTGGGTAGAATTTCGTCTTCCGGTTCGCGTGCCCATAAGGAATATTCCGTCTGCAGGGCAGTGATGGGATGAACTTTGTGCGCGCGACGAATAGTGGCCGGGGAAGCTTCTGAGAGGCCGAGATATTTTACTTTTCCGGCTTTTACCAGTTCGGCCATGGCGCCCACAGTGTCTTCGATGGGAGTTTGCGGGTCGACACGGTGCTGGTAGTACAGATCGATGTGGTCGACACCCAGGCGTTTCAGGGAAGCCTCGCAGGCGGAGCGAACGTACTCCGGCTTGCCGCTAATGGACCACTTGTTGGGTTCGGCTTTGGTGCGGACGTTCGCAAACTTGGTGGCTAGAAAAACTTCGTCGCGACGTCCGCGAATGGTTTTGCCGACGAGTTCCTCATTGTCCCCGATGCCGTAGGTATCGGCGGTGTCCAGGAAATTGATGCCTAAGTCCAGAGCACGGAGGATAGTTGCCGCTGATTCCGTGTCATTAGGGTCGCCGTAGAATTCGCTCATGCCCATGCAGCCAAGGCCCATTCGAGAAACCATGGCGCCCTGGGAGCCCAATTTTACTTTTTTCATCGTCATAGCAAATAGGATGGCCTTGAGCAGCGTCGGGATACATTTTTTTACGCTCTCAGGCTGCGTTGGCGAACTGTTAATGCATAAAAATCGGGCAAGATTAAAACAACGAGAGCTGGTTTGGGAACGAGCCTGGGGATGAACCTGCCTGCTCTGGTCTGAAGTCTCGGGACGGCCCGGTGTTGTTTCTCCCGTAACCCTTCCGGGTGTATCCTTACGGTCCCCAAACCCCAGGGCAGGAGAAGAGTCATGAGCAACGATCTACAGCAAGGTGCGCTGATTACCCGCGACGCGCACGCTGCACTCATCGAATTAAAACAAATGGTAGATAGCGTGACCGAGAAGATCCGTGTCGCTGAGCGGGAGACGGTGGGCGTGGCGATCGGCCGCCGGCAGTGCGACGATCCGCTTCAGAAAGTGCGCGACGCGATGGAAAAGTTGCAATCCGCGAAGTTTGACGCGGCGATATCGCAAGCACGAGCGAAGATGCAAACGGCGGTCAATTGGCACCTAAACGTTCTAAAGGTGTAGCAAGAGCCTCCAGATAGATTCCCCAGGTAGAGTTTGCAGATAGAGCGTGTAATACCTTCGGCATGCCGGGTTGTCCGCTTGCTCGGGGTTCGGTTCGCATATGCCGGCAGGTAAGTTCGAAAGCGCTGTTGACCTCGACATCGCTTCGGGCGGGCGCCCGGAGCACTGGCGGGGCGAACCATTGAGTTCCATGGACGATTTGTGTTCTAGCGAACTGGCTTAGGGGAAAAGGAAAGCCCATCGGGTCGGCGGTGTAACCGCTTCCCAATGGGCTTTTTTTCTGCGACGACCCGGTAACTGCCTGTCCCGTGTTAAAAAATTCTACGGAAAACCACGAACAACAGGCCGGAGAGCATCATGGCCACCGGCAACGTAAGCACCCAGGCAAGGAGCAAATTGCGTACCGTGCTCATTTGCAATCCGGAGCGATTTGCGAGCATGGTTCCGGCCACGCCGGAGGATAAGACGTGCGTGGTACTGACGGGCAGGCCAAGCCCATCCGCAGCACCGATGGTAGCCATGGCGGTAATTTCGGCGGCGGCCCCCTGCGCGTAAGTTAGATGGTTCTTTCCGATTTTTTCGCCAACGGTAACCACGATACGCTTCCACCCAACCATGGTGCCGAGGCCTAAAGCCAGAGCCACAGCTACTTTCACCCACAAGGGAATGAAGCGGGTAGCCTTATCGATGTGGCTCTTATAATTTTTCAGTACCGCGACATCCGCAGCGGCCATGGGCACTTTCCCGGATTTCTGCATCAGGCGAATGGATTCGCTCATGACGTACATATCGTTGCGGAAGTTGCGAACCTGCTGCTGGGGGACGGCAGCCAACTGCTTGTAGATAGCCATTTCCGTACCGATGCCGTTGGCCAGATTGCGCATGGCTAGCATCGTGTTGGGCTTGAATTCCTTGGTTCGAATGAATTCCGTGACGTCTTCGCGAGGGTCTCCAACCGAGGCGCTGCTCTGGACATACTTCCCGAGACTGTCCGCGGCGACAGTCGAAACCGCGACGAAGTCCTGGGACTGTTGTGCGGTTACTGCGTGGTTCAAAGCGTAGGTGGTGGGAACCGTACCGATCAGGATCAACATGATCAGCCCCATGCCTTTTTGGCCGTCATTGGAGCCGTGGAAAAAGCTCACGCCGGTGCAGGTGAGAATTAGCAAACCGCGAATCCAGAACGGAGGCGGTTCGGTGCCTTTGGGAGCTTCGTAAAGCCGCTTATCCTTGATGACCGCTTTCATCACCAGCAACAGTCCCGCAGCGAGGACGAATCCGAAAATGGGTGAGAGCAGCAGGGATTTCCCAATATTGGCCGCTTGCGCCCAATCCACACCGCTGGTCCCGGAGCGCGCTGAAATCAACTGATTGGCGATACCGACGCCGATGATTGAGCCGATCAGGGTGTGGGAACTGGAAGCAGGCAGTCCGAGCCACCAGGTACCTAAATTCCAGATGATGGCTGCCGTCAAAAGCGCGAAGACCATGGCGAAGCCAGCGCCGCTGCCAACTTGCAATATAAGTTCCACGGGCAGGAGGGACACGATTCCGAAAGCGACGGCCCCGGTGGAAGTCACCACACCAAAGAAATTCCAAAAGCCGCTCCATACCACCGCGATGTGCGGTTCCAGCGAATGAGTGTAAATGACGGTGGCCACTGCATTTGCGGTGTCGTGGAAGCCGTTTACAAACTCAAACCCCAGAGCAACCAGCAGCGCCGTTCCCAACAGCACGTAGGGCCATACCGAAAGCATCCGCACACCGCTTAGGTCCCGAGCGATGTTGATGCCGATAAAAATCAAACCGGCGATCAGGACCCCAACGAAGATCAGCATGCCGATCTTTCCTGGGCCCTTGGACATTTTTTCGTGGAGGGCGTGGCGCTCGGTGGCCGCTCCACCGTGCCCTTCAGCCGCTACCGAGGGTCGCGCGTGGGCTGGTGCTGTTGCTGCAGACATAGAATTCCGCCTTCAAGACCGCCCGCTTCGGAAGGGACGTAGGTAGTCGAGAGAGTCTTATATGGCAGGAAGTGTTACGGGGAAATAAACACTACTCGTGGGTTTATTAACAATTGCACCGCAGGTTTACTTCGAAAAAATCCTACGGTCTGTGCTTCCCTTTGAGGTTTAAGGCACTGGTGTGCAGTTATGGAAACAAGGTTCAGCGGCTTCGATGCGCCCGCATGCACGTATGTCAGAGTGATTGAGTACCGACCCCAGTTTCTCGACCCCTCCGCTGGGAAATTCCTGCATCGACTTAAACGCGGTGGAAGAACTCTGCCTGGACGGTCATGTTTGCGAGCAGCGCCTCTGGCTGTCGTAGTCGCGCGCCTTCGAACCCGGGCTTCCATAGAAGTTCCACCGAGGTTGGAGCGCTCGGAGGCGTCGTGATGTTTGTTTGGCACTGGTGCAAGAAACACTGTGGCGGATGCGAACTGCAAACGAATTTGTTTTGGCCGCGCGGCCCGGCAGCATGGCTAGCCGCCGCATTTCTCACTGTCCTGATATCGACGTCAATACGAGCGCAAACTCGAGCGCCAGACTTGAGCGATATCAGCCTGGATACCCTGGCGAATACTGAAATCACTTCCGTTTCACGAAAGCCCGAAAAAATATCGGAGGCTGCGGCAGCCGTCTATGTCATCAGCCAGGAAGACATCCGGCGGTCGGGGCTAAGCACTATTCCTGACTTATTGCGTCTGGTTCCGGGTCTGGACGTCGCGCAGATTGACGCCAACAAATGGGCCATTACTTCACGCGGCTTCAACGAACGATTTGCGGATAAAACGCTGGTCTTGATCGACGGCAGGACGGTCTACACGCCGCTCTCTTCCGGTGTGAACTGGGATACGCAAGATACGATGCTGGAAGACATTGAGCGAATCGAGGTCATCTGCGGGCCTGGCGCGACCTTGTGGGGAGCCAACGCCGTCAATGGAGTGATCAATATCATCACCAAGAAGGCCGCCGATACCCAGGGCACGCTGGCGGAAGGCATGGGCGGAAGCCAGGAAGGGGGCCATGCAGCGGTGCGTTATGGCGGTTCTCTGCGGGGCGTCGGCTATTACCGCATTTTCTCAAAATATATCGGGCAGAGCGCATTTTCAAACGCCGCCGGGAACGAGGCGGCCGATGACTGGCAACTTCTTCACAGTGGTTTTCGCTCGGATTGGAGGCTGTCAAAGCACAACGATCTCACGGTGCAGGGAGACTTGTACAAAGGCAACGAGGGGCAGACTGCTTTAGGGTTGCTTTCGCTATCGCCTCCAGCAAGTGGAACGTTCAATGACCGGACGAACATCAGCGGAGGGAACCTGCTGGGTAGGTGGACGCACACTTCCTCGGAACGTTTTGACACCTCGTTGCAGGCCTATCTGGAGGTCGCTGACCGCAGCCAAGAAGGTGTTCTCGGAGAATTTCGGCACACGATCGACGTGGAGTTGGTGCAACACCTTAAACGCGGTCCGCGCCAGGACTCGTGTGGGGTGGAGACTATCGCTTTGCGTCCGACCACACGGTGGGGAGCCTGAACATTTCTTTTGATCCCGCGAATCGCAGCACGAATTTATTCGGGGTGTTTCTGCAAGACGAAATCTCGCTAATCCCTGACCAGTTGCATCTTACCGCCGGAGCTAAGCTGGAACATAATTTCTATAGCGGTTTCGCAGTGCAACCCAACATTCGCGCCCTCTGGTCGGTTCGGCCGTATCTAGGCGTTTGGACAGCCATTTCTCGAGCGGCGGAGAATTCTTCGCGGTTTGACGCCGATATTCGAACCAACGACGCCGCCTTTGTGGATACCAACGGCCTTATCAACCTTGAATCCAGTTTCGGCACGCACCACTTGCCTCCGGAAAACGTCACTGCATTTGAATTCGGAGTACGAGGCGAAATCAACAAATGGTTCAACTGGGATATCGATACCTTCTACAACCGATATTCGAATCGCCACACGCATGAACCAGGTGTACCGTTTTTTGAAGGCAATCCCGCTCCCCCACACCTCGTCTTGCCTTCATTCACTTTCAGCAACATCCATGGGGAAACCCACGGTCTGGAGGTGGACGCAAAAGTGCGTCCGGCAACTTACTGGAAATTGGTACTCGGCTATACCTTGTTTGAAATTCACCTGCATCCCACACCCGGCAGCCTTGATACCTCCACCGCGCCTGACAGCGAGGACAGTACCGCTCGTCATGAATTCCTGTTTCGTTCCGAATTAAATCTCCCCCACCGCTTGGAGTTCGATACCGCCGTGATCTACATAGGAAAACTGAAAGGCCCGCAGATCCCTGGCTACACGAGAGTGGACACGCGCATCGGTTGGCATATGACGGAGGCCCTGGAGTTGAGCGCCGGGGCGCAAAACCTGCTTACGCCTAAACACTTTGAATTCGGCTCAGGCGATCTCGTCAGCTCTACGCAAGTGGGGCGAAACGTGTATGGGAAGTTTGCGTGGAGATTCTGAACGGAGCCGCGCATTTTACTAAGTTTCGGAAAGCTGGGTAAGAAATTATTTTGCGGTTACCTGAGCTTATGACCTGCTGGAAAAACGCACTATTGCTGTCACTGGCGCTCGTCTGCGGCCTGATATGCCCACCGTCTACAGTTGGCGCTCAGGCCATGTCCTTGACGGAAGACCAAATCAAGGCGGCGTTCCTGTTCAATTTTACAAAATTCGTGGAATGGCCCCCGGAAAGTTTTGCCGATGCCAATTCGCCGATCCTGCTGGGAATCGTCGGGAACGACCTGGTGGCCCGATTGCTCACGGAAGTAGCAGCGGGCAAGTCCGTGAGCGGCAGGGCAGTTACGGTAAAGCAGTTCAGCGAAGGCCAAAGCATCAGACTCTGCCAAATCATCTTTATTAGTTCGCCCGATGAAAAATATGCGCAGCAGATTTTACGGACGCTAAGAGAAACCAGCGTGTTGACCGTGGGAGAAAAACCAGGGTTCCTTCAGGCCGGCGGAATAATCAATTTCTTTACCGACGAGAATAAAGTGAAATTGGAGATAAGTCTGGATGCTGCGGCACGCGCACGCATAAAAATCAGCGCGAAGGTGATCGCGGTCGCCCGCTTGGCGCCCCAGAACCAAAATAAGGGGAATCGGTGAATGTGGTTCCTGGACAAGCTCTCGATTCGCAAAAAATTAACCCTCATGGTCACATCGGTAAGCACCGTGGCGCTTATGATCTCTGGATTTGCGTTCCTCAGTTACGACAGCCAGACCTATCGAATTAGCAAAATCGAAGATGTCACCACCCTGGCTGAAGTGATCGGCTCCAACAGCAACGGAGCGCTCAGTTTTCAGGATGCCAATTCTGCGCGGGAGGTGTTGGGGGCCTTAAGTTTGAAAAGTCAAATTTCAAACGCGTGCATTTACGACAAAGGTGGGAAAGTATTTGCGAAATTCGTAAGAGGAGGCGCCGCTGCCGACCTGGCCGCGTTCTCGCCACCGCCGGCGCAGCAGAATGTGACGCGCTTCGAACGTGGAAGCATGGTCATATTTCGGGATATTACCTTGCTGGGCGAGCGGGTGGGCACTGTCTATATTCGTTACGATTTGTCGGAAATGACGGAGCGGCTAACGCGAAATGTGATGATGGTGACGGTGGTAGCGTTGTGGAGCTTGCTGGCTTCTTTCTTGCTGGCTTCCGCGTTTCAAAGATCGATTTCCGAACCGATCAGCAGGCTGGCGCACACTACCCACATGGTCTCGGTGGACAAGGATTATTCGGTTCGCGCTTTGAAGGGCAGCGATGACGAAATTGGCCAACTCATCGACGGATTCAATAGCATGCTCAACCAGATTGAGCTGCGCGACAAGTTTATGAGTGGTGCTAAAGATGCCGCGGAGACTGCCAGCCGGGTGAAAAGTGAATTCCTCGCGAACATGAGCCATGAAATTCGGACGCCCATGAACGGAATCATGGGCATGACCGAACTGGTTTTGGATACCGAGTTGGACGCCGAGCAACGCGAATATCTCAACATGGCGAAATCGTCCGCCGATGCCTTGCTTTCCTTGATAAATGACATTCTGGATTTTTCCAGAATCGAAGCAGGCAAACTGGAAATCGACGCTATCGATTTTAGTCTGGGAGACAATCTCAGCGACACCATGAAAACCCTCAGCCTGCGTGCGCACCAAAAAGGGCTAGAGCTTGCTTACGAGCTGCAACCCGAAGTTCCCGACGGCCTGATCGGCGACCCGGGACGTTTGCGGCAAATCATCATCAACCTTGTGGGCAACGCAATTAAATTTACGGAGCTAGGCGAGGTGACCGTCCATGTGTCGGTGGAATCTCGCGACAGTGAGCAAATTTATTTGCATTTTATTGTCGCCGACACTGGCATTGGCATTCCCGCCACCAAGCAAGCCGCAATTTTCGAAGCCTTCACCCAGGCGGATGGTTCGACAACGCGTAACTACGGCGGAACCGGCTTGGGTCTCACGATTTGTTCGCGCCTGGTCGGATTTATGGATGGGAAGATTTGGGTGGAAAGCGAACTCGGGAAAGGCAGCCAATTCCATTTCACTGCGAAGTTTCATATTCAAAAACAATCGCGGCGAGAGATTATTCCGTGCGACCTGAGCATGTTAACTGGTATGCGCGTGTTGGTGGTCGATGACAACGATACCAATCGCCAGATACTGGTAAGGATGCTGGGCGGTTGGCATGCCGAAGCCACCGCTGTTGACGGGGCCGCCTCGGCGATCGAAACGCTTATGAGAGAGCAACCGTCGGCGACGGCGTTCCCGCTTATTCTTCTGGATGCGCAGATGCCCGAGATGGACGGATTCGCGCTGGTGCAGTGGATCAAGGGCAATCCGGCATGGGAACCGGCGACCATCATGATGCTCAGTTCTGCCGGACAACGCGGCGATGCACGGCGGTGTCGCGAATTGGGAGTGGCTGCCTACCTAACGAAGCCTGTGCGTCAGGCCGATCTGCTGGACGCGATTCTGATGGCGCTCGGCAGTAAGCCAAAAAAGAAAAGCGCTGCGGCCCTGGTCACTCGCCATTCCTTGCGAGAGGATCACCGCAAGTTACGGATTTTGTTGGTGGAGGACAATAGCGTTAATCAACTGCTTGCGTTAAAAATGCTGCAAAAGCGTGGGCATACCGTCACTGTGGTCGGCAATGGCAAGGAAGCTTTGGACGCGTGGGAAGATAGCGAGTACGACATCGTGTTCATGGACGTGCAGATGCCGGTGATGGATGGCTTCGAGGCCACCGCGGCCATTCGTCGCAAGGAAAAAATCTCCGGGGACCACGTGCTGATCGTGGCCATGACCGCCCACGCCATGGTCGGTGATGAGGAGCGCTGCCGGGCTGCGGGAATGGATGACTATGTTTCAAAACCTATCCGACCGAGGGAATTGAGCGAGGCGCTGGAACGCTGTTCAAATATTTTGCCTAACCGAACAGCTGTGCAGAATAGCAACGAAGAAAAACATTCCTAGACGGCCCCAACCGGTACCTGTCCCACCCTAGAAATCGCTGGAGTTTGCTGGGCGGCAGCGAGAGCTAGTCGTGATCGAGGAGACGTGAAATAAAAAGAGCGATACCAGTGAGCCGCAAGGAATTAGGTCTTACCTATCAATTCTTGCGCCATGCACGGCGAATCGGGATGCGTGGACATCGTTTTATCCACCGAATAGCAAATCTTCTCCAGATTGCAATCCACACATCGTGGTTTGCGCGCAACACACACCCGGCGGCCGTGCCAGATCAGCTGATGCGAAAACGCAATCCATCTGGTTTCCGGGATTACCCCCATCAGCTCTTGCTCGATTTTTTGTGGCTCGCTCTGGCGCGACAAGTCCAGTCGGCGTGAAAGCCGCATCACGTGGGTATCGACCACCACGCCGGTGGCAATTCCGTAGGCGGTGCCCAACACCACGTTAGCCGTTTTTCGCGCCACCCCAGGCAGCGTGAGCATTTCTTCCATCGTGCGTGGCACCTTTCCGCCAAACTCCTCAACAATTGCTTTGCTGGCCCCCATCACCGACTTGGTTTTATTTCTAAAAAAACCCGTGGGCCGAATCTCCTGCTCTAGATCGCCCGGCGTGGCATAGGCGAAGGCTTCGGGTTTGGGATATTTCTTGTACAGCGTTTCGGTGACCTGATTTACGCGCACATCGGTGCACTGCGCGGAGAGGATCGTGGAAATCAAAAGTTGGAACGGGTTCTGGTGTGTAAGCTCGCAGACAGCTTGAGGATAGGCTTCATCGAGACCAGCCAGAATTGCAGTGACCCGGCGCGTGTCCGTTCCCAGAATGCATTCCTTATTGCCGGTCTTGCGAGTTTTCCAGGGAGCCTGGCCGCCAATGGAGAGGCGCGAAGCCGTTTTCTTTGCGGCCGCGGTTTTTTTTGTGGCGCGAGCCTTCTTCGCACCCGGCGATCGTTTGGATAGTTTCTTGGCGCTCATGCGCCGTCAGAATAACATACGGCAATCGAGGGTCATCTTCAGAGGTACGGTCTACAAAGAATTCAGGTACCAGAGCAGACGGCGAAAAGCCTTTCCCCTGTGGCTATGCTGATTTTTTTCCTGCTGAGAAAGTTCCGCAAATGTCTTGCCCAGGGCCGGCACATGAAACACCGGGTCGTAGCCGAACCCCCCGCTTCCGCGAGGTTCTTTAAGAATGAAGCCGTCGATGCGGTTACTGATGATAGCGAGTGGCCTTCCTCGTTTTACGATCGCAATGACGCAGCAAAAGTACCCGGCTCGCTCTCCGTCCTCCTTGCCACGCAATTTGGCCAGCAGCTTTTCAATACGCTCGAGATTGGAAGCGTTTGGCCCCGCATACCGCGCGGAGTGCACGCCCGGGGCTCCGCCGAGCGCCGGGATCACCAAACCGGAATCGTCCGCGAATAAAACTTCATCGGTCGATTGAGCGTAGTACAGCGCTTTGCCTAGGGCGTTCTCGGCGAAGGTCGGCGCGTTCTCTTCGAACGCAGGCAGGCTTTCGAATGCCGGCAGTAGTTCGACGGTCGTAGATGCAGTAGTGTCGCCATCTGGATGATCCGCGAGGGCTCGGAATTCGGCGAGCTTTCCGCGGTTGGAGGAGGCCAGGTAAATTTTAGCGGGCGCGTGCACTGAATCTAGGAGGCAGGACGGCGAGCTGATCTTCGGTCAACCGGCGGATGCCGGCGGCCGCCAGGGCCAACAAATCCTGCATTTCGCTGCCTGAAAAAGGCCGGCCCTCGGCGGAAGCCTGAATCTCCACAAAGTGTCCGCCGCCGGTCATTACGACGTTCATATCCACCTCAGCGCGCGAATCTTCTTCATAAGCCAGATCCAGCAGCGCGCGATCGTCGACGATGCCCACGCTCGTGGCCGCCACGGTGTCGGTAAGTGGAGACGTTTTCAAAATACCCGCAGCTACCAGACGTTCGAAAGCCAGCGCCAGGGCCACGAACGCCCCGGTGATCGCGGCGGTACGTGTCCCCCCATCTGCTTGAATGACGTCGCAATCGATCCACACCGTGCGTTCGCCCAAGGCTTCCTGATCGGTGGCGGCCCGAAGCGACCTGCCAATCAGTCGCTGGATTTCCAGGGTGCGTCCGGATTGCTTTCCGCGCGCAGCTTCACGCGGAGTGCGCTCTTCCGTTGCTCGCGGCAGCATTCCATATTCGCTGGTGACCCAGCCCTTACCGCTTCCCTTCAAGAATCCCGGAACTCCATCGTCAACCGTCGCGGTGCAGATCACCCGCGTACTGCCGAGTTCAATCAGCACACTGCCTTCCGCCGTGGCGATAAAATCCGGAATTATTTTTAGCGGACGCAGTTGGTCGGGATTGCGTCCGTCGCTTCTGACCCTTGTTGCAATGGCCACTTAGGGATTCCTCAGTTCTCGCCGTGAAGTTTGCGATCCTGCGTAAGTTTGCCGGGTGGCGCTCAAAGGTGTCAATGGCGGTCCTTCGTTCACAAACGGATCGGCCGGTTGACGCTCCGCGTCAGAGCTCCGAGCGGCTCCGGGTTTAACTACAAACGACCCGGTGAGATCCAGGTGACCGCCCAGAGTTTCCACTTCCTGCCCATGGATCAGAATTTTCAGACGCATAATTTGTGGAACGTTCGCGGACAGCGTCCTGGTGATGGAGTCCACCGCCAATTGCTCACTTTCGATTCCTGATGGAATCGAAGATGACCAAAGCCTCCGAAAAATCCGCGATCCCGGTGCCATCCGGCAGCAAATAAAACGCCAGCAAAACCGCGTCGGGTGGCAGGGTGCGAAGCTCGGCGTTTACCGGGCCGGCCAGCAGAGTGTTCAACACCTGCTTGGAGCGCAGCACCGGATCATTGGACAAGGGCAAATCGATGTTCATTGGCGCTAGAGAGCCGTCATCGGCTTTGGAAGCCCAAAACAACTTGGCCTTGATGCGCGGCTCGGTCGGCGGGGCGGTAAGCGACTGAGTCAAGTCCCGACGCGCTTGTTCTTCCGTTTGCGGCTCGATTTTAGCTGTTTGTTTTACGCGCCGTTTAAGAATTGGAAAATACAACGCGGCAATGATTACCGCGCCCAATAATCCGCCGAGGACCAAACGAACCCATCGGGCGTTCATCGCAATTCACCGGAAGTGCTGGCGATCACAAAAGAAGGGCGGAAGGCGGTTACGCCGCGGGCGATGGCGTCCGCAACTCCCGGAGCCATGCGATCGAGTTCTACCCGATCGTCCACCGAAACACTGGAGATTTCCACGGCTATGGCCGGAGCTGCCGTGGTGCGCAGTTGGCGGACGGCAGAGACCTGTGCTGAGCTGGGCGAGCCCTTTGAATCTTTGCGTCAAATTGCCTTGAACCAACTCTCCGAGTTTGTGGCTCAGGCCTACAAACGGCGCTTGCGCGCGATCCCAGGGAATTAATCCGTTGGGTTCACGAGCACCCGGCAAATCGGAATTTACGTACACGCGCGCGGTTCCGGGCAAGCCTGTCGACGAAATATGTAAAGTCACAAACACCGCGCCAGTTTGTGCGTTAGCCAACGCGGAGCGGTCGTCAAAGGAAGGATTTTCGTTGGCCAACCGCGTTTGCACTACCTGAAAGCCTTGCGCTTCGAGTGCTCGTCGAACCTGAGCAGCGAATTCCAGAACAATTTCACTTTCACGGATGCCGCCGGTTCCCCGCGCCCCAGTGTCGGTGCCGCCATGAGCGGGATCGAGCACCACGATATTCAGTCCGGTCCGCGGTTGGAAAGATTGCGCAGGCGCAGCGGTCGGAGCACTTGCTGCGGAAGATTGCGCCGCGAGTGGGTTGCTTTGTGGCGTTTGCGCTGCAGCAGGCATCAATAAGGCAAGAATTTTCGCAAGCGCCAGGAGCACGACGGGAGAGACACAAGGGGCATAAAGCTTGCGGGAAGACTGAGCTCCGTGGTGGGCCACGTGAAGCAGCATACCAAATCCACGCTGCGATCCGCGCTGCGTAGAAGGCAACCAAACGAAAAAGGGACGGCCTGCACCGGCCGTCCCTTAAACACTAAGGCAAATTACTTACTTGGTTGGGGGTGCCTGTTGCTGCTTGGATTCGCGCTGCTCGTGCATGTTTTCCTTGAATTGTTTGCGCTGTTCCGGCGTGAGCACCTTTTCAATTTGCTGATGGGTGTCATGATGGATGTCCCGCAGCTTAGCTTCCTTTTGATCGGCGCTAAGTGCGGAATCATTTTTTACCGCTTCGGCGCGCGAATGAGCGCCTTCGCGGATCTGTTTGATCTGCATTTTCTGGTCGTCGGTGAGATTCAAGTTCGCCATCATGGCGCCTTGATCACCCCGCTCGCCGTGTTGCATTTGCGTTTGACCCTGGTCGGCGGGGGGCGCGGTGTTTTGCGCCTGGCTTAGCGCGGGAAAAACGCTCAGCAGCACAAAGCTGGCGGTTATTGCGAGTTGTTTCGAAATGCGATTCATGGGGTGTCCTTTTCTGAGCCGGGTTCTCGACTTCCCCTCGTTAAACACGCCGGGTTGAAGAATGTCGCACAACCGTCGGCGGCCTTACAAAGGCTTAAGGTTGGCCTTGAGCAGCAGTTCATTGATACGCGCCCGGTCTTGATTCCAGAGGACTTTCCATCGCGCGAGTAACTCCTGGGTTGGACCATCCCACTTTACTATCGCTACAGCAGCGTCCTTGGACGGCGCAGCATCTGCGCTTTGCACCACAAACAATAATCCGTTCGCGGCCGGCACCGCCTCGCGCAGCGTAACGCTGGAACTCTTTGGAAGGCTTAAACCGAAGAGACCAAAATCCGACGCTACCTGCGCACCCAGAAGTTCGGAGTTTTTACGATCAAGCGACGAAAGCTCCTCCCTAAGACCGGCGTTCGTCTCCGCCTCTTTCTTGCGCGTGGCTATATTCTTTTCCATCTCCTGCGCCTCGCGAAATGCTGCGGAAAGCTCACCCAGATTTCTTGCCAGGTGATCTTCCGCTTCGAACATTTTCTGTAAGTCACCCTGGGAGGTCTTGATGCGCGGGTCCATTTTCACGACCAGCGGCTGCGAGTAGCTTCGTCCCCCACCGTTAGCTTGACGGTGTAATTTCCAGGGAGCGCGGTAGGCGGCTCCGGTCCGTAAAACGAAGGGTTCACCTCATCGGAAAAAGCGTAATGCAGATCCCAGACAAAACGATGCATTCCCGGTTGCGCGGAAATGGCTATCGGATCTTTCACCCAGTTCATGGGAAATTCCATGTCCTCGGCTTTGGTCTTCCGCGGCGTGTCATCGCTCGAGAAACGGCGAACTACTGCCCCGGTGGAATCGAAAATTTCAAGACGCACCGGCTCTGACGGCGTTTCCTTCAAGTAGTAATCAAGCGCCGCGCCGTTCGGGGGATTGTCAGCCAGCGGCTCGTCCGCAGGGCACAGGAGTGCTTTGATCTGTGCCGGGTCGTACGCGATAGGTCAATGCCGGCGTGAAAAGCCAAGCCGAGGATTGCGCCACTTCAGCGCTAATTTGCCGCAGCGGCGCCGACGTCGTCCAAAATCCAGAATGACTCTGTCCATGCGTGGCGATCACCAAGTCGTCGCCGTGAACCACCAGGTCGCGCACCGAAGTCGTGGGCAGATTCAACTGCAGAGGCTGCCAGTGCTCTCCATCATCGAAAGAAATGAAAACGCCTTTTTCCGTGCAGCGCATACAGCAAGCCCTTTCCGTAAGGGATCTTCACGTACGCAATTCAGAAAATACCCTTCCGGGATGTCCCCGGCAATCGTTTGCCACGTCTTGCCAAAGTCCCGCGTACGAAATAAGTACGCCCGGAAATCGTCGAGGCGGTGACGATCGACGGCGGCATAAGCGGTGCCAGGATCGAAATGCGAGGCTTCGATGTGTGTCACCTTGCTCCACGCGGTAATCTCCGGCGGCGTAACGTTGCTCCACGTTTTACCTTCGTCCTGGGTCAGCTGAATCTGCCCATCGTCGGTGCCCGCCCAAACTTCTCCCTTCCGCGCATAAGATGGAGCGATGGTGTAAATCACCCCGCGCCGTTTTCCCTTTCCGGCGTCGGCGACTGCCGGAGCATCGAGATTTTTCGGATCCCCAGGATCTTCGCGCGTTAGATCGGGGCTGATCGTTTGCCACGAGTTGCCGCCGTCATTGCTCCTGAACAAAACCTGTGAGCCGAAATACAGCACGCGAGGATCCAGCGGAGAAAAAATCAGCGGCAGCGTCCACGTCCGTCGGAAGTCCCCGGAATTTGCCAGCGATGGCGGCATGGCTTGTCGTTTGTTCGTTATCCAAATCCTGCCGCGTCACGAATCCCCCGTAAATCACCCCGGGATTTTCCGGGTCGGGAGCGATATAGCCGTTTTCGTCGCCGGCTGCCACCGGACGCCAATCGTGAAAGTTGAGAGACCGATAATTTCCTCGACTGGGCGTGGCGATGGCTCCGCTATCCTGCTGCGCGCCATAAACCCAGTAAGGGAACCGGTTGTCGGTACTGACGTGATAAAGCTGCCCGGTCGGCTGGTTGTACCAGGAGCTCCATGTTTCGCCGCCGTTGCGAGTGATGATCGTTCCTTGATCGGTTCCTAGGATCATGCGCTTTGGTTCGTCCGGGTCGATCCACAACTGATGGTAATCGTCGCCGCCCGGAGCGCCTTTGAATGCGGCGAAAGTTTTTCCCGCCATCGCGCGAGCGATACAACGGTGGTGTTTGGAAGATACAAGTGTCGGGGTCCTTAGGATCCACGGTGACTTCTCCGAAATACCAGCCGCGCTGCCACATGCGGTGGTCTTGGGACATCAACTGCCACGTTTCCGCCGCCGTCATCGCGAGCGATAGAGTCCCCCGGCTTTGGCATCAACGATCAGATAAATTCGCTCGGATTTGCTGGGCGCAAAGGCAATTCCCATGCGTCCGACATTCTTCGGTGGGAAATCCGTGCCCGGTGACGACTTCCCAATGCTCGCCGCCATCGCGGAACGATATAGACCGCTGCCAGGACCCTTCGAAGGCGGATAAACATTCCAGGGTGGCCGTCGTGTTTGCAGCAGCGCGGCGTAAAGCGTGCTCGTGTTTCCCGGTTCGAAGGCTAGTCGATCGCGCCGGTATTTTCGTCGTGAAAAAGAACGCGCTGCCAGGTCGCGCCTCCATCTTTGGAGCGAAACACGCCACGTTCGGCTGTTTGGGCCGTAAGCGTGGCCCAAGTGCCGCGACAAATAGTTTGTTAGGATCGGCCGGATCGACAATTATGCGCGCGATCTGGCGCGAATCGTCAATCCGATGTGTGTCCAGGATTTTCCGGCGTCGATCGATTTATACATGCCGTCGCCATAAGCGATATTCGAACGCATATCCGCTTCGCCGGAGCCCACATAAATCACGTTCGGATCTGAAGGCGCGACGGCGATTGCCCCGATGGAGCGATCGGTTGCGAATCAAATATCGGATTCCAGGTGCGCCCCGCATCGTTGGTTCGCCACACGCCGCCATCCACGGATCCAAAATAAAAGACTTCCGGCTGACCGCGAACACCGGTAACCGCCAGGGACCGTCCGCCGCGATGCGGGCCGATGGATCGCCAGCGCAGCCCTTGAAACAATTTTTGGTCGAATTGTTTAGTTGCGGCTTGCGCGTGTGCCGGCGAAATATTCAGCGCAAACAAGGTCCGCCACCACAGTAGGACCACCGAAGCTGTCAGCCACTCCTGCCGCCATCTTTCACGCCTGCTCTCCGGAATTCCCACATTGTTCGAATCGGCCGGAAGTATAGCTCAGCAAGAAAGACCAGTGACGTTGGAGTTTGACCGAGATTGAATCTGCTTATTGAGGAAACAACGTCCGCGGAACTAGGCCAGTTCGGCGACGTCTTCAGCGGCGCGCGAATTCAGCCGCTTGCGCAATTTGCCGGTCGCGGCGTAGACCACAAAGCCGATCACGATGATCGAATATCCCGAAAAGCAAACCGTTTATGCCCAGGACCGATCTCGGTTTCACTTTCTACCAGCGCCAGGCTCAGCAGTGCAAGAGGAAATACCCCCGCGAGGATGGCGCCCGTCAATCCGCCCGGAACCCGAAACTCCCGCTTCAATTGCGGCTCGCGGATCCGCAGCGCCACCAGTGTCACAAACTCCAGCATCAACGCGGCGCCGTACAACATGATGTCCAGCGTTACCAGCCGCTTGAATCCTAAACCCAGGCACAGCGCCCAGCACGTCGCGCAGGCAATGATGGCCACCCATGGCGCTTGCGTTCGCGCGCTGGTCTTGGCGAAAATCTTCGGCAACATTCCGTCGCGCGCCATCGCCAGGGGTAAGCGCGAATAACTCATGACCAGAGCGTTGAACATTCCGAACGCGCTCATCATCCCGCCGAGCACCACCAGGAAGCGCAGCCACTCGAAGCCCATTATTTTTCCGCCGACCAGCCCGGCGATCTGCGCCCACGAGCCGTCTTCCGCAAACGCCGTGGCCGGAACGCCCATCGAAGTACACAGCGGCGAAAGGCAAGCACGTACGTGAGCGAAACGAGAATGACCGCGGCGATCATCGCCTTCGGGTAAGTGCGCTGCGGCTTTTCCACTTCCTGCGCGATAGTCGACGCGTTATCCCAGCCCATGTAGTTCCACATGGCCACCAAAACGCCGCCGAGTAAGCCCGAGGCCCGCTCCCGTTTCAGCTGGTGTGCGCGCCCGGCGCAAAGCGCACCGGCGCGCATCGGCGCCATGCAACGATAATCGCGCAACGGCGCGGAAAGCAAAAAGAACAGCCACAGCGAAGTGATGCCCACCACGCGAATCCCCGCGAGATTTAAGGCCGCGCAAGTGACCACCACGAACAAGGCCGGCAAGCACCCCGTGATTTCCAACCCCAAACCACGGCGACATCTGCTTCAGATAAAAAACGAAAAGCGTCGGGTAGATAGCCATGTCAAAAATACTGGCCGCCAGCGACAGCCATGCTTCCTGGAAATCCCCAAAAATTTCCCAGACCCGCGGCGCACCCACGCGTAGTAGCCACCCTCTGCAGGCAGCGCGCTGGACAGTTCGCCGATCATGAAGGCCGTCGGCAAGCACCACAGCACCGGCAAGAAACAGCAATATCAGGATTCCGTGGCCGTAACCCGCGCCGCTGACGATTTCTTCAGTGCCGTAAGTGCCGCCCGACACCATGAAAAACGTAGCCGCCACAAGGGCCAGAGCGTCAACTTTGCGACTCGTTTTTTTCGGGAGGAAATTGCGTGTGCGGGATATTGGCGTGGGAAGAGACAAAGAACTCAATTTTTACTTTTCGTCCTCCTGAAGCGCACTCACTTTCTGGACGCGGTGAAGCGAGTTCGCATTTCGAAGAATACAAGAGTCGTCTCCGCATGCAAGAAAAATCTGCATCCAACAAATTATTTTTCCCGTCTACAGGATAGTGTGTACGCATTCTAGACTGCGTCAACCGCTGACGGCCCAACTCAGACTCTGGTCGTCCGCGCAATTACTGCGTTGCCTTTCGTTCTTATCGCCCGTCCGTATTTTCGCCGTGTGGTAAACTCCGCCGTTTGCTCCGCCATTTATTCATTCTAGGGAGTCTTGTGATGACTTAATCGCTTCTCTTCCATCTGTTATGGCGCTCTGCGGCTGCATGTTCTCTGCCGGGCTCTGCTCGCTTCGTCTGCTAGCCGCCCAGCGGCGCCATCACTATCGACGACTATTTCCAAATCCACGAGGTGCACGACCCGCAGCTGAGCCCCGACGGTCAGTGGATCGCTTTTTCCGTGAAAACTCCGCTTCTGAAAGACGACAAGAACGAGGAACGTATCTGGATGGTTCCCGCGGCCGGTGGCGAGCCTATCGCTCTGACGTCAGCGAGGCGTTTCCTTCTTCCCATCCCCGATGGAGCCCGGATGGAAAGTACATCGCCTTTCTTTCCGCGCGCAATGAAAGTAAGGAGCAGGTTTGGCTGCTGAACCGGCTTGGCGGCGAAGCAGAGCGCCTTACCTACACGCCGCAGGATGTGGACGAACTTGCTTGGTCGCCTGACGGCAGCCGCCTGGCGCTCCTGCTGCGCGACGCGTCGCTGCGAAGAACTGGAGGCTTCGAAGGAGCAGAACGATAAAGACCAGGACAAAGATCCGACAAGGAAAAGGACGCCAAGGACAAGAAACCCAAGACGCAGCGGCCCTGGGTTATTGACCGCCGCCAATTCAAGCAGGACGAAATTGGCTATCTCGATCGCCGTCGCACTCATCTTTATGTTTTTGATCTTGCGCAAACGCAATCTGACGCAAGTTACTTCCGGCGATTATGATGACTCACGAATTTGCCTGGTCTCCGGACGGCAAGCAGTTGGCCTTCAGCAGCAATCGCTCGCACGCCCGATCCGGATGCCACCTACAACACGGATATCTGGATCGTGCCGGCGGACAATACCGATAAAGGCGCACACCTCACACAGGTAACCAAAAGCCCCGGCGAAGACCGCTCGCCCGCGTGGTCGCCAGACGGCAAATGGATCGCTTACACCGCGCGACTGGATCCTTCAGTGTTCGAATATGGCACCAGACATCTCGCCGTTGCGCCGGCCAACGGAGGCGAAGCCAAAATCCTCACCCAGTCTTTCGATCGCATGAGCACCAGCCGCATTTTTCGCCGGACGGGCAGTTCATTTACTTCATTGCCGACGACGATGGCACGCAGAACCTTTGCCGCATACCGGTGGCAGGCGGGGAAATAACGCGGCCAATCGGTGGCCGCTTGATGGTCAATGATTACAACGTTGGGAAAACCGGAGACATTGCCGCGCAAGTGGCCACCATCGACCGTCCTGACGAGATTTTCACCGTCCCCGACAGGCAAACTTACTCAGGTCTACACACATCAACGACGCGCTGTTTTCGCAACTTAAGTTGTCCCATGGCGAATATGTCCATTTCAAAAGTAAGGACGGCACTACTGTTCGCGGGTTACCTCTATAAACCGCTCGATTACATCTCCGGCAAAAAAGTGCCAACGATTCTGCGGCCTCACGGAGGACCGGTGTGGGCTTATTACGCGGAGTTTTCGCACCTGCGCGCAACTGTTGGCGGCAAATGGCTATGCCGTGCTTTTTCCTAACCCGCGCGGTTCAACCGGTTACGGCCAAAAATATGCCCAAGCCATTTTCGCCGACTGGGGCAACAAGGACTTTCAGGACGACATGGCCATGGTGGACTACGCCGTGGAACAGGGCATTGCGGACCCCGATAAATTAGGCGTTGGCGGCTGGTCCTACGGCGGCATCTCCACCAATTTCATCATCACGCAGACCACCCGCTTTAAAGCCGCTATTTCCGGCGCCGGCGAATTTCTGTACATGACGAACTACGGCCATGACCATTATCAACGCGATTGGGAAACGGAGCTGGGTCGGCCATGGGAAAAGAAAGCTCTCTACGAGAAAATCTCGCCATTTTATCGCGTCGCCAGCATCACCACGCCGACGCTGATCATGGGCGGAAACATCGATTGGAACGTGCCGATTATCAATGGCGAGCAAATGTATCAAGCGCTGAAGAGCCTGGGCCACACCGCCGAGCTGGTGGTTTATCCGGACGAATATCATGAATTTTCCACTCCATCCCATATAAAGGACCGGCTGGAACGCTATCTCGCCTGGTACAACCACTACGTGAAAGGCGATGCTGCGCCGGCGACGCCAGCCGAACCTCCACTGTAAAACGGCTGGCGATAAAACTGGTGGAAGGAACTTTATCCGCGTGAAGTTTTTATGTGGATTGATGAGATTGCACAGTGTCGAGTAATTGTTGCGGGAGGCACTCTGCCTGGATACGTTTGCGACGGCGTTGTTTACTGGCGCTGTTGGGCAGGAATGACGTCGGGGCTCGCCCAGGATATGCGCGCCATCCGCAAGGACAGCGGTCTCGATGAATTCGACTCCCGATTTTTTTCATGAGATGCGCTGGCGCTGCATTGGTCCGTTTCGCGGCGGTCGCACGGTGGCCATCAGCGGCGTCGCTCACCAACCCAACGTGTTTTATATGGCGGCAGTAAATGGAGGTGTTTGGAAGACCACCGACTTCGGCAATACCTGGACGCCCATTTTTGACGACCAACCCACCGGCTCGGTGGGAGCGTCTGGCGGTATCCGAATCCGATCCTAACGTAATTTACGTCGGCAGCGGCGAAGGTCTGCAGCGCCCGGATCTATCCACTGGCGATGGAATTTACAAATCAACGGACGCAGGAAAAACCTGGACACATCTTGGCTTGCGCGATGCCCAGCAAATCGCTGCCATCGTCGTCGATCCCCAAAGATTCGAACCGTTTGTTTGTCGCAGCGCTCGGCCATCCCTACGGACCGAATCCCGAGCGCGGCGTATTTCGTTCCACCGATGGCGGGCAAACCTTTCAGAAGATCCTATATAAGGATGAGAATACCGGCGCCGCCGACTTGGTTCTCGACCCCGCCAATCCGCGAACCTTCTACGCTGTGCTGTGGGCCGCCCGCGTGGCTCCGTGGGAAATTCGCAGCGGAGAATCCTTCATCAGCGGCGGGCAGCGGCTTGTTCAAATCCACCGATGGCGGAGATAGCTGGCATCCGCTGACGCACCGGATTGCCGGGCTGCGAGCGACGGTCTTGGACGTATCGGCGTCGCGGTTTCCCCAAGCCAGCCTGAGCCGCCTTTACGCCACCGCTCGAAGCTAAAAAAGATCACGCCGGAATTTATCGCTCCGACGACGGCGGCGAATCCTGGAAGCAAGTCAACTCCGACCATCGCATCGGCGGCCGCGGGCCGGGCGCCATGGGCATCGCCGTGGCTCCTGACAATCCCGACGTCGTTTATGTGGCCAACACCTCGTCGTGGAAATCCACGGATGGCGCGAAAACTTTTGTGGGTTTCAAGGGCGCTCCCGGCGGCGATGATTACCAACGCTGGTGGATCAGCAAAGAAAATCCGCAAATCATCGCGCTTACTGCCGATCAGGGCGCGAGTCATCAGCGTCAACGGCGGCGCCACCTGGAGCTCCTGGTACAACCAGCCAACTGCGCAGTTCTATCACGTAACCACCGACAATCGTTTTCCGTATTGGGTGTATGGCGCGCAGCAGGAAAGCGGCTCAGCCGGCACCATAAGCCGCAGCGATTACGGTGAAATCACTTTTCGCGAGTGGCATTCCGTCGGGGTTTTTGAATACGGCTACATCGCCGTCGATCCGCTGGATGCCAACATTGTTTACGGCGCGCGCTTGACGCGCACCAATCAGGAGCTCGGCGAAGTGGCCGACATTGCTCCTGAGCCGGTGCGCCGCGGTGAATATCGCTACGATCGCACCCTGCCCGTAGTTTTTTCCCCGCTCAATCCTCACGAACTTTTCTTTTCCGCCAATGTGTTGTTTAAAACCTCCGACGCGGGCAAAAGTTGGCAGGTCATTAGCCCCGATCTGTCGCGCGAATCCTATGACACGCCGCCGAATCTGGGAGTCTTTGCCGCGTCCGACCCGGAAAAAGGCAAGCATCGCGGAGTAATCTACGCTGTGGCGCCAGCCTTCAAAGATGGCAAATACCATCTGGGCGGGAACTGACGACGGACTTGATTCACCTCACGCGGGATGCCGGCAAGACCTGGCAGAATGTTACGCCGCCGCAACTGGCACCCTGGAGCAAGATTTCCATGATTGAGGCCGGGCATTTCGAGCGCCGGCACGGCTTACGCGGCCATCAATTGTTTCCGCCTGGATGATCTGCGCCCGCACCTTCTATCGCACTCGCGATTTTGGCAAGACTTGGATGGAAATTACTAAGGGCCTGCCGGACAACGCCCCTATCAATGCGGTCCGCGAAGATCCCCAGCGCAAAGGCCTGCTTTTTGCCGGCAGCGAAACTGCCGTGTACGTTTCATTCAACGATGGCGACGACTGGCACCCCCTGCAGCTAAATCTCCCGCATACCTCCATGCGCGATCTGGCCATTCATGGAGACGATCTGATCGTGGGCACCCACGGCCGCTCGTTCTGGATTCTCGACGACATCACGCCGCTACGGCAGTGGAACGCGCAAACCCGCTGAGCGCCCCCGCGCACCTGTTTGCTCCCGCAACCGCTGTGCGTTTTCGCTGGAATCGCAACACCGATACGCCTCTTCCGCCGGAAGTCCCCGCGGGTGACAACCCGCCGGACGGCGCCATCATTGATTACTCCCTGGCCAGTTGCCCCGCGCACCGCGGTGAAGCTGGAAATTTTTGACGCGCAAAACCATTTGGTGCGGAGCTATGCCAGCACCGACAAACCCAATCCATGGACAAAATCGCCGCGGAGAATCCTATCCCGATGTATTGGGTGCGCCCACAGCAAATACTTTCCGCGGAGGTCGGATTCCACCGCTTCGTCTGGGACCTGCATTACGCGCCGCCCGATTCGCTGACGCACGAGTTTCCTATTTCCGCGATTTACCGCAACACTCCGGAACTGCCGCTGGGAGCCATTGCCTTACCGGGACGCTACATGGTGAAGTTCACAGTGGATGGCAAGAGTTACGACCCAGCCGCTCACGCTGCATATGGATCCCCGGATCAAAACGCCGGAAGCCGGATTGCGCGCGCAATTTGAAATGGAGAGCGGCGCAGTCCTGGGGATGAACCAGAGTTATAAGGCGCTGGCGCAGTTGCAGTCCGTGAGGAACAATTGCAAGAACGCGCTGGCAAATTGAACGGCAATGAAACTCTCAAGCCGTGGCGGCCTTGGGAAAAAAGGTAGCCGAGATGGCAGGCGGCGCGGAGAGCAGTTTCTTCGGTTTGCCGCCAAGCGGCATGCATCGGAAACTTTCGCCACTCAACCAGCACTTTGGAGCTTTGCTGGCAGTCGCTGACAGCGCGGATTCGGCTCCGACCTGTCAGGCACAGGCCGCTTTTCGCGACCAACAAACCGCGCTTCAACAGTTGAACCAACGATGGGCGGAGCTCAAAAGCCGCGACCTCCCGAATCTCAACGCCGACTTGTCGAAGGCAGGCCTGGAGCCGATTGCCCCAGATAAGCCCGCACGCACGGCCCCAAGTGGCGACGGCACTGGTGATGACGAACCGTGATTACATATGCGGCACAAAAGGGAATCACGTCCAAATGAATTGTGGCTTTCACCCGTCAGCATTTAGGAGCTCGTTTTACTGGTGGAGAAAAGCGCTTGGAGCTGCACATGGACCTGGGGGAATGGGTTCGGCAGTCCATGCGGGAAATGGATCTCCGGGAAGCGTCTCTGACCTCGGCGGTAGCCAATGAGCTGAGGTTCATAATCCTGGGTCATGGGGATCCCGCCGACCGCTTTTTAGTGGCCACCGCCAAGGTTTACGATTTGCTGTTGGTGACTTCGGACGTCCGCCTTCTGGAGATTCCGGGCTTGCCGGTACTCGCGAACCGCTAGCCAAGCGAGAAAATCGCTTCGGCGATCGATCCTCAACTTCAACTCCGAAGCTCCGAAGTGTTCGAAACACGATTACCGGGACGTACAGTTTTTCTGCAAATCGTCCAGCGCGGCAAGGACTTCCTCGCTGTGCTTTTCAGGTTTCACATCCAGCCACACTTTTTGCACCACTCCGTTGGGATCAATGAGAAAAGTGTGGCGCGCAGAAAGCTTCGTCACACCCATGTTCATGACCGAATCATAGGCGGTTGAAACCTGGCTGTCGGTGTCCGCCAAGAGCTTGAAGCGTGAGCCCTTCTTTAGTGCAAAACTTCTGATGCGAATCCGGGTCCTGCATGCTGACTCCGACGATCGCGGCTTTCTGGCCTCGTACTGCGCCTGATCACGCTGAAAATTGTGGGCTTCCACGGTGCAACCGCTGGTGAAATCCTTGGGATAAAAATACAGCACCACCCATTTGCCTTTGAAATCGTGCAGGCTTACCGGTTTGTTTTCCTGCGACTTTAACGTGAAGTCTGGGGCCGTCGATCCCACTGCGGGAGCCTTGTCGCCGGCGCGAACCACGCGGAACCGATCGCAACAGTAAAATGAGAGCAACTGCAAAATCACTACGAGGATGCGAGTTTTGATGATGACTGCTTCTGAAATTTGCATACTCTATCTCCCAGGAATACCAGCAGCATTATGCTCCTATTGCCGGTGAAATCCGATTGCCACCCTACCGGCCCGGCACGCGCGACAAGTTAAAATTCACTGTGGTTGCGTGAACCTTCCAAAGCCCAATGCGCACTTGCATGGTATTGATGCCCGGATTCGGGCGCGAAATTCCCGCATTGGAAATATGCATGTAACGCACTTCCGCACTGAAATTATATTTGCTGCGCAAAAAGTGAGCGCCGAGAGCTCCGCTGGTGGTGAAATTCACGTGGGACGTCCCCTCTGGCACTTTCACATTGGTGAAAAGTGCTCCTCCGCCAATATCGATGTAAGGCACCACGCTGCCGTGCGAAGCGAAATTCCATTTCAGCGCAAATGGATTGACGCCGAATCCGTATGCCGTATCTGTACTCTGCGCCACGAGGAAAACTGGAACGACGTCCACCGCATATTCAAAGCGCCCGCGCAGAAATCCTGGCCCGTGCGCGTCCGTCAAAATCCATCCATAACCGCCCGCCTATATTAAACACGCCGTCGCCAGATTGACTCCCGCTGGTACCATGCCCTCCGCCGGTCCACATTTGCAATTCATGACCGCCTTGCTGGGGCCCATCTTGCGCGCGAAGCTGCCGGAGCCGTTAAAAAAACAAGAACACACCAGCGCAGCCAGTTTTGATCACTGTAATTTCTCGTGGCGTGCACATGAATTCCTTCCACCACGTCTGTGAGTCCAGATAAGATACCAAATGTCGAATCAATGTGATGCCGGTTTTTCTTAACCGTCGGCATTTTTACGATAATTGGTAGCCCGCGGTATTTTTCAGGCGGTGCCCGCGGTGTTCATCAAATGTTGATGCAAGAATCCTAAACTCTGCCGGCTAATCTCGTATCTCCACATCGGATTCATAAGGACGAACACCCGGTCCATGAAGCATGGCAGTCACCAGAATCGCGCTCGGGATTCTTCGCCTTCATTGCTTTGCGGCCCTAACTTCGTCTTGCCCGCGTTCTCCCGCGCGCACAGGATCCGAAAGCTGAACAAGCTCCTTCTCCACCGGACGCCGAAACAGGGCCCGCCACCGACCCCATCCCAGTGATGTTTCCGCATCCGGAGACCGACCGGCTCTGGATTTCCGGGCAGGCGAATATCATTTCCCAGTGGCATCCTGCATTTCCTCGCCGTACCAAGGCTAAAACAGCCTATCGCCACAGGCACAGGATGCCAGCTCCCGCGTGCTTACGTTATTACCGGCCTGCGGCTGACGAGCACCATGGAACTGCTGTGCGATGTGCAGGAGACCGGCGGCCACGGGTTAGGAGAGGCCTTGGGCTGGCCGGCTTTACCAACCTTGATGTAGTCAGCAATCCGTGCTCAAGCAAAGCGCCTTATATCGCGCGTCTGATGTGGCATCAAATTATTCCTTTGAGTCACGGCGATGATTCTCCCTCACCGCGCACGCCATTCTCCTTGTTTAGCAAATTGCCGGAGCGCCGCCTCGAATTGCGCGTCGGTAAATTTGGCTTATCGCGATTTCTTCGACCTGAACAACTACGGCTCCGACAACAATTTTCAGTTCATGAATTGGACTGTGGATAACAACGGCGCTTACGATTACGCAGCCGATACCCGCGGATACACCTTTGGAGTCATCCTTGAATATCGCGACCGCCATGGCGCGGTGCGGTTCGCCGAAGCGCTTGATGCCCAAAGTTGCCAACGGCATCCATTTGGATGCCGATGTTTCGCGCGCACGCGCCGAAAATATCGAAGTGGAGTTGCGCGGGGCCATCCTGCCGCACCTGCCAAAGCGCGAGGGGATTGTTCGCTTTCTTTCCTACGTGAATCACGCGAATATGGGAAATTATCGCCAAGCCGTCGACAACTATCTTGCAGGTCTTACCGCCATCCCGGAAATTACGGCCCATCCATTGCGAACCAGCATCAAGTATGGCTTTGGCGCAAATTTCGAACAGCCACTTGAACGATTGGTTCGGTATTTTGGCCGTTGGGGGTGGGATGAGGGACGCCTGAGTCCTATGCCTACACCGAAGTAGACAGCACCACGGAGATGGGTGCCGGCGCGTCTGGCAATCGTTGGCGCAGGAAATTCGATCGCGCGGGTGTCGTGCTGGTCTCCAATGGCATCTCGCGTGATCACCAGCAATATTTGGCGCTGGGCGGCTACGGCTTCTTGTTGGCGATGGCCGTCTCAATTATGGACGCGAAACCATCGAAGAAGCCTACTACACGCTGCATCTCTGGCGCGGGTTCTACCCTTCGGCTCGGGTGCAGCACGTCAACAATCCTGGTTACAACCGCGACCGCGGACCGGTGATTGTGCCTCCCTGCGCCTGCACGTCGAATTTTAGACACCCCTCGAGTTCCGACTCGCCGCGGTCCCAACGGTAATTTCAGCCAGGCGGTATGCTCACGAATCGCCCGCATGTTCGTCCTAGTGAGAAACAGTTTCGCTCTTTGTGTTGCCACTGCCTTGTTATAAGGTTAGCGCGGTTGTCTTTCGGAGAAATCCATGAACATTGAATCTCACTATGGCCGTCTTGTGCCGATGGCGCGGAATGTCCCCGCTCTTATTGGCCGGACTCGCGGTCGTACTCATCGTGCCGCGCGGCGTTGTTGCGCAGACCGTGGATGAAGTGATCGCCAAAAATATTCAGGCGCACGGCGGCATGGAGAAGCTGAAGGCCGTTGAAGACCATTCGCACCATGTCGGGAAATTCAATCAGGGCTCTTTCCGCGCGGGCTTCATGCAAGAAAACAAGCGCCCCGGATAAAGTTCGCGAAGAATTTTTATTCAGGGCCTGGCGCAAATCCAGGCCTATGACGGCAAAACTGGCTGGCAGATTTCTCCTTTCGGCGGGCGTAAAGATGCGGAATTCATGTCGCAGGATGATCTGAAAAGCCTGCAGGTCGATGCCGACATCGACGGCCCGATGGTGAACTACAAAGAGAAAGGGCACAAAGCCGAATTGATGGGCCACGATTCAGTCGAAGGCACCGACTGCTTCAAGATCAAACTCATCGCTGAAAAATGGCGATGTGCGGTATTACTTTCTCGATGTCGATTCCTTTCTCGAAATCAAAATGGAAAATCAAAGCAATATTCGAGGAGCGGTGGTCTTTACACGGAAAATTATTACGGGGACTATGAACAGGTAAACGGGCTGTACTTTCCTTTTGCTTTCGAGGGTGGAGAAAAGGGAATCCGGTCCGCACCAAATTCACCGTCGAGAAAAGTGGAAGTCAACGTTCCGCTGGACGATTCGTTATTCTCCATGCCGGTGGCGCCAAATCGGAACCCAAAGCCAACGCTAAGCGGACCAACCCGGGGCCATAGCACGCGCAGTTTCCATGACCAGGTCACGTTTCGCTGCAGGGAAATACGTTCACAAATTACTTTAAGGTACGGAATCTTGAAATGTTGAATGTAACCCGCTGTTTGGCCGCGTTCTCCGCAATCCTTGCAGCCCTCGCCTTACTCCCGCGAGTCTCCGCGCGCAGGATGTGAAATACGATTCCGATCCATTTCTGGCCTGGGCGCGCGAAATATTGGTTCCGCAGCCATGAGTGGACGCATCGCTGCGCTCACTGCAGTCAAAGAAAATGGCCGGATTACCGTCTATGTTGGAGCCGCCAGCGGTGGCGTATGGAAGTCAGTCAACGGCGGCACCACCTTCAAGCCCATGTTTGATAAGCAGACCGCGCAATCCATCGGAGCCATCGCTATCGATCCTAAATCATCCCAAGACGATCTGGGCGGGAACCGGCGAATCCTGGACCCGCAACAGTGTTTCCGTCGGCGACGGAATTTATAAGTCTACGGACGGCGGCGAAAATTGGACCAACATGGGTCTGAAGGAATCGGAGCGCATCGCCAAAATTTTGATCGACCCCAATGACGGCAATACTGTGTATGCCTGTGTGCCTGGAAAATTGTGGAGTGACAGCGAAGACCGCGGCCTTTACAAGACCACCGATGGCGGCACGACTTGGAACAAAATCTTGAAGGGCTCGAATCTTTCCACCGGTTGTTCGATGATCTCCATGGACCCGGCAAATCCTAAGCAATCTATACGCGGGTATGTGGGATTTCCGCCGCAAGGGATGGACTTTTCGTTCGGGAGGCGAGAACTCCACGGCACCCAGTGGCAGCGGATTATTTGTTTCCTCCGATGGCGGCGCCACCTGGAAAGATCTGGATGAAAAAAGCTCGCAAGGTTTGCCGGCGAAGCCCTGGGGCCGCGTGGCGGTCACCGGTCGCTCCCTCGAAGCCCGACGTGGTATATGCGCTCATCGAATCCAATCGCAGCGCGTTATTTCGCTCCGATGATGGAGGAAAAACCTGGCAGGAAGCGCGACCGCAGCAACTGGATGGTGTGGCGGCCTTTCTATTTCGGAAACCTGATCGTCGATCCCAAGAACGAAAATAAGATTTATAAGCCCGACCTGGTTTTAATCATGAGTGAAGATGGCGGAAAAAGTTTCAGCACCATCTCCCAGAGCGCTCACGGAGATTTCCATGACGTATGGATCAATCCCGACAACACCGATCATTTGATCGCTGGCGATGATGGCGGCATCTGGTATTCCTACGACGGCGGAAACACCTGGTGGAAGGGCTACAACCTGCCCATTTCGCAGTTTTACCACGTCAGTGTCGATGATCACGATCCCTACCATGTTTATCGGCGGCCTTGCAGGATAACAGCGTATGGATGGGCGATTCGCAATATCCGGGCGGCATCACCAATAGCCGCTGGGAAAATCTTTTTGGCGGCGACGGTTTCTGGGCCTTTGCGGATCCCTCCGACCCGAATTACGTTTACGCCGAATCCCAGGGCGGAAATGTCGGGCGCGTAAATCGCACCACGCTGGAAGCCCGCTTCATTAAACCGGAGCCCAATTATGGGGAAGGGAAGTTGCGCTTCAATTGGAACACCCCCATCCATTTGAGCCCCAACGAAAAAGGCACGTCTATATCGGCGCGCAATTTCTGTTTCGCTCGCGCGACCATGGCCAAACCTGGGAGCGCATCTCTCCAGACCTGACCACCAACGATCCTGAAAAGCAGAAGCAGGAAGAATCCGGTGGCGTCACCGTTGACAATTCCTTCGCCGAAATGCACACCACGATTTACTCCATCAGCGAATCGCCGCGTGAAGCGCAAACCATCTGGGTAGGCACCGACGACGGCAATTTGCAACTAACTCGCGACGCGGGCAAAAACTGGACGAACGTGGCTGGCAACATTCCCGATCTCCCCAAAGCTTCCTGGGTTTCCTGGGTAGAAGCCAGCCTGCACGACCCCTCAACCGCTTACGCCACCTTCGATCGCCACACCTTTGGCGACATGACTCCCCACGTCTATAAAACCACCGATTACGGCAAGACTTGGACCTCCGTGGTCAGTCCGGACAGTGGCGTACGGGGTTTCGCGCACGTAATCAAAGAAGACACCGTTGTACCGAATATGTTATTTCTCGGCACCGAATTCGGACTGTGGATTTCGCTCGATGGCGGCAAGCAGTGGGCGCAGTACCGCGGCCGCGATTTCCCGCAAGTTCCGGTCCGCGACATTGTCGTGCATCCTCGCGACTCCGATCTGGTAATCGCCACCCACGGCCGTGGCATCTGGGTGATCAACGACATCTCCCCCTTGCGGAAGCTCACTCCCCAAGTGATGACCCAGGAAGCCGCGTTCCTTCCCGGTAAACCGCCGCAGCAACGCATCGATTCGAACGGAGGCTGGGCCGAAGGAAGCGCCACCTTCATCGGACCGAATCCCGCCAACGCTGCGGTCATCACTTACTACCAGAAGAAGCGCCACATCTACGGCAAAATGAAAATTGAAATTCTCGATGCCCAAGGCAAAGTCGTCGATACTCTGGCGGCCAATAATCGTCGCGGCATCAGCAGAGTGGAATGGCCGATGAGGTTGAAGGCTCCCCGCGTCCCTCCTGCGGCGACTGCTGCTTTCGAAGCCAGTCAAGGCCCTCGAGTATTGCCCGGCGTTTACACCGTAAAAATGACCCGCGGAAAAGACACCTACACCACGCAGCTTAATGTGACCCTCGACCCCCGTGTGAAATTCAATGAAGAAGATCGTCGGCTGGAATTCGAAGCCGCCATGCGCGTCTATAATTTACTGGGCGACATGAGCTTCGGCGTCGATCGCATCAACGCCGTCCACGATGCCTTGTTGGAACGCGCTGCGCACCTGAAAAGCGACCCGGCGACCAGCAAGCGCCTGATCGACCTGGCCGAAAAGCTGGAAGAAATGCGCCGCAAGATAGTGGCTACTAAAGAGGGCGGCGCGGTAACCGGCGAAGAGCGCATCCGCGAAAAAACCACCGCGCTTTATGGAAATATCCTGAACTACGAAGGTCGGCCCGGTGACTACCAGGTTTCGCGCATCGATTCGCTAAAAAAAGAACTGGACGACGTGAACAGCGAATTTGAAGCTTTCGGGGCGAAAGAGTTGCCTACGGTAAACAAGTCACTACGGTTAAAGAAGTTACCGGCCGTTGAGCCTCCCACCCGCGCCGCTTGGGACGCCGCAAATTCCGATTCTGGAGGCCGGGCCGGCGCTCCTTCACTTGCCGGACGATGGGAACGCGACTAACCAATCGCACCCTCGCCCTGTCAAAAATCTTTCCGAAACTTATCCTCGCCGCCGGGGTTCAACACCTTGGCGGTGGGGACTCTAGGTCGTTGGCTGGTTTCGGAGCAATATCAGAACCCAGTCTTCATTACTCGATTTACGTTATACTATGCTCTGACTCCGATGCCCCTTCCGCCCAGGAACGGGATGCATCATTTTCCTCCCAGCCACTAACGGGATCCCTCCTCCCGCACAGATAGCAACGCCGTACGCCGCCATAGCTTCGCGCGGCGCGTTGTTTGCGAGGAAATCGTGAGTACTACTGCGCATCAGTTCACAGACACACCTCAACTTCATGAACGACGCCTGAATCCCCGCATCCTCCCCAAGTCGCTGATCTACGTGGCCTGCGGCGAGACCAATGGCGGAATGGTGCTGAACGCCAGCGACGATGGCTTGGCCATTTCCATGGCCATTCCCGTCGGAGACGCAGCGTATTCGAATCTGGACGTCCGACTGAATGGCTTACCGCAAAGTATCGAAGTCCATGGGCGCATGGTTTGGACCACCAAGTCCAAAAAGCGCGCTGGCGTCCATCTACTGGACCTCACCAACGCTCAGCGGGAGCTCATTCGTCAGTGGCTTGCGCTGGACGCCGTCCGCGATGTAAACCTCACCCCGCGTGTGGTTGGCAAAATCTCTTCACCGCCTGCCGTTGCGGTATCTGTGCCCGCAGTCGCCGTGCCTGAACTGGCCGCGTCCGCCGTCGTCGCCCCCGCAACCGCCGCGTCCGCAATCGCCGCGTCCGCAATCGCCGCGTCCGAACTGGCCGCGTCCGCGGTTACTGCCGCTGCGCCTTCGTCGAACCTGGCGAACACGGCTGTGATTGCTTCAGAACCTGCCGTTGCAGCTCGTCAAAACACCGAGGCTGAACCGGTTAAAGCGCCCTTCGTTGGTAACCGAAGTTTGAGCTCTGAGCAGCGCTCTACATTGCTGGATGGATTCGGAGGTACCGCGCCAGAAACGCTTGGTCCGCCTCTAGCCGAACAGCTTTCTTTTGACCAGAGCGCGTTGCACACACCATCCTCCTCGGCATCTAGCGGCTCGACTCCCGCCGCATTCCGTGAAAACGAGTGGGATTTGGCTTCCGTGACCATGGTGCCTCGTAAAAGGGTGCGCCCGGAAGGTCTGTCCGCCTTGGCACTCGTTCTCTTATGGATCGCTATCCCCAGTTTAGGTATTGGAATTCTGGTTGGACATCGGCCGTTGCAACACTGGCTCGCTCAGAGAAACGCCGCCACCGTCGCAAGGGAAACTCCGTCTGACGTGGAATCCCCCAAGATCGAGCCATCGCAGCCGGCTACTTCCACCCACGATCTGGACTCCGGCGCTCCGCGCGTTCCTCAAACAGTTTCGGTCGAGACTGTGGAACCTCCCACCTTGAATAGAACCGTTTTTAAACCCGCCGATGGCTATGCTCTTGGGAATTCGAGCAGCCCCGCAGTGGATACCCGGCTGTTGAATTCCATGTCCACGCAGGAAGCGCGCGCTTACCGAAATTCGAAAACCGCTATCGCTGCAGCGAACGCCGTCCCACCCGCAACCCTGACGCTTCCTCCAGCCAAGCCCAGTCCGTCCACGATTTTGCCGAACGCTCCTGCTGTGACCGAGGCAAAAGCATTGCCGCCGGCGGCGGTCTCAACTGCCAAGGCCATGCCTCCCGCTACTCCAATTGTGAGCAATTCAACTCCCTCTTCCAGCACTGCAACGAATACTGCAGCGTCCACCAACAACAGCTCTTCTCCCGCTTCTAATAGAAACGGCAACGAGGTTGCCTCTAGTTCTGCAGCGGCAAGATCTTCATCTTCGATTTCCACCGCGTCAAATAACTCTGCACCTGTCGCGGCGCCGGGTAATTCGAACGCTGGCGCGTCGACCGGCAGTTCGGCAGTGAAGCCCAACAGCGCCCCGGTGTTCGCGGCGTCCAACTCGGCGCCGGTTAACGCCACACCGTCCGCTTCCGCAACCCCCAAGCCAACATTAGCTTCTCCATCCAACGCGGCACCATCCAACGCGGCACCGTCCAACGTGGCACCGTCCGACGTGGCACCGTCCGACGTGGCGCCGTCAACTATGTCAACTTCAATTCCCGCAATTGCCAGCGCTTCCCCCGCGCGCTCGATTGCGCCGAGTTCTTCGCCCGCCATTGCGCCAGGCATGGCCCCCATCGCATCCGCTAATGTCGCGCCAATCAGTACCCAGCCGCCGCTTCATGGCGTGATGATGGTCGCCAGAAAGAGCAACGAACCCTTTCTCTTAAAATTGCCCGCCGAATCTGTGGCGGTTGGCCGCTCCACCTCTGTGCGCATGCAGCGCTTCGTCATGGTTCCCGCTGAAAGCCGCTGGCATCACCACGGCCAGATCGCCAAATTGTCCGTTGGGCAATTGCTCAAGCAAACTGCTCCGGAAAAAAATGACGGCGTCCAGACGCGGGCCGGAGACGTCGTGACCGTGCGCGCCTTTGTCGATAAGCAGGGAACTGTCGAAGATTTAAAACCGATCAGCGGTCGCTTCGCGCTGATGCCTCGCGTGATGCGCTCCGTGCGCGACTGGCAGTTTGATCAGACCTTGATCGATGGCAAACCGGTGGAAGCCGAAGTAGACATCACCGTGGAATTCCGCGCCACTCCCTAAAACCCAACGTCGCATGGTGTGCACGCCGTGCGCACGTCATCAGCTTCGAATCTCTCGCTGATTTCTTACCGTCAACATTTTCAAGAATGATCGACGAACTGAAACCGCCTTCTTCTGTTTTTATGTATGGCGAAGAAAAAGCGAATATGATATCGTCCCTTTTGCCATGCCAGTCCGCTCCTGTCGCGTCTCCATTAAAGACATGGAAGGCGTCAAACACACCGTCGACGTTACCGCCGAAACCCTTTACGAAGCCGTCGCTCTTGGCCTCGTCGCCGTTCGTGGCAACGATTGGGTGACCGGCATCGCCGAGGGCATCAACACCGTCCACGTATCGGTCGTCGATATCCCTATCGAACATTCCGTAAAAATTCAGGATTTCAATGCCTGGCTCGCACGCACCACCGGAGCCCCCAAGGAAATTTCCAAGCGCTCGCGTATCAAAGCCATCCTGGGTTTGCCGGCGCATCGCTAATCGGTACTTCTGGGGAGTTCGCCTTTCGCCGAGTCACACTCAACGCCGTCCAACGCAATTCCTTCAGAACTTTTTCTGCTCCGCTCTACAGCATTCTCTGCACGCCCATTTTCACCATCCTGTAATGTTTCCCGTCAAGGCCCGGCGTAGGGTGTCTGCTGGCCCGCCATGGATTTAAGTAAATTATCTTCGATCGAATCCCATCACTGGATTTGGTGATCCAGCAATTCATGATCCGATCGAACTGAGGTCTTCAAAACTGTGTTCAATTTCCTTCCTAAAGATGACAAGTTTTTCGACGAGTTGGATTCTCTGGCTCGCATGCTGGTCAGCGCCAGCCAGCAGCTCTCTTCCATCCTGCAAGCCTTTCCAAAATTCGACGCCCAGCGCCGCGAAATAGAGAAAACACGCCAGCAGGCCGCGGATCTGGCGCAGGATTCCCTGGGAATATTGGACCGCGCTTTCATTACCCCGCTCGATCGCGAAGACATCCTGGCCTTGATCACCGGGATTACCAGTGTCATCCAAGAGATCGCCGAGCTTTCTGAGCGGCTTGCGATTTATCCGTTGGAGGGCCTGTACCCCAATCTGAGCGTGCAGTGCAGCAACCTTCTGGAATTGGCCGTACAAGTCCAGGAGATCATCGCCGGTCTGCGCAAGAAAACCACCCTGTCGGAGTTGGCCGAAGGCAGCATTAAAAAGTTGCGAACCATTGAGGACAAGATCACCAAGGATCGCAGGTCATTCCTGGCTGAATTATTTCGGGGCAAACCCGATCCCATCGATTTGATGAAGAAAAAAGATCTCCACGACCTTTTGGAAGAAGCCCTCGCGCGGCTCAGCGAAGTGACCCAAACCCTCGCGCGCGTGTTGCTGAAGAACGCCTAGGGGCCTTCCATGATTTCTACTCTCCATGTGGTTTTCCTTCTTATCGGGCTTGCGCTGCTCTTCGATGTCTTCAACGGATTTCACGATGCCGCAAATTCGGTCGCCACGGTCGTTACCACCCGGGTGTTATCGCCGCTGCAAGCGGTCGTCTGGGCGGCCTTCTTCAATTTTGTGGCCGCTTTCGTTTTTGGCACCGGCGTAGCCAAGACCGTCAGCGACAAACTCATCGATCCCAAAGTTGTCGACCTGTACGTTATTTTCGGCGGCCTGTTTGGAGCCATCATCTGGGATATCATCACTTGGCTGATGGCCCTTCCCACCAGCTCCTCGCACGCCATCATCAGCGGTTATGCCGGCGCCGCCATTGCCAAAGCAGGATTCAGTTCGCTGCTTCTCAAAGGCTGGGTTCCGGTCATCACCTTTCTGATCATTTCGCCCATCGTGGGCTTGATCCTTGGCTACATATTCATGATCGTCATGAGCTGGGTCGGCCATTCCTGGGAGCGTCATAAGGCGGAAAAAAGATTCTCTCGTCTGCAACTAATTTCTGCCGGCGCCTACAGCTTGGGTCACGGCACCAACGACGCTCAAAAGACCATGGGCATCATCGCCGCTCTACTGGTGGCCACCGGCAAAAAGGAATGGACCGTCGGCCATTACCACTTCCTGGGCGCTAAACACGAGCTTGCGATGTGGATCATTTTGAGTTGCCACGCAGCCATGGCCATTGGCACGCTGTTCGGCGGTTGGCGCATCGTCAAAACCATGGGCTCTCGCATCACCCCGCATCTTCGTCCCATCGGTGGCTTCTCTGCGGAACTCGCCGCTGCCACCACCATTGGCATGGCTACGCTCGCTTCCGTGCCCATTTCCACTACTCACGCGATCGGCGGCGCCGTTTCTGGCGTAGGCGCCACCCGCGGTTGGCACGCCGTCAGATGGATTTGGGGCCAGCGCATTATTTTTGCTTGGGTTCTAACTTTTCCGGGAGCGGCCCTCATCGGAGCGCTCGGCTTCTGGATCGGCCATTTCGCCATCGAGCCTTTCGTAGCGCGCTAGCTCGCGCTTGTCTCGTCGTCCGCCGATTCGTCATCGCTCGAACGCGCATTCACCTCACTTCGCGGTTTGTTCATCGCGATTTTCTCCGCTACACTTCCGGCCCGCGAATTACAAAAAAGCCGTCCAACGCATCTACCACACTCCCGCTCAATCCAGCTTCGTCGAGCTGCCCTTAGTCACGACGCCATGAGCCCGCCATCTCGACACGCGTGGCCTCGTAAAACGCTCATCAATTTCGAT
This sequence comes from uncultured Acidobacteriota bacterium, assembly GCA_963732705.1. Taxonomy (GTDB): domain Bacteria; phylum Acidobacteriota; class Terriglobia; order Acidiferrales; family UBA7541; genus Acidiferrum. Next base: position 89,119 of record CAVTAN010000004.1, on the reverse strand, counting down.
AACATTTAGCGGGCTCCGCCAGTTTGGCGTGGACTGGCTTCGTGGGGTTACAGTTGCTGTGATCTCGTGCTGGAACTTTAAGAAACTATCCACATTTTTGTATAAATTATGTCGATAGGTATTGCCCTTTACATCAACTTTGATGTAGAACCCGTAAACCCAATCTATTCATTGTCTAAATCTTTCTCAACTCTGGTCATCATCTTGCTGTTTTTGAATTCGTTGGGGGCCCGTCCTTTCGACGTTAGCAGCGCCAAGTTCCTGTAAGTGATTCGGACCGATTGACACGCAAGGTAGCGCACACTGATTCGGGAACTCCCGGATCCATGGAGGATTCATGCTTCGCAGAATCAATTCACGGTGGTTCTCACCGGCCTTACAACTCAGCATCCTCGCGGTCCTTGTTGCGATTGGCCTCGTAGCTACCCCGGCGGCATGGTCGCAAGCTGGGTTATCCTCTGGAACCATCCAGGGCACGGTCCTCGATCCTAAGGGCGACGCCGTTTCCGGCGCCAAGGTAATCCTCATCAGTAAAGGTACCGGTACAAAGGCGACCGTGGAGGTTTCGGCATCCGGAACCTATAACTCCGGCCCTCTCGTTCCCGGCGAATATGTCGTGCGCGTGGAAGCCACCGGTTTCCGTGTGACGGAGCTTCCTCTTACCGTGCAGGTCGGCAATATTACCCCCGGCAACGTTACGTTGGAAATCGGCGCGGAAAATACCGTAATCACCGTGGAAGGGTCGGCCGTCTCCGTAAATACCGAACAAGCGACCATTCAAGGCGTAGTGACCTCTTACCAGATCGAAAACCTGCCCATCAACGGCCGTAACTTCCTGGACCTTGCCCAACTCGAACCCGGCGTTCAGATTCAGGATGGCGGTGACTTTGACCCCACAAAGAAAGGTTTCTCGTCCATCTCTTTCGGGGGCCGCTTCGGCCGTACCGCCCGGATCGAAGTGGACGGCCTGGATATCAGTGATGAGACCGTAGGTACCACCACGCAGAACGTCCCGGTCAATTCCATCAAAGAGTTTCAGGTGAGCCAGTCGAACCTGGACTTGGCCACCGAGCTTACTTCCTCCGGCACCGTGAACATCACCACTCTCTCGGGCACCAACCAGATTCACGGTGAGAGCTTCTTCTACTATCGCAGCGACGGAACTTCCGCTTCCGTCGGGGGCCAATCGCCCATCTTCAATCGTAAGCAATATGGAGCAAATCTCGGCGGCGCGCTGATCAAAGACAAGTTATTTGCGTTCGGTTCCTGGGAACGCACCACGCAAGACCTGCTCGCTTCGGTTGCTGTGCAAGATCCGTTCTCGGCCCTCGCAGGGTCCTTTAACAGCCCATTTCGCGATCAGCAATTCTTCGGACGGCTTGACTACAACGTGAATGCACGCATTCGCGTGTTCGCTAAGTATTCGTTCGAGCAGAATCGCGACGTAGCGTCCTACATTTCAGGAACATATCAGCCCTTTGCCAACGTGGACTACACCCCCTCCGTCGCGGGTGGCATAGATTTTAGTCAAGGATCATTCAGCCATAGCTTCCGCGTTGGCTATCTGAAGTTCCGCAACGGCATCACCGACGCTGTCACCGGCACAAGCATCATCAATCCCGCACCGGGGCTGGCTCTTGCGATTGGTAACGTTTCCACTTCCTGCACCGCTTCCGGAGATCTCTTCTGCTCCGGCGTGAACATTCTCGCTCCTCAAAAGACTTACCAATCCAACAAGCAGTTCAAGTACGACGGCTCCAAGACCTATCGCTCGCACATCATCCGCTTTGGCGCCGGCTATAACAAAATCCTTGGCGGCGGTTTCGCCAGCTTTTTCGGAATCCAACCCGCGGTTCGTGGAGCCTTCAGTCCGGCGTCGGAAGCTGCGGCGGCTGTCGGACCGTTTGCCGGTGGTTCCTCCAACCCTCTCAATTACAACGTTACCCGCATAGTCTTGGGCAACGGTGAAGGCTGCTTCACGGAGCTCGCGCAATTCGGCCAGCCGTGCGGAGGCCAATACGATTCACGCATCCAGTTCTATCTCGGTGACAACTGGAAGGTGAAGCCCAATCTGACGGTGACTTACGGCGTTCGCTATAACCGCGACACCGGCCGCTCCGATAGCGACCAGGCACCCATACCTCTGCTGGACCAAGTTCGTTCGGGCTTTGGCAACAGGGTCAATCAGCCTGATCACAATTTTGGCGGCACCTTGGGCTTCGCCTGGGATCCTTGGAAGCACGGGAAGACCGTGATTCGCGCCGGTGCCGGCGTTTACTATGAAAACGGCGTTTTCAATAACGTGCTGTTCGACCGCCCGGCCCGTTTGCAAACCGGTTTATTCAATGGCACTGCCAGCGTTTGCCCGGCTGGGACAGTCACTCTCCCGGACGGCACGGTCGTCACTTCGATTAACGGTAAGGACCTGAAAACCCAGGTTTGCGGCCAACCTGTCGGCAATTCGGTTGCTGACATAGCCGCTTTGCAGAGCCAATTCCAAGCCGCAACCATCGCTGCAGGACCTCAGGCCAACGGCGTGTATATCGGCAACTCGTTAACTGCATCCTCAGCACTTACCGGTACCACGCTCTATTCTCCAAACTTCCAGACTCCACGCTCCTATCAAATGAACGTGGGCTTCCAGCATGAGCTCCGTCCCGGCACCGTGCTGTCCGTAGACTACTTGAGGAACGTCGGAGTGCATACGCTGTTGGCTATCGACGAGAATCACGTCGGCGCCGCTCAGTATCTGGACCCTGCGGGAGCCACCGCCGCCATCAACGCTACCAACACAGGCTTCGGCTGCCCGGCAGGCTCGGCAGGCATCGACTGCGCGATTGCGGCTGGCGCTACCGTGGCGGATTATGCTGGCAATGGCCTCACTTCTGGAACTTTGGGAGCTCCTGGTGGGGGACCAGCCGGTGCCGGCACCGTGGCTTTCCCGGGCAAAAATCCTAACTTCGGCGTGGTTCAATTTCTCGAACCGGTCGGCCGCACTGTCTACAACGGACTGGATGTGGTGCTCAGGTCGGATTTCAAGAGTCCCATCTCACAGATTCACCACATCAACGCTCAGGTTTCATACTCCTTGTCCAAGCTGGTCAGTCAGGCTCAGGACGTTGATTTCATCAACAGTGCTCCGGACATGAACAACCCTGGACGATATATCGGTCCCGGAAGTCTTGACCGCACTCACCAGTTTTCTGCCGGCGTTATCCTGGATCTGCCGGCGGGTATCCGCGCCAACTTCATTACCCACTGGTATTCGTCGCTTCCTCAATCCATCTTCTTCAATACCACTGGCGGACCAGAAGATCTGTTGCAGCTCGACACTGCCGGTGACGGTCAGCAAGGTGTCGCTCCTATTCCCGGTTCCAACCTTGGCTCGTTCGGCCGTGGCGTCGCCCCGGGAGACCTGAACAAATTCCTGGAGCAGTACAGTACGAAGTATGGCAACCAGCTCACTCCAGCAGGTCAGGCTCTCGTCACCGCCGGACTCTTTACCACCGCTCAACTCCAGGAGTTGTGTGCCATTACTCCGTCTTTGGCTCCCATCAACAACTGCGGGACTGCATTTCCGAACCTGCAGATTGCTCCTGCGCCAGCGGGACAAGTTAACAACGGCAACTTCTTCACCTTCGACCTGCGACTCGGATGGTCGATTAAACCGGTCCATGCCTGGGAGCGCTTCCGGGTTGAACCTCAGGTGGCCTTCTTCAACCTCTTCAATCATCGCAACTACAACAGCCCAACCTCGCTGCTCAGCGGCATCTTGGATGGTGCAGCAGGTTCGATAAACGGAACTACCGCTGGTCAACGGGCTCCAAATGAGATCGGGCTGGGCTCCGGAGTCTTCGCTCTCGGCGCTCCGCGCTCTCTCGAATTTGGCGTCAAGGTTAATTTCTAAAGCGCCGGCTTCACTAACCGTTCAAGACAAGGCCCTGCTCTAAACTAGCAGGGCCTGTTCCTTTGTATCGTTGTTGGATTCGTTCGCTTAGAGGGCTCGCATCCTTTGAACGGCCTCGCCGCGAAAAGCAAGCGTCGTTCGCGAAAGCGCGACGGCTAAAAGTGCACCGTCTGCGACCAGATCTGCATGCTGGCCCCATCCCGGGTGTCGGCCCAGGCCGCATGCACCACCCCATCCGCACCGGCGGCGAGTTGCGTGTAGTCGCCAAAATACCCGCAACCCGGAAATCCCGTGCACGGGTTAAACGGCACGTCGTTTACCGCCCTTTGAATCGGAAACGTCCGCCCCTCGTCGAAGGACTTGCCCACGAAGTATTCCACGTTGATATTTGCTGGGTCTTTGCGATCGTCATACCAGCCGACATAAACATCCCCGTCTGGCGTGGTCGCTGCCGAAGCGAAGAAGTGATCCTTCTGTTCGTTGGCCGCATCGTTGTTGACCCGCGCGAAGCGCGAGTTGCCGTTCTTCAAATTCACCGTGGCCAGGTACACGCTCGGCATGCTGGTTAGCTTTTCACCGTTCACCTGGTTGGCCGAAAACGCACAGTACGCCGTGTACTGATGCACCGCGCATTGCGGCGCTGCGGCCCCGCTATCCGTAAACGCCCAATTGGGATTAGCCAGCCCGTTATACACAAACTGCAATACCGGCTGCGCCGAGACGGTCCAGGCTCCTGCCACCAGCGTGGACTCCCACAGACGGATCACCGGCGCTGTGCTGAAATCGTCAAAAAAAATGTGCGCCGTGCCGCCCGCATCGATCGCCATGCTGGAAAACTGTGCAGCCGCAAGCCCACCGCTCACTAGCGCTGGCGCGCTGTACGGCACCCCGGGTCCTGCCGAGTGCGACTCCAGAATCACCGAGGCCAGACTAGGGATGGTCGCCGTGCCATCCGTGCAACTCGCCGTCGGAAGATTGCAGAAAAATGTGTAATACACGTAATTGGTGCCGGCATTCGGACTACTGCCATGCCTGTCCGTCGTGTTCATTGGCTGGTTCACTGCTCCGTTGCACGAAGTCATTCCCGTAAAATTTCCGCTGCACGCTTGCGCGTCAATCACCGTAGGAAATACATCCGTATAGCTTCCGCGGGCGAAGCCTTGCACCACATCCACTTCGTTGTCCAGATTCAGGTAGTTGTTATTGAAGTCCAGAATCTGGTTGCCGGTCAGCGCCGAGAAATGGCTGTTACCGGCATTGTCAAACGAAAGCCCGGGATTGACCTGGAACGTTAGCGGGATACCTCCCAGGTTCGGGTCCGCTCCGTCCACCAACGCATCGTCCGTCCAGGTTTTCCCTCCATCGCTTGAGACGTGGTAGAAAACTCGGGTGGCGTTTTGCCGGAAATCGTTGGACATCACCACCCAGTTCCTCGGCTGCGAGGGGTCCACGGCCGAAGCTGTTCCCGCCTTCGCCCACGGGTTGCGGTCCTGGTTGACCTTTACATTCTGAAAGAAGCTTCGCGGTCCATTCTCATTGGCGGCATCGAACGCTCGCGCGTTGCTCTGCGCCTTCTCAGCGGCCGCGACTGCTCTCTTCTTAATCGCTACGGGAGTGAATGGGGCCTTGTGGGTTTTCTGCATCCACGCCACGAAGCTCGGATAATCTGTAAAAGCAGGCGTCGCCCCGCCATTCGTTTGCGCCCACACGGGTGTACTCGTCACCATGGCGCCGGCCAGCAACACCTTACCAGCCAGCAATCCGCGTCTGCTCAGCAACTTCCTGCCGAGCGTGATTCGTTGTGCTTTCATTGGAGTACTCCGTCGGGGGGACAGCCAGACGCCTACAGTTCAGGCATCGCGGTGCGCGGGAATTATTCACCCAGTGAGCGACATTGTCAATGTATTGCCTGGTACCCTAAGCGTCAAAACTGCAAAGGAGCCCTGACCCTGCGCGACGCTCTTAATCCGTTCGAATCAACTCAGTGCTTCTCACGATGCTCATGAACGGCCGATCCAATGTGGATCGTCCCCTTTAGAATTTCTTGTTTAATATCCGGCGGCGGCGGAGGCGGCGCGTTCACGTCCGTACCGACTACATTGATGAGGGTGTCATCGTACTGCGACGCCACAATGAACACGCCGACCGGAGCTACCACCAATACATGGTCCCCGCGCTCGCCATTGAACGCGTTCACCAGAACGTCCTTCACAAAAGTCCACACCCAGCATGTTCGAACGGTGGTAAATATTACCGTCCCTCGGTTGCCGACGTGGGACTCCGGTGGCATGAAACCGTATCCGTTCGTCTTATCGTAATTAATTAGAATGTCAACTGTGTCTGCGGATTTCTTGGGATCATCGGACATGTCGTGCTCCTGTTCAGTGTTCCTGAGCCGCCCCAAACTTGCAGGCTGCGCTCTCAAAACAAGTTGGCCAAAAATTAAGTTAGTCGTAAATTGCGGTTCGAACTGCTTGCGCCTGCCCTTGCCGCAGGTTCGGCAAGCAAGCTACAGCAAAGCATTCGACATGAACGGCTGCTGAGCAGCGTGCATGGCCGAGCACGGTCGCGTCCCTGATACTCTTTGCCGGAATTTAGTGCTTCTCGTGGTGCTCCATCGAACTTCCCACGTGAATCGTCCCTTTAAGGATATCCGAGCTATTCGCGGGCGCCGGTGGCGGAGCGGCATTCACATCCGTGCCGACCAGGGTAAGCACCGTGTTGTTGTACTGCGTAGAAACCGAAAATGAAGAGACCGGAGCGCTGGCTAGCACATGGTCGTTCTGCTCTCCGTTGAAGGCATTAACCAAAACTCCCCCGGCAAACGTCCATACCCAGCACGTCCGTGAGTTTGTAAAATCCACCGTGCCGGCGTTGGGCACCGTGCAGTTTGATGGACTAAAACCGTAACCGTTGATTTGGTTGTAACTGATCTGAATAACTTGCGCTATCGCTGCATCCTTGGCTTTGGCTGGTTCTGCTGGCATCGTCTCGCTCCCGTTTAAGAATTTTCACTTCCCAGGGTGGGGCCTGAAATTCGGGTCGGAAACTAACTTATGCAGTTCGGGGACATCCCGCAGTTGGTCGAGAGGGTAGCCATTTTTGATAGCCCTGTCAACGTACTCGATAGCCTGCCGACGCTCTCCCAGGGCTTCATATGTTTCACCTGCCAATTCCAGAACGTTCGGATTGTCCGGCGCCCGTGCCAGCGCCGCCTGCACCCGGGTGATGGCTTTCTCGCGCAGCCCTTTTTGCGCGTACAGCGACGCCAAAGACACCTGCGTAAGCGCATCCTGAGGTTTGGCCGTTACTGTTTGCTCCAACAAACGGATCGCACGTTCCCGCGCAGCCTCGAAATTGCTCTTCTGATTCAATCCCTGATACCCGGCCATCAGGTTGGCCCACACCAGATAATCCTTGTCGTTCAATTGCAAAGCCTTTTGCGTCATGGCCACCGATTCGCCGTAGCGCTTCTCGTTCAGATACAAAAGGCCGAGATTGGCGTAGGCCGCGTAACTGGGCCCCAGCGCGATGGATTTCTTAAGCGCCGCTTCGGCCGCCGGTAAATCCTCCGCGCTCCCGCGATCGAGATACGCGGCAGCCAGATTGATATCGATCACCGCATTGTCCGGCGTCAATTCCGCCGCGTGCTGATACTGCGCGATGGCTTCTGCATATTTGCTTTGCCGGTCATAAAAATTGCCCAGCGAGTTATACCCATCCCAGTAGTCCGGCCGCAGCGCCGCCGCTTTCTTGAAAGCTTCCTCGGCGTCCGGCACCCGCCCCATTTTCTCGTAGGTGCTCGCCGTACCCATCAACGCGTCGGCGTTGTGCGGATCCAGTCGGAGCGCCCGCTCATACTCCTGCAATGCCAGTTCGAACTTGTCCGACTCCCGGTGCAGATTTCCCAGTGTCACGTAAGGAGCCGGTAGCCGGTCGTTCAGCTGCAAAGCCTTGTTGCTGTTCGTGGAAATTTGTTCTGCCCACTTGGGATTGGGGTCCAACACATTTTTCAGATGGTAAGCATTTCCTAGCTCCGCGAAACCCAGCGCAAATTGCGGATCGGTTCTGACCGCCTCGTTCAGCGACGCGATGGCCAGATCCACATTCCCTTGCGTGTCGTAGCGATGCAGGTACCCCAACGCCTTCAAGTACGACTCGTACGCGGCAGTGTTGCTGGAGGCCCCTCCAGCGGCGGGCAAATCCGTTGGCACGCTCACGTGCATCAGCTTGGCCAGCCGCGCCACGACCTGGTCCTGCAGCTTCACCAGATCCCCGGAGCTGTCCTCCACGTTGGCCGACCCGATCTGCCGCAATTTTTTCGTGTCGATCAGATTCACCGCCAGCCGCACATTCTTGCCGCTGTGCGCCACGCTGCCTTTGACCACCAGCGTCGCCCCCAACTCCCGCAGTGCGCTGCCCGGATCCGAAATATTTCGGTTACGAACCTCCATGGACGGCACCACCCACACCGACTTCCCGTTCTCGTCCAGGTTTGACAATCTTCCGGCCAGGCTCTCCATCAACCCTTCCGCCAGCGGCGCGTTTGCCGGGTCGTTGCCAACGTTGTCGAAGGGCAATACTGCGATGTGACGCTCTGAATCGCGGGACCCGAACATCCTGTCCCGCGTGGCCGGCATAACCAGCATGGCCAGCACCACAACTCCCAGCGCCGCGCCCAATCCCATCCATAATCTGGACACCGGCTTTTTGGCGGCAGCTGTCGGTCCCCACGCCGACTGCGACGCTCGCTCGATGTACTTTTGCAGCTGAGCTGACTTCAGCGAGACAGTGGGCGCCGATGGGTCGACCGCCTCCGCTGGCCCCAAACCGTTTTGCACATTCTCCAATTCGAAGCGCACCAGCGAACAATTTTGCTGCCGGTGCTCCGGTTCCTTCGAAAGCGCTCGATAAACGATCTGCTGCAGCTCCACATGCACACCGGGCATCGGCCGCGGAGGATCGCTGAGGATCGCCACCACGGTCCCCGACACGCTGTCGCGCAAGAACGGATTTTGCCCCGTCAGCATTTCCGCCAGCACCACTCCCAGCGCCCAGATGTCTGTGCGCCCATCGACGGCCTTGCCGAGCGATTGCTCCGGGGACATGTACCCAACGGTCCCGGAAGTCCCTCCGGTCTGCGTCATGCTGGCCGAAGAAATCACCCGCGCCAGCCCGAAATCCACGATTTTCACCAGGCCACTCGGCGTGATCAGCACGTTCCCGGGCTTCACGTCGCGATGCACTACATTCCGTGCATGCGCCGCTTCCAGGCCCTTGGCCATTTGCGCGGCAATATCCACGCTTTCGTGAACCGTCAATCCCTTGCGAATCTTTTGCGCCAGCGATTCGCCTTCGTAAAACGCCATCACAATAAACAATCGCCCGTCGCTGGTTTCTTCCACCCCGTGAATCACGCCGATATTCGGGTGATCTAGTGACGACGCGGTTCGCGCTTCCTTGAGGAACTGCTCTTTTTCTCGTGAACTGGAATCTGCTTCGAGCGGTAGGAACTTCAGCGCTACGGTGCGCTCTAACTTGAGGTCGCGCGCCTTGTACACCACACCCATGCCCCCGGCGCCGGCCATCTCCATGATTTCATAATTATTGACCCGGTCCCCGGGTCGTAGGTTGGTGCTGTTGGAGTTAAGCATGCCCTTGGTCCCGCGCATACCCGGCTGCACGATACCGTTACGGAGAGCGTTGAAGGCTTATCGCCGCTATAATAATCTCTGCCCCCTCCCCATGCAACACCTCTAATGTTCGAGCCTCCACGCCATCGATCCTCGCACCGGGATTCGGTGAGGACCAACGCGATGTTAGTTTTGATAACCACACTCCTCGGCGAGGATAAAGCCTCCGGCCGCGCCCTAAAGTGGAAAACTCATCAATGAGGGATGCCCGCCGCAATGGAATCATCCCGTTTGCCGCTAGGCCCGCGAGGTAGAAAAAACCTTAGTTTCAACACCCGTTCTCGCCGCTGCTCCTCCTCGAGGTGGCGGCTCCTGGCCGCCAGCAAATCGTTTATCGAGATCAGCCCCAGGAATTTTCGTGTGGCCCGTTCGAGAACCGGCATGCGCGTAAATCCTTTTTCGGCCATGCGGTAAACCACCACACGCAGCGGTTCGTCATCGTATACCGCGGACACATCGCTGCGCACCAGTTCCTTAAGGGTGCGACCCATCGCCTCGTCGCCCTCCCGGTCGAGCCTTTCCCGAATGTCTTTTCGCGTTAGTACCCCTGCGAGTGTTCCATCTGCATTGACTACCGGCAGCAGCCTTTGTTTTTCCCTATGGTCGGATTTCAACAAGCTATGAATCTCACCTACGGTACTCGACGCCCCTAGGGCCACCACCGTTGTACGCATCACTTCACGTGCAAATAAAATTTCCAGTGGATCGATCGCATATTCCCGGCTCAAATGGTATCCGCGGCGCGCAATCTTCTCCGTCAAAATCGACCGCTTTAACGTCAATACCGTGAACCCATGGGCAATCACGCTTCCTACCAGCAAAGGTAGGAACACATTAGCATCGTGCGTCAACTCGAACGCGAAGACGATGCTGGTCAACGGTGATCGCATGGTGCCCCCAAGAATCGCTCCCATGCTGATCAGCGGCCAAAATCCGGCACCTTCGTTCGGCAGAAACATCGCTTCCAGGCCGCCCAGTGCGCCTCCCATCATTAATAACGGCGCGAGTACGCCGCCCGATGTGCCTGACCCGAGTGACACAGCCCAGATGAACCATTTCACCAGCAGCACGCCGAGGATAACGTGGGTGGTCACGTTCCCTTGCAATAGCGCTCCGATCGTGTCGTAGCCCACACCCAGAGCCTGTGGAAAAATCAAGCCGCCTAACCCAATTGCTATCCCGCCAATCGCCGGCCACCACATCCAATGAATCCGCAGCCGCTGAAACACGTCCTCGGCTGCATACACCGACACGGTCAGCAAGGCCGATAACCCCCCGGCTAGCAGCCCCACCAGGGCACAACCCAGCAATCCACTAGGCCCAATCACCAGCGGGTGCTCAGGAACCGGAAACAGCGGCCCGAAGCCCAATAGATAGCGTCGCGCCACCGCCGCAACCGCGCTTGCCAGTGCTACCGGGATCAAGCTTCTCGGTTTCCATTCAAATAGCAGAAGTTCGACGGCTAGCAATACAGAAGCAACCGGCGCTGCGAACGTCGCCGACATTCCCCCCGCTGCGCCCGCGACCAAAAGCGTCTTGCGCTCGGCGCTCGTCAGGTGAAACATTTGCGCGATCATCGAACCTACCGCGCCGCCAGTCATGATGATCGGTCCCTCGGCCCCAAAAGGACCCCCCGAGCCAATAGAAATTGCGGATGAAATAGGTTTCAGCAGCGCTACTTTGGGCTGGATGCGACTCCCGTTGAGCAAAATGGATTCGATAGCTTCTGGAATACCATGGCCGCGAATCCGTTCCGACCCGTACCGGGCCATTACTCCGATAATTAGCGCGCCCCCGACCGGCACAAAGACACTCCACAGCCCCAGATGGTTGCCGGCTGGTGATACCAGCGAAGTATTCCAGCGCCCGAAATAGAATAAATTTGTAAACAGCCCAATTAATTTCAGCAGTGTCAGCGCCACAAACGCGCAAACCCCGCCGATAACCATGGCCAGCAAGGAAATCGGTACCACCCGGCTGGTTGTCGTGAAATCTCCTAATTTCTCGCTACTCGCCCTAAGCATTCCACGGCCCTCCGTCACACCGGTCTGGTCCAGATCTCCGTTTCATAATTGTATCGCGATGCGATACAAAACTACAGAAGCGTGATTTGGGCGGCAAAGATCCCGACGTAAAAATGCAGGTCAAAAGTAGAGGTCAACCGTAGAAGCGGAATCAGGAATGGTAGTAAAGACCAAATGTACCAGGCACGTGGATTGATAAATCCTGTCCCTGGAAAAGCACCTTGCTACTGCTGCAGTCTTTCCAGCGCTACAACACGTGCGGATTTGTCCTGAAGATTTGGTGGAGGCGGGGGGAGTCGAACCCCCGTCCGAAAAGCGCTACGAGCCGAAGACTACATGCTTAGCTCAATTCAGTTTTTTTCGCCCGCCGCGCTCAGAATGAGCAAGAAACGCAGCCAGCTAGTCCGATGGTTCTCGCTCAAGCCTTACGGACCGAAAGGCTCAAGCCAGCCCGCTGAATGACGTTTGACCCCAGGCCCACAGGCCAGGCTTGGGCAAACGTTGCGCTTAATTAATTAAGCAGCAAGTGCCAAGTTGTTGTTGGCAGTTCTAGTTTTCCACCAAGTTTCGGGCAGGTGGACCCCGGCATGCCTTCGGGCCGCGACAGCTTCCGTCGAAACCGGGTCGCCCCCATAGGTCACAAATCGTTACCGGCCGCCACAACGCGCCCGGCAACGCGACTCGCTACATCCTTATTATACCATCCGCCCGCAAGACCCCGTCCCCCAAACCAAGGTAAAGGCCCTGCGCCTACGCCAAAAAGCTGCGGGACCGGACAGCCACCTCGCCAACCGGCCCCCCTCCAAACTCATCTCGCCCACGCTCGGCGAACCGCAATTCTCAGCGAACTCCTCCCGCAATCACCAGCGTCTCACCGGTAATCCAGGACGACTCCCCCGAAGCCAGAAAAACCGCCGCTGGCGCGATATCGTCCGGTTTCCCCACGCGTCCCAGTGGCGCCATTGCGATAAATCCTTTATGGAAGTCGCTGTCCGCCGTGAACCCCGCGCTTTCCACACCTTCCGTCTCCACCAGTCCAGGATTGATCGAATTCACCCGGATCTTTCGTGGCCCTAATTCCGTGGCCAGCGATCTCGTCACGCTATCCACCGCCGCTTTTGTCGCCGAATAAACCGAAGCGCTCCCCGGAGACGTAATCGCTGCCAGCGAACTTATATTTACGATGCTCCCGCCTTCCGGTCCGAAATACTTCGCCGCTTCCTTGGACGTCAGCAGCAGGCCCAGCACGTTCAGGTCGAACTGCTTGTGAAAGTGCTTCTCGGTAATTTCTGCAATCGGGAGCCATTCATAAATTCCTGCGTTGTTGATGAGAATGTCCAGTTTCCCGTATGTCTTTTTCGTTTCGCTGAAAAGTCGCTCGATGTCTTTTGGTTTTGCCACGTCCGCCTGCACCGCCACCGCCTTGCCGCCCTTGCCGGTAATCTCCGCCACCACCCGGTCCGCACCCTCTTTGCTCGATGCGTAATTCACCACCACCGACGCGCCTTCTGCGCTCAGATGTTTCGCGATGGCCGCTCCAATACCCTTGGACGCTCCCGTAACCACCGCTACCTTACCCGCTAATCGTTGTCCCATGGTCATTCCTCCTTTGTAATTTTCTGTACTACGCAGTACAGATGTTCACACCGCCGGCTAAGGTATACAGTTTTTTACCGCTAGGTACAGAAGTGTTACAAAAAGTCCTATACTTGTGACATGCGCGCCAAGCCTCCCTCCAAGCCCACGGGTCGCCCGCGCTCCTTCAACACCTCCAAGGCCCTCGACCACGCCCTGCAAGTCTTCTGGCGCAACGGCTACGAAGGTGCTTCGCTCTCCGATCTCACCAGCGCTATGAACATCAATCGTCCCAGCCTGTACTCCGCCTTTGGGGACAAGCAAACTCTCTTCCGCAAAGTTCTGGACCGCTACGCTGCGGGTCCCGCTTCCTATCAAACCCAGGCCCTTCAGCAACCCACCGGTCTCGCGGTTGTCGAAAAGCTCCTCCGCGGCACCGTCGACATGTTGACCGGCCCGCAAAATCCCGGCGGGTGCCTTATGGTTCAGGGTGCCCTCACCTGCGGAACCCGCGCCGCACCCATGCAGCGGGAATTAATCTCGCGTCGCACCGCCGGACAGGTCGCGCTTGCTCGTCGCTTGAAACAAGCGAAAGTCCGGGGCGATCTGCCGCCGGACGCCAACCCCACCGCGCTGGCCCGCTTCGTTGTCACTGTAATTCAGGGAATGTCCGTGCAGGCCGCCGGAGGCGCATCGCGCGCCGACCTCCTCCGGGTCGTCGCCATCACCCTCCAGTCCTGGCCCACGAAAGTCCAATCGCATAAGAAACAATTGGGCACACCCCCACGCACCGGTCGTTGACTCTAAACCTCGTAACTCCCAAAATCACAAAACGGGGCAATTTTCTCTGCTCCATAACGGTATGCCACAAGAGCCTACAGCCATCGAGCAAGCGGTTTCGCGAGCCATTCGCGATAACCTCGAGCGCATTCAGCGTCATACCGACGAGCTGAATCAGGCCGTCAACGACGTGGTCGCCGCTTGTGCCAGCAGCAAGCCCGCCAACGCCTTGGCGCCCATGCTTCGCGCGCAAGCCACCGCGGCGTCCGTAGCCGCCTCACTTGAAGTTCTTTCACGATTTGTCGCTGTAACCATGCAATCCGGTCCGCGCTCCCCCCTGGAAGCGGAAATATCGCGCCTCAGCTCCGTCGTGGCCGCCGAGTCCGCCGCTGTGGCAACGCAACCGGAGAAGAAAGAAAAGCCTGCGCACCAAGCCCTTTCGGAAGCTTCTGCAACCGCGCCGGCACGTGAAAAAGTCGAGGCTCCGGTCGCGGAATCCGTCCCGTCCCTTGCCACGCCACTCGAGCACCAGCCGGAAAGCGTCGAAACCAGGAAATCTGAAAAGCTTTCTCCCGACACCGTCGCGCCGCTGAATTCCGCCGCACAACCCGCGCTCAGCGAGCCGCCCAAACCCGCGGTTTCGGAAACGCAATCATCGCGCAAGAAAACCGATGTTCAGCCGCCGCAAAAGGGCGTCTCTAAGCACGAACCCGAGCCCGTGAACCTGCAGCCGAGCCCCGAAGATGCCGAGGCCTCTGGCGCATCCGACTTTGACGTCAATCGCCTGTCCCCCGAAGAGCAGGAATTGCACCGCCGCGCTAATCGTGTTGCTAAAGTGTCCATGCAGGACATTAAAATGCTTCGTCCGGAGCAAGTCCGCCTGGGCCGCGAAAAGAAAGATTTGTGCATCAGACTGCGTGACGACATTGAAAAAGCTCATCGAGAATACGACCGCCGTTTCCGTCCCATCATGGATCACCCGGTGGACTACTTCTATCGCTGGATGGTCGAGATTCTCGCCGACGGTGATGTTCACGCATTGGGCGAATACCCTTACGCCATTCACGCCAATCAACGCTAAGAGTTTCCCGGCGCTCCTGCGCTCTCGTCTTTACTTCCCGCCTGGATTTCTCTCCCGCGCCGCCGCTCTATTTCTAAGCCTTACACTTCTTTTCGGTGATGCCGGCTTCGCCTTTGCGCAGCCACAGCAAGCCCGTTCCCGCATTCAATCCAGGAAAAAAAAGAAACCTAAGACCGCGCCTTGTCATTCCGCGGATTGCAGCCTTGCGACTTCCGCTCCGGAAATTACTTCTCCCACGCCCGGCGACGCTGCCGCGCAAACCGAACTGGCTTCGCTCTCTCGCGCTTTGCACACCGCGGTGCCCGGCGCTTACGACAAGCTTTCCGCCTACGCCGCCAACCACGCCACCAGTGTCTGGGGTGCGCGCGCCGCTCTCGCTTTAGCCTACGACGACTACACCAAAAACCATCTTCCGCAAGCTACCGCCTGGCTCGCCAAGGCCAAAAGCGACACCCTGTTACGCGAATATTATTTGTACTGGTCCGCGCAGGTGAAACGTTCGCAGAAAAACCTTCCCGGCGCGTTCACCGATCTTCAAACACTTCAGCAGGAATTTCCCACCAGCTCCATGCGCGAACAATTCCTCGAGGCTTTCGCACCCACCGCGCGCGACACCGGCCACGCTAAGGACGCCATCGAAGCCCTGAACGCCTACGCAGCCACTAACACCAAACCAGCCCTGCTGCTGGAACGCGCTCAATCCTACAATTCCGCTCGCCAACTGTCCCGTGCCGCCAAGGACTACCAGGCGCTATATTACAAATATCCTTTATCCGACGAATCCAAAGCCGCCGCTTCCGCTCTGCCGCAAATCGCCCGTCAGCTTGGCAGTGAATACGCCTCACCATCCGTTGAAATGCAGGAGCAGCGCGCTCAAATCATTTTCGACGCTCATAAGTGGAAAGAAGCGCGCCCTGAATTTGAAAAGCTCGCTGCCCTCGTGCGCGATCCCGCAAGCCCTAAGCATCAAAAAGCTCTCCTGCGCATCGCTCAAACCAAAATTCAACCCAAAGGTTCGCCCACTATTCTGTCGTCCCTCACCACTCCTGATCCGGAAGTAGACGCCGAGCGTTTGTTTGGTCTCTCGCAGGCCTATCGCACCGCTAAGAACGAACCCCAGATGTTCGCCACTCTCGACCTGATCTCCCAGAAATATCCTCACAGCGTTTGGAGTGAAGAAGCTCTGATGGCCGCTGGCAACTATGAGTGGGTGCTGCTCGATCGCAACAAAGCCGTCTCGTATTACCAACGGCTCGTCGACGCTTTCCCAGAAGGCAAAAACGCCTATAACGCCGAATGGCGCGTCGCTTGGATTGCTTTTCTCAACAAGCAGGCCGACGCCGATCAGCGCCTGACCACCTTTCTTCTAAAATATCCCGTCTCCGCCAACGCCGTGGACGCCATCTATTGGCTCGGTCGCAGTGCCGAACGCACCGGCAATCCCGGACACGCTCGCAGTTTTTACAAAAAAGCCATCGAGCGCTTCCCGCAAACCTACTTCGCCCACGCCGCCGCCTCTCGCCTGAAGCAAATCGGCGCCGGCGCGGAAGACGCCCCTGAATTTCTTGCCAAAATTCCCCCGCCGCCGCCGCTGCGCGCTTTCGACGAACCGGTTCCCGCCTCCGCCACCGATCGCTGGGCCAAAGCTCAGGCTCTGCGACTCATCGCCTTTGACAATTCCGCGGAGCTCGAACTGAAAAACGCTTATTTCGCCACTTCCTCGCCGCGTTTTTTACTCGAAGCCGCGCAAGCCGCCTTCGATCAAGGCCATTTCGCCGCCGGCATGTCTTACGGCCGCATCATCGTTCCCAACTTTGACTCTCGCCAATTCTCTGAGCTGCCCATCGCGGTCTGGAAAACTCTCTACCCGCTTCCTTACGAAACTGCGCTTCGCCGCGAGGCCGCCAAAAATAATTTCGATCCCATGTTTGCCGCTGGCCTGATTCGTCAGGAATCCACCTTTCAGGCCGACATCGTTTCTTACGCCAACGCCATCGGCTTGATGCAGGTCTTGCCCAAGACCGGCAAAATTCTGGCCAAGCAATTAAAGATTCGCTACAACAAAAATCTGCTCTACGATGCCAACTACAATCTCCAGCTCGGCATGCTCTACATCGCCAATCTCGTGCGCCTTACCGGCGCCCCCGAATATGCTGCTGCGGCCTACAACGCCGGCGAAGATCGCATCGCCCTCTGGAAGTCCGAACGCAATTATGAGGAAATACCCGAGCTCGTCGAATCCATCCCCTTCACCCAAACTCGCGAGTACGTGCAAATCGTCTTGCGCAATGCCGCCGTCTACCGGATGATTTATGGCTCGGGAACGACTCAGGCTGCGCCGCCGGTAACCGCCGCTTCCGTCACCCCGTAATCTGCAAACGCGCGGACACTCGCGCCACCTGAATCCGCTGCAAAACTGGAGTCTCCTACGTCGACCACCAACACGTCCGGCGAACTCGCCCGCCGCATGCTTTCCGCTAAGGCCGAGCAATTCACCGAATCGGTCATCCGCGAAATGACCCGGCTCGCTCTCCTGCATAACGCCGTCAATCTCTCCCAGGGTTTCCCCGATTTTGCCGCCCCCGCCGAAATCAAAGAAGCCGCTCGCCAGGCCATCGCCGACGACATCAATCAATACGCCATCACCTGGGGCGCCAAAGCTTTGCGCGACGCCATTGTTGAAAAGTTTGCCCGCACCCAAGGCATCCGCGTCGATCCCGAGCGCGAAATCACCATCTGCTGCGGTTCCACCGAAGCCATGATGTCCGCCATGATGGCCATCATTAATCCCGGTGACGAAATCGTGGTCTTCGAGCCCTACTACGAAAATTACGGCCCCGATGCCATCTTGAGCGGTGCTACTCCGCGCTTCGTAAAGCTGCGCACCCCGGACTGGAGTTACGACGAAAGGGAACTGGCCGCCGCCTTCGGCCCGCGAACCAAGGCCATCATTCTCAATACCCCCAACAATCCCACCGGCAAAGTTTTTACCCGCTCCGAACTTGAATTTATTCGCGACCTTTGCGTCCGCTGGAACGCTTTCTGCATCACCGACGAAATTTACGAGCACATTTTGTACGATGGCGCCGAGCACATTTCCATGGCTCAAATCGACGGCATGCGCGAACGCACCATCGTCATCAACGGCATGTCCAAGACCTACAGCGTGACCGGTTGGCGCGTAGGTTGGGCCATCGCTCCTCCTGCCGCCACCGCCGCCATCCGAAAAGTTCACGATTTTCTGACCGTAGGCGCGGCCGCACCCTTGCAACAAGCCGGCGCCATGGCCCTCAAATCTCCGGAATCGTATTATTCGAATTTGGCGAAGACCTACGCCGAGAAACGCGCTCGCTTACTCAAGATTCTCACCGCGGCGGGCTTTACCGTCTTCCAACCGCGCGGAGCCTACTACATCATGACCGACATTTCCGGCTTCCATTTTGAGGGCCGCCCCACCGTCGGGAAAAACACCAACGACGTGGCTTTCGCCAAATTCCTGGTCGAAAAAGTCGGAGTCGCAGTCGTTCCCGGCTCCAGCTTCTACGGCAATCCCGCCGATGGCGCTTCTCAAGTGCGCTTCACCTTTTGCAAGCAGGAAGCGACCCTCGCTACTGCTGAAGAGCGCCTCGCGCGTCTGCCGGAGTTGCTGGCCGCCCACCGCGCACAGCCGTAGACAAACGCGCTGCCTTCAACGCGTTAAATTGAAAGCCTGGCGCTTCTCAATTTTCTGTAAAGGTTTTATTAATGCTGCGAAATTCCCGCCACAAAATTTAAAGGGTAGAGGGCTAAACGGTCGGTTGCCCTGTGGTGGTCAACCCCCTACCCCGCGAGTGGTCTTGTCCCTATAGACGAACTCCCCCCACCAATTGTTCCTGATTTTTAAAACAATTTTTGGTCTTATCCTATTTCTACGGTGTCCAGGTATCGCGCCACTGCCGCCTTCCACGCCAGCTTTTCCGTGATTGCCTTCTGCAACGCCTGGGCCGCGACGGGCTCCCCGTGCGTTAAATACGTCTGTTTTGGCGGCGTCTTCATTCCGCCCAGCCATCGCAGCAGCTCGCTTTTCCCGGCATGCGCCGAAAGTTGGCTCATCTGCACAATCTCCGCATTCACCGCCACGTCCTGCCCAAACAATCGCAATGTCTGCGCCCCTTCTTGCAGCGCGCGTCCCCGCGTCCCCTGGGCCTGAAAGCCGGCCAGAATCACCGCGTTTCGCGCGTCCGGCAACCGCTGCGCCAGGTGGTGCAGCACTCGCCCGCCCGCCACCATCCCGCTCGCCGAGACGATAATGCAAGGCGTCTTCACCTCGTTTATCGCTTTGGATTCCTCTACCGTCCGCGTCAAGTGAAACTCGTGCACATTCAACGGATCGCCCCCGCCCGCAGCGATCTTCGTGAACTCCACGTCGTGGTCGTCCTTATACTTCAGGTACAAATCCGTAGCACTCAATGCCATGGGGCTGTCCACGTACACCGGCAGCCGCGGGATTTTATTTTCCCCCTCCAGTTGCCGCAGGTAATACATGAACGTTTGCGTTCGCCCAATCGCGAAAGCCGGAATGATAATCGACCCGCCCCGCCCCGCCACCCGATTCACAATTTCCGCTAATTGCTCCGCGGGATCCCCGCCCGGATGCTCGCGATCGCCGTACGTCGATTCGCATACCAACACCTCGGCCTCCTCCGGAGGCGTCACCGGGTCGTTCAGAATCGCTTGTTCATACCGTCCGATGTCCCCGGAAAAAATTACTGTCTTCGCTGTCCCGTTTTCGCTGATGCTCAGTGCCACACTCGTGGATCCCAGGATATGGCCGGCGTCGTACGCCGTCACCGCGAACACCGGATCGATCTGAAATTTCCCCGAGCGTGGAATTTCCCGCATCAATTTCAGAACCGGATCCACATCTTCACTCGTATACAACGGCTCATGTTCCGCTCGTCCGCCCGGCCCCTTCTGCGGGTGCCGCGCATCTTCTTCCTGCAAATGCGCGGAATCCTTCAGCAGCAACGCCGTCAACTCCATTGTTGCGGCATTCGCGAAGATTGGCCCTTTGAATCCCGCCTTCACCACAACCGGAAGCGACCCGGTGTGGTCCAGGTGCGCATGGGTGAGCAGCAGGTAATCCAATGTTTTTGGGTCAACGGACAGTGGCTGATAATTCCGCTCGGTAAGCTCGCGCAATCCCTGGAAAATTCCGCAATCCACCAGCAGTCTTTTTCCGCTTGCTTCCACCAGATATTTCGAACCGGTCACCGTTCCTGCGGCGCCTAAAAAAGTCAGCTTGGCCATAGATTATTTTTGCGTGAGTGTCTGGATCAGGACTGAAAAATTAACGGATGAATTTTGGTGGAGCCGATGGGATTCGAACCCACGACCTCCTCGATGCCATCGAGGCGCGCTCCCAACTGCGCCACGGCCCCACCGGGTCGACGAAGTGATGTTAACATTCGCGCGCCAACTTCGTCCATGAGTGCGATCGCATCCGTGTCGTGCTCACATCATTGTCGCGCCCTGTCAGCCAACTAGCCGTTTTCAACGGCCCGCTGTCTCAAAAGTTCGATCCCAATTTTTGCGGCGCTCTTGTGTCGGGCAGCCTACTAAGTCCTTTTGTTGTTGTGCATTTGCGGAATACCTTATAGAAACAAAGCAAGCTTAACCGGCGCCACCGCGCCTCTGCTTCCAAGTCTCAGCCGAGCACTTCGTCATTTCATCTTTTCTTAAATCTGGGGGAGGGCAACGTGAAGAAGAAACGTGCCTCGCAAGCCGCTCCGCGCACGGACCTGTCCGGCAAGTCGGTCAAAAACGAAATTCTTTTGGCCATGACCGCCCGGGAATTTAATCTCATCCGCGCGCATCTCCAATTCGTTGATCTAAAGCAGCGGCGCGTGCTCTACGAGCCGCACAAGAAGTTGCAGTATGTTTATTTTCCCAACCGCGGCCTCATCTCCCTGGTGGTGGTGCTCAAAACCGGCAAGACCGTTGAAGCCGGTGTAGTCGGAAAAGAAGGCGTCTCCGGCAGCGCCCTCTCTGCCAACGTCCACAGCAGCGCGCTTCGCGAAATTGTTCAGATCTCCGGCGAAGGCTTCCGCATCAAGAGCGCCCATTTTCAAAAATTATTGTCCATCGCCCCGGACCTTCGTAAAGCTTTGAATCGCTACGTTGTGCTCTTTGGTATGCAGGTTTCCCAAACCGCCGCTTGCAACCGTTTGCACGAAATCGAACAACGCTTGGCTCGTTGGCTGCTCATGGCCGAAGACAGCGCCGGCACTTCCAATCTGCGCATCACTCACGATTTTCTTGCCACCATGCTCGGTACCGATCGCCCTAGTGTCACACTGGCCGCCGGACTTCTCCAGAAAGCCGGCCTTATCGAATACGGTCGCGGCAGCGTACGTATCACCAACCGTCCGCAGCTGGAAACTTTTACGTGCGAGTGCTACGCCGTCATCCGCGATTACACCAACAAGTTCTGAACCTGGCTTTCGCCACTCTCAAACGCCCGCGCGTGCCTCTTGCGATTCCCGGTCGATTCGCGCGAGAGTGTAGTCCTGCAGTCCGGACGCGCTTCGCCTTCCGGAAACGCCGAAAAAATGAACGAACAAATTTTGCAGCGCCGCCCTCCCGCTCGTTCGCTCGGTTGTCTGCTCGCCGCTCTCGCGTTCTTTATTCTCTTCGTGTCGTTCGTACTATTTGTCCGCGCCCGCCTGGTGGATTCACGCACGCGTTCGTATACGCCCGCGCCCGTCTGGCACGGCCTGGGGCTGCTGAACACCGCCGCCGCTGCGCGCTATCCGCTGTTCCTGAAAATTCGCTTTGAAAGAAAGCACCAAGGTGCGGGGCCCACGGAAGGGAAGACCAACCTCATTGGCACCGCGCAGTTGTGCCTTCCGCAACAACCCCCGATCGACCTGGAAGTCGCCGGTGCGCTCAACTCCTGGTTCGTCGAAAACGGAAAAGAAGTCACCCTGTACCTGCGCACTGAGAGAAACACCAATCCCAAATTATTTTTTTTACTCTACGGTTCCTGGCAAGGTTCACAATTGCTTCTGGAAGACCGCGGTACCCTCGCCAGTTTTTTTGCCGGCGGTCGGTCCTCAAACCAGGAGCACCCAAAGAAAGCTTCACCATCCGCCGCGCCGCCCTTAAGCCCGATCTATGGCAATTCAGAAATCATTTTGCACTATGCGGAAAAGGCCGAGTTCGACGCCGTTTGCCCAACGTCCCCTCGCGTTTCGCAGGAATAATAAAATATGGAATTGCGGGTTCCACGTCGCCCATGCCTGACATAAACCGCCTGCGCCGCCTCATCAAACGCTTCCTGCTGGCTGCTTTCGCGGCTATGGTCGTTGCCTATGTCGGCGATTATTTATACTTTCGTTTCCGCATGCTTCATCCAAAAATTGCCGACCCCTTGGAAACTTTCACCGCGCCACGCCTGTATGCCATCGCCGAAAAGGGCGGCAAAGTGGATTACGAACTCGACGCCCAGAATCCCGAGCAAACGCTTCGTTGTCTGCACGCCATCTTTCCCCACGCAGGTGTTTTGCCTTGCTGGTATCTGAAGCCGAAGAGTCAGCAACCCATCCCCGTGTAACTTTTTGGTTGTGGCACTGCGGTTAGCGTTATGAAAACTGGAGAATCCGGCGCCCGAACTTAATCCCGGCGCAGGAACCGAACCAGCGTATAGGTCCCCAGCGTCGTGCCCGCCGGGATGAAACTTAAAGACAAAAATGCGGCCACCAGCGAAAGTATTCGGCCCGCTCCGGCTCCCGCCAGCAGGGCAACACCCGCCAGTATTCCAAAAATTCCGCTCGCGGCCGACAGCACTATCCAACCGCTATAAATTATGTGGAACCCGCTCATCAGCGAATACGGATTCGGCACCCGCGTCAGCAGTGCCCCAAACATAACCGTCGCCGTGCCCGTAAAACCGAGCAGCCAAACCGCGGCAATGAGCCGAACTATTCCAAAAACAATCCAGCACAGCCCCAATGCCGTGCTGCGCTCCTTCGTCGAAACGGAAGCGGACGACTCCATCGGCATAAATTCCTCCAAACCAGATTCACCGCCCGTCGTGCCATGCGCTCGCTACCGGGTAAGTTATAGAACCCTGAATACAAACACAAGCATCTGCCGCGTTTCGTACGGCTCGGTGCAGTTGGCTATTTGAAATGTCCTTGAAGAGTCTCTAGCCGAGGGAGCAAAGTAGAAAGCTGATGAAGAAAATTAGGAAGGGGTGAAGAAGAAAATCAAGAATGGTTTGACCGAAGGAAAAGAGAATAGACGTCCCAGCCCGGTTGCTCCGATTTCTCGAAGCGTTTCGTCTGTCCCCTTTTCCCTCGACGTGCGGATATCATTACCGCACCGGCATAATCGCAAACTACGATTACCAGTCCTATCAGGGAAATCCTGTAAATTTTTGGGGATATCACCGCAAGACAGCCTGTAACTTACCATTCTTCATTCACGGGCGTCGCAAATTCTAAGGCGCGTGACGAATCCACCACAACACTCTTCCGATGATCCGCCAGTTGCGATTTTTTCCCAACTTCACCGCTTCATATTCCTTATTTTCGGACTGCAGCAACTGCACGCCATTCACCTGCAGAAATCGCGAAAGTATCAGCCCCTGATCGCGCTGCCACGTGACCACAATCTTTCCGCTCAAGTCTCCGCGGATTGATTTCCGCTCTGTCCACCGCTACGATGTCGTTGTCGTGATCAGCGGACTCATCGATTCGCCCGCGCACCCGCAGGCAGCTCGTGTCCCCGGATGCGGGCACCACACCGCCGGGGCGGCAATCATCTCCTGGACGGGAACAGTCGTCTAAATCCAACATCTGATCGCCCTTCCCCCATGGGTGGCTGCATGAGTCGCCAGTACTGGGATGGCCACCAGTCGAGCCTTTTGCGCTGCCAGCCCATTTTCTTCTGTGGCTCCCTGCGGTTACAATCTCGAAATCCGGAAAACTGGATTTTCGCAGGATCCCGAGCCCCTCCGGTACCATTTTCGACAAATCCGAAGTTTTGAATCCCGCTCGCTGCCAGAACCACGAACTTTCCGGTTCCCCACTCAAGTTCCCGATCTGGATGTAGGCCTGTGCCGGCGGCTCGTGCGTGCCTCGCTCCCACCTGGAAAGCGCCATCGCCGAATAGTGCAGCCGCGACGCGAATGCGGATTGCGTCAATCCCATTCGCCGCCGCAATTTCAAGATTTTGCGCGCCCACTCCGGATTCGATGTTTTACCAGTTCTCATCTCTTACGCTTTGAATGTTTCTCGCCTACCATTTGTGTTAGTCTGGACCCGCATGTTTTGAGCTCCCGTCCTGAAAGGCTCCGTCATGAATGGTGACAAAGGTGATAGTAGCATAACTTCTATCCCCTCCGTCTCGCTTTTTAGGGGCATCTATAACCGCGTTGCCAAACGTCTCGGCGTGGATCCCTCTTATGTGAGCCGCGTGGCCCGCGGTGAACGCAAGTCGGCTCTCGTGGAAAAAGCTCTGGCGGAGGAAGTCCGGGTCATTCGCGAACATCTTAACAATCACGAGAATCAAAACAACGGCGACGGCCATAACGCCGACGGCCACACCTCCGCGAACCCAGCGGCCCAGCTCAAATTTAAGAAATCCAGAACCGCGCGTGCCGACCTCGATTCCTAGCGGTCGCCCGAATTTCCCCGCCTGAGGCTACACCAACCCCTACGGATTTCAATCGCTCGTAAGCCAACGCGCTAGACCGATGTGTGACGACATGTTAAGCCCGGAACTCACTGGCAACGTGAACAGCGTTTCAATCCCCACCTACTTCACCAATCGTTCCGGATCCTTCTCAGCCTCGCTTATCCAGCCTTTGAGAACCTCCAGATACTGTGGTTCCGGCTCCAGAAAAACCACTCCCGCTCCGAAGTTCGGATGCGCGTAAATCACTTTGGCTTTACTTTGAAACTCCGCATCGCTCGATGAAATCTTCACCCGCGCTAGCGTGTCCACCGGGAAGGGATTCAGCATGTCCAAATAGCATCCGTGAATACTCAGCTCGCTCACTCGCGTGGCGATGCGCATTTCGGTGCTGGGCTCCAGCAATTCCGCGCTGGCTATGAACGCGTATCGCGGATTTTGTCTGCGTTGTTCGTCACTCATGTTCGCCCCCCAAAAATCACGAACTGGCTGCCGGGAAGGGAAGGGTCGTCACTCCGCTAGTCGCCGCGCGGGCATCGCGCTGATAGCAGCGTCAGTTCTTAGCGGCTGGGTTCCGATTCCGGTTCTGGCGCCGCATGCCTGTTATTCAAATAAATTCGCGACAGCCTGGAGTGCGGCCCATGAAACAGAAATTCAATAGCCACATTCCCGCCGGCCAGGGCCAACAGGTTGTAATTGCCCATCCGAAAAGCGTCGCTCGAATTGTATCGCCCTGGGTACCACGTGTGCGTCGCCACCATGGTCCCGGCGTACGGTGCAATCAGCGCCGGAACGGAGAAGATATACCGCCCATCTTCCCCATGTCGTGCCGCCAATGTGGAGGTCAACGCATGTCCCAACCTCGGGAAAAATCCTGTGCACTGGCATCGGTAATACAGCGTGTCCTGGTGCAGCACTTCCGACAATCCATATCGCGTCGTCGCTGAAATCATGTTGATGCCGTAGTTCGAACCCACCCGCTTGCCGTAGCCCTGGGCGCCTTGTCCCCACTCCGGCGGCGTGCTGTCCGCCTGATTGATCCCCGCGACGATCGCCGCTCCGACAATTGCGTACGGGCCATAAGCGTCAAAAAAATAATTCGTGAGCTTGGACTTCTCCGACGGTCGCATGTACGTAATCGCCTTGTGCGTATGCGTCCCATCCGGCGCACCCGTGCTCCCTTGATTCGCCGATGGCGTCGGATTGTCCGGACGGTCTGTGGCTCCCACTCCCGCGGGTTGTTGTGCCGAAACTCGCCCGGGAATGCCTACTAACCCCATGCCCAGCAAAAGCCCGGCAGCCAGGATCGTTTGAATCTTCATGCGCAGTTACTCCTCGTTGGTCCTTTTTGTAGTCGCCGTGGACGCAAATTCACAATCTTGAGTTTGCCACCCTATGGGGTAGTAGTACTAGCAGTTAGTAAGGCGATTCCTATTTGCCAACATGTTGAGCACACCGGCGTTTCGCATCTATTTTTGGGCTCCACGCTCACTCGATTGTCACCTCGTACTAGCCGTTCCGGCCATTGCACCTTTCGGCACAAAGTGCCAGAATCCACCTTATACATCACTGTTTCGCGAGCAACGCCTGGAACAAGCCGCCGTTTCCGGTGTCTAACGAAATAGCGCGAAGCTGGTCGCGGATCTTCCTGTGACCGCCATCGCATCTTGCTGACGCAGTTGGTCGGCAATCTGGGCCGTCTCAACGGCTTGGGAAAGGTCGAGAGTGTCAGACTGGGCCAGTGCGCTCCCTTGGGGCCGCGACGAGTCCCAACTTCTTACCGAGCTGCAAGCCGGTTCGGAGACTGCCTTCGACTGGCTGGTCACTTACTACCACGGCCCCGTCTACAACCTCATTCTCGGCATGCTCGGCGATCCCTCCGACGCCGCCGACGGCACCCAGGAAGTTTTCCTCAAAGCCTTTCGCGGCATTCGTGGTTTTCGCCACGGCAGCTCCCTCAAAACTTGGCTGTATCGCATCGCCATTCGCGAAGCTCTGAATCATCGCCGCTGGTTCAAACGCCACCTGGAAAAAAACGTCTCCATCGACGCTGAACTTGAGGAAGGCCACGCCCATATCGAAATCGAGGATCTTTGCGCTTCACCTTTTGAGCAACTAGCCACCCACGAAGTACAACACGCCGTCCAGTCCGCCCTTCAACAGGTCCCTCAGGTTTTCCGCCTGGCCGTCATTCTTCGCGACCTGGAAGGCTTCAGTTACGAAGAGGTCGCCGAAGTGCTGGAATGCAGCATAGGCACGGTGAAATCGCGCATCCTGCGCGGCCGCCGCGCGCTAAAAGAAATTCTTGAGCCATTGCTCTCCGAACGCCAGCCTCACCCGCCTGCCGACGCGCATTCTTCTCTGAAGCCCGTCATAAACGGATCCAAGGCATTGCCCTTAGCTCCTTTTGCCGACGCCTGTTCCGCTGCTTGGCGTATCGCTTCGTCTCTTTCGCCCGCCGATTCCGTCGGGGAGGTCCCCGATGAACTGTAATCAGGTCCGTTCCAAGTTGGCTGGCTATCTGGACGACGGTCTCACCGGTCCCTCGCCAGTATCCGAGCGCGCCAAGGTCAACGACCATCTCGGCGCTTGCCCCGAATGTCGCGAAGAGCTGCAGCGTTTTCGCAAATTGGGCGTGCTGCTCTCGCGCCTTCCAAAACAACTGCCCCCTGCCGATCTGTCCGTCCGTATTAAAGTCGCCGCCGCTCAAGCCCAGTCCACCCAAGGCTGGCGCGCACGCCTTCTCCAGGTCCGCAATCGCGTCGAGATTCTGGCTGACAACGTTTTCCGCCCGCTTACCCTTCCGGCCACCGGCGGCTTCGTTTCCGCCATTCTCGTATTCGTTCTCGTGTTCCAAATCCTGGCGCCCGGCATCACCGTCCGCGCCGTGCAAAATGATGTGCCCATCAATCTGATGCGCCCCGCCGAACTCCTCTCCTTATCCGAATATCCCCCCTCCTGGGCACCCGAGCATGACGTGGAACTGGCACTCCCCCACGGTCTCCTGATTGACGTTACCGTCGACGCCCAAGGCGGTATGTCCGGTTACCAGATTCTCTCCGGCCCTCGCACCATCGACACCCGTCATCAGCTCGACCAGTTGCTGATGTTCTCGCGTTTCAGTCCCATGTTGAGCTTTGGCCGCCCCACTGCCGGCGGTCATGTAATCCTGAGCTTCAGCGCCGTGCACGTCCGCGGTTAGAGCCCTTTGTCCCTCGAACTTCTGCCAGGCACTTGCTAGCTAAACCTATACAATCACTAGGCTTATTCGCGCACGGCCCACAACAACCCCCGAGCTTGCCTGGCCCTCAAAAATTATCCCGTAGAACCCGGACGCATGGCCTCTCTTGGCAACTACCCGGAAGTACCGTCAACCCGTACCTCCGTTCTAGTCCTTTAAGATCAGTAGTTTACAGCGAAATTCGCGTAAATCTTACGTACTGACCCAGTCACCAAATTTTCACTGCTCACCGGGTCAGCTTTTCCTAAACCCTTCACCTGACCCTTGCAATTCCCACAAGCTGCGCCTCAACTGGCCCAATAGATACCAGGAGCACCCATGAGCCTGGCATCTCCAAACCATCCATCCCTGGCATTCCGAGCCGCAGCCCTCCTGCTTCGCATGGCCCTGGTAGCCGTCCTGGTGTTGATCTTCTCGGACCGTCCGGCGCACGCCCAGTCCTCCCAGTCCCAGTTCAGCGCCTCCGAGCGCGCCCTTTTTGACGCCCTCAATCGCGAACGCACCACCCAGGGCTTGCAGCCCCTCCAATGGGACCCCGCCTTGGCCGCCGCTGCCCGCGAGCACGCCATCCGCATGGCCCAGCGCAATACACTCTCTCATCAATTGCCCGATGAACAAGCTGTCCAGGTCCGCGCCACACAGGCCGGAGCCCGCTTCAGCACCATCGCCGAAAACATCGCCGTCGCGCCCAGTCCCGCAGCCATCCATTCCGCTTGGATGCAGTCTCCCCATCACCGCGAAAATATCTTGGATCCCGAATTGAACGGCGTCGGAATCGCTGTCGTTAAAGGCCAGGACGGCCTCTATGCCGTCCAGGATTTCTCTCAATCCGTTGCGGATTTAAGCTTCGACCAGCAGGAACAGCAAGTCGTCGCTGCATTATCTCAGCGGGGATTCCGCTCTTCGCAAGCGACCGCCGACGCCCGCAAGACCTGCGACATGGAACGCGGATTTTCCGGCGCCCGCCCTTTGTCGGTGACCCGCTTCGAAGCTGCGGCCTTGGATAAGCTGCCCGTGGACTTGGAGCAGAAATTGCGCAGCGGCCGTTTTCATACTGCTGCCGTGGGAGCCTGTCAGGGCGGCGATTCCGGTGGGTTCACGCGCTTCCGCATCGCCGTAGTGCTGTACTGATCGACCGGCTCGATCGCCGGTCAATCCAGCCATCTCAAACCATCAACCGTTGGTGAGGTCCAACGATTTCAGCGCCGCGAAACAATCCGCGTCCAGTGCCGTCGGCACATCCACCGCCATGATCCGGAACACTTCGCTCTTTGCCAGCGCGCTGCGGTACGGCCGCTTGGAAGATAACGCATCGTAGATATCTGCAACCGCGATGGCCCGCGCCGTCAGCGGAAGTTGCTCGGCATTCAGGTTGCGAAAATATCCTCGTCCATCCAGCCGCTCGTGATGCGAACTGGCCACAAATGCCAGGTGTTGGAAGCCACGGATGCGTTCCAATATCCGCTGCGTGTAATATGGGTGCAGCCGTACCGTTTCCCACTCCGCAGCGGTCAATTTTCCAGGCTTGTCCAGAATGTTGTTTGGCACGCTGAGTTTACCGATGTCATGCAGCAATGCCGCACGTCGCACCAGCGTCACATCCCCTTCGGGTAGCCCCAGCCGCTGGCAGATCGCCACCGCCACGCTGGTCACCCCCCTCGAATGCGTGTGCGTAAATGGCGACTTCACGTCGATTACGCTCGCGAACGCTTCACAAACTCCATCCAGTCGCCCCTCATCCACATACATTATCCCGCCGCTGGGCTCCAGTTCGATGACCTCGTCGCGCACCCGGTCCTGCTCGAGCAGTTTCCAGAGCTCCTGGTCTTCTTCCAGCCGCAGCGCGGCCTCGACCAGCTCCGGATCAAACCACGTTCCGCTGCGGTCTCGCAGTACCTGCATCGCATCGTGCGGCCCATTCAGCGTTACGAAAACCTCTAGCGTTTGGCACAAATTCATGATCCGCGAGAGCAGCGGAATCTGCCCGCCTTCCAATCCCTCAGGAAACCCTTTTCCGTTCCAATGTTCATCCAGGCTGTAGACCCCGGAACTCATCGCTTCCGTGAATCCGATTTTCTTCGCAATCTGCGCGCCCCGATTGCAGCGCATGTTGATCAACTCTCGTGTCTGCGCGTCTCGATTGGTGGCCACGCTGGCAATCGCAAACACCCGCTCCAGCCGCGATTTCCCGGGCATCACGTTGCGCAGCAAGTACTCCATGCCTTCGAACGTCACCCGCGTCCAATCCGTCGACTTCACCTCTTGTTTCGCTTTGCGCTCGTCCCCGCCCAGGATGTCGTACATTCGCGCCGCGTTGCTGCTGCAACCCGCATCCTTCAGTAGCGTCGCATAATACAGATCGGACTTCTGGTGCTCCGGCAGTTGTAAGATGTCCGCCAACCGCATCGCCAATAGGCAACACTTCACCGCATGGCCCATGGGCTGCCCTTCGGTCAAATCCAGCGCATAGGACAGCGCGGATATCAGGTCCGACAAGCGCAACTGGGTGGGAGAAGAGACCGGGGCCGTTTCGGTGATCAACATGGGTTCCAACTCAGTATAGAAGGACGCTGCAGCCTGACCACTGGGCTTCGCTACACGTGGTGCGCTGACAGCAAACATCCAGATTTGCTCACTTTTGCGCTACCCACTCTCGCAGTACCCGCTCCTCCGGCACTTGGGCCTCTGGCTCAATAAATCGTTGTTTCCTGCCCGCCGACCAAATACACTACCCACGTCATGACCCACTATTATTGGTTTAGCTTTAGTCCGCCGCCCATCTGACAGCGAGGGGTTTCTCGAGCACCATCCAACGGAGATTCGGCCCACTCGCAGAGAGTGGGCTTTTTGTTTTTTCGGAACCCGCGCTTCCTCGTCTTACACCGAGGCCACGCGCCAATTTGAAAGGATTTGCGAAATGATTATTTCCATGAAGCTGCACTCCACCCGCGAGCAAGTCGATCAGGTCCGCAAGCAAGTCGAGCACTTCGGCTACAAAGTGCATTCCATTGAAGGCGAGGAGCGCGTGGTCATCGGCGTCGTCGGCGTCGGTGACGTAACCGCTTGCCTCGAATCCGTTGAGGCCATGCCGCAGGTCGAAAAAGTGGTGCCCATTTCCGCTCCCTATAAATTCGTCAGCAAGGAATTTAGAACCGGCAGGACTCGCATCAATAATGAATGGCTCGGAAATTGGCGGCAACGAGTTCCTCGTCATGGCCGGTCCCTGCTCCGTCGAATCCGAAAAGCAAATCATGCAAGCCGCCGAAGGCGTCGCCAAGGCCGGAGCCAAAATGCTTCGCGGCGGAGCCTTTAAACCACGCACCTCTCCTTACGATTTTCAGGGCATGGAGGAGGAAGGTCTCAAACTCCTGCAAAAAGCCAGAACTCGCCACCGGCCTCGCCATCGTCACCGAAGTCATGAGCGACCGCGACGTCGACCTTATCGCTCAATATGCCGACGTCATGCAGGTCGGCGCCCGCAACATGCAGAATTTCATTCTGCTCAAAGCCCTCGGCAAATGCCGCCGCCCCGTTCTGCTCAAGCGCGGCCTTAGCAGTACCATCAAGGAATTGCTGATGTCCGCCGAATACATCGTGGCCCACGGCAATCCCGACGTGATTTTATGTGAGCGCGGCATCCGCACCTTTGAAACCGCCACTCGCAACACTTGCGACATCGCCGCCATCCCGGTGCTCAACGAACTGACCCATCTTGCCCGTGGTTCTCGATCCCAGTCACGCCACCGGTAAACGCAGCCTGGTCCCCGCCTTGTCGCGCGCTGGCGTGGCCATCGGCGCTGACGGCCTCATCGTCGAAGTTCATCCCGCGCCCGAGAAAGCCATCAGCGACGGCGCGCAATCCCTCGACCTCGCGCAATTCCAGACTTTGATGCAGGACCTCCGCCCCTATATCGACCTCTGGCAAACCTCCAGAAAACTCCAGCTCGATTCCAGTATGGCTGCAGCCTAGCCCGCTCTCAGCGTGGATCGAGCCGTCGCAGCCTGATACAGCACAGCCTCACCGCTCCTGGATTTTCGGTTGAACTGTGGTTTGGAATTCGCCGCGAACAAACATGTGCAGCAAGAAATATTTTTGAAGTGAAAGCTTCTAGTGCTGCAGTTGCAGCACCCGCATCAACGTCGCCTGCAATCTCTGGCACTCTGCTTGGCGCTCGTGTTCATCCTTGGTCCGGTCGCTCAGCGCTTCTTTCAACAACACCAAATTGCGCCTGAATTCCAATTGCCCCAGCACCAGCCGGCTCAAGGTCTTCAGCGCTTCCTTTTGCTCCGCATCCAGCTCTCTCGGTTTCTGATCAATCACGCACAAAGTCCCCAGCGGGTAGCCGTCCTCCGTCACCAGGGGCGCCCCGGCGTAAAAACGTATGTGCGGCTCGGAGACCACCAGCGGATTGTCTCGAAACCGTTCATCTTGCAATGCATCCGTGACTTCAAAAATATCCTGCCGCACATGTAGTATCGCCGTCGAGCAAAACGCTATGTCCCGCGAAGTTTCCGTAGCGCTCAGTCCCACCCTTGATTTAAACCATTGCCGCTTTTCGTCCAGCAGCGAAATCAGCGCGATGGGCGTTTTGCAAATAATAGACGCCAGCCGCGTCAAGTCATCGAACGCCGCTTCCGGATCGGTATCCAGAATGGCGTACCGTTCCACTGCCTCCAGCCGATCCGCTTCGTTTTTCGGGTTCTTTGTTTCCATCTTGCCCTCCGCGTCGTCTGCGCGGCTATTCACTATCCAGCCATCGGCGGCCAGTCTACTCCATGACTACGTCTATGCGTAGTCACTTTCGCGCTGGCCAACCCGTTAGGCCTATTCCGTGGTTTCCTGCCACCGCCATCGTCTTTATTTTCTCAATTTACTCCTGCTCTCATTTTGCTGCCACCTGCTTTCATCCCTCCTCCATTCCCAGTCCCTTCCTTGACGGATGAGGGGCCCGACGTTAGATTGAGACGTAATGTATTTAGGGATTGAAATCGCGACTCGTCCTCGCTGCCATCGCCTGCGAACTTACATCTCCGGCGCTCGCTCGCTTAGCCTTCTGGTGTTACTCGTTGCCACGCCCGTAACCGTCGTTCCCGCTCAGACCCCTCCGACGGCCCCGCCCCTCCCGCTACTCAAGCACGCCCTGAGCGTGAAACCGCTTCATCCTCCAGTACCAGCATCACCGTTGACGCCAGTGAGCCGATGTTCACCACCATGTGCGCGCTGCTGGCTTCCGGGTTTGAATCCGATGTCAGCGCCGAAAATTGGCGTCCACTCCGCGCTCAATTGCGCGATCGCATGCAGCATCAGGAGGGCCCGGCAGTCGATGCCATTCGCGAATACTACAAGCAACACGACTCCGCCGATCCTGGCGCCGCCCTTTCCCGCTATTTGTGGTTCGGCCTGGTCGCCGGGCACGCGCCGGATTTCAAGCCCGACTTTGCGCCGCGAAGATCTCCCACCGGAAGTATCTGGCTCTCGAAGGCTTCAGCGAACTCCTTTCCAAGTATTATCAGGAACAAAATATCCGCCAGCTATGGCGGCAGATGCAGCCCGCCTATAACCGCGAAATCGAGCGCATGCACGATGCCGTTTCGCAAATTGTTTTCGTCGCTACCGGTTATCTGCGCGCCATGGCCCAGCCCGTCCGAGCCGCGCACTTTTACCATCATTGTCGAGCCGCTGGTCGGCCGCATCACCAACGTTCGAAACTTTGGCGATCACTACGCCATCGTCCTGAGCGGCGCCGATGATATCCCCGTTGACGTGGTGCGCCACGCTTATCTGCATTTCTTGCTCGACCCTTTGCCCCTGCGCTATTCCCACGTTGTTGCAGTGAAACGTCCGCTGTTTGAAAAAGCTGCCGGCGCGCCGCGACTCGCACCAGACTTGAAAGACGATTTTCCTTCTTACTTCGCGGAATGCATCGGTTCGTGCCGTGGAATTAAAGCTCAAGAAAATGTCTCCCGGCGAACGGGACGCCGCTCTTGAACGCAATGATGCCGATGGCTACGTTTTGGTTCGTCCGCTTTTCGATTCGCTCTGCCGAAATTTGAAGGCGCCGAGCCTTCCATGGAGTTATTTTTCCCCGACCTGGTGCGCTCCATCGATGCGACCGCGGAGCTGAAGCGCGTCAACTCCATTCAATTTGCATCCGCGGATCGCCAGCAAAAATCCGGCGATCTGAGCCAGTCGAAGAAGTCGCTCGCCGACGCGCGCCGCGGCTATGCCCGACACTGTCCCCAACGATCCCGACGCCATCGCCGCTCTTACGGAAGGTGAGCGCCGCATCGCTGAAAAAAACGCGCGCGCCGCTGAGGCTTCGTTTCCAAAAGTAGTTGCCAAGTATCCAGATCAACCGCGCGCCTGGTACGGTCTTGGACTTGTGGCCCTGCTCGATCATGACGGCCCGCGCGCCAAGGAAGTTTTCGGCCGTCTAACCAACTGGAGAGCATGCCGCCACCGCCGACCCCATGGTCCTGGCCTGGTCGCATATTTACCTCGCACGGATTTATGATGGTGAAGGCCAACCGCGCCAGGCCGAAGCTGAATATCAGGCAGCGTTAACGGTGCAGGGCGGCCCGGAGCAAGCACGTCAGGCCGCGCAAAAAGGTTTAGCCGATACGGCTCAGTGAAAAATCCGTGGAGCGCCCGTGAATTTCCGGCGTTGCAAATCGATTTTGAATGAACGCAACACCATAATCTGCATGCTGAGCCCGCACATCCGATGGTAATTCTAACAGGAGAAATCACACATGACAGGCAAAGTTGCAACACATGGCTCATAACGGGCGCGCTGGCGGCGATTATGCTGGCCGCAGCCGGAGGGACCGTAGCGCAAAATCCGCCTCCGCCAACTAACCAGAACCCTCCGCCGCCAATACCAGAATCCGCCGCTACGTCGACGGACAAAACGAAAACTCCAGCAAACAATTCGCTCACCCTGGATGATCCCAATGCCGCTCCGGTCAACTGCCGAAGAAGATGCCGCTTTCAAAGCCCTCTCACGATGTCGCCGACCATCCGATCAAGCCAAGCGCATTGAACTCGGGCGAAGCATTTTTACAGAAGTATCCAAATAGCCGCTATCGGTCCCCCGTATACGGCACGCTCTGACCCTGGCTTATCTTCAAGCGGCCAGGTGCAAAAGATGGAAGAGGTCGCGGACAAAGAGATCGCGCTGAATCCTAACGACGTTCAGGTTTTGGCGGTAGTTGCGCAGACCTTCCGCGAGCCATGAATTCCAAGACTCCCGAACCCCGACAAAGCATTGGCCAAAGCCGAGGACTGTACTCCAGCAAAGCTATCGAGCTGACTCCCACCTTGCCGAAGCCCGCCACCGTCACCGACGAATCCTTTTCCACGGTGAAGAACCAGACCTCGGCATGGCCCACGGCGGCCTGGGTCTCGTGTATATTCGTCGCAGTAAGTTCACCGAGGCCATTCCCGAGCTGAACCAGTCCGTGACCATCGACCCCACTCCCGACCCCGTTAACTATCTACCTGCTCGGGCATGGCCAACGCCAAAACCTCGCACTTTGACGATGCCGTCGCCGCTTATAACAAATGCGCGGCCATCACTCGGCGCCATGCAGGAGACCTGCAAAAAAGGCGCGGAGGAAGCCAAGAAACTTGCCGGCCACCCAACTTAGCGCGCCAAAATAACTGCGGCCACCTTCGCATTGCCGGTCTCTGCCGTGACATGACTCCTGCAGATGACGCACGTCTAGAGCAGCGCTTGGGCCACAAATTTACCCGTCCCGAACTGCTGCACGACGCGCTGACTCACAGTTCCGCAGTCCCAGAAATGCGCGCCACCAGGCGAATCGCCGCAGCCCAGAGCCGCGGTAAATAACGAGCGCCTTGAATTTCTCGGCGACGCTGTTCTGGAATTGCTCACCAGCGAATATCTGCTCAGCGCTTTTCCGGATTGGAGCGAAGGTCAACTCTCCAAAAGCCGCGCGCGCCTGGTAAATGCGCGTTCGCTGGAAGCCGCTGCCCGCACGCTTGCAGCTTGGCGATCACCTTGCGCCTGGGCCGCGGAGAAGAAAAAACCGGCGGGCGCGAAAAGCAAACTCTTGCTCGCCGATGCCTTCGAGGCCGTACTCGCAGCCATTTATCTTGGACGCCGGCTCGTCTGCCGCCCGAGAAGTTTTGCGGCATACGCTCGTTTGAGCAAGCATTGGAAGAAGCGTGGCGAGCGCATGGCCGAATCCGATCGCAAGTCCGCGCTTCAGGAACTGTTGCAATCGCGCGGCCAGGTCCCTGCGGAGTACCGCGTGGTCGGCGAGTCCGGTCCCGACCATCAGAAAACCTTTGAAATCGAAGTTTGGGTCAATGGCGCGCGCCTGGCCAGCGCCGAGGGCAGCACAAAAAAAGAAGCCGAGCAACGCGCCGCTCGCAAGGCTCTCACGCTATTGGAGCTTGCGAAATAATGCCCGGCTCAATGGGCCTGCCACAGTGATTGTCTCTTCGAGAACTCGTACATCACGAATTCTGTCATATATTGGTCTCAGCGAATGGCAGCGCGTGGCATATGGCGGAACCTGATGGCGGACCGCACAGAAGTTCCGGTCGAAGGAGCGCCTTCTGAAAACGCCCCGCCTGGAAATACTCCAGCTGAAAACATCCCGCCGGGAAACCGCAAACCCCTTCGCCAAGCCAGACACTCCTCTTTTTATCGCGAGCAAACCACTTTTTCCGAATACCTCGAATCTCTGCTCGTCACTATTATCCTGGCGCTCTTCGGCACCAGCTTCATCGTCCAAGCCTTCAAAATCCCCTCCGCTTCCATGGAAAACACCTTGCTCATCGGCGATCATCTTGCTGGTCAACAAATTTATCTTTGGCGGTCACGGCGCCTGGTATGAAAAATTCCTGCCCTACCGCGCTCTACAAGCGCGGCGACATCATCGTCTTCAAATATCCCTATCTCGACCATCCGCACTACGTGAAACGCGTCATCGGTTTGCCCGGCGACCACCTAAAGCTCGTCGATCAGCAGGTGTACATCAACGGCCAGCTGTCTGGACGAGCCTTACGTTGTTCATGATCCCGCCGTTCCCTACGATCCCTTCAACTATTCGTTTCCGCCCTTGCGCGACCAGATGATTCCCCTTAAACGTCATCAACGAGTGGCGTCCCCAGCTGCGCAAATATGTCGAAGGCGACGAAATGGTGGTTCCGCCCGGGAAATATTTCGCCATGGGCGATAATCGCGATCACAGCCAGGACAGCCGCTACTGGGGATTTGTTGATCGCGATGCCATCATGGGCCAGCCCTTTTTTATCTATTGGTCCGTCGACGCCACCAGCTCCGACTATGCCGGCGACAGCACTTTCTGGCAGCGGCTGCTCGGAATCTTCGATACCCTGCTCCATCTCCCCGCGCGCACCCGCTGGCACAGAATGTTTCACACCGTTCATTACGGCTTTTCATGCGCCATTTCGCTCAACCACTTCACAGTTCTTCGAGATCGCCTCTCCGGAGCCTTCCGATCCATGCTCTTCAAAATCATGTTTGTCGCAACGCCCTAGCCGCCAGACCCTTTGTCCAAAGCCCATGTGAGCCCTCCAACAAACTCCTCCGCCCCTACACATTTGCCCTCTACTCTGCGAGACTTTTCATCGGAATGAATTTACCGCGTCATCCTTGGAAACTGATCTTCGCGATCGCGCTTTGCTGGTCGCCGCGCAGATCGCTGCCTCGCTCTCCGTGCGCACCCACGCGTCCACAATTATTTCTGGTCCCCGCCTGGAAAATGCCTTCGGCCGCCCCGTGCAGGTAAAACATTTCAATCGTTGAAATTCTGCCCACGCCTCGGATTTATGCCACTGGCGTAACCGTCGGCGAAGATCCCGCATTTGGCTATGAATATTTCTGCACGCGGAGCACCTCACCGCCGGCCTCCGCTGGTCTGGTTTTTTGCGGGGCCGCTTTGAATTCGGCACTCTTCGAGTCTCGGCCAGCCCAGTCTCACCCTCGTCGCAATCAGCCAGGGTCGCTGGAATTTGGAAGTCTGGCTTCCGCCGGCCAAATTCCTCGCATCGCAATCCGATCTCGCCGCACCCTACGGCCCCGCCCCGCGCCCCGCCCATCGCCAATCGCTTGAACACATCGAATTCGACGACGGCCGCATCAATTTCAAAAGCGCCGACATCAAGCAGCCCTTTGCCCTTACCACGTTAGCGGCAGCGTCGAACAACTTTCGCCCGGCCGTTGGAGCTGCGCCTCAACGCCCAACCCTGGCGTAGCGGCGTGGCTCTGCAGTCCGCCGGAACCATTGAAGTGCAGGGCGATATCGCCGGCACTTCCTCCCGCCTGCAACCCGCTTCGCTAGCCGTCCGCTGGGATAAAGTTTCGCTCGCGGATTTGTTTCGCCTCTTGCACGGACAGGACTATGGCGTGCGCGGCACTGTTTAGTTGCAAGCCACCGCGAAAAGTGGCGCTCCCACTGCAAATCCCGCGGCCGCACCAGATTCTTCGCCGATTCTTTCTTCGGCAGCGAATGGTCCTACGCCCTGAAAGCCACCGCTTCGCAAATTCATCGCTGGGACCTTACCGAGCGGCCCGATAATCCCAATCTCCTGCTCACATTCAAGGACACTGCAATGTCGCTCTAAGTATGCTCGACCGCGGAAAGCCTTCTCGTCAAACTCCGCTGTCCCATCTGCACGGCAACGGCGGAATTTCTGCACCGCCTCCAATCCTTTCATGCAGATAAAATTCAATTCCGCCGGTTGCAGTCCGCCGATATACTCTCCTGGTATCGTGCTTTTCACCCTGACGTAGCAGAGGCAATCTCCGTCGACCAATTCTTCACTGGCACCCTGGCCTGCAGGGTTGGCCCGCTGAACTCGCAAGAAATAAATGTCTCCAGCTTGGGCGGCTCAGCCAATCTGCGCGGCGTGGACGACACCTTAAAAATCGGACCATTGCTCGTTGCTCTCAATCGAAACAAGTTGGTGATGGATCCAATCCCATGTTGCTTTTCTTAAGCAGCATCTCCTCTGCCGCAGCCGCTCCGGTCGGCCGACCGACGCAACGCCGCGCCCCAAGTGAGTCGAGCGGCGAAGCAAGTCTTCACGTTTGTCCACGATTTCCTTCGCACTCCGGCGATTTGCCGCTCAGGGCCATGTTGATAACGCAGAAAACAGTTTTGAAAATTGCCTCCGCCTTCGGGCGCACTCTTAATCATGGCTGGGATCTCACCGGTCCTGCACGCGGCTCGATTTGCGGCGGCAATGGACTTCGCCCTGCGCCGCCCGCTTGGACTGGCACCGCGGAAGTTACCGACGCGCAGCTCGAAGCCGCCGGCCTAAATCAACCCGTGCAACTCCAAAAGCGCGGCTGGAATGGAACAATGGCAATCCGCGCCGCGCAAATCGACAAGCGCTGAAGGATTCGGCGCCACACTGGTCCGGCAATATCACCGAACTAATTTCAACCGATCCTGAGCAGCAAAGTACATGGAACGTCCAAATTCACGCCGACCATCTGGATGCCACCGAAATTGACCGCTGGGTCGGCCCACGCGCTCGCCCCGGCTGGGTGCAACGCTTGTTGCCATCGCTCCTCAGCGGTCCGCGTCCCAATCGCAGACTTCAAGCCCTGCAACTATCAGCGGTCCCGGCCAGCGAATTGGTTCGTCGCCTAAATGTTTCCGGAGACCTGCAAGTAGACGAATTCACCATCGAAAAATTGAAACTGCAGCAATTGCTTCTTCAAGGTTCGCTGCAGGATTTGCAGCTCAATATTATCGATGGCCGCGCGCAATGGGCTGGCGGCACCGTTCGCGCCACCATGCTTGCGAAGTTTCTTCCTCGCCCCTCGTATGACTTGCATGCGCAGTTGGATGGCGTGATCCTGACGCAACTGCCCATTGATGCATCGGTGGCCGATCGTTTGGCTGGCCTTGCCTCGGGTTGCGTACACTTCAAGACCTCCGGCGTAGGCCGCGAAGAACTTCTGCAAAAACTCACCGCAGCCGGGAAAATTCGTTTGGACAATCTCGAATTTCGCGGTTGGGACGTGAACGCCAGCGTTGCAGATGGCGAAGCCCATCCGGGATCTCCAATTGGCCGTCTGGCGATGGAACGTTTGCCGTTCACGATCGCAATGTCTTTTTAGAAGATGTACGGCTGGATGGTGGAACGCAGTCCACCTTAATTGACGGAACCGTCAGTTTCGGCCGCGATGCCGATCTTGCTATCGAGACCAGCGCCGGCAGGCGCGCAGTTCGCAACACCAGCGCCCCGGAGCAGGTGTTGAAAATTGTCGGGCCGCTGGATGGCCCACGTGTCACAGGAAAAAAACGCCTCGCGTCAACCTGCGGACTGAATCAAATCATTCTCGCCGCAAAAATTTCCTCTTCGCGCATTCACTTCGATAATTTATTGCACGGCGAAATAATTTCAGCGAGGAGCCTCTCCATGATTCGTAAAACGTTGCTTTGCATTCGCACTCGTCCGTTTACTTTTTGCGCCGCGGACTCCGCGCGCAATCCTCTTTCACCCTGGAACAAATGATGAGCGCGCCATTTCCCGCCGACTTACCGCTTCCAAAACCGGCGGGCACCTGGCCTGGACGCTCGATCAACAAGGCCGCAGAAATATCTGGGTTGCCGAAGCGCCCGAATTTCATGTGCGCCAGCTTACTCATTACGACACTGACGATGAGGCCAGCCTTTGGCGGACGTTCGTTTTTCTCGCTGACGGAAACACGCTCGTCTTTGTGCGAGGCGAAGGAAAAAACACCGCTGGCCAGTCTCCTAATCCAACCAGCAATCACTGCAGGCTTCGAGCAATCCGTGTGGTCGATCTGCGTGGACCGGTGGCGACCCTAAAAAACTGGATGCCGGCGATTCGCCAGTGATTTCCGCCTTCTGGATCCGTAGCCTACATTAAAGACCACCAATTATGGATGGCCAAACTCGACTCGTCCGACAAGCCACTTCAAATTGTCGTGCGCGGCAACAGCGCGGATCCGCAGTGGTCTCCAGATGGCACGAAACTAGTCTTTGTTTCTGCCCGCACCGATCACGCTTTCATCGCCGTGTATGATCCCTCAAATAAATCGTTGCGTTATTTGTCTCCTTCTGTCGATTCCGACCAAACCCCTCGTTGGTCGCCCGACGGGAAATCCATCGCCTTCGTCCGGCGACCGGCTGCGCAGCGCGATAAGCCCGAAGGATTTTTTATCGCGCCGGATGTGCCAGAGCCCTGGGCGGTCTGGATCGCCGATGCTTCCAGCGCGTCCGCACGCGAAATCTGGCATAGCGGAAAGGAACTGAGCGACTCCTTTCCCGCCATGGCCGCAGACACCGGCGGCGGGGTCCTTAATTGGGTATCCAACGACCGCGCTCATAATCGCGAGCGCAAAAGACGGCTGGCAGCATCTGTATTCGCTGGCCGCGGACGGAAAAAAACAAGAAAATCTCACTCTTCTCACCCCCGGAAATTGCGAAGTGGAGCAATGGACTTTCTCTCCCGATAAGCGAACCATGGTGTTCAATTCGAATTGTGGAAGCGCCAAAGAGGACATCGATCGTCGCCATCTTTGGCGCGTAAATACCGCCAGTGCCGGCGAACCCGTTCGTATCATCACCGGTGGCGGTATTGAATGGAGTCCAGTCATTTTCGGAGAAGGCAAATACATTGCCTATTTAGGCTCTGATGCGAAACATCCTGGGCGCCCCTTTGTTTCATCGCTCGCCTCCGATTTTTCGCCGCGTTGGTTGGATTCAGGTACCTGGCCGCCTGACTTTCCCGCCGATCGCTTGGTCATCCCGCAACAAACAATTTTTCGTTCTGGCGATGGTCTCGAGCTGCATGCCCAATTATTTTTGCCCCCGAATCTCAAACCCGGCGAGAAACGTCCCGCAATTGTTTTCCTTCACGGCGGCCCAATACGCCAAATGCTGCTGGGCTGGCACTACATGTATTACTACTCGAATTGCTACGCTATGAATCAGTACTTGGCCAGCCGCGGTTATATCGTCATGGCTCTCAATTACCGCAGT
Source organism: uncultured Acidobacteriota bacterium (assembly GCA_963732705.1). Lineage (GTDB taxonomy): Bacteria > Acidobacteriota > Terriglobia > Acidiferrales > UBA7541 > Acidiferrum. The sequence goes on along the minus strand of CAVTAN010000004.1, from coordinate 47,121 downwards.
GGCATCGGCTACGGCCACTCATTTTTTGAAGCTCCCGGACGCGCCGGGCGTGGCGCGTCAGAATATCAGGACGTGGTCGCCGCTGGAAAAAACCTAGCGGCGCGCAGCGACGTCGACGCCAAGCGCATCGGACTATGGGGCGGGAGCTACGGCGGTTATCTCACCGCTCTTGGCTTGGGTCGCGATTCCGATCTGTTCGCAGCGGGCGTCGATTTGCACGGCGTGCACGATTGGCCCACCGACAATTGGGACGGAAAAAATATCCCGCCCGAGCTCACTAAGCTGGCTCACGCCTCTTCGCCAGTCACTGCCGTCGACACCTGGCGCTCGCCGGTGCTATTCATTCACGGTGATGATGATCGCAACGTGATCTTCACCCAAACCGTGGATTTGATCGCCCGTTTACGTACCAGAAACGTCGAAATCGAGCAGCTGATTTTCCCCGACGAGATCCACGATTTCCTTTTGCATCAAACCTGGCTCGCAGCCTACCACGCTACCAGTGAGTTCTTCGACCGCCACTTCGGCGGTCCTTGGAAGTGATTTCTGTACAGTGTAGAATTCTAAAGAATCACATACTCGAAACATGGCATGGTTTATTTTTTGCTGATACTGGCAACGTTATTTCGGCTGTTGCCCAAATTCAGCCCTACGCTCGCCGCCGCTCCGGCCGTGCGTTCCACACTGTTCCCCCGACTGCACGCCGGCCAAACCGCCGTCACCTACTTCGTGCAATACCGCATCAAAAAAAACGTCAAGACCGAAAGCCGCGTGGTAGCTCCCACCGCACCACAGGAGGCCGAGACCGACGCTCAGTGGCTCCTGCGCGTAGAGATCCTGGATGTCCGTCCCGACGGCCAGCGCGCCGTCATTCATGCCCGGTCCCAGTTTCAAAGTGTCGCTTCCGCGATGCACCCAGAATAATACCGGCGGCCAACAAACCTCCACCGGCTCGCCGGCGCAGAGCGTGGAAACGAAGTCCGTGGACTTCACTATTCTGCCCGATGGGCGAGTGGATGCCGTCGACCGGTCTCGCCGACCTTTTTCCCGAGCAGCGTCAGGTTTGGCAAGTGTGGTTGCGGCAATTCGCGATCGCCGGCGTGTTCCCTCGCGACGGCGTAAAACCCGGCCAATCCTGGAAATCCAGCGAACCCGAGCAAGCTCCATCGCCCATCGTAAAGCTCGAATGGGAAAAGCAGGCAACCTACGTTCGTGACGAACCTTGCACCGCCATTCAGTTCTCCGAAACGGGTATCGTGACTCCCAGGAATTCTCCCAGCTGAATCCTGCGCGGTGGTCCTGACCAGCGCTATCTTGAAACAAAAGTCCTCGCCGAAAGACACCACCCCCGGCGACTTCAGACTTCACGACCTTCGCACCACCGGCAACGCCACCGGCAAAAACGAAACCATCTCCTACATCTCTTTGCAGTCCGGTCTCATCGTCCGCGTCACCGAAGACGCCCAGCAATTCATGGACGTGGTTGTGGCCAAGACCGACGCATCCAATCAAATTCATTACAATGTGGAAGCCACCGGCCACACTGAAGTCCTATTGGTTGCTGATGCACCTGCCTCAAAACCCTGAGGCGTGAACCCTCATAAGCCCGACGCGGCCCCCTGGAGCCCTTCCTGAAAAGGTTTCCACGATCGCGTATAATGTAGGTTTCCGCAGTCATCAATGAAAAAATCTGGGGCACACAGGGTGACCGCACTTAATTCGACCGCACTAAGGAACTCTGCAAAATGAAGTTCAAATTACATAGCAACTATCAACCGCGCGGCGACCAGCCAGAAGCCATCGACCAACTCTATCGTGGCCTCGAAGCCGGCGACAAAGAACAAGTCTTGCTCGGCGTCACCGGCTCCGGCAAAACCTTCACTATGGCCAAGCTCATCGAGGCCGCAAATCGGCCCGCCCTAGTGTTAGCCCACAATAAAACTCTCGCAGCCCAGCTCTATCACGAATTCAAGAGTTTTTTCCCGGAAAACGCCGTCGAATACTTCGTCAGCTACTACGATTTTTATCAGCCGGAAGCCTACGTACCTTCCGCCGACATCTACATCGACAAAGAAGCCACCATCAACGACGAGTTGGACAAACTGCGAATGAGCGCCACGCGCTCTCTCTTCGAACGCACCGACGTGATCGTCGTGGCCTCCGTCTCCTGCATCTACGGCATCGGTTCCCCCGAAGCGTATTACGGCCAGATCGTCATGCTCGAAAAAGGCCAGCAAATCTCTCGCGAAGCCATGTTGCATCGCTTCGTCGATATTCAGTACGAGCGCTCCGAAGATCTTCGTCGCGGCACCTTTCGCGTGCGCGGCGACACGATTGAAATTTATCCGCCGTATCAAGACCAGGGCTATCGCATTGAGATGTGGGGCCAGCATATCGAAGCTTTGCGCCAGATCGATCCTCTGACCGGCGAAATTCGTGCCGGCCAGGAAGATTTATCACGCGTCTCCATTTACCCCAAAACCCATTACGTCGTACCCCAGGACCAAAAAGAGCGCGCCATTCAAAGTATTTATGCCGAGTTGGAGTGGTGGAAAAAGGAACTGGAGAAGCAGGGAAAATTTGTAGAAGCCCAACGCGTCACGCAACGCACCCTCTTCGACATCGAAATGATGCGCACCGTCGGCTATTGCCACGGAATTGAGAATTATTCCCGCCATCTGAGCGGCCGCTTGCCCGGCGAAGCTCCGCCAACGCTGCTCGATTACGTTCCGCAAGATTTTCTGATGTTCATCGATGAATCGCACCAGACCGTCAGCCAGGTCCGCGGCATGTTCAATGGCGACCGCGCGCGCAAACAAACTCTGGTCGATTACGGATTCCGCATGCCCAGTGCGCTCGACAATCGCCCGCTCACCTTTGAAGAATTCGAGCATCGACTCAACCAGGTCGTCTACGTTTCCGCCACGCCCGGACCGTACGAGCTCACCAAATCCGGCGGCGTGGTCGTCGAGCAGGTCATTCGTCCCACCGGCCTAGTCGATCCTCAAATCGAAGTGCGCCCCGTGAAAGGTCAGGTCGATGACCTGCTGGAAGAAATTCGCATCCGCGCCGAGCGTAACGAGCGCGTGCTGGTCACCACGCTAACAAAACGCATGGCCGAAGACTTATCCGAATATTTTGCCGAGATTGGCGTACGCTGCCGCTATCTGCACGCCGAAGTGGAAACGCTCGACCGCATCCGCATCCTTGCGCGATTTGCGCCGTGGCGAATTTGACGTCTTGATCGGCATCAATCTATTGCGCGAGGGCCTGGACCTGCCGGAAGTTTCGCTCGTCGCCATTCTGGACGCCGACAAGGAAGGCTATCTACGCAGCGCTACTTCGCTGATCCAAACCATCGGCCGCTGCGCGCGCCACGTCGAAGGACGCGCTATTTTATACGCCGACCGCCGCACCGGATCCATGGAGCAAGCCATCAGCGAAACGAATCGCCGCCGCGAAAAGCAGATCGCCTACAACCTGGAAAATAACATCACTCCCATGTCCATTATCAAATCCGTGGATATGGATCTCGCGCGTATCGTGGAAGCCGATTATGTCACCATCCCGCTCGATGACGTGGTCCTCGACGCCGCCACCGCCAACATTAAAACCGGCGACCAGCTCGCCGAAATGTTGCAGTCAGCTCGAAGTTCAAATGCGCGAAGCCGCCAAGAAATTTGAATTTGAGAAAGCCGCGCAATTACGTGACCGCATCCGCAGCCTGAAGCAAAAAGATCTTGCCGGTCTGATTACCATTGAACCTCCCGCGGCGCCTGCTCCACCCGCACCGCGCCATTAACGCATAGACTCGCGCCGCTGAGTAACTTCCGCTCCCTTCACAGACCGCGCCGCGCTTCAACTCCTCCAGTGGATAAAATGTCCCGCGCCAGATAATTCCGCCCTGCTTCAACGTATACACGGTAGAGCGCAGCAGCATATAGCTGAACAACACCGCGCCTATCGGCATCGTGAAACAATACAACGGCGAAACCCGCATCACTACAGCCACGCCAGCCTGCAGCAAAGCACCACCACCACCGCTATCGCCGCCAGCACCCGCACCCAGCCATGTCCAAAAATCACGCCGGCAAACGGCAACACGTTTATCAGATCATCAGCCCGGCAATCGACGCTATCACTCGGGTCACGCTGAATCCGCTGACCCGCAAAAAAATTCTTGGTCACTCCATTGATCAAATTCCGCGCCCCCGCCTGCCATCGCACCACCACCGCATCCTGCGCGATCCCTACTCCGGACCGAAACCCGGCCTGCTTCACAATTTTTCCCAGCTTCATGTCGTCGATCACTTCCATCGCCAACCGCCGGTGCGTCCCGCTCGCTTCGTACGCCGAGCGCCGCACCATTTGAAACGCTCCCACCCCCATGTACGCTCGCGATTTCGGATTGATCACCCCGCTGGGATTCGTCGCCATATGAAAGGCCATCCCAAAAAAAGTAATCAGCACCGTTTCCCAGAAGCCCACCATCTCCACGTCGCCGAATAGCGTAGGTGGTCCAGCTTCCGCTCCGTCGCCATCGCTATCGCCCGTCGCACCACGTCCGGCTTGAAGCGCACATCCGCATCCGTAAACAAAAGCCATTCCCCGCTGGACGCTTCGTAAGCCTGCTGCAAAGCATGCGGCTTGCCCAGCCAACCCGCGGGAAGTTCCGCTACATGAATCGCGCGAAATCGTCGGATGCGCCGCTGCAAACTCATCCATGATTCGCGCCTGTCGCATCCTGGAGCGGTCGTCGACTCCGATAATTTCCAGTTCCGGGATAATCCAATTGCGCAAGCGTCGCCAGCGCCGCCGGAAGTTTTTCTTCTTCATCGCGCGCCGCAAAAAGCAGAGAAATCCGCGGCGACACGCTATTCCGGTGATCCGGCGGAAATTCTTTAGCCAGGGAAGTTTTAAGGCGCCGTAGCGCGATCGCGCAGAGCCCAGTAATAAATCCAGATAAACGCGACGCTTCCAAAAATTACATAACGCAAATGCATGCATGGGAATTGGTGTCGGAAGCGAGCCCTCAGGTTATCCTAGCATGACATGCGTGGCGCTCTGGCGATCATAGGTGCGGGACGCGTCGGACGCGCCCTTGGACGGCGTTTGCATGAACTGGTTGGAAAATTGGCGCGGTCGTCACACGAAGTGACGCCTCCGCGCGCAAAGCGGTTCGCGTCCATCGGCGCCGGAAAAGCCCACGCGATGCTCTTTCGCGTGACGTGTCTGGCCTCACGACTGATCCTGATATGCCACTCCCGATGACGAGATCGTGAAAGTGGCCGCGCGAATTGGCGCGCATTGGCGCGGAAGAATTGCGCGGGAAAGTCGTGTTGCATACTAGCGGAGCTCTTGACTCCAGCGCCTTCAGGCTCGTCGCGGATTGCGGCGCCGACGTCGGCTCCATACATCCGTTGCAATCCTTCAGCGGTGTCGGCATTCCCGCCGCTCGAAGGCAAATCTTTGCTATCGAAGGCGATCCTGCAGCCGTTCGTCTGGCTCGGCAAATCGTCGCGCACTTGGCGGGCTGCCCGTGCAAATCGCCGCCGGCAGCAAAGCCCTGTATCATGCCGCCGCTGCTTTCGCCGCCGGACACGTGCTTGCCATCGAAGAAGCTGCCACACGTCTGTTGATGTTGAGCTGGGATGAAGCGCGGTGAAGCCGTTCGCGCTCTTTTGCAGTTGACGCGCCAGGTGCTTGAGAATTTCGAGCGGCTCGGCCCGCGATCCGCTTGGACCGGCCCTTTAGCTCGCGGTGATTATGGCGTCGTAGCCGCGCACCTGGCGGCCATGAAGCGTTTACCGCGCGAATTCGCTAAGCTTACTCGGCTATGAATGGTCTCGCCAGTCTTGGTCTTGTCGTCCGGTTCCGCCGGGCATCTTCGCCGGGTCGGATGGCGCATCGCGAAATAAATCTACGTCTTCGCTAAAGCCCTTGTAATGCTCGCACCGCAGGAGGAAAAGTTTGAAGCAGCCGCAAATCGCAATCGAAAACGCCACGTTACCAAACGGATTGAAAGTCGTCATCGCTCCGGACTCCACCGCTCCCGTAGTCACCGTCGGCGTTTATTACAAAATTGGGTTTCGCCTCGAGCCTCAGGGCCGCAGCGGTTTTGCGCATCTTTCGAGCACATGATGTTTCAGGGCTCCGCCAACGCCCCCAAGATGCAGCACATCAAGCTCATCAATTCCAGCGGCGGCGTCCTCAACGGCTCCACGCATTACGACGTCACCAATTATTACGAAGCTGTGCCCTCCAATGCTCTCGAACGCGTTCTCTGGCTCGAAGCCGACCGCATGCGCGCGCTTGAAAGTCGACGACGAAAATCTGCGTAACCAGCGCGATGTGGTGAAAGAAGAAGTCCGCGTCAATGTGATGAATCAGCCTTATGGCGGATTTCCGTGGCTGGATCTTCCTCCCAGTGGCCTTTCGCAATTGGGCCAATTCGCACAATTTCTATGGTGACTTTGCCGATCTTGACGCCGCCAGCCTGCTCGACGTGCAATCTTTTTCAAAACGTATTACGTTCCCAATAACGCTGTACTGCTTATCCTCGGCGATGTGCAGCCAGGCGAAGGCATCGCGCTTGGCCAAAAAATATTTCGCCGATATTCCCGCCGGGCCTCCTCCGCCTTTCGCTGATCCCGCGAGCCGGAACAAACAGAAGAACGCCGCGGCAAGTGGAAGAAAAATTCGGCACGCTACCGGCCATGGCCATCGGCTATCCCATCCTCCGCGCGCCGCACCCGCGATTGGTGCGCCATGACTCTACTGGATATGGCCCTGCACGGCGGCCGCGCCGGCCGACTCCATCGCGAACTGGTGCTAGAAAAACAAATTGCCGTAGAAGCCGACGGCGGCATCGACGATATTTTCGGCTACAACGGCCCCACCCAGATGGTCACGCGCATCCTGCACAAACCCGAATTCTCCAGCGAAGCCACCCTCGCCGCTTTCGACGCGGTAATCCGCGAAATTCAGAAAAATGGCATCAGCGAAGACGAACTTGCAGTCAGCTGAAAGTCAAATGGCGCTCCGATTATTACTCCACCCTGGAAGGCGGCCGCGGCGGCTACATGCCCCGCTACGGCCTCATGCATCTGCTGGCCTGTTTCACTTTATTCGATGGAGAACCGCAACTCGTGAATACCATCCTCGACGGCTTTCTGGCCGTCACCCGTGAAGAAGTTCCGCGATGCCGCGAAAAAATATCTGCGCAACGATAAGCGCGCCATCGTTTTCCGCACTCCTTCGAACCCCGCTGTCCAGGGAGGCCGCATGACCAGCCGCCCCGCCTTATTCGAAGCAGCCCTCGCCGTCGGCGTTCCCGCTCTCGCCCCAGAACGCGCCGTAACCTGGCCCCCGCAAACCAAGACGCGGCTTTCGAATGGCCTGGAAATCGTCCTCGCCGAAGCTCATTCCATCCCCAAATTTCACGGCGAACTTTTCTTCCGCTCCGGCAATGCCGCCGCACTCGATCGCGGCCCGGTCCTTGCAGAAATGACCGCCACCGTCGTCCGCACCGGCACCGCAAAGCGCGCCAGCCGCCAGATTGAAGAAGACCTTCGCCGCATCGGCGCCGATCTCTCTTCCAGCGCCGGCCAGGACACCAGCGCGCTGGCCTTCGCCGGCCTTTCCGAATATGCCGAGCAACTCCTCGGCATGGTCAATGAACTTGCCCGCGACGCCAGTTTCCCCGCGCCCGAATTCGAACGCGAACGCCGCCAGAAACTGGAAGAAATAAAACTGGAGCGCACTTCGCCCGGTTTCCTCGCCAGCGAACGTCTCCGCAAAGTTTTATTTGGCAATCATCCCTACGGCCACGTTTCCGCCACCGAAGCGCAAGTCGCCGCGTACACTCGCGAAGACCTTATCTCCGTCTATCGCAATTCCTACACTCCGGAAAATGCCTTGCTTCTGCTTGTCGGCGATTTCGATTCGCAAGCCATGCTCAAAACCGCCGAAAAAGTTTTCGGCGCCTGGACCGGCAAGAAACCCGCGGCCAAGCCCGCTCCGGAGCCGCCCAATCCCCGCGGCCGTCGCGTCTATCTCGTGCACGTTCCCGGGGCCGTTCAGACGCAAATTGTTGCCGGTTGCGCAGCCATCACTCGCCAGCATCCCGACTGGGTCAAGCTCGGCCTGACCAACAGCCTCTATGGCGGCGCTTTCAATTCCCGCCTGGTCATGAATATTCGTGAGGATAAGGGCTATACCTATAGCCCGCGCAGCGGTGTACATCCCCTGCGCCAGCACGGCTATTTCTCCGTTTCCGCCGCCGTGCGTAATGACGTGGTCGCCGCTTCGCTCACGGAAATCTTTTATGAAATGGATAAGTTGCGCTCCCTGCCCGTCCCCGCTTCGGAACTGGCCGACGCGCAAAATTATCTCACCGGAGTTTTCTCCATGGGCTTGGCCACCCAGCAAGGCTTGCTGGGTCAGCTAGCCACTGTGGCCCTGAACGAGTTGCCCGACGACTACCTGGAAACCTATCGCGAAAAAGTCCGCGCCCTGACTCCCGAAGACTTGCTCGCTACCGCGCGCCGCTATTTCGACTCTGCCAACATGCAGATCGTCCTGGTCGGCGACCGCACCCACATCGAATCCCAGGCCGCCCTTTTCGGCCCCCTGGAAATCTTCGACGCGCAAGGCGCCCCGCTAACCTAATTCCAAATATCCACGCCGGCGGCTACGCCCTCGCCCCACCGCGATCGTTCTGCTTTTCTTGGATTTGAACGAGCCGTTACGGGTGTCGTGGTACTTGTACAGCCAAAGATCCACCTGTCCAGTCCCACCCCATCAGCCAAGTGAAATGACTTCTGGGTTGCCCGTAATCCAGCAACTTACGGCAGTTGACACTCATAACTCTTCCATCAGGTTCCAGAAACCGGGTCTTCTTGAAATGAGCTCAATTCTAAAGCATCGTGAATCGGAGCAAAATTAGGGTGAGCACATTTGCCACAGCGAAGAACACAGCCAACATGTATCTGTACCAAAAGTAAGGCAGGACCGCGCCGAGGAGGCAGATAGCCGTCACCCAGCTGCCTAGAATAAACGGCTCGACACGAGCGGTGGTAAAGGCTGGCCCGAGCGTGTACTTCAATCGATAGAATTCCCCCAAGCACCGAATTAGAGCAGCAAACTGAACGCCGATTCCTATCTGCGCTGCGGTTTTGGGAGCGACACGCATAACTTCCTTTTCATAATCCGGTTAAGACCCCACCAGTGAAGAAAAACGGTTGACCGTTCCAAATAAATTCACGTGCTCGGGATTCAATGCGCTAATGCGGCTGGAACGTCTTCCCCGTCTCCAGTAGCGTCTTCAATCGCGAAAGAATCCGCGGCCACCCATCTGCATTCTGAGCATACCCGGGATCGTCCTCCGCCCACTCATCGTTCGTCACCACAACCTTCACTGCCTCCGTTTCAGGTGTCAGCTCCACCTTCACTCGTGACATCACCGCTCCATCGCCCATGCCGAACTTATACTCGAACAGCTTCGGCGCCTCGGCGCGCAGCACCTCACCCGTCACGTACCGCATCGGCTTCCCGTCCTTACCCGGCCCCGACCAGGTCATCGCCCCGCCAGGCTTCAGGTCTACGGCAAAGTCCGCGCCCATGAAGATTTTCTGATTCGCCTCCTTCGAAACGAAGCCATCCCAGACCTTGTCCACGGGGGCGGCAATGTAATACGTAAAAATCAGTGGTGCCTTCGCCATATCCATCCTCCAGTTGCTCCGCGCACATCACGCAGCGAATGCTCCAAACTCTAGCAAAAAAATCCGATCGGTAGATCAATAGACCGTCGGGTTCGCTTCTTCTTCGCGACTGTCTTATCGTTTCGCATAACGCTTTTTTTTGCTAAGTCCGTTACTTCAATTCCCGAGCCGGACCAGACCTGAGCGCAATTGCTTTTTATAATCAACCGCTTTCGGCTGTTGCGAGCAGGGTGTTCATGCTGGAGCAAAGCTTTTCTATTGAGATGGAGTGCGTCGCCGATTATTGAGGCCCAGCGTCAGCGGCTTGCTCGCCAATCGCGGCAAGGGCGATTTCCGGCGCGATTTCGTTTCCCGCTGGGTTGACGTAATGAACGTCAGCGGCACCCTCACGGATGACAAAGTACGTGCACCCGTCGAGGCAGCTTTCCTGGTGCTGGTGGTTGGCAGGAACATAGGCGTAGGATCCCTGGGTTAGAACCTGTACAGGCTGCCCCCTCATTTCTAATTGAAAATGGCCGCTCATAAACAATACTTGCGCGTTCGCCGAATGAGTGTGCCACGGCACCTTACATCCGGCTGCGAGCTTTGAGAGCGTCACCGAGGGACTAGTTTTCGGATCACCTCGCTCGACGGCGTAAGTGTAGCAATCTGGCAAGACGGTGCTCGTTCTAAACGTGTTCTGCTTTAACGTTTTGATCACCGGTCCCTCAAAGGGTGACTCACTCGCAGTCGTCGGCCAACCAGACTGGACTATCACTGGCGCCGCAATCAAGAACAACGAGCAGGAGAAAATCGTTCTGACATCCATGGAATGCCTCCATCGCTGCAGATTGTACTCCCTCGGCAGCACTGATGATTTAATCGCATTTGATCGGTAGTCTTCGTGCCATCGACCAACGATAGGAGTAGCCACGTAGTAGCAGTTACGTAAATTTCTCCTGCCTGCCGGCCACGCACGTCGTTTGCGGATGGGTTGACCGCGTCATTTTGTCACCGCCCTGGATCCATGCTGGCGAGAAACTCGTCAAGTTGGTCGAGCGTCTCAGGCATCCCGCCCGTCGACCCGGAAGCCATCGCGGCGTCCAGCGCTTCCTTCGAGGGATAGAGATCGTGTATGACCAACAGCGTCTTACCGGCCTTTTCATCGAAGGTGACCGTGGTGATGGTCTCGCCCTCACCTTCCTCGTTGGTCCAAACCAGGCGCGAGTGCGGTGTCACTTCGCGGTAGGTGCCGAAGAACGCCATGGTCGAATCTTCATGCTTAAACACCAAACGGTACTGTCCTCCCACACGAACATCCATCTCGCAGGAAAGCAGGGTCAGACCATACGACTTTGGTACCCACCACCTCCTGAACAACTCCGCCTTGGTCCACGCCTCGAACACCAGGCGCGCGGGACCGTTGACCGTTCGTGTGACCACTAGTTCGCGCTCGGACTTCCGTTCCACCGCCGTGAGATTCCTCCCGGCGGTGGCCTCACTTCCTGTTTTTTCGTCCATCGACTTTCTCCTTTCGTTTGGATTCTTCGACAATCTTGTCCAACTCATCGAAGCGCGCGCCCCAGAGTTGGCGATACCTCTCGATCCATTCCGCCTCTTCCTGCAGCCCGCGTAGGCCGAGCTTGCAGGTCCGCACCCGCCCGACCTTCTCCGTGGTAACCAGCCCCGCCTGTTCCAACACGCCGACATGCTTCTTCATGCCCGTGAGCGTCATGTGGAACTTCTGGGCCAGGTCGGTGATCGACGCGTCTGCACGGCCGAGCTGCTGCAGAACACCGCGCCGGGTGGCGTCCGAGAGCGCGCCGAACGAAGCATCGAAGTGCGTCTGGCTATACTGAACCATTCGGTTCAGTATACAACGCGGATAGACCGCACGCAATGGGTTAGGCTGAGCCCGCGCTGCGTTGTCGGCCAGGCACCCGAAACTCGCGACCAACGACACATCGTTAAGGTGCCACCGATCCACCGCTGGTCGACCGGCGAATAAGTGACGGGACTTAGGGGTGCAGGTCTATTTCATTCGTGGGGGTCTCGCCCGAATGCGAGCGTCGCCCCTTAATTACTAAGTTGTTAAAGTGATAATTATAATCAAGTAGTATCTACAGCATGCTGACCCGCCGAATCGCCTTGTTGGTCGCCCTGGTTCTGCTTCTTGCGCCGTGCACGCTGCCCAGGAAAAAACCGCCTACCAGTCCCATCAACATCAACACCGCCAATTCCACTCAACTCCAGACCGTCCCCGGCATTGGCCCTTCCACTGCCGAAAAAATACTTCAGATGCGCAAATCCTACGGTCCCTTTAAAAGTGTCGGCGACCTCATGGCCATCCGCGGCCTGGGCGCCAAGCGCATGGATAAAATGAAAAAATATCTCACCGTCGGCAGGCCTCCAGCGGCCACTGCGGCGAAACCGGCCAACTGCGTCGGTTGCAGCAAATCCCAACAGCGCCCGCCGCCCAAAACCGCGCCTGCAACTCCAAAAAGTTCGACTGCGCGCACTGCGTCGCAGCCGCAAGCCGCACCAACGCAAGCGGCCGAGACCGAAGAACCATAATTCGCAAATTGTTTGGGAACAGGGAACTGCGGAAGAAAGACCCACTTAATCAGCGTTAACGTTAGCCAATCCTTGAAGCGTATCTTCTATCGAGCGAACTCAGTCTACAAAACCTGGTGCGTGCTGCGCCGTTCGCCCTCGGGCTTTTCCACCCGTAACGGCACCTGATCCGCAATCCGGATCCCATAACCTTCCAAGGCCACAACTTTCTTCGGATGATTCGTCAGCACCCGAATATCCTTCAATCCCAGATCGATCAGGATCTGCGCCCCAATCCCGCTCTCATGCTGCACCATCCGCAGCCGTGCCGGTTCGCGATCTAGCTGTCCACGCGAATGAAAATGAATCTGCGGCAGCTCCCCCGGGCCCTCGGAGGTCTCCACCGAAAATCCTCGCCCAGTGTGATGCAGGTACAAAAATACTCCGCGGTCTTCCTTGGCGATGGCCGCCAGCGAGCGCGCCACCAGTTCCGAGCAATCGCAAGCCATGGACCCAAACACATCCCCGGTCAAGCAGTGTGAATGCACCCGCACCAGCGCTGGCTCCGCTCCGTCCAGATCCCCGCGCACCAGCGCGATGTGCTGATCGTGATCCACGTCGCTGGCGTACGCGATCATCCTAAAATCCCCGAACCGCGTCGGCAGCACCGCCTCCGCAACCCGCCGCACGTAGCGCTCGTGTTGCATCCGGTAACGAATCAGGTCCGCTACGGTCAGCATCTTGATGCCATGCTGTGCGCAGAATTCCAAAAGCTGGGGCACCCGCGCCATGGTGCCGTCCTCGTTCATGATTTCGCAGATCACTCCCGAAGGATTCAGTCCCGCGATCCGCGAGAGATCCACCGAAGCCTCGGTCTGCCCCGCGCGCACCAGCACACCTCCGTTGCGCGCCCGCAGCGGAAACATGTGTCCCGGCCGCGCCAGGTCCTGCGGCCGCGTTTTCGTGTCGATCGCCGTCAAAATGGTAATGGCCCGGTCCGCCGCGCTGATTCCCGTCGTCACGCCCAGTCGCGCATCGATCGCTTCGCAAAACGCCGTCCCATGCACCGACGTATTGATTGGCGACATCAGCGGCAAATGCAGCTCGTCGCAGCGTTGTTCCGTAAGTGTCAGGCAAATCAACCCGCGCCCATACTTGGCCATGAAGTTGATCGCTTCCGGCGAAATCTTCTCCGCCGCCATCGTCAGATCGCCTTCATTCTCGCGATCCTCGTCGTCCACCAGCACAATCATCCGTCCCTGCCGGATTTCCTCCACGGCCTCTTCCACACTCGCAAATTCCACTTTGTTTTCCCGCATCGCACCCTTCTCTAGACCGAATACCACCCTGAACCACCCGCTACCGCCGCGCCACTCCCGCAATTCTACTGCTCCGGGCAATCTCTGTCAGCGCCTCTCTCCGGGCTGACCCGCTAGGCTTGGCACCGCGCAACGAAGCTTAGTTCTTGCTGGGTTCCGCGCCGTTCAGACGTTCTATGCATGCAAGCAATGTTCGCTTTCTATTCATCCGCTTGCAGTCCGCCAACGTATGAATTCTCGTAATAATCGCCTTTATTCATATACACGCAGCAGATGGACCGCTACCCTCCAGATGCCCCGCGGGAAATAGTGAGTCGAATGGAAGTCCACCAAATTCGTTATTTTCAAGCCGTTGCCGAATGCCAAAGTTTTACGCGCGCTGCCCGCCGGGAGCACGTCTCGCAGCCGACGCTGTCTCACCAGCCTTTGAAGCTGGAAAGCGAATTGGGGGCAAAGCTGTTTCACCGGACTGGCCGCTCCGTTCGGTTGACCTCCTTCGGCGAAGTTTTTCTTCCGCAAGCCGACGCCATCCTTGGTCACATTCAGGAAGCCCGCACCTCCATTCGCGACCTCCTCGGTGTGGAAGGTGGCCGCGTAACGCTGGGAGTCATTCCCACCATTGCTCCATTTTTTCTTCCCACGCTCTTGAAAGAGTTCGCCGCAAAATATTCCCACGTCGAGGTTAAAATACTCGAGGAATCCAGCGCCACCCTCTTGAAGTGGTTGAACGAAGGAACCATCGACCTGGCGATTATGCCCCTCCCCGTCGAAGGCAAGCGTGTGTCCACTTCCGAGTTGCTGCGCGAGAAGCTCTTTGCCGTGGTGTGCGCGGACCATCCGCTGCAGAATGAGAAACGACTCTCTCTCAAGCAGTTGGGCGGTGCGCCATTCTTATTTCTGAAAGACGGTCATTGCTTTCGGGATGATGCCCTGGCAGCGTTTCGGAGAGCGCGCGTCGAGCCTCGGATTATGTTCGAGAGCGGTTGTTTTCTGACCATTCTGAATATGGTCAAAGCCGGAATTGGAATTTCCGTCATGCCCGAAATGGCCGTGGACGAAACTTCAGGCTGCATATTTATTCCCATTCATGCCGATCAACCCATACGCACCATCGGTCTAGTGCAAAGCGACCAGCGCGCACCCACCCGTGCGCAGAACCTGCTCGCTGACTTTCTCAAGAAGTCCGTAGAAAAAATTTCGGCTGGCCATTCGCGGACCAAATGAATACCGCGGCCGCCCTTACCATCAGAAAGTCCTGAAGCGTCGCCTCCGTTCTCTAAATTGCAGAACGTGTCATAGCAGATCAGGTTTCAATGACTCGGCCCGCCTTCAGGTGGCAACCTTCACGCCGCTAAGTTAGTATTCTCCTTAGTACTCCTCTATGGATCCCGTCATCAAAAGAGCGATCCCCGTTCTTCCTGCCGTCGACACCGCGGCCTCGTTAAATTGGTGGATTGAGAAATGTGGCTTCAAGGAAACCTTCCGCGATGGCACTCCACCGAATTACGCGGGCGTCAGTCGCGGTGAAGCCGATTTACATATCTGCGGTATGGCCGACAAAGAATTGGCACGCAAGGTCGGCGGCCAGACCATGGTGCGAATTGTTGTGCAGGGCATTGATGCCATGTACGCCGAATATCAGGAACGCGGAGGAATCGTGCATCCCAATGGCGCCTTGCAGACCAAGCCATGGGGCACCCGCGAATTTGGGGCCATCGACCCCGCGGGTGTGTGCGTGTCCTTTCAGGAATAAGTGCCAACTGGCAATAACCGCGCGCTTTTGACGGATACGTCCCGCTGTTCAAATTGCCGCGCTACCGGAATCGCAGGGGCCGGCTGAATTCTTGCCCGCGCTCGGAACCCGTTTACCCAGCCACACGCGCGCTGCCCGCCCCCAAAATCTTCTTGCTCTTCTTTTCTTGCGCAAACACCACCACCCGCAGATTCTCGCGCTTCCAGTTGCGATCCATCTTCAAGCGTTGCTCGCTGGAAAACGCCTCGGCCCCAGCCTTCGCCACCCCAATCTTCTTGAGTTCGCGCACTACCGCCGCGTGGTGCAGATCCTGGCCCGAATTTTCTCCGCCCCGCACATTGGAGTGCAAGCCCGTTTCGGTCACCGCCATCCAGATTTCCGGCGCCTCGCCTCCGTTGCCATCCAACGAGCTGACCTTGATGCGCACTGTGTCCGCGCCCTTGACTTGCTCTCCTGCGGTTACCTGCACATCCAACTTTTTGCGGTTGCCGGCTTGCTGGATTGCGCTCAGGGCCTGGCTGCCTCGGCTGCCCACAAATTCGTTTTGCCCGTCCACCACCATCTGCGGGGTGTACGCGTTGCCATTTCCCAAAGCTCCGGCATAGGCGTACTGCCGTATCGTGGCCGCATCGGATGAAAACGGATCCATCCATCCGCCGTGGTTCCAGTAATCCACATGCTCTTCCAGCGCAATAATTTCCGCGTTCTGCACGGGTTGCTGCGCCTCCAGCTTGGCCAACAATTGATCCGCCGGCGGACAACTCGAACATCCTTCCGAAGTAAACAGCTCCACCACCACCGCGATTGCGCGCAGCCGGCGCCGTTGCATCCTGCCGGGCCGCAGCCTTGTACACCGGCAAGCTCAAAATTCCCGCCAGCAAAATCGATAGGACAATCCCTGTGCCAAGTCTCATGACGCACCGCCTCCTCTTATCTTACGTGCTCCGCGGTTCTACAGATGCGGTGAAGATGGCAGGCTGGACTGTATAAGTGTTCACGGCGCACCTTCCCTCGATCTCGTCCATCAAACAAAAAGGGCGCCCGGTTTCCCGGACGCCCTTTGTTCACCTAATTGGTGCCGTTCTTTAGTACATGCCGCCCATGCCGCCGGGGCCGCCTGGACCACCGCCGGCCGCAGCCGACTTCTTCTCGTCTTCCTTGATCTCCGCGACGAGCGCTTCCGTCGTGAGCATCAGGCCGGCAATCGAAGCCGCGTTCTGCAACGCGAGACGGGTAACCTTGGCTGGGTCAATGACGCCCATCTTCACCATGTCGCCGTATTCGCCGGTTTCCGCGTTGAAGCCGAAGTTCTCTTCCTTCGACTCGCGGACCTTGCCGATCACCACAGCGCCTTCAGCTCCGGCGTTGTGCGCGATCTGGCGGGCTGGCTCTTCGAGAGCGCGCTTCACGATGCCGACGCCAACACGCTTCGTCATCCTGCAGCTTCAGCTTGTCGATCGCCGAGATGCAGCGCAGCAGCGCCGTGCCTCCGCCGGGAACAATGCCTTCTTCGACGGCTGCGCGGGTTGCATGCATGGCGTCCTCAACACGAGCCTTCTTTTCCTTCAGCTCGGTTTCGGTTGCCGCGCCCACCTTGATGACCGCCACTCCGCCGACCAGCTTGGCAAGGCGCTCCTGCAGCTTTTCCTTGTCGTAGTCGGACGTGGTGTTCTCCACCTGCGAACGGATCTGCTTGACGCGTCCTTCGATGTCTCCGGACTTGCCGTAGCCTTCCACGATCGTGGTGTTGTCCTTGTCGATGGTGATTTTCTTGGCGCGGCCCAGATCCTCAAGCTTCACGTTCTCCAGCTTGAGACCCAGGTCCTCGGTGATCGCCTTGCCGCCCGTGAGCGTCGCGATATCCTCGAGCATGGCCTTGCGGCGGTCGCCAAAGCCAGGAGCCTTGACGGCGGCGCATTGCAGCGTGCCACGCAGTTTGTTCACGACCAAGGTCGCGAGCGCTTCGCCTTCCACGTCCTCAGCAATGATCAAGAGGGGCTTGCCCATCTTGGCGGTCTGCTCCAGCAACGGCAGCAAATCCTTCATCGAGCTGATTTTCTTTTCGTGGATCAGGATGCGGCAATCTTCCAGAATCGCACTCCATGCGCTCCGGATCGGTAATGAAGTAAGGAGAGAGGTAGCCGCGGTCGAATTGCATACCTTCGACCACTTCCAGCGTGGTCTCCATGGTCTTCGATTCTTCCACGGTGATGACGCCGTCCTTGCCGACCTTCTTCATCGCTTCGGCGATGATGCCGCCGATTTGCTTGTCGTTGTTGGCGGAAATGGTGCCAACCTGCGCGATCATGTCGCCCTTCACGTCCTTGTGCAGGCGCTTGATCTCTTCCACGGCAACTTCCACCGCGCGTTCAATACCGCGCTTGAGAGCTGTCGGGCTTGAACCCGCCGCTACGGTCTTCACGCCTTCGCGGAAGATCGCCTGCGCCAGCACGGTTGCGGTAGTGGTGCCGTCGCCAGCCACGTCGCTGGTCTTCGAGGCCACTTCGCGAACCATCTGCGCGCCCATGTTCTCGAGCGGATCGCTCAGTTCGATTTCTTTGGCTACCGTTACGCCGTCCTTGGTGATGATCGGCGCGCCGAACTTCTTTTCGATTACCGCATTGCGGCCCTTGGGGCCGAGCGTAATCTTCACTGCGTCGGCAAGTGCGTTCACGCCGCGCAAAATCGCCTGGCGGGACGCCTCACCTGTTACTATCTGCTTCGCCATACTGGTAATTCCTCCTGATAGATAGACTTCAATTGTCCTTCTATTGCCTGATATCACGTATCTTCTGCTGACCGCGAACTAATCCGGTTTACCCGAACGCTTCGAAAAACCGGCCACTGTGTTGCTTACCTCGCGATGACGAGCATTAGTTACTTCTGTGCCGCTTTAGCCTGTCCACCCAGCTTCGCGAGAATCTCTTCTTCGCGCAGGATCAGCAGGTCTTCGTCTTCGATCTTGATTTCTGTTCCGCCGTACTTGCCGAACAGCACGCGATCGCCAACTTTTACGTCCAATGGATGAAGTTCACCCTTTTCCCGCTTGCCTGGTCCCACGGCAATCACTTCGCCCTCTTGCTGCTTTTCTTTGGCGGAGTCCGGGATGATGATGCCACCCTTCACGCTTTCTTTTTCTTCAATGCGCCGCACGATCACGCGGTCGTGGAGCGGTGTAAGATTCACTGCCATCTTGAGAAAACCTCCGTTTAGGTAAATGTTACGGTTTGTACCGGAGGAAAGGGAATTAGCACTCCTCCCGGTCGACTGCTAATATAAACAGAAAGGATGGGCATGTCAAACGTTTTCAGTGAAAAATTTGAGTGAGTCACGCTCACATTTATAGTTTAATAAATGACAGTAAATAAAGCACTTAGAGGTTTAATGAAGAGAGCCTTCCCCATTTTCGGCGATGTTTTCCAGTCCGAAATTCAGGACTCTTTACCTCACAGTTACAATCAGCAACTATTACGCGTTGGAATGCCCATTCATGCGAGACGCAGCCGGCATGAATAAATGTTACGTCGATAGGCTGCATGACCGTGGAGCTACACGCCCATGTTCGCCGGCTATGTTCTTGCAGGCGGCGGCAGTTCGCGCTTTGGCAGCGACAAAGCGCTGGTGGAGTTTGGCAGCGTCACTGTTGCTCCGCATTGCACGATTTGTGAAAAGTTGCACGAGCCCGGTTGTGTCCGTTGTAGCCGGCTGCCAGAAATACCGACGACTCGTAACGTAACGACAGTCGACGATCGCTGGCCGGGCGAAGGTCCGCTCGGCGGCATCGTCACCGCTTTGCAATATTCACGTCGAACGACCCGTCCGCTGCCGAATGGAATCTGATCCTCAGCTGCGACCTGCCTTTCCTAACTCCGCTGGCTTGCGGCAATTTATGGTCGCGCGCACGTGCCCTGCCGAAGTGCGAAGTCATCCTCCCGCATTCAGAGCACGGACCTGAACCTCTGTGCGCTTGCTATCGGACCGACTTGCGGCAGCTCTAGAAAATGTCTTTGAAACTGGCGTGCGCAAGCTGACCGCAGCCCTGAAACAAGTGCCCACGGAAGTGCTTGACGACTCTGTCTGGAAACGATTTGATAGCGCAGGGCAATTATTTTGGAATATGAATACCGCCGGCTGACTTTGCAGAGGCGCAGCGCTTTTGGGAATTGCGGACTGACAGGAGCCCGGCAACTTGATGGATAGCGAACCAAAAGACGGCTCAAAAGACGACTGGAAAGACGCGTCGAAGGACGAGCCGAAAAAAGAGTCAAAAGTCGTCGGCGAAAATGATCCCGAGCCTAAGCCGGACGCCGAGCTTCCCCCTATACCCGAGCCGCTTATCCCCTCGGCCTCCGAATCGTCTGAAGCTGAAACGCCTCTAGCGCAATCGGAACCGGGGCATTTCACCGATGCTCATTCCGCCCCGGAAGAAGAGGCCCCCTACTTCTTCGAATTTCGCGATGTGTGCAAAGGTTTTGACGGCGCCGCTGATTCTCGATCACGTCAGCTTTCATCGTTAAACGCGGAGAAACCTGCGTCATCATGGGCCGCAGCGGTGTGGGCAAATCCGTTTCGCTGAAACATATTCTCGGGTTCTTAAAGCCGGATTCCGGTCAGATTTTTATCGATGGCCAGGACGTCACCGACTGGACTGAAGCAGAATTTCAGGCCGTGCGCACGCAAAGTCAGCATGGTCTTCCAGTCCGGGGCGCTGTTCGATTCCTTGACGGTGCGCGAAAATATCGCCTTTCCTCTGGAAGGCCAACCCGGTCTTACGCGATGACGACATCGATGCTTACGTTGAGAAACTTTCCAAAACTCTGGAAGTTGATGACTCGCTTGACAAATTGCCCGGCGAACTTTCCACCGGCGCGCGCCGGGCCGTGGCCATCGCGCGTTCGCTGGCGCAAAATCCCGAGGCCATTCTTTACGACGAACCCACCACCATGGTGGATCCCATCATGGCCGCGCACATGGGCGACCTGATCCTTCGCTTGAAGGAAGCCTTCCACAAGACTTCCATCGTCGTGACTCACGACACACATCTGGCCAAGAAACTTGCCGATTCCGTGGTGTTTCTTCAGGACGGCAAAGTTTCTTTCTTCGGTCCGTGGAAAAAATTCGAAAGCTCCAAGGATCCTTTTCTGCATAATTTCCTTGCGCAGGATCAATTGATTCCCGCCATGGACGTCACCCTGTGACCCAGGCTCCGAACACGTTCCAGCAATCCGATAAAACAACTTCGCAAGGAAATGGGTTTCT
Source organism: uncultured Acidobacteriota bacterium (assembly GCA_963732705.1). Lineage (GTDB taxonomy): Bacteria > Acidobacteriota > Terriglobia > Acidiferrales > UBA7541 > Acidiferrum. The sequence continues at coordinate 26,536 of CAVTAN010000004.1, read as the reverse complement.
GGGATGTGTCTCTTTTTCAACATCGCCACGGTGCTGGGTCCGCGCTGGGTCGCTGCTGCCGCGCACAATGGCACCTCCTCCATCAGCCTTTGGATTCTGGCCGCGCTGTTTTTTTTCGTTCCCACCGCGCTGGTCATCAATGAATTGTCTTCGCGTTTTCCCAACGAAGGCGGTTTGTATGTGTGGTCCAAGGAAGCTTTCGGGGATTTTCACGGCTTCGTAGCCGGATGGACTTACTGGATCTATACGGTTTTTTATTTCCCCGGGCTTGTTGATCGCCAGTACCGCGATGAGCGGCTACGCCGCAGGCCCCGGCGGCTCGGCCCTCGCGCAAAACAGAACATTTTTGCTTGCCGGCTCTTTTCTACTGCTGGTGATTGCCGTGGTGCTCAACATCATCGGCCTCAACATTGGCAAATGGCTGCAGAATGCCGGCGGCGTGTCCACCTACATTCCACTGCTGATTCTTGCCGCCATCGCTTTTGTTCTTTTTTTGCGCCAGGGCTCGGTCACGCATTTTACGTTTGCCAACATGATGCCGCACTGGAATCTGGACACCGTAAATTTCTGGTCGCAGATCGCGTTTGCCTTTACCGGGCTCGAACTGGTTTCGGCCATGAGCGACGAAATTCGCAATCCGCGCAAAACGCTTCCGCGCGCGGTGATGACCGCCGGTGTTCTGATTGCGGTCATCTACATCATCGGCACGTTTGCGGTGCTCTCGCTGATTCCCGCGGCGCAGGTGGAGCCCACCAGCGGCGTGTTTCAAACCATCGCGTACGGTTCCAACGCCTTGCGCATCGGATTCGTCGGCGTGCTCGCCGCGTTATTTGTTTCCGTGGGAAACGCCGGTGGGGTGGGAAGCACGGTGGCAGGCATCGCCCGCGTGCCATTTGTGGTGGGTATCGACCGCTATCTTCCCGCGGCTTTCGGAAAAATTCATCCGCGCTGGAAGACTCCCTACGTTTCGATTCTGGTGCAGGCCGCGTTATCCGGCTTTGTGCTGTACTTCAGCCAGGCCGGCAACGAATCGATGCGCGGCGCGTATCAGTTTCTGGTGGACGCGGCCATCATTCTGTACTTCATTCCGTTCATGTATATGTACGCGGCGGCTATCAAACTTGTCGGCCGCAAGGATCGGCTGGAAAATCCTCAAGCGGTGTTGATCCCGGGAGGAAAAATCGGAGTGTGGATCGCCAGCAGCCTGGGTTTTTTGGTGGTTCTCGCTGGAATTGTTTTCTCGATCATCCCGCCCGGCGATTCTTCCAACAAGCTTGGCTTCGAACTGAAGTTAGTCGGCGGCACGGTAACTGCCATAGCCCTCGGCCTGATTCTTTATTTCCGCGGCGTGCGCGACAAATCCCGCACCGCCTAGCAGCGCAGAGTATTTTTCAACGGTAGTCAGCTCACTCTTTTCTGCCGGGCTTCCAGATAATTCTCAATATATTTTCCCAACACGTCGGCTTCGAGATTCACCGCGTCTCCGGCGACGCGATCCCGCAAACTCGTATGCTCATACGAGTAGGGAATCACCGCTATCTCCACCACCCGTCCATCCCAGTTCGCCACCGTCAGACTGACTCCATCCACGGTAATCGAACCCTTGGGCACCACGTAGCGCGCAAATTCCGGCGGCACTTCCACTGCAAATCTCCAGCTGTCGCCGTCTTTTCCCTCGCGGCGTAAATCCGTGACCCGGCCCCGATCATCCACGTGCCCCAGCACGAAATGCCCGCCAAATTCCTGTCCCACCGTCAGTGGCTGCTCCAGATTGACTCGCATGCCGCGCTGCCATTTAGGGGTAGCGGCGCCAAAAGCAGTTTTGTTCACGGTTTCCAAAGATAGATCGGCGGAAAAGCGCTCACCGTGAAGCTCCGTGATGGTGAGGCAACAACCATTCACCGCGATGCTTTTCGATATTGCCAGCGCGCCGGCCAGGCTCGGCGCGTGAATCTGCGCCTTGCCGCCGGTGGCGGTAAGTTCCAGCGCATGCAGCAATCCAATATGTTCAATGATTCCCGTAAACATCGTGCAGCTTTCCCTCGATGGCAAAGTCCGGGCCAAATTGATGAATGCTTAAGTCTCGCAACGGCGCGTGCGTGAATTTTGCAGCGGTGGCGAAGGGCACGCCGGTCTCGCCCGCGAATTTTGGCGCGTAGAACAAAAATACTTTGTCCACGATGTCCGCCGCCAACGCCGCGCCATTCAGCGCGCTTCCGGCCTCCAGGAGCACACTCAAAATATCGCGGCGCCCCAATTCTTTCAGCACCGCATGTAAATCGATGCGTCCCTGCCGGAGTTTAACCGGCACAATTTCTACCCCGGACTTCTGCAGGGCGCGGGCCTTTGCCGACCGCAGCGTCATGCCCGTGAGCACCAGCAAATCGTCGTCGGCGGTTTTCACGATGCGCGATCGCGGCGACAATCGTAACTTGGAATCCAGAATTACGCGCAACAGGCGCCGCCGTCGCGGCAACCCGCTGCGATCCGTCAAGAGCGGGTCGTCCGCCAGCACCGTGCCGATCCCCGTCAGCAAGGCGTCCGAGGCGTGCCGCATGCGATGCACTTCCGCGCGCGATTCTTCCGAAGTAATCCACGTCGAGCTGTTTCGCTGGCCGGTGCTCTTAGCCGGGCGGTTACCTGAACCCTTGCCGGCTCTCTTGTTCGTCTGTCTCTTGCTCATCGGTTGCAAAGCCAGTTGCCCGTCCAGCGTCAGCGCGGATTTCAAAGTGACCAGCGGGGTTTTCTTGAGAATCCATTTTGCAAACGGTTCGTTCAACGTTCGCGCTTCTTCTTCCAGCAATCCGGTAAATACTTCCACGCCCGCAGCGCGCAATTTTTCGTAACCGCGCCCAGCCACGGCCGGATTCGGATCTTCCATGGTGGCGACCACTCGCTGAATTCCCGCTCTGACGATGGCTTCGGTGCACGGACCGGTGCGTCCAGTGTGGCTGCAGGGTTCCAGCGTGACGTACATGGTTGCGCCCCGCGCTTTTTCTCCCGCCGATTTAATGGCCACCACTTCCGCGTGGTCGCGCCATTCATATTGATGGAAACCTTCGCCGACAATTTGCCCCTCGCGCACCAGCACGCAGCCGACCAGCGGATTGGGGCTGGCCAGAGCGGTGGCTTTACGCGCCAATTTCAGCGCGTGCTGCATGTAGCCGATGGCGTTGGCATCCACGGCTAATTGAAGAGGGAATCGGCGTAGGTTTGCGCGTCGAAGGGAACCATGTCGTTGATTTGCTCGCCGGTGCCCACGAAGCGAATCGGCAGGCGCAACTCGCGCGCGATAGCCACCACGATTCCGCCTTTGGCGGTGCCATCCAGCTTGGTGAGAATAATTCCAGTGACGCCCACGACCGAAGTGAATTCGCGCGCTTGCGCCAATCCGTTTTGTCCGGTGGTCGCGTCCAACACCAGCAGCACGTCGTGGGGCGCGCCGGGAATAACTTTAGCGGCGGTCCGCTTCATTTTTTCCAGTTCGGCCATCAAATTGGATTTGGTGTGCAGGCGGCCGGCGGTATCCACGATGACCGCGTCGGCTCCGCGCGCTTTGGCCGCGGCCATGGCGTCGTAGACCACCGCGGCGGGATCGGAGCCAAATTTCTGCTTGATCACTTCCACTCCATTGCGCTGCGCCCAGATTTCCAGTTGCTCGATGGCCGCGGCGCGAAAGGTATCGGCGGCGCACAGCACCACGTTCAATCCATCTTTTTTCAGGCGATTGGCCAGCTTGCCGATGCTGGTGGTCTTGCCCGCGCCATTTACGCCCACCACAAAAATCACGCGCGGCCCGCTGCCATTCACCGCGGAGCGCTTCGCCCCGAAACCGCCGGATGTAGCAACTGTAGAAGTTGCGCCTGTGGAATTGCTCGAGGAAGAGTTGTCCAGCGAGCTGTTGCCAAGTGAACTGTTCCCAAAGGATAAGCCCGGCAACGAAACGCCCGCCAGCGAGGCGGTCTGCTTCCATACGTCGGTGCCTTTGGATTCCGTAAGGATGCGCACAATCTGGGACTTGATTTCGCGCTTCAGTTCTTCCCCGTTGGAGAGGGCGTTGCGATCCATTTTTTCGCGGACGGCGTCGAGAATTTCGCGGGTGGGAGCGACGCCCAGGTCGGCGGAAAGCAGCGCGGTTTCCAATTCCTTCAGCAGCGCGGGATCGATCTTGCGCTCGCCCTGAAAAATCGTGTCGACGGTTTCCGATAGGACTTCCTTGGTTTTGCTGACGGAAGTTTTCAGCTTATCGAGAAGTGTCGGTTCGGGCGGGCCGAAGAGTGAAATCATACGTTGAACGCTGGGTTGGCAGCGCGTGAGCAAAGTGTAGCAGAAGCCACCTGAAAGCCGCTGAAAGCAGTCGTTTAAACCTGCACTTCGACCGCGCTCAGGCGCAGCTTGCCGGAAACGATGGAGGATTCGAGAGCGGTGACTACTTCCTGATCGAACTTGGTGCCGGTAAGCGACTTGATGCGGGTCAACGCGAAGTCAATATCCATGGCGGATTGATAGGGGCGATTGGTGGTCATGGCGTCGAGAGTGTCGGCGACCCCGATGATTTTCGCCATCAACGGAATTTGCGGTCCCTGTAAACCGTAGGGATAGCCGCGGCCGTCGATATGTTCGTGGTGCAATTCGATGCCGGGCAGCATGTCTTTCAGTTGTGAAACAGGGCGCATGATGTTGGCGCCCTTGATGGTGTGCTGCTTCATCAAGTCGAATTCTTCGGAGGTCAGCGCGCCGGGCTTTTTCAGCACGCGATCTTCAACGCCGATTTTTCCGACGTCGTGCAGCAACGCGGAGATACGCAGGGTGTCCAGCACTTCGGCGCTCAACCCCAATTCCTGGCCCACGATCATGGAATATTTTGCGACCCGGCCGGAATGACCGCGAGTGTACGGATCCTTTTCGTCGATGGCGGCGGCCAGCATGCGGATGGAGCCGATAAACAGTTCGCGATTTTCTTCGGCGGCTTCCTTGAGGCGCTCGATGTATTCCTCGATGTCGCCAGCCATTTTGTTGAAGTTTTCAGCCAATTCACTGATTTCCGAAGCTCCCCGGACGGCGGAGCGCTGATGAAATTCGCCGCGGCTGATAGCTCTTGTGGAGTCGGCGAGGCCGCGGATGGGGCCGCTGATGCCCACGGCAAAAAAGTAGCCCAGACAAATGGCGGCCAGCACCACAACGCTGACGAAGGCCAAAGCCTGACGATTGAGTTCGTTCACGCCGGCATCGGCGGCGGCCTGATCGAGGCTGCGCTCGGAGATGACCGCCCAATTCACTTCCGGGAAAGTGCTGTAGGTGCCGATCATTTCCACGGTGCGATTTTTTACTTTTTCGGTGAAGCGCACCGTTTCGGTATTGCGCAATTCCTGGGGCAGGGAAGTCACCTGGCTGACCAGCGAGTTTCCGCTGGCGTCGGCGCCGGGCACGAAATTCTTGGGATCGGGGTGGGCCACGATGTGGCCGTAATGGTCGACCACGAAAACGGTGCGGCCGCGCACGCTGGCTTCCTGCAAGCGATGCAGGATGGTGTCGAGCGAAACGACGGCGGCGAGCATGCCGGTAAAGTGATCTCTGATATCGCGCAAGGGCACGGCGATTACAAACGCGGGGCGATTGTTGGGAGCGAGGGCCAACGGGTCGCTGCGAAATTTTACGACGTTGAGCTGCTGCGATTGCATGCAGGTCACGAAAGCGCGCTGCAAAGCTTTGGCCACGAAGGGATCCTGCTCGGCGCGAAAATTTCCCTGCGAGGCGCTGGTGCCTTTTCCGGAGCGGCCCACGGCGGTGAGATAAAGGAAGGTGGTGCGGTTGCTATCGACGAAATTTTCGAGCAGGCGAGTGACTTTAGGCTCGGAGACGGGGTCTTCCACATTTTCGATGAGCCCGGTGAGCGCGAGAATCTGGCGCTCGCTCAGGAGTTGCTGAGTCAGGTTGGTTTCGAAGAATTGAATTTCCTGGGAGAGCGAGCGAGTAAGGTCGGTTTGCTGCACGCGCTCGGTGTCCGCCAGTTTGCCCTGGCTTAAGTGCAGCACCTGGCGGTGATACAAGCCGATGGGGACGGCGCTGACCAGCAGCATGGCGCCGAGAACGAGCCACAAAATACGGATGCGGCCCCTACGTACCCGTTCCCAGACGGCTTGAAAGTTGACGCTCATGAGCAGGTTCTATTTTAGGGGATGGGCGGGGAAGCGCGGAGGGCAGCGTGGAAAGGCGACGCGGAAGTGCAACTGGAACGAAGGTACTAGGCAGCTACAAGTTGTATGGTCGCTGTGAAACGGGACTCCGAGCGGTCCCGAGGGATTGGACCTCGGGGCGCCGATTTCGAAAAATGCCGCCGGGTGCTTGTTTGAGGATTCGGCGGCTGCCGCTCGGCTAGCTTTTCGTTTCGGTTATTCTAATTTGTGTCGCCTGGGCTGCTCTTCGTGACCAGCTCGGCTTCTTTGTTTTCAGTGACTTGCGCACTCTTTTATTTCATTCATTTTGACATCTTCAATTGTTTCAATCGGTTGCGCACTCTTTGGAAAATATACCGGGGGTGGGGGGGTGCCTAAAAACGACCTTATTTTTCAATGCTTTACGCACTCTTTTTCAGCGGCCCTAGGATTCAGGGTGGTTGCTCGTCGACCGCAGACGGCTTTGACCTCGCAGTACGGGAAGCGCTGTGAGACGGTGGAGGGCACACTCAATGTTAATATATAGGTAACTTAATGTCAAGGTAACCTAGCAGGTGTAGGGGCGTTGCGTTGGAGGCTGTCGGAACGCCAGCGGCGGAACCCACCCCATTACAACTTAAGGGTGGGTCAGCTATCCGGAGATAAGAGATGAGCGGGTTAGGAGCTGACGCTGCGGTTAATTGTCAGGGATACTGCTGTTCTCTACGCGCAGCCGTTCATATGTGTAGTCGAAGAAACATGAAACTGCGAATTTCCCGCGGGTTCATGGAATTAGAGGGAAAGAAACAGTTCAGGTAGCGAGGTCGATGAGCGAAAATTCGTTGACGTGGGTGTTAGCTGGGAGCTAGCATATTGGTGGCAGGACTACGGTATTACGGGAATATGGCCCGGGTTCAGCCCATTGTTTGCGGGAACAGGGCTGGGATTTTAGACATTTCGAGGCGGGGAGACTTTCATGGCGCGTATTAGCTACTTAGGTCCGGAAGAGATAGCGGACCCGCAAGCCCGGCAGTGGCTTGAAGACTCGATTCGCGTGGGGCGACCGGGCCCGGAGAACCAAGCGATTCGAGCGCATCAACCGGACGTGATGCGTTCGTTTACATCGACATTCGACATGCTGTTCAAGCCGGGCAAGGGCACCGTGGATTGGGACTTGAAGGAGTTACTGCGCGCCTATATTGCCATAAGCATGTCGTGCGGTTATTGAGCGAACCAGGGAATCGCGCAGGGTGCGCGATCAAAAGAAGATCGAATGTCCGAAGTGACGCGCTATGAGGATTCCGAGCGATTCACGGCCCGCGAAAAGCTGGCGTTGACGTATGCGGACGCAATTATCTGGGCCCCCGACCGGGCCGACGACGCGTTGTGGGAACGGCTGCATGCGGAATTTACGGAGCCACAGTTGGTGGAGATTGGTTACTGGATCGGCTTTATCTCCGGTGGGCAACGCTGGTTGATGACGCTGAAGACCAAGAAAGGTGAATTGGCCGCGGCGCTGGCCGAAAAACAAGGCGCGAAAAGTTAGCGGTGAAACAGCGTCCCTGGTACACCGGCATGTATGCGCAGGTGTTAGCGGGCATCGCGCTGGGTGTAGCGGTAGGGCATTTCTCTCCTAAAACTGGCATCGCCTTAAAACCTCTGGGCGATGTATTCATTGCACTCATTCAAATGATGATTGGCCCAGTGATTTTTTCGGTGCTGGTGCTGGGCATCGCCTCAATGACGGACATGAAGAAGTTGGGGCGCGTGGGGCTGAAAACTCTGGCGTATTTCGGATTGGTGTCCACGATTACGCTGGCGGGAGGGATGCTGGCTGCCCAAATAGGGCAACCGGGACGAGGCTTGAGCGCGGGCGGTTCGGCGCAGAACGCGCAACGGGCCGCAGATTATGCCGCTCAGGCCAAACAAGCAGATGTGAGCAGCTGGATTGTGGACATCGTTCCCAAAACATTCGTGAGTGCGTTTGTGCATGTGAATGTGCTGCAAGTGGTGCTGCTGGCGCTGCTGTGCGGCTTTGCCATCGCGCGATTGGGAGAGAACGGGAAACGTGCGAAACAAGTTGTGGAGATGGCCAGCAAGGTGTGTTTCGGAATTGTGCGCATGGTGGTGAAGTTGGCGCCGATTGGCGCTTTTGGAGCGATGGCGTATACGGTGGGGCAGTACGATTTGAGTTCTCTCTCCAATCTGGCGAAGCTGGTGGCGACGTTTTATGTGGCGAGCGTGGTGTTTGTGCTGGTGGTGCTGGGAGTGATCGCGCGAGTGGCGGGATTTTCGCTGATACGATTCGTTGCCTATATCAAGGATGAACTGCTGATTGTGCTGGGCACGAGTTCGTCCGAGACGGTGATTCCCGACATGATCCGCAAGCTGGAGAATCTGGGTTCGCCGGGCTCAACGGTGGGATTGGTATTCCCGATGGGCTACAGCTTCAACAACGCCGGGGCCAATATTTACATGGGACTGGCGGTGTTTTTCCTGGCGCAGGCCAGCAACGTGCATTTTACGGCAGGGCAGGAGGCACGGATTTTAATGGTGGCGATTCTGGCTTCCATGGGCGGAGCCGGAGTGCCTGGGGGCGCGTTCGTGAAAGTGGCGGCCATGCTGAGCGTGGTACCGGAGATTCCAGTGGTGTCGCTGGCACTGCTCCTGGGAGTGGATAAACTCATGAGCGAATGTCGGGCCATAACCAACGTGATTGGCAACGGGGTGGCGACCATCGCGGTCAGCCGGTGGGAAGGCGAAGTGAGTGCGGCGGAGTTGCAGAGAGCCATGCGAAGCCCTTATGCGGGGAGAAATGTTGAAGGCACAGCATAAATAATGGGCCGGCACCCCAGGACGTTACGCTCACAAACCTAAGAATCGGCGCCCCGCAGCAGGCATTAACTTTCGCGCTGTGGAGGCTGCTGGCGAAGCTTCCGCTTGGAGCGCCGGGTGCTACGATGAAACTTCACCATGGCTTTCGCCGCCCCCCTCAGTGCAGGCGCCCCGCTCGGCAATCCGATTCTTCCCGTGGAGCGGTTTTTCCGTGCTTGCTTGCTGCTGCTTATCTTTACCTCGGCTTGCACGCTTTCGCTGACCGGGAAGCTGGATCCGATCACTGCGCTGCTGGCGCCGGCTGCGGTCATTTATAAGGCGATTCGCTGGTGGCGCGGGCGGCCCAACGAAATTGCCAACAGTCGGGCGACCATTCTGGTACTGGCGTACCTGGCGTTTTTTCCCTTCGACATTTTTATTTTCTCGCGCTTTGCGGTAGCGAATTCGGCGAATCCGCCGCTGTTCGCGGCGCTGCTGGCCGCGGTGCATTTCTTGCTGTTCGTGATGCTGGTGCGGCTGTATAGCGCGGTCACCGACCGCGACGCGGTGTTTCTGACCATGCTGGCATTCGCGGGCATGCTGGCTTCCGCGGTGCTCACGGTGGACACCACGTTTCTGTTTTGCTTTTTTGTGTTCATGGTGTTCGGGGTAGCGACTTTTACTGGCATGGAACTGCGCCGGGCGGCTCTCGGGACGCTCAGCATTGCGGCGCAACCGGGGCAACGGGCTCGCGAGCGAGTGCTGAATCGCGCGCTCAGCTGGGCCTCGCTGAGCGTAGCTCTGGGAGCGATCGCGATCGGCGCCACGCTTTTCTTTTTCTTTCCGCGCTTCAGCGCCGGGTATCTCGGGCGCACGAGTTTCAATCCGGCGCTGATGACCGGGTTCAACGACGACGTGGAGATCGGACAGATCGGGGAGATTAAAAAAGACTCCACGGTGGTGATGCGGGTGCAAACCGGGCAGCCCATCGGCTACCCGCAACTGCGCTGGCGGGGCATCGCGCTGGCGAATTTTGACGGGCGGCACTGGACGTCCAGCGAGCGCGGAGCGCAAACGCTGCTTCCCAACGCGGAAGGCTGGATTTTTGCCGGAGCGGGCGTGCCGAAATCGGATGCGCGCTCGCCCAGCATCATTTATACGGTGTACCTGGAGCCGATTGCCTCCGACGCGATTTTCGTACCCGGGCGGGTTATTTCGGTGCGCGGAAATTTCAACGGGGAGACGGGCAGTTTTCCGAGTTCGGCGAGAAAAACTTATCTGTTTCTCGACAAAACCGATTCACTCTTCAATCCGTTTCACAACTACACGGCGGTGCGCTACGTGGGGCGCTCGCAGCTTCCGGCACTGGATCCCCTGAAACTTAGGGCCGCGGGTACGGATTATCCGAGCGACATTACCGACCGGTACCTGCAGCTTCCGGCGGCACTCGACAAGCGCATTCCTCCGCTGGCGCAGCAGATCACCGCGCGGGCGTCGACGCCGTTCGATAAAGCCGCGGCCATGGAGCTGTATCTGCGCAGCAAGTTCGGTTACACGCTGACGCTCACTGGGAAACCCGGCGACGACCCGCTGGCGCATTTTCTATTCGTGACGCGCGCGGGGCATTGCGAATATTTCGCGTCGTCGATGACCATCATGCTGCGGACGCTGGGAATTCCCGCACGCGAGGTGAATGGCTTTTTACCTGGGGAATACAACGATTTGGGCGGCGATTACATCGTGCGCGCGAGCGACGCGCACAGCTGGGTGGAAGCCTATTTTCCCGGCTCAGGATGGATCACGTTCGATCCGACGCCGTCGGCTCCGGAATCCGAGGGCAGCTTGTTTTCCCGGCTGGAGCAATATCTCGACTGGATTTCATTGACGTGGAACGAGTGGGTTATCAGCTACGATTTCGCGCACCAGGTGGTGCTGGCGCAAAACATCAAGACCAATTCGCGGAACTGGAGCGATTCGCTGCGGGCGTGGTTCGACGCGAAGCAGCAACAAATCCACGACTGGATGAAGACCTGGGAGTTTCAGCATTCCAAGCTGCGCTACTGGCTTCCGGTAGCGCTGGTATTTTTTCTGCTGATTCTGCGAGCGGACATGCTTCCCGAGATTGTTCGGCGGCTTAAAGTTTACGCCCAGATGCGGGTGGGGCGCTCGCAGCAGACCAATCCGGATTTGGCCGCGCGACTGTATTCGGAAATGCTGCATGTGCTGAATCGCCGGGGCATTCAGCGGCAGCAAACGCAGACCGCTCTGGAATTCGCGGCGGCGGTGGGAGACGCGCGGGTGGCTCCCGCGGTGCGCGAGTTCATCGACCTTTACGGGCAAGCGCGATTTGGGGAAGCGCCTTGCAACGCGGTGCGGCTGCGGGAGCTGATCGCGCAAATTCGCGGGGCGTTTCGCTCGCGGAAATAACGGCGGACTGGGCTCGGCGCAGCTTTCGTTTTGCGTTTTTGTGTGTTGTTCAACGTGGCGTTGAACGCAGCGATGCAGCAGGCGTTGCGTCCCGCATCCCACTGGCTAGCCCCGGCGAAAAATGTACTGCGCGTGGTACACTAAGAGCCGCAGAAACCGCGGTAATCCTGCACATTTTCCACTTATGACTAAAGTCGGATTCGTAAGCCTGGGATGTCCCAAGAACCTCGTCGATAGCGAGGTGATGATGGGTATTCTGGCGCGCGGCGGTTACGAGCTGACGCCGCGACGCCGTCGGAAGCCGAAGTTTTGGTGGTTAATACGTGCAGTTTTATCGAAGCGGCGCAAAAAGAGTCCGTCGACGCCATTCTGGAGATGGCCGAGCACAAAAAATTCGGCGCGGCTAAAAAATTAATCGTGGCGGGCTGCCTGGTGGAGCGTTACCGGGCGCAAATTCTGGAGCAAGTTCCGGAAGTGGACGCCATCGTGGGCACCGGCGAAGTGGAGCGCATCCTGGAAGCGGTCCGCGGGGATTTGCGGCAACTTCCAGCCGAGACGCCGGCGTTTTTGTATCACGATCTGACTCCGCGCGTGATCACCACGCCGCGGCACGCCGCTTACATTAAGATTGCCGAAGGCTGCGATCATCCGTGCACGTTTTGCATTATTCCGCAGCTGCGCGGTAAATTCCGCAGCCGGCGGTTCGAATCGGTGGCCCGTGAAGCGGAATCCCTGCGCGGCCGGGGGCGCTCGCGAAATCACGCTGATTGGCCAGGACACTACTTCCTACGGCGAAGATTTGGGCTTGCGCGACGGCCTCGCGCAACTGTTGACGCGTCTTTCGCAGATCGAAGAATTGCTGTGGGTGCGCTTTCTGTACGCTTATCCCAATCGGGTTACGCAAAAACTGCTGGACACGCTGGCGTCCAGCCCGCGCATCGCGCGCTACATGGATATGCCGCTGCAGCACGCCAGCCGCAACGTGCTGGCGCGCATGAAGCGCGGCGGCCACGGCGACGCTTTTCTGAAATTGCTGGAGCGGGCGCGCACGACGATTCCGGGCGTCTCGCTGCGGACGTCTTTTATCGTCGGCTTTCCGGGCGAGACGGAAGGCGGATTTCGCGGAACTTTGCGATTTTGTGCGGGCGGCCAAACTGGATTGGATGGGAGTGTTCGAATATTCGGATGTCGACAACGCCGCCAGCTATCCGCTGGCCGATAAAGTGGAGCCTGCGCTCGATCAGCCATCGCCGCAATCAGCTGATGGCTATCCAGAAAAAAATCTCGCGCGAAAATCTGCGGGCGAAAAAAGGCTCGGTGGTGACGGCGCTGATGGAAGGGCCGTCCAAAGATAACCCGCTGGTTTGGGAAGCGCGGCTGGAAGGCATGGCCCCGGAAATCGACGGGAAAATTTATCTCACGGATATTGAACTGCCCGGTCTTCTGCCGAATCGCGTGGCTGTAATGGGCGATGTGGTTCGCGTAGAGATTACGAAGACCGATGATTACGACGTGATCGGGCGCGTGGTGGAGATTGGCGCGCGAAGGGAATTTGCACAGGAACCCGATGGCGTTGCGAACGCGATCGCGCGGAGAACTACAGCGCCGCCTCCGGTCGAGCAACTGACGAGGATTTCTACCGGGGCCGCTCTCCGGGTCTTGGCTTAATTTCCGCGAACTCGACGGCTAATTGTTCGCGTGCGTTAAACTCCGAAACATTCATGATATCTGAACGGCCCGCGGCGGCATCGAAGAGGCGAAAGCCGATTCGGAGTAAGTGCGTTGGATAAGAACTGCGCATCCGAAACATAATGATCAGCAGGCAGGCGCTCATGAAACACAAATGCCCAATTTGTAAAGCTTCCACCGATTCCGCGACCGACGCGGATTTCCCTTTTTGCAGCGAACGCTGTAGAGATCGCGACCTGGGTAACTGGGCCAGCGAAAAATACGTGGTCTCCGACCCGATTTTTAACGAAGACGACAGCGAAGAAGGAGATCGCAAGACGATTATTCTGGATCTTCCCGATCGCGACGAGGCCGATCTCTGATTTCGTGTGACGCTGCCGCTCGCTTGCGCACCTGACTCGCACCCCGCTGCTGGGATACCCTTACAGCGTGCCCGCCTTTGCCGACCACAACTTGCCCGCGAATATCGAGAATCAAGTTTCCGGGCCGCGCACTAAACCGCGATTTTCTATTTTACTGGCGACCTGGTTTGGACTTGGGTATCTACCGAAAGCGCCCGGCACCTGGGGCTCGCTGGGCGGGGTGGCCCTGGCGCTGCTCGTCAACTGGATGAGCGTCAACAAGTTTTCGAGATTTAGATGGAGCGCCACGGGAGAGTTCCACGGCGTTGGATGGATGCCAGCATGCATGGCGATTGTTGTCGTCGCCAGTCTCGGGGTAATTGCCTCCCATCGCGCCGCCGCGTACGCGCGGGTCAAAGATCCGCAATGGATCGTCATCGACGAAGTGTCCGGGCAACTCATCACTTATTTTATTTTCTCGCCGGTGCTGCTGCTGAATTGGAAATCCGGGCTGCTGGGCTTTATACTTTTTCGACTCTTCGATATCTGGAAGCCGTTTCCCGCGCGGCAACTGGAAAATCTTCCGGGAGGCTGGGGCATCATGGCCGACGACTGGATGGCGGGTATGTACGCTGCAATTGTGCTGCAGGTCGCGTTACACTTCAGGGTGCTATGAAAGTGGGCTTAGGTTTCGGCGGGGCAGCGGAAAAAAATGGCAGTCCGCGCATTGAGCGGGTAGCGCCGACGGCGGCCATACCGGGCGGGGAAATTACCATCCACGGTAGCGGCTTCGTTTCGGGGGCACACGCGCGTCCGCTGGTTCGATTTGGCGAAGCGGAAGGGAGCCTGGCGCTGTCCAGCGGGAAGCGGCTGATTGCGCGGGTGCCCGACGGCGCCACCGGCGGAATTGTGCGAGTTACCAGCGCGGAGCACGAAAGCCAGCCGTATCCCATCGCTATCGGGCTGCAAATTGCCGACAATCTGCACCCGGTCAGCAATCCGGCGGTGGACGCCAACGGAAATATTTTTGTTACCTTCAGTGGACCGCGAGGGCAGCGGGTTCCGGTTTCGCTGTACAAAATTACCGCCAACTACAGCATCAAGCCTTTCATCACCGCGCTTATCAATCCCACCGGGCTGGCGGTGGATCACGCCGGGAACCTGTTCGTCTCCTGCCGCCACGATGGGACTATCCATCGCATCACTCCCGAGGGGCGCTCGGAGGAATGGATTGAAGGCATGGGCGTGGCCACGGGCATCGCTTTCGACAAAGATAAAAATTTGTACGTAGGGGATCGCAGCGGAACAATTTTCAAGATCAGTCCGAGCCGGGAAATTTTTGTTTTCGCCACGCTGGAGCCTTCCTTCGCGGCGTACCATCTGGCCTTTCATCCCAGCGGAGATTTGTACGTGGCCGGGCCCACGACTTCAAGTTTCGATCGCATCCATCGCATCACCACGGGCGGCGAGGTGAGCGTTTTCTACCGGGGCCTTGGACGTCCGCAAGGGTTGGCTTTCGATCGCGACGGAAATTTGTACGTGGCGGCATGTCATGGCGGGCACCGGGGGATCGTGCGGATTACCCCGCAAGGTCATCCAGAAATGGTTTTGAGCGGGTCCGGCATTGTGGGGTTGGCGCTGCAACCTTCCGGGCGGGCCATTGTGGCGACCACCAGCGCACTGTTCACGCTGGATTGGGAAATACGCGGCTTGCCTCTTCTCGGATAATCGCCGCCGATGAAAGCGGAAATCATCGCGGTGGGTTCCGAGCTTCTCACTCCCGACCGGCTGGATACCAATTCGCTGTATCTCACCGAAGAATTAAACAAGCTGGGCATTGAAGTACTGCGCAAAACGGTGGTGGGCGACGATCCGCAACATCTGAGCGACGCTTTTGCGGGAGCCCTGAAGCGCGTGGAGCTGGTTATTTCCTGCGGCGGGCTGGGGCCGACGGCGGACGACCTCACGCGCGAAACTGTGGCCGATTTGCTGGGGCGGAAACTGCAGCGCGACGATCGCATTGTGCAGGCCATCGAAACGCGCTTCCGGAGTTTTCGACGCGAGATGCCGCAAATCAATTTGCGGCAGGCGATGGTTCCCGAAGGCGCTGAAGCTTTGGACAATCCGCGGGGGACTGCGCCGGGACTGTGGCTGGAAGTTGGAGACCGCACCATCGTGTTGCTTCCAGGGCCGCCGCGGGAGATGCGCGGGCTGTTCGAATCGGGCGTAGCGCCACGGCTGGCGCGCCGCAGCAGCGGGGTGCGGCTTTTTCACCGGGAACTGCGGGTCACTGGGATGGGCGAATCGCATGTGGAGGAACGCATCGCGCCAATCTACAAACGCTACGAGAAGGTGAATACCACTGTGCTGGCCGCGCTGGGCGAGATTCAAATCCATCTGCGGCTGTGGAGCGAGGAACCCGAAGAAGCTAAAAGGACTTTGGATGAGATTGAGCGGGGCTTCGACATCGCGCTGACCGACCGGATTTTTTCCCGCAACGGCCAGCCGCTGCACGAAGTGGTGGCCCACGAACTGACCATGAATAATACGACCATCGCGGTGGCCGAAAGTTGCACTGGCGGGCTGCTGGCGCAGCGGCTGACCAGCATTGCCGGCAGTTCCAGCTATTTTCTGGGCGGGGTGGTGTGCTATAGCAATGAGCGGAAGACGGCGTGGGCCGATGTGCCGCCGGAACTGATTGCCAGCAAAGGCGCGGTAAGCCCGGAAGTGGCGGTGGCGCTGGCCGATGGAATCCGGCGGCGGGTGGGCAGCATGATTGGCGTGGGGGTAACCGGGATTGCCGGGCCCGGCGGAGGCAGCGAGGAAAAACCGGTCGGGACCGTGCATATCGCGCTGGCTCACAGCGGCGGTTTGGCGGAACGGGCGGTGACGCTACCGGGCGACCGCGAATCGATTCGCTGGCAGGCTTCGCAAGTAGCGCTGGATCTGGTGCGCATGCATTTTTTGTATAAGGGCGGCGAGGCCAAGCTTTCCCCGAAAGCCAGGACGCGCAGCTGAGCAGGAGATTTTGGGGTCCGAGGGACGGCCATGCGTTTATTCGTAGCGCTGGAAGTTTCCGATACGGTGCGGCAGAATCTCGCCGCGCTGCAAAACAATTTGCGTGCCGCGCTTCCGGAGTTGCGCTGGGTGCCGCCGGAAAATTTTCACCTGACACTAAAATTTATAGGGTCGATTTCCAAGGAAGAATTGCAGGACATCATCGACATGCTGCGCGGGGTGCGCCCGGAACGGACTCCCAAGGCGAATTTTTGCGGCCTGGGCTATTCCTTCGGCGGTAAGCGGGGAGGTGTTCTCTGCGCCCTCACGGACCCTTCCCCTTTTTTGAAGCTGCTGGCCGCGCAAATCAGCCGCCGCCTGGAGCACCTGGGTTTTCCCGGTGAGAAGCGGGATTTTTTGCCGCACGTCACCCTGGCTCGATTCAAACACAGCCAAAGCGTGCCGGCGATTCGCGCGCTGGTTAAAGAAAACAGCAGCCGCGGCTTTGGTTCGATCACCCCGGAAGGCTTTCACCTGCTCGAAAGCAAGCTGGGATCGGGCGGCTCCCAATACACTTCGCGGGCGTCTTTCTCGTTTGCCATGGCGGCCAACGCTTAAGGCATGTTTGGCATATCCATTACTTTGATCGGTATTGTGGCGACGGCGTACTTGCTGGGGTCGGTTCCTTTTGGCGTGCTGATCACCCGGCTCTTGGCCCGGGAAGATATTCGCCAGGCGGGCAGCGGAAATATCGGGGCGGCGAACGTCACCAGGGTAGCCGGTCCGGCGGCGGGAATCCTGACATTGCTGTTCGATACTGGCAAAGGATTTGCCGGCGTGTGGATTGCCGGGCGTTATTCCGGCGAGAGCGCTACCTGGATGATGATTGCCGGGCTGGCGGTTCTGGTTGGTCACTGCTTCCCGATCTGGCTTAACTTCAAGGGCGGAAAAGGAGTGGCGGCTGCGTTGGGAGTTTTCCTGGCGTTGTGCGCACCCGCAGCGCTAGGTTCGCTGGCGCTGTTCGCGTTGGTGACGGCGTATTGGAAATACGTGTCGCTGGGTTCCATTTCCGCCGCGGCAGCCATGCCGTTGCTGATTTATTTTTTATGGGCTCCGCCGCATGCTCCGCCGACTGCGGTGATTTTCGGCACAATGGCCGCCGCACTGCTGATCATCTATATGCACGACGCCAATATTCAACGGCTGGTAGAGGGCGTCGAACCGAAATTCTCAACAGGAAAAACCGGCAAAACGGAATGAGCAGTATCGCGATTCTCGGCGGCGGCAGTTGGGGAACGGCGCTGGCCATGGTGCTTGCGCGAAGCCGGATGGCTCATCGGATTTCTTTGTGGGTGCACGACCCGGTTCTGGCTGTGGCGATTTGCAGCAGCCGAGAGAACCATTTGTACCTTCCCGGATGTCTGCTGCCGCGCGACGTTGTGGTCACCCACAGCATGGAACAGGCGTTGCAGGGGGCGGAAATAATTGTGGGAGCGATGCCCGCCGCGCATGCCCGGGGGGTGTACACGCAGGCTCGGGCTTTTTTGCAGGGCTCGATTTCCGCGGACACACTCGCTGCCAGCAGGGTGTTTGTGAGCGCTACCAAAGGCCTGGAACCGAAGAGCAATTTGCGTATGAGCGAGGTGGTGCAGCAGGTTTTCGCGCGGCCACTTACGCCCCTGGTAGCGGTGCTTTCCGGGCCTTCCTTTGCGTTGGAAGCGGCTCGCGGCGATCCGACGGCGGTGGTGGTGGCGGCGCAAGGGATGGCTCGATTGGTGAGTGGGGATTTGCCGTTGGCGGATTATATTCAACGGGAATTTTCGGGACCATCGTTTCGTTTGTATACCAACGAGGACGTACTTGGCGTGGAACTGGCGGGCGCGATGAAAAACGTGATCGCCATCGCGGCGGGGACGTGCCAGGGGTTGGGGTTGGGAAGTAATGCCATCGCCGCGTTGATCACGCGCGGCTTGGCAGAAATGGCACGACTGTCGACGGCTTTGGGTGCGCAACCCGAGACCTTGAGTGGGCTTGCCGGGCTCGGCGATCTGGTTTTGACGTGTACGGGTAGCCTCAGTCGCAACCGTCGGCTGGGAATTGAACTTGGCAAGGGGCGCGCGCTGGCTGAGATATTGGGCGACACGCGTATGGTTGCCGAAGGGGTTGGGACTGCTGGGGCGCTTTTGGCGCTGGCCGATCAGCATCATGTCGAGTTGCCAATTACTGCTCAAGTCGAGGCTATTTTGCACCATGGGAAACAGGCGATGGCGGCGATGGGGGAAATTATGGAGCGACCGCTGAAGCGGGAGTGAGTACGACTCTTTTTTAGGATGAATTGCGGTCGCGAAGTGAGTGATGCGGGTCGGGTGATAGTCCGGGGCGGAGTGGATGGAACCGAGTGGGTTACGTCAGCGCACATTTTCGTTCCTGCGCCGTTAGAGTGCTGGATTCAGGGCGGCGTGGGCGATTTTGCGGGTCAGGTTGGAGATGGGGAGGGTGGAGATGTCGGGGAGGGGAACTTTTTGGGAGCCTGGGAGGTTGGGGAGTTTGGGGCAGGGAATTTGGAAGGGGTGGATGGTGATGGAGCGGTAGGTTACCGCGTGGCGGACTGATTTAAGTGCGATGAACGGTGTAAGTGCGGCGAATGACTTCGGCAGGAGTTTTGATAGATAGCGGCGGAGTTGGGATTCTGACTTGTTTTGGACTGACTCTGATCGGCGACTATTTTTGCCTGATTGGGCCGCGGCGTGTTTCGTGTCTAACTCAGCTCGTGAGTCATCTCGAAGTGAACCAAATTCTGAATCAAGATGGACTGATTGCTTAACGCGCTTGTCGGCTGACGGAAGCGTCAGGCGCATGGAAACTTGTGAGCCGGAGCCAGTGACTACCGACCGCCGCAGAGAAGTGTTAACTGGCGAGGATGAGCTTGCGCTGTTGGCTACTGAGTTGGGATCTTGAGTGAGTATGGGGATGGTGGGGAAGTGCCACATTTTGGAGACCAGGGTGGGGATGTGGGTGGCGTGGGATTTTTCTGCTTTTTGTTTGGGTGGGGGCAGGAGCAGACAGCGGCCCTGGGGATCGGTGAAGACGGCGGCGGCTAAAGTGACTTGGACGGTGGGGTGTTTTTTGCGTTTTTCGGGGATGACATTTTGCAGGCCGAGTTTGCGGGCGCGACAGTGTTGCGAGACGGGGCAGATCAGGCATTGCGGGGCGCGCGGGGTGCAGATGGTGGCGCCCAGTTCCATCATGGCTTGATTCCAGTTGCCGGGGGATTCAAGGGCAAGGAAAGTGTCGGCGGTTTTTTGCAGGAGTTGCCAGCGAGCGGATTCGCGAAGATCGCCGCGTAGAGCTTCAAGGCGGGCGATGACGCGGGCAACGTTGCCATCGAGGACAGCGTGTTGCTGGTTAAAAGCGATGCTGAGGATGGCGTTGGCGGTGTAGTTGCCGATTCCGCGCAGGGCGCGGATTTCCGGGAGGCTTTCGGGGAACGCTCCGGCGTGTTGCGCGACGATCTGGCGGGCGGCGGTTTGCAGATTGCGGGCGCGGCTGTAATAACCAAGGCCGGACCACATGCGGAGGACCTCAGGTTCCTCGGCGGCGGCGAGAGATGGCGCGTCGGGGAAGCGGGCCAAGAATTTTTCGAAGTAGGGTATGACCGCGGCTACGCGGGTTTGCTGCAACATGATTTCGGAAATCCAGATGCGGTAGGGATCGCGGTTGCGGCGCCAGGGCAAGTCGCGTTGATGTTCAGCGAACCAGGCCAGGAGTTGGGAGCGAAGCGACTGAAGTTGAGGCTTGGTGCGGCGCGGAGCGGGAGGCATGGACGAGACATTCTCGCACAGTCGATGCAGTGGATTGCGAGACGGGCCTTCCGTAAAACTGCCAGAAGGCTGCAATGATTTTCCACCTACAGTGAACTTAAGCGCGGTGGAAGGCTGGGGATTCGCGATTGTCGAATAAATCGTCGAGAAAAATAACGTAGGAGGAGTGCCAGACGCTGGCGGGGATGGTGCCCCGTTGCTGACTGGTGACGATGAGCTTGAAGAGTTCAGGGGATGCGGAGAGGTCGGCGATGAGTTTGTGCTGGGGGTCGACGGGCAGAGGGCTGGCGGTGGCCAGGTAACGGAGGATGGGGAAGACGATGTCTTCGGCCTGGGTGAGATGAGTTTCGAAGCCGGCACTGCGGAATTGGAGAGCGGCGTTGCGTTCGTAAAAATGCCAGGTGAGAGCGGCGCAGAGAGTGACGGCGCGTTCGAAACGCTCGGCGGCGGTGTGGGTGGTGGGCTTGCTGCCGGGAGTGAGCACGGAACTAATGTGCGGATCGAGAACCAGCAAAACGCGGCAATCGTCTTCGCGGGTGAATTCGCGAACCATCAGAGAACCCAAGCGGGCGGACGCTTTCCAGTGCACATGGCGGACGCTGTCGGAGGCCACGTAACTGCGCAGCGCGTATAAATCCTGGCCGCGGCCTTTGGAAAGGCTTTCGAGAGCGCCGTGCAGGCCGGGAAGAACTTCCACAAATTCTTCCGAGGGAGCAACGGAGGGATACACGACGGCTTCGGTTTTTAAATCGAGGCGGCGGGATTTTTGCAGAAAGCCGAAGGGAAAACGAGTGACGATGCGGAAGGTGTCCTGGCGATGGATGCCGCGGCGCAGGAAAGTCATGGGCACGGTTTGCTGCACGCGCTCGCGTTTGGGGAGATAGGGGAAATAGACGGGAGTTTCGAGGATGGCGGAGGCCGGTGCGTTTTTAGGTTTGGCGGCTTCGACGCGCAGGGAAAAACTGGGGAGAGTGTGTTTGTCGTTTTGCAGCTCGATGGTGGCGCGGACGGGCTGGCCGGCGAAGATGTGTTCGGGAAGGTGGAGGCGCATTTCGACGCCGGATAGAGTGATGGAAGAAAGGATGCCGGACATCAGGATGATGGCGATCAGGCAGGAGAGTACGAGGAATAAAAGATTGTTGCCGGTGTTCAGGGCGGCGAGGGCTACGAGGACGATGCCCACCAGATACATCCAACCGGCGCGCGAGACGCGATATTCCATTTTGTAGCCGACCCAGCGAAGAGGGGTGCGGCGAGCGAGCACCGGGACGAGAGTGACGGCGACCCAGGCGGCCACGAGCAATGCGGTGAGCGCCGACGCGCTGGCAAGAAAAATCTGGCCGAGTTCGGCGGCGGCGCCGGAGTACAGGGCCAGCAGCAAGGCCACGGTGAGAGCGGCCATGGCGAGAAGAAAGGTGCGCACGGGAGAGCGATCGCGAGCGACGCGCTGGGAGCGGGCCCAGAATTGAGCGACGAAGGAGTGGTTGATGCTCATGGGCATGCGAGGGCGGATGTAAAATGTGCGGGAGATTTATGCGCGCCGGAGAGAGTCCTTAGAGATTCCGGCGTGGCTTGAGAGCATCCGCGAGAAAGCGTGACGGCGCGCGGGTTCACAGGGGTACAGGAACGGCTTCCACGATGTCGCGGAGGACGGACTCGGTGGTCTCGGATTTTTTCTGCAGCGAGGCGTGACGGGAACTGGCGACCACGCGATGAGAGAAGACGGGGACGGCCAGTTGTTTGAAGTCGTCGGGCAGGCAGTAGTCGCGGCCGTCGAGGAAGGCGCGGGCCTGAGCGGCGCGCTGCAGCATCAAGGTGCCGCGGGGGCTGACGCCGAGGGCCAGCAGCTCGGAGGTGCGGGTGCGATTGACGATTTCCAGGGCGTAATCGTGGAGGCTGGAGTCGACTTTAATTTCGGCCACGGATTCCTGCATGGCCAGGACTTCGTTGACGTCGGCGACCGGCTCCAGGGCGTCGAGGGGATTTTCTCCGCGTACTCCGACGCGCTTGCGCAGAATTTCGCGCTCGGTTTCGACGGAGGGATAGCCCATCTTGATGCGCATGAGGAAACGATCGAGTTGGGATTCCGGGAGCGGATAGGTGCCGTGATGCTCGACGGGATTTTGCGTGGCGATAACCAGGAAGGGCTGCGGAAGATTCATGGTTTTGCCGTCGATGCTGACCTGGGCTTCGTTCATGGCCTCGAGCAAAGCGGATTGCGTGCGCGGAGTGGTGCGGTTGATTTCGTCGGCCAAGACTACGTTGGCGAAGATGGGGCCGGGGCGAAATTCGAATTCGCGGGAGACGGGATTGTAAACGCTTACGCCCAGGACGTCGCTGGGGAGCAGGTCGGAAGTGAACTGCACGCGCTGAAAGCTGCAGTGGAAAGATTTGGCGATGGCCTGGGCCAGGGTAGTTTTTCCCACGCCGGGGACGTCTTCGATGAGCAGATGGCCGCGAGCGAGGAGCGTGATGAGTGCGAGCTGGATGGCTTCTTCTTTGCCATAGATGGCGCGCGCGATGCTGCGCTGCAATTGCGCGACAATCTGAGAGGTGGCAGTCGGCATTGGTTGAAAACCCGGGCCCTTCCTGTTACAAATAGACCACTGCGTAAAGCGGATGTTGGTAACGCGGGCGATTAGCTCAGTTGGTTAGAGCGCTCCCCTCACACGGGAGAGGTCAAAGGTTCGAGTCCTTTATCGCCCACCACTTTTTATCTTCGCCAAGATAAGTCTCTCATTAATCGCGGAAATGGCTGATGCGGGCGAGGTGCGGGTGTGTTCAAAGGGAAAATTTTGCTTGAGAATTGTAAACTGTTAGGGCACACGAAGCGGTGCTCCTCACGGTTCGGCGAAAGAGGAAAATGGCTGAAACAAGGTATTGCCGGGAGTGATGGCGTACGGTACTTCGGAAGTGGAAGCGGTGCGTGTGGTTCAGGTGTTGGCAATGCGCGTAAAAGCGAACGCATGCCGTCTGGGCATAAAATTGGTGGGGTGAATCGTGGTTATGAGTAATTTTTTGCGGGGGGTGGAGTTTTTGTGTTTGGGGCTGTGGCTGGGGAGCGATGTGTTTTTGAGTTTCGTGGTGGCTCCGGGGGCGTTTCATGTTTTGGGGTCGCGGGATGCGGCGGGGGCGATGGTGGGGTTTGCGCTGACGCGAATGCATTTCGGCGGGTTGATTTGCGGGGCGATTTTTTTGGTGGCGCGGTTGGTTTTGACGCGAGGGTTGGGCGGGGCTTTTTCGGGTGCGGGATGGGGCGTGGTCGTGATGATGGTGGCCACGCTGATTTCGCAGTTTACGGTTAGCGCGAAGATGGCGGGGTTGCGGGTGCAGATGGGCTCGATTCAGGGGACGGCGGCGGATAGTCCGCTGCTGGCGGAGTTTTCGCGGTTGCACCGGGTGTCGGTGTCCCTGGAGAGCGTGGTTTTGTTGGCGGGAATTTCAGCTATATTTTTGCTGGTACGCGAGACGGCTGGGGTTGCAGCGTAAAGAAACGTCAGAGATCTAAACGGAAGAATTCTTTCTCCGCGATTTGAAATTGCGCTTAGCGGGATTTTTAGTAGGGCGCAACGCTTTGGCGGTTTGTTGCAGGGCTTTTTTCTTTTTGGCGGTGGCTTTAGCGATTTTCTTGGTGGTTTTGTAGCCGGCGCGTTCGAAGGCGCGCCAGAGGTACCAACTGGCGAGGGTGCGGTAGGGGCGCCAGCGTTCGCCGAAGGCCAGTAACTCCTTGGGCTTGGGCATGCGTTTTTTGCCGTAGGTCACGGACCAACCTTTTTTCACCGCCAGGTCGTGGATGGGCAGCACGTCGGGGCGGCCCAGGCGGAAAATCAAAAACATTTCAACGGTCCAGGCGCCGATGCCGCGGACGGAGACCAGGCGTTCGACTAGTTCGTCGTCGGACATTTTCTGGCTTGTTCGCAGGTGGGAACGACGCCGTCGATGGTTTTCTGGGCGAGATCTTTCATGGCCAGGACTTTTGCGCCGGAGAGGCCGGCTTTGCGAAGTTTTTGCGGGCGCAGCTTCAGCATTTCCTGAGGGGTGGGGGCGCGGCCATTGGAGCCGAGGGCTTTGATGCGGGCGAAAATGGTGGCGGCGGCTTTGCCGGAGATGGATTGGTAGGTGATGGACTCCATGAGGGCTTCGTAAGGGCTGTCGGTGGATTCCATTTCGATCTGGAATTCAACGGTTTCTTCGATGAGGCGGGCTAGGCGCTCGTCTTTGGAGGCCAAGGCGGCTTTGGCGATGCGCAAGTCGAAGGGCAGCGTGGGAGTGGTGGTCATGGGTTTTCGCGCTGGCGGTTGTGACGTCAGCGATAAAGAAACAGGAGTTTGTTAGCACACAACTTCCGCCACGTCTATCCGGGTTTTTGCGACTAACCGCGCTGGAAAAATTTTCTGGGGCATTGCGTGAAGCCGAGCGCCGCGGTTCTCAGTAAGCACATCTATGTGGATGTGGCGGGTTGCCGGCGCTATTCATCTGGCGTGCGGCGAGCCAAGTGTGGCGCTGTGTTAACATACCGCGTTTATGCAAACAGGAATTATTGGATTGCCGCAGGTCGGGAAGACCACTTTATTTCGCATTCTTACCAAAGCCAGTCTTGAAGGTAAGGCCGGGGCCCAGGGCACGCACGTGGGCGTGGCGAAAGTGCCGGAGCCGCGACTGCTGGAACTGGCAAAGCTGTATAACCCCAAGAAAATTACGTACGCCACGGTGCAATACGTGGATGTTGGCGGGATGCAGAAGGATCGCAATCGCGATGCGCTGGCGCCGCTGCGCGAAGTGGATACGATTGCGCATGTGATCCGTGTGTTCGACGATCCGTCGGTGCCGCATGCGGCGGGGAGCATTGATCCGTTGCGGGATGCGACGAATCTGGAGTTGGAGCTGATTTTGCGGATCACGACCAGATCACGCGGCGGCTGGAGAGGCTGGAAAAAGATTTGAAGAAGAAGAGAGGATCCGCTTCTGGAAGCTCGAGAAAACGGTGCTGGAGAAGTGCAAGGCGCATCTGGAGGCGGAGAAGCCGCTGCGGGAATTGGAGTTGACGCCGGAGGAGCGGAAGCCGATTGGCGGATTTTTGTTTTTGTCGCAGCGGCCGATGCTGTATGTGCTGAATCTGGGGGACGACGAAGCGGCGGAGCTGGACACGGCGGTGGAGCGGCACAAGCTGGGTGCGCTGAAGGGCGGAAGAATACGGCGGTGGTGGCGATTTGCGGGCGGCTTGAGGCGGAATTGGCGGAGATGGACGAGAAGGAAGCGGCGGAGCTGCTGTCTTCTTATGGATTGAAGGAGCCGGGGCTGAACCGATTGATTCGCGCGACGTATGACTTGATGGGATTGATTCAGTTTTTTACGGCGGGGGAGCCGGAAGTGCGGGCGTGGACGATTCACAAGGGGTCGACGGCGGTGAAGGCGGCCGGGGAGATTCACAGCGATATTGAGAAGGGGTTTATTCGCGCGGAAGTGGTGCGGTGGAATGATTTGCTGGCGGCGGGGAGTGTTGCGGCGGCGCGGGAGAAGGCGCAGGTGCGGTTGGAGGGGAAAGAGTATGTGGTGCAAGAAGGGGATGTGATTTTGTTCCGGCATACGGGATAGGAAAAAGCAGAGATTAACTCAGCGCTGAGGTGCGGTCTCAGAGGACCGCAGAATATTTCTGACGCGGAGGAAGTGAAGTTCTGACGGCTGATTGTTTGCTACTTGATGGGATCCCTCAAATATGCAGCGCGGGTGGGGTTGGCGGCGGGGCTTGGGTTGGTGGCCGCGGCGGGAAATTTGCTGGGCGGATTATTTCGTGGTTCACCGCGGACTGGCCGCGAAGATTTCTGCACTACTTTATGGCGCTGGGCGCGGGATACATGCTGGCGGTGGCGTTTCATCGAAGTGATGCCGGAATCGGTGCGGATGGCGGGGGACGAGCGCCTACGTTTTTGTGCTGGTCGGGATATTTTTTGGTGCATTTGTTCGAACACATCCTTGCGCCGCATTTTCATTTTGGGGAAGAGACGTATCACGAGGAAGTCCGGCATCATCACGCGCGGACGACCATGCTGCTGGGGCTGGCCATACACACTTTTTTGACGGGGTGGCGATTGCCTCGGGGTTTCTGGTGTCGACGTGGCTGGGGATGGTGATTTTCGTGGCGATTTTTTTGCACAAGCTGCCGGAGGGCTTCACGGTGGCGTCGGTGGTGCTGGCCAGCGGGCAAAGCCGGCGCAACGCTATCCTGGCTTCCGGGTTACTAGGAGCGGCTACCTTATTAGGGGTGCTGCTGACGTCCTCACTCAAAGCCACT
>CAVTAN010000003.1:350000-386251 GCA_963732705.1 uncultured Acidobacteriota bacterium | reverse complement strand
TCCAGTTCATCTACATCAGCTCAAGCGTTAACCCATTCGTAAAAGAGGACTTACTGGAGTTACTGGAAGTCTCGCGGAGAAATAACGAGAAACTGGGGGTCACCGGAATGCTCTTATATAAGGATGGAGATTTTATGCAGGCTTTGGAGGGGGAGGAGACGCCCGTGCGCTGGCTGAGCGCCAAAATCTCCAGAGATCCACGGCATAAAAACTTCGTGAAATTGCTGGAGGGCCCTGCGGAGAAACGGGAGTTCCCGGACTGGTCGATGGGCTTTCGGAACCTGGATGATATAGATCCTAGAGATATACCGGGATACAGCACCTTTCTGGAATCGCCCTTACGGGCACAAAATTTCACCGAAACTCCGACATTGGCACGGACTTTTCTGCTGGCTTTCAAAACGAACCCGGTACGCGCCTGAATCCGCGAGTGGCTTGAGGATTTTAATTAGCACAAGCGAGATCGGGTCCCGGCAAACAGTTGACGCGTGACGGGAACGAGAGAACTTTTACGGGGCGCGTATCGCTCCGCATTCCATCGGCCATAAATTACAAACTAATCTGACTTCCGATAGGTGGTAATCTCCTGCTTTGTTTCTCAAATTGCGGAGATTTGCCGGCATGAAAGCGTTGGCGATTGTGGTGCTGTGCCTGGTATATCGATTCGCGGCGCAGGAACCGCGGATGGAGGCAGTGAAAGCGGTGAGCGCGGATGCATTTGTTGATAGCGTGGGCGTCAACATTCATTTGCATTACAACGATACGCCTTACGGGGATTTCGCGGCGGTGAGCAAGGCGATAGAAACGCTGGGCGTGCGGCACGTGCGCGACGGATTGATCGACACATCCTGGGCGCCCTATTACGAACGGTTAAATGAACTTGGCAGAATGGGAGTAAAAGCTACGCTGATTACGTCGCCTAAAGAAAGCGAAACGCTGCTGGTGGATTATCCACGGAGGGTGCGGGACGGTTTCGAAGCGTATGAGGCACCCAACGAATACGATCAGAGCGGCGATGCGGACTGGGCCGGAACGCTCAAGGTGTTTGTGGCCAAACTGCACAAGGCGGTGAAATCGGATCCCGCGACCGCCGCGTTTCCCATCATCGGACCGTCATTGACGCAGGAAACGTCCTTTCGCAAGATGATCGACACGCAGCAATATTTCGATTTTGCGAACCTGCATAACTATCTGGGCGGGCGAAACCCTGGAACTTCCGGGTGGGGCGATAACGGTTACGGAAGTTACGAATGGAATTTGAAACTGGTATCGCAAGCTTGGCCGGGCAAAGCAGTGGTGACTACGGAGACGGGGTACTTCAACGATAAAGATAAGACGAACGGGGTGCCGGAGGAAGTATCCGGAAAATATTTGCCGCGGCTGCTGTTTGAGCAGGTGAGGCACGGGATTCAGAGAACTTTTATTTATGAATTGCTCGACACCGGGAAGAAAGGACAGGCCGGCGATACCACGTACGGGCTGCTGCGCGCGGATTTTTCACCGAAGCCGGCATTCAACGCGTTGAAAAACGTGCTGCAACTCCTTGAAGGATCCAGGCCCAGTATTCGTCACCGGGCAATTGCAGATGATGCTTTCCGGAAGTCTGGAAAATGTTCGCGATGTATTGCTACAGAAGCGCAATGGCACTTTCTATCTAGCGATTTGGGTCGAAGCGCCAGGATACGACGTGAACTCCAAGAAACAAACCAAGGTGCCCGAGCAGAAGGTAACCATTCAACACCCGGCGGGCGATGAAGATAACGTCCCATCAACTGCAGAACGACGGCTCGATCAAGTCCATAAAATTGGGGATGGCTCGGAGCAAAGCATGCGAGTAAGCGATCGCCTCACGATCCTGGAGCTAGCGCGATAGCGATCGCGCGTCAGCCCAGCACGCGCTGTGCTAGGACGGCGGTAACGATCACGGAGTTGCACAAGGCCCGGAAGGGCAATCAAGCCGAGATGATAAGCGGTCTTGACGCTGAACTTATTACGCGGATAGTAAGGCGAAAGGAATAAGTTGAGAGCCCGCCTTTTCCTGCCCTTCAACACGTTTTCGACTATGGCTTCGACAACCACTTTTCGCACGGTGCTGTCGCGAGCTTGCTGCTGACCGGGCGTCAGGTCCTGCAAGGCCAGCAAGCGATCCACGGTTCCAGCCCAAGTGTTGCGGACCAGGTGAAGGCCGGTGGACGATAGACGATACTGGCTGGTGTAGCGGTTCAGCAAAACGTAATGGGCTTCGCGATTGGCCAGCGCCAGTCGCACACCGAAATCGCTATCGCAGCCGTCGCCGACCTCCTGTTCACTGCGATAGCCAACCTGACGGGCCAGCTCTGTCTTGATCAGATAGCTGTTGTTGGGGAACTGCATCCACAGCGCAGAGGTGAGCACGTCCTGTTGCAAGCCGGCCAACTCCGGGGTGCGAAATGCGCAACTGTTGTAGGCTTCCGCGTCAGCTGGAGAAAGTTCGCCGTTTTCGTGGAGTACTTGCTGCAAACCATAGGTAGCAATTACCGAAGGAGACATATCAAAGGCCTGGTGCATGGCTGAAATTGCACCGGGCAGCAGCGCGTCATCGTCGTGCAGCAGCACAAGTTTGGACCCGCGCGCCGCGCGAAGAAGCTTATTCACGTTGGCGGCCTGTTTCAGCGAGGGAGAATTTTGCCAATACCTCAAGGAAATGCCCTGCGGGGGCTCAAGCGATTCAACCAAAGTACGGGAATCCGGCGATGGAGAATCGTCACCGATGTCGATCTCCAAGGGACGATAGTCCTGGATGAAGCAGGAGTGAAGGGCGTGCAGCAACACCGAAGGACGGCGGTGCGTGGGAATAGAAATGGTAATGAGTTCAGACATTTATTTGAGGTCCTGAATATTCAAATTGAACTCCATGGTCAGGATGCGGCTCCCGCTTCCGTCAAAGCGCGATTGCCCCAGCGTTTGTGAAAGCGCTCGCGCAGGGCCAAAAGTCCCGGCAGGGCAATCAAGCCAAGGTGATAAGCGGACTTGGCGTTGAGCTTTCTAGTGGGATAAAAGGGCGAAAGAAAAATACGTAAAGCCTGTTTTCTGCGACGCTGCAAGGCATTATCGACCACCGCTTCCTCGGCAGATTTGCGCAAGAGTTCGTCGCGAGCCTGCACCTGAACGGGGGTCAAATCCTTGATGGCCAGGATGTGTTCAAAGCTTCTGCCGCAAGCGTTGTGCGCCAAACGGAGGGCGACGCTGGTCAAGCGGTACTGGCTGGTGTAGCGGTTCAAAAAAGCAAAATGGGCGTTGCGATTTTCGAGTGCCACGCGGATGGCGAAATCCGCGTCACAAGCATCGCCCACAAGTTCTTCCTTGCGATAACCGACGGCTCGAGCGATGGCCGAGTCGATCAGATAGCCATTGTTGGGAAATTGGAGCCAGAGAGCGGATTTGACCACGTCGGTCTGCAAGCCGGTGAACTCCGGACCGCGTTTTGAAAATGCATCGTGCTTTTTAGTATCGGGTTCAGAGAATTCGCCATTCTGCAGGATCACTTGTTGCAGTCCATAGGCGGCAATCACGGAGGGGGAAGATGAAAAGGCGGCGTTAAGTGCGGAAATCGCGCCTGGAAGCAGAAGGTCGTCGTCATGAAGAAGCAAAAGTCTGGAACCGCGGGCTATGGCAAACAGCCGGTTGACGTTTCCAGACTGGCCCAGTGCAGGCGAATTCCAGAAGTAGCGCAGGGAAACGCCCGGCGGAGGAGTGATAGTGCGAACTAAAGTGCCGGCATCAGTGGTCGGAGAGTCGTCGCTGATGTCGATTTCCAATGGGCGGTAATCCTGACGGAAACAGGAATGTATGGCGTTCAAGAGCAAAGAAGGACGCCGGTAGGAGGTCATCGAAATAGTAATCAGTTCAGACATTTTTGAGCCTTTCGGGCATTTTAATTTTCGCGCGCACTTTTAAGCGTGCCGATACGCCGCAAGCATTTGGGCATCTTGTTCTTTTGGGGAGGCGATTTGGGTGTCGCTGGCGTGATGGTTGTGAAAAGTGGAAGCGCTGAGATACAGGCCCGCAAAGATCCAAAACATCACGCCGGTAACATTTACAAAAATAGGGCCGGAAACAATCTGAGCGAGCAAGGCGATCAGTATCGCTTTAGATGCCGCTGAAAACTCGTCGGTCTGGGCGGGAAGGCGGCTATGGCCCCAGAAAAGAAGAAAAACGCCGAGTGCGTAGAGCGCACTTCCCAGCCAACCCAAGGAAAAAATGGCGATGAGTATGCCGCTGTCGACGGCCATGCCGTGGGACACTTCCATGTTCTTAAGTCCATTGCCGAAGGGATTATTCACGGCGTCCTGAAGCAATAAACGGTACATTTCCGCGCGAACTGCAAAACTGTCGTCGTGGCCCAAATCGGTGAAGGACTTGAGGCGATCACCAATGACGGGGGCCAGGCGCGGATCATTGACGAGTGGAAGGAGGCAGGCCACGACCAGGACGATGGACAAGAGCACGCGAATCATCACGTGGGGCTTGGCACTTTTTAGCAGCCACACGAACCCGACGACCCAACTCAACCAGGCGGTGCGTACTACAGTCATCAAAAACGACAGGTAGCCAGCAATGGCGGCCGGCAATTTTAGAGGCGAACGAACGATGATCAACAAAAGCAGCCCGACCATCATGACGTTGGCGAAGGGCCCGGGAGAATTCAAGGTGCTCCAGACCCGAACCTCCAAGGGCTGAGGATTTCCAAAACTAGCGCTGGTGGATTTTACGCTTTCGAGCCAATAGAGATCCCAATTGAGGGGAAAAAAGAATTGGTAAACGCCGTAAGCTCCAAGAATCAGAACGGCCCACACGAAGACGCGCAGGGTAGCAGCGCGATACTGCGGATAGCGAGCCCAATCGGTATAGATGTGAAATCCGAGGAGCAGCGGACAAAACCAGTTCAGCAATCCGAAGACGGTCTCCGCGGAGGCTTGCATCAAGATGCCGACAACAAAACCGTAAACGATGCCAGCGGCGCACAAAACAAAAGCCGCCGGAGGATGCGGCCAATCTTTATGCCGCTGAGGCAGCAGCGTGAGCCCGGCGATTGCCGAAACCAGGAACGGCGCAAGCATCAGGAAATTGGGATCCATGAATCCGAAGCGCCAATCGACGACGCGGCGGACGAAAGGTACGAGAAACCAAACCCAGAGGGCGTATTGGTAATAAAGGATAGGGCGCTGGAAAAACAAAATCAGCCCGATCGCGGTGGCCATGGCCGGCAAAGCCATACGCAGCAATTGAGCTTGACCTGCGAACCATAGGGCCACAGTGGCCAGAAGACTCAGGACGATTGCTAAGCCTACAGCGGCGCTGGCCGCGGAAGATTCAGCTGCCAGTGCTGGAATTTCGCTCGGCGTAGCTGGGGCTGAAGTTGGGTATGTAGAAGCGTCCATCACGCGGCTGATGCTCCCGTACCGCTGGTGCTGGGTCCCGGTAAGGATTGCGGGCGCGAAGTAAGGGGCGACCGCTGAGATTTCTCAAGGAGCTTTCGCAAAGAGCCTGGGCGAAACGACACGCGGGTTACCAAACCGATGCCGCGAAGCACGTCCATGAAACCGTAGCCTTCCCAACAGGCCCGGACCATGCGGATGGCGGCAGGCGCAGCAACCAAATTTTGCCACCAGCTCACGAGCGCCCAGAGAAGTCCGTCAACGGCATGCACGGCACCAGTGAGATTTTTAGAGCGCTTACCGCTGGCTGTGGAAGCGTGTCCGAGTTTGCGAGTGGAACACGCTTGCATGCGAGCCATGGGCTCGTCGAGTTGCTTCAATGTTTCATCCCAGGAACGGGATGAAACGACGGTGGCCCGCGCAGCTGCGCCGATTTGCTTTCGCAAAGCAGGAGAGGACCACAGTTCACACAAGTGGGAGAGCAAGGCTTCGGGATCGCCGATGTCCGCGGAAAATCCAGAAATGCCGTCGGCGATTACTTCCGGGACAAGGCCGACTCGAGTGGCGACGACGGGTGTCTCGCAAGCCATGGCTTCCAAAACAGTGCAGGGGCCGCCTTCCACGCGGGAGGTCAAAAGATAAGCGTCCACGCTAGAATAAAACTCGGCCAACTGGCTTTCAGGAATGAAGCCCACATAGTTGGAGGAAATGCCGCGTTCGCGTAAAGCGGCAACTTCTTCTTCCCAGCCCAATCCGAGGAACGAGATATGCAGATTTGGAATGCGTTCACGGGCACTTTCCAGAATGAACTGCAAAGTGTCGAGCCCTTTTCTACCTTCATCGTAGTTACTGGTCTTGTTGCCCACGAAGCCGACAACGAAGGCGCCGGCGGGCATGCCGAATCGCGGCCGTTGAGGTATGACTCGTCGAAGAACATCAGCGTCGACGCCATGAGGAACGATGGTGACCGGAACATTGGGCGGCGCTTGAAGCCCGATCTGGGTTTTCCATCCGGCGGTGCAGGCAATCAGCGCGGAAGAATGCAGCACGGCATCGCGCATGGCCGGATTCCAGGTGGTTACATGATGGATCCACAACAAACTGTGGGGAAGCGGAGCGGGTTCAGCGGCTTTGCGCAACAGTTGGTAGGCTTTATCGGTGAGCGGAAAAATAAAATCCATTTGAGCCAGCAAAGTGCGCGCCAGATCCGGGCGCAGACGAATCATTTTGTCGGTGAGCATCCAGAATTCGTAGCGATCGCTAAAGCGCCGAATAATGTGCATGGCCATCTGGCCGATGATCCAGGAAGCAGAATTGGGGACGATCAGCACGCGAGGCCTGGCGGTTGCGGCATTTGCCGCCAGGGAGTTGACTGATTCGCCCTCTGAAAAGGTGGCCCCCGGAACGAGCGCGGGCGTAGCCGCGGAAAAATAGCTGGCGCCGGTCGCGAAGGAGTTTTCCGCGGAATTAGAAAACGAAAACATGACTCCCCTTCCATTCATAAAGTGGTCCGGACGGCACCCAGAAGCCGCCAAAAGCAGCCACACGCAAAATCAGGCGTGCGCCGCGAAAACATTTTCGACTTCATGGCCCGGCGTCGAATCAAAAACGGGCGAGGTGATGGGCACGCCGATACGGCGCAAGAATGAGTGGAAGCGATCCTGAAAGACGTCGACTCCAAAACCCTGCGCATGTCTTCTCAGGACCGCAGAATCCCAAGTGAGTCGTTCGAAGCGTTCCAAAGCATCACCGAGAGCCTCGGGAGTTTGCTGATCGAAGAAAAGTCCAGTGCGATGATCCTCGATGGTTTCGAGAGCGCCGCCGGCGCGATACGCGATAGTAGGACGCCCAGCCGCGGCAACCTCCAGCGGAGCCATACCAAAATCCTCTTCGCCCGGGAATAACAGGGCGCGCGAGCGAGAGACAACGTATTCCACGTCGGCGTCCGAAGCGCGGCCCAGAAAAGTCACGGTGGGCCCGGCCATGTTCTGCAATGCGGAACGATCGGGCCCGTCCCCGATGACTACCAGCTTTTTATTTCGTTGAGTACAAGCGCGCACCGCGAGGTCGATGCGCTTGTAAGGAATCAAGCGAGACAACACCACGTAATAATCCTCCGGAGCGTCACCGGTCATATGAAATCGATCGGTGTCGATAGGGGGATGAATGACTTCCGCGGAACGGTCATAGGCGCGGCGAATGCGCTCGGCGACGACCCGGGAGTTGGCCACAAAATGATCGGGTTGCCGCGACGCTCCTTCGTCCCACACGCGCAGGCCGCGGATGAGCAGCGGGAGGA
Organism: uncultured Acidobacteriota bacterium; assembly: GCA_963732705.1. Classification (GTDB taxonomy): domain Bacteria; phylum Acidobacteriota; class Terriglobia; order Acidiferrales; family UBA7541; genus Acidiferrum. The sequence goes on along the minus strand of CAVTAN010000003.1, from coordinate 378,535 downwards.
GCGTACGCTGGCCGAAGCCAAAGGATTCACGTTGCGAATAATTGTCGAAGTTCCACACCCAGCGCATGGGGGTATGGCAATAGCAAACGTGCACGGCGTCGCGCCCGGTTTGCACACCTTTGGCGTAGCCCGAAGAGCTGGACAGAACCAGATCATAGTTGGAGAGATTCAGGTCGCCGACCGCAAAGGGATAGAGCAAGAAATAAAGCCGGTAGTAGCGCTTGATCTTGGGCAGGTTCTGCATCCAGGAGGTGCGCACCGACACATCCTGGAGTTGCGCGGGCATGCAATCCGGAAAAGCTACGGTGGCAAACAGCGAAGCGCTGGGAAGCATGCGATAAAGTTCTTCGGCGACCTTTTCGGCGCCGCCGAGCTGAGTGAAATAATCGTGTACCACAGCAATTTTCATTCTGCCCTCACAGAATCATTGGTTAGACAGCACCGGTACGTTTCACGACAGCCTTAACGGTTCTGGCCAAGATCACAAAATCCAAGGCCCAGAGACCAATCATCGATGTAGTTGAAATCCAGCTTGATCCATTGATCGAAGCCCACGGAGCTTCGGCCGCTGACCTGCCACAAGCCGGTGATGCCTGGCTTCACGGTGAAACGGCGCATTAAAGTTGCCTGGCTGAAAAGTGAAACGTCACGAACGCTCATCGGGCGCGGGCCAACGAGGACATGTGGCCCGAGCAGAACATTGAATATTTGCGGCAACTCGTCTAGCGAGGAAGCACGCAGGAAGCGCCCGAGGGAGGGGTCACGCGGGGATCGTGGCGAATTTTGAAAATTGGGCCGGTGGCTTCGTTCTGGTGTTCCAGGTCAGCCATGAGATCCGCAGCATTGGCGACCATGCTGCGAAATTTGTACATGTGAAAAATGCGGCGGCGGTAACCGTAGCGTTCCTGCACGAAAAATACCGGTCCTTTGCTGGTGAGCTTTATGGCGAGGGCAACCAGGAGAAACAATGGCGACAGCAGACACAGCCCGATGACGGAACCGACTAAATCGAAGACCCGCTTGACGGCCTGGCGGGTGACGTAATGCTCATGAAAGGGCACGAAATCGCTGAAGAGTTCCTGATCGCGATGCGCGGAGCTTTTGAGCGTGGTGGAGTACATGTCTTGCATGAAGGCCACGTGAGCGCCGACTTGCTCAGCAATACCCACGGCTTGCTGGGCCTTGTCGTAGCAGGACTTCATGGGCACGGCGATGAGCAACTCATCGACGACGTTGCGGAGCAACAAGTCACTCAAATCGTCGATGGTGCCCAAATAGCGCGCCGCAACATCGGGAGCCATTTCGCTAACCGGGCGATCATCGACGAAGCCCAGCAGTTTCACGGTGGAATGATATTGCGTGCGAATTTCGCGCCAAGCCTTGCTGGCCCGGCGGCCGCTGCCGAGAATAATGACCAGTTGGGGATCGCGAGAAGCAATCCAGGTGCGAACGGCCAAACGAGATGTCTTGTACAGGAAGCAGCCGACAAAAAAGATGGCCGCGATGCGGAGACTGGGTCCCTTGGTATGCGCGGAATACAAATAAAAAACCAACAAGGCAGTCATGACCGCACAGCCCTTGGCAATACCAACAATTTTCTGCAGCAGGCTGGAAGGTTCCGGCCGGGCAAAGGCGCGGAAGCAGAACGTCCAGGTCACCATGAAAAGGCCAGCGAACACGGCATTGGCCAGAGTAATGCGCATTTCCAGAAATTGATGAACGCCGCCGGGGGGCATGCGTCCGCTGTTGCCAAAGATAGCCGATGCCAAAGCCATGGCAAACGCGAACAACGAATCCAAACCCGCCAAACGCCCCGATAATTTTGTTCCTCTATCGTTCATGGTTTAATTCCCCAGTTCAATTCTTAAATGCGCGGCCAGGCGCATGGCCATGGCCACGATGGTCAGCGTGGGATTGGCGTACCCCGATGTCGGGAAAACCGAACTGCCTGCGACAAACAAATTACGAACCCCAAAAACTTCGCAATTGCGGTCCACTACGCCGGTTGCTGCAGAGTCGGACATGCGCGTGGTGCCGATGTGATGAAAACAATCGCTCAATTTGCTTTTCCAATCGTTACCGGGCTCGTTGAGCCACGGTTCGGGCTGAAGTTCAGCGAGCCCCAGTCTTTTCAGCTCCGCGCCCATGGCCGCGGTCATGACGCGCACGGTTTGGCGTTCACAATTATTCAAGCGCCAATCCACTTTTGCGCGGCGCAGGCCGAGGGCGTCGCGGTTGGCTGACAAAGTCACGCGGCTTTGCGGGTCAGGCTCTTGCTCGGTGTGACATTGCAGGCGGATGCGGCGCGGCTTGCCTAGCGGAGACCTACCGCGCAAATAGCGGCGGGCGGTGGCGCGCAGAACTTCCGGCAGATTTCTGGCGATGCCCAGCAGTTGCGTCTTCAAGTTGGGCGGAACTTTCTTTCTGCGCAAGGAGCGGTAAATGTCTTTGAGCGCGGCGATACCGGATTCCTCGGGATATTCGAAGACCAGATGTGAAGTGCAATTCAGAACCTGCTCATGGCGCTGGAGGGAAAATCCAAGTGGAAATTTAGGAAAATACCGCAGCGCGCCTTTGTAGCGCAGCGCAAAGAGTTCGTTCAAGGCGGCGGTGTTGGTGGTTTTTAATGTGGCGGTGAAACCATTGGGGTGGTCCTGCAAGAAGCGGCCGACGAGGTCGCGATCGTTGCCAAGGCCGTTGGGATTTGCGCGATCGGAAAGCAGGAGCAAGCGGGCGTTTTCGATACCACCGCCGCAAAGAACGACGGTGTTGGCGCGTACCCGGGCTCCAACGCCCTTGATGGTTCGAACCTGAACGGCTTGCACCCGGCGATTGTTTTCACCAGCGTCAATTTCAGTGGCATTGGCGTGCAAGAGTACTTGCACTTTCGCGGAGCGCCCCAGCTTGGAAGCATACAAACTGCCGAGATCCAGTTTTGGACTGTAGATAGTGAAATGCGTGCGGATACTGTCGTGATTCCAGGCCGGCGGAGTGGTGCCAACTTTTTCGTACACGCCGTCGTCGTAGCGCTGGCCTTGAATGCTAAACATTTGTTCCGCGCGGCGATACCAGGGGTCGAGGTCCGCGGGCGCGACGGGCCATCCGCTGTGGCGGACCCAGGAACGCTTTTCAAAATCGATGGAGTCGAAACGGATGCACTGACCAAACCACAACTTGGTTGCACCACCCAAGGCGTTGGCGCGGCCATCGACGAGGCCTTTGTAGAGCAATCCGGAGATGTCGCCATCGTTCAATTGCTGATTGAGGGTTTCCGGCTGCATGCCTCCGCGTTCCAACAAGATCACGGAGAGATTCGTTTCCGCGAGCTCCAAAGCGAGGGTAATGCCGGCCGCGCCGGCGCCAACGAGGCACACGTCGGCGGCGAATTGAGCGCCGTCTTCGAGAGTGCGGAGGTCTACGATCATCGGGCTGCAGCCGCCGTTCTAGCCGAGGTCTCAGGTATCGCGAGGCCCAACACATCGAAAGCCAAATTTGTGGCCAGCGACAACTGTTGCTCGGAGAATTTTGCTGATGTCAACAAATCTCCGTTTCGGCGAATGTTGCGGTCATTCAAAGAAGAAAAAAGCACAATGCCGCCGGAATTTTGTTTCATGGCAGCCTGCAAAAAGAGCGCACCGAGCTGGCTGGTGTCGCTGCAATCGAAATCAAGATCGCGAGACCAACGAGCGCGCAAATCGCCATCGGACTTTAGCTTGGCGATCAGATCTTTGAAGGTTGAGCCGAGAGCGGAGTGAGTAATGCACGCAAGCGAGCTGCGCATGGGTAGGAACTGCAAGGTGTTTGCGAAAATGCTGCTTGGAAATTGGGCTATTTCTCCGGCGGATACTTTGCTGGTTCGAATTGCGATGGTGGATTCCGCGGTAGTAGCGATGCCGAAATGGCGGATCAGTCCGCGGTGCCGAGTATCTTCCAGTGCGGCAACGAGTTCCGGAGAAATCTGCCCGGGAGCAATCTCGTGCATGAGGAATACGTCAATGTAATCGGTGCGCAACTCACGGAGACTGTTTTGCAGGCTGCGTTCGCATTCCTCGACGGTGAAGCAACCGGCGTTGGTCATCTGCTCAGCACGCCGACGAATCTGCTTACGCAACTGCGGGAAGATAGCGACAACAGCGCGGGCCGCGGATTTCGCGGCGCTTAAGGCGGCGGAGCGTTTTGGAGGGCGGATGCCGAATTTCGTGGCGATGGTGACGCGGTCGCGGCGGGCTTGCGAAAATTCGCCGAGCAAAGATTCGCATTCTCCGTAGCCATACAGGGGCGCAACATCGAAGTGACGAATACCGGCGTCGAAAGCCGCATCAAGGATCCGGCGAGACTCTCGTTTTCCAAGCCGGCCCATCAGATTGGCGCACCCGTATCCCAAAGGAGTGGTGTGCAGGCCGGCATGGAGGACGGCTGACGACATCAGACGCGCTCCTCAATACTGGAAGGCGAGGTTCGAGCCGGAAGCAGGACTTGTTGCGAAGGCCGACGACGACCGCGCACGGTTGAAAATTTCTGAATGGTTTGCCCGTAGATTTCTTCGAGCTGACAGGCCACGCGATCCCAAGTCATGGTGGAGTTCACCAATGCCCGATTGCTGCGGCCCATCGCGACGCGCGACTGCGGATCGCGGAGAATCTCGAGCAACGCGCCGGCGAGAGAATCGGGATCGCCCACGGGGACTTTCTTTCCGCCGCGCTCGTGGATCATGAACGGCAAACCACCCGCGTCGGTAACAACCACCGGCCTGGCGCAGCTCATGGCTTCGAGGACGGTAGTCGCGTACGGTTCACCATAAGAGGGCAGGCAGTACACGCTGGAATTTCTGTAGAGCGCGGGGGCTTGGGAGCGTTCCTGGCGGCCAAGAAATTCGATTTGTCCCACACAAGCCATGGAGGCCGCACGGTTCTTCACTTCGTTCAATGCCGGGCCGTCTCCCGCAATCCGTAAAATGCAATTGGGAATTTCTCTGGCGATTGCTGAAAACGCCTCGAGGAGAACGAACACGCCTTTGCGCTGGAGTACATTGGCGAAGAACAGAATCGCTGGAGTTTTCTGCTCCTCAGCGAGGCGCTCAGGGGAGTCCCATCCGGCTGCGGGCGAAAAGAGTTCGGTATCGACCCCGTGCGGCAAAGTACGGATGCGAGCTTCAAGAGCGGTGGCACGGGGCAGGCGATTGCGAGCCGCGCGAGTGGTCAAAACCAGAGTGTCGGCGTGGCGCTGTTGCAAATCGGAAAGCAGGTCGCGAGCAAACGCGATGGGGCGGCGCAGCCAGCTTTTTTGGGAGGCGATGGAATCCGGATCGTTGGGCCACCGCGCCACATAGGTTCCCAGCACCAGCGGCAATCCAGAACCGAGCAGCGCCAGGCTGAGCCCGGTGAAAACCGGATTGAGCTGATGGATGAGGTCGAAGTTGCGTTGCTTTTGCAAATGGTGAAATAAGCGGCGGACAGCGAACATGTATTCCAGGCGCGAAAACATGCGCCCGGATTTTCGCAGCGGAATTTCGTAGAGGCTAATGTTGGGATGCAACGGTTGGCGCAGGTCGACGCGCTGCGCGGCAACGTGAAGGCGATGTCCACGGTGAGCCAGGCTGGTGATAAAACCATGGGCGATAAGGCCATCGCCATGAGGCCGGTGATCGGTCAAAAGGTCCGAGCAGTGGGGCACAAAAATGGTTAACGCGGAGGGGGACGGCGGCGTGCGTGATGTGGCGCTGAAAGTTGTAGGTGACGGCGCCATCATTTAATCCGTACCTTCCGCGGCGGTCACGAAATGGCGGTTCCACATCAAGCGAATAGGCTGGGAGGCCGCGGCGGCCATGATTTTAAAATCCCCAGGCTGCGGAAAAATGTTTGGCACGCGCATCTTCAAGAACAGCGGGAAACTGCTCAAGACAAAAGTCAGGCGGGTAATGGTGGAAATCAAAAGCGCCAAGCCGGCGCCGACGATGCCGTATCTGGGAACCAGAATGAGCACCAGGGGAACGGTGAGCAGCAAACCGATGACCTGCAGAGTGGTCACTACTCCGGGGCGCCCAAGAGCCATAAAGGCCTGCGACAAAACCTGGGTGGCGCCGGCCAGCACTACTTCGAGAATCAAGATGCGCAAGACGGCGTTGGCACCGGTATATTCCCGGCCGTACAACATCGACAACAAGTAGGGGCCAAATAAGATAATTCCCACGCCGCTGATAGCGGTGAGGACAGTGCTCATGCGCGCGGCGCGGCCGGTCATGTTTCTCACCGTTTCCGGCGGTTGGCTTACGGCCTTGGGGAACAGAACCATGATGACGGAGGCATGAAAGGCATTGAGGATGCGCGAGAGACTGAGGGCCACGACGTAGGTGCCCATCATCTGGGGGGCCAGCATGCGTACGACGAGGGCCTGATCCACGTACAAAGCCATGGTGCCGCAGAGATCAATGCCGTAGGCGCGAATGCCGTACAGGATCAGCACGCGCGCGGAGACCAAGAAATTTCGCAGCGTTGGACGGTAGACACGCCACAAGTGATGAAGCATCCATGCCAGCGGGGGAATTCCGACAACGACGTAGGCAGTCGCAGCATTGACGGAAGTGAGCGTTCCGGTACGCCACAGAACGATCAGCCAGATCAACGTGAGCACGGGAGGAACGACCAAAACTTTATTGGAGGCATTGAATTCGCCGTGACTCTCCAGGGCGGCGCGGCCCACAAAGAGCAGAGCGGTTAAAGGGGCATTGAGCACGAACAGGCGAGCGAACAGAATTACATGCGGAGAATACTGGGGAATCCAGGCGCGCATGAAAATGACACCGATGAGGGCGCCGATCGAACCGGTTATCAGGGCCAAGAGCATGGCGGCGCCCAACAAGCTGGAGCGCTTTTCGGGATGGCTGCGAAGGCGGAAGGTCAGGGCGCTGGGCATGCCAAAGGTGAGCGCACTGGCCATAAAAATCGGCCACAAAATCATGGCAGCAAGTTCACCGCGGCCGGCGGGTTGCAGAGCGCGGGCAGACAAAATTCCCGTCGCGGCATTGATGCCGATGATAAAAAACTTTGCGCCGACCGATTGCGCAACCGCCGCCGTGGAACTGATCTTGGGCTTGCGTTCCATTCGATGAACAATAAACGGAGCTACTGCTTTTTCGGCGGCTACAGATAGTTTGGGTGCTGTCGTGCCCAAATGGCATTCCTTACGATGCAAAAATTTTTGCTTCCTGAATGGCCGGTAACTGCTGAGAATCAGGGCGGATGCAAAAGTCCCAGGGCCGGGACGAAGCGTGGACCACGCGTAGGGCTACGGAATGTACTGGAGTGGATTGAAGTACATACCGATATTCAAAAGCTTTATATAGCGCGAGAGTTTCTCGAGCTTATCTCGCGGCACAAACAACATGTCGCCAGACTCAAGCTGAATGTCGCGCTCGAGGTCGGAGGTTTTGCGCAGCCGGGTGAGATTGAGGACCTTGATTTCCGCGGTGTCATCATTGATTTTGCGGAAAAGCAAAACTTGACCGCTTTGAGCCGAAGGCAAAAAACCACCAGAAAGCAGCACGGCCTGCATGGCGGTGGTGTTTTCTCGAAGGTCCAGCCGGCCGGGCTTATTTACTTCGCCAGCGACCACGATATAGGGCTGCTGAAACTGCTTCAAAATAAGATTCAGCTCCGGGTCATTGAGCTTGGATTGCAATTTTTGGACGATAAGATCGTGCGCTTGAGTAACGGTTAGATCACTGACACGCACGTCGCCGATCAGGTTGATATTCAGGTAGCCGTCTGGCTGCACGGTTACAGTCTGATTAAACTCCGGTGTATAGCGGTATTGCAGGTCGAGAACGTCACCGGCACGCAAGGTATAGCGCGGGCGATGATGCAGTTGCTCATCCGCGCGGATGGAGGTGACTGCCAGTAGTACAAAAAAGAGAAAGCTACTGAATCGTTTCATTTTTTTACCTAAGTTCGATGATTGAAAATCAGATGCTAATTGCTTCCATGCGCCGCGACAACCAAGCGGGAATTACATAGGAACGTTTATTCAATACGTGGCCCAGGATTTTTCCCTTTGCGCTCTCGATGGTTCTTTCGGCATACAAAAGTTGATCTTTCTGGGTGCGATTGGCTTCCACCACCAAAATTACACCGTCCGCCAACTGAGATAAGCGAATGGCGTCCTGCGACTCCCGAAGCGAAGGACAATCGATGAGCACAAATCGGTGTCGCTGGCGGAAGCGGTCAATGGAGTTGACCAGGCTTTCCTGCGCTTGAATGCCATGCCAGTTGTCGCCGTTGGCATTACGGATTTCCGCCTGCCAAAGATTTTCCGCATCGTTGCGGCGGTCGGCATTACGGGCAGCCCCGAAGTCCTGCTGATCGCAGTCCAGGTTTCGACAGTCGAGAGAAACGGCGCACTCTCCACCGGCGCGATTTAAAGCGTCGGCGAGAGCGCTAGTGATGCGACTAACGCCCGCGCGCTGCGTTGGAGAGGTCAAGACCACTACGAAGCCGCGATCTTTCACTTCACGCGATTGCTGCACGATTCTAAAAAGCAAACCCTTGCAGACCGCACGCAGATGAGCCATTTGCATATCGTTTTCCACGGTGTGCGACATCAAGGTCATGCGCTTAAGCCTCCAAGGGGCCTAATAAGGGAGTGGGACGTGGCGGGGCTGGGTACATCTTCGCCGGCGGAATCTTCAGCATGGGAGGGGAGGTCCGACAACTGCTTAAGCGAGTCATGCCGGCCTTCCAGGATAGGCCGCTCCCAAATGCTGATGCGGGGTACGGTTGCCAACACTGGGTATCGGGAGATGGTGTCCAGTTCGCGAGGAGTAGCCACCGTGTTGCGTCCACTCTCGGCCAAATAAACGGCACATAGGGCCAAAAATAAAGAAGTGACCGCGCCGAGAGCGATGTTGGAAAGCGGTTTGGGACTAACCGCCATGTAAGACAAAGTAGGTTTCTGGGCGACGGCAACGTTGATAAGCTTCTGCTCATCCATGGCGTCTTCGATTTGAGCTTGATCGCGCTTTTGCGAATAAAGCTCGTAATTCTGCTTGGCCTGACCAGCTTTAGCCTCGAGATTATTGAACTGCACGGTCAACTCCTGAATATCCGCGAGTTCCTTTCGCAAGCCGGCCAGCTCAGTGGTCACACTCGCTTTATGCACCGCAGTTTGGCGGCGGCTAATTTCGGTTTGCACGTAACCGGTGTGCAGTTGCTGCCACGCGGGATCTACGTCAGAACTTTTCTCGCGGGCGGTGCCGGCATTGGCATCGTTCAGCGCCGATTGGGTGGTGGCGATCTGGCGATCCAGTTCGACAACCAGACGATCAGCGGGTTTGAAATTGGTGAGCAGAGCGGTGCGGCGGTTCTGCAATTCGACCAGCAAACTGGTGAGATGCTCAGCGGACTGCTGATTGGGCAGGACGCGTTCGATGGTGGTTTGACGCATGGGCAGTTGATTCAATCGGATGGTGCTGGCGGAAAGCCTGGCATCCTGTTCGCGAATGGCGGCGTCAGTGGCCAGCAAGTCGCGTTCATGTTCGGCCACCTGGTTATTGAGGATGGATTCGCGTTCCGACAGCGAGACAATTTGGTGCTCATGCTGAAAATCGACGAGCTGTTGGCTGGCCTCATCCCAATCTTTGCGGATACGCTCGGCCTCCGATTTAAAGAAACCGGAAGCGCCGGAGGGGCGCTGCAGGCGGCGATGCTCGGCGAGATAGGCGGCTGACAATTGCTCAAGGTCCTGCTGTGCTTTGGCCGGGCTGTCGGCCACAACGCGGACGTTGATAATATTCGTCTTGCGAATAATGTCAGTGCCCAAGCGCCGTTCGAGGGCGCCAACCAGCTTTTCATGGTGGCGAATAGCTGCAAGAGTTCGCTGGTCGTCCGGGACGCTGGCCCAAGTGGGATCGGCGACCGGGTCGACGACATCATGGCTGTGGAGGATTTCCAACTCGGAATTGACCTGGGTTTCCGTCACGTCCGTAGCCATATTCGGTGAGGTGGTGCGTTCCGCGGATATGACCACGTTTCCGCGAGTATTCTGCACCAGCAATTTCATCTCGGAGGCATATTGCTTATGCTTTGTAAAAGTCAGGACGAGGGTCGCCAGCATTACGAACGAGGCGATGGATAAAAAAAGTTTTTTCTGACGAAACAAAGCTTCAACACCGGATCTCGGAGTGAGAGTGTTTCGCGATAAATTTGTAGTTAAAGCTGTTTGCATCTATCAATTCCCTTTGCGCATTTCCTTTGCGGCCGTCATTCCTGGCGACAGATAAAATCCTGAGAAGTGCAAGCCGGTTCGGCCGTGACACAGGTCAGATGCGCGGGCGCGGCGTGTGGTAGCTGCACCATGCTTTTTTTGACCGGAGCGAAATACAAATTCATGCTGCTGTAATACACCCGCGCCACAACCAAGCGAATGCTAATGCTCATTTGTGGAGCACAGAAAATTTTTTAAAAACTTTTCTGTGAAGATGGCTGGGAACATCGACGTTACCTTAGCAATTTATGAAAAACAACCGCAAAGAACCGATTAAAAGAACAAATCAATTTGCTGGGTGGGAGCCACTCCGTAACTCTTTGGTTTTGTTTAGCTTCGATAACCTGGCAAGAAATTCCAAAAATTGTAGGGGTACCAATAACGTTAGGACCTGCTCTGTTTTGAGTACCAGAAACGTTAGTCGGATTTTTCCATCATTTCGATATCCAGATTCCACGCGTTCGGCCCGCAGCAAGTGCTGTGCTAGTGTGAGGCACAACGCGGTGATCGCGGCCAATGAACCTTGGAGCAATGGAATGGTAAAAACCGGTGGTTGCTGGATCCGTAAGCAATTTGAGAGGCAGTCACGGTCTTGATTCGGGTGCTTTTCTACGATCACACCGCCACGCTCGGAGGCGGCGAGATCGCTCTGCTGCATCTGGTTCGCCATTTCGATTCGGCAAAGATTAAGCCCATCGTAGTCTTGGGCGCGAATGGGCCGCTCGTCAAACAACTACAGCCGGAGATTGAGACTCACGTGATGCCGTTGCCTTCCGGCGTGGGTAGCAGCGCCAAGGACAAGCTGGGAGTCGGGACATTATTTCGGGTTGGCGATGTGCTCAAAACAGTCGCTTACGTTTGGCGGCTGTCGAGATTCATCGGCGCCCAGAAAATAGATCTGGTGCACACGAATTCTCTTAAAGGCGACGTCATCGGAGGAATTGCGGGTCGCCTGGCGCGGCGAGCGGTCGTGTGGCACGTGCGTGATCGCATTGACGATGATTATCTTCCCCGGCCAGTGGTACGGTTATTTCGATTTCTTTGCCGAGTGATTCCTACGGTTGTGATCGCAAATTCCGCAGCTACACTTCGCAGTATACGCGGCGAAGGCAATGGAACTTCTCCGAGCTCCCCTGGCGGCGCACAAAAGAAAAAAATGACCGTGGTACATGACGGGACACTGCTGGCGACGCAAAGCGAACACGCAAGGAATAGCGACCCTGTTCAAATTGGGTTGATCGGAAGGATTTCTCCGTGGAAGGGCCAGCACATTTTCTTGCGCGCGGCCGGGGTGGTGCACAAGCGCTTTCCCAACGCCCGCTTTGTGATCGTCGGGGCCGCGCTCTTTGGAGAGGACGAGTACGACCGGGAGGTGAGAAATCTTCCCAGTCTTTTGGGAATATCCGAGGTAGTGGAATTTACGGGCTTTCGCAGCGATATCGCGGCAGTTTTCGCAAATCTCGATTTGGTTGTGCATGCCTCCACGACCGGGGAGCCGTTCGGGCAGGTCATTATTGAAGGAATGGCTGCAGGCAAGGCTGTGGTGGCCACCAAGGGGGGCGGAGTGCCTGAAATTGTGGAAGACGGAGCGACGGGCATCCTGGTTCCGATGGGCGATGTGCAGGCGATGGCCGAAGCGATTTGCCGGCTACTTGCGGATCCGGAACTCGCGAGAGGAATGGGTAAGCGCGGACGAAAACGAGTGGAGGACTGTTTTACCGTTCAGTTAACAGCCCGGCGAGTGGAGGCTGTGTATGAGGAAATATTTAGCGCAGAAGTGAAGATTTAACCCGCACGCGAATACCCTGATCACAGGTGCAGGACAAGATTCCTGTACCTTTTTAAGCCTTCTGACCCGCAGATTTCTGCGCCCCGCCTTGTAGACTTCAAGCACGTTCTAAACAGGACTGGAATACGTTTTGAGCATCGCTTGTTGGCATGCGGCGGGCCATCCGGAAGAATTGGAAATAATCATGAAAACCAAGGGATTAGAAACGCCCAGAGAAGTTTGCAGCCGGCCAAGCGGCGAGGTCTGTTTGGCGGCCGGACTGGCAAATGGCGCTTCACAGCCGCGCTTCTGTGGGTTGACACTGCTCAGCGTAGCGCTCTCCGCGTTGCTGAGCATGACAGGTTGCACCGCTGGCGTACTTTCGAGTAAACCATCGGCACAAGCAAACTCTCAAAACTTAAAGATTACGACCAGCGCACTGCCTTCTGGAACGGTGATGAATGGATATTCGACGAGCCTGACGGTGAGCGGTGGGACACCGCCTTACACATGGAGTGCGGCGAGTGATCAGTTGCCGGGAGGATTGACCTTCAATCCGGCCACCGGATCGATTGTGGGAACGCCGAAGGCTGCGGGAACTTTTTCATTCACAACTACGGTGAAGGATTCCAGTGCGGATTCGGCATCGAGCGAATTCAAGATCGTGGTGTTGACGACGCCGTCCGTACCGCAACAGCCGATAATTCCTCCCGTGGGTACAGCTCCGCCAGCAACGAAAACTCCGGTGCCACCGACGACACCTCCGACTACATCTACGCCGCCGACGATGCCTCCGGCAACCACACCTCCGCCAGCAACGCGGCCTCCCACTGCACCCGCGCCACCGACAGTTACACCTCCGCCATCAAAGACTCCGGCACCGCCGACGCCACCTCCTGCTGCTCCCTTAGGGGCCAGCCCGCTGAAAATAACCACAACTTCATTACCGGTAGGAACGGTACAGCGCGGCTACAGCGCGACGTTGGACGTTACCGGAGGGGTTGCACCGTATTCGTGGAGTGCGACAACTGGACAATTCCCAAGCGGGTTGACGCTCAATTCGCAAACCGGGGCCATCGCCGGGACGCCCGGAACGGCGGGAAACTTTTCTTTCACCACGACGGTAAGGGATTCCAAAGCTTCATCGCTTTCCACTGGTTTCTCGATCAATATCTCGCCCGACCCAGCACCAGCGATTTCGAGCGTTTCGCCAAGTTCCGGACCAACTGGCGGCGGAACCGTGGTGACGATTAATGGCGGCAACTTTCGCGCTGGCGTTATGGTTCATTTCGGCGCTTCACAGGCCTCGACGGTGCAAGTCACCAGCGCAACGCAGCTTCGCGCGATAACGCCGGCGCAATCGAGCGGAAGTGTAACGGTCACGGTGCAGGATTCCGATGGCCAATCGGCTGCCGCGCGAAACTCATTCACCTTCAGCGCGCCGGCCCCCGTCGCCCCGTCGGGGCCGTCAGAAGCGGCGCAGAGCGCAGACACATTCGTAGATAGCGTAGGAATTAACGTGCACCTGCACTACAACAACACGTCCTACAATAATTTTCCGGCGGTGCGGAAAGCCCTGGTGGATCTCGGAGTGCGCCACATTCGTGACGGATTGATCGATACCGCATGGACGCCGTACTACGATCGGCTCAACGCCCTTGGCCAAGCGGGAATTAAATCGATTCTAATTACCTCCACGAAACAATCCGCCGCGCTGCTCGCAGCGTATCCGGGCCGGGTGCCAGCAAGCTTTGAAGGATACGAAGGCCCGAACGAACTGGACATCAGCGGCGATCCGAACTGGGCAGCCAGCTTGAATGTGTTTATGTCCACATTGCATGGAGCGGTGAAGGGCGATCCGAAGGCTTCGCAATTTTCAATCATCGGACCGTCGCTCACGCAGCAGGGTTCGTACGCGCTGACAGGAACAGTCGGCCCGACTTTCGACGACGCCAATCTTCACAATTATCTTGGCGGCAGAAATCCGGGCACATCGGGCTGGGGCAACGGGGGTTACGGCAGCATCAATTGGAACCTGGCGCTAGCCAATGGAGCGTGGCCGGGAAAGCCGGTGTTTACAACGGAGACCGGCTACGTGACGGACGTGAACCAGCAGAACGGAGTGCCAGAAGATATCGCCGGGAAATATTTGCCCCGAGTGTTGCTGGAACAATGGCTGCACGGAATCGAACGCACCTATCTGTATGAGTTGGTGGACGTGGGAGCGAATGCGGGCGACAACGGGTACGGCATGCTGCATTCCGATTTTTCACCGAAGCCCGCGTACACGGCGATCAAGAATTTTCTTAACTTGCTTTCCGATCCGGGACCCGCGTTTCAGGCGGACGGCTTGAATTACACGCTGTCCGGCAACCTGGCTAACATTCATCACTTGCTATTGGAAAAACGCGATGGAACGTTTTATCTGGCCATCTGGGTGGAGCAATCCGGCTTCGACGTGAACGGAAAGAAGGACCTGACCGTTCCAGCCCAGCAGGTCACGATTCAGACCGGGCAAACGAAGAGAATCAACGTTCACCAGTTGGACGCCAGCGGAAACATGCAGACATCTACATTGGGCGTGGGACAGGCCCAAACAATGGAAGTAAGCGACTTGTTGACCATCCTGGAAATTTCTCAGTAAATTCGGTAAGCGACCCCACCGAAATAAACCAGCCGCGGCAACGGCGAAACACATCTTCCCGAGGCCCTGAAATGTTGCATACCTCGTGGATCTATTCTATGGTGCCACGGTATGTGGCCCGGCGATTCCTCACGTAACTGAGTAATTCCATGCAGCCGATGGTCCGACGATAGCGCTCCAGAATGTCTCGAAATTCCCGCGCTCATTCGAATGCACATTTCGCAACAGTATTTTCGTTGCGCGCTTTCGAGGTTTTGATTCTTGGCGGCGTTGCGCTGCTCCTGGCCCTTCCCATGCTGATCTATGGGCCCATGATTCAGGGCCATGACACGTTCGAGCATCTAGACAATTGCAGGAATTTTGCACAACAATTTTGGAGCGGGGAGTGGTATCCGCGATGGCTGGTCGGGATGCATTTTGGATTAGGGAGCGCCAGCTTCTTTATCTATCCGCCGCTAGTCGCCTATGCGTATGCCTTCTTGGTTCCGGCCGGCAAGTTGTTGCACTTCGATGCCTTCGTTGCGCAAGCGTTTCTCGCGCTACTGGCTTCGGGCATTTGCGCGGCGCTGTGGTTGAACACCATGTGCAGGCGAAACATAGCGCTGCTGTGCGCGGCGTTATACATGCTGATGCCATATCACCTGGCCGTCGATTTTTACCGCCGGACGGCACATCCGGAATGCTGGGCGCTAGCCTGGATGCCCTTGATTCTATATTTTTCCGGGAGAGTGATGAACGGGCGAGGCGCGGCCGTCCTGGGTCTGGCGATTTCGTATGCGTTGCTAGTCTTGAGCCACCCAATCACATTGATTGTGTTCTCTCCGATTCCTCTGGCGGCCGCCGCCACGCTTCCGGCGGACGGTCAGAAAATTAAAACACTGTTTCGTGTGGTGGAAGGGATGGCACTGGGCACAGGCCTTTCCTGTTTTTATTTGTTATCGGCGCTGTTCGATTCGAGATATTTTCCTGCAGCCAGATTGCTGGCGTCGAGCAATTACCGGCTGTCGGACAACTTGATGGGGATTGCCCAGTTTCACAGGAGCGAAGGAATTGCGCATACCATTGCGCTGACTTTGCTGGACATGGGGATCTTCACCGCGATTTGCGCCGGCGTAGCGCTCTGGAGAATAGCTCCAGATTTAAAAAAGAAAATAGTGTTCTGGATTGCCGTTTGCGGCGTTTCGATATTTCTGATGACTTGGCTCAGTCATCCCTTCTGGGAAATATTTTCATGGCTTCGCGGCGCGGTGCAGCTGCCCTGGCGCCTAAATATCATTCTGTGCGTCGCTTTACTTCCGATTGTTGCTGGAACTCTCTCGCAGTTAGAACGACTGCCCCGATTTTCTAAAATCTTGGTGGGTTCAGCGCTGGCGATCATCGTCACGAGCTGGATCGGGTCCTACGCACAGGTTTGGAAGCACTATCGTGCGGAGACTGTCGCTCCTCCACAGCTCCCGATTTTTATTTATAACGACGATTGGGTTCAAGCCTGGTCCGTTCAGGGCCTCGATGCGGAGGCTGCTGTACGAGCGAGTAGGGGGCCGCTCGCACGGTTCTCAGCTGGCGGTTCCGGGACGTTAAAGATTTTGAGCTGGAAACCACGACATATCGAGATCCAGAGCGACAGTCCAAGCGGCGGTCTGGTTATGGTGAACCAGTTTTATTATCCGCAATGGCGAGCGGCGGTCATTGACTCGCACGGGTCGCTGGAGGTCGAACCCGCGATGCCGGAGGGCCTGTTGCAGGTTCAAACGCCGCCGGGGCTTCAGCGAATTGTTGTGGAAATTCCAATAGATGCAGTAGAACGCGCGGGAAACTGGATCAGTGCCATTTCTGTTTTGCTGTGGATGTCAGCTGCGGGTTATCTGGGGGCTTGGCGTTCACGCTTCAGAAACGGCGCTGTAGATGACTGATTCACCAGGCATTGGGGAGCGGGCGCGCTGATCAAGTATTGGCGGGCATGCAGCTCGGGGGGGCGGCGGCGAACGAGAGCCTGGTTCTTCGGCGCAAAAAACAATAACCGCGGCGCGCGCCGCGGAATCAAATCTGCAGAGGAGGACAAATGACTATCCCATCAGGGAATCAAGTATGGGCCGATCGGCCTGCCGCGAAAGCCGGCCAATTTCGTATTGGCAACGATCTCGACGTGAACCGGCTGGGTTTTGGCGCCATGCGGATCACGGGCAAAGGCGTGTGGGGACCACCCAAAGACCAGCACGAAGCGGTCAGAGTTTTACGCCGCGCTGTCGAGCTGGGAATCAACTTCATTGACACCGCGGATTCCTATGGTCCGGCTGTGAGTGAGGAAATCATCGCCGAAGCACTGCACCCCTATCCATCCGGCTTGGTGATCGCAACGAAGGCGGGCTTCGATCGCACCGGACCAGATAAATGGGTGACGAATGGCCGACCCGAACACTTGCGCGACGCGTGCGATGGAAGCCTGAGACGCCTACGTGTTGAGCGGATTGATTTGTTCCAACTGCATCGCATTGACTCGGCGGTGCCCGCCGAAGAACAGCTCGGTACGCTTAAGGATCTGCAGGCACAGGGCAAGATCAAGCATATCGGGTTATCGGAAGTGAGCATAGAGCAAATCAAGCACGCGCGAACCATAGTGCCCATCGTTACGGTGCAGAACCGCTACAGCGTGGTGGATCGCGGAGCGGACGAGGTGGTCACCTACTGTGAGCGAGAAAACATCGGATTTATCCCATGGTTTCCGCTAGCCGCTGGCGACCTGTCCACGCACGGCGATTTCGAGAAGACTGCTGTCCGACTGCAGATTACGCCCTCGCAGTTGGCTTTGGCGTGGTTGCTGTGGCGGTCACCGGTGATCCTGCCCATTCCTGGCACGTCTCGAGTAAATCATTTGGAAGAAAATGTGGCGGCCGCGGAGGTCACCATTGATCAACGCACCCTGCAGGGCCTCGGTAAATTCGCACGCAGCGCCTAAGGCGTGAGAATCTAAACCGATTTCATCGCGACGTTCGCGGTTTTGGCCGCTCAATGTGTCGTCTGAGCCTATGTTCAGTCTGGGGAAATCTCCGTGCGACGAAGCTGCGATTCTTGCTGCTCCGACGGGTCACGTTCGAATAGGGAGGGGAACGTGGGTCTTGGCGGCCACGATTCTGGGTTCCAGCCTGGCGTTCATCGACGGTTCAGTGGTCAACGTCGCCCTGCCGTCCATTCAATCCGATTTTGGCGCAAACATCACCGAGCTGCAGTGGGTCGTGGAGTCCTACGCGCTCTTTCTCGCTTCGCTGCTGCTGCTCGGCGGCTCGCTCGGTGACCTTTACAGCCGCCGGGGCGTGTTTGCCGGGGGCGTAATTCTCTTCACCGTTGCATCGGTCGGTTGTGGCTTGGCCGGCAGCGTCACCTCACTCATCGTGGCTCGCGGTGTGCAAGGCGTGGGAGCAGCGCTTCTGGTACCAAACAGTCTGGCGTTGATCAGTGCGTCGTTTCCAGCTGAGGAACGCGGCCAGGCTATCGGCACGTGGTCGGGCTTTGGTGCACTCACTGCGGCGATAGGTCCGCTGATGGGCGGGTGGTTCATTCAGCATGCGTCGTGGCGCTGGGTGTTTTTTATCAATGTGCCGATCGCGTTGGCCGTCATTGCGCTGATTGTGTGGCGGGTCCCCGAATGCGGGGAGCGCGTCGAACACGCTGCACTCGACTGGCCTGGATCTTTGCTGGCAACCACCGGGCTGGGAATGATCGTGTATGCCTTCGTGCAATCCAAGCCGGTGCCGGGCGCCTTTGGAGTCGCAGCCTTGGTGGCTTTTCTGGCGGTGGAAGCCAAGTCGGAAGCGCCAATGCTCCCGCTCTCCTTATTTCGTTCTCCGACGTTCAGCGGCGCAAATCTGCTCACCTTTTTTCTCTATGGCGCCCTCAGCGTGGTGTTGTTCTTTTTTCCCATGGACTTGATTCAGATTCAGGGGTACAGCGCGACCCAGGCCGGCGCGGCGCTGCTTCCGCTGGTGCTGATGATGTTTTTGTTGTCACGCTGGTCGGGAGGACTTTTGAAGCGCTACCGGGCCACAACCTTGCTGGTGGTCGGCCCGCTCATCGCCGCCCTGGGATTCGCATTGTTTGCCAGGCCCTTCGTAGGCGGTTCTTACTGGAGCACGTTTTTCCCCGCGGTTATTTTGCTGGGACTGGGTATGTCCGTCAGCGTTGCGCCGCTGACCACCGTGGTCATGAGCGCGGTGGAACAAAAACGTGTCGGGGTCGCTTCGGGCATCAACAATGCTGTTTCCCGGATGGCCGGACTGCTGGCGATCGCCGTGCTCGGATTGGTACTCAGCGCCGTTTTCAGCCGCACTCTTGATCGCAAAATGGATTCGTTGTCTTTGTCACCCGCGACTCGCCAGGACTTGATAAAGCAGAAACCTAAGCTGGCCGCCACCAAAACCTCGGATGTGCAGGGCCGACAGGCCATCGATGAATCGTTTGTCGCCGGCTACAGAGTGGTGGTGTTGATCGCATCGGCCCTCGGCTTGTTGAGCTCGCTGGCCGCCCTGGTGTTGGTCAAAAACAAAATTGAATAATGAGTTGTGCCCAGCAGCGGTGAGCACATCGTTGTCCTTAGATTCCTTTAGACATATGAAACGCGAAGCCGACTGCGGCCAACAAACGGATTCGAATCCTGCGGTGAGTGACGCCTTAGGAGTTTAAGGCTATGCAATCATAGACTTAAAAATCTGCATATAAACTAGGCAAGTCTGTCGATTTCCCATCTTCTCATTCGACGTCTAAATAGAGCAGGCAGCAGATGACTCAGCCCCGTCGAGCCGGCTCAAACCCGAATAGATAAGGAGAGTTGCGATGCGAGTCATGGTGATCGTTAAGGCCGATGAAAAATCCGAGGCTGGAGTTATGCCCAGCCAGAAGCTACTGACGGATATGGGGAAGTTCAACGAGGATCTGGTGAAAGCCGGGGTCATGCTGGCGGGTGACGGTTTGCATCCCACATCCAAGGGCAAGCGAGTGCGATTTTCAGGGCAGCAGCGCACCGTGATCGACGGGCCCTTCACGGAAACCAAGGAACTCATCGCCGGCTATTGGTTGTGGCAGGTCAAATCCATCGAGGAGGCCGCCGAATGGTTGAAGCGCGCGCCGTTCGAAGGTACCGACGTAGAAATTCGGCCGGTGTTCGAAGCCGCGGATTTTGGCGCGGAGCTTACGCCCGAACTTCGCGACCGGGATGAGAGTTTGCGTACGCAGATCGCTAACAAGAATAAGTAGCGGCTCTCTTCACGTTTGACAACGGACACGGCGGTTAGCGAAGGCAAATATCTGCGGCTTTCCATACAACCTAAAAACAAAATATGCAGGTGGTCGATTTTGCTGGTCCTCATTCGTTGCAGTGTTGGAGCCGGACTTCGGATGGCTATTTCGACCGAAGCCCAGGCTACATAAATTCAAAGGAGAATACTGATGCGCTTCATGATGCTGGTAAGACACGCCGAAATTTCCGCTCCTCCACCGAAAGCCTTGATGGACGCTATCGGCAAGATCACTCAGGAGGCCGTGGCCAACGGCACGATGGTTTTAGCTGGCGGATTAGCGCCCATGGCTAACAGCAACACCGTGCGCCTGGCGGGCGAAAAGGTTTCGGTGATCGACGGACCGTTCAGCGAAAGCAAAGAAGTGGTGGGCGGCTTTGCGATTTTTGAGCTCAAATCCAAAGACGAAGCCCTCGAAGGCGCCAAGCGCTTCATGGACTTGCACAAGGAACACTGGCCCGGCTGGAACGGCGAGACCGAGGTGCGCCAGTTGTACGGATCTGGCGACTTCCCGCCCTGCAAGTAGGGCTACAGCAAACGACAACCGCATCTTGCTCCCATGGGGCGACCGTCAGCTGCCTCCACATTGCGCGCGCCAATCAAAGATGTTTTGATCGGTAATCGCCATGAGCGCTACCGACATTCATCGGGCTATCGACGCAGTGTGGAGGATCGAATCGCCGAGGCTAATCGCCGGGTTGGCGCGCATGGTTCGCGACGTTAGTCTCGCTGAAGATCTGGCACAAGACGCGCTGGTGGTGGCTCTGGAGCGTTGGCCGGAGTCAGGTATACCCGACAATCCGGGCGCCTGGCTCATGGCCACCGCCAAGCATCGCGCCATCGACTCCTTCCGCCGTAGCAAACTTCTGGAGCGCAAGCAGGAAGAGCTGGGGCGCGAGTTCGATGCGCGGCAGGAGGCTGCGGTGGCGGAGCTGGAAGCGGCCCTCGACGACGATGTTGGCGACGAGCTTCTGCGGCTCGTGTTTGTGGCTTGTCACCCGGTGCTCACTCGCGACGCGCGTGTCGCTTTGACCCTGCGCTTGCTGGGTGGCCTGACAACCGAAGAAATTGCGCGCGCGTTTCTGATGACCGAACCGACCATCGCGCAGCGGATTGTTCGCGCCAAGCGGACGCTGGCGGAGAAGCGGGTGCCTTTTGAAGTTCCGCGAGCCGCGGAACTTCCCGCACGCTTGTCGTCGGTCCTGGAAGTCATTTATCTGGTCTTCAATGAAGCGTATTCGGCGACTGCCGGGGATCATTGGCTGCGTCCGGCCTTGTGCGAAGATGCGCTGCGGTTGGGCCGCATCCTCGCGGAGTTAGTCCCCCAGGAAGCCGAAGCGCACGCACTGGTAGCGCTAATGGAAATTCAGGCCTCCCGTGCGGTCGCGCGCGTGGGCCCTCGTGGTGAGCCGGTGTTGCTGTTGGAACAAAATCGGGCCCGCTGGGATCGCGTGCTGATCGCGCGGGGCCTCAGCGCGCTGGAGCGCGCCGAAAAACTGGGCGGCGCGCGCGGCACATATGCATTGCAGGCCGCCATTGCCGCCTGTCACGCCAAAGCCAGAACGCCCGCGGACACGGACTGGATGCGGATCGCCGCGCTGTACGAGCAGCTTTTCGAACTCACAGGTTCGCCAATCGTGGAGCTCAATCGCGCCGTAGCCGTGGGTATGGCGTCCGGCCCAGCTGCCGGGCTGAAGATTGTCGATACCCTGGTCAATGAACCCGCGCTCCAGTCGTATCACCTGCTGCCCAGCGTGCGCGGAGACCTGCTCGCCAAACTGGGTCGGCAGGTTGAAGCCTTCGCGGAATTCAAACGCGCCGCGGAGCTCACCCAGAATGCCCGCGAGCGTGAATTGCTCCTGAATCGCGCCCAGACGTGTGCATCGTAAGCTGAGCGCGCAGTTGTGGTATCTTCACGCGAGCCTTGCCGACTGCCCTCAGACGGATATCAGCATGAAAAAATCCCCGGCAACAGCGCTGACGAAATGGAAGTTGAGCGCTGCAGCTATTCTTATTTTGATGACCGCAACCTCGTTGCGCTCCCAACAGCCCGGCGTGTCCTCGCGGCCCGCTCCTGTAGCGGTAGTCCCGTTTCGCGGTCAATATTGCGGATCGCTGGGACCGCGCGGTTGGTTCGTTCGCGCGGAAAACGCGCAGCGAGTGGCATTCGGGGCTGACTTAACAAGCGGGGACGGCAAAGCCAGCGCGGGCTATTCCATATTTTCCGCCGGCACGTTAAACGTGGTGCCCGGCAACGAAACGCCGGATCGTGCGGTGGCCGCCAATCTCACCGGAATGGGCAGAATTCCCACGCGCTTCGGCAACAAGCAACAGTTGGGGCCCAACGTTTTCCTAATATATTTCCAAAATGCCAGCTATGAGGGCGTGGGCTTTTATCAAGTGATTCCGACTGGCGGTGGCGGCTACATGATCGTCTTACGCACGG
Organism: uncultured Acidobacteriota bacterium; assembly: GCA_963732705.1. Taxonomy (GTDB): domain Bacteria; phylum Acidobacteriota; class Terriglobia; order Acidiferrales; family UBA7541; genus Acidiferrum. The sequence continues at coordinate 356,132 of CAVTAN010000003.1, read as the reverse complement.
CGGTTACTGCCACGGGCGCATGGCGTTGGCGGGGGTCAGAAGCCAGTGCCGTAGCGCGGGCCATGCGTTGCCAGGTACCCAATGTTCCGGCCGCTCCCGATCCCCCAGCCTTGAACGCCAAGATAAAGCGCAAAGACGACGGCAGCGGGGAAAGCGATTCGCAATATAACCAGTGGCTCGAGAAAGAGTATTACCACAACCCGGCGACCGGGGAAAACTTCTGGGTCAGCCCCAGTCAAGATTGGGTGAAGGATGGGCCGCAGGGTGAAGGATATTACGCGCAACATGGCAACAGCATGATCAAGCTTGAGTCGGGCTACTCGCAATAGCCTCCGCTTCTGAATCGTACGCTGAGGCGCTGTAGCAATAGGAGGAACTTTGGGGCTCGTTAGAAATTTTGGATTGCAAATCACCTTGTGCGCGACAATTTTTGCCGCTGGCATAGCCGTTGGATCACTGCACGCCAATCCCGTTGCGGCGCAAAACAAGTTCGGCCAGCCGAAAACGGTCTTGCATGTGGTGGTGTACAAATTCAAGGACGCGACTTCCGAGAACGACAGGCAAAAGGCCCTCGACGGGATCAAAGATTTAGCTCGAAAAATTCCCGGAGTGAAAAATATCTGGTTGAAGACCAACCGCAATCAGATCCGGGATTTTAGCGGGGTCTACGCCATTGAATTCACCAACGGTGAAACGGCCGCCGACTACGCGGAGAGCCCGGCGCATGAAGCGTGGGCGAAACAGTGGGAAAGCCTGCGTGAGAACAGCTTGTCGTTCCAGATTTCGAATCCGTAATCTTGAGGCTTGCTAACTCCGGTCACGGTCGATGCCGTATCTTCGCCGCACCAGGGAATCCACCGCGCCATCGGTAAGCAAGCGCTTGGCCCACTTCACGCTGGACGCCAGCGGAGTGACGCCGTAACGGGCCTTGGGCTTGCGCGCGCGGATAGCTTGCAGAATTACGCGCGCGCAATCTTCCGGGGTCGTTTTTGATTTCTTTCGCGCCCCGTTGGCGCCTTCAAAGGCTCCGGAATAAATGCGTCTGTAGGGCCCGGCGGTAATTTTCTCGGCATACGGCTCCATCAATTCCGCGGCAGTATTTTGCAGGTTGGTCACGATATAGCCGGGTTCGACCAGCACGACATCAACGCCGAACGAATACATTTCGTGGCGCAAGGCGTTGCTTAATCCCTCCAGGGCGTGTTTGCTGCTGCTGTACGGTCCGTGAGTGGGCGGTGTGATGAGTCCGGAAACCGAACTCATCATCAGGATCCGTCCGCGCCGGCGGGAACGCATATGCGGCAATACTGCCTGGGTCACGCGCACCACGCCGAAAAAGTTGGTTTCGAATTGCCGGCGCCAATCTTCCATGCTGGTGTCTTCCACGGTGGCCACATAAATGATGCCGGCGTTGTTAATGAGGACATCGAGTCCGCGCGATCTTTCGAGCACCAGGGCCACGCCAGTGGTTACCGAGTGATCGTCGCAAACGTCCATCTCCAGGGCTTCGAGAGGCAGGTTCGCATCGCGCGCCCAGGCATCCAGTTGCGCGCGCTTTTGCGCGGAGCGTCCCGCCGCAAAAACTCGGTACCCGTTTTGTGCGAGTAAAACGGCCGCAGCCTTTCCCAAGCCATCCGTGGCCCCGGTGATCAGAACCGTTTTCAAGTCGTTGCCCATTTACACTTCCTTACGCGTAGGAGCAGTCTGACTTTGCAGATGGCTTAGTCAGACTAGCCACTCTTAGCGGGTAGTCTCAGTACGCCAGCAACGGATCGGCACGCCGCATCTCACGCGCGTCCGCGGGAACCAGCAAATTTCGGATGGCCGAGTCTACTCTCATCCGCGATTCAGTATTTCCTCATCAGCATTTTGCGTTTTGATGGACATTGACTATTTCCTTTTCTGCCCCGAGACATCGAATTTTTGAATCGGAGCTATCTGCACATTGGCCTTGACGGAATGCCAAATTGGCGTCAGCATGCCACCACAAATCAATGTACAGCCATATTGGCTGGGCTGGTGACACGGGTGCACGTAAAGGATAGACCGTTGAATTTAGCAAGACACTGTTGTCCTCCAAAATAAATCTCCCTAGCTTTGCTGGCGGTGGGCTGCGTCGGGCAGACTCACGGCAAATAGCTTTGCAATAGTGCACGCCGAAAGGCGTCCACGTTCCAAAAATTAGCTCGCGAGGTGAAATAATAATGTTGCGATTCTTTGCAGTATTGCTGTTGGTTTTCTCTCTAGGGCTTTCGGCAAGAGCACAAACCTACAGAGGGGCCATCAACGGAACGGTCACCGATCCTAGCGGCGCGGTAGTTCCTAACGCCGAGGTGAAGGTCAAAGATAAAGCGACGGATGTAACGCGCACCTCAACCAGCACCAGCGATGGTGAGTTTTCTTTCCAGGATCTGCCGGTAGGCAGCTATGCGGTGATCGTGACCGCCACGGGATTCCCGGAAATGACCGTCGACAATGTCACGGTCACTGCGGGATCCATCTACACGCTGCCCGTGAAACTTTCGATGTCACAGCAAGCCACCACCGTGGAAGTGTCGGCGGCCTCCCTTTCACTGGACACCACCACGCAGACCCAGACCATGACTTTGCCGGACACGGTCGTCCAGGATATCCCCTTGAATGGCCGGGACTTCACGCAACTGATCACCATTACTCCGGGATATGCCGGCTATGCAGTCGGCGGTTTTGGTTCCGTCAACGGCACGCGGCCCAATCAAGTCAATTGGCAGATTGATGGGGTCGACAACAACGATTTCTGGCACAACATTCCAGCGGTCAACCAGGGGGGAGTTTCGGGCATCGCCGGTGTGGTGATGCCCATCGACGCCATCGACGAATTCTCGGTCCAGACGCAATCCAGCGCCGAAGCCGGCCGCAATGCCGGCGGCACCGTCAATTTGGCGTTGAAGTCCGGCGGCAATGTGATTCACGGTTCGGCGTACTATTACAACCGCAACGAATACTATGCGGCCGCGTCCCCCTTCTACCAAAAAACGGCCCTCAATCCCAAGCCGCCCCGGCTGCGCAATGAAAATTACGGGTTCAGCGTCGGCGGACCAATTATCAAAGACCGCACGTTTTATTTCCTGGGGTTTGAAAAGCAGGATTACATCATCGGCTTGTCCGGCCTGGCCACCGAGGTTTCCACCCCGTACGTCAACAATGCCCTGGCACTGCTAACTACCTATGGAGTGCCCGTGAGCCAGATTTCCTCGAATCTCCTGGGTGCGTTGTATCCCAACAATCCCAGCAGCGCTCCAGGCCTGTGGCCTGCCAGCATTGCGAATCTCCCGGCCAACGCCAATAACTTCTTCAGCTCTTCGCCGTCCACGGGCTACAGCTATAATGGGATCCTGAAGCTGGACCACAACTTCAGCGAGAAGGAGCATCTTTCGGTTCGTGGTTTCAACGGCCAGGGCAGTCAAACAGCACCTCTCGGTACCAGCACGGCGCTGGCGACCGCGAGCTCCAATCTGTCGTACTACTTCGAAAAAGCGCCTCTACATGTGCAGAACTACGCCATCGTCTTGAACTCCACTCTTTCCACCCGCTTGACCAATCAACTGCTTTTCGGCGTCAACTATTTCAACCAGACGTTTCGTGACGCCAACGCCAGTTTCGACACCGTCGCTCTCGGCCTCAATCAGAGTCCGGACGCCCTCATCCATGGCAAACCAATTCTCGGAGCTCCCAATATCGCCATTACGGGCTTCGAGCAAGTCGGTATCACTCCTCCGGAGGGTCGTAACGACGAAACCGGGATGCTTTCAGACGTCCTTTCCTACAGCCGAGGCAAGCACCAGTTGCGCTTTGGCGGAGAAGTGCGGCAGGGCCGCGTGGACGAATTTTATTTCCGCCACTCCTTGGGAAACTACACTTTTGACGGCAGCCAGGGACCTTGGTCGGCAGCCTGCCCCGACGCCCGCACCTGCGCCTTGGCCGACTTCCTGGCCGGCTATATCTCCACCGGCAATCTCTCGGTCGGAAACGCCGAGCGCCATGTGCGCGTGAACGGCTTCAATTTCTTCGGCCAGGATCAATGGCAGATCACGCGTAAATTGAATTTGAACCTGGGCCTGCGGTATGAATATTTCGGCCCCCTGCATAACGACATGAAGGACTTGCCGGTTTTTGTTCCGGGCCGCGGACTGGTAATACAGGGAAACGGCATTGATTCCATCTTCCCGCCGGACCGCAATAACTTCGCTCCGCGCTTTGGCTTTGCGTATCAGCCCACCGCTCGGGGAGACTTCGTAGTTCGCGGCGGCGTCGGCGTGTACTACGATCAAATCAACATCAATCCGTTCCTCGACTATCGTCCGCCAAACGGCGCGGCCGATGGGCTGGAAGGCAACCCCGCCGGACCCTCACCCGTGTCCAGCTACAGTGCCACCGGCACCGCTGGGAGTTTCCAGTGGCAACCCGGCGTGGCACTATTCCCGGGCGTCGCGACTTGCGCCACAGGCAATGTGGCAACTGAACCCAGCTGCGGGGCGAATACCTTCGGCATTTACTCGGTAAGCCAGAATTTCCGGGCTCCTTACATCTTCAATTTCAATCTTCAGGTGGAGAAGAGCCTGGGCAACTACGCCGTTTTCCAGGTGGGCTACGTTGGCAGTGACGCCCACAAACTCTCCGTCATGTTGAACATTAACCAGCCTGACGCGATCACGGGAATCCGGCCGTTCGCTGCCCAGTATCCCAACTACGGCGACATCAACCAGTTGAACAGCATCGGCGACTCCAACTACCACTCGCTGCAGGCCACTTTCAAAACACGCAGCTGGCACGGCCTGAATACCCAGTTCTCCTACACCTGGGGGCACAACCTCGACTACGTCAGCGAATATCGCGGCGTGATTCCATTGGACAGCACCAATTTGCGCGCCGAGTACGGTAACGGCGATTTCGATACCCGCCATAACTTCGTGGCCGCCTGGATTTACGAAATTCCCGGATCTTCCTGGGGACCGAAGATCCTGACGCACGGCTGGCAAGTCACATCCCTGTGGTCTTTCCACACCGGCCAACCGTTTAACATCACCGGCGGCACCTCCCGTCCAGGACTGGACGTGATTGCTAATCCGTTCTCCGGCGTCTCTCATAGTTTCTCAGCCGCTAATGGCGGGGAGCCGTGGGTTAATCCCGCTGCATTCTGCACGCCGGGGGCAGTTGGCTGCACTGGTCCGGCCGATCCGTTGGGTAACCTCTCGCGCAACAAGTACTACGGCCCCAGCTTCAAGGACGTGGACTTTTCGGTGTTTAAAAACATTCCCATCACCGAACGCGTAAAAATTCAGTTACGCGCGGAAATGTATAACCTCTTCAACCGCATCAATCTTGCTTCCGGCGCAGGCGCGGTCGGATCCAACGGTTTGGTCAGCGACACCATTGGGGACTTCAACGGGGCACCGGGACTTGGTCCTGGCGAGCCCTTTAACATGCAGCTAGTAGCGAAAATTATTTTCTAAACTGCTGTTTCAGCTGCTGGCCGATGCGCGTGGATGTGCCGGAAGATCGGCGCATCCACGTTTTTTTTATGGGGACAGCAACGCACAGCGCGTGAGAACCGAACGCGAATTTCGGCGCAGTATTTGCCGGTTGCTCTTGTTATCGAAGCGCCGCGCTAGAAAATCGCTTGATGAATTATGCGGCAGTCAGCGTTTGCAGTGACCAGGTGAGGGTGATTCTGACCCTATTCCCAGAAGGTGGGATCAGGCTGTTCCAGGGCAAAGCCGGCATCCCAGGCCTCATGGCCGCGCCACACCACTTGCGCGTCCGCTTTGCGCCCGCTAGCGGCATGGATAAGTTTTACGCGTTGGTGCAGGTGCAGGTCTCCGGCAACCACGGCTTTGCAGCCAGAGTTGCTGACATCGACGGTCACGGCGTGTACGTGCTGAGGAGTTTGTCCTTCCTCCCATTCCACCAGAAGCTTAACGTTAGTGGTAATGCGCTGATGACCCCGCATCTTGGTCCAGCGCTCCAGAAGTGTTTTCTTTACGGATTCATCAACAATAAGGGTGCTGAGGGACATAAATCACCTCTCGGTCTGTGCTTCCTTCGAACGAATCCTTACGTTAGTCCCAGCCGGATAGCAGGTCAATAGTACGT
>CAVTAN010000003.1:0-347500 GCA_963732705.1 uncultured Acidobacteriota bacterium | reverse complement strand
TAGGCTCCTACCTATTCTACGCAGATCGTTCCGTTACTCATGGCCAGAGTGCAGTTAAGGTGCACGGGGTCTTTCCGTCTAGATGCGGGCATCCGGCGTCTTCACCGGAACCACAAATTCGCCGAGCCGCTCGCCAAGACAGTCGCTCTATCATTCCACCATTCGTGCAGGTCGGAACTTACCCGACAAGGAATTTCGCTACCTTAGGACCGTTATAGTTACGGCCGCCGTTCACCGGGGCTTCAGTTCAAGCCTTCGCGCCTTGCGGCGCTGAGCCCTTGCTTTAACCTTCCGGCACCGGGCAGGTGTCACCCCCTATACGTCGTATTCGACTTAGCAGAGAGCTGTGTTTTTGTTAAACAGTTGCAGAGCGCGATTCGCTGCGACCGCTTCGGGCTATAAACCCTACCGCGGCACCCCTTCTCCCGAAGTTACGGGGTTAATGTGCCTAGTTCCTGAGCGAGCGTTCTCTCGAGCGCCTGTGGATATTCACCTTGTCTACCTGTGTCGGTTTGTGGTACGGGCACCTGGTTGACTCCTTAGAGGTTTTTCCCGGCAGCGTGAAATCGAGAGACTTTGCGGCCGTATGGCCTCGTCACCATTCTCACCGTTGAATGACCCCACGGATTTGCCTATGGGATCCGGCTTGCACTGGCCAATCGGGACGTCCATCACCCGACTCTCTTATCCTTCTGCGTCACCCCATCGTCAAACGTCACCAGGCGGGACAGGAATATTAACCTGTTGTCCATCAGTTACGCCTTTCGGCCTCACCTTAGGACCCGCCTAACCCTGAGCGGATTAACCTTCCTCAGGAAACCTTAGACTTTCGGCGACACGAGTTCTCATCGTGTTTATCGCTACTTATGCCGGCAGGGTCTCTTGTGTAGTGTTCAGTAGTCCTCTCGGTCTACCTTCAGACTCCACGCAATGCTCCCCTACCAAAGATCATTCCCGAAGGAATAATCCATTTCGCAGCTTCGGTCGTATGCTTGAGCCCCGTTGGATTGTAGGTGCATATCCGCTTGACCAGTGAGCTGTTACGCTTTCTTTAAAGGATGGCTGCTTCTAAGCCAACCTCCTGGCTGTCCGAGCGAATACACTTCCTTTCCCACTTAGCATACAGTTAGGGACCTTAGCTGGCGATCTGGGCTGTTTCCCTTTTGACCACGAAGCTTATCCCTCGTAGTCTCACTCCCGTGCATTTGTCCACGGCATTCGTAGTTTGATTGGATTTGATAGCCTGAGTTGGCCTCTAGTCCATTCAGAGCTCTACCACCGTGGCAATTCACACAAGGCTGTCCCTAAAGACATTTCGGGGAGAACGAGCTATCACGGAATTTGATTAGCCTTTCACCCCTACCCTCAGCTCATCCGAGCGATTTTCAACTCACACCGGTTCGGTCCTCCAGTCGCGGTTAAGCGACCTTCAACCTGGCCAAGGGTAGATCATCCCGCTTCGCGTCTAATCCTACGTACTTGTCGCCCTATTCGGACTCGGTTTCCCTACGGCTCGCTTGCGCTTAACCTTGCACGTAAGAATAACTAGCCGGCTCATTAAGCAAGAGGCACGCCGTCAGGCTTTCATGGACCGAAATCCATGCATGGCCCTCCGACTGCTTGTAAGCATACGGTTTCAGGTTCTATTTCACTCCCCTCGCAGGGGTGCTTTTCGCCTTTCCCTCACGGTACTGGTTCACTATCGGTCGCCAGAGAGTATTTAGCCTTGGAGAGTGGTCTCCCCAGATTCCCACGAGATTACACGTGTCTCGTGGTACTCAGGATGCCGCTTCGAGTCCGGTACAGTTTTCCGTTACGTGGCTCTCACACTCTTTGGCCCCGCTTTCCAGCGGGTTCACCTAACTGTCCGGTTTGGTAACTCTACTTATGCGGTCCTACAACCCCCAAATGCAAGCACTTGGGTTTGGGCTGTTCCGATTTCGCTCGCCGCTACTTTCGGAATCTCTGTGATTTATTTTCCTCCAGGTACTGAGATGGTTCACTTCCCTGGGTTGGCTCATACCCGCCTATATATTCAGCGGGCTGTAACGAGAGTTCATCTCGCCGGGTTTCCCCATTCGGAGATCCTCGGATCAAAGCCTGCTTGCGGCTCCCCGAGGCTTATCGCAGCTTGCCACGTCCTTCTTCGCCTTCTGGCGCCAAGGCATCCACCGTACGCTCTTAGTAGCTTAATCATAAAACTTACTCAATCCGTCTTGCGGACTGTCAATCCGAAGATTGACGGTGTGCTACTCCGTTTAACGTTTCGATTCACGCAGCTCCATACATCCTCGTATCCCATACTTTCTGAATCCTCACGGATTGAGTTGGTCAGCGATACAGGCTTTCGTATCTACGCTATTCGAACAATTGGCAAGTTCGCCTTTTCTTCCACAGTTATGCTCAACTCGAGCAAAACTTGTAATTGTCCACAGTAATTCTCCGCGATCCTCGCCGTGTCACTGCTCACGCAGATACACTTCGCACGGATCACAGAGGCCCTTACTGTGAACTTGCCAGCCTTACTGTTGTCAAAGAGCGTTAACCCTGATCCCGTCAGGGCGCTTCGATTTCTCGAAGCTTTCTCCGGCTACCGCAGGTTGCGTTTTCGGCTTTGCAGCTTCCAACCGCTTCCTGGCAAAGTCTCCAGAAAATAAAAAACCCGGCGCCGAGCGCCGGGCACAGTCACCTTGTTCAGGTGTCTTTGCGCGAAGCTCGACAGTTCTCTATCCCGTGCTCGTAAAGAACCTCACTTAGGATCTACTTCAGGAATTCGACCCGACTGTGACGCCCTGCCAGTTCGTCTCACCAGTGATGGTGACCCCGGACGCTTTGCAGCGCCCCGAACCATTTGTAACTTTATACCAGCTTTCCCTCAGACGTCAACCCCTTGCGACATTTTATTTTTACTCCCTCCTGTGAGCATCTGTGCAAAAACGCACACTGGACGAGAGTCATAATCGCTCCGAAATCACGGCTTTCGATAATCGCAAAAGCGGTGCCTGACCGGACCAACCGACGCAGGCTCCCTTACCGTCGCGGAGATTTAAAATTCCTGAGAATGCCAGCGAGGTTTCGTTCGATACCCTTTTCAATGTCAGTGGGCTCCGGCAAATACCCGATGGAATCCGGCTGCCACGGGCGCATATTGCCATGGTGAACCACTCAGGTTCCGGGAGGAAAACATGCAAACTCAAGTTGGGGAACGGTACCGCTGTTCTGATCCGGATTGCGGATGCGAAATTGAAATTACTGCGGCGGGAAATTCACGAGATGATGTTTTGATGGGCGATTCCAATTTGGATAGTGACCGATCGATCGGTGGCTCGGCAACTGGAGAAACGGGCGCGGGTTCTCTGCGCGACGCGGAAACCGGCGGAATTTCCACTCCCGGCGATTTCGGCTCTCAGGGCGCCACCGGCGAAGGGATTTTTGGCACCTCCGGCGGAGGACAGCGCAGCACCATGTCAGGCCGCTTGGGCTCCAGCACCGCTTCACTTCGCTCCGGACGCACAGGAACTCCCGCGTCTGGCGCGGATTCAAACGTGTCTGGCTCAAGGGATGAAAGCAGTTTTGGCGGTTCGGATGACGATCAGAGCGTGAGCGCGTTGGGCGAAGAAGACGACGGTTTCTTTTGCCAGTGTGGCGAGCCCATGGTGAAATCTTCTTCCACGAATCAGAACACACGAGCTGCGCGGGCATAACCCAATACCGCTACTGATACAAAAAAGGAAAGGCGGATCGGCTCCGTAGCTGATCCGCCTTTCTTTTTACTTAGACCCAATACTAAATTAGCGAATGCCGAACAACTCAACCTTCGGCCGACGGTGCCAGCTTTCCTTGCTGTACCACAGCTCAACGCTTTCGATCACACGCCGTTCGCCGGGCAGATCCATCGGGCGGGTTCGTCCGCCAGAAGGGATGCGCTCGCGAAATACGAGTTCTTCCTGCGTGCCGTTGCCGAAATGCACGACCACACGCTGAAAGTCGATGGCGCCACCGCTGACGCGCAATTGTACGGCCCGGAATTTTCCGTCCTGAATGCCCACCCTGATCTTGTCGTGGTCATTGGCCCCGTCTACATGCGCGTTGCCGAGATAGGTCCACCGGCCGCGGTAGTCGTCGCGGTCTTGGGCATAAACCGAAGCGCCAAAGACTAGGGCGACCATGAGGCTAAGCAGCCATACGTTTCTGTTTTTGATCATAAATGCTTCTCTCCGTTCATTGGGATTCGCCGCCAAGCGCTCTGCTCTCGGGCGATCTCCAGCTGTGCTGAGCACGAAACTATTGTGACATCCGCCAAGGCAACCAACAGGAATGAATGTTGAACGGTAGCGAAAAAACAACCTTCGTTGTTCGGTTGCCGCAGCGCCGACCCCAGCACACACAATGGACTGACAAAAGCGGTTTCGTTAAACTGGGTTGTCGCGGTCGGAACCGAAAAAACTATGACTGAACCTGTGAACGGCGGCGCAAGCGTACGAGTGCGCTTTGCGCCATCTCCTACTGGGTATCTGCACGTGGGCGGTGCGCGCACGGCGTTATTTAATTGGCTCTTTGCCAAGCAGCAGCGGGGCGCCATGGTGCTGCGCATTGAGGACACCGACGCGGAGCGCAATAAACCGGAGTTGGTTGAGGGTATCTTGTCCGGCCTGCAATGGCTGGGCCTTTCCTGGGACGAAGGGCCATTTTACCAGTCGCAGCGCAATGATCTATATCGCGACGCGGCCAAAAAATGCCTGGCCAACGGCAGCGCTTTCCTCTGTTATTGTCCCGCGGAAAAATATGCAGGGGGCGATCACGCCGAAGATGGCGTGGAGACAGCGCAGGTCCGCCGAGTGATACGTTGCACGTGCCGCGACGGAAAACCGAGTACGCAGGGAACCAAGCCCGCCATTCGTTTCAAAGTGCCCATAGGCGGCGAAACAACATTTTATGACGTGGTCTTCGGCGACAGTAAATTTTCCAATGACGATATTGAAGACTTCATGTTGCTGCGTTCCGACCCCGAGCAGGAATTCGGGCAGCCGATGTATCAGCTCAGCGTGGTGGTCGACGACATCGACATGCGTATCACCCACGTGATTCGCGGCGCCGACCATCTTTCCAATACGCCCAAACAGGTGCTGCTGTACCGCGCCTTGGATGCCAAGCCACCGATCTTCGCGCACTTGCCGCTAATCCTTGGTCCCGATCGCAAGCGCCTGTCCAAACGCCACGGAGCCACCAGCGTCAGCATGTATCGCGACGAAGGATTTTTGCCGGAAGCCTTCCAGAATTTTCTTGCGCTGCTGGGCTGGGCACCCGGCGGCGATGTGGAGTTCATGCGCACCCCGGAGTTAATCGAGAGATTCAATCTGGAGGGGGTAACCCGCACCAATGGGGTTTTTGACAAAGCTAAATTGGAGTGGTTCAACACTCAATATCTGCAGAAGCTGCCCGTCGAGGACCTTGTGCCGCAGGTGGAGCAGGAGTTGCGCCGCAGCGGATTGTGGAAAGAGGAGTGGGCCATCGGCGACGGCCGTGAGTGGTTTACTCGCACCGTTGATCTGCTGCGACCGCGCGTGCGACTGATGCCGGACTTTTCTTCGTGGTCGCGGGCATTTTTTAGCGACGAGTTTTCCATTGAGGCCGCGGCGGAAGCGAAATTCTGGAAGGATCCCAAGGTTCCGCACTTACTTGTCAAACTGGCCGACGCTCTTGCGGCCCTACCAGAGTGGAACCATGACGCTTGCGATCACGCTTTGCGGGCGCTGTGCGAAAGCGAAGGAGTAAAGGCGGGACTGCTGATCAACGCCACACGTGTAGCCATCGTCGGTCAGGCGGTGGCCCCGCCTCTTTTCGATACCATGGTGATTCTGGGACGCGAACGTGTGGTGCATCGGCTGCGTGCGGCCTCGCCGGCTCCCACCTCCGAAAAGCTGAGGCGATTGCAGGATTTTGCAGCGTCTTATAAGTCGCCAATAGGATTTTTTATTGTGGTGGATTTTTTGTTTCCGGCCGCGGCTTTACCGCTGCGCCTTCCTTCTTATCGCCGCCGAAACTCTTCCTGATCTTTTTATGAAACATGCTGAATTCCAGGGTGGGATTGTCGCGCGTGCCCTCGATAGTGATGGGGATATATGTCCCCGCCCCGTTCTTGCTGAAAAACGGATCGACGGCCTTGAGTAAAAAGGCTTTCTTGCCGGTGACCAACTGCGAAAACTTAGCGTCCATACGCAAATCGCCAGTGAAATGCAGAGTCTCACCGCGAATCTGATAGGTCCCAGCTAACTGAATTACCGCCCCAGGGACGCTGAAGGTCAGAGTCTTGAAAGTGATGACTCCCTCTTTGAGATTAAATTTGCCTTTCAAATCCGAAATCGCGCTGCCGGCCTCCGGGTTATTCGGTTGCCCTTCGGCATGCCGACTGAAGGAAGCTAGTTTGTCGCGCACGTCGGAGCTGGCGAATCTCGCCTCGGTCACATCGAATTCTCCGTCGAGCGTAAGCTTATCGAGAACTTTAACTTTGCCGGGCGGCAACATTAGTTTAGTTTTCAAATTAACCAGTCCGGTCATCATCGGTTGCGTAGACTTGGTGGCCAATTGCAGGAGATCTTCCAGACGGGCTTTGGGTGCTACCACGTCCAGGGAAATCAAATGTCCCTGCTTGGCTGGGACGCGCACGACGCTGCCGTTGGCCACGATTTGAGATTGAATCAGCGTGGCCCGCACGGGGTGAAGAAATGTGTCGCCGTTGGTGCCATCGACGGTGGCCGAGAACTCCGTGTGTAAGGGAACCGGGTGCCCCACTGGATCGAGCGAGAAATTTGGTGTGTCCGTTTTTCCCTGAACCTCCAGGCTGGAGAGCTCGCCGGTGTATCGTCCGGTGGAAGAAAGCTTGCCACCGATGCCGGGGAAGGGATCCAGGTTGGCGTCGGTAAAAACATACGCACCCGCAACGGGTGTAGTTCCCGGATCATCCACCTGCCAGGGACCGAAATCGCCGTTAGTCTGGATTTCACCAACAGGCTTGGCGTTGGTCAGGTTGCCACGAAATGAAAATGGTTTTCCAGAGCCGACAGATTTCAGGATCAGGTCGTGAATATCAAAATCAAGGGGTTCTTTTCCGGTTTTTCTGGGAAGGATCAGAAGTACAGTTTCGTCACAGACCACCTGATCGATCACGATTTGCGGGAGGGGCTTTTTGATTTTTGTCTGCGGCGTAGGGGGAGGCTGGTCGCCATGCGGTTGCCCACGTGGCGGTATGGTGATGGTCATGTTGTCGATATGCAGACCATGGATGTGTCGGGGTACTTCGAAAATACCCATGAATCCCAAATGAAATGTGAACTGCTGGATCCGGATCATGGGCGGAACATCGCTGCGATTGTGATAATAAATCGCCAGATTTTCTCCAGTCACACTCATTTCAGGAAAGGCCGTGACACGAATGGATTCCAGCTCCACGCGGCTGTTGAAACGCTCAGTTAATGACCGCATCACCCAATCGCGGGTCCAATCGTCTATGTCACGAGCCCGTTGCCACACCATCAACGTGGGCACCAGGATCGCCCCTAGTACAATGCCTAACACCGCCATCCACACGCGCGAACGGGGCTTTCGCACTTCTTGGGACGCCATGACCGGAGGATACCGTAGCGAGCACGGCTACGGCGTGGGAAATAATTCGGGGTGTGCCGATTTGGCAGCCGCAGCCGAGGGTGCCACATTCACCGCTGCCTGCAGGTCGATGGTCACTGGGGGCAAACAAATTTCGGTGCTGCAGGCCTGATAACGCAGCTTCAGTGGGATTTGTTGAGGGCCAAGCGGCGCGGTTGCGAGGAGAGTAAGCGGCATGCGCAGCGTAACCGTGCCTTGATAAACATTCAGCGGCTGTTTGGAAAACGTAAAGGTGTGCAGCTCGCCCTTTGGGTAAGAGACGTCTCCGCTTTTGAAGCCGGCGGGAATTTCTCCGCGCAAATCGGTAGCAATCAGATATTCCGCAGACTTTTCTCTGGCGTTCACGTGAAAGCCCGGTCGAATCTTGAGCACTACGGCCAGTTGGAAAGGCACGCCACGCGCGGCCGGCTCGGAAGACACAAAAACTGCTGGTGAAACCACGTCGCGCGGGGAAGGCACCTGGGATTGCCCCAACACCGCGTCGCCTTCAAGCAGCGCGAGAGACAAGGCCGTGAAGATGATAGGGCCGATGATTCGCGGAAAACTCATAGAGTGACGTTAGCGCCTAATTGTTGGGAAATAACGCGAGCCATAACGGCATTCAGACTTTCGCCGGTTTTCTGCAACACAAACACATCGTCGGCGTCCGACCAGCCCAGCTTGAAGCTGGTGGATAACGCCGAAATCCAGATCTCGCGGACCGGAGTGTTGGGAGAAATCACAAACTTGGTTTCGTCGGCATCTTCAAAGAGCACTTCGAGCTTGCCGCTTTCTCCCTCGACGTCAAAGCCGTGCTGATCGCCTGCGGTAAGCAAACGCTTCTTGAGGTCCTCAAAGGCCGCATCCGCTTTCCGTTGAAAATCTTTTTCTTCCAGCATAATTTGAGCCTACACGAACAAAGCGCGTAGTGGAAAGCGGTTCGCGATTGTATAAATCGACCGAACTACAGGCGTGCTTCAATGGCGTGCGATATTTCGTCGTAGCTGATCAAGCCGGTGATGCGCTTGACCTGCTTGCCGTCCCGAGAGATCAGAATGCTCGTGGGATAACCAAGCAGGCCACCAAATTTGTCGGCAATCCCGTCCGTGCCGATTACAATCGGATAACTCATGGTCAATTTTTGCCCGCTGACATCGAAATGCTCTTTGGCTACGAACGGCGCTACCACGCTCTTGCCTTCCTCATCCATGGCCACGCCCAGGACCGTGAAACCTTTAGCGCCATATTTCTGCTGCATTTCGATCAACCAGGGAATTTCTTCTCGGCACGGATCGCACCAGGTGGCCCAGAAGTTCACCAGCACCACTTTGCCGTTGTAATCGGCGAGCGACCCGGCCTTGCCATCCAGATCCTTAAAGTGCACTTCCGGTGCGGGCGTGCCAATGGATTTGTCCGGAGAATAATCGGCGCGAGCGGTAGCATGAGTCGAGACGCGGGTCTTTTTATCCGCGTAGTACGTCAAGCCGGTAAGCACCACCACGGTCACTACAATTGCGGCCATACTTTTGGGTTTCATTTTTGCCTGCCTACAGTGAAAAACGATTCAAGAATGTCAGTTTACCCGAGAGCCAGGTCAGCTTGTTAACGAAGACCAGGCCGCCCACAAACAGCAGCAACGCTCCGCTAAAGACTTCCACGGCATGCAGGTATTTGCGAAAGTTCTGATAGAAACGCAGGAACTGTCCGATACCCAACGCGGTGAGCAGAAAGGGAACGGCCAGCCCCGCGGAATAAATTGCCAAAAGCAAAATCCCGCGCGCTACTGTGTCGCTGGCGGCGGCAAGTGTCAACACGGTGGCCAGGATGGGACCAATGCACGGCGTCCAACCGAACGCAAAGGCAAATCCCAACAAAAATGCGCTCCAGATGCCGGGTTGGCCGATTTTGCTTTGTATGCGCACATCGCGATTCAGCCAGCGCGCCATGGAGGGCCCGAAAAATCCAATCAGTGATAGGGAAAAGAAGTGTACGGCGCCGAATCCAGCGAACAGCGGAGCTTGCCGCACCAGCGAGACAATTCCGAGCAATACCAGCACCGAGCCAATGATCAGACCGGTCTTCAGGGTCAGCTTGATCAGCACACCGAGCAGATGCAACCCAAACAGCAAAATCAATGCACCTGCGACAGGTGCGAGAAATCCGCGATTTTGCCGTAAAAACGAACCCACCGCACTGGCCGAGGCGCCAAAAGAAATGAAGACAGCGGAAAATCCGGCCACGAAAGCCAGCGAGGAAGTGAACAATCCAGAGCGCGGCAATTCGCCTTTGCGCAATTGCTCCATGCCGATTCCCGACAACATCGAGACGTACCCGGGAACCAGGGGTAAAACGCAGGGGGACAAGAACGAAACAAGCCCGGCAAGAAACGCGCCCGCTAAAGAGACGTCGGTCATCTATCAGTGCACCTGTTCCATGCTGTTCTTTTCGACGAGTGTTGGCTCGAAAGGTCTCAGCTATTGTCCCATAGATGTTACGTGGAATCCGGGGCCTTGGATTGTGGCCTAGGCATCGAAGGTCGGAGGCCTCCGGGTGGGATGGGCCCTTTCATATTGGCCTGCCAGCGCCAGCAACATCTCTTCGCTATTGGCGGCGCCTATGAATTGCAGACCCAGCGGCAAACCTTGCGCGGTAAATCCGCATGGTACGGAAATTGCTGGCACGCCTGCCAGATTCGCCGGCCGGTTCAAGCGCAGCAATAAGGCCCGCGTTGGGTGATTAGCCTCTCCGATGCGCGTTTCTTCTTCGCCGATGAGTGGAGCAGCAATCGGGGTTGTGGGGACCACTAGTGCGTCAATCTTGGCGTTAGACATCGCGTGCTGCAATTGCGCGATGAACTGCTTTTGCTGCTCCAGGGCTTCCAGGTAGTCCACGGCTGAGATCTTAGTGCCAACTTCCAGACGCGAAGCTACGTCTTGGCTGTATTCCGCGGCGCGACTCGGGAACCAGCCAGATTTTTGGTGGTACCGCGTGGCTTCTGCCCAGCCGATGCGATTGCCGGCCGTTTCGGTGTACAGCAACGATGGGATGGAAACGTGCGCTCTTTTTGCTCCCAAGCCGCGGAGGGATCGCAACGCTGTGGCAAAACTCTTCTGCACATCAGCGGAAATCACGTCAAAAAAAAATTCGCGCGGCACTCCCAGGTGCAGCTTCTTCAACGTCTTGAGCGCTTGTTTTCCACGCAGCGACTGGCGACTGTTTTCCGGTTCGCTCACGCGACCAGAAATGGCCCGGAAAAGAATTGCGGCATCATCCGCGGAGCGTGCCAGCGGGCCAACGCAATCGAGGCTGGGGGACAACGGAATCACGCCGGCCTCATCCACGCGATGAATCGTTGGCTTCAAACCCACCACACCGCAAAGCGCGGCAGGAATGCGAATCGACCCACCGGTATCCGTTCCGATGCTTCCAAAACAGAGACCAGCGCTCACAGCCGCAGCCGAACCGCCGCTGGATCCGCCGGTAATCCTGGCTGCATCCCAGGGATTGCGCGCCGGACCATAGTGAGGATTACTATTCGTCACCCCATAGGCGAACTCGTGCATGTTGGTTTTGCCCAGCAGCACCGCCCCGGCCATTTTCAAACGCGCAGCGACTAAGCCGTCTTCGGTGGGCACAAAATCGCTTAGAATTTTTGAGCCTGCGGTGGTGCGCACGCCCGCGGTATAAATATTGTCCTTCAGTGAAATAGGAATGCCATGCAGCAATCCGCGATCCCGGCGCGACTTGCGATTGCGCGTGGCGGTAAGCTCGTCCTCTGCTTTCCTGGCTTGAGCTAACGCAAGTTCCGGCGTCACCGTGATGAAAGCATTTATTCGCGAATTGCAGCGCTCGATGCGCGCCAACATTAATTTCGTTAGTTCGACAGGGGATAATTTTACGGCACGGAACAAGCGCGCTATTTCGGCGATGGTGCCAAATGGCAGGTCAGTTTCATTCATAAGGCAGTTTTTCAAAAAACTGATCGAGCAGCTGCATTGAATTAGAAGATTGAGCAGCGCACCAGATACGACAACCGCCAATCAGCTAGTAAATTTTTTCCTGTCGCCGCAAATTCCCGAACGTTCCAATATTCGCAATGATAAAGGCCACGCGAAACTGATTTTCGGTTCGTACCTGCCCTAACGCGATGCGCCGGTATTCCAACGCCAACCCACAGCAGCGCCCGTTGTAGCTCACCTGCAACAACTGGTTCTGCAATACGCTGTTGGTCAGATCGTAGCTGACACCCGCAGCCGCGCTGAATCCTCGGCCATTTAAGCTGCCGTAGCCGAACAACGTGCGCACCTGGTTCGAAAGCGGCTGAAGGGCGGGATCGGCATCCAGGCGAAAATGGGCGACGGTCACAAAATATTTGTCGTAGGGCTTCAGCTTGAGCAGGGTCCCGATGGTAGTGAGCTTTTCGAGGTTGGGATCGTACTCAAGAATTTGCTCAAAATCATAATTGCTGCCAGGCGACACCGTCACATCGCTCACGATCGGCGACCAGTGCACCGGCCCGAGCGCAAAAGCAAACGGGGTAATGGAATTCAGCGCCTGGAACACGTTGCGTTCTCCAGGCACAACGGCGCCGCCAAAGGTGGGGTCAAAAAAGTGTTTTTGCACCAGGCGCCAGGACACCAGTTCGCGGGCCTGATCGTCTCCTTCATGCTTGACGAAAAAACGCTGCGTAACACCATATTCCAGTTCGTTCGTGTCGGTCAGCGTGGAGTCGGAATCGAAACGGATGAAATCGGCAAAATTGTTTGCGCCCGTAACGTAGCGGTAGGTCACCACTGGCTCGATGGAATGCTTGTATTTCCGTTTGGTCTTGGGCCGTTCGAAAAAGCGCTCCAAGGTGGGCGGCCGCAGCTCCACGGTAAATTCCCCGGTGTTGCGTACGATTGCACGGTCGGTCACGAACTCCGGCACATCTGACGCCGCCCCCGGGGGAACCAATGACGCGCCATACCGCGTGGTGCGAAATGCCGCGGACGTCGTTATTCCCAGCCAATCGCCAAAATGCAAAGGCACCGTGACCTTGGGTGCAAATTCCGTTCGCCCCACGAAACTTGGTGTATTGATCTCGTTGTCCGAGCGGTGCAGGGCGTCGGCAAAACTGTCCAGAGACAAATAAAGGGGCAGCTTCTGCCACGGCGCTTGCTCCACGGACTCAAATCGCGCTTGGGGTAAATTGCGAAGCGTTACACTGACGGCCGGGTTGATCTGCAAGAAACTTTTATCGTCCAGCGCCGCAAAATTAACGCTGAATCCGCGAAAATTATTGGTCAGAAAAAACGCGCTGCGAACTTCCGAATTGATGGCCTCGCCAAAAGTATCGGCAAACGCCAGGCGGAACGTGAGCGAAGAAAGATGGTTGTAGTCCGTCACAAACCGCCAGCCGCCTGGCAACTGCGATTGGATCTCCAGCCGCTGCTGCTCGCCGCCTTGAGGCTGGCGTACCCCCCGACCAGCAAGCCGCGGTCGTCTACACCAAAATAAGAATAATTGATGGAAGTGTTCTCGAATGGTTTTGCGCGCAGATCTCCGCGCTCCTCAGCCCCCCGCCTGCTGAGATATTGGCCGCCCAGGGTCGCATCAAACCACGGCTTAGGCGCCCAATAGAAAGCGTCGCCTAGCGTGACGCCTTTTCTGGAGCTGTCACCTATGTCGGGTATCAAGAAACCGGACTGGCGCACTTTGCGTCCAGCAGGTGCAGTTGCGTAGGGTAGCCAGACCAAGGGCACGCGAAACAAACGGAAATTGGCGTTGACGAGTGCGACAGAACGGTCCAGCCGAATACGAGCGTGTGGCGCGAAAAATTGCCACGTGGGATGTTCGGGATCGCAGATGGTGAACCATGCGTGCTCGATGACATAAACGTCTTTGGGAAACCGTTCCACGTCCTGCGCTTCGAAATAAATGGGATTGTCGGAAAGCAACACGTTGGGATTGGGCCGGCGTTCCATCTTGACCGTGCCTCGTACATGATGAAATGTGCCGTGGCCGGTCTTGACGTTGTACTGCGCCTCGTCGGCATCCACGTGCTGGTTTTCAAAATCAAAGTGCACGTGGCCGCGCGCTAAGGCTTCGGAGGTTTTTTCGTTGTACTCCACGTGGTCGGCTTGCAAGCGCGAATCGCCGTAGCGAATATCCACGTCGCCATCCGCGATATACAAATCACCGCGCCGGCTTTGTGGCCCGTTGGAAGACATTTCGGCAACCCCGCCTGTCTTGAACGGGACGCGCGCCTGAGGTCCCGCTTTTACGAAGCACGGCGTAAGTAGAGCAAAAAAGAATAAAGTAGAGGCGGCCACCCGCGGAGCGCTCGCGGGAGCGAGCTTCAGCGCCGGAAGTTGACGATTTGTCCGCGATGTGTGGAGCATGAAAGCAGTTGGATAGCCTAGCATGGGGTATCAGCAATGAGTACAAGATGACGAGAAAGAGATGAGGAGATGATTAGTCGGGAGCGACGCGCTCACCTCTAAACTTCACAGGTGTATCACGCCTGCCGAGACCACGAATCCACGGTCGGGCTTGAGTTCAACCGTAAACATTTCATCGAAGCCTTCTGCTTTCGAGGGCGGCACCAGCTTCTTGTACGTCGCAGCCAGCGCCGGAGCTGGAACCTTCTGCTTGCCGGAACGTTGGTTGTTCCGCTGCAGGGCCTCGCGCAAAGTGGTCTGAAAAAAGTATGCGGCCGTGCTAAATTTTGCGGCCCGAGCGCGCTCCAGATAACGCAGTCGGTCGGTGGGCAGCGGATTGGTATTATCCACTACGAACGATTGTCCGCTTTGGAGACAAGCGGCGAATAAGGCTTCTTCGCGAACTCGAGTGTGCAGCATATCCAGATTGATACGGACGTGAGTATCGAAGAAACGGTCGCGGAAGAAACTGCTCTTCCCGGAGCCCTGAATGCCGATGAAAATGACAGCTTCCATAGCGCGAGCACTCCTCCGTAGCTCGTTACGGCCTGCAAACTTAAAGACAAACTTGCGCTAGGGGCGTGTAAGCTTTGGCAGTTTTGGCGGGCGCCGTCCGTGCCGAATTGCCGAACAGACCGGTTCGTACCCCAGCTCACTTCCTTCGCGCACCGACCGCAACATTAGACCGCCACGGCTCATGTCTCCGCGACCCACAAATGCCGACGGAAACATCAGCCGTTGATCAAAGATCCCGAGAAGCGGCTCGACGTATTTAGGGGTGGCAATGCTCCCCAGCAGCACGATTTCGCAGTCTCTTCCGACTCCGCGCAGCAACTCTCGGGCATCACGCTCCAACGGCCGCCTATATCGCATGTCCGTAGCTTCGACCGGGACGTCCGCGACTTCCAGCATTTGCTCGTGAGTGAACACCGCATCTGGGGATACCAGTCCTCGCCCTGCAGTAATTACATACACACCGGATTCGCCGGCAGGCGGGGCGGCAAATGTACGCGCGTAAGCGAGCTTGCCACGAAAATATAGGCCGCTGATGAAGCTAAACAGTTCTCCAAGCGGCAGCCCATCGTTCCTCAGGCGTCGCGCCAGCACGAATTGTGCTCTCTCGCTCATGATCATTCTGGCGCGCAGTCCGCTTGCATTTGCCGGCGAAAGCAGAAAAATTCTGTGTGCCGAGACGGCTGAGGCGGATGCCTTGGAACTCGCGCTACTTCGACGAGAGGAAGCCGTCAACTTTGCTCGCTCAGTTGGCATTTTTCTTGTGCGACCGGGATGGCGAACAACTCTCTATAACAAACCCAGCGCGGATTTATCTTCGCGCTCAACTTGCTTCATAGTGCATTTCTGTGGAGATTTTTCTGGCCGCCACCTCAAAAATCGAGTGCCATGGCGAAATCTGCCACCGGTGAAGTGATCGAACTGCACTTCGACCACCAGCGTGGGGTCAAGCGGCTGCCACTCCATCGAATGCTTGGTACTCCAGCGGCTTAATCCGCCCGGGGCCTTGCCGGTAAATCCCGGCGGCTTGATGATCTTCTCAAGCTTTTTTGTCAACGCCACACGCTGCTCCGCCTGGATCGAGGAACTGAATCCCACGTGGTCCAGCAGCCCTTCATCGTTATAAAGCCCCAGAAGCAGCGAACCCACCAACGGCTTTTTCTCCAGATATCGGAATCCTCCGACCACGCAATCGGCGGTGCGCTGTTTTTTGATTTTCTGCATCCCGGTGCGCTCACCGGTCTGGTACGGCAGATCCTTGCGCTTGGCGACTATTCCGTCGAGCCCCACGCCCATGTGAAACCACTTGCGCGCGGTAGCCAGGTCATCTGTCGCCGGAGAAAGGCTGATGGACGGATTTTCGCCGAAGCTTGATTTTGCCAACTGCTCCAGTCGCTCTCGGCGCTTTTCCAGCGGCAAGGTCACCAGCGATTTCGCTTTCTCATCTACTAACAAGTCAAAAACAATGAAAACGCAAGGATGCGCCTGGCTCAATTTCAGAACCCGGCTCGCCGCCGGATGAATGCGCATCAATAATTCGTCAAACGAAAGATGGCCGTCCACAGGAATGACAATTTCTCCGTCGAGCACGAATTTCCTGGCCTCGAGCTTCAGCAAGGCCGCGGCAAGTTCCGGAAAGTAGCGCGTGAGCGGTTTGCTCGATTTCGATTGAAGGTCCACTTCATCGCCATCGCGAAATGCCAAACAGCGAAACCCGTCCCACTTAGGCTCATACTGCCACTCCGGTCCCGCTGGCAAATCGGTGGCCGACAAAGCTTCCATCGCGGCGTAATCTTTTTTGAGCGGCAGAGTCATAAGTAGGCTTTCAGGTCGACGCGACCTTTTTCACTTAACAACGGTTTCCACAAATCGCCAAGCTGCTGCAACCGCGCTGGCACATTTTTTAACGTGAAATCCTCGATTTGTATCCCTGCCTCAACTTCTTCCCAAGTCACCGGCGCCGAAACCGCCGCGGCAGGCTTGGGGCGAACGGAGTAAACCGACGCTAAAGTGCGGTTCCAGGCATTTTGGTTGTAGTCAACCAGCACCCGTCCAGACGGCCGCTTGGCCACGCGATATTCGGCGGTAATCAGTGTTGGATGCCGGGCTTCCAGTTCCTTGGCGAAGGCCTTGGCGAATGTCCATACCTGCTTTTGCGTTGCGCCACGCTCAATGGCCACGTAAACGTGAATTCCCCTGGAGCCGGTGGTTTTTGCGTAGTTCGGCATTTTGAGAGAATCCAGCGCCTCGCGGACGATCAGCGCGGCCTTCAACACGCCTTTGAAAGTCGCACCCACCACCGGATCGAGATCGAAATGCAGATAATCGGGCCGGCCTACATCGTCGCAGCGCGCATACCAGGGATTCAGATCGACACACCCAAGGTTCACTACCCACAGCAGCGACGACAAATGTTGAATGATCGGAAAGCCGATCACGTTTCCTGAGCCATGTTCGATGGAACAGATGGGAATCGATTCCGGACGCGGCGAAGGAGCCCGCTTCATAAAAAAGAATTCCCCATTGATGCCGTTAGGGTAGCGCTTCATGACCATGGCGCGGTTTTGCAGATGGGGCAGCAACCATGGAGAAACATCGAGGTAGTATTGCAACAAGTCCCGCTTGGTCAGTCCCAGCTCAGGGAAGAAAACTTTCTGCAGGTTGGTAAGAGTGACAGGGCCACCTTCAACGTCCATGACCATGTCGTTCACGCTGGCTGAAATTTCCAAGCGGTCACTTTTCGCTGGTCGCGAAGGTGAGACTTTGATCGGGGTTGGCGACTCGCTGGCGTGCGCCTTGACCGACCTCTTCGCCTTGTTACCAGGAGCGGCCGACTTTCCGCGAGGCTTTTGAGTGGTCTTTTTCACGTTCGATAAATCGCCTATGATTGGATGCCGGCTGCGGCCATAAGTGTTCCGTTGATCCGATGCTAAACGATTCGAACTAATGAAAATCGTGTGAAGTGGTGGGAGCCTTGGTGATCGTCAGCGCCTGGATATGCTGCGATTTCACCGACACCACATTGTCCTGATTTTGCAATTGCCCATCGATCATCAAGAATTGCTGATGTACAACTACCACATGGCATTGGTCGAAAAGCTGCGGCGTGATGATTGCATTGGCGATCCCGGTTTCGTCTTCCATGCTTAAAAACACAAATCCTTTGGCGGTTCCGGGACGCTGTCGCGCGATCACTCCCCCGGCAATGCGCACTTGCATGCCATCCGGCAAATGAGCTAACTCCGAAGCGCAACGCACCCCCATTTTTCGTAGTTCCGCGCGATGGTAAGCCAGCGGATGCGGCCCTACGGTCATTCCTGTGCCGCGATAGTCCGCCACCACCCGTTCTTCCGCGTTCATGGGCGCAAGCGGCGAACTGTAGCCACCCGGCGAGCCTGAATTTGCAATCGCGTCGTCAACGAAAACGACCTCCTCCAACTCCGCGCTCTTCTCATACAGCGGCCCGGTAGACCGCGCCGTTCGTTCCACTTGCCACAAAGCGCTGCGGCGATGAGTTCCCCGCTGATTTCCCAGCTTATTTAAAGCGCCCACTTCCGCGAGCACGCCCAATTCTCCTTTTTGAATTCGCGGCACGCGATATTTCAAATCATCCAAGGAAGTAAATGGCCGGGCCTTGCGCTCGCGAACAATCTCCGCGCCGATATCCGCGCGTAGTCCTTTCACGTAACGCAAACCCAGGCGCACGGCAAATTTCCCGTCAAGTTTCTCCAGTCCGCAAAGCCAATCCGAGCAGGTAATGTCGATGGGCCGCACTCGCAAACCGTGCCGTTGCGCATCCGTAACCAGCGAAGGCGGTTGATAAAAGCCCATGGGCTGGTTATTCAGCATGGCGGCCGTAAATGCCGCCAGGTAATGGCATTTCAAATACGCGCTGGCATACGCCAGCAGCGCAAAACTCGCGGCATGGGATTCCGGAAATCCGTAAAGCGCAAATGAAGTGATGGAGCGAATAATGGTCTCTTGCGTTTCTCCAGTAATGCCGTTTTTTTCCATTCCGCGGCGCAGTTTGTGCTCCACTTCTTTCATGCGTTTTTCGGAGCGCTTGAAACCAAAGGCCCGCCGCAATTCTTCAGCCTCGCCTCCGCTGAAGCCCGCGGCAATCATGGCGATGCGCAGTAGTTGCTCCTGAAAAAGCGGCACCCCCAGAGTCCGGGCCAGCACCTGCTCCAGAGAAGGATGCAAACAATTTGGAGCTTCGCGACCTTGCCGGCGCTTCAAATACGGATTCACCATTTGTCCCACGATGGGTCCGGGGCGAATAATCGCCACTTGCACCACAATGTCGTAAAAACATGTGGGGCGCAGGCGCGGCAGACAAGCCATTTGCGCGCGGCTCTCAATCTGAAACATCCCCACGGTATCCGCTTTTTGCAAAGTGTTATAGACGAGGGGATCGTTGGCAGGCAACCGGCTCAAATCCACTTCTTCGCCATAATCGTCGCGGATAATTTTGAGCGAGTCCCCCAGCACTGCCATCATGCCCAGTCCCAACAGGTCTACCTTCACGATGCCCATGTCCGCGCAATCGTCTTTGTCCCATTGCACCACCACACGCCCGGGCATGGTGGCCGGCTCCAGTGGTACCACCGAATCCAGTTGTCCCTGGCACACCACCATGCCACCCGAATGCTGCCCGAGATGTCGGGGCAAATCCTGAAACCGCAAGCAAAGTTCGCAGAATTTGCGAATCTGCGGATGCTGCAAATCCAGCCCGGCATCCTGGAATTGGCGCTCCAGGGTGTCGTTGGCGTCTTTGTATTCCCACGCTCCCACCAAGGAGGTCAGCCGATTCAGCACTTCGGGATCGAACGCAAACGCCTTTCCGATTTCGCGAGCCGCGGACCGGCCGCGATAGGTGATCACGTTGGCTGTCATGGCCGCGCCCAGTTTTCCGTAGCGCTCGTAAACGTATTGAATGGCCCGTTCGCGCTGATCCCCGCTGGGCAAATCGAGATCGATGTCCGGCCACTCGCCACGCTCTTCCGACAAAAACCTTTCGAACAGCAGTTCCATGCCTACCGGATCGACCGCCGTGATCCCCAGCGCATAACAAACCGCGCTGTTGGCCGCCGATCCGCGGCCCTGCACCAGAATATTTTGCCGCGCGCAAAAACGGATAATGTCCCACACGATCAGGAAATAACCGGCCAGATCGAGCTTTTCGATCACGTCCAGTTCGCGCGCAATCTGGTTTTTCGCACGTTCGTTGTCCGCTCCGTAGCGCGACAACAGGCCATCGTGCGTGCGGTCGCGCAAAAACTGCATTTGCGAGCGTCCGTCCGGAACGGGATAGATCGGGAACTGGTAACCCAGGTCGTTCAGCGTAAATTGCAGACGCGAGGCCAGCACCTGGGTGTTGGCAATCGCCTCAGGAAGGTCGCCGAACAATTTTTCCATGGCGGCTGCCGATTTCAAATGCCGCTCGGCGTTGCGTGCCAGCAAGCGCCCGGCGGTTGCCAAGGTACGGTGATGACGTACGCATGAAAACACATCCAACAATTCACGCTGCTCGGGCAACGCGTGGCACACCCCGTTGGTGGCCAGCACCGGCAATTTTAGTTTCCGCGCAATCTCCAGGGCGCATTGATTGCGCACTTCCTCATCGCGGCACAGGTGGCGCTGCAATTCCACGTATACATTGCGCGCGCCAAATACCTCGCACAATTCCTGCACCCGTGCCGTCGCAGCTGCCATTCCGCCGGACATCAGCGCATGCGCAAGCGGGCCTTCCTCTCCGCCGGTCAGGCAGATCAATCCCGGCGCTTCATTTTGCAGTTCCGCACGGAAAATTTGGCCTTGGCCTTTTTTGGCACGAAGTTTCATGCGGGTGATCAGCCGGCAGACGTTTTGATAGCCTTGCCGAGATTCCACCAGCAACGGATAGCGCCAACCTTCTTCGGAAGTGACTTCCACACCAATCAGCGCGCGAATATTTATTTTTTTGGCTGCCAAATAAAAGCGCGGGGCTCCATACATGCCATCGCGATCCAGCACGGCCATGGATTCCATGCCATTCGCGGCGCACACACTGGCCAATTCTTCCGGCAAAGAAGCGCCGGCCAGGAAACTAAATGCGGATCGCGCGTGCAATTCGGTGTACATCAGTCGTAGGCGCCTCGCAGAAACCACCCTTGCTGCCGCGCGTCGTAATAAATGAGATAAAGCCCGTGCAAATTTGGCGGCGTCTTGCTATTCGAATGAGCGGCAATATTCGCGGGTGCCCAAACACGTTTCGTTTTTTGCTGGCCCCCAGAAAACTGAACTTCCACATCCCATTCCGCCTGATCCCAAGGGTCCTGCCACCAATCTCCAGCGGTGTGCCAGGGCCCGGAAGCCGCCACAATCTCGCCGCGCAAACCCTGAAAAAACAACTTCGCCGGAAACCCATCGCGCAATTCCACGCGCGCGGGAACGCCCGGTCGAAAAAATCGAAATCCACTGGCTGGTTTGTCGATGCGGGTCGCCGGTGATTTTTTATATGCCGCCCAGAGCTTTTTCTTGCGGCTGCCCGCCGCTTCCTGCGCCAGTCGAAACCGCTCCATGCGGACGGCATCCGGGCGGTGCGTATCCACCAGTTGCGGCGAGCCCACATTTCCATCACCCACCAGATTCGCCAGCCGGGCCAAGGTCAATTCCAGTTTTTCAGGTTCCGGAGAAGCGGGGAGAAATAATCCACGTTGCGTGGTGCGCGGCCGGTCCGGCTCGGCGGCCATCGTCATTTTGATCACCCCTGCCGGCGGCGGATCCGACTGCAATCGCAAACGGACCAACTTCAGCAGCAGTTTGGCATCCCGCATGGGCACGGGAAGCGCCAGCGTCTTTTCGAATTTACGCGGGATTAGTTTTTGCTGCTCGGCAGGCGCGCCACGTTGCAGATCCTTTTCGAAGGAGCGCTCCAAGTCGAATTCCATGCGAATCGCTCGCGCCGATAGCGAACGCGCCGCCAGGCGCTCACACAATTGATCGAGCAATCGACCCAGAAGAAAGCTGAGCGATTCCAGTTCCTCGACGGCATCATCCAACTCCAGCTCTTCCTGAAAATAGACACCGGGCTTGGCCAGCACCAGCGAACGTGGCGCCGCTCCACGCGCCAGCTCGTGCAATCGAACTCCGGCTTGCCCCAGGCGCTCGGATAGTTGAATTACCGGCAAAGCCGCCAGCGCGCCGCAGGTGCCCACGCCCCAGCGCGTCAATACTTCCAGGATTTCAAAATCGGGCAGCAGCGTATGCACCGGCAAAGTGCCTAAACGTTTCGCTTCCTCTTCCGCAGCGATTAAGGTGATCCCATCGAAACCACGCGACGCTAAAATCGCCGCTTCGATGTTTTCCGCTACGGCCACTCGCGCAATCAGGCCCAGCCGCAAAGCACGCAGCGAAAGCTCGTGCGCGACTTTTTCATCCGCGCCAAATAGAGCTCCCAGCCCCGTAAGATCGAGCACAACGGTGTCGGGCGCGCTATCTTCCACCCGCGGCGACATCGACCAGCCCAGGTCCAGCAAAGCCTCATGCGCTGTTTTTTCCTGCGACGGCGCGCGATTGCGAATTTCCACCGCTGTAAATTGCGCCGCTTGCGATTTCGCCATCCCCAGTTCGATTCCTATGCGCGAAGCGGCTTGGTTAGCCGCTACTACGCTCCACAATGGCGGAGCACCTTCCACAATCGCGACCGCGCGGTCGCGCAGCGAAAGCTCGCCACGGACAACAGCTTGCACGATAAAATCGGGAATATGGATGGACGCGAAAGACATGGACGCTCAATCTCGAATTGGAAATAAAATCCCGCAAATTATTTAGAGCTGGGTTGAGCTTCCACCGGCAGGCCGTGCAGATAGGTCCACATGGATTGAGCTGTAAAGCTTTGTGACTCTCCGCCATCGTGAGCAGACTCATGATCACGATCGGTAAAACCATCATCACCGCTAAAACGTCTGGCGATGGAAATCGGTGCATGGCGCGCTTGCGGATAGTTGGTGGACTGAATGCGGGTATGCAGCATGTGCGCTTGTACATCCGCTCCATCCAGCAAACATGCCGGACCATGGCGCAAATTTCCCGTCGACGTACCTGCGGCATTGGTCTTCTCCGACCACCGCGCGGCTGCCATCTTCATCTGCAAAACCAGCGAAGCGCACGTTTTCGCGTTGGACTCCTGCTCCAGCACCAGCAGCACCGTGGAGGTGTCTTCCACCGCGCGCCGGAAGCGAAACCACGCATTCAGCGGCACATGCCGCACCGTTTCCGGAGCGACATCGCTCAGATCCAGCGCAATGAATCCAAAGCCTCCCCCCTGGATCAAGAGGTCCGCGGCTCGCAGCGACTGCTCCAGCCCTCGGCACCGCACCCACAGCAACTGCTGCAACTCGACGCCAGCCGCTTCGGCGCTGCGGGGGTCAAAGGAATCGCGCGCATCGATCAGCGCGCACACTTCCGCCTCCGCAGTCCGCGAGGCCAGCGCGGATAGCAATACCGTGGTGCGTCCGGAGCAAGGCGGCCCGCAAATTTCCGTCAGCGCTCCGCGCGGCAACCCCCCGGCCAGCGCATCGATTTCCGGGATGCCTGTGAGCACCGTTTCCACGCTTTTCCGGTCGCGGTAACCAAAGGGAGCCGCAATGCGGCCGGCCAGAGAAAGTTCGACGTGGGAGCGAAGAGTAGCCAGGTTGGAGCGCATGAAGAATAGGGAGAACTCGCTGTATTCGCTTTTTGTTCGCCTTGCGAGTTGCATTTTGTGAAATTTCTCCGTCGCTGTCAAGTTTACTTTTCGCCGCTTTACCCTCTCGGCCGGTCTCCGGCATCCTAATGAGGGGAAAACACCACATGGTCAAGCGCATTTTAAGCAAACAACTTGATTTAATTCCCGCCAAAGCTTCTTTGGACGAGTTGCGCGAAGCTGCCAAAGACTGCAAAGCCTGCGACCTCTGGAAGTTGGGAACTCAAACGGTTTTCGGCGAGGGCTCCGCGCACAGCAAGCTCATGTTGGTAGGCGAGCAGCCCGGAGATCAGGAAGACTTGGCCGGGAAACCGTTTGTCGGTCCCGCGGGCAAGTTGCTCGACAACGCTCTGGTGGAAGCGGGAATCGATCGCAAAAAAGTTTACGTAACCAATGCTGTAAAACATTTTAAGTGGGAGCCGCGCGGAAAGCGGCGCATCCACAAAAAACCGAACACCACAGAAATCGCCGCGTGCCGTCCGTGGCTGGAGGCGGAAATCGCGGCCATTCATCCCCAAGTGATTGTCTGCCTAGGGGCCACCGCCGCCCAGGCACTGCTGGGTAAGAATTTTCGCGTCACCCAACATCGCGGTGAATTTGTAGACTCCATGCTCGCACCATACGTGGCCGCCACCGTCCATCCTTCATCTATCCTGCGGGCTCCCGATGACGCCGCTCGCCATGAAGAAATGGCCCGCTTTATCGCCGACCTCAAGAAGATCGCCCGCGTTTTGGAATGACGGATTAAGATAGCCTCCATGCCTACCGCGCCTCCGGGAAAAGTGCGCATCGGAATCTCCGGCTGGACCTACAAGCCCTGGCGTGGCGTGTTTTATCCCAAAGACCTGAAGCAAAAGCGTGAGCTGGATTACGCCTCCCGCGCTCTCAATTCCATCGAAATCAACGGGACTTTTTATTCTTTACAGCGCCCCACCAGTTTCGAACGCTGGGCCGCCGAGACTCCCGACGATTTTGTTTTTTCCGTAAAAGCGCCACGGTTTATCACCCACATCAAGCGCCTCAAGGAGGCCAAAGATCCGGTAGCCAATTTTCTGGCCTCGGGAATTTTCCGTCTGGGGCCCAAGCTAGGGCCAATTTTGTGGCAATTACCGCCCAACTTCATTTTCCGCCCGGAGATTCTGGAGGAATTTTTTAAATTGCTGCCGCACGACACGGAAAAAGCTGCCCATCTGGCACGCCAGCACGACAAGCGTGTTACTGGTCGAGCGGCGCTGACGCCCTATGATCAGGTGCCAATGCGGCATGCCATGGAAATTCGCCACGCCAGTTTCGTTACTCCCGAATTTATAAATCTTTTGCGGGCCTACGATGTCGCGCTGGTCTGCGCCGACACAGTCGAATGGCCGCGCCTGATGGATTTAACCTCAGACTTTATGTATTGCCGCCTACATGGCTCAGAAGTTTTATACGCCAGCGGTTACGACGACGCGTCGCTCGATCAGTGGTCCTTGCGCGTGCACGCCTGGGCGCGTGGCAACGAGCCGGACGACGCCGAGAGGGTCATCAAGGAACAAGGTCCGCGTAAAGCAGCCAGGGATGTTTTTGTTTATTTCGACAACGACGCGAAGGTCCGCGCGCCATTTGACGCTAAAGGCCTAAGCACGCGGATGAACAAACTGCTTGGTAATTGACGAAAGGCACTTCTGTCGACTTACTTCACCCATACTGAGCGCGAAAACAATTTACTTGCGGTGGCTTTTGGGTATCTGGGTGTCGCCATAAATTTCGTCGGCGCCCACACCCGGACGCTGCTCGTCCGGACCATCGGCTCGGGGTTCTTTTCCAGCGACTCGAGGTTTCGCCGCGCCAGATCGCGGAGTCTTCGGGCTCTTGTTCTTGGAAGTAGCCGCTTTTTTGATGGGTTTCAAGTTACGCTCCTTCGAATCATGAATTCAAAGACTTCAGGGTCTGCAAAATTCCTTCCAGCGGAATGGCCACCCAATCCGGCCGGTTATTCAACTCATAGCCAAGTTCATAAACAGCCTTCTCAAGCAGATGCAGTTGCAGCAGCGCCATGATCTCGGTGCGCGTTGACGGCAAGAACGGCGCGCCACCCGCGATGTTCAAATAATCTTCCAGATAGCGGTCGCCCACCCATTTCGCCCAAACTTCCGCCCAGGAACTCAATTTCTCGCGGTTGCCATCGTCGATTTTTACCGTGCCCGTCGCCGCCAGCAACGGCGCATGCGCGGCATAATGAAACGAGCGCAGCATGCCCGCCACGTCCTGGAGCGGTGAACGTTTCAGCCGCCTTTGCGACAGCGGTCTTGCGGGTTCACCTTCAAAATCAATAATCACAAAATCCGTGCCCGTGTACAGCACCTGCCCGAGGTGATAATCGCCATGAATCCGGGTGCGCAGCGCGCGAATCGGATGGCCCAGAGCCGAATGAAAGCGCTGGACAATGTGATCTTCCGCCGCGAGAACATCCATCGCCTTGCTTTTGGTCGCTTCCGGCAAGTGCTCGCTGGTCTTGCGCAACTGCCGGAAAATGCGCTGCGTGAGTTCCAGCAAGGCCTGTTCAAATCCTTCCTGGAATTTCGCGTCGAATGCTTCGGGAGCAAATTCAGGATCTTGCGCGGCAGGGGCGGAGGCCAGTGCCAGGTGTAACTCCGCGGTGCGCTTGGCCAGCAGGCCCACCGATTCCAAAAACGGCCCGATGGACGAGTGGGCGGAATTACTTTGCTCGCGAGTAAGATCGCCGTCCGCGGAGCCATTCGCCACTTCGTTATAAAAACTGGAAATGCTTTTCATGGTGTACTGCCAGGCGTCCCCTTGATTCACGACGAACGTTTGCAAAATTCCCTGGGTCATAACCCGCCCTTGCCGATTGAAGTATTCCAGGGCTCCCAAAAGCTGCGGCGTGTGCGTGTAGCCGCCTTTTTCCGTCAAAAAGCCGGTCATCTCGAGGTCCGGGTTCACGCCTTCTTCCAATCGCCGAAAAAATTTTAGCATTAGCCTTTCGCCATAAGCGATAGAGCTGTTGCTTTGCTCCGCCTTGATGGCGCGTGGGTGAAGGCTGCCCGCGGAACCCGTTTCCTGCATCTCCAACGCATGGGTACGGGAAGTGCGCAATTCCCCGGTCTCTCCCGCAAACACCAGACCCTTTTCGATCGCTTCGAGGATCAACGATAGAAATCGTTCGTCTTTCAGCGCGTCCCTGAATACGACGCCACTTTCGCCATTTCGGCTCGCAAGGTTTAGCGAACTCGCGTCGGCCCTGGCTCCGTCCGTTCCAGCAAGCAGCGGCATGGAATACAAATCGGATCCGCCACTCTCGTACTCCACATTCACCAACAGCACGAACGCATCCAAGCCTTCCCGGTGCAAATTGATCAGGTCGACAGGGTGTGCCGCTCGAACTTCACGGGCCTTGCCCCCAAACCAGCGCTGCCGCCGGAGGTACGCGGGCAATTGCGCAGGTAGCTCCGCCTTGACAGTGGAAAACAAATCTTTGCGAAACCCAGTTGCAGCCATAGACATTTCTCCACTTACAACGGTTGGGGTTCTTTATATTTTTCCTTGGCGGGCTCGCCCAAGTGTTTCTCCAGTGCCTGCCGTGCCAGATCCTTGCCACCCAACCCGAAGGCGATTGCCAACCCCAGCATGGATGCCCCGAAAACAATTGAGAATGCCGCGATCACCGTCTGCCGCGCCAAGCCAAGTTCCTCCAAAGCCATGGAAATCGCCAGGATCCAGATGACAAATCGAATCGCCCAGCTCACGATTTTCGCTGAGCGGTATCCGGCGTTCACGGAAGCCAGCAGGGCGGCGCGTGACAAGAAGTTGGCGATGACCAAGCCCAGAAATAAAATCAGCATGGCCACAAATACTTCAGGCAGAAAGCGGAACAAACGCGAGATCTGTTCCTGCAACCCCGCGACTTGCAAAATGCTGATCCCGATCAGGATGAATCCAATCCAGGTGATCCAAAAAATTGAGCGGCTCAGAAGTTCCGTCATCGACGGCAAATCCGCCATGCGCAAAACGCGCGAGGCCCCGGCGTCTTCTGAAACGCGATCCAGTTTGGTCAGCCGCAGAAGCATGCGCAGGATGTGACGCAAAACGTACGCCGCTAACAGTCCTACGAGAATGATTACCAGCATGACCACGAAGCGCGGCAGAAACTCGGCAATCATGTGGACCAAATTGTAGTAAGCCTGTTCCAGGCCTTGAACGATCGTGTCTTTCATGATTTCACCTCGACTCCTGCTTTCCACTTTTCCGTCAAGTAAGGTTTCTGGCGTTCAAATTCCATGCACAGATTTTCGCTGTCGGCTTCCATTTCCGCCGGGGAAGAATCGGAATGCTCCATCAAAAATGAATAGATTTTGCCGCGATACAGAGGAACCAGGGCCTGCACTAGGTGATCTCGGTTGATGACCGTGTGGTGGTAGGCGGACGCAAAGTCATACAACATTTTTACCCACAAGTCGTTGCTGAAGCGGAAGGCCGATTGATCCAACGCCGCGATGGTTTGAATGCTGCTATGCGTTTCGGGGCTTAGGATGGTGTGCAGAATGGGTTCCAACTGTTTGACGCCGCTCTGAAACATCTCCAGCATGCGTGAGCGATCGAGATCCATCGGTTCCGCCGTGACCGCGTGGTCGGGGCCGAAGGTCGGCACCGGCTCCGACCCTTCGCGATTCAACCACGCCGACTGGTGCGTTTCCAGGCACCAGAATAAGCTCCCCACCGTTTGGCGCAGTGCTTCCACGATGTCCAGTCCAGAACCAGAGGGGGGCTGCGGCTTGTCGCCGAGAAAAACCTGGCAGCATCGAAAGTCCGAACTCAAAGCCGAAATTCCCATCCACGCTTCCGGTCGCGTTCGGACCGATTCCTCATGCCACACATCCTGATTCAGGCAAAAGGTGGCGAGTCGGTTGGAAAATCCCCATTCGTCGGTATACAGCTCGCGAATCCTCCGCCCGAAAAGCGCTCGGGTCATGGGATACAGGAGATTGCGCGCCAACAACCCGTGAAACTTGTGTCGCGAATACAATGGCGCCACGAAATCGTAGTTGTCCCGAAACGCCGGACGCAAAAGATTGGGAATCCAGTCAGGAGACATGCTAGAAGTGGCGGGTGAGACCACCGCGCAGGCTTTGGCCCGCAACAAGTCCGCCGAAGATAGGATCGTGTGAAAGGATACCCCCGCCGAGGGTGCGGCGCTAAAATTCGCAGTGATGCGGTGAATCGTGCGTAGCGTGGTCAAACCCTTGGAGTGCAAATCGTTGGCAAATTGTGATTCGCTAGCGGAGGTGACGTCGCTGGCATCTTCCACGGAACCGGCATCCACACTGATGATCGCCACTCTCTGGCGCACAAAATTTTGCTGCAAGCTGTTCTCAATGGAGCGCGCCGCGCGTCGCATGGTGTTGGCGCTCTGATGCGAGAGGATCCCCACAAGGAGGTCCACCTCGCCGACACTCATCAATTGACGAAGTAAATCGTCCGACAGGAAGGTTTCGTCAGCCAAGGACTTCCATTCTCACTTTCAACCGGGCGGAAATATCATACACAAGCAGGTTCACAAACAAGTGTCAGATATCGAGGCGGCGAGATCCCGCGTTTCACCGCTGCGAGAGCAACCGCTCAAATGCGCCGCAGCCGGAACCAATAAAATTGATAGGGACCCAACGTTAACAGGTATGGAAGGTCGCCAAACCGCGGAAACAGGTTCCTGCCAAACATTTCGATGGGAATGTAGCCCTTGTAACGTTGCACGTCCAATTCCACCGCCTGCGCCGAACACGACAGGTTATTTACCACCAGAATTTTCTCGCTTCCAAACTCGCGAATATACGCGAGCACCCGGTGATTGGACGGACGCAGAAACTCCATGGTGCCCCGGCTAAACACCCGATAGGCATTCCGGGTTTTGATTAGCGACTTCGTCCAGGAAAGCAGCGAATGATTCGAACGCTTTTGTGAATCCACATTCACTGCCTGATAGCCATACACCGAATTGGAGATTACCGGAGAGTACAAGCGCTCCGGATCCGCGAACGAAAATCCTGCATTGGTGCTGCCGTTCCATTGCATGGGGGTCCGCACGCCATTGCGATCGCCCAGATAAATATTGTCGCCCATGCCGATTTCATCGCCGTAATACACGATCGGGGTCCCCGGCATGGACATCAGCAATCCGTTCAGTAATTCAATTCGCCGCCGGTCATTTTCCATCATGGGAGCCAGCCTGCGCCGGATACCCAGGTTGATGCGCATGGTCTTGTCGGTGGCATACTCGTCGTACATGTAGTCGCGCTCTATATCCGTGACCATCTCGAGCGTGAGTTCGTCGTGATTCCGCAAGAAAATGCACCACTGGCAGTTTTCAGGGATTGCCGGCGTCTGATCCAGAATCTCGATGATCGGCTTGCGGTCTTCCAGCTTCACCGCCATGAACATACGGGGCATCAGTGGAAAGTGAAACGCGGTGTGAAACTCATCGCCATCGCCAAAGTACGCACGGACATCCGCGGGCCACTGGTTAGCTTCCGCAAGCAACATCCTGCCCGGATACGATTGGTCCAGACGCTTGCGAACTTCGCGGATCACCGCGTGGGTCTCGGGCAGGTTTTCGCAAGAGGTTCCCTCGCGCTCCACCAGATAAGGGACCGCATCCAGCCGAAAACCATCGATACCCATATCCAGCCAGAAACGCATGATTTCCCAGATCGCTTCGAAAACCGCGGGATTGTCAAAGTTCAAATCCGGTTGGTGGCTGAAAAATCTGTGCCAGTAGTAGGATTTCGAGATGGGATCCCAGGTCCAGTTGGACATTTCGGTATCAAGAAAAATAATGCGCACGCCTTGATACTTAGTGTCGGTGTCGCTCCACACATACCAATCTCGCTTGGGGTTGTCTCGCGAGCTACGCGCTTCCTGAAACCATGGGTGCTGGTCGGAGGTGTGATTCATCACCATTTCGATGATCACTCGAAGGCCGCGATTGTGTGCCGCTGTCAAAAACGTCTTGAAGTCGTCCAGCGTGCCATAGCTCGGGTGTACCGTGGTGTAGTCCGCGATGTCGTACCCGTCATCGCGCAGCGGTGAAGGATAGAAAGGCAGGATCCAGATGGCTGTGACTCCCAGTTCCTGTAAGTAATCCAGGCGCTGGGTCAAGCCCACGAAATCGCCAATGCCGTCGCCATTGCTGTCGCAGAACGTGCGCACGTGCAATTGGTAGATGACAGCGTCTTTGTACCACAGGCTATCTTCTTGCAACGCCAACGGGGACACTCCTTCGCTCAGACTAAAAATAATCTCATGTTGTTATCGTGATGGCTGTACGCGAAAAACATGAGCCGGCAGCCACGCGGGATTCAGTTCCACGTAGTTCCGGCTTCCGTTCCAAACAAATTTTCTGTCCGTCAGTAGGTCGTGCAGTTCATACGGCTCGCCCGGCATCAACCGGAACTCCTTCAGGGCCACATCCACCCAACCCATTTGGCGGTTTACTGGATCCAGGTTCACGATGACCAGGATTTTATCCCCACGGTCTTCGGACGTCTTGCTGTAAGCGATGAGTTGCGGATTATCGGTTGGGTGGAATACCAGACTCACGTTGCTCTGCAACGCCAGACTCTCTCGCCGGACCCTGTTGATACGCTGGATCAAACCTTTCAAGCTTCGTGGATCGTCTCGATTCCAGACCCGAACCTGGTATTTCTCCGAATCCAAATATTCCTCGCTGCCCTCGCGGACCGGCACGTTTTCGATCAGCTCGAACGCAGGCCCATACATTCCATAATTAGCGCCTAGCGTGGCAGCCAAAACCAATCGCGCGATAAATGCGGGACGCCCACCTTTCACGAGGTACTCGTTTAAGATGTCGGGCGTATTTGGCCATAAGTTGGGCCTGAAGAAATCACTGACCGGCGGCTTGGTAATCTCCGTAAAATATTCCGTCAGCTCTTCCTTGGTATTTTTCCAGGCAAAGTAGGTATACGACTGGTTGAACCCCAGTTTTGCCAACCGGTACATGATTTTTGGCCGGGTAAACGCTTCCGCCAGGAAAATCACATCCGGATACTCACGGCTGACCTCCCCCATCATCCACTCCCAGAACATAAATGGCTTGGTGTGTGGGTTGTCCACGCGAAAAATCCGGATGCCCTGTGAAATCCAGAACAAAACGACGCTCTTCAGTTCCGCGGCCAAAGCGGGGTAGTGTTCCGTTTCAAAATCCAGCGGATAAATATCCTGGTATTTTTTGGGCGGATTCTCCGCGTATTGCACGCTGCCATCGGCGCGCGAACGGAACCATTCGCGGTGTTCTTCCACATAGGGATGATCGGGTGAACATTGGAATGCGATATCCAACGCCAGCTCAATCCCGTAATGTTCGGCCTTTTCCTTCAACTCCTGTAAATCGGCGAGCGTTCCCAGTTCAGGATGAATTGTTCTATGTCCGCCAGCGTCCGAGCCGATCGCCCATGGACTTCCCGGGTCGTTCACCCCTGGGGTCGTGGAATTATTTCTGCCCTTGCGTTCGGTGACGCCGATGGGATGGATTGGCGGCAAATACAAAACATCAAAGCCCATCTCGGCGACATATTCAACGTAGTTTGCGCAATCGCGCAGCGTTCCCGGCCGGTCTGCATCCGTCGTGCACGAACGCGGAAACATTTCATACCACGCACTGCACCTCGCGCGCGGCCGGTCCACCCGGATCCCCAATTCTTGGTCGTAAATCGAATCCGCGGAATGGTCCCGGTACATCGCCAGCAGTGAAATTAGATCTTCATCTTCCGAAAACGCAACGGCCATTTGGGAGTCTGTGCCGGCAATCCCGCGCAGTCGTGAGTGCAACACATTCAATTTCTGGTTGTCCTCTGGCGTCGCCACCTTCGCCGCCGCCATCAAGAATAGTGCGCCGGTCATCAAATCCAGCGACACGTCTTGTCCCGCCGCTACTTTTTTCGCTAAATCGCGCCTCCACGTTTTAAAGTTATCTACCCACGCGCGCACGGTATACACATACCTTCCAACACCACCCGCGCGAAATTGGGCTTCCCATCGGTCATTCGTGGCCAGGACCATGGGCTCTTCGTGCCACGCCTCGTCGCCTTCTTCGCGATACTG
This sequence comes from uncultured Acidobacteriota bacterium, assembly GCA_963732705.1. GTDB lineage: Bacteria > Acidobacteriota > Terriglobia > Acidiferrales > UBA7541 > Acidiferrum. The sequence continues at coordinate 315,085 of CAVTAN010000003.1, read as the reverse complement.
CAGGGCCGCATCGATCACATCGTGACCATCCGAAAAGATGTCGGCGCTCACGGTGATGCGTTCTCCCGGCGTACGGGTGATCGGAAATTGTCCGCCATCGATTTCTGGCCGCACGGATTCAATAACCACGCGCCGCAGCGACTTTGGCTTCCGCAGTTCTGGGTCGCTAACTAACTTCAGGTTTTCACTATTCGCTGTCACAGAAGAAGAGCACCCGTTTCGTGATGATGGATTATATACGTCGATTATATACGCCTGTTAGATAACGATCGCGCTGGAAAGACCTGAGATTCCACGAATCGCGCATTTGAAACGCACATTAGAAGCAATTGAAGTTTCGATTGTCGATTCGGTTACCGTTCCTACCAGATTCACTGGATACTTTCCAGCATGGTTTATGACTATGATTTTTGTGCTGCTGGCCCATGCGGAACGCGGTCCTGCGGTGGAGACCAGCCATGAAAATCGCTCAGGTATCGCCCTTGTACGAAAGTGTTCCGCCAAAAACGTACGGGGGAACCGAACGCGTAGTTTCCTTCCTCACAGATGAGCTGGTAGCTCAAGGCCACGAGGTGACGCTGTTCGCCAGCGGGGATTCACGTACCACAGCTACTTTAGTTCCCGCCACAAAACAATCGTTGCGGCTCAGCAATGCTATCGATCACCTGGCGCACCACATTGCCATGCTTGACGATGTGATTCGCCTGGCTCCCGAATTCGACGTGATTCATTTTCATATTGACTACATGCATTTCCCGCTGTCTCGTTATTGTGCGCTACCGAGTGTGACCACTCTTCACGGCCGTCTGGATCTGCCCGACCTGATCCCGGTTTACAAGCGCTATGCCGATGCTCCAGTAGTCTCCATCTCCTTGTCACAGCGTAAGCCTCTGCCGAGGGCCAACTGGGTCGGCAACATTCATCATGGACTTCCGGTTGATTTACTTGGCTTCAACCCCACAGGCGGGAATTATCTGGCATTTTTAGGCCGCATCTCACCTGAAAAGCGAGTCGACCGCGCCATTGAAATAGCCCGTCGAGCCGGCATGCCGATTAAAATTGCAGCCAAGATCGACCGCGCTGATCGCGAATACTACGAAACGGTTATCAAGCCGCTGATGGGCGAGTCCCATGTCGAATTCATCGGCGAAATCAACGAAGATCAAAAGAGCGAATTCCTCGGCAACGCCTACGCTTACCTCTTTCCCATCGACTGGCCCGAACCCTTCGGCCTTACCATGATCGAAGCCATGGCTTGCGGTACACCGACGATCGCCTTCAATTGCGGATCGGTGCCCGAAGTCATGCAGGAGGGGCTCACAGGATTTATCGTGGATACCATGGATGAGGCGGTCACCGCGGTGGGAAAAATCTCCTCGATCGAGCGTACCGCCTGCCGCAACGTTTTCGAAAAGCAATTCACCGCCACGCGCATGGCGGAAGAGTATGTGGAACTTTACGACTCCATGACCGTAGGTACTTCTGTTTCACATTCTTCGCAGGCAATCAGCCAATAAAACTCACGGATTCATGGCAGGATAGATCTGTGACTGACATCGTCCGCGTTAAAGATGAATATTACGTTCGCGCCACCTCCGCGCTGGCCGACGACCGCACCCGCGTCCTCAAGTACGGCGACACTTTTGCAGTTCTAAATCGCTATGGCGACATTGAGCCCATAGGCTTCGGACAGTTCGGCCTGTTTCATAGTGAGACTCGCCATCTTTCGCGCATGACCATGCAATTGAATCAGCAGACTCCCATGCTGCTCAGTTCCACCATTCGCGACGACAATGCTTTTCTCGCCGTGGACATGACTAATTTCGACACCACCACCATCTCCAACGGCGCGTCCGGCGCAGTGAAAAATCCTGACGGCCTGCCACGCGAAACCATTCATCTCTTTCGCTCCAAATTTCTCAATAAGGCTTCCTGCCACGAGCAAATTCGTCTCATCAACTACGGCTTGCAGCCCCTGCAGGTATCGCTCAGCTTTCAATTCGAAGCTGACTTCGCCGACATCTTTGAAGTGAGGGGCACCAAGCGTGCAAAAAAGGGCCAGCGCCTCGCTGACAGCATCGACGGCGACGCGGCGGTGCTTTCTTATCGTGGGCTCGACAATGTCGACAGAAAAACGCGCATTTCTTTCACGCCCAAGCCGCGCCTGCTCAACACCCACAAGGCTAATTACGAATTCACTCTTGCCCCCAAGCAGGAGCAGTCGGTCTTCATTGCCGTGGCCTGCGAACGAAACGACGAGGTTGTTCCCACCATTTCCTATAGTGGCGCGTTCGACAGTATGCAGGGTCGCTACGCCAACGAGCGCCTGCACGTATGCCAAATTTCCACCTCCAACAAACGCGTCAACGCCTGGCTGAAGCGCTCGGAAGCCGATCTTCGCATGCTCACCGATGGTAATCCCGAAGGCCAGTATCCCTACGCCGGGGTCCCCTGGTTCGCCACCATCTTTGGCCGCGATGGCATCATCACCGCTCTCGAATGTTTGTGGATCGCACCGCACATCGCCAAAAGCGTTTTGCAATATCTCGCCGATCAGCAGGCCACGGAAGAAATTCCGGAGCAAGACGCCGAGCCCGGAAAAATTCTTCATGAAATGCGCCGTGGCGAAATGGCCGACCTCAAGGAAGTGCCCTTCGGGCGCTACTACGGCAGCGTGGACTCCACTCCACTGTTTATCATTCTGGCCGCCGCGTATTTTCTTCGCACCGGCGAGCGCGAATTCCTCGCCTCTCTGTGGCCTAATATTCAGGCGGCGCTGCGCTGGATCGATCTTTACGGCGACCGCGATCAGGATGGCTTCGTGGAGTACGCGCGGCGGTCCGGACACGGATTGGTGCAGCAGGGTTGGAAAGATTCGAATGATTCGGTGTTTCACGCCAGCGGAATTTTAGCTGAGCCGCCCATCGCGCTCTGCGAAGTGCAGGCTTACACCTACGCCGCCAAGCGCGGCGCCGCCATGCTGGCCAGCGAGTTCGGCGACAACGACTACTCGCTGAAGCTGAATCTGGAAGCCGACAACCTGCAACAACGCTTTGAGCAAGAATTCTGGTGCGAAGAAATTGGCATGTACGCTCTGGCGCTCGACGGCCAGAAAAAGCAATGCAAGGTGCGCTCTTCCAACGCCGGTCAAACACTCTTCAGTAAGATCGGTACTCCCGAACACGCCGCCAAGGTTTGTGACCAGCTCATGGCCAGCCATTTATTTTCCGGTTGGGGCATTCGCACCATCAGTTCCGGCGAACTGCGCTACAACCCAATGTCGTATCATAACGGCTCCATATGGCCGCATGACAACGCGCTGATCGGACTGGGTCTAAGCATGTACGGTTTTCAGCATGCTGTCGCCACAATTTTAAATTCGCTCTACGAAGCCAGCTTGCACGTCGACCTGCATCGCTTGCCCGAACTTTTCTGCGGCTTCCACAAGCGCACCGATTCGAGCGGCCCCACGCTGTACCCGGTGGCCTGCGCACCACAAGCCTGGGCCGCCGGTGCACCTTATCTTTTGCTGCAAGCTTCACTGGGCCTTACGGTCAAAGCGCTGGAAAAACAAGTACACTTCGCGAATCCAATTTTGCCACCCAATATTGAAGAAGTTCGCATCGAGAATTTGGGCATTCCCGGCGGCGAATGCGATGTAGTCGTCCATCGCTACGCCGCTGGCGTCGCGGTCGACGTGTTGCGCAAACAAGGCGAAATCGAAGTCGTCAAATCGTTGTAATGGTTGTCCTCGTCGATGTTTATGCGGGAGAGTTTACTGGTGGGTGCCACGCTGAAGCAGTGCTCAACAAAACTCGCGCACCGCCGACTCCAGAACAAATAAAATGAGGAGGCGGGCCAGGTCGTCCCGCCTCCTCGCATCCCCTCTCGGGGATGAACCGGTCAGCCTGACGGAGGGTGACCGACCGGTCGTGTGTTGGCCTGTCTTTCAAAACCCATCGTGGCGTAAAAAGTTTCGCGCTGACACGAAAAAATTTCAGTAGAATCGATGCGGCAGCCGACTGCGGCGCCCCCAACCCCCGATGGCGCGCACCTCCAACTTAAGTCCTGAAAATCTGTTGCGTTTTCTGCAAGTTAAAACAGAACCCGTCTCGACCAATGAGATTAGCCGGGCCCTGCATCTCGGCAAATCCGACCATCGCCCGCTCTTTAAAATCCTATCGAAGCTGAAAAAACGCAACACCATCGAAGAATTGCCCGGCGGACGTTATCGCCTGAGTAAATCGCGCCAGGAATCTGGCCATGATGCGCGCCCGGAAAAACGCTCCAAGCAAAACAACAACTCTGCCGCTGGCTCACCCTTCAATCGCCGAAACGACCAGCAAACCAGCGGCAAGGACGCCCTCGCTCGCGATGAAATTAAAGGCCGCCTGGTTCTTCATCACGATGGCTACGGGTTTGTGGTCCCATTCACGCCTGTCCGCAAACTAGATGGCGACCTCTTCATTCCTCCCAGTGGCATCGAAGGCGCCATGCACGGCGATCAGGTCGTGGCCCGAATCAAGCCTGCCTACGGCATCACCGGCGCGCGCCGCGCAGAAGGCACGATCGTGCGGATTGTCGGCCGTGCGCATGCTAGTGTGGTCGGCCTCTTTCGTTACGGTTCGCGGGGCAACACAGTCCAGCCTTACGACATTCGCATTCAGCACGAAGTCGAAATTCCAGCGGGAGAGGAAGTTACAGCGGCGCTGCGCGAACAACTCCGCGAGAAGTTCGGAGAAAAATTGCCCACGCGCCTGCCCGTTCTCCCTGAACTCGATGGAGCGGTAGTTAACGTAGAACTGACGCGTTACTCACGCGGCGGCCTCCCGCCCACTGGCCGCGTGATGGAAATTCTCGGCCGCCCCGGCGAACTCGGGGTCGACACCGAAATCATTATTCGCAAGCACCACCTGCCGCACTCTTTTTCCAATGCCGTCATTGAAGAAGCGTCGCACCGGGCCGTCCCCGTTACCGAATCCGAACGCCAGGGCCGAGAAGATTTCCGGGACCTGCCCATCGTCACCATTGACGGCGAAACGGCTCGCGACTTCGATGACGCCGTGTATGTCGAGCGCCGCTCCGACGGCGGTTGGCGCCTGCAGGTACACATCGCCGACGTCTCTCATTACGTGCGCACGGAAAGTCCGCTCGATCATGAGGCCCGCCTCCGTGGCACTTCCGTGTACTTCCCGGATCGCGCCGTGCCCATGCTACCCGAGGAGCTTTCCAACGGCATGTGTTCGCTAAAGCCCCACGAAGAGCGCCTAGTCTTGAGCGCCCTCATGGAATTTGACGACGCGGGCAACATGGTTACCGCGCGCATGACTCCCGGCGTCATTCGCTCGTTCGAACGCATGACCTATACCAACGTGAACAAGGTTATAGAAAAAGATCCCGAGATGACCGCGCGTTACGGACCGCTGGTCAAACATTTCGCCAACATGAAAGAGTTGGCCCTGCTCCTCAATGCCCGACGCAATGAACACGGCTCTATCGACTTTGACCTGCCGGAGCAGGTCATCGAGTTTGACGACCAGCAGCGCATGGTGACCATCGGCCGCAGCGAACGCAACATCGCTCATCGCCTCATTGAAGAATTCATGCTGGCTGCCAATCGCGCGGTGGCCAGCTACCTGTTACAGCGAGGGATCGAAGCGCTTCATCGGGTACACGAAAAGCCCGACGCCAAGAAGGTTCTGGAATTCGAAGACCTGGCTCGCGCTTTCGGCTATTCTCTCGGCGTCGAAAATCTCCACCAGCGCGAAATTGCGGTGCGCCATGACCGGATCCCGGCTCCCGCAAAAGCTGGCCGCCCGGATTCCTACGGTCACGGGCGCGAACGGGGCATGAAAGTCAGCCTCCCTGGCGGAGCCGATCTACGCATCACGCCGCAGCACTATCAACGCCTGATTCGCAAAGTAACCGGCAAGACCGAGGAGCGCATCATCTCTTACCTGATGCTCCGCTCTCTAAAACAGGCGCGCTACGCCGCTGAATCTCTAGGTCATTTCGCGCTGGGCTTCGATGAGTACACTCATTTCACCTCTCCCATCCGCCGCTACCCGGACCTGATTGTGCATCGCGTTCTGAAATGGGCCCTGGAACATCCCCACGCCAAGCCTTCAGCGGGCGACGCGGACTCGCTACGCACGGCGTCCGGCATCACCTCACCAAAGCTTTCACCCGGCGCGGAAGCCACGCTGTATTCAACTCACCAATTGGAAGAAATGGCCACCGAAACTTCTGAAGCCGAACGCCGCGCCAACGGAGCCGAGCGCGAGCTGATGGACTGGAAGACCGCGCAGTTCATGGAACAGCACATTGGCGAAGAATACGACGCACTGATCATCTCGGTGCAAAAGTACGGCTGCTTTGTCGAGCTTTTTGATGTCTTCGTGGAAGGGTTGCTGCCCATCAATGCGCTGGAAGAAGCCGCCGGGGCGCGTTGCACCTATCGCGAGCACGACCACGCTATCGTCTCGTTATCTGGAAGCGCGTCAGCATCCGTAGGACGCGGCGGCCGAGGTAAAAATGCTGGTCGCGAAGGAAGCGCACGCGAAGAGTTCGGTGGCCGGCGTGACAACTTCGCTGCAGGGAAAGGCCGGGGCGCAAAGCGGCAACAGTTTACCTGGAGCCTCGGCGATCGCGTGCGCCTCCGCGCCGAACGGATCGACCCCATGCGTAAACGCGTGGAGTTTGCTCTCGTAACATCATCCGGGAACTAGCGACAGCAACAAGCAAGGTTATTTTCCGGTTTTTACTTATGCCGAATCGCCATCGGGGCACGCACCCGGTCCAGCGGAAAAATCTGTAGTTGCCATTTCACCGGCACGGAAGTTGGCGGGTAGCAGGTGGTTTTGTCGCAAGCCTGATATTCCAGTTTTCCGGTGATGTACAACGGCGTGCCGTCTGTCGAGGCCGGCCGGCCTAAGCCCGCCGAGCTTACCTTCACATCCTGGCTCAGGCGAAATGTTCCCTCAAAAACCGGTACTTGCTCTTTAATTGCCGGCAAATATAGCGTCTTCGACGCCGGATACACCGTGGGTTTGATCTCCAATTCCGGGTTCGGATCCATCACCAGCTTGATGGTCCGGTAGCCCCCTTGCGTCCCCGGAGCGTACACATGCATATCCGGAGGCAGTCGCACTTGAGCCACTAATGTCACCCGCGTTCCGGGAACTCCTGTGCGGTCGGACTGTTCAAGCGCTACTTGCAGATGCGGCGCGTCCACTGTCTCCGTAACTTCTTGCCCCAATTCCGGGAAGAGTTTGGCAATGATACTGTTGCCGGTGAGCCGCTCGCGGTATTTCGCCTCGAAAAATTTCTCGCGAATGATCCCCTGGTTATCGATAAAAAAATATCCCGGGCGCGCAAACCCCTTCTGCATCCCGGAGGCTTCGGCGTTAAACACCCCATACTCGCGAATAACTTTCGAATCGGGATCGGCCAGCAGCGGATAGCCGATCTTGTGACGCTCGGCAAAAAATTTCAGGATGTCTTCGGAGTCGTAGCTGATAGCCGCGAGCTTAACGCCCTGCTTCTCGAATCTCGAATTTGCGCCCTGCAGCTGGACCAGCTGCCCTTTGCAGAATGGTCACCAATCCGCGGAACGGAAAAACAGCAGCACCGTTCCATTCGCTCCGCGAAGCGTCTCTAACGTCTGCGTCTTGCCAAATTCGTCGCGCAGCGTAAACGCCGGCGCCTTTTGACCGACCGCCAGCCCGATGGACATCAGTCCCAGCGAAGCCACCTGTATGGTGCTGTCGTCCAGCGTCCCTCGCACCGTTACGGTGTCCCCCAGATGCGCCTTTACCGACGCCTGCGGCTCCAGGCTATACATCACCCGGTCCGTGTCGTCGTACAAAGCGATCTTCGCGTCGGGCATTTCCTTGGTGCAATCAGGATTCTCCCCAAACGCTTCATCCGCGTTGCAGGCACTGGACACCAGCGTCCCTGACCATTCCCCAGTCTTCGCGGCATTGCTCTGCGCCATCGCCGGCACGGCGAAAAAAGCATAAGCCGCCGCTAACAAGGGCAAAATATGCCTCGCGGAGAATTTTATCGGTAACGAAGTGATCAATTGAGTGCTACCCATTTCATCGGGAACCCGCAAATACTTTACCTTCACCAACGTTGGCGCACAAGCGTTGCATCCACGCAGCTATCAGGCGCCTCTCGAAGCGAACACATGATAAATCACGATAAGTTAAACGCGGCTAAGTTGGAATTGAGGCTTGAGAGAAGCTGCCGCAGGCGTCCGAAGTTACGCTTCGCTAACTGCTCGTCTCGTTCGACAGCCGCAGCGACTGCTTCACCTTGCGTGCCGGCTTTAACACTAGCGAAACCAACGCTTTGATGGGCGTTTCTTTGGCGGTCAAATCAATATCCTGGGACTTCCGCTGCAGACTCACAATCTGCCCCAGGCACTCTTGCTCTACAATCTGGCCGCCCTCGCTCTCGCGTTCTTCGGCCTCGCGCGCAAAGGTACTTTCCCGTACGGAATCTTCCTCGCCAATACGCTTCGCCAATAACTGGCTTCCGCGCTGAAACAGCACCACATCTCCAGAGCGCATATTCTCCAGCCGGTCCCGCCGGATCAACGCCACATCTCCTGGTCGCACCAGCGGCAGCATTCCGGTCCCTTGCACGTACATGGCGGCCTGGCCCCTTCTCTTCAAGGTCTCGGCGATACGGGCGGCATCGGTCTTCCGCCGCTCACCGCGACCGGGTTGGTTCTTTCTTCGTTCTTCCATGGCCCACCCAGAATCCCGTTTTCCAGACAAACCGTCAATGAATCGCAAGTTCCACGTTGCCCAAAACTTTAGTAACTGGTTCACCGGACAGGTGCTGAATGGTCCGCCGGCGCGCTTTGGCCTCACTTCGAACGACGCTGGCGCTTCTGTTATCCTAGAAGCCTGACAAATCGTTAGGCGTTCCTTCCGCGGCAAACGCCCATAAATTTTCTGCTAGAAAGGATTTCATCCATCATGACCACATCCCTAAGCTTGCCCGCAACTTCAAAACGCGCCTTCAATTTCAATGCGGGCCCCGGGGCTTTGCCTCTCCCGGTTCTAGAGCGGATCCGCGAGGAGCTGCTCGACTGGCGCGGCAGCGGCATGTCCGTTATGGAGATGAGTCACCGTTCGACGGAATTTGAAAGCATCATCGCTGACGCGGAAGCCCGTATCCGCAAGCTTCTCACCGTGCCGGAAGAGTACGCCGTCGTGTTTCTACAAGGCGGGGGTAGCATGCAGTTCACCATGGCTCCCATGAATCTATGCCTCCCCGGCAAGCCCGTCGACGTGCTGCACACGGGCATGTGGACCACCAAGGCCATCGGCGAGCTGAAAAAAGGGGTGCTCCATAATATTGCCGCGTCCAGCGAAGCGGAAAAGTTTGCGCGCCTCCCGCGTCAGAGCGAAATGAAATTTTCCGCCGATCCTTCCTACGTGCACATTTGCACCAACAACACCATCGAGGGCACGCAATGGAGAACTCTTCCCGACGTCGGCAACGCTCCGCTGGTCGCGGACATGTCGTCCGACATCGCCTCGCGTCCCATCGACGTAAAGAAATACGGTTTGATTTTTGCCGGCGCGCAGAAAAATCTCGGCCCGTCCGGTGTCACCATCGTCATTGTGCGCAAGGATCTCGCCGAACGCGCCGACAAAAATCTTCCTACGCTCCTGCAATACCGCACCCACATCAAGGAGAAGTCCCTGTACCACACCCCGCCGACATTCGCGATCTACATCGTCGGCCTGGTGCTTGAATGGATTGAGTCCGAAGGCGGCATCCCGGCGATCACCGCGCGCAATGACGCCAAAGCCAAGCTGCTATACGACACCATCGAAAGCGGCGGCTTCTATTCCTGTCCCGTGGAGCGCGAATCTCGCTCCAAGATGAACGTCGTTTTCCGGGTGGCTGGGGGCGACGAGGCCGTCGAAAAGAAATTCGCTCAGGAAGCCGCCGCGGCAAGCTTGGCGGGCACCCTTGGCCATCGCAGCGTTGGCGGGATGCGCGTTTCCCTGTACAACGCGGTGACTCCCGAAGGCGTCCAGGCCCTTACCAACTTCATGCGCGAGTTCCAACGCACCCAGGGTTAAGTCCGGCGTGGAAAAGTCCATGCGGCAAGGCTGAATGCCACCCATTTGGTTCTTGAACGCTTGTCTCTCTTCACCCTTCTCTGGGCGATCCTCTGAAAACAAAAAAAGGCGGAGGAAATCCCTCCGCCCCACGGAACTTAGTAGTGACCTGCTTCAAACCAAGTCAAACAACAGCACCTCGGCGTTTTCGACTCCAGTTAATTCCACCTTCTTCTCCTCCGAAATCGCCGCGCCATCGCCCTCCGCAAAGTCGTGCCATTCAGCTTCACCTGGCCTTTGGCCACTTGCACGTACGCATGACGCCCGGGCCGCAATTCATGCCGCACGATCTCATCCTTGTCCAGAATCGTCGCGTACAGTTCGTTGTCCTGCCGAATCTTCACCGACCCGTCCGCGCCGTCCGGCGAAGCGACTAGCCGCAACTTGCCCCGCTTCTCCTGGACGCTAAAATTTTTCTGATCGTAAGCCGGCTTCAACCCGCGCTTCTCGGGAACCATCCAGATTTGCAGCAGGTGCAGGGGTTCCTTCGACGGGTTGAACTCGCTGTGGGTGACGCCTGTTCCTGCGCTCATGTATTGCACGTCTCCGGGCTTGATTACCGATCCGTTGCCCATGCTGTCGCGATGTTCCAGCGCGCCGTCCAGCACATACGTTACGATTTCCATGTCGCGGTGCGGATGATTCGGAAAGCCCGCTTCACCGGCGATGTGGTCATCGTTCAGCACGCGCAGAGTGCGGAATTGCACGTGCTGCGGATCGAAATAGTCCGCGAACGAAAATGTGAAGTAGCTGTCCAGCCACCCGTGATTAGCGTGTCCGCGCTCACTGCCTTTACGAATCTCGATCATCTGACCCTCCTCAGAGGCGCCTCATAATACTTGTTATAACGACTATTGTCAAGAGGGACATTACGCCGCTTTGATCCCAATTCGCGCCTGCTTGCCAAGCCTAAAGGAATCTTTAGTTTGTGCACTCTTAATCCCCAACTCATTCCCGGCTAGCGCTGCTTTGGTGTAAAGTGGGGCCTAGGCGTTCATCCACCTGCCTCCGAGGTTTCGCATGGAATCCGCTCCGTCGGCCACCCAATCCAGAAAATCAGAGGGTTCCGCCACACCTCGCGAAACGTTGACCGTCACCGACAATCGTACCGGCAAGAGTTACGAAATCCCTATCGTCAACGACGCCATTCGCGCCGCCGATTTGCGCCAGATCAAGGTGGAGGCCAAGGAATTCGGGATGATGAGCTACGATCCCGCGTTCAACAACACCGCGTCGTGCATTAGCAGAGTGACTTTTATAGATGGCGATGCGGGCATATTGCGCTATCGCGGTTATCCCATCGAAGACCTCGCGGAAAAAAGCACTTACCTCGAAACCGCCTATCTCCTCCTCAACGGTGAACTTCCCAACGAAGCTCAGTTGAAGGATTGGACCTATCACGTTACGCATCACACTTTTATTCACGAGAGCATCAAGAAATTTCTTGACGGCTTTCATTACGACGCGCACCCCATGGGCATGCTGATCTCCACCATCGCGGCGCTCTCCACGTACTACCACGACGCGAAGGATATCTTCAGTCCGGAGTCACGAAAGAAACAAACTTATCGCCTGGTTGGCAAGATGCCCACCATTGCAGCATTCTCCTACCGCCATTCGCTGGGCATGCCGTTCGTTTACCCGGATAACGATCTGAGTTACCCCGGCAATTTTCTCAATATGCTGTTCCGCACCACGGAGACCCGCTACCGCCCGAACGCCACTCTCGAACGCGCCCTGGAAGTTTTGTTCATCCTGCATGCCGATCACGAACAGAACTGCTCCGCCAACACCATTCGAGGTGTCGGCAGCTCGCATGTAGATCCCTATTCCGCCACCGCAGCCGCCATCGCAGCACTTTACGGGCCGCTCCACGGCGGCGCCAACGAAGAAGTGCTGCGCATGCTCATGGAAATCGGCTCGGTGCAAAAGGTTCCCGACTTCATCAAGCGCGTCAAAGCCGGCGAAGTGAAACTGATGGGCTTCGGCCACCGTGTCTACAAGAATTACGATCCCCGCGCGCGGATCATCAAACGCGTGGCTTACGAAGTGTTCGACCTGATGGGTAAAAATCCGCTCCTGGAAATCGCTCTGGAGTGCGAGCGCATCGCTCTTGAAGACGAGTATTTCGTAAAGCGCAAGCTGTACCCCAACGTGGACTTCTACACCGGTCTCATCTATCAATCCATGGGCTTTCCCATGACTATGTTTCCGGTGTTGTTCGCTATTCCGCGCACTTCCGGCTGGATTGCCCAATGGGAAGAAATGCTCCTGGATCCGGAGCAAAAAATTGCGCGCCCGCGCCAGATTTACCTCGGTTACGACACGCGCCACTACGTTCCTATGGAACAACGGGCGGCAAGTTCGGCAGCCTCAGGCCAGGCTCCGGCGAAGCGCACTTAGCTATACTCGGTCGTACTCCGCATATCTGTCGACCAAATTGAATACCGCGCCCATACTTCGGCGCTATATCATTTTTGCATACAGCAAAAATCAAGTTCCTCGACAAGCGCCGTCCCCCGCGTATAGTTGAGAGAGTGAGGCGGTCATGAGTCAAGTAGCCAATTCTGCAGCGACCAATCAAGGGGCACGCAGGCGCAGCCAACGCGTGCTGATGCAGGTTAGCGTGCGCATTCGTGGAAACGATGCGCAGGGTAAAGCCTTCGAAGAAGAAACCGTCACCCTTGCCATCAACGCTCACGGGGCTTTAGTGGGTTTGAAAACTCGCATTACCAGCGGATGCAAACTGAAGATGAAGCATAAGATGACCGAAGAAGAGCAGGAATGCAACGTGGTGTTCCTGGGTCCGGTCCGCGACGAAAAAGCGGAAGTGGGTCTGGAATTTTCTGCTCCGCGGCCGACTTTCTGGCGCGTAGCTTTTCCCCCCGAAGATTGGACACCCAAACATCCCGAAGCCCGCTCCGCCTCGCGAACGCGGTTGGTCGAAAAGCAACCCGAAAAACAGCCCACCTAGTCCTACGAAGCGGTCAAGAATACACCTGCGATCGTCTACTTCGCGGCTTTTGCACTTGCTTCTAACGGGACCCCAACTCGTAATCGCTTAAGCTGACAATATTTTTCGCACCACATCATTTACCGTTTGCGGGTTGGCTTGGCCGCGCGTCGCCTTCATTACTTGCCCCACAAAAAACTTGAACACGCCCTCGTTCCCATTTTTGAATTTGGCAACGTTGTCCGGATTCTTTTCCACCACTTCGCGCGCCGCCTGCTCAATCGCGCTCACATCCACTGTTTGCCCCAATCCTTCCGCGGCGATGACTTCTGCTGCGCCGCGCCCTGTCTCGAACATGGTGGCAAATATTTTTTTTCCAATGGCCCCGGTGATCTGCCCAGACTCCATGAGTTTCACGAGTTCTCCCAACGAGCGGACGGAACCGGGCTTGCTCGAATCTATTTCCCAGAATCGTTCAGTCGCCGCAGCAATTCCGTCTGCATCCAGTTGGCGGTGTTCTTTCCGGAGGCGCCCGACCTTTGGCAGCCGCCTCGAAGTAATCGGCCAACTCCGCATTGGTCGCCAGCACTTCCGCGTCATAAGCAGTGATGCCGTAATCCCCATCAACCGCGCGCGCCTGGCTTCGGGAACTTCGGTAAATCGGCCAGCACTTCCTCCCGCCACGCTGCGCTGACATGCACCGGCAGCAAGTCTGGCTCGGGAAAATAGCGGTAATCGTGAGCTTTTTCTTTGGAGCGCATGGAAATCGTGCGACCTTCGGCTCTGGTTCCACAAACGGGTCTCTTGAACTATCTTTCCGGCCGCTCTCCAGCACTCCGATGTGCCGCTCGATTTCAAACTCCAGCGCTCTCTGCAGGTACCGAAACGAATTCAGGTTTTTCACTTCCACTTTAGTTCCGAACACCGGCGCTCCGCGTTTACGCACGCTCACGTTGGCGTCGCACCGCAGAGATCCCTCTTCCATGTTGCAATCGCTCACACCGGTATACAGCAGAATCTGCCGCAGCGTCGTCAGGTACGCATATGCCTCTTCCGGAGTGCGCATGTCCGGTTCGGAAACGATTTCGCTTAGCGGCGTTCCGCAGCGGTTGTAGTCGACGTACGCCTTGGTGCTGGATTCGGCAAACCCATCGTGCAAATTCTTGGCCGCGTCTTCTTCCAGGTGCAAACGTGTGACCCCGATGCGTTTTCGCCCACCTTCTTTGTCGATCTCGACCCACCCTCCCGTGGCTAATGGCAACTCATATTGCGAAATCTGATATCCCTTGGGCAGATCCGGATAAAAATAGTTTTTGCGAGCAAATCGGGAGTGCTCATGCACCTGGCAGTGGACAGCCAGCGAAGCGCGCATCGCCATTTCCACCGCACGCCGGTTCAAAACCGGGAGCGTCCCCGGCAAACCAAGGCACACGGGGCATACATTCGAATTCGGCGCGTCACCAAAGCGATTCGCGCACCCGCAAAAAATCTTTGTTGCTGTCAGCAATTGCACGTGGACTTCCAGCCCGATCACCGGCTCATACTGAGCCCGTACTTCAGGGGCAATCGCCGCGGTTTCCGACGCCGATTTGTTCATAGTAAGTCCTGAATTATACCATCGCCTCCCGGGAATTTTCAGCTTAGGGCTGGCTTGGGACTTGATTAAGAGTTTGTGCTGGCGGATTCGCAGCTTGCTTCTTGGAGATTTCTGCTTTATCGCGGCCACAGTTCAGGCTTCCGCGACCTTGGGCCCTGGCACCATATGAGTACGCTCCGCCAGCAACAGGGCACCGAAGAAAAGCCCCGAATACAATGCATCGCCCGCCAACGTATTCCAGAAGAAAGGCGCTCCTGCGATGTAACAGCTGAATAAACCTGGCAGCGTTTTCGGATACGTATTCAAAAACAGCCACACTCCCAAATTGGTAATCAGAAAAAACTGTATTGTTCCCGCCAGGATTGCGACCCCGCTACGTAAAGCGGTTCGGTTTTCGCGCAGGCAAAGGCCGATGGCTGTGCTGATGCAAAAGCTGAGGTAAACCACCGGCACCAGAATATGAAATCCCAGGATGGTGTCGCCTGCAATCAAAGCCAGCAACGGAAATACAAACGCTACAATCGGACTGCGTACAACGGCTCCGGAAAACAACGCTAACGCGCCTATCGGCGCAAGATTCCATGGATGAGGAACCACCCGCATAACAGCTGCGAACAAAATCATCCCTGCGATCAAGGAATTGCGAGCCATTGCGCTCTCGCGTTCAAGCTTTTCCAGCTTCATATGTTCTCCTCTCAGGCAACAAATCGCAAAAAATAAACGGCTCGCGTTCTACATGCTCACCGACGCGAAATTCGACCTTCCACGCAAATATTGGGCCGTCGTAAGCGAAAGTGTGAAATTCACCTTGCTCTCCACAGTAATCGACTTGCGCCGGCAAGTCCGCGAAGAACGACCGATCCAGTTCCCGGCCGGCAAAACTGCGATCCAACACCCGGCTATCCACGCATACCGCGATAGAACGGAACTTCCGAGCATGAAAAGAACTGATCAACTCTCGTGTGTTTCTTTTCCAGATAGGAAAAATCGCCGTCATCCCCAAGCGAGCCAAGTCTTTCTCGCGATAGTCCCGCAGGTCTTCCAGGAAAATGTCGCCGAAAGCGACTTTGCGGATGCCCGCAGCGAAATGAGTCAGCAATGCCGCTTCCATTCGCGCTTCGTACGTCGCATTCACGCAGTCCGGAGGAATGAACACTTCGTGCAATGGCAAGCCGATGCTTTTCGCCTGTTCGCCGAGGAGTTCTCGCCGCACTCCGTGCATGCTGATACGGTCATATCTTTCGGTGACCGTGGTGAGCAGGGCCGCGACACGCACTTTTGGATCCTGCATCAGGGCGTGTAGCGCCATCGCGCTGTCTTTGCCGCCACTCCAGCAAAAAATAACTGGCTCAGCATCCCACATCAATTTCTACCTTTGAAGGTGTAGCGGACCCCCACGCGCGCGTCGCGCCCCAGCGCCGGATAGCCCAGCGAATCCTCGTAGTGTTTGTCCAAAAGATTTTGCGCTCGCGCGTAGAGTGCGACACCGTGGCCAAAATCGTAATGCCCGGAAACATCGAATCGCGCATATCTCGGATTTCGCGTCAATCCCAGCCCTAGGAAGTCTGCGTCCGTACGCACCCCGGTGAAATAACCCGCGGCCGTGAACCTGAACCTGTGGTATCGGGCATTCAGTGTCAGCGACCCAGAATTTACCGGCCGCCGCGCCAGGTGATTCCCAGGCAACTCCGAGGGATCGAACGCATTGGGGGCTTGCAACACCCGCGTGTCGTCGTAGGTGTAATTTCCTGCAAGATTAAGCCAGCGTGTAAATCTTGTTTCACCGGAGACGTTCATTCCGCGCGCCAACGCCCGATCAGTATTAAAGAAAAATCCAAAGCTCGGGGGAGCTCCCGGGATCGTTACGTTGCAACTGTTCTTTGCCGGTTCGGTTGGATCCGGCACACAGAACGCGAAACTAACAATGTTGTTAAAACTACTGTAGAAATATTCGACTGACACTCGCGCCCGATCATTCATCAGTTTTTGATCGATGCCCAGCGTCCAGTTCTTGCTGGACTCCGGTTTTAGCAAGGGATTGCCAAAATCGCCAAAGTTATCTCCCAGCGTCTGATCAAAACGGGGCTCCTTGATTCCTTGGCCGTAAAATGCCCGAAGTAACGTATCTCCAGCGCTTCCCGAACCGTAGCGCAATACGATCGCAGCCCCCGCCCTCGGAACCACTCGAGTCCCGAAGTTCGCGTTGGCCTCCGCTCGAGCCCCGAAGTTGAGAGCCACGCGCGGCACCAGTCGGTAACGGAAATCCAGATAACCACCCTGGTTGTTGCGTCGCGCGTGGCTTACATTCACGTCCGATAGCGACGCATTCTCGACTTCATATTCATATCCAGCGGTGGCCCCAAAATTCGCCAGCACATAGCTGGTCTGCGCCGTCACGTTGGCGCGGTTGTATTGAAGCCGGCTTTCACCCGTGAAATCGCAAAACTCGCCCGTCGGCACCGATGCAGGGTTCGCTTGCGGACAAAATGCATTCGGATCGGTGGCGAAAAAGCTTTGCGTAGGATTGTCGTTGTGTTGTCGCGTGTAAGATTCGCCCCCACTTATTTCGTGGCGCCAGTGCTCACCGGAAACGAAGTTCCAGCGCGCGTTAGCGCTGAAAATATGTTGGTCATAATGCTGGAATAAACTTGGCGGTTCGAACTCAGTTTGCCCGGGAATTCCCGCATTACCGGTGTTATTACGCAGGGTCAGCCGCAGCTGATTCGAACTGTTGAACCGGTAGCCAAGGTTCGCGGAAAGCGTCCGATTTATGAATCGATCGTTGGGTCCCTGGCCATCGGTCTGTAAATAGGAGGTCGCGCCGGAATAATCGAACCCGCCCAGCATCCCCCCCAACTCCCCGCCCCCACGCGCCGAGGAAAAAGTTCCGCCTTCCGCAAAAACGCTGGCATCCGGAATGCGGGTTTCGCCGCGATGAGTAAATAACTGAATCACTCCGGTTACCGCGTCGGTGCCATAGATCGCGCTTTCCGCGCCGCGCACAATTTCCACTTTGTCTACGTTGTCGAGCGCCAGGGATGAAAAGTCCACCGCGCCTCCGGGCGGATTGATGGTCGCACCGTCCACCAGCACTTTTGTGAAATTGGAGTTCCCGCCATTCAAAAATACCGCAGTCGTTCCGCCTTCCGCCCCGGTCCTGCCAACGGCAAACCCTGGGCTGAAAAGCAAAGCGTCCGTCAGAAACACCGCCTGACGATTTTCAATTTCCTCCCGAGTAATCACCGAAACGGGAGCGGTGGTTTGCTGTAACGGCGAGGGCTCCACCTGGGCGGTCACAATTACGCTCGACGATAAGCGATCCAGCGCCATCCGCGCGTCGATCACTCGAATCTCTCCTCCTCGTAAATCCGCCGCCTGTTCGATGGTCACAAATTGAGGGCGCGAAAATCTAACGAGGTATGGTCCCGCAGAGAGCTGGATCGCGTAGCTGCCATCCGCTTTTGAGCTTGCCAGTGAAGCCGAAGAAGCGTTTGTTCGACCTTCAGCCGTCGCTGTAATCACAGTCCCAGCTATGGCGGCACCGGTGGCGTCCACTACAGTCCCGCTTAAAACCGCATCTGGAGAAGGAGTTTGAGCCTGCGAGGAAGGATGGAAAGCCACATCAACAAGAACCAAAACAAAAGCAAAAAGTAAAATTCGAAAAGCTTCCGCAATTTTCATTTTGTCCTCCGCTCCCTCACGCGCGAGAGCTCTGAAGGTTGCCCTGCGCGAACCAAAAATGTCGCGAAGGTTGCGAATTTCGCCGGTCTCCTGGCTTGGCGGTACTTCTGCTCCGGGCCTTCCCTCAGCGGCGCCCAGGTTTCGAGCGGTTCGCTGCAGTGGCTGCGGAACTAATTCCGCCTTACAGTCGCGCGGCGGCGACGGCTTACGAGTTGCACGACAACTGCGTCCAACTAACCGTCTTCCCGAGCACGAAATTCGCGGTGATTGTGGTGGGGCAAAGCCCGCTGTGGTTGACGTAAATGCCACGGCGAAAACACCGCGGCGCGAGTGCGTCGAACGCCCGAACAAATCTCTTTAAAGTCTCACCGGCCTTCTTCTCTTTCTCCGACCACATGCACACGCGGGCGTCCGGAAGGCCCCAACTCCACCGTGAGCGGAGTCTGAAAAACCTGTTCCAGCATCTCTCTTTGATACACTGCGGCCGGTGAGCCCACTCTCAAGCACTTCCCGCGCTGCATCAGTACAACCTGATCCGCGTATTCCGCGGCGAGATTTAACTCGTGGGTTACCACCACGATGGTGTAGCGATTCTCCACGGCCAGGCGCCGCAACCCGTGCAGCAAATCCACTTGCGCCGCGATGTCCAGGTGCAAGCGTAGGCTCGTCCAGCAATAAAAGCAACGGCTGCTGCGACAACGCCCGAGCGAGAATCACTCTTTGTTTTTCGCCGCCGGATAGTTCGCGCCATCCAACGCTCGCCCAATCTCCGAGCGCCCACCTGTGCCAACGCATTCGTCGCGATGCTCACATCACTTTCGCTTTCGAAGCGCAACGAGCGGCCGTACGGATGCCGCCCCTGCAACACGAATTCCCATGCGCGCGACGGAAAAAGCAGCGGGCTCTCCTGCTGCACCATGGCGATGCGTTGCGCGCGAGTTCTGGCGGACAACGTGTGAGTTGGAATCCCATTGAGCAGCACGCGGCCGGAGAGCGGCTCGAGCGAGCCGGAAATTAGTTTCAGCAAAGTGGATTTGCCGCTGGCGTTGGGTCCGAGGATGCCGACGATTTCGCCCGCGCGCGCGGAAAACTGGTGGCCTCCAAAGTGAATAGCGGAGCCTGAGAGGGATTTGGCGAATAGGCATAACTGACCTGCTCCACGCTTAAACGTATGTCGCTATTGGGCGGCCCGATCGCTCGATGCTTCACCTCCCGGTGACCCGTCACGAGGCGCTCAAGGGCGTGCTCGTTGCGGTGCTCACGCAATTCTCTGGCGCAACAAATAAATAAATAAAGGCGCGCCGACCAGCGCAGTCATCGCGCCAACGGGAAGTTCAGCGGGAGGGACCACGGTGCGGCCGACGGTGTCCGCGATCACAACTGCGATTGCCCCGCCAAATGCGGCGGTCGGCAACAAGATTCGGTGATCCGATCCGTAGAGCTGCCGCATCACGTGCGGCACGAGCAAGCCCTACGTATCCGATGGCCCCGCTCACCGAAACCGCCAAGCCCGTGAGCAAAGATGCCCTATGTATACCACCAGTCGCACGCGCGGCAGGTCAACTCCGAGATGCATGGCTTCTTTTTCTCCCGGAAAGCAACAAATTTAAATCCGAGGCAGTGGTATAAATCGCTCGCCGCCACCGCAAAACCGATCCATAGCACCCAATAAACACTGCGCTGCAACGATGTCGAAAGATTGCCCATCAACCAGAAAGCCATGCCTCGCAAATTGCTACCGGTCAGCGAAGTCATCAGAAACATGATGATGGCTGAAATAAATGAGGCTGTGATTATACCCCCGAGGAAAAGTGTAGTTGCTGTCGATTTGCCCTTCGCGGCGGCCCAGAAGATAAACGGCTGCAATCGTCGAGCCTGCGCCCAAGAAAGCGCCAAATGGCGTCAAGAGTCCGCCGCGGCCGGCGACAACGTCAATGTGGGCGACGACGATCAGAGCCAGAATCGCGCCGAGCGCCGCCCCGCTGGAGACTCCCAGCACGTAAGGATCGGCCAAGGGATTGCGAAGCAAGGCCTGAAATCCCGTACCCGCGACGGATAAAGCCGCGCCCACGAAAATACGCCAATAAAATGCGCGGCAGACGAATGTCCATCACTATCAACCCATAATCGCTTTTTATTTCGCTGCCGTGATGCAACATCACGCGGATCAGATCGCGCCCGAGCCCATAAAACGACACTTCTACCGCCCCGGCTTTCAAGCGCGCAATCACTACCAAAATAGAATGGCCCGCCAAAATCGCGCACTGCGTCAGCAGTCGCCGAATGGTTAGAGGGCGCACAAGCATCCTCTTTTCGGCCCGAACATTCGTTGCGTTAACCTCGTCGCGCTCGTATCGGTTGCGCTGG
Organism: uncultured Acidobacteriota bacterium; assembly: GCA_963732705.1. Lineage (GTDB taxonomy): Bacteria > Acidobacteriota > Terriglobia > Acidiferrales > UBA7541 > Acidiferrum. The sequence continues at coordinate 294,339 of CAVTAN010000003.1, read as the reverse complement.
CGGCCCACAAATCTTGCGCCATAGTCGTCGACGATCGCCTTCCCGGCGGATTCTGGCCGGGTTTCCTGGCTCGGCGCAGCGTTCGATTTTGGCGCGGCGGATTTTTCTGCGAAGGCCTCCGGATGAGTTTGGCGCAAGCTCCTCGATTGCGGACACGATTGCGCGGGCCGGGTTACAGCATCGCTGATCACCGCAAATTTACGTTCCCGCACCGCATTGAGTATTTTGCCATGCTGGCCGGGTCGCCAAGGCCTCAAAATCTCGCGGCGCCCCTTCCGAATGCGATTCCGCAAACACTAAAACTTCCGGCTGTAGGCGCGCAATTTCCTCGATGTTCACTTGCGGCCAGTCCTGCTTTGAATCCACGATGGACACCGCCCCGGCCCGGCGCAGTGCATCAGCGATAAACGTTTCTTTGCCCATAGAAATCAACGGGTCGTTCCACACAACGAACAACACGCGGCGCGGCGGAAGCGAACCGATTTTTTGCCGCAACGCATCAAGTCGCTGCTGCAGGTCGTCGACGCAACCGCCGCGCCCGCTTCCGGCAGCGCCGAGAACGTCGCCCAGCTTTTTCGTCGAAGAAATAATCTCGTCCACGGTTTGCGGATCAGTAGCGTAAGAAGCAATGCCCAGCGCATCCAGCGAGCGCACGGTGTCCAGGCTGTTTAAATGGCGGGTCACGAGAACGAGGTCAGGCTTCAAATGCGCAATTACTTCCAGGCTGGGATTGATCGCTCCGCCCACTTTGTGTTTCTTTCTGGGCGTCCGCCGGAAAATCGCAATAATCCGTGTCGCCTACCAGTCGGTCCTGCAATCCAAGCGCATAAATGTCTCCGTCAAACTAGGGGCCAACGACACGATACGCATAACCGGCTGTCGCATCTCACGGTACGTCCAGTTTCGTCAGTTACCTCGCGATACCCCGGCGCCGTCGAAAGATTGGGGCGCCGTAAGCACGGGAGATATGGCCGGCGGGTTAGGCACACCCTGGGCTCCCGCCGTCTGCAAAAACACCAGCCAGAAAAATGCCCACACGGAAAATCGCGCCGAGTCCCGTCTTGCCGAAAATGAGATTGGTAAAATTGGCAAAGCGCCTGCCCCATTCCCGTGAAATATCGCATCTGGGCTATCACAATTTTCTGAGCCACAATAAAAAAGCCCCGCGAGACGCGGGGCCGACGCACTACTCTTTCTCGCGAAGAGTGTGCTTTCTGCGGCATAGGAGGGTAGCCTGGCTTACGGCTTTTCAGCCGCTTACAGTGGCGGGACCGCGGCCGAATTTCACGGCCTTCCCCGCTGCCCATGCCTGCAAATTGGAAATCGAGTGTATGTCGCGCCTTGACGGGTGTCAACGCTGGACGCGAATCGTTACCTCTCCCAAATCTTCCGGCAAACCTATCGAGAGACCTGTCGCCGAGCGTGGGACAATTCCGTCAGCGATTTTTCCATTGCGGCTTGCGCTTCTCCACCAGGGCGCGCACGCCCTCTTGGGAATCTTCCAGCCGGTACAATTCATTCAGGAAGATATTCATGGAATGTTTCAAACCGTCTTTCAGCGACATGCCCATGCCACCAAGAATCGCCCGCTTGGCCATCGTCAACACCGGGCCCGAATGGCTGGTGATGCGCATGATCAGATCCGAAACCGCTTGTTGCAGCTGGAATTCCGGTACCAGCCGGTTGATCAGCCCCAAATCCGAGCGCACGTTCCGCAGTTACCGGCTCACCGGTCAACACCAACTCCAAAGCCACCTTCGGCCCAACAAGGAAAGGCAGGATCGTAGAAGCGAGCGGAGGAAACACGCCAATCGAAATTTCCGGTTGCGCAAATCGGGCCTTAGGAGTGGCAATCACGAAATCGCCAAAAGCCGCAAGCTCCGCTCCGCCCCCGATGGCAGGCCCGTTCACCACGCAAATAACGGGTTTACTGGTCTCCAGCATTCCCGCGAAAGCCCCGTGAAACGCATCCAGCATCTGAAATACGCGTTGCGAAGTGTATTCGCCAACATCAATCCCGCCGCAAAATACTTTGCCCGCGGAATCGAGAACGATCAGTTTCACGTCTTCGCGGTCGCCCGCAAACCCCATCCGTCCGCCATTTCCCGCAGCATGGCTTCATTCAACAGATTGTGCTCAGGCCTGTTCAGCGTCAGTCCGCGCGACGCTGCCTTCCACCTTAAATTTGATGTGCTTGAATTCGTCGGGCGGCCGCCTAAGCCGTTTTGTGGAATACTCTTCGCGTGCCAACTGGTTCGATCATTCGTGCTCCCAGTTCTCCGTCTTTCGCGTTACCTATAAAATGAACAACTAATGCTAGCATGGCCGTTCCGAGGTTACAGCGAGCGAAAACTTCGCGGTGCGCAAAGGGTTGGCACCTCTGCGATGGTGGTGCTTACTATTTTTGCCGTAAGCCTGATGCTTCCGCTGCTGGCGGCAAGCGGCAAAAATGTTGGCTTTTTCGCGCGTTTGGCCCCGGTGGCATTAACACCCATGATAGATAAATCGCCGTCACCGCTTCCCTCTCTGTCTAATCCACAGTTGCCCGCTTCAAGTCCCGATACCGCCACTGCGCGCGCGTTGAACCTTTCCGTAGATGCCGATGGATTCCCGCCCGCCGCAGCCTGGAAAGATGCCGCTCCTGTGCGTTTCAATACCGACTGGCAGGGCCGAAATCCAGATCCTCAGCGCGAAACTGAAGTCCAGATTCTCTGGTCCCCCACCTCTATCTACCTCAAATTTATCTGTCGCTATCGCGTGATCACTATTTTTTCGGATGCCAGTCAAAGCGGACGCCGTGACCAACTCTGGGACCGCGACGTTGCTGAAGTTTTTCTGCAACCCGACTCCTCCGACCCGTATCGCTATAAGGAATTTGAGGTCAGCCCCAACGGCTTTTGGATCGATCTGGACATAAGTCATGGCCAGCTTGAAAGCCTCCAGAGCGGACTGCAACGCCGCGTGAGAATGAACGAAAGCCAGAACGACGATGGATTGAAAACCTGGAGCGCGGAATTGGCCATTCCCATGCGCAGCCTGACTCACAATTTCGATTCTTCCGCCACTTGGCGCGTCAATTTTTTCCGCGTCGAGGGGCCAGCCGAACCGCGATTCTATTCCGCATGGCGTTCTACTAATACGCCGCGACCAAACTTCCACGTTCCCGAGCGTTTTGGTTATCTGAAATTCGCTCCTGCGAATCGCTGAAGGCCTTCCGCTAAGTAGTGAACGCCCATGCAAATAGATGCTGGCGTCCCAGCCGATTTTTTCCTATCCTTCCGGCGTGAATAGAATTCTGACGCTGGCTCGTCATCGCCTAGTGTTGTGCTTCCTCAGCGGTTTTGTTTCAATTTGTTGCCTCGTGGATTCCGCATCCGTCTTCGCCACTCCCCAGACTAAACCCGACAATTCACCGGGAATCACGAAGGTAGAGCCACCCGGCTGGTGGATCAACCTCACGCCGGAAGTGATGATTCTCCTCTCTGGGCGACACCTTCAGGCTACCGAAGTCGCCTGCAATCTCCCCACCTTGCGCGTTTCACGCACGCAATCCACTGCTGCTGGAACTTATCTGTTTGTCTGGATGAAAATCGCTGCTGACACCCGGTCTGGCACCGCCATCTGCCGCGTCGCTACTTCCAGCGGCAACACCTCCTTCGAGTTTCCCTTGGCCGCCCGTGCCCCGACGCTCGGTAAATTTCAGGGACTTTCACAGCGAGACGTCATCTATCTCCTCATGCCCGATCGCTTTGCAAACGGCGACCCCTCCAACGACTCCCCGCCGGAAGCTCCCGAATCCTTCGATCGCGCCTCTCCTCGCGCCTACCACGGCGGGGATTTGCGCGGCATTCACGACCATTTGTTGTATTTCGAGGAGTTAGGCGTCACTACCCTATGGATTACGCCCATTCTCAAGAATGGCGCGGCCCAGGACTACCACGGATACGGCGCCGTCGATTTATACGCTGTTGACCCGCATCTCGGGAATTTGCGTGAATATCGCGACCTGGTGAGCACGGCTCACGCGCAGGGAATGAAAATCCTGTTCGACGCGGTCCTCAATCACGTCGGCCCCACGCACCCGTGGGTGAATAATCCGCCGCTGCCGGATTGGTTTCACGGCAGCGCAGCGCAACACTTGAATTCAACCGCCCCGCTGGAACCGTCATCCTACGCACAGAATAGTCATTTGGCTTCCGGACATGATCCGTTTGAAATTCTCGTTGATCCGCACGCCCCGTTACGGTTGTCGGAAAATCTCACGGATGGTTGGTTCGCGAATGTGCTCCCGGACTTGAATACCGAAAATCCTTCGGTGGCCCAATATCTTCTGCAGAACAGCATCTGGTGGACGGAAACGTCCGGCTTAGACGGCTTCCGGCTGGACACCTTTCCGTATATACCTCGCAGATTCTGGGCCTCCTGGCACGCCGGGCTGCGCAAGATTTATCCCAATCTCACCACCATCGGTGAAGTATTTCATCCCGATCCCAGCGTTACTTCATTTTTCGCCGGCGGACAAAAACGTTACGATAACGTCGATTCCGGGGTTACCACGCTTTTTGATTACCCGCTGTACTTCACGCTGCGCGACGTTTTGTTGAATGGCGCACCTGCTGCCGAAATCGCGGACGTTTTGCGCCACGATTCTCTGTATCCCCATTCCGAAGCGCTCATCACTTTTTTTGGCAACCACGATGTTCCGCGATTCGCCAGCGCCGCCGGCAGTACGTTTGTGAAGCGCGAATTGGCATATGCTTTGACACTCACCCTGCGCGGTATTCCACAGTTTTATTACGGCGACGAAGTGGGCCTCCCCGGCGGCGCGGACCCAGATAACCGCCATGATTTTCCTGGCGGCTGGAAGAATGACTCCAATAATGCCTTTTCGGCGGATGGCCGTACACCCGACCAGAAAAAACTGTTCGCCTATGTGCAGACATTACTGCGACTACGCCGGGAACATCCTGTCTTAGTACGCGGAAAGCTGTTGACCCTGGCTTCCGATGATTCCGCTTACGTATTTATGCGCGATTCCGATGAGGAAAAAGTGGTCGTTGCTTTCAACAACTCCAAAACTGCTCGCGATCTAAAAGTTCCGCTGAAAGATACTCCGGGGCAGGGCACGGCGGGATTGATTCCTCTATTAGGCGACGCTCGAGGAAGGATGGAGCGTGAAGAATTGCAGCTCACCATGCCGGCTGAATCCCTGTCCATTTTCCTTTTGGATTAGCCCGGAAACAAGCATCCCGTATTCGAATGCGCATTCGAACGAGAATCCGTAAAAGACCTTGTGTGTTCGAATGCATCTTATTCTAAAACGGGCAAAGCATTTCGCTTCACAAGTTTGCCCACATATAAAGCTTTACTTTAATCGTCGGCACGCCGACATTTTTCAGAAAATCTGCGCCTCAATAGCGCAGTTGTAGTACCCAATCCTTTACCGCATCGGGCACCGTTATCGTCACCGCGTGGGCTTGTTCATCGTAGTGCGAATCGTTGATCACTTGCTCTCCGAGGCGCACTTCTTTCGCCGGCCCCAAGACTCCATACACCGTCACTTCCGTGCTGTTCCACCATGGGCGGTAAGCATTGTTTTCTATTTTGCTGGAAATTGAGATTGCGGACGCAGAGTTCTGGCAAGCATATTGAATGCGCAGAAATTCATTTCTTTGGTATGCATAAGAATGACCGTCGTCCATATATAACGACCCGCCGCAGTCCTCGCCGGGATAGACCCGCAGCTTCAAGCCGCCCGACGGCGTTTCTGAATTACTTTGTATCGTGGCCTGCATGGGCACAATCGCACCAGCGCGCACGAACAGCGGCAACTCGTCCAACCGGGGATGTAGTTGGAGAGTCGTGCTAGTCAATTTACTGCCCGTCCAGAAATCGTACCAATCCCCCGGAGGCAGAGTAACCGCCTTGGCATCCAGCATCTCGGTATCCACCGGGGCTACAAATAAATCGCGCCCCAACAAAAAGTCATGATCATTTTTGTCAGCATCGGGCAGGTGCGGATATTCCAGAAAGAGGGGACGCATAAACGGCAGGCCTGTGCGCGTCATCTGTTCCGTCCCAGTATAAAAATAAGGCATTAGGCGGTAGCGCAACTCAATGTAACGTCGCCGGATCATTTCATGCTCCGGCCCGTGGACCCAGGGCTCCTGATCCGCGGTTCCTTTTGCGGCGTGGTCGCGATAAATGGGGTTGAAGGCCCCCAGCTCGATCCACCGCGTCAACAGATCGGCAGTGGGCGTGCCCGCAAATCCCCCGATGTCATCTCCGACCAGCGGATAGCCGGAAATTCCCATGCTCAATAGCATTGGGGTGCTCATAGATAAGTGATTCCACGTACTACTGTTGTCCCCTGTCCACGTCGCGGCATACCGTTGCGCACCGGGATATGCCGCGCGCGTCAGTACGAAAGGGCGCTCATCTGGCTGTATTTTGCGCAAGCCTTCGTAAGTGGCGCGCACATTTTCCAGGCCGAACACATTGTGAATGGCACGATGGTCCTGAGTGCTGCAGTCGTCCATGCGGTGCCGCACATCCAACGGCATGGTCTTGTCCGCGCGCTTAAAGACCGAAGGCTCGTTCATGTCGTTCCAGAATCCCGCAACAGCCGCGGCCACGAAATCCTTGTATTGCTGGCCCCACCACTCGCGCGCTTTACTCCACGTAAAATCGGGAAAAACACTGTCCCCCGGCCACACCGCGCCAACATAAATGCTGCCGTCCGCATTCTTCACAAACACATCGCTCTTTATTCCGGAAGTGTACGGTGCGTATTTTCCGCTGGCATCTTTTTTGATGTGCAAGTCGGTAATCAACACCGTGCGCACGCCCACCGCGCGAAAATCCGCAATCATCTTCTCGAAGCCCGGAAAATATTCTCGGTTGACGGTGAACGGCGCATTGCCCTGCTGGTAGTCAATGTCGAAATAAATAGCGTCCAGGGGAATTTTCTTTTGCCGGTAGGTTTGCACGATTTCACGTGCTCGCGCCTCCGGGTAGTAGCTGTAGCGGCTTTGCTGAAAGCCTAGACTCCACAGCGGCGGCAACGGTGTGCGGCCCACCATGGCGGTGTAATTCGAGAGCACCTTCTTCGGGTCTGGCCCGGAAAAATAATAATAGTTCAGTTCGCCGCCCGCGCCTCCAAACGAAAAATAATCCGGCGATTCCTTGCCGAAATCGAAGCTGCTGCGATAAGCGTTATCAAAAAACAGCCCGTAGGCTGCGCCGTTCCGGAAACCCATGAAGAAAGGAATGTCTTTGTACAGCGGATCGCTGGATTCCTGCCACCCGAATTCATCGGTATTCCACATGGTGAATGACCGGTTGCGGCGGTTCATGCGTCCGGCCTTATCGCCCAGTCCATAATAATTTTCGTCCGCGGGCATGCGCTTCCACACCTGGAAGATCTCGCCATTCCAGGCCATCGGGAGCGACGGTTGATCCTCAAGGACCGGCGCCCCTGAAGAATCGAGGAAGTTAATCAGTAGCGGCGACTTGCGAATCACCACGGTGACGTCGCCCGCGATCATACGCACCTCGGCGGCCTGGTCTGCACTTTGCACGGCGGGAGGTTGCGCAGTTTCGTCGATGGCCCAGGACAAATCCGGGGGAAACTTTCCATCGGGTGCGACCCGCACACGGATAATGCCTTCGCGAAAAGCGGTGATGCGCACTTTCGCGCTACCGGCAGTGAGTTCCACCCCGTCGGCAAGCTTATCGACGTGCTGCACGTTGCCGAGGTGCTGCCACCCCTGCGCGGCACTGCCGACGCCGCCGATTACGCATACCAATAATGCAGTGACCACCCGCGTCGCCGCTACACGCAGGCAAGCTTTCCGCGCCACCTGGGCTCCTGTTGAACTCATCAGCCACTTTCGTTTTCGCATATTGCAATTCGTTCTGTGAGCTATGTGAACTAGAGGACGGTGCATAAATCAGATCTTGCGGCGTGCGTCAGGCTGCCAACCACTGTTCAAAAAACGCCGAGGCCTTGGCTCCTTCAATGCGCCGGCGCACGGCATCCATCACTCGGCATCGAACGATTTCTCGGGTGGCGTAGAAAGCCAGCCAGTAGGGCAAATAAATTGCATCCGCTTGCCGCGTAAACTTCAAAGTAGCTTGCCGCACTTTGAAAAATCCTTGCTGAAAAATAACTCGCAGGGCCTTCTCGCGAAGTAGTTCATCGGCCTCCTTGGCATCGAGGGACGGCTCGATGCGGTTGCGGTTACCGAGCGTCAGCAATTGCTGGCCACCAGGGAATTGCGGAAATTCAAATAAATCCAGCGAGCCGTCCACCGCGTCCATGGCGAACAACCGCTTTTGCGGCGCGCGCGCCATCACGTAGCTGACTTCGTAAAATTGGTACGGCACATATACCTCGGCGATGCGCTGCAAGGACCCTACCGTTGCACGCCAATACATCGACGAAAGGCTCGGGCGAGCGAATTCGCGAATGGCGTCTGCCTGGGTCACGTTGGCCCGCATAGCGGTGATGGAAGCCAGGCTCATGGGTTTCTCAGTTTTTTGTAAGATTCGTCTGTACCAACTTAGATCAGCGAAAATAGATCCATAGGCTGAAGACCGTGGCGATCAGCACTAGCGTAAATGCCAGGTTCAGAGAGTGCTCCTTTTTCGTCTCACGTTTCAGATTGGCAGTCTTGAGATCCATGCTTTCAATCTTGTCCCCCACGGTCGCGAAGGTCAGTCCGGCGATTTTTGTTCTGGCCGGAGCGGGGTACAGCATGCTCACGCCCACGATCACAGCCGCGCACACTACAAACATAAATACTGCGTAGTGTAGAAAATTCATGTCCACCAGCTTGCGCAAAATCGGCGAAGTGTAATGACTGGTTTTATCCAGCACTTCGTAAACAAATCTCACCGTTCCCAGCACAAAACCTACCAACAATGAAGTAATCGCCCCTTCGCCGTTCAAGCGCGGCCACAAGATTCCGAAAATGAAGCAAACCGCAATTGGCGGACTGATGTAGGCCTGCACGCTTTGCAAATAAATGTACAATTGCGCGCTGAGCAGATGGATGAAAGGGACCCATAGCAGGCCCAGAATCACCATGGCGCCAGTGGCAATGCGCCCGAAATTGACCAACTGCTTTTCACTGGCCTGCGGGCGAAACTTCTTGTAGAAATCGAGGGTGACCATCGTAGAGGCGGAATTGAAAACCGAGCTCATCGCACCCATCAAGGCCGCCAGCAGCGCGGCGATAAGTAATCCCACCAGGCCGGTCGGAAGTAGGTTGATGACCAGAGACGGAAAGGCAATATCCCCGTTGGTAACTTTGCCGTCCACCACGGTAAACAATTGCGGATACAGTGCGTAACAAATAAGGCCGGGAAGCACTAACAAAAATACCGGTAGCACTTTAAGAAACCCCGCAAAAATAGTGCCGGCTTTGGCGTGGCCTTCGTCCCGCGCGGACAAGACGCGCTGCACGATAACCTGGTCGGTGCACCAATACCAGATACCCAAAATCGGCGCGCCAAACACGATACCGGTCCACGGAAATTCCGGGTCGGATGCCGGCTTAATCATGTGGAAAAAGCTGTCGGGCAATGTCGCGCGCAAGCCGGCAAAGCCGCCAACTTTGTCCAGGCCGATCAGAGTCAAAGCGATAGCTCCAGCCAGCAAAATTAGCGTCTGGACCAGGTCGGTATAAATGACGGCAGCCAGCCCACCGGCGATGGTGTAAATGCCGGTAGCGATGACGAGAATGATTGCCGCTGTCCACTGATTCCAGCCCACCACGCGTTCCAGCACAATGCCGGCGGCATAAAGATGGACTGAAATTTTCGTAAAGATATAGGCGATTACGGAAATCGTCGCTAAATAGTTCGCGCAGTTGCGATTGAAGCGCCGCTCCAGAAATTCTGGCATGGTGAATACGTTGGAGCGTAGATAAAAGGGAACGAACACCCAGCCAAGTAAAAGCAGCATCATGCAGGCCAACCACTCGAAATCGCCGACGGCCATGCCGGAGGTGGCCCCTGAACCAGCTAATCCGATGAAGTGTTCGGTGGAAATATTGGAGACGAAAAGCGACGCGCCTATAGCGAACCATCCGATGTTGCGGCCGGCCAAAAAATAATCCTCGGAAGTGCGGCCTTTTTTTGCGAAGTACAAACCGATGCCAAAAATGATGACGAAATAAACGCCGATAATTACGAGGTCCGCGGTAGCCAGAACACGGTGCGTCACTGTCACGATCGCTGCCGTCAACATCGACCTCCCTGTAGCGTGCGGAAATCTTAAAGGAAAACAACCGGGCCAACCGTGCGGAGTCTATACCACAGCCCGAGAAGGCTCAATAAGGGTTTGCAGATTCTTTACGAGAAAGGACAAAATGGTTTATGCGCTATGATGGGCGACAATCCGGGGCGTATGGAGAAGCGTATGATCAAAATGTTATGTTGCCTGTTATTTCTGGGAGTAACCGCGATGGCCGCTGATAAGTCTGTCTATGATTTCACCTTGAATACCATCGATGGCCAGGCCGCGCCATTGGCCGCCTATAAAGGCAAAGTCATCATGCTGGTGAATGTGGCCAGCCGTTGCGGATTCACCCCGCAATATACAGCGCTGGAAACTGTGTATGAAAAGTACAAAGACCGTGGATTCGTGATAGTCGGCGTGCCGGCCAATAACTTCGGAGGCCAGGAGCCGGGAACCAATCAAGAGATCAAGACGTTCTGCAGCTCGAAATATCACGTAAGCTTTCCGATGATGTCCAAAGTCTCGGTGAAGGGCGAGGATAAGACGCCGTTATATCAATATTTGACGGACAAGATGGCGAATCCAAAAACAGGCGGCGATATCGAATGGAATTTCACTAAATTCCTGATAGGCCCGGATGGCCACGTGTTGGCACGCTTTGAATCCAAGGTCACTCCGGATTCGCCGCAGGTGATAGCGGCCATCGAGAAGGCCTTGGTGGCAATTGGACAGTAGGACCGTCGAATAAACCTGATGCAGATCAACCGGAACCTTGGACCGATGCTTTGCGCTTCGCTCTGCTGCGTTGTTATCTATGGCGGTTGCCGCGTGAGCAAGCCAGGCACCATGGAAAGCAAGATGGCGGCCGAAGTGAAACATAAGATATCTGTAGGCGGCAAGGAAACCCCGAACCCGGTGGCGGCAACGGCCGAGAATCTAGCCGACGGCCAAGAACATTTCGGACATCACTGCGGAATCTGTCACGGCTTGGACGGAGAGGCTACCGGGGTACCCTTCGCCGGGAATATGTCGCCGCCTGTACCGTCGCTGAGTTCATCAGATGTGCAGGAATACAAAGATGGCCAACTGAAATGGATTATTGAGAACGGAATCAACCCCTCGGGCATGCCGGCGTGGAAAGGAATTTTAACCGACGAGGAAATGTGGAAGATTGTGAACTTTATGCGGCATTTGCCGGCTAAAGGGAGCTTGGGTATTCCTAAGGTATATAAGGAAGAAAAAGAAGATCACCAGCACGCACATGAAGAACCCAGGCCGGATTGAAAAACTGGAAGTCCAACGAAATCGTTATACCGTTTCGGTATAGCCCATCGTCAACATTCTAAGCCAGTTATTACCCACTGGACTCATATTGGGATGTTTCGCGCAAATGACTGTTGCCCCCAATCCTCCACTCACCGCATCCAATCTACTCACTGAGACATGTCAGGGGACAGTTTTATGGCTAGATCAGGCTTCGCGGAATCCAACAAGCGCAAAACATCGCGGCGCAAATCCAACCGATTTACAAATACCTCTATCTGGTCGGCAACGGCTCCAGCGTTACGGCTTCCGTCCTTGCGAGGCAACGCCAAGGCAGACGTATGCGTTGTAGGCGCGGGGATAGCAGGGCTGACTACCGGTTACCTATTGGCAAAAGAAGGCCGGTCGGTGATCGTGATTGATAAAGTTTCGGTGGGTCAGGGAGAAACGACCAACACCAGCGCCCACCTGTCCAACGAAATCGACGCGACGTATCGCTCGATCGCGCGGCTGCATGGAGAAAAAGGGGCGAGGCTGGCGGCGGAAAGTCACACAGCGGCGATCACTAAAATAGAAACGATTGTTTCAGCGGAAAACATCGACTGCGATTTCACGAGGGTCGATGGTTACTTGTTTTGCGGGCCAGAGGATGACCAAAAAACACTGGACCAGGAATTGGAAGCGGCACAAGCCGCGGGCATAAAGGTCACGCAAGTGCCGGCGCTTCCTTTCCACTCAACGGAACTGCCTTGCTTGAGATTTCCAAACCAAGCGCAGTTTCATGCGACAAAATATATGGTGGGTCTCGCGCGCGCGTTCAAGCGAGCGGGCGGCAAATTGTATGCAAAGACGGAAGCCGAAGAAATCAAGGGTGGGAACCCGGCTAAAGTCACGACCGATAAGGGCCACACGATTACCGCAGACGCGGTAGTGGTGGCGACCAACACCCCGGTGAACGACTGGGTAATCATGCATACCAAGCAGGCGGCTTATCGGACCTATGTAATTGGCGTGGAAGTGCCGCTGGATTCTGTTCCACCTGCACTCTACTGGGACACCGAAGATCCGTTTCACTACGTGCGCTTACAGCGCGCTGAGAATGGCGAGGGGTCGCGCGATTTCCTGATCATCGGCGGCGAAGATCACAAAACCGGACAGACGGAGGATTTGGAAAATCGGTACGCCAGGTTGCTTAGTTGGGGCCGGACACATTTTCCCGGACTGCGCGATCCGCAATACCGTTGGTCCGGGCAGATCATGGACACCTTGGATGGCCTCGCCTTTATTGGGCGGAATCCGGGGGACGAGCAGAACGTTTACATTGCCACCGGAGATTCCGGAGTCGGGCTTACGCATGGCACGATTGCGGGCATGCTGATTACGGATTTGATTATGGGGCGCGAGAATGGCTGGTCGGTGCTTTACGATCCAGCGCGGAAAAGCCCGCTGGCGGCGTTGACCTTTGCGAAAGAAAACCTGAATGTTGCGGCGCAATACGGGAGCTGGCTCACGCCTGGCGAAGTGAGCAACGTGGACGAAATTCAGGCGGGCGGCGGCGCAATTATGCGCAAAGGACTTTCGAAGATTGCGGTGCATCGCGACAGCGCGGGTAAACTACATGAACGCTCGGCGGTGTGCACGCATCTGGGTTGCATAGTGGCGTGGAACGCGACCGAGAGCAGCTGGGATTGCCCGTGTCACGGGTCGCGATTTAATCCTGACGGGAAAGTTCTGAACGGGCCGGCTATCGCTCCTTTGGAGCCGGTGGCGGAAACTGAACACAGCAGCTCGGCGACGGCAGACGACTAATTTCCAAGAAAACATGAAAAGCACCAGTGACACTGCGGCGGAGGCTGAACGCCTAGAGCCGGCGGCCACCCCTTTTTTGCGAGAGCAATGGAGTTTGGGTGGGGCACGATTCTTTGAATTCCACGACCAAAGTTGGTTCCCGGAAACTTTGCGCGATGGAGTCACGGACCTGCTACAAGCGGTGCTAAGTCTCGGCCAGGTATATCGCCCGATTGCCTCGATTCTCAATGAGGCGATCAAAGCGACTGACGCAGAACAAGTAGTGGATCTGTGCTCCGGAGGAAGCGGGCCGTGGCTGTGGTTACACAAGCTGCTCAGAAAAACAGGCGGAAGCCCCATAACAATTTTTTTGACCGACAAGTTTCCTAATATTTCCGCGTTCGAAAATGTGCGCCAAAGCTCAAATGAGGTAGTGAGCTTTTATCCACGCAGCGTGGACGCTGCAAGATTGCCCCCGGACCTTTCTGGATTTCGCACTATATTTACTTCTTTCCATCATTTCACGCCCGAGCAGGCGGTGGCCATATTGCAAAATGCGGTGGACGCCGGACAAGGGATCGGCATATTCGAAGCGGCCAGCAGGCGCCCGCTGACAATCTTGTCAACAATCCTGATGCCGTTGGGGAGTTTGGTGACGACTCCATTTGTTAAACCGTTTAAAATTTCTCGATTACTCTGGACGTACGTGATTCCGGTAATTCCTTTTGTGCTCTATTTCGACGGAATAGTTTCTTGCCTCCGCGCTTATTCACAAAACGAGCTGAGAAACTTGGTGGCGCATGTGTCTTCGAAAGGTTATGTGTGGCGAATCGGAGAACAATGCGGCGGCCTTACGCCGATCACCTTTCTGGTGGGCTATCCGAAGGAAGCCTCAGAACGCCATACGCGTGACGCTGGCAACCCGAGTCCAGTACGTTTTCGTTCGTGAAGTCGCTGACATTCGTCGCGCATTAACCGCACAGATACATGTTGCGTCATACTTCGTCTTTTCAGGAAAGTGCTCACGTGCTGGCTCGGTGGCTTCTTCGCGTACTGTTCGAAAGCGTTGGGGGATGGCCACCCTTACCCAAAAAGCTGTATTGCTGAGGCCGGGCGAAGACCCCTATGCTTGTGTTTTTATCGCTGAATGACGTTTGAACTCATCCAGCCGCTTTTTTCCCGCGGGAAATCTTGACCAGGAGCTCGTGTGACGAATTTCAAGGCTTGGGGTATTGAGGAACGTTATCGGGACGACTCCGGCCAGTGGCACGACGTTGAGGCGCGAACCAAAAACAGATTCCTGGCAGTGATGGAGGCTCAAGGAGAGGGGCCTTCCGAGCCACTTTTGTTGGTCATCCGGCAAGGAACTGAGCGTCAGATTTCGGAATCGTTCGAACTGCGCTTGGAAGACGGCACGCGACTGCGCGGCCAAAATAAACTCCCAGCGGATCTACCTTTGGGTTATCACGCCATTTGCGATGCGGATGGACGCGAGACCCGATTGATCGTGACGCCACCAAAGTGTTTTCTGCCCCCCGATCTGCGGACCTGGGGCTGGGCGCTACAACTGTACGCCATGCGATCGCAGGGCAGTTGGGGCATGGGCGATTTGGAAGATTTACGGCAAGTGGCCACATGGTCGGCCGATTTGGGGGCCGGCGTTATCATGGTGAATCCGCTGTGTGCAAATGTTCCCGTGCTGCCGCAGCAAGCGAGCCCTTACTATCCCAGCAGCCGGTTGTATTTGAATCCGCTTTATTTGCGCATCGAAAATATTCCTGGCGCCCAAGAGATGATTTCCGGCCTCGAAGGCTTTCGCGGCGAAGGGCGCACGCTTAACGAACGCCCGTTGATTGAGCGTGATGCGATATTCGGTTTGAAGATGAGGGCACTGGAAGCGCTGTGGCAGAAGGTGCGCGACCGCCTATCTATTGAGGATTATGAACGGGAACAAGGCCGCAGCCTGCAATTGTTTGCGGCGTTTTGCGTATTGGCCGAGAAGCATGGAGCGAACTGGGGCGTTTGGCCGGAAGAATTTCGCCGTGCGGACGATTCCACGGTGTCAAAAGTAAGCGAGCGATATGGCGAACGGGTGCGATTTCATAAATGGCTGCAATTTCTGCTGGACGAGCAGCTGAAGGCCGCGTCTTCAGCTGCAAACATCATGCACGACCTGCCGGTGGGCGTGGCACCCGATGGGGCTGACGCATGGATGTGGCAGGACATTTTTGCGAAAGGCGTCAGCGTGGGCGCACCGCCCGATATGTTCAATTCGAACGGGCAGGATTGGGGGTTGCCGCCATTTGTGCCGCACAAATTGCGAGAGAGCGGCTATGAACCATTTATTCAGACTGTGCGCGCGGCGTTGCGATATGCGCGCGGATTGCGAATTGATCATGTGATGGGATTGTTTCGACTCTTCTGGATTCCCGTCGGCGAGCCGAGTGCAAATGGAGCCTATGTGCGGTACAACCCGGATGAGATGCTTTCGATACTCGCTTTAGAAAGCGCGCGTGCGAAAACCTTCATAGTGGGCGAGGATTTAGGCACCGTCGACGAAGGCGTAAGGGAAAAGCTGGCCGAATACGCGGTGCTTTCTTACCGTCTGCTATGGTTCGAAGAGAAAACGCCGGAAAACTATCCGCGCTTGGCGCTGGCGGCGGTGTCGACGCACGACTTGCCGACTATCGCGGGAATTTGGTCCGACGCCGATTTCCAGGAACAAAATGAACTGGAATTGAAGCCGAATAGAGAGAATTCGAACAAGATGCGAGACTCCTTGAAGCGAGCGACGCATGTGGATGATGGGGCAACCATCGCTGATGTGACCGTGAAGACGCACGAAGCGCTGGCACGCTCACCTGCGGTGATTACGCTGGCATCAATGGAGGATGGTTTGGGGGCGGAGAAGCGGCCGAATTTGCCGGCGGCGTCGGCCGACCATCGGCCAAACTGGTGCATTCCGCTGCCGAAGCAGCTGGAAGAAATTCAGAAGGATGAAACGGTTTTGCGAATCGCCAGTTGCCTGAAGAGGTAGATGTTCTGGTCGCAGGCTGCATCAAGAAGCTTCGTAAGCTCATCCTCGGCGCTCAACGTGCCGTCTCTGCGAGTGCTCTTAGCCTCGAACTTTTGAGGAAGAATTTATTTGCGGAGCATTTCAATATTAACGGCATTGGCCATGGCTTGATGGCCAGCGGAGTTGGGATGCAAGTGGTCGCCACTGTCATATTGGTGCGCAAGCCTGGCAGGATTGGCTGGATCGGATAAGGCGGAGGAAAAATCGATTGTGCCATCGAAGGCCTGGGCTTCCTTGATCCAGCGATTTACGGCCACGCGAGTGGTTTCGCCTTGCTCGGTCCAGCCGTTGAATCCCGCGAAAGGCAATAAGGTGGCGCCAAAGATTTTAAGGTGACGGGCGTGCGCTTGAGCAATGATTTGTTTGTAGCCGGCGATGAGATCATCGGGCGTAATGTGTGCCTTGGCCAGGCACGGAACGTATTGAGGTTCTGGATGAGTGTCGGGCTGTCCGATATCGTTGGTACCTTCAAAAAGGATTACGCTGCGAACTCCCGCCGGAGCGAACACATCGCGATTCAGTCTGGCTAAGGCATTTTCCCCGAAGCAGGGCGAGCTGCTAAGAATGCGATTTCCGCCGATACCGGCGTTCAGGACAGACAACAATCGTTTTGATTGATTGTCGGAAAGGCGACGAGCCAGGACGTCGGTCCAGCGATCGTAGGCGTCCATCTTCGAAGAGGCACCATCGGTAATGGAATCGCCCAGGGCTACGACGGCTCCATCTTGAACCGAGTCTTGAGAAGCCAAAACGTCCAGTTCGGCAAGAAAATACCAGGAGCTGCTCGTTTTGGTGAAGGCCGCCGCGGATTCTGCAGCAGCGAAATTACCCGCCTCCGAAATGAAGTTGGTTTGGAACGCGGAACCGTGCACCGTAACAGCACCGGTAAGCTCAAATATGAAGAGACTGATGGTTACATTTTGCTGAGCACCGACGACGAGCGGGATTTCGTCGCTGAGCGCGTCGCTGCCTTCGGGAACGACGATGGACTTGGATCCGCCAAAGGTCACGACGCGATTAGAACCGGTAACTACGGAGGCTCCTTGGTTTTGCAGGCCGACAACAACAGCGTCGAAGATTACAGGTCGAGTCCCGTAGACGTTGGAGAGCCGGATTCGAACGGCCGGGCCGCCGATGGTGGTGTGGACGATATTGCGAATCGTTTGATTGTTGAATTCGGAAAAGCCATGGCCTGCAGAGATCAGAGCGGACATGACGGGGTTGGCGGTGTCGGCATTGGCAGTCGTCCAGGTGGCGATCCAGTTCTTTGCATTTTTGCTCTCGGCGAAAGTCGAAAAGGGGAGCGCCAGCACAACGATTAGCGAGACCCATAGTCTGACTTTTCTAGCTTTTGCAACGGAGATCATCATTTTCCCCTCTTTGAATAATTGCCATGCATACATCAAACTCGTGAACATTTCGGCTTCATTCTTCATTCACAGAAACAGCTACGCCCACTAAGGGCTCGGCAGCGGCAAACGCATATACGAATACTCCAGAAGCAATGAATATTACCGTCAGTCATGACCCCTGGTCAGGTGAATCCGCATGAGCAAATCGTTCAACCGAGCGATTCTATTATTGGTGGTGAACAGTGGCGTCGTTTCTTTCACCTAAGTGGTGATGGTGCGGGTAACGCCGCAATAAGGGGCGAAGACAGCGCGCCCACTGAAGAATGCAGAAGCAGATTATTGCTGAAGTTCTTTCTCCATGTGGCGCATCAGTGCACTGTTGGTGTCGATAGCCTGGCCAAGAATTTCTGACTGCCGCCGGGCCTCGGCCCAGTTTTGCGATTCGACCGCTTCCGTCAAACCGGGAAGCTCCAAATGAGCATAAGTGTACCGCGAGGAGTAAAGCAGGTGCTTGAACCACGGGCGCCCTGGAATACCATCGGGATTAAGCCAATTGCTTTCCACCTGCATGATTTCCTGGTTATACCGGCCGGCTGTTTTGTCGTCGGACATTTTACCGACGGCTACTGCGCGATCTAACAGTTGGCGAACATTTTTTCCAACACTTTCAAAGGCCTGGGCACGTCGTTGTAAATCATCGAGCTTAAGTTTCGTGGCGTCATAGCGGGAATTCTTTTTCAAGTCCTCGATAAAATCGCTCACAGTGCGGCCGTAAAATCCGAAATCAAAAGGCAACACGTCGGCCTGCGCCAGACGCAGGGCGGTAACACCCCATAGCGCGGACATGGTGGCGTGGTATTCGTAGCCGGGGTCGCCGAAGTGATTCATCCAGTAAAAATCATCGTACATGGAGTGATAGACGCCATAGGGACCGTCGAACTGCAAGGTGATAACCGGGCGGCCGAGATGATTCAAGAAGACCGTGTGATCGGAGCCGCTACCGATACGGGTGTTTACTAAATTTTCTTCTTTAACAGCGGCTGCACGCGGATCCATTTTTCGAGCTTCCGTCGCAGACTTAAGCCAGGCCTCGTGCAACGTCACGCCACTAGGATCAGCGATAGACATGGTGGTCTGCACCAGCATGGGCGCGAGCGACCCAACGGCTGCGCCTTCAAAGTCCGGGCCGGAGGCGGAGGAGTCCACGTTAATGTAGGCGACTAATTTTTTCTGCAGATCGCGGCCAAATTGTTCACCCCACTCCGTGGACCCGGTGAGGCCGATCTCCTCGCCATCCCAACTGCAAAAGACCAAAGTGCGCCTGGGACGTGCGCCGCCTTTGAGCATGGAACCGAGCGCGCGTGTAAGCTCCATCATCGAAGCCGTGCCGCTGCTGGGATCGACCCCGCCATATTCCCAGGCGTCATGGTGATTGCCGAGAAGAACCCATTCGTCGGGGAACTGCACGCCGCGGATACGCGCTTCAACCACGTAGTACGGCTGGATGGAGTTATCCATCCGCACTTTGAGATGCGCCTGAACTGTACCGGTCAGTCTGTAAGTGAAGGGTAGACCGCCTTGCCAATCGCTTGGCGCGGCGGGACCATCCATATTTTCCAGCAGCGGTTTGGCATCATGCCAAGAGAGAGGTAGCGCAATAATATGTGGGAGAGAGCGCGCCTCGCTTTCCGGAATGCGTTTGGCGCCGGGTACCGAGGCCCATCCCGGAGTTAGCGGATCGCCCGGAACGATGAAATCGTAGGTAATGGCGCCGCGCTGAATATGCGTTTCGGGCCCCCAAGGTCCATCGGGGAAAACTTTGCCTTTTTTGAATCCGTCTTCTGCGGGATCGGAATAGATGAGCAGCGCGGCGGCGCCTTCTCTTTCCGCGGTCAGCGCCTTGAAGCCGCGATAGCTGTAGGGATTCGAATAACGCACGAGCACAATCTTGCCTTTTACATCTATGCCGTTTTTGCGAAGTAAATCGTAGTCTTCGGGATTGCCGCTGTGAGCGTAAATGACCGGAGCGGTGACTTCTCCGCTGGCGGAATAGCCCATCCAGGCACTGGCCACTTCGGGATTTTTTGTGTCGGGATCCGCATCGTAGGGAGCTTCACGCAGCGTGGCTTGGTAGTGGCTGGGCGCCACCATCTCAAGGCTGGTAGAGACTGGCTTGGTGCCCAGTACGTCGTATTGGCGGATGACTACGTCTTCCAGACCCTGCTTCTTCCATTGTTCGGCAATATATTCAGCAACTTCATGATCATGAAGGGAGCCGGCAGGATGAGGGAGGGAGGTGAAATAGCGATGCTGCTTACGAATCTCGTCGGTGGAGATCAACTTCTTGAGCTGGTCCTCGAGAAGGGTTTGTTCCGTGGCGTGCTGCGGAGAGAATCCCAAAATCGTCGCGGCCGGGGGAGCGCTAAAAATGCGTGGGCTGAGACGGCCGCAAAGGATTACGACGAGAATAGCTGCGATGGCCGCAGAAGTAAGCCGCGACGTATTTTTCGCTACGGTCTTTTTCACTTAAATCTATCTCCTCAATAGTTTGGGCAGATGGACTGTAGCGCTTGTAAATGATGGTGTAAAGACTGCATCATTTGTTTCACTCGATTTGAAGTTCTTATTGAAATTCGACGGCTTGTATCACATTGCCAAATTTTGGGAGAGCTGAATGAGGTCGACATTGCGAATTATTACCGCGGTAATGCTGCTTGGAGTCCTGCTGGGCACAGCGCGCGGCCAGTCCAAGCCAGAAAGTGCCGACTTGAAACAATTGCAAGCGGAGATCCAAGGCATTCGGCAGAAATTCCCCGGAGACATGGCGGTGTACATGAAAAATCTGCGTACGGGAGAGGAGTTGGCTATCGATGCGGACACAACGTACGAAACATTCAGCGTCATCAAGTTGGGCATTATGGCGGAAGTGTTCCACCAGGCGGAGGACGGTAAGTTTCCCCTGAACCAACGCGTGGAATTAAAACCGGGCGACCAGCGGATACCTTCGGGAGTGCTGTATACGATGCAACCGGGATTGATGCCCACGGTTCGCGACCTGCTGACGTTAATGATCATCATCAGCGATAACGAAGCAACGGATCTGCTGGCCGATAAAGTTACACGTGCTAGCGTAACGAGTTTCATGCACCAGCTGGGGCTTAAGAAAACATCTATTGAATTTTCTGATCTGGACTGGGACCGCAAATGGCTGAGTGCCCTGGATCCGAGCTATAGCAATGCGCCCGGGAACAAAACGCTGGAATTCCGGTTCGACAAGTACACGGGCGGGCAAGTGCAGAAGGCTTTTGGAGAGACGATTTACAACGCGGGAATTTACTTTGGCCACAGCACAGCACGGGATATCGGGCACCTGTTGGAAATGATTCAGCAGAGAACGTTGGTGTCCGCGACAGCGAGCGAGTGGATGCTGGCAACGCTGGAAAAACAGCAGGTCGATAATCGCTTTCCAAAATACCTGCGTGACGTGGCCATCGCGCACAAAACGGGGGACGGGCAGCCATTCCTCGCCAATGACGCAGGAATTATTTTCATCAAGGACCAGCCAGTGATCTTGGTGGTGTTCACAGGCCACCACCGGGGCGATACGGAGTCATTGCATGACGCGATTGCGCGGGTGGCGGCGCTGGTGGGACAGCATTATGGAGCGCGCTTGTCGCCGGACTACAAACCTATGTAGGGGAGCGCGGCGGCGCCTTAAGCGCGGCGCGGTCCGAAGTGCAAAAGAACAATGCTGACATGGACAAAAGGGCGAGCTAAGCTGACACGTAATTCTTCCTAATTGCGAAGGAGGTTTCATGCCCTATTCCAGACGAACCGCCATTCTTGCTATCGCCGGCGGTGCAGGAGCCCTAGCGGTGGGAAGGGTTTTGTATGGCCAACCGCAACGCTCGCCGCAACCGATGCCGTCGCCTAATGCGCCCAACCAAAATTATCCTCAGGGAATGAATGGTCCGGGCCCCAGAGATCCGGACAAGAAAGCCATCGACAAACAGAATCAAGCGGAAGTAAAGGCGGATGTGGAAAAACTTTACGCGTTGGTCAGCGAGCTCAAAGAACAGGTGGAAAAAACGGACGCCACGGCCACACTCTCCCTTTCCGTAGTGAATAAAGCCAAACAGATTGAGAAGTTGGCTAAACAGGTTAGGGAACGTGCCAAGGGTTAGCTACGGGCGCTTGGCGGGTGTTGGGCGAATGCGCTCGGGGGACACCAGACCTTGCCCTTCCAAGACGAAATAGAATTTGTCAGCGGCTACCTCGCCCAGGATTTCCGTTTTCCCAGAAGGCCAGCGAATTTCCACGCTATCGATTTTTTTGGCGTCACCCAAGCCGAAGTGCACTCGCAAATCATTTTGCGATAAATAACTCCCACCGCTGTGAATCTCCTCTGTCTGGGTGATACCATGTGCAACGATCTTGACGCGGGCATTGAGGGCCAGGCGATTGCTCCGGGCGCCTGCCAGTTCGAAACTTATCCAATGGCGGCCAGGGATTCCGTGATTTCGCAAGACCATGGGGGCGCCGTCGAGATCGCCAATCACTACATCCACATTTCCGTCGTTGAAAAGATCGGCGACGGCCAAACCTCGGGAGACATGCTTTTCCTTGAGGGCCGGGCCAGCGGCGTCGCTGGCATCGCAGAAAGTTCCGTCTTTCTGGTTGAGTTGCAGAAGCTTGGGCTGACGATAGCCACCACCGGAAGGCAAGGTGTCGACCTGAGGATAAACATGGCCGTCGACGGTGATGAGATCGAGCCAGCCGTCATTGTCCACGTCCAGAAAAGCAGTACCCCACTTCACCCACGGAAGTGAGGGGAGGGCCAGGCCGGAGGGATACGAGACATCGGTAAAATTCCAGTTGCCATCGTTGCGATAAAGCAGATCATTTTCGTCTGAAAAATTGGTTATGTGCAGGGCGGGGCGTCCGGTGTGTAGATAATCCCCGATGGCGATGCCCATGGAGGCCTGTTCGGAGCCATCTTCGCTTACGGCAGTGCCACTCTCCAAACCGATATCTTTGAATTTACCGTTGCCCAGGTTTTTGTATAGGAATTTGGGTGTGGAGTCGTTAGCGATGTAAATATCGGGCCGACCAGAATTGTTGAAATCCGCCCAGATAACACTCATGCCGTAATAACCATTGGGATCGCTGACTCCGGCGGCCTTGGACACGTCGGTAAAGGTGCCATTGCCATTATTGTGAAACAGCGAATCACCCGCGCCTTTTAAGCCGCGCGGGCCACATTGCACGTCAATGCCGCGGTACTTGCAGTTCGGCGAGCTACCAAAACCTGGAAGATCGTTGAGACGGAAATCGACGTAATTGGCGACCATAAGGTCGACGAAGCCATCGCCATCGTAATCGCCGAACGAAGCCCCGGTGGACCAGCGGCCATCGGCAACGCCAGCTTTGGCAGTGACATCGGTGAAGGTGCCGTCGCCGTTGTTATGGTAGAGAACGTTGCCGCCGAGGCAAGTGACATACAGATCGGGCCAACCGTCATTATCGTAGTCGCCCACGGCGCCCCCCATGGCGAAACACGGAGAGGCCAAGCCGGATTTCTCGGTGACGTCCGTGAACGTGCCATCATGATTGTTGTGATAAAGGGCGCCGCGACTTTTCTGGCCCTTGACGGCCATTTCCACGGTGGGAGCGTTGGTGAAATAAATGTCCGGCCAGCCATCGCGATCGTAATCGAAGATGATGACCCCACCGCTCATGGACTCGACGATGTATTTCTTGGCGGGATCGGCAGTGTGTTTAAAAGTGATGCCGGATTTGGCGGTGATGTCTTCGAGCTGAGGTACGGCGCGGCCGGTGCATCTGGTGGCTTTGGCGCCGGGAGGAGGAGCAGCAGGCTGAGGGTGGCCACCCTGGGCTCTCGCGATATTGGCGACGAGTAGAATCAGAGCGAGCGATTTTAGCGGATAACGAAGACTACTTTTAGGCAAATGTATTTTCCAATCGATGCCAGGTTTGACGACAAAATTAGATAAGCGAGTTGCATGCCGGAGTCGATACTGAAGCTTTCTTGGCCGCCCTTTAGCCTTCAAGGGCTTTGCGGCCGCGCCGGCAATCCCTCGCGCTGCTTGGCCTTCAGTTCCTTGTAGATCTCCATTTCGCGATCGGCTTCGGCGATGCGCGATTCCTTGCGATACGCGGATTGCAACTGGTAATGAACGTAATCGGTTTGGGGAATGAGGCGCGCGGCAATTTCAAGTTGATCGATGGCGTCCGTGAGCTGGCCGCGGTCTAGAAATATTTTGCCCAGCTGATAATGGGCATTCGCGTGGCTGGGGCTGGCGGCAATTACATCCTGAAATAATTTCGCGGCTTCGTCGGTTTTGGATTGCTGCAGATTGACGAAGCCGAGATTGTATTCTGCGTCCGCGTCGCCGGGTGCAAGAGCCAACTCGGCCTGAAATTCCTGCGTCGCCTCCGCCCAATATTCGCTGCGGATGTAGGCCTGACCGGCAAAGTAGTGAGCCTTGAGTAGCGACGGATTAGAAGCCGCCAGGCGGTCCAGGGTGTCAACGGCATGCGAGTAATCACCGATTTCAATCCATAATTGGCCGACAAGCAGAAGCGTCTCGTTGGGTAGTCTGGTCTGCTCAAACTGGTTGAGAACTGCAGCGGCTGATTTCAAATTGCCGGTTCTGGCTGCTGACGCGGCCCAAGCGTATCCGACAGTGGAATCTTGCATGCCAGCGGTTCCCAGCGGTGTAAACGTCTTCTCGGCTTCGGCAAATCTTTCGATGGCGAAATATGCCATACCCAGATTGGCACGAAGCGGCGCGTCCTGGGGATTCTGTTGCAAGGCGAGGGCAAGGGCGCGCGTAGCTTCGGGATAATTGTTGGAACGGAAGGCAGCGAGACCGAGATTCTTGGTCAGTCCGGGGATGGACGGGTCCCAGCGTTCCGCTTCCTGATAGTGCCCAAGAGCCGCGAGGTATTCGTGACGCACGGCTTCAGAAGTGGCGAGATCGTTGAAGCTGAGGCCCAGGACGGCGCGCAACTGGGTCTCCTGCGCATCGGCCTCGGAGCGCTGTTTCTCGCTGAGATTGGCTTGCGCCAGGACCGAAGCGTCCAGGCGTGCGAAAGGATCCACGGCGCCGCGAACCAGGGGAGCGGCTTGCATTTCATTCTTGGGACTGAGCGGCACGATGGCCGCGGCCGACCCCGCCCCGCCGGCCAGGGCCATTTCAGAGACGCTCTGTTGAGTCTGCTCCATGGTTTTGTTTTGTAGGTCGCGGGCCTTGGTCAGATAGACTTCGCTTTCCTCGGCTCGGCCGGAATTCGCGAGGATGCGGCCAAGGTCGACGTAGGCCCGCCGGATCTGAAAATTTGAACGCGATTCATCCTGGCCGGTAAATTGGATGGCTTTGCGGAAGCATTCTTCGGCGCGGGGCATGTCACTTTGCGCGTAGGCGTTTAAACCCATGTATAGCCAGGGCTCCGGCCACTCAGGATTGATTTCCGCGGCAATCTTGAGGTATCGCTCGGATTCCGAGTAATTGCGGTCTGAGGAGGCCAGGAAGCCCATCATGTAATTGGCCAGATAATCTCGCGGATAGGTCTTAAGCTCCCTGGAGAATTCGAGACGGACCTCGGGAGTGGCTTTCCATTCGTTGACGGCGAGGCGGGCAAGACCCAGGAAATAGTGGGCATGCGGGGTGGTCGAATCCAGGGCGATGGCGCGCTGAAATTCGGCGATGGCCGCGGGCATGTCGTTGGCGTCGCGATAGGCACGGCCAAAGAGCACGTGCAACGAGCCCGTATCCCCGGCGGCCTTAGTCATGGTGGCAAAGACGGCGGCGGCTTGCGCCCTGTCTTTGGGATCTTTGGTAGCCAGGAGGCAAATACCAAGAGCATATGAAGTTTCAAAGTCAGGGCTCAGGCGAACGGAATGGGCGAGGGCGTCAGCTGCTTTAGCGTATTCCTGCTTAGCAATCCAAGCGCGGCCAGCGACGCTATAGGCACGAGGATTTTCCGAAGGCGATGCCAAGGCCTTTTGCGATTCAGAAAGGGCGTCGTCCAGGCGATTGGCCTGGAAGTAAGCAATAGCCAGATCGACGCGCGTGTCAGGATTATTTTCAAAATCGAGGGAACGCTGATAGAGCTCGATGGCGGGGAGGTAGGCAGACTCGACCAAGCGAAGTTGTGCGATTTCGCGCAGAGCCAATGCGATAACCCGCACGTTGGCCTCGGCGATGAGGATAGGGTCTCGGGCAACTTGGGCCTGCTGAGCGGCCAGCAATCTTTTCTGAAGTTGTTCGGCGGCTTCGGTATGTTGGGGGATTCTGGCCTTCGCGGGCGCCCCGCGCGAAGGGGAGGATTGGGCGAGCAACGAAACGGTATGCAAAAGTACCGTGAGCGCAGCAAGGACGACACGCCTATACGAAAAATGAACCACAGGAGATGGGGCTTGGGGGGTCTGGCGCTTCACAAGGGCAGCGTTCGAACGCTCAGCATAAAAGATAAACGGCGGAGCTTTGATAATCAAGCTCCGCCGCTTGGAGTTAATGACCGTTAACTGCAGTTAGAACGAGAACCTCAGAGTGTACTGAAGTTCGCGGCCGGGGTGGACAGCGTTGGATTGTCCAAAGTTGTTGTTCTGGCCGGAATTCTGTCCTGTGACCACGTTGTTGGTGGGGCTGCAGGGTGCGGTGGTGCCGCACTGCAAGCCGCTCGCGGAAAAGCCGGAAGACTCAAGGTTCGTGCCGACGAAGTTGGCATGGTTGAAGAGGTTGAAGAAGTCCATGCTGAACTTGAGCCGGTAGCGTTCCTTGATGGTCCAGTTTTTCGCCAGCTGAACATCCACGTTGCGGGCGTTCGGACCGTGGCAATATCCCCGTGGGGTGTCGCCTTGGGTGCCGAGAGTATAGCCAACAAAGGTGAAAGCAGCGGGGTTGAGGATCTGCTTGCCGTTTTGATTGGCATTGCAATTTACGCCGGTGATGTTCGGACGATCATTGTTGCCGTAGCCGTCGCCCGTCAGGGTGCTCAGTGTGCTGGTCAGAGCTGCTCCACCGCCGGCAGGTGTAACGCTGGCTCCGTTCGCTCCATTCGAAAACACGCTTAAGGAAGCGCCAGAGGTTACGGTTACGATGCTGTTCAATTCCCAGCCACCGATCGAATCACGAACCATCGCGCTGTGATTGGCGAGCTTGGGGAGGAAGAACACTTCGTTCGCCACAAAAATGTGAGGGCGATTGATGTTGGTGTTGCCTTTGTCCAAACCAGGATTCGTGGAATCAGAAATGGCTTCCTGGTTGATGCTGCCGGAAGAGTTGTTGAGCTCTACGTTAGCGATGGAGTGTGAGTACGTGTAAGAAGCCTGGAAGGTGGAGAAGTTGCTCAGACGCGAGCGGAACAAGGTCTGCAGCGAGTGATAGCTGGAGTGTCCGGACCGAGCAAACTCACCAATCGTTCCGAAGTTACCGGCTTGCCGGAAGGCATTGAGCGAACTGCCGTTCAGAAACGCGGTCTGATTCCAGAAGGCCGGATTGACGGAGTTAAGATCCGCCATGGAGGTCAGATGGATGCCAGTGTTCCCGACATAACCAACTTGGAAGGCGGTGTCGCGGAACAATTCGCGTTCCACAGAAACGTTCCACTGCCAGGCATTGGGAGTCACCGGCGAAGGATCCTTCGCGGCGTTGGGAGAAACCGAGGCGCCCGCCAAGGGTGACGGAGTTTCCAAGGTACGAACGTCAGTGGCGGTAATCACGAACGGTGCCGTTCCTGAGAGCGACCGTCCGGGGCCGACCAACTCGCGCTGGAAGAACTGGCCACCGCCGATTCGAATAGCAGTTTTGCCGTCGCCACGTACATCCCAAGCTATACCGACACGTGGAGCGACATCGTGGTTGTTGTTATTGACCAGCGCGCGATTTGGACCCGGTGTGCCATTCGAGAGTGGCAAGATAACACCCAAGGCAGCCAGGGAAGCAGCGGCATCCTGACACGGATGGGTACCGGGAACGATGATTACGCCATTGCAGGCGTCGGCAGCGGGAAGAGCCGGGTTGTAATCTGCCAGGCTGAAAGAAGCCTGTTGATTGCTAGCGGAGTAAGGTTCACGGTAGAAAGAATAGCGGAAACCGTACTCGACGGTAAGGTTGCGGCGGATCTTCCAGGAGTCGCCGATGTAGAACTCGACGTCGTGCCAATTGCGGTTGTCGAGGGCGTTGATACTGTTTTCGCTGGTTACGAATACCTGCCCAGGAATCAGCAGGTTCGTCAATTGATTACCGGTCGGAACACCAGGCACGCAGGTTGGAGGAGCAGTGGGGCCGCAGCTGTTCAGACCGCCGTTTGAAGCATTGATAGCCGGCCTGTCGGTTCCGCCATTATTATCTTCTACTTTGGCGTTGGTGCTGTAATAGGCGCCAGTTTGAAGAGATGATTCCCGTGCACCTTAGAGATATTGTCCTGCAGGGAATACAGATCTTCGTGGTTGCCGTAGGGGGCGATATTCCAAAGCGATTGGCCGTTACCGTAGGGCTGTAAACCTCCCCAAGCGCCGCCGCCGTTGATAAAGGCATTAGGCTGCTTGATGGACGATGGGAAAGCGGTCGGGACAGCCGCATTAACCTGGCCTACGAGACCTGGGTTGGTTCCTGCCAAGGTAGTGATAATCGCGTTGTGGCCATAACCGAACTCGATGTCATTCACTAAGGTGCTGGAGAGCTGGGTGGTCAACTTGCCCATCACGCTCTTGGAAGGCTGACTCCAGTCGGAGTTCACCGTGGGGAAGAAAGAATCACCCCAGAAAAGGTTCGGATTAGGCGAAGGGCTGTTCCATGAATCGTTGGTGTAACGGAAGGTAGCGCGGTTCTTTTTGGTCAGATCGTAATCCACGCGTACGTTCCATTCACTCCATTTCGGGCGCTGCCCTTCCTGGAGGGCCCAATTATTACCGCCAGAGAGAGGGCGATTCGGGAGCGGATAAAATTGCGAGATCAGCGAGCCTGCGGCGTCCGGGTTATTGATTTTGTAGGGATTGCCTGGAGCCTGGTCGGCTACCGGGATCAGGGAAGTGATGACGCCGGTCGGCGAAACGCTAACTGGGGCAGTGGCACCGCACTGGTCAGTAGGGACCTTGGGGTTGGCGGCTGAAACGCCGGCGTAGTTGAAGTCCTGGCTAAAATCACCGGATTGCTCCGCAGCGGTAGGTACGCAAGCTGCGACGGATTGGCCGCGCACTTCACGGTTCCACTCCTGGTTCCACCAGAAGAAGAGCTTATCTTTCTTGATGGGGCCGCTAACGTTATAGCCCCAGTCATTGCGGCGGAGTTCCGCTTTGCCAGTCTTCTGGTTATTGGAGAACCAGTCGTTGGCGTCAAGCTTGTCGTTGCGGCCGGCATAGAACAGGCCGCCATGGAATTGGTTCTCGCCTGATTTTGTGGTGATGCTGATGATAGCACCAGAGGCTTGGCCGTACTCAGGGCCGTAGGAATTGCGAATCATCTTGAATTCGGCAATGGCATCGACTGAAGGGTAAACGAGAATGGTGCGGTTCGAACCCAGGTCGTTGTTATTGACACCATCCACCAGAAACAAGTTATTGGTGTAGGGATTGCCGTCGACGGAGAAGTTACTGCCCCCGGTCAAACCTTTGTCGCGGCCGTTGAAATCGTTGGAAGTGGAAACGCCCGGAGACAAAGTGACGAGATTCATGAAGTTCTCGCCGTTCAGAGGGAGCTCTCGGACCTGAGTTCCGGAAACAACTTCACCTACCGCTGAAGTCGTGGTCTGCACCTGCACATCGCTGGCTTCCACAGTAACCACCTCGCTACTGGAACCCATCTGCAGAGCGATGTTAGCTTCCGTGATGGACGAAGTGTGCACTTCGACGCCCTTAGACACGAATTCTTTAAAATTTCCGGACTTGACATGAATGTCGTAGGTGCCGACGGGAAGCTGCGCCAGCGTAAAGACTCCCAAATCGCTGGTGGTGGAATCGTAACTTGAGTTATTTCCGACATTGGTGGCGGTAACGGACGCACCGGCAATGGCCGCACCAGTGGGATCCGTAATGGTTCCCGTGATGGTCCCAGAGTATTGCTGAGCGTAGGTGGCGCCAGGAAGCGCCGCAGCCAGCAACAAAGCAAAAGCCAGCGCGTGAGCTACAAACCAAGCCCTCGGCGCTTTATTCGTGAATCTATATTTCATACATTCCACCCTTCGAGAATAATTAGCTTCGACGCTCACAACCCGGAGTACCACTGAAAACGCCACACATCACCGAACAAACGAAATTGCTGCGGCTAGATTGTTATATGAAAGGGAAGGAACAGCCCTTACATCCTCGACGGATGGTAATACTTTTGTACTAGCTTTATAAAGGCGGGGAGAAAGGTTGTCAAGCAGAAATATTGATATTCTACATAAAAAATAATGTTATTCTAACTGTACTGACGGTCGCCGCTTTCTCGCTTTAATCCAATGGGCCTATGGTATAGGTTACGTTATTGGGCCAGAGACCTTTTGGATCGATGGGCTTGGAGCAGGCGATGGCAAACTCCTTTAACAATAAGAAGAAGGAAAGAGCGGAACGAAAGGTTACGCTAAAAACGATTGCTGGGCATCTAAATCTAACTCCTGGAACGGTTTCCGCAGCACTGAATAATTCCCCCGCAGCCCGGTCCATCCCAGAACACACCAAACAACGAATTCAGGCCGCCGCCAAGGAACTGAACTATCGCCCGAACTATTTTGCACGTTCCCTTCGACTGCAACGCACTTATACCATTGGGGTTATCGCCGAAGAGATCGGTGACGCGTACGGGGCAATGATCATCAATGGCGTCGAAGAGTACCTACGGGCCAACAACTTTTTTTTCCTAACGGTGATCCACCGGCATGACCAAAAGCTCCTGCAAACGTACGCGCAAATGTTGATTTCGAGAGGCGTGGAGGGATTCATTACTACCGATACGTCCATAAAGGACAAGTTAGCGTTGCCCACGGTGGCGGTTTCCGGACACGAACGCGTGGAGGGGGTCACCAATATTATCCTGGATCATCGGATGGCGGCGAAAATGGCGCTGTCTCACTTGGCGGACCTTGGCCACCGAGAAATCGCTTTCCTAAAGGGAGCGCCAGTGAGTTCGGATGCAGCGGATCGCTGGAAAGCGACTTGCGAAGTCGCAGGAGAAATGGGAATACCGATGCGGCCAGAGCTAATCATGCAAATCGACAGCACGGACTCCACTCCGCGGCTGGGGTACCCCTATGCGAGGAAATTGCTAGAGCGAAAAGTCCCTTTTTCGGCTTTACTCGCGTACAACGATATTTCGGCCATGGGAGCCATATGGGCTTTTCACGAGTCCGGTCTGCGGGTTCCTGAAGATATTTCCGTCGTGGGATTTGACGATATCCCGAGCGCCGCGTTTACGACTCCAACGCTGACCACAGTGCGTCAGCCTTTGCAACAGATGGGACGAATCGCTGCAAAAACGGTAATCGACCAGATTGAAGGAATTGCGGAATTCATCGCGGAGATTGCCATCGAGCCAGAGTTTGTGGTGCGTGCGTCAACCGGTCCGGCGCGAATTATTTCTGGATTGAACGACGCATCGGAGAACAGCTCCGGGCGGGCAAAGTATGAGCGTGAAGTGGCCAACACCGACTGATACGATCGTTGATCGTTTCGATTCCGCAGGCTCTGCGGCCTCGACTGGATTGCGCTAGATTTCAGAAGAATTGATAACCTACTCTTCGATATGGTCCGTTTCCGCAACATGGTATTACGTACGTTGGGTGTTCTGCTTCTGGTATTTTCCTGCGGATCGCACGGCGCAATTTTTGGTCAATTATCCACCAGCGATCACCTTGCTGAAGCCGGCTTCTGGCCGACGCAAAGCGCAGCTTCGCGCAAAGATTTTGTGGGGGCGGAAGCCTGCTCGCGGTGTCACGCCCCCATCTTCGCCACGCAGAAAACAACCCCGATGGGCGCCACGGCGATGCATGTCGAGAATTCCGGGATTCTGCAGACCCATCCCAAACTGAATTTTGCGTATGGACCTTACCACTTTGCAATAGCAACCGAAGGTCCACGCGCCAGCTATACCGTCATGGATGAGAAAGGCAGTCAGACGGCCCCTTTGCAATGGGCATTCGGGACCGGACGGGTGGGGCAATCTTATCTGTACAAGAAGCAGGATGAGAAATTTTATGAAGCGCGCGTGACCTACTTCAGTTCTTTACACAATTTAAATTTTACGCCCGCTCGAGCGTTCGCCTCGGCAAAAGATATCAGCATGGCGATGTACCGGGAGGTGAGCCCCGGAGAAATTGCCCGGTGCTTCGGATGCCATACCACGGCATCGAGCATTGAAGCGAAATTCGACGAAGCGAATTTGATTCCGGGCGTGAGCTGTGAAGCGTGCCACGGGCCCGGGGCACGCCATGTGGAGGATATGGGAATAGCCAAAGTGATGGGCGAAATTTCCGGCAGTACACATATTTTTAATCCTAGGTCCCTGCATCCCGCAGATTCGGTGGATTTTTGCGGAGCGTGTCACGGAACCACGTGGGACATCAAGCTATCGGGTAACAAGGGTGTTTCGAATGCACGCTCGCAACCGTACCGGTTGCAACAGAGCAAATGCTGGGGACTGGGTGATGCCCGGCTGACCTGCCTGGGATGTCATGATCCGCACAAACAATTGCAGACCGAGGCGAGCGCTTATGACGGGACCTGCCTGAGCTGTCATACGGGCAGTCCCGCAGCTGCTAACAAGAATGCAAGTACAGATGGCAAGAGGAGCGATAGCCACTCCGGTCGGAAGTGTCCGGTGGCAACGAAAGATTGTGTGAGCTGCCATATGCCCAAAGTGGACGTGCCGGAGATGCACTATGCATTTACGGATCACCGAATCCGGATTGTGCGGCCGGGCGACGCATACAGCGATTAGGACAGACTAAATAAGTTGGCAGAGTGCGGCGCCGCCGGCGATTCCGGAGTGCGAGCCGTAATGAGCGGGGATCAAAGGAATCTCGTTGGCGCGCGAGTTGATGCACCAGTCTGGGATGCGCTTTCGAATGCCCTCAAAAAAAGGTTGCAGGGCCGGAGCAACGCCCCCGCCAACAACGATTACGTCGGGCTCCAACAAGTCAATGATGTTGCCCAACCAGATGGACAACAACTCGATGGTTTCCACCAAAGTGGCTTTGGCGAGTGGGTCGCCGGCGCAGTTGGCCTGCATTACCATTTCAGAAGTCACGTCGGCAATCTTTCCCTGCGCCAAATCCAGCAACGGAGAGCGTTGGGCGTTGGTCGATGCCAGCATGGATTGGGCGCGTTTGGCGATAGCAGGGCCAGAAACCAAAATTTCAATGCAGCCGCGTTTGCCGCAACTGCACAGCGGCCCCTTGTAATCGATGCTGACGTGGCCGCCCTCGGGAGCGGCGCCAGTGCGGCCGTTATAAATATTACCGTCGAGGATGAACCCAGTGCCAATTCCGGTGCCGATGGAAACGTAGAAGACTTTGCTGAAACCTTTGCCGGCGCCCCAGAGTACCTCGGCTAGAGCGGCGGCGTTAGCGTCGTTTTCGATTTTTACCGGAAGACTGTAGCGCTTCGTTAGCTCCGCGGCGAGCGGGTAATTGCGCCAGCAGGCCACGTTCGGTGGATTGATGACTACGCCAGTGTTGGGATCGAGAGGGCCAGGAGCACAAATTCCTATTGCTGCTGCCCGCCAATTGCGTTGCCTACCGAGTTCGAGCACCTGATCGATAGCGGCCGCGACAGCGTTGAGCCCAACGGCAGCGTCGGAGTTGCTGACCATGGGCACCCGAGTGACTTCGCCAATTTCCCCGGCACTGTTTACGAAAGCAGCGGCGACCTTGGTGCCGCCCACATCGACACCGATGACATATTTGCCGTGAGCGTTATTAGGCATAGCCCTGCAATTTTTTACGTGGTTTGAGCGAACGCGGTGGGCCGCGAGCCGCTTACTGCGTAGTACAAGATATAAAGGTAGCAGATCGCAGGAATGACAAACGCGTGATGGATGCCGATGCGATCGGCGAGTGCACCCTGCAAGACGGGCAGAATCGCGCCGCCGACGATGGCCATGATCAGCATACCGGAGCCGTCGCCGGTTAACGGTCCGAGCTCGGCAATACCCAGGGTGAAAATGCTGGGGAACATAACGGAATTGAAAAGGCCTACGAGAATGATGCTGTACATGGCGACATGGCCGGTGGTCAGCATGGAGACGCACACCAAGAGGCACGCCGCAATGGCAGCGACCGCCAGCACGGTCCCAGTCTTTACCTTTTGCAGAATGGCGGAGCCGATAAAGCGGCCGACCATTGCGCCGCCCCAATAGTAGGTAACGAATTTTGCGGCGGCAAATTCGGGAAGATTACCGATTTCATGCTGTCCAAAATAGTTGATCAGGAAACTGCCAATGGAAACCTCAGCTCCTACATAGACAAAAATTCCGATCGTGCCGAATACGAGCTGGCGATATTTCCATAGACTGGTTTTGGCGCCGACGCCGTCGTGCAGAACCGCTCCAGGAATGGCCGGTAGCTTGAACATGGCGATGATGATTCCGAAAAGAATCAGGGCGATGCCAATGACGAGATATGGAAGTTTGACGGAAGAAGCTTCTTGAATGCGATAAGCCTGGAGGATGTCGGCACTCATCTGGCGGGTCTCACCAGAGCTCTTGAAGCTGGCGTTCAAGATGAGAAGCCCCCCGATGTACGGTCCAATGGTGGTGCCCAGAGAATTAAAAGCCTGGGTGAGATTCAGGCGGCTGGATGCGGTTTTCGGTGGGCCCAAGACGGCTACATAAGGATTGGCGGCGACCTGCAACGCTGTGATTCCCGCGGCGAGGATCATCAGGGCGCCAAGAAACAGCGGGAACGACGCGGCGCTGGCGGCTGGAATGAAAAGCAATGCGCCGACGCCCATGGTGAAAAGCCCGGTGACCATGGTTTTTTTATAGCCGATAGCGTCGACAATTTTTGCGGAAGGGATGGAGAAAATAAAATAGGCCGAGAAGAAAGCGAACTGGATGAGCATGACTTTAGCGTAATTCAAATCGAAGATGGCTTTTAGATGGGGAACCAGAATGTCATTTAGTACAGTGACGAAGCCCCAAAAAAAGAAAAGAGTGGTGACCATCGACATCGCCGCGACATTCGTTGAGTTTGGGGCAGTTGAATACGACGGGGCTGGTTCGCCGGTGCTGACATTGGCCATTAAAACCTCCGTAAGCGTGCAGCGGGCATCCCAGGCCGCATGGCGACGATTTTCAACGTACGGCATGCATGCCGGAGAATCGTGGGTGCGATTGGTTACCTAGGAAAATGTCCGGGCGCACGATGATGCCACAAGAGCGAGCGTAGAAAAACGATATTGTGTTTCGTGAGGCATCGCCCGGGGTGATCTAACTGCACGTTACTCTGTAATAGCCTTAGAGCCGATTTGACTCGCATTACTATGTCCACTTGCCGGTGCCTTCGACGATGGTGATGTAGCGATTTATTGGCAGGCCGGTGAGACGCTCGACTGCGCCGCTGGGCTGCGGCCATTTGATTTCGATCCAATCAAGTTTGGGATGCTGACCGACACCCAACACGACACGAGGGTCGTGGGACGAGAGGAAACTGCCGCCGCCAACTTTTGTGCGACTGCGTTTGAGGTCGCCGGCCTGATAGGTAACCCGAGCACCGACGGCATCAGAATTGCATTTT
The DNA here is from genome assembly GCA_963732705.1 of uncultured Acidobacteriota bacterium. Lineage (GTDB taxonomy): Bacteria > Acidobacteriota > Terriglobia > Acidiferrales > UBA7541 > Acidiferrum. The sequence continues at coordinate 258,875 of CAVTAN010000003.1, read as the reverse complement.
CGGCCGATCAATTTCAGGCCCAGCCAATTATTTTGTATGCCGATATTGTTCTTAAGCAGCACCGGAGCGGAATCGTTGTTTGAGATCAAAACATCGACCGCGCCATCGTTATTGAAGTCGCCGATGGCCAGCCCGCGGGCCGGAAATGATTGGGAAAAGATCGGGCCGCTCTGAGCACTAACGTTTTTGAACGCTGCCCCTTGTTTTTGAAATAGTAACAGCGGCTCCTTGTAAGTAACCTCGTGAGAAAATTCTTCGACAAGATCATCGGGAAAGCCATTGGATAGAATTAAATCCATGTTGCCATCGTTGTCGTAGTCGAAAAACTTCAATCCCCAGCCGCTTACCCAGCGGGTAGCCATGCCGATTCCGGCAGGCATGGCAACATCATCGAAGGTTTGATCGTGGTTGTTTTGGTATAGCGAGAAAATCTCCTGATCAATATTTGCGACGAAGAGGTCCATCCAGCCGTCTTCGTTGAAGTCCGCAGAATCAACACCCATACCGGAGCGCGCGCGCCCGTCAGCGCTGTAGGCAATATCCGCGCTCAGCCCGGCCTCCTCGAAACGATTGCCACGATTGATGAAAAGAAAGTTCGCGACCGTGTCGTTGGCGACAAAGAGGTCCATTTTGCCGTCATTATTGATATCCATAGCAACTACCCCCCAGGCTTTGCCAGGATGATTGGCGATGCCAGATTCCTTGCTGACGTCGGTGAACGTTCCGTCGCCGTTATTGTGGAAGAGCCAGCTGGTGCGGGGCTTGAAAATTCGGGGAATGCAGTAATGGTGGACGCCGTTGTTGTCGACACCGCAGCGCAGCGACTTGTCGAATTCCGCAAACTGACAAACGAATAAATCAAGGCGGCCGTCGTTGTCATAATCGAACCAGACAGCGCTGGAGCTCCAGCCCGGGGCGCCGACGCCGGCTTTTCCGGTAACATCGGTGAAGGTGCCGTTGCCATTGTTGTGGTACAGAATGCTGCGATCGTACTGGGTGACGTATAAATCAGGAAATCCGTCGCCGTCGTAGTCCGCGGCAGCCACCCCCATACCGTAACGATTTCCGGGTACGCCGGCTTTTTCGGTGATGTCCGTAAAGGTGCCATCGCGATTGTTGTGGTACAGGGCATTGCGAAGAGGTTTGGGCGGCCGATAAAAATCGCACGGTCCGCTGTTGACGAGATAGATGTCCATCCAGCCGTCGTTGTCATAGTCGAGAAATGCGCAACCCGCGCCGCTCGTTTCGGGAAGATATTTTTCCAGAGATTTTCCAGCGGTGTGCACCCAGGTTATGCCGCTCACTGACGACCCAATTTGTTCGAAAGCGTAGGGATGCGAAGTAGCGGCGAACAGACCTGGCAGAAAAGGTTTAAGAGAATATAAACCGGCAAGAAACGGGGCAGACCTGAGCAAGTCGCGGCGCGAAAACGAAAATCTTCGCGAGGGCTTTTTATTCGCCGACTTCCGGTGAGACATACGGAAAAGATACCACGAGAGTAAAAAGGGTCCGCGGGATTGGAGTGTCCAGCAGTGGAAAGACTTGGCATCGCGGGGATGCGCGAATATGCTGTGTATATTCGCCGCTGCAAACCGCTTGGTTCAAGGCGACGGCGAAGACACGCGAAAGTTGACAGCTTTATCGCGGCCTTTCATGTTCAAACCTTTTAATTTTCTTCAACGCTTCGCCACGTTGACCGGGTTGTTCTTGACGGTCGTCCAAGCCCAGAACGGCGTTCCAGATTTCGAGATTCTAGCGCGCGCCGCGGCAGCCGCGCGTGACGCGAACCATGTCGATGAAGCCCTCCGCGATTATCGCGAAGCTTTGAAAGTGCAGGCGGATTGGCAAGAGGGATTGTGGTACGTGGGAACCCTGGAGTACGAGCGAGATCATTATGGGGAGGCCATTGCGGCGTTTCGACGACTGACGGAACTTGTTCCGCAAGCAGGACCAGCATGGAATTTTCTTGGGCTGTGCGAATACGAAATCAAGGATTACGATCAAGCCGAGCAGCATCTGGCAAAGGGCCAGGAATTGGGAGGTACGGACGACCCCGAAATCTTGCGCGTAGCAAAATACCATTTAGCGTTGCTGCTGATCCGAGGCGGGAAATTCGGGGAGGCCGCGGCCCACTTAAATTCGGCGATTGCCCAGGGCGCGTCAGGAACGCAACTTAAGACCGCGCTGGGACTGGCGACTTTGCGTGTGCCGTTGTTACCCCAACAGGTGGATCCTTCTCGAGAAGCGTTACTGCAAGAAACTGGAAATGCCGTGGCGTTAGTGGCGCAGGGACAGGCTTCAGCAGCGCTGAAAATCTTCGAGAGCTTGCTGCGAGGAAATCCAGATACGCCCTACTTACATTTATCTTACGGTACCGCGTTGTTAGCGGCGGAAAAAAATCGACAAGCGGTGGAGGAGTGCCGCAAAGAAATTGAGGTGTCACCACGCTCTGCAAGTGCGCATGAATTGCTGGGACAGAGCCTGGAGGCAGCGGGAGAACACGAGAGCGCTCGTGCGGAATTGACCGAAGCCTTGGAATTGCGGTCGCAGGAATCGGAAGTGGAACAGCGCGTGGTGCGACGTTATGCGACCGCTTCCGATACCACGATCGATAGGGCGGAAGGCGATGCATTGTGGAATGCCGCAATGCGGTCGTATTCCGCTGGCGACTACGCCGAAGCTCTTGCAGCGCTGAAGCGCTGGGTGAAAGGCACGCCAAACTCAGGAACGGCATGGGCGGTAATGGGGCTTTCGGAATTTGCGTTAAAAGATTACGGCAACGCGCGAATTCATTTGCTGCGAGGCCAACAGCTAGGATTGAGCGGAGATTTTGAGAGCGTACAGCTGGCGCGGTACCGACTGGGGATTTTGTTGAATCGAAATGGGCAATTTGAAAATGGTGAAGGAGTCCTTTTTTCGGTGGCAGGGAAAGGGCCGCTTGCGCGTGAAGTACGATTTGCGCTGGGAATGAGCTTGCTGCGGATGGCAATGTTGCCCGAGGAAGTGGCGGCCAATACCCGCAATCTTGTTATGTCCATGGGCGAAGTCGCAGAGTTCTTGAAAGACAGCAGGTACGATGCAGCTTTTCCAAAACTGGAAATGCTTAGTCAACAATACCCAATTGCGGCATATTTGCACTACGTATATGGCACAGCGCTGGCGACATTTTCCCGCTACGACGAGGCGGAGCAACAATTTCAGAAGGAGATTACTGTTTCCCCAACCAGCGAGCTGCCCTATCTGCAACTGGCGTCGCTTGCTTTGAAACGTCATCACGCGGAAGCCGCATTGCCATTGGCGAAGCAGGCCGTGAAGCTTGCGCCCGCTTCCGCGCCAACGCATTATCTGCTCGGGCGGGCGTATCTCGAGACGGGCGCGGATAAATCGGCAATCTCAGAATTGGAGGGCGCCAAGGAAATTGCGCCAGAGGACGCGCAGATTCATTTCAGCCTGGGGAAAGCTTACGCGAAGGCAAACCTTGCTGAGAAAGCAGCACAGGAGCGCGCGACTTTTACGCGTCTAAACGCGTTGGCTGAAGAGCGAAGAAGTTTGCAGGGGAGCCAGTCGTACGGGGAGCACAATTCGGCGGAGTCGTCGATTGCGCCCCCGAATGAGAGTGTAACGGTGGCACCGGATGAGAAGCACTGAATAACGTCAAAACAACTCGTTTCTCATCGGACGGGCTTAAGGTCGTCGAGGGCAAGATTAAGTTCGAGGACGTTTACCCGGGGTTCACCGAGAAAACCGAGACCGCGGTTTTTGGTGTGCTGCAATACTAGGGCGCGGACATTCTCTGAAGTTAAATTGCGGGAGCGAGAGACGCGCGCAATTTGAAATTCGGCAGCCGCCGGGGAGATTTCAGGATCGAGGCCGGAGCCCGAACTGGTTACCAAATCGACGGGCACCAGGACGCCGGGATTTTCCACCTGGAGTTTTTGGGTGTCTGCTTTCACGCGATCGATGAGAGTTTTGTTGGTGGGCGCGAGATTTGAACCGCCACTGGCCATGGGGTCATACCCGGTTCCGGCGCTTGAGGGCCGCGGATGAAAATAGTTTGCAGCGGTGAAGGGCTGCCCAATAATTCTGGAGCCGATGAGTTTGCCGTCACGTTTCAATAACTGGCCGTTGGCACGGTCGTGGAAAAAGACCTGCGACAACCCTGTGACCGCCAGCGGATAAAGCAAGCCGAAGATCACAGTCGTAACCAAAGTGAACCACAGTGAGGTGAGGAGATTTTTTTTCACGCTATTGCCTCGCAGAATCCATTTCTAAAACGAATCAACAAAGTCCCGCTGTCAAACCACGCGTAAGTACGTAAGCATTACGTCTATTAACTTAATTCCGAAAAAAGGCGCGACGATGCCGCCGAGACCGTAGACAAGCAGGTTGCGCTGTAATAAAGCGGCAGCGCCCAGCGGCCGATAACGCACACCGCGCAATGCCAGCGGAATTAGCGCGACGATGATCAGCGCGTTGAAAATCACCGCGGAGAGGATGGCGGACTCAGGGGTATGCAAATGCATGACGTTGAGAACGTTGAGCACCGGAAAAGCGGCGGCGAACATGGCTGGAATGATGGCGAAATATTTCGCTACGTCGTTGGCAACGGAGAAAGTAGTGAGTGCCCCTCGGGTTATGAGCAGTTGTTTGCCAATCTCCACGATTTCGATGAGCTTGGTGGGATTGGAATCGAGATCGACCATGTTGCCGGCTTCCTTGGCGGCTTGCGTCCCGGTGTTCATAGCCACGCCGACGTCGGCTTGAGCGAGAGCTGGGGCATCGTTGGTGCCATCGCCGGTCATAGCCACGAGTTTGCCTTTAGCTTGTTCGCTTTTGATGAGCGCCATTTTGTCTTCGGGCTTGGCTTCGGCGAGAAAATCATCGACACCGGCCTGCCTGGCGATGGCGGCAGCGGTCAGGGGATTGTCCCCGGTGATCATCATGGTGCGAATGCCCATAGCGCGGAGTTGATCGAAGCGCTCTTTCATGCCGCCCTTGACGATGTCGGTGAGGGCGATGGCGCCGAGGACGCGGCCATTTTCGGCGACGAGCAAGGGAGTGCCGCCGGCATTGGAAATTTCGCGCACGGTAACTTGCAATTCCGCGGCGATCTGGTGACCGCGGCTGGTAGCCAGGCGGCTAATGGCCTCGAGAGCGCCCTTACGGATTTCGCGATCGTCAATATCGACGCCGGACATTCTGGTTTGCGCGGAAAAGGGAATAAAGGTGGCGGCGTGAGATGCGAGATCGCGACCGCGAAGCTTGTAGCGTTCTTTGGCGAGTATCACGATGGAGCGGCCTTCGGGGGTTTCGTCGGCGAGCGAAGAAAGTTGAGCGGCGTCGGCGAGATAGGTTTCTTCCACGCCCGGCGCAGGGAAAAATTGCGTGGCCGCGCGATTGCCCAGGGTGATAGTGCCGGTCTTATCCAGCAGCAAAACATCGACGTCGCCGGAAGCCTCCACGGCGCGGCCGGACATAGCGATCACGTTGCGTTGGATCATGCGATCCATGCCGGCGATGCCGATGGCGGAGAGTAAACCACCAATGGTGGTGGGAATGAGACATACAAGCAGAGACACCAGCACGAAGATCGTTTGCGGCGCGCCGGAATAAATGGCGAAGGGCTGGAGGGTGACAACCGCGAGCAGGAAAATGATGGTGAGGCCGGCGAGAAGAATGTTGAGGGCAATTTCGTTGGGAGTTTTCTGACGAGAAGCGCCTTCGACGAGTTTAATCATGCGATCAAGAAAAGTTTCGCCGGGGTTGGAGGTGATGCGAATCTTGATTTCGTCGGAGAGCACACGCGTGCCTCCGGTGACGGCGGAGCGATCGCCGCCGGACTCGCGGATGACCGGAGCGGATTCTCCGGTGATGGCAGACTCGTCGACGGAGGCGACGCCTTCGATGACCTCGCCGTCCCCGGGAATAAGTTCGCCAGCAGCGACGAGCACCACGTCGCCAGAGCGAAGTTTGGAGCTGGCGACGGATTCGGAACTGCCGTCTGCGCGCAGCAGGTGCGCTTGGGTTTCGGCGCGGGCCTTGCGCAAGGTGTCGGCTTGGGCTTTGCCGCGGCCCTCCGCCATGGCTTCGGCAAAGTTAGCAAAGAGCACGGTAAACCAGAGCCACAAGGTGATCTGCAAGCCGAAACCAAATTCTCCGGCATGGTTAGCGGCATTGATGGCCAGCTGAATAGTAGTAAGCAGTGCTCCTACTTCCACAACGAACATGACGGGATTTTTGACCATGGTGCGGGGATTAAGTTTACGAAACGAATCGACCATGGCACGCGAAACGATAGCGCTGTCGCCAAGGGATTTTTTGCGGACGGGATTGGCTGTTTCCATAAGGGCCTCGGAGTTAGAAAACCTTTCCTGCGTTCATAAGAAGATGTTCGAGAATGGGCCCGAGACTGAGGGCCGGGAAAAAAGTGAGAGCGCCAACGATGACAATAGTGGAGACCAACAAGCCTGCGAACAGGCCGCCGGTGACGGGAAAAGTTCCCGCAGACGGAGGCACAGTCTTTTTGCGGGCCAAGCTTCCGGCGATAGCCAGAACCGGAACAATCATGAAGAAGCGGCCAAGGAGTTCAGCGATGGCAGTGCTGATGTTGTACCAGGCGGTGTTGACGCTTAACCCGCCGAAGGCGGAGCCATTGTTTCCTGCGGAGGAAACGTAAGCGTAAAGGACTTGCGAGAGGCCGTGGGGACCGGGATTGGAAATGCCAGCGGTTCCGAAGGGTCGCACGATGGCAATGGCGGAGAAACCAAGAATCGTAATGGTCAGAATGAGAACAGCCAGCATGGCCATTTTTACGTCGTATGCTTCGATTTTTTTGCCGAGATATTCCGGGGTTCTTCCGACCATGAGTCCGGCAATGAAAACAGCGAGAATGACGAACACGATGATGCCGTAGAGGCCCGCTCCGACGCCGCCGAAAACAACCTCGCCGAGCATGATGTTGATGAGCGGAACCATACCACCGAGGGGCGAGAAGGAATCGTGCTGAGAATTTACAGCGCCGCAACTGGCGTCAGTGGTGACGGTAGCAAAGAGCGCGGAGTTGGCGATCCCGAAACGAGTCTCTTTACCTTCCATATTGCCGCCCGACTGCATCGCTGTAGCTTGCTGATCGGTGTGTGCCAGAAGCGGGTTTCCGCGAGCTTCGGCCCAGTACGCGGTGGAGACGCCAGCTAGAAATAAAAAGGCCATGGCAGCCCAGATGGCCCAGCCGTGACGCGGAGAGCCGGTCATGCGTCCGAGGGTGTACGTCAGGGCGCTGGGAATAGCGAAAATTAAGATCATTTGAAAAAAATTGGCGAGTGGGGTGGGGTTTTCGAAAGGATGGGCACTGTTGGCGGCGAAAAATCCTCCCCCGTTGGTACCGAACTGCTTGATGACTTCCTGCGAGGCTACCGGACCCTGGGGAATGATTTGTTGAGTCACCATCTGGGTGGTGATTTTGCCGTCGGCACCGGTGACTTGGACGGTCTGCGGTTCTAGCAATTGCACAGTGGTGTAGGGTTTGAAATTCTGGATCACGCCTTGGGAGACGAAGAAGAGGGAGCCGAATAGACAGACGGGAAGCAAAACCCACAGCAGGCTTCGCGTAGTGTCAACCCAGAAGTTCCCGAGCTTGTCGGTTTCCTTGCGTGCGATCCCGCGAATCACTGCGATAGCCACGGCGATGCCGACGGCCGCGGACGCAAAATTGTGATAGGCGAGACCAGCCATCTGGGTGAGATAGCTCATGGTGGATTCGCCGCTATACGCCTGCCAATTGGTATTGGTGGTGAAGGATGCAGCTGTGCCAAAAGCCAAACCCGGTTCTAGGTTGGCGAGTTTTTGAGGGTTGAGAGGAAGCCATGTTTGCAGGCGCTCGATGAGATAGAGCAGCGCCATGGAGACGCCGCTGAACAACAGCATGGCGGTGGCGTATTCCGTCCAGCGCATTTCATGTTTTTCATCGACGCCGGTTAGCCGGTAGACGAACTTTTCCAGGGGACGCAGGACGGGATCGAGGAAGGTCTTTTGTCCGCTGAAGACGCGGCCCATGAACACACCGAGAGGCTTGCTGATCAGAAAAATGACGAAGAGAAAGAATCCGATTTGAAACCAGCCATTCGCGGTCATGGTTAGAAGTCCTCGGCCTTGAGCAAGGCGTAGAAGAGGTAGGCGCAAAGAAGCGCACAGATGGCCAACAAAAGAATGTTTCCGATATTCACGAGTTCATCCCTTCCGGAGGCTTTCGCATCCGCGCACGTAAATGATGGCCAGCGCAAAAAAGAGCGCGGTGGTGGAAAGAAAAATGATGTCGAGAATCATGATTTTGTCCTTGGATGAAAATCGTAACCAGTGATCACCAGGCACCTTCCTTTTGTCCCCACCACCAGATCAGTCCGATCGTGGCGGTGTTCTGTTCCTTACTGAGAACGCCCTGGACGTCGCTGAGGAAGGAAGGCTGGTTGGAATAATCGCGGCGCCATTCGTAACGCATGAGGAAGCCGTTGGTGGGGGCGTAATCCAGCGTGACAGTGTTTTCTTTCAGCGCCTGGGTGAGACCGCTGAAGAGGCCGCCGCGATCGGACAAATACTCGGCCCGCGTGGCGAGAGCGATTTTGGGAGTGACCTGGTAGCGCAGATAGGCGGCTCCGCCATCAACGTGTGAAGGTGCGGCGGAACGGCCGGGGGCCTGGTCGCGCCATAAACGCTGGATGAAATAATCGGCTTCCAACGCGGCGCTGAGCCTGGGTGTGACTTGCCAGGTGACGTAGGTGTCGAAAACGTGCGTCTTGCCGTTCGGCGCCGGAGTGATAGCGACAAAGCTGAGGCCGGGCTGGACGGGAATGGGGCTGGCCGGGGACACGGGAAGGCGGTCGGGGTGCTCCTGGCCGAGATAATAGTTGGCAGTCCAGGTCACGTTCTTCAGTGGCTTAGCGACAAAGCCAAACAATTCGTCCTTAAAGCCGTTGGTGGCTTCCACCTGATTGGTGCCGTTGACGATCCAGTAGTTGAGGGTCAAACGGTCGTTGACGGGATAACTAGCGCGAACACCCATGTGGTAGAAGGGCAAGAAATTGAACCAGTAGGCGCGCGAATAATTGATCTGGTCCTTACTGTAGTTGCCTTCGATTCCGAGCGAACTGCTCCACTTGCCGAAATCGATGCTTAAGCCTTTACCCAGCGGAGCGATGTAAGTGCCGAAGGCCTGAAAAATGTTGCGGTAAATATCGGGCCGTGGTTCGTTGGATGGATTGCCCTGCAGAGTGTCGGTAGCCTGACCAAATTGCAGATCAAGGCGGCCGCCCCAACGACGCCCGGCGGAAGGGTCAGCGGGATGATCGATGACGACGCTGGCTTGATTCAAACTGAATTCATGGCTGAGCACATCGTAGGCTCGAAGAAGATTCACGCGGCCGACAGGAGAGTTGAAGTTATAGGCGTAGTAACCGTCCAGCGAAACATTCAGGGTGGTGGTTTGTAGAAAATCGAGCACCTTACGATCGGGGTTCGGAACGAGCGCCTGCGCGCCAGTGCGTTGCTGCGAGGCAGACTGATTTTGAGCTGCCGAGGAAAACTGGGGAACCGTTGGCGTCGTTTCGCTGGGAGGGTTCGAGGAAGCGGTGGAAACGGTCACGCCAGGGGGCGGGCTTTTTATCAGGGCCTTCAGTTCGGCGACTTCGCTTTCGAGGGTGGCGATGCGCTGCTGCATTTCGCGCATGGATTGGACAGAGGCAGAAGAGGACGCGGCATCCGATTGTGCGAAGGCGGAAACACCACAGCCGCATATCACGACCAGCACCGCCATGGTTGCAGGGATTCGTGTATTGGGCGGCGGATCCGGGGGTCTCCGAGCGACTGCCAAGTTGCCGCGCGAAACGGCGAAGAGGGATGCGAAAGACCGCCAGGTGGCGGCAGGCTCTTTTGATACGCGTAGATCTCTACGGTCCATAGGCTCCCCTCCGGATTGCCGAGAGGTGGAGGTCCAGGCCTCAGTAACGTAGAGGGCGATCAAAATTTCACCAGTATGGCCATGGTGCCGCGATTTTCGGTCTTACGCAGATCGGGGAACCAGGTGTTGGAGGGCGAACCGTCGCAAGTTGTGAATCCGCTCAAACAGACCAGCGAACCGGGTGCGCCTTGATTGCCACCTGGAGGCGTAACCCCGCCGGGGCCGGAGAAATACGGAACGTTGGCGGCGCGGTGGTTATATTCCCAGCGAAAGGTAATGTACTGGCTAGGCATCCAATCGAAAGTTCCAGAAATATCCCAGGCTTTGTAGGGATCACCGGGATTCTCGGTGAAATACGGGGAGCCTGAAGAGGCAGTGGTGCCATTGATGGGCGGCAGAAGCACGAGATATCTGCCGGGGTTGCTAATTTGCCCGCCGCCGAGAGTAAAGGCGTAGATATCCTTATCGAACCACAAGCGGTTGTAGAACATATAACCGAGAAAACTCTGCTTGGGCCCTTTAGCGGAATTTCCGTAGCAGCTAACGCCGCCGCCATGTTCACAACCCATGTCTCCGGTGAGTGAGAACGCGGCTTTGCTGATGAAATTTTCGGGATGGTCGTAGTATTTGACCTGAATGCTGTCATCGGTGTGGTAGCGCACGCGGCCAGGAGTGTTGAGGGCGTCTTCGCCCAAGGCATATTGATTTCCGAGAACCGAGAGCCAGGAGTTGGGGCGCCATAGGAGTTGGAAACCCAAGCCGGGACGATTGTTGAAGCGTCCATACGATTGCCAACCATTGGTGAACCACGGTTCGATCTTCAGATGTTCGGTGGGAAATATTTGAACGCGGACGCCGTTGAAGAACCACGGAGTATTGGAGGAGACGTAGGAAGGCTGATAGGCCCAATTGTCGAACTGGTAGTAGCTGAAAAGGCCGATGTAGGACATGAAGATGCCGGCATCCACGTTGATGCCATGAAGGGCATTGAAGTGATAACCACCGTAAGCTTCGGATACGTAGCGATAGGCGTCGGCTAGATTCCACTGGCCGCGCGAGGGGCTGGCGTCATTGCGTGGAGTGGTCTGAGAATACAAACCGAACTGGGTCATCAGCCGCGCGCGGACATTATCGTAATGAAAATCGCCGCCAACGCCGAGTTGGGTGAGGTGAACTTCATTGGAGCGAAACACTTCGCTGGAGCCGCCGATGGTGTCGTCTTTGGGATGGGCGAAATCGTAGACATAGCCGACGTCAGCGCGAATTTCCGGGGTGAAAAAGGCGGTGGCGTACGGGGTGTCTTTGGTACGAGCATTGCCGGTCAGCCAGGTGAAATCGGCGAAGGCAAAGGGTTCCGCTTTGGGGGAAGCGGAGCCTGGGGCAGCGACTCCGCCGGGCTTCCCTTTTTCGGTGGCCTGGGCAGAGGCATTTTTTTCGACTGCGGGCGGAGTGGCGGGTGTTGGCGACACTGGACCCAGAGTCGTTGCGGCACCGGCAGTTGAGGGTACAGGATTAGATGGCAAGGATCCTGAGCCTGAAGTTTCCGCTTTATTTTCAAGTTCGAGGATGCGTTTTTCAAGTTGCTCCAAGCGATCCAACAAAAGGCTCTCACGTGCGGTCAAAGGCGCATCGGTAGTTGGATTGATGGCGGTTCGATTGCTTGAGCTGCTGCTGATTGCTTCCGGCTTGGCCGGACCCGGTGGTTTATCGTCGGCATATAGACGGCCGGGAATTGCAGCGAAGAAAATCCAGAGTGCGAGCGCAAGGCAGCACTTATTTATTGTGTGGATTTCAGGTAGCAAAGGATGATTATTTTGATGTTGATTGCTCGGTCGAAAATCAGTCATACGTTTCTCCGGGGCCCCGAAGCGGGGCGACATCATCGGCACACAACGCCGTCGCGACGCGCTTCGAACAGCATGAAAAGGATAGCGAGGCGCGGCTGAAAGAGTTGTGAGCCATTCATAAGGATTTCGTAAGAAATTTGCGTTCGGTGCAGCAACGTTGCGCTGATTTTTCTAGTCACGATTCCTGGACGGAGAATGAGACCGGCTGCTTGGAAGAGGTTTTAGTTCACGACAAGCAAGCGTCGCGACCAGGGTAGAGGGGGTATGCTGAGGGCTGGCCCGTTAGTCTTCTAATCTTGCTGATGACAACGGTAATAAACGAAGCATGATTTACATTTCAATTTCAAGCCAGCCTTAAACTAAGACAAATGTTCTCAAAAGCTCATCTGCGGCCTGGCGCCAGATGAAGGAGAGTTACTTGGCGATAACTTACCGGCGCGCCTGGCGGCTCGTCTCGGGCCTGATAGCGCTTTTCGTTATTTCAGCAACACAATCTTTGACCGCAGGGCCAGTTAACGAAGGGCTGAGCTGGGTCCGCAGTCCGCTCAGCGTGGAATCGCAATTTGACTACACCATGAGCGTACGATTGCGGCTGCTATTTTTTTGGGTCGGTAAAGACAACGTCGGCGGGGGATTCATCCGGCACGGAATTGCGCGGGACAATCCGCGGCAAGAATTGTTGCAGGTGCTGTTCGGATCGGATCCGGCCAAGGCCCCGCGGGCCATCAATCGATGGGGCGCCGGAACGGAGGCGGCATGGCACAAAAATGCCGCGTCGCTTAGCTCGAAGGAAGACGACGTGGTGGGCAGCGCCTTTTTTGGATTCATGAAGGCATCGCGGGGGAAGTCGGTGTCCGAGATGCAGGCGGAGTTGAAACGGGAAAAGGAGCAAGGCGAGCACCTGTTCACGGGCATTCTGAGCCGCGTGGAAGGCGGGCAGGCCACTTCGCTGGTGGTACCGCTGGAGTCAAAGATCGATTACAACCTGCATCAGTACTCAGCGGCCGAGCCACTGATGATTGAGAAATTGAATACGTCCGATACGGCGGTGAAATCGCTGGAGGGGGCGAAGGATTGTTCCCGAGCAGGAGAATTTCTCGTCAGTGTTTCTCAGCTGCTGAACGCGGAGATGGAAAATCTGCAACGCGGATTGACGCTGTGTTACGTGTACGACGCGCAGGTAAACAAATTGTTCGTGGAGCAAGCGGTGGCCGTACCAAAGCTGACGGTTAAAGTAAGCACACCGAGCAGCGCGACTCCGGTGGAGATAAGCTACAGCGATTTAGTGGAGACGGAATTTGTTTCCACGCATCAAGGCAGCGGGAAAAAAAGTTATTTCACGATCGTGACCGGGACGCGGGGGGAGCTACGGGGAGTGCCGGTGCAAATTCGCTACCAGCCAAACTGGTGGTTTCAGGTGGTGCTCAACTTGTTGCCGAAAACAGCGACGGAGCGGCGGCAATAAAATTGATCCAATTGCGGCCTAGCGATAAACAACTTGAGCCGCAGGCTCGAAGGCCGGGGTAGTAAGAAACGCCTCGATCGCGAAGCGATCCACAGGCGGCGAAAACAGATAACCCTGTCCAAATTCGCAACCGAATTGCGAGAGATGCACACGCTGGCCCGCGGTTTCAATGCCCTCAGCAATCACTTTCAGATCGAGATGGTGCGCCAAAGTGGTGATGAGATGGGCGATTTCGCGACTATCCTCATCCTTTTCAATGCCACTGATGAAGGATCGGTCGATCTTGAGAACGTCCACGGGAAAACCACGGAGGCGACTGAGCGAAGAATGGCCGGTGCCGAAATCATCAATGCTGAGGCGCACGCCCAAATCTTTGAGCTGTGAAAAGATGCGCAGGGCCTTTTGGGGATCGCTCATGGCGGCCGATTCGGTTATTTCCAGCTGTAGGGTCCACGGGTCGATGCGAGATTCCTGCAGCGCGGCGGCTACGTCGGCCACAAGATTCGACTGTGCAAACTGACGTGGCGACACGTTGACCGTCACGGTAAGCAAGGGATCGGTGCGAAACCCGCCGTGCCACTCATGGGCTTGGCGGCAGGCTTCTCTGAGAATCCAACGGCCGATAGGGACGATTAAACCGGTGTCCTCCGCGATGTCGATGAAGTCGACGGGGGCCACTAGCACTCCTTCGCGGCACCAACGAATTAAGGCTTCCACCCCTGCCATACGCCCAGTCGCCAAATGAATGATCGGCTGATATAGGACACGCAGCTCATCGCGGTCAATCGCCTTGCGCAACTCGGATTCAAGATTTAAGCGGCGAACCACCATCGCATGCATGTTGCTGTCGAAGACTTCGCAGCTGGATACCCCTTGAGCGCGGGCACGGCACATGGCGATGTCCGCGTCGCGAAGCATCTCGGCGGGTTTCTGGGATGCCGAGGAACTGAGGGCGATGCCGATGCTTGCAAAAGTGAAAACATCCAAACCATTCGCGGTGAAAGGTTCTGCCAAACATTCCTGCACCCGTAGGGCGACCCGCATGGGCTCGCTCGGTTCCTTAATGCCTTCCAGTAGAACGGTGAATTGATCGCCGTCCATGCGGGCCAAGGTTTCATCGTCTACGGCGGCAAGCTCGGAATTATCACCTGAGACCGAAGAACGAGAGATGAGGTCGTCGTGACGGACGTGAGTTCTAAGTCGATTGCTTATATCGATGATGAGCTGATCGACGACGGCGTGACCCATGGTTTCGTTGAAGATGGCCAAGCCCTGAATATCGATGAAGAGGACAGCAAAGTTAAACTCCGGGTGGCGCTTAGCGTAATCGGTGGCCCGTTGCAGGCGATCGAGGAAAAGAGTGCGATTTGGCAAATCCGTGAGCGCGTCGTGGTAAGCATTGTGCTCGAGCTGATGCTGCATGCGCCTGCGCTCAGTAATGTCACGGTTTACGATCACCAACTGTGTGACCTGACCTTTTCGGTTGCGGATGGGATTGGCGGTAGATTCGAGCACTCGCCAGCTGCCGTCTTTGTGGCGCATACGGTATTCCAAGCGCTTACCAATGCCAGTGAGACGTGCTTGTTTGCCAGCTTCGATGAGGGTTCCGCGGTCGTTAGGATGCACTTGCTCGAGTGAAGCCGTTTCAGCCAATTCCCTGGCCGAGTAGCCCAGAACTTTTTCGTACGAAGGGCTGTTGTAAAGGCGCTTACCCGTGACCTCCACGAGAGCAATCATGTCTGCGGCGTTTTCGCTGATCAGGCGGAAAAGTTCGTTCTGTCGACGGTGGAGGACCCGCTGAAAACCGATATAGACGTACGGCAAAAGGATCAGGGCAGCCAGTTCTGGCCACCCATTGCGGACAATCCACGACCCGAAGGAAGCGATATGGCCAACAGTCATTTGAATGGATACTGTTCCAAAAAAGAAACAAGCGCCTCGCGAACCACACACCCATGCTGGCCATCGGCAAAGCCTGGGAAAAACTTTAAGCGAAGAAGAAGTGAGATTCTTCTAACGCGTACGCTCATCAGGCTAGAGAGAGCACGTGACAGGCCGACACTGACACGCTGCGCGCCTTCTAGCGGTAGAACCGGAACAGGCCTATCGAAACTTCGCAGGCCTAACGGTACGTGGGCCAACTTGGCTAGACACTAGTACGAGAATCACAAGCGGAGTTGCCTGTGTCGGAGTTGCAACCGGGTCGGCGGCATTGGCGCTGGTTCACCACTTGTTGTAAATTGAAGGTCTAACTTACCTGTTCCCCGGTAGCTCAATGGTAGAGCGTTCGGCTGTTAACCGAAATGTTGGAAGTTCGAATCTTCCCCGGGGAGCCATTCTTCTCCTTTGCTTTCGTCCATTACATTTTTTTAGTCCCCTGCAGGGATGCACCCGTGCGATGCCAGGAGGGCGAGTTACGGTAGGGTCTTAGCCACATTTGCGATTATTTCAGGGAGGGGAAATGAAAAAGCGAAAGCTTGGAAATAGCAACTTGGAAGTCTCCGCGCTGGGGCTCGGGTGCATGGGGATGAGCTTTGGTTATGGGCACGCAATCGACAAGAATGAGGGAATCTCGCTGATTCGGGCGGCGGTGGAACGCGGCGTAACCTTTTTCGATACCGCAGAAGTATACGGGCCGTTCACCAACGAAGAGTTGGTGGGGGAAGCGCTCGCTCCGCTGCGTGAGCGAGTAGTGATCGCCACCAAGTTCGGGTTCAACCTGGATCCGGTATCTGGGAAACAGGCCGGACTGAACAGTCGTCCGGAACACATCAAGGAAGTCGCTGAAGCTTCGCTCAAGCGGCTTAGAACTGAGGTCATCGATTTGTTCTATCAGCATCGCGTCGATCCAGACGTACCGATCGAAGATGTGGCCGGCGCGGTGAAGGATCTAATCGAGGAAGGTAAGGTAAAACACTTTGGGCTTTCGGAGGCAGGTGTTCAAACGATCCGACGGGCACATGCCGTTCACCCGGTGACTGCGCTCCAAAACGAGTACTCCTTGTGGTGGAGAGAACCCGAGGCGGAGGTGATACCCACGCTGGAGGAACTTGGGATTGGGCTTGTAGCGTTCGGTCCACTCGGTAAAGGTTTTCTCACTGGGAAGATCGGCGAAAATACGAAGTTTGAAAAAGGCGAGTTCCGGAACATCGTCCCGCGCTTTACGCCGGAGAACCGAAAGGCGAATCAAGCCATGGTAGATATAATTGGTGAGTTCGCCGCGCAACAAAAGGTGACGCCCGCGCAAATCGCTCTGGCGTGGCTGCTGGCACAGAAGTCTTGGATTGTGCCCATCCCGGGAACAACCAAGCTTCACCGCCTGGAGGAAAATATCGGAGGCGCAAACGTCGAACTTTCTGCTGAGGAACTTCGCGAACTTGGGAAAGCAGCATCAGAGATCGCGGTGGCCGGCGCCCGATATCCCGCAGAACTGCAGAAAATGGTAGGACGCTGAGATTCTACCTGCCTCGATGCGGGCCAGATCTGGCTCAAGTCCAGACCGATCCAACGCCAGTTATACGTAGGTAGCTGCATGGGACACCTTTCGAATGCGGGCCAGACTCAGAGGCGACTAGCAATCGCGCGCTTTTTTTTAAACTCATAACGCCAGCGACCGACGCCGGATTGATTGATGCGCTTTCCCAGTACCACCGTCCTAGTCGGCGCAAAACTTTAGCATTACAACGAAGTACTACCTTGGGTGTGCCAGATAGCCTAGTGACTGCAACACAGGCGGGCCGCATAGTGGACCCAGTCGCGAGAGAAGTTCGCGGGGTTCGCGGCTACTGAGGTGGTAAATGCTTTTCGCTGCGCTACTTTTGTTGAGTCCTGTTCCATTGTTCGGAAACGTGGTGGCGCCAATAGCGGATCGCGCTCCGGTGGTTTTGACGAATTTACCGAATGGTTCTTCGATGGCCCCGCTGGAGAAGATTCCTGTAACGAATGACGCTGCTCCCGCTACCACCGCAGAGCCGGCTTTAGCAGTAACGCCGCAGCCTAAGGCGGATGTGCTGGCGGAATCGTCCTCCGTCGAGCCCATTGCCGGACAAATTCACGCTTTCGCATTCGAACCGGTGAAGCCTGCAACCCACCGCAGCTACGATAACCGCAATCAGAAGAGGTTGTGGTACGGGTTGGTAGCTGCGGGCCACGCAGGGGCAGTCTTTGATGCGTGGTCCACTCGTCGCGCATTATCTGGCGATTACGGAACGGAAGGCGATCCGATAATGCGACCGTTTGCGCACTCTGGGACCCTCTACATCGCCACGCAGGTAGGCCCGGCCGTGCTGGACCTTATCGGACGACGAGCCATGGTTAGTGAGCATCCGTGGGTCCGCAAAATGTGGTGGGTGCCGCAGACGGTTGGGGCGACGATGTCGTTTCGCGCCGGGATCCATAATGTTGGAGTCGTGCCAAATTAAGATTCGCGCTGCGCGGGGTTAGTCTCGGGCTGGTAGGGACGCCGCACCGCAGCACAAACAGGTTCTCTCAAAGGCGCAACAAAACAGCTCCTCGCGAGTCTCGCCCGCGGGGAGTTGGTGTTTTTGCGGGGGGTCCACTCGCGGAATAGCGGGATCTTTCGCCGGCTTTTATTGGTGGCGGCATTCGCGGTGGCAATAATTGTGGGAATCGGAGGGAGAAATTCCCAGGTTCAAATGCCTGGGTAAGGGTGAGAAGGAGGTGCGCTATAATTGCGCTCGCCACTTTCTGAAATCACTCAACTACCATGTCCGCCGCCGATTCGAACTTTGAGCCATCGCGAGCCAGCGAAGCGCTTGGTTGGCCAGCCACCGGCGAACCGCGCGGCGAAGAACAGCGCGGACCAAAAACCCCCAAATTTATTGTGGTTGAGGGTCCGCTACGGGTGGGCAAAACGACGCTGGCAAAGATTCTCGCGGAAAAACTACATGCCCGACGTCTTTACGATTGCGACGACAATCCCTTTCTCTCCGATTTTTATAAAGAAAAACCCGGCTCCGCGCTCCGCACCCAGATGTATTTCCTGATGGAACGCCAGAAACGTATTCGCGAAGCGCTTGGCGGCAGGCGCCCCGGCTCCAGTCCTTTCCGATTTTCTGCTTGAGAAGGATCGTATTTTCGCGAACCTGAATCTCGATGACGAAGAACTGAAACTTTACGACCGCTACTACGAAGTGCTGACCGCGGGTATCCCTGCACCAGACCTGGTTATCTATCTGCAAGCCAAACCGGAAGTCTTGCGTGCACGGATCGAGAAAAAGGCTTCTCGCGATGAAAGCGAAATTTCCCTCGAGTACATCGAAGAAGTTGCGCGCGCCTACGAACATTTTTTCTTTCACTACGCCGCGTCAGATCTGCTGGTGATCGACACTTCGGAGATCGATTTCGTGGAGCGTTCTGAAGATTTGCAGCAGTTGCTGCGTCGGCTCCAGGACCCCGTCAAAGGCACCCAATACTTCCTGCCGTTGGGCGCTGCCGAATAATTCTTCGCGTCTCGAAACCTAAAACTTTTAATTCACGTTACCCGCGTCGCTGCCACATACTATGCCCGCAGGATTTCGCTTCGGACAAAATCTGCACAGGCGAGACACCGGAGGCTTTCATGGAACTTTGGTCGAGGCGGAAATTCTTCCTGACTTCACTGGCAGGCAGCGCCGTGGCCGGCGCCAATAAACTTTTTGGCCGCGACACAGTGACCGACCAAACGCGGCCGCTCCGTTGCCGCCGAAAGCCCAAAATGTCGCTCAAGGCAAGCGCCCGCTGATTATTTCCAGCGCGAACGGCCTGCACGCACTCGATCGCGGAATGGACATCCTCAGAAAAGGCGGCGATACGCTGGATGCCGTAGTGGCCGCAGTAACCGTGGTGGAAGACGATCCCAACGATGATTCCGTGGGCTACGGTGGCCTCCCCAACGAAGAAGGCGAAGTGGAGCTGGACGCCAGCTGTATGCACGGCCCCACAGGGCGCGCGGGCTCGGTGGCCAGTGTGCGCCGCATCAAAAATGTTTCACGCCTGGCGAAAACGGTAATGGAGCGCACCAATCACGTAATGATTGTCGGCGAAGGAGCTCACCGCTTCGCGGTCGACGAGGGCTTCGAAGATTTAAATCTCCTCACCGAACGTTCCCGCCTTGCGTGGTTAGCGTGGAAGGCTTCCACCTCGTTCAACTGGCGCCCGGGAATCGACAGTCCCGAATATGTGCAGAAATCCTCGATGGACAGATACAACCAACAAATTGCCGCCATTTTCGATACGCCTGAAAAACGCGCCTGGCTGCCGCATATTCAAAACGTGATTGCGCACCCGCCCACGGGCACGATTCCTTGCATGGCCGTAGACGCCAAAGGAGACATTTCCGCGACCACCACGACCTCCGGACTGGCGTGGAAAATTCCCGGCCGCGTTGGAGATTCACCGATCATCGGCGCAGGATGTTTTGTGGACAACGAAGTCGGTGCCGCGGGCTCTACGGGAAAAGGCGAAGAGAACATCAAAATTTCTGGCGGTCACACTATCGTGGAAATGATGCGCCGCGGCAAGTCACCCTCGGAGGCGTGCCTCGAGGCCATGAGCCGCGTGGCGCACAACTATAAAAAAGATAAGAAAAAGCTCGCCACCTTTCATATATTTTTCTATGCCATAAACAAAGATGGCATGCACGGCGCCGCTTCGCTATGGCGCTCGGGGTACGACAAAGACAAACACGCCAACTTACGCGGTGCATGACGGGTCGCAAGTGCGGCTGGTGGACACGCTGCCGTTTTCTTGACGAAGTTCCGTCCGGGGAACATCCTAAGAAATAAATGGATCTTTCGCGGTTGGCTGGTTCCGTACCTTCAATCTTATGGATCAAGTCAATATCTTGATTATCGGCGGCGGCCTGGTTGGCTGCGCCATCGCCGCGGAAATTTCGAAACAGTTGGCAGGATGTATTTGTTGTAGAGCAATTTCCACGCGTAGGCATGGCCACCAGCACGCGCAACAGCGGGGTCATCCATTCCGGACTGTACTACGCACCAGGTTCGCTTAAAGCGCGCCATTGCCTGGAAGGCAACCGGCTCTCGTTTGCTTTTTGTGAAAAATATAATGTTACGCACCGGCGCACCGGCAAACTGGTGGTAGCCGGCGACGCCAGCGAATTGGCGGCGCTGGAGGCCCTTCATAAACGCGGCCAGGAAAACGGCGTGGAAGGCTTGCGGATCATTGGACCGGAAGAAATCCGCAGGCGTGAGCCTAATATTACCGGAGTTGCCGCGCTGGATGTACCGAGCACGGGCATCTTTTCCTCGGAAGAATTGGTTCGCACCTTTGCGCGCTTGGCCGTGGATCAAGGGACGCATATTGTTACGCGAGCTCGCGTAGTTTCACTAGAACCATCGCGGAGGGCGTCCGCGTCCAAGTGCGGATCGGCGATGACGCAGGACACGCACGCGCAAACAAACGCCAGCCCAGCAAGTGAATCTCTCGTGAAACCATCGAAGCCCGCTGCGTGGTTAACGCGGCTGGATCTACACGCCGACGAAGTAGCCGCGCATGGCGGGCAATCATTCGTGGAAAATCTATCCCGTACGCGGCGAATATTGTGAAGTACGCGGGCCGCAAGCGGGACTGATCAATGGTTTGGTTTACCCACTTCCGCATGCACACGCCTTAAGTCTTGGAGTGCATTTCACAAAGACGATCTGGAATACGATACTAATCGGGCCAACCGTTCGCTACGTGCAACAAAAGGATGATTACGAGCGAGACCGCATCCCGGTCTCTGAATTCGCAGAAGGCGCTCGAAAATTGCTGCCGGCAATCCGGGACGAGGACCTACAACTGGCCTACTCGGGCCTCCGACCAAAACTGGTGCCGCCGGAAGAGCATTTCATGGCGGATTTTGTGGTCGAACGCGATAAGTTCCTCCCGCGCATGATCCATTTGGTGGGCATTGAGTCGCCGGGGCTTACCGCCGCACCATCTCTGGCTCGCCAGGTGGTGGAAATGACTGGCGACATCTTGAATTGATAGTTTTCGAATTGCTTTAATTGTCGGTTGGCTACGATCCTGAACTGATTCAGCCTATAACCACACGCACGAACTTCTTTTTTCCCGCGCGCAGCAGAAATTCGCGAGGCTTGCTCAAATCGATTTCTGTACGCGGATCTTCCAGGCGCTGGCCATCCATTTCCACTGCACCTTGTTTTACCAGTCGCTCGGCTTCGCTAATTGAGGTGGCTAATCCCAGCATCAGTAAGAATGCTTTTAGCGTTGTCGGCGCAGCAATAGCGATACTCTTTACCGGTGCTTCCTGCGGCGCCTGGCGATCACGGAACACGTGCTGAAAGGTTTCGAATGCTTTGCGGGCTGCAGGCTCTCCATGAAACCCGGAAACCACCTCTTGCGCGAGAAGCATCTTGACCTCCATCGGATGAGTACTTCCCGCCGCGACGTTTGCTTTGAGAGAAGAAATTTCTTCCGGCTTGCGGTCCGTGACCAGCTCGTAATAAGACCACATCAATTCATCCGGGATGGACATGACCTTGCCGAACATCTGGTCCGGCGCTTCAGTAATGCCCACGTAGTTACCGAGGCTCTTGGACATTTTCCGCGCGCCATCGAGCCCCACCAAAATAGGCATGGTGAAAGCCACTTGCGATTCTTGGCCGTATTCGCGCTGAATTTCGCGGCCCATCAGCAAATTAAATTTCTGTTCGGTGGCGCCGAGTTCTACGTCGGCTTCCAGAACCACGGAATCGTAAGCCACCAACAGCGGGTAAAGGAGTTCGTGCATGGAGATGGGCTGCTGGTTGGTAAGTCGGGTGTGAAAATCCTCGCGTTCCAGCATGCGTGCCACACGATACTTCGCACACAAGCGAACAATATCGTGGCTGGATAGCTTGTCCAGCCACTCGCTGTTATAGCGAATTTCAGTTTTATCGCGATCCAGAATCTTGAAGACTTGCTGGAGATAGGTTTCCGCGTTGGCGTTAACCTGTTCACGCGTAAGGGGAGGCCGCGTTTCCGATTGGCCGGTCGGATCGCCAACCATGGCGGTGAAATCGCCAATCAAGAACACTGCGGTGTGACCCATCTCTTGGAAATGCTTGAGCTTACGTATGACCACCGTGTGGCCCAAATGAATGTCGGGAGCGGTGGGGTCCACGCCCAATTTCACCCGCAGAGGCTTGCCCGCTTTTGCCGATTTTTCAAGTTTGCTTTGCAGTTCCGCCTCGCGAATGATTTCCGCGCTTCCCTTTTTCAAGTAAGCGAGTTGTTCGGCGACGGGTTGAAAAGATGGTGTGGGCATGCGATCGAAATTTATCTTTGTAGCGGCTGGCTGGTCCATTGGATGACCCGGCGCCCTTCAATTTTGAACCGGCCGTCGAGCACGATTTTTACCGCTTCGGTGTATATACGATGCTCCTCCCGCAGAATCCGTTCAGTCAGGGTATCGGTAGTGTCCTCATCCACAATCGGAACTACAGCTTGCAAGACAATCGGCCCGGCGTCGAGGTTTTCATCGACAAAATGCACGGTACAACCGGCAAACTTCACGCCATACTCCAGGGCTTGACGCTGCGATTCCAGTCCAGGAAAAGACGGCAGCAGTGACGGATGAATGTTCAGAATCCGCTGCGGAAAACTTTGCACGAAGTACGGAGACAGCAAGCGCATGTATCCCGCGAGACATACCAGGTCGACTTCGTATTCCCGCAAAACGGCTACAACCCGGCGATCATAAACTTCGCGCTCAAGGCCGCGTGAAGACATCTCTTCGGCAGCTAAACCGCGGGCTTTGGCGCGCTCAATGCCTGGGGTACCTTCGCGGTTGGCGATTACCACTGCGATCTCTGCGCCCGGAATTCGCCCGGCAGCCACGCTTTCGGCAAGAGCCTCAAAATTAGAGCCTCGCCCACTTAGTAGCACCGCTATACGTCTTTTCATGAACGCAAAACGTTAGCACAGTCAATCGGCGCGACAAAACTCGGCGCCATGCAGTCCTGCACCTGAGGTTCGAAAGCTGAACAAGACATCTGAAAGCGTTTTTAAGTGCTACAACGCCAGATTCCCGGAATATGCCACGCGCGCTTTGCCCGAATCGCTACGCTCGATCCGGCCGATGCGAAAGAATTTTTCCCGGCGCTTTTTCAGATCGGTTTCGACGTATTTCACGTGCGCAGGTGGAACAACGAGGATCATGCCTACGCCCATGTTGAAAGAATGCAGCAACTCGTCGCCTTCAATGTTCCCAATCTTGGCGAGATATTTAAAAATCGACGGCACGGGCCAGGAATCCAACTCGATTTGCGCTTTCACGCCGCTCGGCAAGACCCGCGGCAGGTTACCCGGTAAGCCCCCGCCAGTAATATGCGCAAGAGCCGAAACGCAACCGCGCGCGACAATATTCTTGAGCGCCGGAGCATAACAAAGATGAGGCTTCAGCAATTCCGCGCCGATTTTATTTCCCACTTCGGCGACGTAGGTGTCGGGGCGAAGCTTCGCCATCTCGAAAATTAATTTACGAGCCAACGAATAGCCATTGGTGTGCAGTCCCGACGAAGGCAGGGCGATCAGGGCGTCTCCGGGTTTCACCCCTTTGCCATTGAGCATGCGGCTTCGCTCGACAACCCCCACGATGAATCCAGCCACATCGTATTCACCTTCCGGATAAAATCCCGGCATCTCCGCCGTTTCGCCCCCGATAAGCGCGCATCCCGCTTTTCGGCAGGCCCGGCTCATTCCATCGATAAGCTGCTCGATAACCTGCGGCTCGAGCTTGCCCATAGCGAGGTAATCCAAGAAAAAAAGTGGCTCTGCACCTTGCACCAAAATGTCGTTGATGCAGTGATTTACCAAGTCGCCGCCCACGGTGGAATGAACCCCCATGGCCATCGCTACTTTAAGCTTGGTGCCGACACCATCGGCGCTCGACACCAGGATGGGCTCTTTCCATTTTTTGGTGTCGAGCGCGAAGAGTCCGCCAAAGCCGCCGATACCTCCAAGAACGCCGGGAGTAAAGGTGCGGCTGGCGTGATGGCGAATGCGCTGCTTCGCGTCATCCGCAATTGCAATGTTGACTCCGGCGTCTTCGTATTTCATAGCGAGCCCTATCTTGCTGAAGCTTAGAAATAAGTGTGCGGCACGATTTTAAAGCGAATTCGGATTTTGCCAGCGATTACAGCGGCGGAGGGCACGGCACACGATGTGCTTCTCAGGATGCCGCGGATTCCCGCAATTAAAATATATGAAACAATCTTTTCCAGCGCACACTGCCTGGGTGCAGTATGGCGTTTGCGTAAGCAAAAAAACGTTCGCGAATCTGTCCTGGCTCCCACGCGTCGGATGGCGCGTCTAGCGACATATAAATCATCACTGGCGTGCCGATGATGTCCTTGCGTGGAACGCAGCCCCAGAAGCGGCTGTCGTAAGAATTGCCGCGATTGTCGCCCATTACGAAATAACAATTATCGGGAACCTTATATGGGGTATGCAGTTCATATGGCTCGCTCGCGCCTAAAGCGTACGGCTCGGTTAGTTTTTGCCCGTTTATCCAAACGGCCCCGTCGTGAATGTCCACACTGTCGCCTGGCAACCCAATCACGCGCTTCACGTAGTCAGGAGTGTCCGGCGCAAAGGGCGGCTTGAAGATAATTACCTGCTGGCGCTTCGGATTGCGCCACAGCGGCACGTGCCAATTGGTGAACGGAACTCCGGCGTCGTAGCCGACACGGCTCATGATCAAGTGATCGCCGATGAGCAAAGTATTTTCCATGGAACCGGAAGGAATCACGCGAGCTTGTCCAATGGTTCCGTTTATCAGCAGGAAATGCCAAACCCACCCAAAACCACGCGATAATCTCACGCTGAATCTTTGTGCCAACCGGGACGTGCGCTTCTTCCTGCTTTCTTCTTGCTTTCAGCCTTCACTTTCCACCACCACAGGCCTTTCTATCGCAATTTCATCCGCAGAGTTCCCATTCAAGTCACCGACTACGCCATTGCCGCCCCCTACCGGCGCGAACCTCCAGTTGCACCAAGATCGGTCGGATACACGCCGGTATAACAGGAAGTGCAGAACTTGCCTTCGCGTCATTCACCGCCTGGCGCAACCCGGGCAGCGAGATATAACCGAGGGAGTCCGCGCCAAGAAATTTGCGAATTTGTTCCGGCGAGTTGGAAGAGGCAATCAACTCCTCACGAGTGGGAGTGTCGACGCCGTAATAGCACGGCGAAATCGTGGGAGGACAACTGATGCGGACGTGCACTTCCCTGGCTCCGGCTTCGCGAACCATGCGTACGATCTTGCGGCTAGTAGTACCGCGAACGATGGAGTCGTCGACCAACACGACGCGCTTGCCTTCGATCAATCCCGCGCACCGGATTGAGTTTCAGCTTAACGCCAAAATTGCGGATGGCCTGAGACGGCTCGATGAAAGTGCGGCCGATATAATGATTGCGAATCAGCCCCATGCGAAAAGGAATTCTCGATTCGAGCGCGTAACCCACAGCAGCGGGAACGCCGGAGTCCGGCACCGGCACAACGATGTCAGCGTCGGCAGGATGTTCCTGCGCCAGCAGGCGGCCGAAAGCTTCGCGGCTTTCGTTCACGGAGCGGCCGAAAATAATACTGTCCGGGCGAGAAAAATATACGTGTTCAAATACGCAATGTTGTTGCTGCTTGGGCGGCGCAAAACGAATCGACTCGATGCCGGATTTGGAGATGCGCACCATCTCGCCGGGCTCAACTTCGCGAATGTATTGGGCGTTCAGCAAGATCAAACGCGCAAGTTTCGGAAGCCACCATCCAGGCTTCCGCCGGCAGTTTCAGTTGCGGGCAATCTGCCAAGCACTAGACGGACGAAACCCGCGTGGATCGCGCACCGCGTAAACTCGTCAGTCGTAAGCAACAGCAAAGAGTATGCGCCTTCCACCTGGTTAAGTGCATCGCCAATCGCACGCGGACAAATTGCGGGCCGGTGATCGGGCGATCAAATGAACGATCACTTCCGTGTCGCTGTTGGTTTGAAAAATCGAGCCGCGATGTTCCAGCTTGCGGCGCCATTCCGCGGCGTTGGTGAGATTTCCGTTGTGACCCAACGCGACCTTGCCCTTGTTGCAATCGATCATGATGGGCTGCGCATTGAGCAATGCTTTATCGCCGGCTGTGGAATACCGGGCGTGACCGATCGCGGCAGTGCCCGGAACTTTCGCCAGCACGGCAGGCTGAAAAATTTCTTCCACCTCACCCATGGCGCGGTGAAGATGTAGTTCGTGGCCATCGCTGGAAACTATTCCGGCGGATTCCTGGCCGCGATGCTGCAAGGCGTACAAACCGAGATATGTCAGATTAGCTGGCTTCAGGATGGCCGAAGACGCCGAATACTCCGCATTCGTCGTGGAAATGATCGTCGGCGTAAGCGAGCTTAGGATTCATTGTTTAAGTGCGCGCTCCAGGAATGGGCCCAAATGTCGCGGAAGGTGTTTCAACGGACTCTTCGATTATGGCACTTCCATTGATTCGATGCGGAAAATGCCATCGCCGCTCACGCTGCCGATCTGCAACGCGGCGATGCCGTGCGCGCGTGCGGTCGAGAGTACCGTGGCTAACGATGACGTGGAAACGGAAACTACTGCACGCGCGCCTCGTTCGCCGAAAAACGCGAATTCGGCAGGACCGCGCTGGCCGCGTTCATCGAGCGTAATCTGCGCTCCCAGGGAACTACGCTCGTATTTTCGTGTTGGGCCAAAGCAAACTCGATTCGGCAAGCGTCACGGCCAGGCCGCCATCACTGATGTCATGCGCCGATTGAATTGCGCTGAACGGAGGCAAGGGCCACCAGACACTCTTGCAGCCGCTTCTCCGCGGCAAGATCGATGGCCGGTGGCTGGCCAGCCACAATTCCGGCGATGATTTTTGAATATTCCGACGAGCAAAATTCGCGCGGGAGTTCGGAAACTCTTTCGCTGAGATTCAAGCGGCTCGGGTCACTCACATCGTTTGAGCCATCTAATAAGACAATCGCGTCGCCCGCCTCGCGAAAGCCCAGCTTCAGAACATTGCCGGCATCCTCGAGGATGCCCAAAACTCCGATCACCGGCGTGGGATAAATGGAGCTCCCCAGAGTTTCGTTATAGAAGCTCACGTTACCGCCGGTGATGGGAATCTCCAGTTCATTGCACGCGGCTGTAATGCCGTCGATTGCTTCGCTGAATTGCCACATGACCTCGGGCTTTTCTGGACTGCCGAAATTCAAGCAATTGGTTGCAGCTATGGGTTTCGCTCCAGAGCAAGCGACGTTGCGCGCTGACTCAGCAACGGCGTGCATGGCACCGAGGCGTGGATTCAACTGACACCAGCGGCCGTTGCCATCGGTAGCTAAAGCAAGGGCGCGTTTCGTGCCTTTGATGCGAAGAACCGCGGCGTCACCGGCGCCTGGAACCACCAGCGTGTTGGTGCGCACCATGGTGTCGTACTGCTCGGTAATCCAGCGCTTTGAAGAAATTGCTGGCGAAGCCAGCAAGCGCTTGAAATTTTCAGTGAGATTTTTCTGTTCGGGCGAAAAAGCGAACCAGTCCGCCGCGGATTGTTCGCGCTGCACGGGGCGCGCCATGGGGCGCTGGTACACAGGGCCTTCTTCCGCAAGCGGGTGCGCGGGAATTTCGGCCACGACTTTTCCGTGATTCTTGACGCGCAACACTCCGCCATCGGTCACGGTGCCAACAACCATCGCGTCGAGCCCCCACTTTCTGAAAGACCCTCAGCACTTCTCCTTCGCGGCCCTTCTCCGCTACGAGCAGCATGCGCTCTTGCGATTCACTGAGCATAATTTCGTAGGGCGTCATGCCCGTCTCGCGTTGCGGCACGCGGTCGAGATCGATCTCGATGCCAGTACCTCCGCGCGAGGCCATTTCGGTGGTGGAACAGGTCAAACCGGCGGCCCCCATATCTTGTATGGCCACCACTGCGCCCGTTGTCATAGCCTCTAGGCACGCTTCCAGCAAGAGTTTCTCAACAAAGGGATCGCCCACCTGAACATTGGGACGCTTCTGTTTCGATTCTTCGGTAAATTCCGCGGAAGCCAAAAGCGAGGCTCCATGGATTCCATCGCGCCCGGTCTTTGCACCCACATAAATAACCGGATTGCCGGTGCCACGCGCCTTAGCAAAAAACAAATCTTCTTTTTTGGCGATGCCCAGAGCCAAAGCATTGACAAGCGGATTTTGCGAGTAGCACGGTTCGAAACAAACTTCTCCGCCTACAGTGGGCACCCCAAAAGAATTTCCGTAGCTGGCCACCCCGCGAATGACGCCGTCGAGGATGCGCCGGTTTTTTGCGATGTTTTCCGCGGGGAAGTCGGGAGCGGCTGCTGTCGTAGTGACCGGTCCGAAGCGCAGCGAATCCAGAATTGCGATGGGCCGCGCGCCCATGGTGAAAATATCGCGCAAAATACCGCCAACGCCGGTCGTCGCCCCTTGAAAGGGTTCTACAAAACTGGGGTGATTGTGGGATTCGATTTTGAACGCAGCAACCAGACCGTCGCCGATATCGACAACACCGGCGTTTTCGCCCGGGCCTTGAACCACCTGCTTGCCGCGAACTGGCAGCCGTTTCAGGTGAACCTTGCTGGATTTATAGGAGCAGTGTTCGCTCCACATCACGCTGAAAATCCCCAACTCCGTGATGTTCGGGTCGCGGCCCAGGATTTGCTGGACACGCGCGTATTCCGGAGCGGAAAGGCCGTGCTCCGAGGCGACTTCCGCCGTGACTCTTATTTCCATGCTTACCGTGGCCAATTTTCCTGCTTAGAGATCTCTGGCTTAGAACAACAGAGGATACGATAAAGTTTTGCGCTCAAAAAAAAGAAATTGCGCGGTAACAACTCAGGCACTAGCCTTCGCCGAAGTTACAAACGCTTCCACCATCGATCGAAATAGAACCAAGCCATCCGCGGAATCGAGCTCGGCTTCCACTGCGCGCTCGGGATGCGGCATTAGGCCCGCGACATTACGTTCGCGATTGCAAATTCCGGCAATATTTTCCAGTGAGCCATTGGGATTTCCGGACGCGTCGTCACGGCCATCCGCAGTGGTGTACCGAAAAACAATTTGCTGATTCTTCTGAAGTTCGGACAGCGTGTGCGGATCGCAGGTGTAATTGCCGTCGTTGTGCGCGATCGGGATTTTCAATACCTGGCCCTTCTTGGCGGAATGAGTGAAGGGCGTCGCCGTATTTTCCACGCGGATATACACGTGCCGACAAATATAGCGGAGGCCGACGTTGCGCATCACCGCACCGGGCAAGAGTCCCGCCTCGAGGAGAATTTGAAACCCGTTGCAAATCCCCAGCACCAAGCCGCCGCTCTTAGAGAACTTCTCTACTGATCTCATGACTGGGGAGAATCGCGCAATCGCCCCGGTGCGCAGATAATCGCCGTGGGCGAAGCCACCAGGAAGGATCACCGCGTCGCAATTAGCTAAATTTTCGGACTGGTGCCAGATGAACTCAACAGGCTGATGAAGCACATCGCTGATGGCGTAAAACGCGTCGTGGTCGCAATTGGATCCCGGAAAGACTACGACTCCAAATTTCATGCCGGCGGCGACTCCCTCTGGGCTTTTCGGAAACTTTATTTTAACACAGCGCCAAAAGAGTAGTGAGCGAAGGGCTCAGCGGCTTCGTTTTTTTGATTTAAGTGAGGATTTCTTGGCGGAAGTTTTACCGGCATCAGCAGCGGCCAATTCGCGACGCTTCCTTGAGGCCCAACGTTCCTTGTTGACCTGTCGGCCTCGTGCAATTCCCAAGCCGTCAGCTGGCACACTTTCAGTAATGGTCGAACCTGCCGCCACATACGCGCCATCGCCCAGGCGAACGGGCGCAACCAGAGCAGAATCGCTGCCGATAAAAACTTTGTTACCGATGATCGTCGGGTGCTTGTGGAACCCGTCGTAATTGCAGGTGATAGTCCCGGCGCCTATGTTGGTTTTAGCGCCGATGGTGGCGTCACCGAGATAGGTGAGGTGCATCGCCTTGGTGCCTTCGCCAACAGATGATTTCTTCAGCTCCACGAAATTCCCGATGCGCACCCCGGACTTCAGATGGGTGCCCCCTCGCAAACGCGCAAACGGTCCGATGATGACATCGTCATCTAGACGGCTGTCCGACACCAGGCAGTGAGCTTCGACAATGACATTGTCAGCCAGAACAGCGTCGCTCAATACGCTACCAGAACGAATGAGGCAGCGCTCGCCGATTTTAGTTTTGCCCAGAAGCTGAACGCCCGGCTCAATCACCGTGTCTTCCCCGGCGACAACTTCCGGATCGATCAAAACGGTTTCCGGCAATTGAATGGTGACGCCCGCCGCCATTAACGCGTTGCGTTTCCATTCCCGAAAAATACGATCCACTTCAGCAAGATCCGCTCGCGTGTTGCAGCCCAGCACCTCACGGGAGTCCGCCGCCACTTGCGCGAGGACCTTTTCGCCTTTGGCAGCCAACACGGCTACAGCATCCGTCAAATAGAGCTCGCGGTGCTTATTGTTAGGCTGGACCTGCGCCAGCGCGGGCCAGAGTTTTTCGAGCGTGAAACAATAGATAGCGGAGTTTATTTCGTTGATCTCGGCCTGCTCGCCGCTGAGCTGCGATTCCTCCACGATGGCCGAAATGGCGGTATCGGATTTCCGCAAAATACGCCCATACCCGGTGGGATCGGCGACCACTGCTGTCAATACCGTTGCCGCCGCTCCAGCGGCCCGGTGGGTGGCGATCAAGGCTTTAACAGTTTCCGGACGCACCAGCGGAGCGTCTCCTGGTAACACGATGGCAAATTTGCTATTCCCGAGCGCTCGCCGAGCAACTTGCATGGCGTGACCGGTTCCATTTTGGGGATGCTGCAGAACTGCTTCAGCCCCCAGCGGCACCACCGTGGCGATGACTTGCTCGGCCTGGTGACCAACGATCACAATCGTTTTTTTGGCACCCAATGGCAGACACGCCCGAATCACCTGCTCCACCAGTGTGCGGCCGCCAGCGCGATGGAGAACTTTCGCCAGGCTAGACTTGAGACGCGTGCCCTTGCCTGCGGCGAGAATGACGACAGCGAGATCTTTGTTTGGCATCGGTTTCCAGTTAGTTTGTGGGACCCACGGGAATTTGGCAACGAGGCAAGCGCAAGATGGCGACGACTCATTAATAGGAATGTTGAAAATAGGATTTGAAACTTGCCGTTGCCGGGGACTAGTCGGCCGCTTGAACAGCGGATCGCGATAACCTCGCTTCGGTCGCGGACGCTTCAGCAGTAGTGATGGTCCAGAGAGAAGGGTCAGCGAGCAGGCGACCGACCAATTGGGTATGCAGCGCGTGTCCGGCTTTGTAGGCCTCCACCCTTGCCAGCAGCGGCAACCCCACCAAAGCTAAGTCACCTATGAGGTCCAAAGCCTTGTGACGGCTAAATTCGTCGGGGAAGCGCAGAGGACCGTTCATAACCCCGCATTCGGTGAGCACAATAGCGTTGTCAAGAGATCCTCCGCGGATCAAACCCATGCCGCGAAGCGGTTGAATGTCGCGTTCGAAGCAAAACGTCCTAGCCCGCGCCAGCAACTGCCGGAAACTTTCCGAATCTACAACCATTTTGAAAGATTGTTGGCCGACGAGCGGGTGGGGAAAATCGACGTAACAGCCGATGCGAAAGTCATCGGCAGGGTAAATGCCAATCCGACGGTCGCCTTCGACTACCTCCAGTGGCTTCAACACTTTAAGAAAGCGCCGACGACGACGAAGCCTGCGGATCCCGCAACGTTCGAGCATCTGCATGAAAGGTTCGGCGGAGCCATCAAGAATGGGGATTTCGATGGAGTCGATATCGATAAAAATGTTATCGATTCCACAAGAATAGATGGCTGCAAGAAGATGCTCGGTGGTAGAGAGAAGCACGCCTTGCTTCATCAAGCTGGTGGCATAACTCACGCGCGCGACGTTGTGGCCTTGCGCCTCGATCGGGAAATTGTCTAAGTCCGTGCGCCGAAAGACGATACCTGTTTCCGCAGGGGCAGGATTCAGCGTCACGTGACCATAAACGCCGGTGTGCAGTCCGATACCTTCGGTTGAAGTGCTTGTTGATATGGTGGTTTGAAACATTGAACGTCTTTTAGCAGCAAGTTGCACGCCATAAGAAGCAATAATTGTTCAATAGAATGAACGAATTACAAGTAGGTCCAGCCTAGACGTGCGACATAATGTGGTCAAACAGCATCAATTAACGACGTTCCTGTGTCTATTGCATGGGTATGACCCGGGTACGGTGCGGCACGGTCGGAGATTTTGAATAGACTGCGGCCTGAAACGCTGGACTTCCTTTACCCCACGCACCGCGTCTCAGTATAGAAGCAGTGTTATACTTTGAGAAGCTTTCCGATAGGTGGAGCGATGAATCGAGTAGCGCGAATAGGGCTGATTTTAGTGTCTCTGATCATCTTCTGCTATGCCGGTATTGGCCATGTTATGGGGCGCACGCCCGATGACAAGGCTTACAAATCCCTCACAGTTTTTGGGGAAGTTCTGCAAAAGATTCAGCAGGACTACGTGGACGAGCCCAACATGCACACGGTCACAGCCGGGTCGCTGCATGGGTTGCTCGAGTCCCTGGACACCCAGTCCAGTTATTTGACCCCGCGCGAGTACGACGAATACAAAAAGAAGATCCAAAACTCCGGCACCGGAGAAAGCGGGATCACGCTCAGTAAGCGCTTTGGATACGTTATCGTCATCTCCGTCCTGCCCGATAGCGCCGGTACCAAGGCTGGCATCCACAGCGGCGATATCTTCGAATCGATTGGCGGATTTACGACGCGCGACATGTCCGTAGGCCAAGCCATGAACTTACTCACCGGACAAGCGGGGACGGCAGTGAAGGTCGGAGTCATTCGCCGTGGAAAAGCGACCCCGGAAGAAGTGGACGTAGTTCGCGAAAAGCCCTTGGCCGTCAAATTGGTCAGTCAGAAAGCCGAGGCCGACACATTGGTTCTGCGGCTCACATCGCTGGACGCTGGCCGAGCCGAGGAAATCCGCGGGCGGTTGGTGGAAGCGGAAAAACAGGGTACACGAAACGTTATTTTGGACCTGCGCGACTGTGGCAGAGGGCCGGTCTCCGAAGGAATCGCCGTCGCACGGTTGTTCGTTCCGTCGGGCACGCTGACAACGCTCCGGGGCCAAACCGTGTCGACCCAAACTTTTTCCGCTGAAGGTAAACAGGTGGTGTGGAAGAATCCCGTTTCAGTGCTTATTGATGCGACGACTTCCGGAGCTGCAGAAGTCCTGGCCTCCGCGATCGTTTCCAATCACCGCGGTGACGCCGTTGGCGAACGCACCTTTGGCTTAGCCTCGGAGCAGAAATTGATCACCTTGGATGACGGCTCCGCGCTCATTCTGACCACCGCTAACTATTACAATCCGAGCGGCAAATCGATCCTTGAGGAAGGGGTAACACCCACCGAGGTAGTTCACGCGACCGCCGAAGATGATTCCGATGTCGATGACAGCACGACTCCTGATAACACCAAGAAGGACATTCCACAGGGGCCCCGTCCGCTCTCGCCAGAAGACCCCATCTACCACAAAGCTCTTGATCAGCTGAAGACGCCGGTAAAGAAAGCTGCCTAGTCCTCGGTGCCCGAGAACTCGCTAACCCACATCAAGACTCCTTCTCTTTCAACAGAACGCCCGTCTTTGTATCACCCGAATCAACTGCTGCAAACGTTGTTTTTATTCTCTCTGCTGGTAATGGTCAGCGCGGGCTGCCAACGGCATAAGCAACTTCCAGAAGAAGAAATCCACCGAATTACACGCGAATTTGTGTATGCCGCCAACACCGTGGTGCCTCCGGGTTCGGAAGTCCACGGAGAGGTAGGCGCCTTCGATAAAGTGGCTAACTCCTCGGACCACGTCGAGATACATGTCTTTGCCAAACGTGATGAGAACATCGAACCAGCGTGGCTCACAAAGCTGTTACAAAAATTCAGCGGCATCGCAACCGCTCGCGGACTGACCCAGGATCCGCAATCGGAGAATGGTGACGCTATTTTTTTGAATTACCGGCACGCCGGCGTGATTACCCACGTAATCCACATTCATCTGCGCGGATCAATGGAGTCTCGCGGTCAGGTTCCCGCCCAAGTTACTCAACCAGGTGGAGAG
Organism: uncultured Acidobacteriota bacterium; assembly: GCA_963732705.1. Lineage (GTDB taxonomy): Bacteria > Acidobacteriota > Terriglobia > Acidiferrales > UBA7541 > Acidiferrum. The sequence goes on along the minus strand of CAVTAN010000003.1, from coordinate 224,457 downwards.
ACGCGGCTGGCGATTATTCTGGATGATCTCGGTAATGACCGCGGTGCGGCGGCTCGTATATTTGCGATGCCTTATCCTTTGACCGTTTCGATTCTCCCGAACCAGCGTCACTCTACGGAAATCGCCGAGGACGCGCATCGACGCGGCGACGAAGTAATGTTGCACTTGCCGATGCAATCGCTGGGCAAGGAGCATCCCGAGGACCAGGAATTGCGTTCGGGAATGTCGCGCGCCACTATCGCCGCCTTGTTGACGCAATTTCTGCAAAATATCCCGGGAGTTGCCGGAGTGAACAATCATCAAGGATCGCAGTCAACCTCCGACCGAAATTTGATGGCGGAGTTGATGCCAGTGCTGCAGCAGCACAGCCTTTTTTACGTGGATAGCCGTACGAGCCCGGCCACGGTCGCTTACGAGACGGCAAAACGGTGCGGCGTTCGCGCCGCGTTTCGTAACGTGCCTTTTCTGGATGATGTTGAGGATGTCGCACTCATTCGAAAGCAAATCGTACTGGCCATTGCTGGAGCCAGGAGCAAGAAAGAAGCCATCGCCATTGGGCATGCGCATCCGTCGACCCTCGAAGCGCTCACGGAAACGTTACCGCAAGCACGCGCTCAAGGGGTCAAGCTAGTGTTGGCTTCCGAGTTAGTGCGTTGAATAACGCCATCGTATTCGCTTCCGGGCGCCTTGCTCGCCGGGTACAAGAGATGCACCACGTAGAAGGCAATAAATAAAAGCAGAAAGTCGAAGACGCTGCCTTCCGGGCCGACGGTCCCTCCGGTCAGCCACGTCGCACCATGGAACGTGGCGTTTGAGAGATGGCCGGGAGCCACCATGCCGCTGTCCGGGGCGGAGTAGAGGAATGTTTCGCCAAAATCGAAAGCGGCGTGCATGCCTACGGCGAACCACAAACTTCCAGTTCGCTGCAAACTGAAGCACCACAACATACCTACTACGAACACTCCCAGCGCTCCGATCAAGCCCTCGCCTTTATTGCCGAGATGCACCGCGCCAAAAAGCAATGACAACAAAACCGCGGAAGGCCAAAACCCGATGCCGGTGCTCAGCGTGAATTGGGTGTACCCACGAAACAAAAACTCCTCAAAAAACCCCACGAACAGCATTGTTACGGCCCAGAACGCACACCAGCGAAGCAACTCGAAACCGTGCAAAGCGACAGGGCCAAAAGAATATCCTCCGAAGGCAGCGATGAAACCTACTAACAGGCTGATTTCCGCTAATCCAAAGACGTACCCTTGCCAAAAACGCTTTCCGAAAGCTTGCTGTCTCGGCAAGCCATAGACGTCAACGCGACGATGCTCCAACAACGACATCAACGCTGCGACGCCGAATGCGCATGCAAACTGGATGAGTTCTGAGAAAAACAGTTGAGACGGCAGTGAGGTCAATAACGGCCTGCTCAGTAGAACGAGTCCGACCGTAAACACCGTCAGGAGAACAAGGTAAATCAGCAAACGCCAACCTGCGCGCAAACCCTCCCCATTCCGAAAAATGTTTGCGATGGGGCCACGAACAGGCGGCGGAATGGGAGCAGAATTAAACAATGGGCCGGACGATGCGGTCAAAGGGGGCAGACTCCATATTACAGTTCATTACGTCTTTGGCGCCGTTCATTTAAAGTCTGGCGAACCGCTCTGCTTGATAAAGTGTGAAGAACGCGCCCTAAAAATGTCGAAGACCAGAGAAGTCGCACTCTAAAGATTATTTCACATACCTGGGAGATTCGCCTTTAGACCAGGGATCGTAGTCATGGGCAAAAATCAATCGTTCTGCCAGGGGCGGATGGCTATAGAGCCAAAAGGTTATGAATGCCGGCGGATTAGGATCCGAAAGGTCCAATTCACCCAGTATTTGAAAGCTATGGGCCGCCACTTCTTCTGAGTTTGGGACTATCCCGTGAATAATTTCAAGACCATATACGTCAGCTGCGTGTTCCTCCATGCGGCTAAAAACATTCACCACCGGCGAAGAAATAAAAGTCATGATTTGCACAATCAATAAAACCACCGCAAGCGAGCCCCAATCTTCAATGCCGTAAAGTTTCCACTCGGCGCCCCAGCGTGGTAACGCCCAATGCAACGCGCGAAACAGGATATACAAAGCCAGAAGCAAGGCCGCCGCGAAATATACAAATCCCATGGTCACGTGACCCAAGACGTAATGCCCCAATTCATGTCCCACAATGAATAAAGCCTCGTCGGCACTGGTCTTGCTGATAGTGGTATCCCAGATCACCACCCGTTTCGAAGCACCGATGCCGGTAACGTAGGCATTGATAGCGTTGGTTTTCTCACTGGCGCGCATCAGGAAAATTCGGTCGGCGGGAATAGGCACGCCGGCCCGCTCCGTGAGGCGTTCTATGGAAGTTACCAATCCAGGATGATCCTTCGTCAGTGGCTCGAAGTGATTAAACAGCGGATCAACGAGCCAGGGGCTGATGAAAAAGAAAAAAAATAGCACCGGAAGTGCTGCTAGCCAGAAATAAAGCCACCAGCGACGCGGACTTTTTCGCATGGCCACGTTCAAAATTAGTGCCAGCACGATTGCCAACCCCACGCCCAAGGCCTCAGACTTCATCCAATCCACCAGCCACGAGCCCCAATGCTGAATGGATTGTTCGTAACGCAAAGAAAGGGTATGCCAATAAATGCTGACGGGCAGATCGAAAAGATCGGTGGTCACCATGAGCAGCGGTACAAAAATCAGGGCTTGGATCAGCCTGTTGCGGCTGATTGCCTCCGCTACATCGCGAAACTTCGCGGCCGCGCCTAAACGCAGAATCAGCAGCAGGACCAAGGTGCCTACGAAATAAGAAACAAAATACAAGGTGTAACCGGCGCGGGAGTAAGAGACCGCTTTTTCGTATCGCTCGTGGGAAAGCGTGTATTGCTCGGTTTCGTTCTGAGCGTGCGATGAATTCTGCCTATTCGAAAGCTTGTCGTTACCGGTTACAGGGGAATCCGTACTCGAGGCCGGTTTGGCTGCTTGCGGAGTAGCGCCGACGTTCGAGGCATCAGGGACATGCTTCATAGTCGCAGGCAATCCAGGCATCACAGAACAAATCAACAAAACTACCGTGCCCAAGAAACGGTGAATCAGGGCGCGTTGTTCCATCAGACCTCCTCGTCCAAGACCACAACGCCGCGCCGGTCGGCGCACGCGCGGCGAGTATGCCGCACACCGGTCCGCTGCGCAACGAGCGCCAGAGATCAGACGGCGCTCAAGCAACAAACGTTTACAGTTTATTTCTTGAGCAGCGGCGACATAGCGGGATCTAGCTTAGCGGCATATTGCTCATGGATTAACGCCGGCAGACCTGGTATGAAAAGTCTTCAGCGAATAATTGCGGACCGCACCAGTGGTCGCGAGGCCAATATGCACGACGGAAGTCCAGCGCTCCAGCTTGTGATGTCCATAGTGGTGGAATATATACGCTGCACCGAGGGATAGCCCAGTGCTTGCCGCCTCAACGGTGGCAAATGCCGCGTGATTATCGACTAGGTCGTTGGTCAGAAAAATTTCCTGGCGACCGCGTCGCCGCATGTTCAAGGTGGAAAAATAATCCAGCGTGCGCGCCGCGCCAACGCCTGCGAAAAGCCAGTCGTTCTCTCTGTCCCAGAAAGTATGTTCATCTCGGGCGAAATTCTCCTTAAGGTTGGGCTCCGCGGCCATCACCGGTGAGCGGTCCGGTGCACTCGCAGAGACCTCCTGAGCGTGCGTTCCCGCGGCGCTGCCGGCGAGCAACAAAAGTAGGCAAATTACTGAAAGTTTCAAGCGAATTCTCCGGCCTCCAGATCTTAATGGCTGCCTGATACGTCCTTATTATGCGTAACGCATTCATCTTGGAGAACGCTTTTTGTACAACCTGTGACCACATCCTGATACGCGCACCCGATCCTGGCGGTGGGAGACACGGCGGCTCCTCTCCGGCTATCGCCATTGCCTGTTTCGCACGGCCGAGTAGAGCGTGAATGGCTTGGAACGTACTTAGGAGTTATCTTGGATATTCGGATTCTATATCCAACTTTGGGTCGCCGCGAGGTGAGGAATGTCAGGTCAAATCCTGAACTCCATAACAGGAAGACTGATAGCTGCACTGGCCCTACTGCCACTTGCTTATGCAACGCTTGCGCAGGGGCAATCCGCTCAGGCATCCGCGTCTTCTGCGCCTCCAGAAGCTCAATCGCAATCCATGGCAGACGCAGCGCGCCGTTCTCGCGACCAGGCGAAGAGCGCCACCAAGCCCTCTAAAGTAATCACCGACGATGATCTGGACAAGACCAACATAAAACCGGGCGCACAAGGACTTACGGTGGACGCTCCGGCCAAGCTGGAAACTCAGTCCCCGACGCCAGACGCGGTAGCTGCCGCCGCAACCACTGCGACCCCATCGAACGACCCTGCAACTAGCCCGACGTCCTCAGACGATCCGGAAATCGCGAAGCTGAAGACATCCATAGCCGAAGCAGAGAAAGACGCCGACATTTCGCGCCGCGAACTGACCTTGCACCAGGACACTTATCTGTCAAATCCCGATCACGAGCACGACGCAGCCGGAAAAGCAAAGGCCGACACTCTGCAGCAGGAAATAAACACTAGGCAGCAAGACATCGATCGTATGAAATTGCGTCTCGCTGCGCTGCAGGAACTGCGGCACACTCCGCCCGCTGCGCCAGCGGTCAACCAGCCGGGCGGTAACTCAGCTACTTCAGCTGCCCAGCCAACCGCGAAGCCTTAGTCTTGTAAGTTTTTCACACAATCCCACCATAGCTCGTGGCCTAGAGTTTTCTACCGAGGCGTTTTCCACACTGAAAACCACACCACTATATCTAGTAGTGATTCTCCTTGACACCGCAGTTCATTCGGAGCAGAATCCCGGCAAATAAAAATACTTCTGGGCGATTTTTCAGCCGTTCAGGGCCGGTGGATTGCGTAGTGGCTACATCAGTTCCGGGGGGAAATGATGCAGTATCTGCCAGGATTTACGGTCCAATGTATCAACCAGCTGTGCGACGCTCGCGGACATTGGTTGCGCGCCGACGCCACCGCCGCCACTTCCAACGTGGGCCATTGCCCCAGTTGTGGAGATTTTCTCCGCAACGTCCCGCCGCCCCTGGCGCCACGATTTCGCATGCGGCCGCGGGCGTTGACTTCGTATCGCCCTCCGATGCGCTCGCGCTAACGCGACAGTCCGTTTTGCCTGCAATTCCTGTTGCCGCCACGGACAAAAAAATACGCACCGATGACGCGGTGCGCTACCATCAGGCTGGCAATTCGAACAGAAACTAGTCTTCCACCAATTTTTTCTCCGTAATTTGCTCTTGGCTCAGCCACAAATCCGGGATGTTAGCGGATCCGAGACGCAAAACATCTTCCAGTGCGCCTCGCACTTCGCTAAGCTCCATATTTACGCCCAGCCTCTCCAGCAAATCCAGCAAAAGCCGGGCCCCCTCGGCAAGCAGCGGCTTCGAGCTGATTTCCGAACAATCCAAACGCCGGTAAGTTACCACGTAAATCGCCGAAGCTCCGTCGCCATGGCGCACGATATTTAGGAATCCCCGGGAACATGGCCGTCCTGCTGCGAGGGTCGACCCGGATGAGGAGTCATCGACGTACAGCGCTGAAACATCGGAGTCGGCGTCCGGGAGCGAGGAAGAGCTTGGAATCGGGGACGGTTGGGCTGGAGTTGACTGTACATTCTGGTCCCATCCCATGGGATGCGAACTCATTCCTGTAGACCTCGCTCTTGTGCGTCCAGTTCGCAGTTCTCAGCTGCAACCGCTCGTGCTGCCGCAGTTTTCGCATTTGTAGCAAGCCCCGTTGGGCACCATCAGCATGCCGCACTCGGAGCAAGTCGGAGCGCCCTCATGTGCGTTGCTGGGCTTCGAATGAGGACGCTGGAAACGTGGCAATGCCGCCAAGGCCTGAGCGACCACCGGAACAGGAGGCGCAACCGTTGCGCTTTCCGGTAACGCCACCGCCCCTCCATTCAGCTTCAGATAATCCGCGGAGATGAACCGCCCGCCCAGCCAGCGCGCGATGTAATCCAGCACCGAAGAGACAAAGCGAATTTTGGGATTCGCAGTGATGCCCGAAGGTTCGAACCGGGTATTCACCAATTTGTCCACGTAGACTTTCAAAGGCACGCCGTACTGCAGGCCGATAGAAACCGTGAGTGCCAAGCCATCCATGACCCCGGAAAGCGTGGAGCCTTCCTTGGACATCTTGATGAAGATTTCGCCTGGGCGCCCGTCTTCGTACATGCCCACGGTGATGTAGCCTTCGTGACCGCCCACGCTGAATTTGTGAGTGACCGAGGCGCGCTCCGCTGGCATTTTTTCGCGCTGGGCGCGCGCGAATAACTCCTGCTGCATGGCTTCCACCACGGCCGCGACCTCAGGCTTTTTCTCGTCCTTCTTTTGCCCGGCGGCAGAAAGCGGCTGAGAACGCTTGGAATTGTCGCGATAGATCGCCACGGCCTTGAGTCCCATCTTCCACGATTCGATGTAGGCATCCATCACATCTTCCACCGTGGATTCCTCGGGCATATTGATGGTTTTGGAAATTGCACCGGAAAGGAACGGTTGCGCCGCGGCCATCATCCTTACGTGTCCCGTCCAAGCGATGGAACGGCCGCCACCAGCGGGAGCCAGTGAGCAATCGAAAACCGGCAGATGCTCGGCCTTAAGATATGGTGCACCTTCAATTTTGCCGTGCTGATCGATGTGCGAAACGATTTCGCTCATCTGCTCTGGCGTGTAGCCCGAGCTTCATCAGTGCTTCCGGAACAGTATTGTTGACGATCTTGATCAATCCGCCGCCAACAAGCTTCTTGTATTTCACCAGCGCGAGGTCAGGCTCGATGCCGGTAGTATCGCAATCCATCATGAAGCCGATGGTGCCGGTAGGCGCCAGCACGGTAACCTGGGCATTCTTGTAGCCAAACTTTTCGCCGAGCGCGAGCGCCGTATCCCAAGACTCCTGAGCCGCGAGGAAAAGCTCGGTCTGCACGTGGTCGGGCTTGATGCCGCGCATAGCGTCGCGATGCATGCTGAATGACGTCCAGCATGGGCTCGCGATTCACGGGATAACCCGGAAACGGGCCCATGCCTTCGGCAATGCGCGCGGATTGCGCATACGCTTCGCCACACATCAGCGCGGTAATGGCGCCGGCCACGTCGCGTCCTTCATCGGAGTCATACGGCAGCGCCATGGACATTAGCAGTGCGCCCAAGATTGGCGTAGCCCAATCCGAGTGGACGGAAGTTATGTGAATTTTCGGCAATCTGCGGGGTCGGATAGCTGGCGTTATCCACCAGAATTTCCTGTGCGGTGATAGTGACGTTGACCGCGTGCTTGAAGGCTGAAACGTCGAACTGCCCGCTGGAGTTGACAAACTTCATCAAATTCAGCGAAGCCAGGTTGCAAGCCGTGTCGTCCAGGAACATATATTCGCTGCAAGGATTCGACGCGTTGATGCGCGCGGTGTTTTTCGAGGTGTGCCAGCGGTTTACGGTGGTGTCGTACTGCATGCCCGGATCGCCGCAGTGCCAGGTAGAGTCGGCAATCTTGAAGAGCAAGATCGCGGGCGCGTAGTTTTTCGGCGGGCTGACCATCGATCACGTTCTTGGTCCACCAATCCTTGTCTTCCGCGGCGGCGCGCATGAAATCGTCGCTCACGCGCACGGAATGGTTGGCGTTCTGGAAGAAGATAGAGCTGTAAGCGTCGCCGTCGATCGCGGAATCGTAGCCCTGCTCGATGAGCACGTGGGCCTTGCGCTCTTCCTTGCGCTTGCATTCGATGAACTCGACGATATCCGGATGATCGACATTGAGAATCACCATCTTGGCCGCGCGACGCGTCTTGCCGCCGCTCTTGATCACTCCCGCGAAAGCGTCGAAGCCCTTCATGAAACTGACCGGGCCGGAGGCAATTCCGCCGCCCGACAAGAGTTTCCTTGCTGCCGCGTAGGCTCGAAAAATTCGTGCCCGTTCCCGAGCCCCACTTGAACAGCATGCCTTCCGTGCGCGTCAGGCCCATGATCGATTCCATGGTGTCTTTAACGGAGTTGATGAAGCATGCCGAGCATTGCGGCTTGTGCCTGCACACCGACGTTGAACCACACCGGCGAGTTGAACGCCATCTTTTGTTCCACGAGAAGATGCGTCAGTTCATCGCGAAACGCGTCTTGCGAGCTGTGATCCCGCGAAGTAGCCGCCTTCTTCGCCCCAACGCACGATGGTGTTCACCACGCCGGCGATTAACTGGCGCACCGAACCTTCGCGCTCCGGTGAACCGGGCTTACCGTGAAAATATTTGCTGGTAACGATGTTGGTAGCCGTCTGCGACCAGCTCTTGGGAACTTCCACGCCTTCCTGGCGGAAAATGGTCACACCCTTTTCGTTGCCGATCAGCGCGGTGCGCTTTTCCCATTCGACGAAATCGAATGGCGACTTCTTGCCATCCGTGAAATATCGAGGAAAAAACAAACCCGCACCTGCCGAAGGAGTCTTCTCCGGCGTTACGTCGCTCTCCAGAGACTTGCCGTTCAGTGCGGTTTTCACAGTAGCCATCTTTTTCCTCACGCTTCAGATTCCCTTTAACAGGGAACCTTATATCTATCTTTTTTGCGCCCGATCGGGAGCCATGGCCTAAAACGGTCACTGGCATACCGGGTCGACCGTGAAACGCAAATGCCCTGCCACCAGGACCTGATTCATGAAAGCATCAGTCCCGGAATAATTCCGCGCCATACCGTCGCGAAGATGGAATTCCCCGCTCGGCATTTGCTTTGAACCCGGCTTTGGTGTCGCACGACTCCAAACGGCCGTGGTGTCCTCGACAATGGCCCGCTTGGGGAAAGCACGTCCCCCGAATCTGGATTCGCAGTATCGACCTGCGTGAAATAAGTGTCAAGCAAAAATAGCAGTCCAAGAGCAAAAACTCACAAAATGTTATGGTGACTGTGATTAATCTGTCTATAAGTAGTGGTGCCATTTCGGGTCGTCAATATCGCTAAAAGACTCAAATACTTAGAAACAGCAGGCCCAAAATTGCGTTGTACGCCCCCCGAACTTCAAGCTAAAGTCTTTCCATCCCTCGAAGATCGGCATCAAATTTAATATGCCTCAACTCCGCTTAGTGTCTTTGGCATTGGTTGTGGTTGTTGGATCGACGCGATACCTGGCTGCGCAGCAAACCTCCGGGGTTATCACTCCTTCGGTGATGTCATCGGCCTACGGCGACAAGCTGAAAATCCCAGGAATTCCAAATCCAGGGAAAATTAACGAAGGATTGTATCGCGGCGCCCAGCCCAATGAACAGGGACTGGAAGAATTAAAAAAACTAGGCATCACCACCATTGTGGATTTGCGCGCTGAAGACCGTCAGAAAACAGAATGGGAACGAAAGGAAGCCGAGCGGCTCGGCATTCACTTTGTGCATATTCCCATCGGGGAGTTCGCTCCGCCCACCAACGAAGAAGTTGTTCAATTCCTCACCCTGGTCCGCAGTGAGCCGCAGCAAAAAATTTTTGTGCATTGCCATTTCGGGGAAGACCGCACCGGCGTATTTGTGGCCACCTACCGCATGGGCGTCCAAAAATGGCCCGCCGCGCAAGCGATGCGCGAAATGTATTCCTTTGGGTTCAACGGCATGTGGCATCCGGCGATGAAAGCTTTTGTACGCGATTTTCCCGCACGACTTGTCAGCGCGCCCGCTTTATCGATTCTGCAAGGCCACGAATCCCCAACGCCTGTCGTCGCGGCCCCCAAAACGAACTAACAATTGTCAGGGTTTCTGTGGGGAACACGACGCATCTTTACCCTGCTAACTTCAGGTCCCCCTTGGTAGTACCCAGGTACTCTTTGCCAGCAACGTCACATCTCGTGTAATCAACCTGCGGAACAAGTCTCCAGATAGATTTCTTGTAGCAACCTGACACAGTTCTGCGGTCAGGACAGGAAGGCACCCGTGCAAGTCGGCCGCTACGACATTCTGGAAATGATTGGCACCGGTGCGTATAGCAGCGTGGCACGCGCGCACGATCCGATGATCGGTAGGCTGGTGGCCATCAAGTTATTGTCCCAGGAATTTGCGGAAGGCGAAGCTCGTCAGCGATTCCTGCAGGAAGCACGGGTAGTAGGGCAACTTTCGCATCCTTCCATCATCACGCTGCATGATATGGGCATTGAAGAGTCCACGTCCACGCCGTACCTGGTGATGGAATATCTTGCCGGCCAACCGCTTGATCGCTTTCTGGAAAAGGGCGCGTTCCGTTGCCTCGCGCGTGCGCCTGGGTTGCGGAAGTCGCCACCGCATTAGGCGCGGCTCATCGCAAAGGCGTAATTCACGGGGACATCAAGCCCGCCAATATTCTAATCACCGAAGACAATCGCGTAAAGTTGATGGATTTTGGCATGGCCCGTTTGACCGCGCGAGAATCCGCCGGCAATTCGCTTTCTGGCACTCCCGCATATTGGTGCCCGGAACAAATCATGGGCAAGCCGCAAGATGCGCGCTCGGATTTATTTTCGCTCGGGGTGGTGCTGTATGAATTGGTCACCGGACGCCGGCCCTTTGACGCGGAGACCTTGCAGGGGTTTGCAACCGGGTCTTGTCTTCAGTTCCTTTGCCGCCGTCACAAGCGAATTCGTCGATACCCACAGCTTTGGATCAACTGGTGGCTCGTTGCTTGGCCAAAGATCCAACAGCACGCTATCCTGTCGGCCGACTATTCTGGCCAACGATCTCTACCCTTTTGCACGCCGTAAAGCTGCCCCGCAGGCAGTTGCTCCAACCTGACGATCAGTCCCCAAACGTTGAGCTTTGGGTCCCGAGCCGCCAAGTTGTTGCGCTCGGCCTAAGTATATCCGCCAAATCCGCATCTAAGGTGTTTCCATTAGACCTTGGGACCAGGGTACTTGAGTTTCCCTTACTGGGACTATCGGGTGATTCCCCTCCGCTCGAGAAATGCTTGACAATGAACGCTATAGCAAAGGCGGAACGCTCGCTCGCCTGGCGAAAAAATCTATGACTACTCCGCAGGGTCGTTACGAATTTATTGAAACACTGGGGACCGGGGCCACCAGCCGCGTGGATAAAGCTCGCGACACGCTGATTGGCCGCACCGTCGCGCTGAAGACGTTTCTACATGGCTTTGGTTCGGGCGATGTACAGAAACAATTCTTGCGTGAAGCCCAGATCATCGGCCGCCTGGCGCATCCTTTCATCGTGGGCCTTTACGATGTCGGGACGGATGCCAATGGCGTGCCCTATTTCGTGATGGAGTACGTCGAAGGCAAGACTCTGGAAAAGGTCTTGGACGCTGGCCCGCTCCCGCTGGAAAAGGCAGCGTTGTGGGCCACGGATTTGGCTGCGGCTATTTCGCGCGCGCACCGCGCCAAAGTGATTCATGGCGACATCAAGCCCGCCAACATCCTGATCACCAAAGAAGGACAGGTTAAACTCGGCGACTTCGGCATCGCGAGGTTTGCGACCCAGGTCTCCTCATCGGGAACGCTTGATGGGCACTCCGGCCTATCTCTCGCCAGAACAAATTCAGGGACAGACCGCAAGACACTCGCTCGGATCTTTTTTCGCTGGGCATCATTCTGTATCAGATGACCACCGGCGTGCGGCCCTTCAGCGGCAGCTCGGTCAGCGCAGTGTGCGCGCAGATCGTGGCGATTACGCCGCCGCCTCCTTCGCATCACAACCCCAGTTTGCCGGTGGCGTTCGATCGCATCGTGATGCGCTGCCTGGCTAAGAATCCCGCGGAGCGCTATGCCACCGCGGAAGCGCTGGGCGCTTCGCTGTATCCGTTCGCGCACGGCAAGGAAGCGGCGCCAGCCGCGGCGGAAAAAGCCTCGACAAGCTCCAGCCAGTTCGTCGCAACGCGCACGCTGTGGGCCGCGTCCGCTATGAAAACGTTAAGTGCCAAAGTGCAAGAGCTCTCGAATAATCTGCCTTCCACGTTTGCAACGATGTGGACTTCCAAGTCCATGTGGTGGAATCGTCCCGATGCAACGCAGGGATTTATACATTGCGGGCGGCGCCGCCTTGGCGCTCATCGCGCTCGTGCCTATCGCTCGAGCCTGGCGAAATCATTCTCACCCTGCAACGCCGGCGGTCATCGCATCGGTGGGCGCTCCGGTGGCCACAGTCGCCGCAGCAGAACCGGCCAGTCAAGCGCCCATCACTTCAAACACCTCCTTGATCAACGTCAGGCGCGGCTGTTCCCGCGGATTCGAGCGATGCGACGCTGCTTCCCGCGGCCGATAAATCCCTCACCGAAGCCGCGTTCACGACAGAAGACGCTTCCCCACAACCGGACGTCGAAGAACTCAAACAGCCCGTGGTTGCCGCGCACGCTTTCGAACGGCATCCAATCAGCTATTACCGCCTCGAAATCTGCGCCAAGCAAAGACCTCAACCAGAAGCCTTCATCGGCGCCGAAGATCGCCAATGTCCCTGCCTACGGACCGGTGATGCCCGCTCCCGCACCGGCGTCAAAACCTGCCGTGCCTGTCATCCCACAGACCACTTTGCGCATCGACATCGTTTCCGGCGTCACCGACCAGATTCTGTCCATTTATTCCGGAGAAGAATTGCTGCTTACCACGCCTTTGCAGTCCGAGCACCTCGGTGACACGCTGCGCTTTAATTGCCCCATCGCCGCCGGCGAGCACGCCCTCCGCGTCATTCTCTATCGAGCGGACAAGACCGTGGTCATGCAGAAAGAAAATAACTCGGAGCTGCATCCGGACGGCACCAATAGCATGGAAGTTCGTGTGGATCGCCAATCTAAAATGTTGGTGAAACACGAGACTTCTCTCGAGGTGGTGTGGCCCAGCAGTACGGCCTCTTCGGTGGTGACTACTCCGGGCTTCAAACCGGCCGGTGCGTTAGCGTTGCGCTAAGGTTGTCCGGATTGGTGGGTTAACTTCAGTCTCAGGTGAACAATCTCACTCGTAGCGCAGAGCTTCAACGGGATCAAGTTTGGAGGCCTTCATGGCCGGCCAAACTCCGAAGAACAGTCCTACGCTTACGCTGACCACCACGCCAGCTATAGCCGCCCAAGCCGGCACGCTGCCGTGCCATTCCAGCGTCAAGCGAATCAACAGCACCAAACCGTTGACCAGGAATAACGCAATGATGCCGCCCATGCGCCGGTAAGCGTCATGGCTTCCAGCAGAAATTGCCAGGTGATGTCTTTGCTCTTCGCGCCGATGGCCTTGCGGATGCCGATTTCGCGGGTGCGCTCCGTAACGCTGACCAGCATGATGTTCATCACGCCCACGCCGCCGATCAGCAAGCCCACCGAGCTCAAGACCACGGCGGCCAACGCCACCATTCCCACGATGCTGTGGAACTGCTCCACTTCCTGCTGCGCGGTGCGAATTACGAAACTGTCTTTGGCGTTGTAGGCCACGTTGCGGCGGCGCCGCAGTACTTCCGTGGCTTGATCCACCGCCTGATCCAACATGTTCGGATACGCCTGAAAGCGAATCTTATTTTCGTATGCTCCGGGATAAATCTTCTGGAAGGTGTTGTAGGGAATCAACACGCGGCGGTCCTCATCGCCCATTCCGAAGCCACCCTTAGGTTTTTCCACCACTCCGATCACCAGGAAATCCGATCCGTCGATCAGCACATCTTTGCCTACCGGGTGGCCTTCCGGGAAACAAAACGGGCGCGACATTTTCACCGAGCATGACCACTTTTTCGCGGTGGAGGTCGTCGCCTTCGCTGATGAAGCGCCCGGACAAGAACCGCGGCGTTGGCATAAACCTGCCCGAAGTTCGGCTGCACCCCGCGAAAATCTATAGCGCTGACATTCGCCGCCTTGGTGCGGACGGTATGCGGTTTGCTCCCACCAGGTCAGAAAGACGGTGACGTTCTTAATCGCCGGGCACGACTTCTTTCAACGCTTTCGCGTCTTCCATGGTGAGCGGCTTGCGCAAGCGCTCTTCCAGCGGGCGGCGTTCGCCGTGGGGGCCTTGATCCCACCGCGATACGAACGCTGTGTCCGCGCCATACTGCTTGATGTTTTCCTGAATGGTTTCGTCGAATCCGGTAATCAGCGCGGACACCAGCATGATGACGCTGACGCCCAACACCACGCCGAAAACCGTAAGCGCGCTGCGCATCTTGTGCGCGCGCAAAGTATCCATCGCTTGTTTTAGATTTTCGCCGTGAGCCTGGGCCATCGCTTCGCCTCAGCCGTCCGCGCGCAACGCTTCAATCGGATCCAGTTTGGCGGCGCGCATCGCGGGATAAATTCCAAAGAAAAGACCGACGCCAGTAGACACACACAGAGAGATAATCACCGCGCTCAGTGGAGTTTTCACCGGAATGGGCGTCACCGCGCGGACCAGCGCGACGATGCCGTAGGCCAAAGCCAGCCCCATCAAACCGCCCAACCGCGGCCAGCACCGCTGATTCCGTCATGAACTGCAGGACAATGTGTTTCTTTCTCGCCCCCAGCGAGCGTCGCAAGCCAATTTCGCGGGTTCGTTCCGTGACGCTGGCCAGCATGATGTTCATGATCACGATGCCGCCGACCACCAGGAAAACGGCGGTCAGCGCGACCGCAACCGCGAACAAATTTCCGGTGATTTGTTGCCACAGCGCCATGATGGATGCCGAGCCAAATACCGCAAAATTATCCGCTGCATCAAAAGGCAAATGACGCCAGGCGCGCATTAACATCCGCGCCTCATCCTGAGACGCATTCATGACTTCGGCATTTTGCGCCTGCACGAAAATCGTCACCCAATCGCTCTGCCTGTGCCAGTCTTTGTAGTAGGTGGCTGAAGGGAATCAGGATGTAGTTGTCCTGCGATTGCCCAAAGGCGCTGCCGATTTCGGCAGCCACTCCCACAACTTCGTAGGTATTCGTTCCGGCGCGAATGGTTTTGCCGATGGGATCCACGGTGGGAAAGAATTTCTTCAGCACGTCGGTGCCAATAAAACACACCGGAGAGTGATGCAGATCATCGCCCTCGGTCAGAAACCGCCCAGCCGCCAAGTTGATGTTGCGGATATCGGCGTAATTGGGAGTTACCCCGGTTAGATCGGTGTTCTCCAACAGGATATTTCCCGAGCGCACATCCATGGTGCGGTCATCGGTGGCGGCAACGTTGGCCGCCGTCTTCATGTTGTCGCGCAGGCGTTGGTACTCTTCCAAGGTGACCAGCGGGCGTTTCTGAGCTTTAATCCAGGCGTCTTGGCTGGTGATGATTCCAAAACGGTCCACCAGGTACACGTTCGCTCCCAGGTTCGCTACCTTGTCCGCAACGTAAAAATTCAGACCCGCGACAACGCTCATCACCGCTACGAGGGTAGCCACGGCCAAGATAACCCCCAGCAACGTCAGGAAGCTACGCAGCTTATGCGCACGCAAGGCATCCAGGGCTAGCTTGAATGTTTCCACGACAGTTACCGCCGCAGCCACAATCCTGCCCCGACGACGCTTGGCAACGCCTGCAACCGCTACCGTTGGCAGCCCTGTCAGCCGGTCGATTGGAGTTACACCCAGAAATTCCTCCCAATGTTGATGTCGGTAATAGTAGAGACGGGTAACCGCCCGGATTCGTTCCCTAATGCTGCTTATTAAACGCATATAAACGTACTTTCTATCAGTAATCTTCGTATTTTAACCCTTTTTCACGGCCGGTATTCCTTTACTTTCCCGCTTTCCCACTCTTAACCCTTTTCCTAGCGGCCTTCGGACCGGGGAGTCGTGCAACAATTGCGCACAGACCAGAATCTCAACTATGTTCATCAAGGCCGCTCCGCAACTATGACTAGCTTCTACCTGACCTTTATTGGGGCATTATTTCTGACGACTGCTGCCGCCACGCAGAACCAGGACAAGCCACCCGATCAGGTGTCGCCCGACCACCAGATATTTGACCGCGTGATCGAAAATCAGAAAAAAAACGATGCGGGCATGGATATTTACGAGCGCATCGAACGCGTCGAAACACGCAAGTCCAGCGGAGACAGCCAAACCACCGAAATTAAGACTTCGCGCGTGGTTCCTGCAGGTACCGGCACCGCGCATCTACCTTTAAGCCCGGATGGCAAGACCGCCGATGCAGCCGCTTATCAGCTGGAACTTGAAAAATTGGAAAAATCGCTGGTTTGGGCAGTTGATACCGGCCGTGCACAACACGACGCTTACGAGAAGATCGCAAAAAAGAGAAAAGACCGTGAGGACTTGATCGGCGCGGCGCGCAACGCCTTTATCTTTACCCTTATTTCCAGTGAGCAGCGCGACTCTCGCACTCTGTTGAAATATCGCATGAGTCCCAATCCCTCCTTCAAACCCACCTCGCGTACCACTTCACTTTATACCCGCGTGCGTGGCACGGTGTGGATCGATCAAGCCTCGAGCGAGCTGGCTCGCATAGAGGGAGAAGTGACCGACGACATTTCGTTGGGATTATTCCTCGCAAAAGTTTACAAAGGTAGCCATTTCATGCAGGAGCGCTATGAAATGGCGCCCGGCTTATGGTTGCCCACGTTCTCTCAATACGATTTTGATGGCCGTAAATTTCTCTCCAATTTTTCTCTTCATGAACGCACTTTTTATTCAAATTATCGCCTGGTTGGGAGCCCGAAAGAAGCGCTGGCGATGGTACGGGCTGAACTACAGCAAGTCCGGACTCCGGCTACCGCGAGCCCATAAGGTAGGTTGCACCCTCTTCAGAACCTCCACGATTCGAGCCGCTCCACTGGTGGCCACTTCGGCAACTTCGGTTAATCCGGCAGACCCGTCCGCTCTGAAACCTCTACAATTTTAACTACGTCGTTAACTACGCCCCGCAGAACTCTAGACGCGCCGAGTAAGAACCTGCAATAGGAGCTTGAATGAAAATCTTTCGAATGGTTTGCACTCTATTTTCACTGGCTATCTTTATTTCGCCCGGGTTCTCTCAATCCTTAAGCTCCCGCAATCAAATCCCCTCCGAAGATTCGCAATCCCTTCAACCAACAGCTGCAAGCCCGGAAAAGGCTAAAATCAAACCGAAGAAGGTCTGGACCAATGACGAAATCTCTACGGCTGGAGGCGAAGGCGCCATCTCGGTGGTCGGCAACGCACCCGCTCACGACACCCGGCTGTCGTCGAACGAACATTCCAGGAAATCAGCGAGCACCTCTGTGTCGGATCGACAGGTCGCCTCCTATCGCGATCGCCTGCGCCAATTGCATAACGAAATAGAAACGACCGATAAGAAAATATCCGAGATTCGCAATTTCAAAGCGGATAATTCCAGCCCATCCGGCGGTATAAACATGCATCAGAGATATTCCACGACCCCCTTGGAAGATCAGGTGAAGACCCTGGAAGCCAAGAAGAAACAGCTCCAGGCTCAAATTGAGTCAATCGAAGATCAGGCCCGCAAGAGTGGCATCCAGCCCGGGCAGTTGCGCTAGGAGGTTCGTCGCGGTCGAGCCTCGATCGCTCACGTCACAAAGCGTGACAACTTTTAGTCGACTTTGGTCTTTCCTCCAGCGTTTCGCCTTCTTATAATTGTCGAGCCTAGCCGGGCGCGATCTGGAAGATCGCAATCTTGATTACAAATCTGTTCTTAGCGGACAGTCGGGAAAGCGTCCATGCCGTCTGCTTACGGTGGTGTTGTTTGTAATTTCGGAACGCGCATCTCGAGAGTTGTGCTCTCTGGCGCGCTTCTCGCGCTCCTGCCTCTACTAGTCAGCGCGCAAGCTTTCGCTGACCTGCGTACCGCAAGCGTTCTGTTCCCCTTAGAGGAAGTTGCCTCGACCCCCAACTTTTCCGCAACCCCAGCAATTCATTCCCGTTGCGTGAAGCCCTCGTCCACGCCCTTCGCGCTGAATCACAATTCCACCGTAGTGGACAAGATTTCCGCAAGACTGGCCGAAACTCCCCTATTTATTCAGTCAGTTATCGAATCGCCCGGCGCATGTTCGGAAGATCGAAATTTTAAGACGACAGTAGCTCCCGGAAGCGTAGTTCCCGGTAGCTCCTGCTTATCCGCGCCCGGGCTTCTAGGAATTTCACCGCAACTTTCGCCAGTTTGCCGGCCGGTCGAGGGGATTGTAACTTTCCGCAGCTGGGACATCTTGTCGCCCTCTTACGTAGGACCGGTAAAAATATCCCCCGCCAAACGTCCGCGGGAAACTTTCCATTGGCGTCCCGCACTGACCCAATCCGTAAATTTTCTGCTCTTCGAGCACGCATTTCGGTTAGTGGACGACCCGTACCTACGTTACCTGATGTTTCACAAGCCCTTCTGGCGTGACTGGTTGTCTTCTGCGAACCAATTCGACATGTCCCGGTGGGGCGACGGGGACGATTTCCTCGTGAATTACATCGGGCACCCCATGCAAGGGGGGGTTACGGGAGACATCTACCTGCAAAATGATCCACGTTCCCGGGGTTTAAAGATCGGCCGATCCAGCGAATATTGGAAGAGCCGTTGGCGCGCCATGGTGTGGTCCGCGATATACAGCATGTATTTCGAAATTGGTCCGGTCCTAAGCGAAACCGCAATCGGAAATGAAGGAGGCTATACCTACACTCCCGGCTGCGGACACCGCGTCTGCGACCGGCCGGGCTACAAACCTCCTACAAATAACACCGGCTGGGTGGATTTCATCATCACTCCAACGGTGGGCACAGGTTTGATCGTTCTGGAAGATGCCATCGAAACTAAAATCGTAAATCGCATCGTGAAGGATGACCAGCGGTTCGGCTACAGAGTACTGCGCTCGGCACTGAACCCCACACAAAGCATGGCCAACATGATGGCGGGACGTTACCCGTGGTTTCGCTTTCCGGATGGTGAACCTCCGGAGACAGAATTTTTGACCGCCTACAATGCGGCCACCCAGAAACGGACTGTGCCGTGGAAGTATGAGCGTCGCTGGAATGCGGGTGTGCACTACTCCAACATCGATTTGCCGATGGACTGGCCGGGCTGCACCGCCTGTCGCACCCACACTTCCGGCGTGGGAACGAGTCTCGGCTATCGCTTGAGCAATCTGTGGTATTCCGATTCCGAATTCAACGTGTTCCCTGGAGCTGGCTCGTCGAATAAGAGGGGGCGCGCCGAAGAACTACTAACAGGCGTAAAGATAGGCCGCACCCTGGGATCGTGGGGGCTCTTCATCACCCTGCGCCCAGGCTTCATCCACTACCAAAACACCCTCGTGCCGGGTAGCCAGACCGCCTACCAGAGCGCGAATCGTTTCGCCTTTGACGCCGGTGGGGTCGTGGAATACTACGCTTCTTCCCGTTCCACGCTTCGCTTCGACGTGGGCACCACCTTCGTTCGCTATCTCACCGGCCATCCCGACCCGCGACAACTGCCGGAGACTGTGTTGTCCACCGACTACATCGTTACCCAGGGAAATTTTCATCTAGGCAGCGGATACGTGTTTCGTTTTTGACAATCAGGTGTCTTCACTCGCTTCTTAAATTTGAGACTCACGCATCGGTTGCTACCACAGTCTTTTTGTTGTTGAATGTGAGTGCAATTTTCTATCATGCCGGTCCCCGCTACTGCCTGGCTGATCTTTGCAGACTTGCCGCAAAAACAATAACCGCCGGAGGATTTGCGTGAAGAAATTACTTTCAACAATTTTGTGCGTGATTTTGGGTATCGGGGCCTTGCCCGCCAAAGCCGATTTTAAATATTCCGACACTTCGAGAATTACTGGCGGCACCCTGAAGAGCATGATGAAAACGGTCGGCATCTTCAGCAAACAAGCTTCGCAAGCCATGAAACCGGTCAGCACCACCCGCTACATCAAAAGCGACCGCATGCGCTCCGACAATGCCGATGGCCGCGTTCAGATCATCGACCTCGCGGGACGGCGGATTATTGAGCTGGATCCGCAAAAGCATACCTACACGGAAGTCACCTTTGACGAAATGAAAGCAGCCATGCAAAAAGCCCAGGCCCAGGCGCAGCAGAAAATCGACAAAGACACCAAGTCGCACGACACCAGCGCCAATATCAACGCCAAGATCACCGTCACTCCGGGAACGGCCAGTCATCAAATTCAAGGCCTGACCGCCAATGAAATGAAGGTCCGGATCGATATGGAAATTCAGGCGCAACAGCAAAACTCTCAAGCCTCCGGGCAGCCCGGCGCACCCGCGACCGGAACCATCTCCACCACTATTGATTCCTGGGTCGCTCCCGAGGTTCCGGGATATGACCAGGTAGGCGAATTTTATCAGCGCATGGCCAAGGAAATTAACTGGGTCCCGCCCAGCAGCATCCATATCGATCCACGTGTTTCACAAAGCATGGATGAGCTACAGAAAAATCAATCGGCGTTCAAAGGTTTGCCTCTGTTGCAATATCTCAGCATGACCATGGTCGGCCAAGACGGGGCAGCCGCCAGCAGCGGTGACGCTAACGGATCGAACCAGCACGCCAGTTCATCCTCGTCCACCGACACCCCGACCAGCGCTTCCGATGCGATGGTTAAAGGGCTAGGAGGACTTTTCGGGAAGAAAAAGAAGAAAGAAGATGCAGCGGATCAGCCCAACAGCCAAAACCCCCCGCCGCCCTCGAATCCTAACGCCCTCATCGAGATGACCATCGAAGTAACGTCGTTCTCGAATGCCGCGCTGGATGCAAATTTGTTCGAAATTCCCGCAGGCTACACGCGGGTGCAACAGAATCCCGACCAGATTCTCAATTCAGGCAAACCTTAATCTTTTTTCGCACCCTTGCAGCGGAGCTGAAAAATTAATCGCCGCCGCATGCGAATCCAATCGCCTGGCAGGCGGCCACCTGGCGGGTTTGGGATGCCCGCCAGGTTTTTGTATTCCGTGCTCGCACTTTAGTCGGGGGCTGGGTGGCTGGTCGCAGTTTTTCCTTCAGTCTTTCTCGCAGCTTGCGATGCGCGCGGTACAGGCGCAGCCGAACCGCCACATTTGAAACCCCTAGCCGCTTTGCCACTTCCTGCGTGGAATAATGCAATACGTCCAGTAACAGGCATACTTGTCGCATATCCGGCGGCAAGTCGGAGATGGCCGCGGCCAATAGCCGTTTCGTTTCGTGCCGCAAAAAGCCTTGTTCGGGATTGGGGTGCCGCGAAGGAAGTTGAGCGGACAATGGATCGTCGGATGCCTCGCGGGACTGGTCTATTGAGAACATTTTCCCTTCGCGGCGGCTGCGGATTACGTCGATAGAAGCGTTCCTGGCGATGCGCGAAACCCACGCATGCAATTCATCCCGCGAATCCGTCTGCGTCCCGACGAACTGATCGAGCCGAGAGAACGTCTTGAGCAAGGTTTCTTGGCACACATCCTCCGCGTCATATACGTTTCCCGTCAACCGCAACCCCGAGCGATAAAGTCCGGGCGCATACGGCAGCACCAATTCCGCTAGAGCGTTGCGGTCCCCTCCTCGCGCGCTACGCAAAAGCGCTGAACGGGTCTGTGGGTGGGAAGGAGACACTGAAGCTTCCACGTTACGCAATGTAGATTGTGTCGTGTTCATGGCAAGGTATGAACGGCAAGTGCATCGCCACCGGAGCGAGCCGTGGAAACTGCACAAAACAATGGACAAACTTTGATGGGTCGCCGCTCATGATGTATACAGCTGACCGCTTATGGGATTTATCAATTCGAAATCGGTCAACCGGTGAGTCGCAAAGCGCGATTTATGGGCCGCGAAGATGTCCTGAATTTATATCTCGCGAGGTTTCGTTTACCTATTTTTCACTGCGACTCCGGTCCGGTATGGCACGGCCGTTTGGAACGACAGTTGGTCATCGCAACACACAGTTTGTAACAGCGTGCCAGTAATTCTCGATGGAGTACTACACTCATCTGAAGTTCACGGAGTAACCGGATGATTCGTACCCAGCTGTGGTTTACGCTTGCAGCAGGCGTGCTTCTTGTTAGCCTCACGGCCCATGCGAGCCCTCAAAATTCCCATCGGGCCGCACTCAGCGGCACGGTTCTTGGCCCAGACGGCAAGCCTGCGGCGAATGCCGTGGTCACCTACCAGTCGGCCGGCGGCGACACGCCCCACGTGGTCCATACCGATACCCATGGCCGATTTCTCATCACTAAGTTACGGCGCGACAACTACGATCTGCGTGCCTCTTGGCACGGCATGTTCTCCACTTGGCTGACCAATGTTATGTTACGGTCCGGACAAGATAGGACCATCACCTTACGTCTGCATAACGGGGCGAATCTGGCCGAAACTTCCGATACGGACGCTCGTTGATAGACGCAAACTGAGTGTACTCTTCGTACTACGCACGGCCCTAGGAATGACTCAGCAATGCCGATTTATCTTCATGATAAAGAAGCAGTTAGACGCAAATCACCAGCGTCCCTATCGTGCGGCACTTTAGTACTAGTGGCCGAGTACTGCTTCCAATGGGTCGGCTGGTCCATTGAGCCACACGTATGCCCCCTGTAATTTACTAAGAACGGGTTGGGGGCCGCGCGGGGACAGCGGCTCCGCAAGGGGTCGTGTGCGAGCTACCCAACCCGCCAGTCTCACTGAACTTTTGCGCCGCGTTGACCTGACCTGACCTGACCTGATCCTCTGGCACCTATTTTAAGACGCAAGTTATTCATTCCTAGCTAGATATCGCAACCGAGCAAGGATTGCCTTCGTGCGATCGTGCCCAATGGCCCATCGCGATCCCGTTCGAAGTCATTCTACGTCGGATACCTTGTGTCAACGACGAGACAACTGCTTGCTTTTCAACACCTCGCTCAACCATTCCCACGTTGCTTCGGCATTGCGCATCCATGTCTCCCTGAGAGCAGTGGCGCTGGCCTGTTTCCCCATCTCCTGGCGCAGCGCCGCGTCACTCATGAGCATCCTTACTGACGCTTCGATCTCCCGCGCATCTTGCGGATCGCACAGCACCAACCCATTCATTCCCTGGCGGATAATTTCGCTCACACCCGCGCGGGAACTGCAAATGATCGGCAAGCCACACGCCATCGCTTCAATAACCGGAAGCGCGTATGCGTCCTCCATCGACGGGCCCACATATGCATCTGCCGCTGCATAAAACTCCAACACGTGAGGCGAAGGTCTGACAAATTCGACCCGCCCGGGCAATCCATGCTCGCGTATGAATTGATCATACGATTCACGCGCATCCAGGCCCACCACCAGCAGTTTCCATTGCCGGTCACGAATCTCGGCCAGCGCACGCAGCAGAGCATCTAGCCCTTTATTCTTCCAGTCATTCCCAATGAACAAAATGGTGAAGTCTTCGGGCAATAAATTAAACTTTTCGCGGGCGGATGACCGTGCTGCCAGCCGTCGCGCAGGCGAGAAATACTCCGTGTCCACTCCATATCGAATGACACGAGTGTTAGCGCAGGAAAAATGTTTTTGGCACTTAGAGGCCAACAGCGCGGAAATAGGAGCAAGCCACGCCCTAGGTTGAGAGTAGATTTTTTTTTCAAGTCCCATGATCAGGCGATAGTAAAGGCGCCGGTGCAGCATGCGCGGCCACCCGCTCAGCGGGGTGCGCCGAAAACTGGAATTGGCCACAGCCTGCCGGTTGAGCTCATGAAATAAGATATGAACGGAGATGGCATCCGCATCAGCGGCATTGATGCCTGGCGAATAAACCAGATCATATTTCAGATGGTGAACTTTGGCGTCCCACGCGCGGCACAATCGATTGGCATAAAACCAGAAAATATACCGAAACAGGTGCGGGCCGGGCAGAGCAGGAACTTTATGCCAATACAATTGCCTGTCCGACGACGGCGTCACTCCGGCTTTGTAGCGAACTACCCCGCGCAAATCCTCAACGGAATTCGCGTAGATGTGGATTTCGGTTCCTGGTTCGGCGGGGAATTTCTCGAGTTGCTCAATAACGCATCGTTCCGTACCGTGTCGGCGATCAAGGAATGGCGTGATCAGCGCAAGGCGCACCGTTAGCGGGTCCGGAAATTCGGCTTACGCTGCGCCACAGGGCTCAACGCAAATTGTTCGGAAAGAACCAGTGTTGGCAAACGGAACAGAATGCCCAGCGAGAGCCACAAATACGCATTGGTAACGAAGTCCTCGTACATCGACATTCCAGTAAAGGTGATTGGTAACAATAGGAGAAACGCGTACCAGAAAATGACAAACGCTATGGGAAACCACGGCGACCCTTTGAGTTTCTTGACCACTTTCCACGCTGAAAACAAAATTGCGAAACTCATGATCAGCCACAAAACTAGCCCGCCAATGCCCATTTCCACGATGATGGATCCAAAGCCGCTTTCCACTCCCACTCCCATGGGAGCCTCGTGAAGGGTGTGAGCCACGTATTGAACACCCAGCGAGCTGGTTCCGATGCCAAAACCGTACGGCCACCGATCATACTTGAAGGCTTTTAGAAAGTTCTCCATCGGATAATCCCAGGTGCGGTGCTGCAACTCGCTGGCAGAGCTGCCTGGAGTTAAAGTTTCAGAATAGATGGTGAGCCGGGAAAACAATTCGTCGGGGAAAACAAAGAAAAGCGCCACCAGTGCTAAGGCGATCGCCAGCGCGCCGCGCTGGATGGAACGAAAGACTCGCACAACTTCGCGCTGCCGCCACGGCGCCCCC
Source organism: uncultured Acidobacteriota bacterium (assembly GCA_963732705.1). Classification (GTDB taxonomy): domain Bacteria; phylum Acidobacteriota; class Terriglobia; order Acidiferrales; family UBA7541; genus Acidiferrum. The sequence continues at coordinate 199,839 of CAVTAN010000003.1, read as the reverse complement.
CACATGAAGGCCACTGCCATGGTGATGGCACTGCCCGTCCCCCACATGAAGAGCCCGCGCGACGCAGACATCAGGATGGCGGCATACGTCATCGCTACTGTGAAAAATGCTATGTTCCGTCCCCGGCCGTGTCGCAGCAGCAAGTAACCCGTAAAACCGAGCATCAACAGCCAGCACACCAAAATGAAATCGGCATAGCGCCCCATGCTGACAAATACCGAAGTCGCCCGGTACGCGGTCACTCCGGAGATCGGAGCTGTGCGGTACAAAGTGCTCAATTCCTTGATTTCCTCGGCCGGATTTCCAGGATTCAAAAACGATGGGCCGGTAATCGATTGCGCGATTCCCAAACCACCGATGATCAACACCAGGTAAAGGTTTACCGTGAAAAACTTGCGTAGTTGCACCTCGGAATTGATGAGCGCGTAGCCCAGAAACATCAGCGGGATATAACTAAAAAAAAGCTTCACACCCATGATCCCGTAAAAAATACTGCTGGATGCCGGATTGAAAACCTGCATGAGCCCAAACCATACGAACAAAATCAGTGGCACCAGGAAAGGCGGGCGGAACGTTTGCACCTTCTGCCGGCGGTAAGCCAGGAAGAACGAAAGGTATACCACTGCCAGCAGCGCATCTTTGGCGAAAAAAATCGCCATGTTATTTCCGAGAAATTTGCGGGCGAGATCCTCGAACAAAATCCAGGTCACGAAGAAGTACACACCGTTCCGCCAGTTATTCATGATTGCGACCATGAAACTGGCGCCCAGACAGGCCAAAAAGATATACGCCAGACCGGGAATATCGTTGTTCACTACATCTTGCGCGAATATATAGGCGCCGGTGCCGAACAACCCCAGCACTAACAAGCCGGGGAGCAGTCCGCGACGAAAATCCCCTGCTACCGTTATAGACGCCGGTCTCACTGTCTTTCAGCACCTCTGGCCACTACAACTTCACGCCGGATCTTGTTCCCGTTGCAGCGAACGAAGCTTCTATTCTATCGTCTGGTACGTCGTCTCACCATAGAGGTGCGTTTCCAGTTGCAATCCCAATTCGGCGGCGGACCAACGGCTGCGTTGAGCAAGAAAGTCTCCAATTTACTTACGCTCAACAGAACGTCGTACCGCTTTAACCGTTGCGGCCATATTTTCCTCAGGAGACCATGTCCGCATACGTGTACGAAACGATTCGCCTGCCCTTTTCAATGCTCCGCGATCTCCCAGTTGTTGTTTGAAGAGTTCGGTCAGTCTTTCAATACTTCCTCTGGGATAAATAAAGTCCGGTCGGACCGGGGCAATTAGATCTCGTGCAGAGCCGACTGCGTCACTGGCGATGACCGCGCATCCGCAGCACATGGCTTCGTTCACCACCACCGCAAAGGGTTCGAATTCCGATGGCAACACCATCACATCCGCTGAAGCGTAAACCGCCGGAAGCTCGGATTGATTAACGAATCCGAGAAAGCGCACGCGCCCGGCGATTCCCAGGACTCCGGATTGCTCTTCCAGTTGTTTTCGCATAGAGCCATCGCCGGCAAACACAAAAATCGCGTTTTGCACATTTGCTTCAGCGAATGCTTGCAGCGCATCCAGTGGACGCTTCCAAGGCTGCAGCTTCGCGCAAAACAGGACCACCGTATCCCTTGGACTTGCCCCCCACCCCTTTCGCACCTCATCGATTTGCACCGCGGCAGACCTACGTTCCCACCACTCGTTATCTACAACAATCGGTATAAGAGTGACCCGCTCCTCGGGGATGCCCAAAGAGACCATCAAATCGCGCCCGGGCGAAGATGACGCAAACGTTTGATCGGCCAAGCGAAACAGCCATGGCCACAGAATTTTTTTGAGCTTGGCTTTCCAAGTCCGCCCATCGCGCGGAACCATCGTGACCGCGTCATTGCCAAAGATAAAACGCGTACCCGATGTTTTTGCCGCTAAATAGGTAATCCAGAACGACGCTCGCAAATATCCGGTGTAGCAGAACACCGCGTCATAATGGCCCTCGCGTACCACCTTCCAAAGCCCGGGATTGAATAACCCGAAAAATGAATCTGCACCAGACCCGCGATTCTCCACGTGCGTCCAGCCGTATCCATCCAACAACGGCACATCCCATTGCACCACGCTCCCAAACTCCGGGTCGTGGCCAGGCTCCGCTCCACGAAGGCTGCAATACGCAACGTGAAAATCGATTTCCTCGCTGGAAGCCAACTTTCGGAACACCGGCGTGGCGTATTGCACCACATGCGAAACAACACCCAGTACCCTAAAACGGCGTTCGCTCATGCCCGGGGCCCAGCCGGTAACCGCTCTGCGAGGAATGCTTTCAAGACGTGCGGAATAAAGTCTCGTGCCACCGCAAAAGTATACCGGGTTACCGTATTCGGATTATCCGCAAAGCCATTCCTCGTATTTATAAGTAACGACTCATTCGTTTCCTTTTTCTAAATGTCGATCGTCTCCAGCAGCGTGCTAATCTGGCTGGCAAAACGCCTACGAATGCTGACCCTGGGGAGCATCCGCTGACAGCCTCACAAATTTTGCCTACTCGTTGCATCGCCGTTCTCGGCCGCCGAGACCAGCCTACGGATGCCGTCGAAGAATATTGCCGCTTCCTGCAGGCAGCGCTTTCCCCTCTAGGCTTCAGTCTGGAGATCGCTCGCGTCCGCTGGAAAGAACTAGGGCGGGCCGCCAGCCTACGGGAATTTCGCGACCATCTTGGCCATCCTCAGAACGATTGGTATTTGTTGCAGTACACCGCCCTGGCATGGTCCGAACGAGGTTTTCCCACCCGAGTGCGCACCCTGGTCAAATTGCTAAAAGGGCAAAATGCCCGTTGCGCCGTGGTCTTCCATGACGCAGCACCGTATCGCGGCCACCGCTGGATAGATCGCCTTCGTCGGACTGTCCAACTATTTGTTATGCGCGAACTCCTGCGCTTAACCGATGTTGCCATTTTCACAGTGCCCCTCAATAAAATCTCCTGGCTCCCCGCACAATCTAAAAACGCCGTGTTCATCCCCGTCGGCGCTAATCTTCCTGCTCCCGAGCGCGCCTGGGCTGCCACGAAAAATTCACCCACGCCAGCCGTCGCCATTTTTTCCATTACCGGGCCGCCGCGCACGAGGCCGGAGGTGCGCCTGATTTCCGACGCCGTGCTCTTCGCCTCAAAGCAAATTGGAGCGATCCGCGTCCTGGTCTTCGGACGCAATGCCGACGTTAGCGGCCAGCAGCTTAAAACCGCCCTCTCCAACTCTCCCGCTGAAGTTTCCGTGATGGGCCTCATTCCCGCCGATGAAATTGTGCGACTTCTCGGATCCTGCGACGTCTTATTATTTGTACGCGGACATATTTCCACCCGACGCGGCAGCGCCATCGCCGGAATTGCATGTGGTTTGCCGGTGATCGCCGAGGAAGGTCCCGAGACTGCACCCCCCATCACTGAAGCGGGTGTTGTGCTCGTCCCTCCCGACCGCCCGGATCAATTCGGCCCCGCGCTTCTCCGAGTTTTGTCCGATCCTGTCTATCGCGCCTCCCTGGCGGAGCGCAGCCGGAACGCCCAGGAGCGCTACTTTTCTTGGCCCACTATCGCGGCTCAATATGCCCAAATCCTGCGTGACGCCCATACCGTTAGGCCACTGCCACCCGCCAAATAGGCAATTTGCTCCTCGAAAACATCTGCCTAGAACGTTTCCCGCCACCCTACGCTTGTGCTAAACTGCCTTCGTTTTGCAGGGGTAACGGTTCACCGGCGGTTCCCGCGGCGTATATCGAGCGGATCGCTCGGCATCGACACCAGCTCGTCAGCCGATTAATCTGTTACTAACCCAGCAGCTACACCGCGACAAATCGCGGAATTATTCAGCGCATAAGAGGATGTGTCATGTCCGGGCATTCAAAATGGGCAACCATCAAGCACAAAAAAGCGGCTACTGATGCCAAGCGCGGCCGTGTTTTTACTCGACTCATTCGTGAAATTTCCATCGCCGCTCGCATTGGCGGTGGCGATCCCACCACCAATCCCCGTCTGCGTACGGCCATTCTCGCGGGCAAAAACGAAAATATGCCCAGTGATAACATCGAGCGCGCCATTTTGCGGGGCACCGGACAAATGGAAGGCGAACAGTATGAAGAAGCGACCTTCGAAGGCTATGGTCCTGGCGGCGTGGGTATGCTCATTCAGGTAGTGACCACCAATCGTAATCGGGTGGTCGGGGAGTTTCGTCACCTGATGGGCAAAAACGGCGGCAACATGGCGGAAGCCGGAGCCGTGGGTTGGATGTTCAGCCGCAAAGGCGAAGTCACCGTCGCGAAAGATGCAGCCAGCGAAGACAAGCTGCTGGACATCACGCTGGAAGCCGGCGCGGAAGATATGAAGGACGATGGCTCCATCTGGTATATCGTCACTCCGCCCGAGGCTTTGGATAAAGTGAAAGAAGCCCTGGGCAAAGCGGGGATCACTCCCGCGTCCGCCGAAATCAGCATGGTGCCGCAGAACTACGTCAAGCTCACCGGGGCGCAGGCCACCCAGATGGTTCGCCTTGTCGAAGCTCTCGAAGAACACGACGACGTTCAGCACGTGTACGCGAATTTTGACATTGATGAGTCGGAAATTCAGGCCGCTGTCGGAGCCAACCCCTAGTCCGCGAAGGTCGCCGTATTCATAGCGACCGGTAAAGAAGCACCTCTTGGCAGTGCTATCCCCACTTTTTGTGCATCTCTTCCATTAGGCAATTCCAATAGAAATTTTCTAGCAGCCTCATCGCGAACCTCGTAGACTTGTGGCCGTGAACGTCGTCAGTGAAATCAACGGCACAATGAAGGCCTTTCGGGTCTTGGGAGTCGATCCGGCGTCCGCTGGCCCCACCGGTTATGGCATCGTCGAGAGTGATGGCCGTAAAGCTCGCATGGTCCATTGCGGTGCGCTGGTGATTCCAGCCAAACGCCGTAAGGAATTTTGCGGTGCGGCGCTGCAGGACGTGCACGACCTGCTTTCGCACCTGATTGCGAAATTCCACCCCCAGGTCATGGCCGTTGAAGCGGTTTTTGCCGCCTTAAACATTCGTACTGCGTTGCGTCTTGCGGAAGTCCGTGGCGTTGTACTGCTGGTTGCTGCCCAAAATAACCTTCAGGTTCACAGTTATTCGCCCCGCGAAGTGAAGGCTTCGGTGGCGGGCTACGGTCACGCGGACAAAAGACAGGTCCAGGAAATGGTGCGCGCCTTGCTAACTATGAACGAAGTTCCCGAGCCTTCGGACGCTGCGGATGCTCTCGCCGTGGCCCTGTGCCACCTGCAAGCCGAACAAACTCGCCGGAAATTCAGGTTGCCCGAAATGAAAAACCCGCCACGCCGTTTCCCTGCTGTTAGGGGCGCCAGCGCGATAGCCTCGGTTACCAACACTTCTTCGGCCTGCGCAACACGCTTGGACTTCTCGCGCATCGTACCAACGCGATGAGAAATCACGTTTCCGGATCTGGTTCAGCCATGCGAACCTTTCTGTACAACGCGGCACTGTGTTTTCAGAGTTTCTTCATAGTCCCGGCGGTGTTCGGCGCGCCCCCGACACTCATCGCGTCTCTGAGGCCGGCCGCGAGCAACGCGCCAATCTCAGCAGACGCCGCGAAACTTACCTATCGGCGAGTCTTCAAATCTAGCTCACCGGAATTTATCGAAGTTGTTGTGCCCGAGGATGCCCGCCCGGGAACCTATGACATTCGCCAGCTCGATGAAGATCCAAGCGCTGCGCCATTCGAAATCAGCGTCAGCCTCAAGGCCCATATGTTTGAGCTGGCCGGCAGACTGAACAATTTTCAGGGTCAGGATTTAGATGTTCACAGAAAAATCGCCAACCTCGGCGAAAAAACGTTTCGTTGGGAAAAAGGCGGGGAAGTACACGAAGTAAAATTTAATTACACGCTGAACTCCGCCGCGGCCCAGTTATTGCAAATTTTTGAAGGTCTGGCACGCCAACAAGAGCACGTAATGCTGCTCACCCGCCGCATGCGATACGACCGTCTGGGTATAAACGATGCTCTATTGCAATTCGAAATGGACCTGAACCACAAGTTGCTGCCGGAACCGCAGTGCGCGTTACCTATGCTCGATGAAATTGGCGCCGATTCGCGATTCGTGGATATCGCACGCCAGCGGGCGCGCACTCTGGCCGAACGCATCCGCCATCCCAGCTAACCTGTCTGTTCAGATAAAGTACTGTCTTACGACGCGGAAGAAGCTGCCAACTCTGGAGCCGCCGAGAGTCCGCGCAAAGATTCCAGATACGGCGCGCGCGCCACTCCTCGTTCCGTGAAAATCGCAGCAATATAACGCGCCGGCGTCACATCGAACGCAGGGTGCGCCGCATGCACATCCGGAGCGATGCGCACACCTTGCAAATGGGTCACTTCTTCTGCGGAACGTTCTTCGATCGGAATGTGCTCGCCGTCGGGTATCGTCAAGTCAAACGTGGATACAGGCGCGGCTATATAAAACGGAACATTATTTTCCCGGGCCAGGACGGCGATCTGGTAAGTACCGATTTTGTTGGCGGTGTCGCCGTTGGCCGCGATGCGATCCGCGCCAGTCACAATTGCGCCAACTTTTCCGGATTTTAAAAAGTGCCCCACCATGTTGTCGGTAATCAGCGTCAGTGGAATTCCGCCTTTATGTAATTCCCATGCAGTCAGCCGCGCCCCCTGCAGATATGGCCGCGTCTCGGGTACCAGCACGTGCAATTTATTTCCCTGTTCATACGCCACCCGAATCACGCCCAGCGCCGTACCAATCCCTCCGGTGGCCAACGCTCCCGCGTTGCACTGGGTCATCACCTGCCCTTCGCTGGGCATAAATTTGGCGCCATATTCCCCGATAGCCTGATCGGTGGCCAGCTTTTCCAGATGAACCAGTTTTGCTTCTTCCACCAAGACTCGTTTGATTTCAGCCATGCCTAGCGACCCCGCGCTAACTTCCGCGAACTTGCGTTTCATGCGTTCCAGCGCCCAGAAAAGATCCACTGCGGTTGGCCGGGTCTTTGCCAAATCGTCCCAAATAACCACGAATTCAACGCGTAGTTGGTCTAGAGTTGTCGCCGATGAATGCAAAACTCCAAGCGCCACGCCCATCGCCGCAGCTACGCCAATAGCGGGCGCTCCGCGAATGACCATTTCGCGAATGGCTTTCGCAACTTCACGATAATCCGTGAACGTGTAGCTGATTTCTTCCCCGGGCAGGCGTCGCTGGTCGAGCATAACCACGCCCGCGTCTGTCCATTGAATCGGTTGCGCTACATACATCGCTTTTTAGACTTCCTGATTCGCTATTTTCGAATCTCGAGCAGATATCACCAGTAATTTTAAGCCCAAGCTACCCGCCGGGGCGAATCGCTTCACCGGCCTATGGTTGAAGGGGCATGTGTTGGAAGCCCTTGGTGGCAATGATCGACGACGCCGCAATCATCGAGTTGTACCCCAGGTGCAGAAAAAAGCTCGCCAGCACAGTTCCAGTTCTGGCGCGGGCAAATGTAAAAATCACACCAACAAACGTCAAAAGTGAAACCAATCCCCATGTCCATCCGAGTTGCGACCCATGCATCAAACCAAAAAGTACGCCCGTTATTAAGACCCCCGGCAAAACTCCCAGCGATTTGGCGAACAGCGGATATAAATAGCCGCGAAACACCGTCTCTTCCACCAGAGGCGCTATTAACACAGCCATAGCCATCAATAATAAAGCCCCGGTCCGGTTCTTGAAGAGCTCCTGAATCGGTAAATGCTCGGTGTTTTTCATGTTAAAGCTGGCGGCCGCCACGAAAATAGCCAGTCCGCAGCCGGAGAAAAAGTACATCCACCAAGTGCCTTTGCCCGACGCCGGGTTGGCGTTCAATCGACGCCAGCCGAGCGATCGCCAGAAGGGCGCATCTCGCAACACCGCCAGCGTGACGTACAAGAACAGAAAAAGCAGTCCATACCAGATCACGTTCGATCCCACCAATAACTGCGGGCTGCCTTCGAACACTTGCTGAACTTGCGTCGCAGTAAGATGTTTGTTCGCTGAGACATAAAAAACGAACGCGAGTTGCACTACCATCAAGCTGGCAAACCCAAAAAAAAGAAAAATGATCAGATGCGGCCATGACCACGAGACCCGCAGATCTTCTGGCAGAACGCGCCCACTCGGGGCCCCGGACGGAACTCCTGCAAGTGGATCTCCGGCCAGCATCTCGGCACGTTGAATATCTTGCAGGGACACTTGAACGGTTGGCTCAGTGCCAGGCGCACCCCCACCTTCATGGCCGTCCAACAGGGGATTTTCTGACTCTGGCATTTCATTCGACGGGTTTTGATCGCCATCAATCATTTTTTATTTTTCTTTGCACTGAGCTTTGGCCACCCGGCCACTAGACCGGCAGCTACAAGCGGCATGAGTATCTCGTGGTGTCCGGTAATCGCATAACCTCTAGATTGTACTCCGCGCCCCTTCCCGTCTGGCAACGTCGGCCGTTTCACCACGTTTTGTAGCGGCCGGTAATGCTGAATAAAATCAAAATTTGCGGTCGTGATTGGCCGTAACGGCGCTCCCAGATTGCGCGCCACGGAAACTGCCTTCAAGAAGACTTCCGGCAACAGCACCGCGGAGCCCCAATTCAAATATGCGCCGCCCGGCTGCATAGCTTTGACCAGCGCACAGAACAAGCGAAAATCCTGATAGGTGGCTGCGCCTAGTGCCGCCCCATCGGCCGCGGGATGCATATGCGGAATGTCCGCGCCGATCGCCAAGTGCACCGTCACCGGAATTTTGCGGCGGTAAGCTGATGCCACCACGCTGAGTGAGCCATAACTCGCCTTCGCCCGACTGCTGCACAGAAATTCTCCCGCGGCTTCACCATAACCAATACCTAAACGCGCGGCTTCCTTCGCAATCTCATTCAATTGTTCGCCGGTCTCGCGGGCCATCCCGAATTTTCCCGCGCCGATACCTGCGTCCACATCCTCGGAAGTACTTCCCGCGATGGCAATCTCAAAATCGTGGATCAGGGCCGCGCCGTTCATGGCAAGTCCAGAAATGAAGCCATGATCCATCAGTCCGATCAAGACTGGACCCAAGCCAACTTTAATGACGTGGCCGCCCATGCCCCATAAAATTGTTCGCTTATTTCCGCGAGCGCGGAGGATAGCCGCTAGGACTCCGCGCAAATCGTTGGCCGCAAGGAAATTGGGAAGGGAATCGAGAAATTTACCAACAGACGCCTTAGCGTCCGAAGGCTTTGCGAAATCCGCGACGCTGACTTTGCTCTTGCGAGACGCATAGAGCGTGAGTGCGCACCACCCCAAGATCAATTGGCGAAGTCGAATAGACGCTGCTCGTCTTGGCCCCGCTCCGCTCTTTAACTATCATGACCGTTGGTTCCCATTCCAGCCGGATAATGGTGCCCGCCCAGAACCTTCGCGAGTGCCTGTCCGGTGTACGATTTCTTGGTACGCGCCACCAACTCCGGCGGCCCTTGCGCTACGATGCGCCCCCCGCCCTCCCCGCCTTCCGGCCCCAAATCAATAATCCAATCCGCCTGCTTGATGACGTCCAAGTGATGCTCGATGATTAGCACCGTGTTCCCTAGACTCACCAGCCGCTGTAACACATCCAGAAGTTTTCGCACGTCTTCGAAGTGCAATCCGGTTGTAGGTTCGTCGAGAATATAGAGGGTCCGCCCAGTTTGCCGCTTGGAAAGCTCACGCGCCAACTTAATGCGTTGAGCTTCGCCCCCGGATAGAGTGGTCGCCGATTGCCCCAGAGTGACATATCCAAGACCAACTTCCACCAGCGTCGCGAGTTTCTGCTGAATCTGCGGAATATTCTCCAGCAATTTGACTGCTTCCGAAGCGGGAAGATTCAGCACATCGCTGATGGAATGCCCCTTATAACGCACCGCCAACGTTTCCGAGTTGTAGCGGCGACCACGGCAAACTTCGCATAGTACGTACACGTCGGGAAGAAAATTCATCTCGATGCGCCGCAAGCCGTCGCCCTGGCAAGCTTCGCAACGCCCACCTTTTACATTGAAACTAAATCGTCCCGGCTTATAACCGCGTTCCCGGGATTCTGGCAGCATGGAAAACAAATCACGAATCGGCGCGAATACTCCGGTGTAAGTCGCCGGGTTTGACCGCGGCGTTCGCCCGATAGGCGCCTGGTCGATTTCAATTACTTTGTCGATTTGTTCAGCGCCCAGCAACTCGCGATGCGCCGCCGGAGGCTCCATGGAGCGATATATTTTCTGCGCCAGCGCCCGGTACAAAATATCGTTGATGAGCGTAGATTTGCCCGACCCAGAAACTCCGGTCACTACTGTCAGCAGTCCGAGCGGCAGTGTCACATCCACATCTTTCAGATTGTTGGCTGTCGCTCCCAGAACTTGAATGGCTTTTCCATTGGGAATTCGCCGTTTCTCCGGCACGGGAATGCGCGTCGCCCCGGAAAGATACTGCCCCGTCAAAGAGGCGCTCGTCGCAGCAATCACTTCCGGCTTGCCATGAGCTACAAGGTAACCACCTGCTTCACCGGCGCCCGGCCCAAGATCCACCACGAAGTCAGCGCGGCGAATCGTTTCCTCGTCGTGCTCCACCACCAGAACCGTGTTCCCCAGATTGCGCAATTGTTCCAGTGAGCCCAGTAACCGGTCATTATCGCGCGCGTGCAAACCAATGGACGGCTCGTCCAACACATACAAAACTCCGCGTAGCCGCGAACCAATCTGCGTGGCCAGCCGAATACGCTGTGCCTCTCCACCCGACAACGTCGCTGCGGAGCGATCCAGGCTCAAATAATTCAATCCTACGGCCAGTAAAAAGTCGAGGCGTTCCGCCACTTCGCCCAGCGGCCGCGCCGCGATTTCTTTTTGCCTTTCGCTTAACTGCCCAAGAATTTTGGCTACCGCGGCGCGTGCCTGTACCAACGAGAGCTCTGTGAAGTCCGTAATCGACAAGCCACCTAGCTTTACCGCCAGCGATCCCGGCCGCAACCGTTTGCCATGACAAACAGCGCATTGTGTCGCTGACATGTATCGCGTCATCCATTCGCGATAAGTATCGGAACCCGAATCGTCAAAATTCTTTTGTAGAAATTGCAGTATCCCCTGAAAGCGAAAACCTTTCTCGCTACGCCCTTTCCTCGACGCATTGTCTGCTTCCTCCTTGGATACCCGGCCATTTGTGGGCGGATATCCATGCAGAAGGATATTTTGAATTCGTGGCGGAAACTTTTCGAACGGACGTCTCCAGGCTGAACGAATGTGCGTAGGCCGCCAATTCCAAAGTGTTTTTCAATGCCGCGGACGTCGAACCCGGACCCAGTCCGCCTTCAAAGAGCGGCCGCGACCAATCCACAATCAGTTTCGCGGGATCGAAATCATATTTTGAGCCCAGCCCGTTACACGCCGGACAAGCGCCGTACGGCTGAATTGAAACTGAACGATCGCGGCTCCAATTGCGGCACGGAAATGCCGCAATCCGGGCAAGCCAGCTTTTCGGAAAAAACATGTTCCTTGCCGCCCACCACTACGACCGTCACCAGCCCGGAGGCCAGTTTCAACGCCGTCGAGATCGATTGCTCCAGTCGCGACGCTATCCCTTGCTTCACCAGCAGCCGGTCAATCACGATTTCGATAGTGTGATTCTTCCGCTTGTCGATCACCGGAAGTTCGTCCAGTGGAAACAACTCGCCATTGATGCGCACGCGCACGTATCCGTCTTGCGCAAATTTCTCCAGCTCTTTGCGATAAGCGCCTTTGCGCCCGCGCACGATGGGCGCCAGGATCATCACCCGGTCATCCGCCTGGCACAACTCTCCGTGCAAAATGGCCTGCACAATCTGCTCCGCGGATTGTCGCGTAATCGGCTTGCCGCAGTTTGGGCAATGAGGTGTCCCCACCGACGCATAAATCACGCGCAGATAATCGTAAATTTCAGTGATCGTACCCACCGTGGACCGTGGCGACCGCGTGGTGGTTTTTTGCTCGATGGCGATGGACGGCGACAGTCCTTCAATCACATCCACTTCCGGCCGTTCCATCTGGTCTAGAAATTGTCGCGCATACGCCGAAAGCGACTCCACGTAGCGGCGCTGACCCTCCGCGTAAATCGTATCGAAGGCCAGCGACGATTTGCCCGATCCGGACAGTCCGGTAATCACCGTCAGGGAATTGCGCGGGATCTCAACATCGATGTTTTTGAGGTTGTGCTGTCGAGCGCCGCGGATGACTAGTTTCGTCAGGCCCATGTCGGGAATCGCTCCCTCCACAGGAGCCCATGACCCACAGCAGCGAAAATCTGGGTCGCGATAACTCTTCACCATAACAGGAGAGTTTCGACGCGGTCAACTTGACGACCGTTCTGCACGAATTTCACGGCGCGGACCGCCTACCGGAATCACTGTAGCCGCCTCTCCACTGAGGTAAAATTTGGGACGCCCAGCGTTCTTTTTACTCGGCGACCAGTTTTACACTACTGGAAACACGAGGTTTACGATTGGCGCACGGGTTGCACCTGCTATAGCCGGTGGGGGAAGCGAGCCGAGGATCCCTTTAGGGGATTGAGGGCTGGGCCGGTTCGCATTCCCCCCTATTTTCTTCTAGCTTCTTCCCCAATTACACGCACCGACCGACTCTGCGAAGAACTTCTAACATTCGTCTATCTGTAAAGCATGCGATTTCCCTACCTGGAAAACTTGTCGGGCAAAATAAACGTGCTTTTCGCCAGCCGCGACGTCAAGGTTTCATCGCGATAGTAATTTTTAAGAATATTGTTTTTCCAGTCCAGCAGATCCCCATTACCTTGCGCAAATTCTTCCCACAGTTGCGTTCGGCCGCTCCGCGCTATCCGTTCCCGAATAAGCAGCACAAATGCCCAGGTAACTGTCTCGTTGTACAAATCTGGCTTATCATTCGCTGCGGCGAATCTCGCCAGAGATACTGCGAAGCGTTCGAGAGCCTCCAGCGGGGGATACCTCTGAAGATATAGGAATGCTAGCTGCACGTGCTCACGGTGATGAAATTCTGTGCTGGGCAGCGTGGCGTCTTCGAATTTTGCGATCAACTCCTCGTCCTTCATGCGCAGGCTCGGACATTTCGCCACCGCGATATGCTAGGCATACCAACGCCGCAACGGCATACACCAATAATTCGCCGATGTCGTACTCCCGGCCACGCAGGCCATGCAGCAGTCCGGCGAAAACAAACACCACTAAGCCCAACATTCAACGGAGCACAGCCACTGTCGTCGTTATGCGTTTCTCGTTCATTTGCCGCCGTTTTCCTTTCTTCTTGAAGCAGTTGCCTTCACTTCCGTGAGTCGGTGACTGGCCTTCGAATCTAAATCAAGTTCGTAGAATCGCTTGAGTTCTCTGATGCGGTGCAAAGATTCCGCTCCGAATGGGCACTTCCCATCAAACGCATGCAGAACGATTCCTTCCAGAAGGTCACCAAGCGTTAGATCCTTGTACTCTGCGAAAGCTTTCAGCACTTTCAGCAGCCTCTTCTCCATGCGCACCCCGGTCTGTATCCGCTCTACAACCTGCAGCCTGTCTGTTTTCAAGAAACCTCCGCTGTAAGTAGTTACCACGGTACCTTGGTACACGGCATTAGGCAATGGCTTCCGCAGCGAAATGCAACGCCGCCGAAACCACAGTCCGGGGCTCTTCTGGAACGTCTATTTGCGGTTGGGCCTGTCTAATGAAGGATGCGTGGAGAGTGCAGCGAGGAGCTCAGCTGTAAATCACGTGTGTGACAGGTGCAGCGGTCGCGCCTTCTCGTCCACGCGTCGTGTAATCGCTCAGCGTTAACGCCAGCATAATTGCCAGCCAAAACACCGCGCAGATAATCACCAGTTGGGTGCGCTTGGGACTGTAACGCGCGTGCATGAAGTACAACACCACCAGCGTAGCTTTGAGGGTTGCGATCGCCAGCGCCACAACAATGTTAAACGCCCCGAGATTGACGTACGCCGCTCCGACCGTAGCCGCCGTCAACACCATCAGCGACAGGAAAATCCCTACGTAAACTTTTGGCGGAACAATGTGCTCGGACAAGCGCTCTCCCTACTGGTGCCGGTCGATCAAATACAGTAACGGAAACAGATAAATCCATACGATATCCACGAAGTGCCAGTACAAGCCGATCATCTCCACGGGAGTGTTGTACGTAGGCGTAAAACGTCCAGCCATGGACTGCTTAATCAGCCACAGCAGCATGCCGGCGCCCACGATCATGTGCAGGGCGTGCAATCCGGTCATCCCAAAATATAACGAAAAATAAAGCTGCGCATGCGCGTTTAAGTCTGGATCTTTCTCAAATGCCTTCGCTAATTCCTCTTTTTCATTGTTGATCTCTTTAGCATCGTCGCCAGGCGCGGGGTTTTGCGACCGGTAATCGATTTGGAAGTGATAGCCGGGTATCAGATGGTGATCGAATTTCTGCTTGTACTCCACGACCTTTACGCCGAGAAACGCCGTACCCAGGATCAGTGTCGCGATCAAAAAGGAAGTCGTCTGCTTTTTCTTGCCGACGTGCGACGCCCATACCGACATCGCCATGGTCAAACTGCTGAGGATCAGGATGACCGTATTAATCCCGCCCAGCTTCAAGTCCAGCGTGTTGCTGCCAACTCCGAAGGCCGTTCCATAGTAATGACGGTTCAGCGTGTAGGTCATGAACAGTCCACCGAAGAATAAAACTTCGGTAGCCAGGAAAACCCACATCCCCAGAGAAGCGGATTCCTTCTGCTGCTCGAGCGTCTCGAATTGTCCGTACAGTTCGCCGGTGCGATGCACGCGGTCTCCTCTTCAAAATCTCAAATTGGCCGGGGCCGCCGAAAGATGCCAGCCGGCACCAACGTTTAGATCAATTAATCGTCGCCGTGCGCCGGCAGCGGCAATCGACCGGTTAAGCCTTGATTTAAATCCAGATCCGGGCGGTGTTCGAAATCGTACGGCTCCCACGTGACTTCCGGAGTTACCAGGAAATTCTCGGTCGGTGGCGGCGAATCGGTTTTCCATTCCAGTCCCGGTCGCCGGCCACGGATTGGGCCCGGCCACCGGGCCGTATTTCAGCGACCAGACCAGGTAAATCATTGGCAGCAAATAACCCAGCGCCAGAATCGACGCGCCCGCCGTCGACATCACGTTCAATACTTGAAACTCCGGCGGATAGGAGTGGTAGCGGCGCGGCATTCCCAGGTAGCCGAGTATGAATTGTGGGAAAAATGTCAGGTTGAATCCGAAAAACAAAATGATGGCTGACACGCGCGCCAAAAATTCCGGATACATCTTGCCGCTGATTTTAGGCCACCAGATAATGAATTCCGCCGAGGTAACCCATCACCGCACCGCCCACCATGATGTAGTGAAAATGCGCCACCACGAAATAGGTGTCGTGCAGATGAATGTCCAGCCCCAGGCACGCGAGAAAAAGTCCGGTCAATCCCCCGATTAGAAATAAGCCGATAAAACCCAAGGCATAAAGCATGGGGGTGTCGTAAGAAATCGATCCCTTATACAGCGTGGACGTCCAGTTGAAGACCTTCACTGCCGACGGGATGGCAACCAGATAGCTCAGAAATGAGAACGCCAGCGCGGCGTATACCGATTCGCCGGTCAGAAACATGTGGTGCGCCCAGACGAAAAATCCGATTACCGCGATGGCGATGCTCGATCCGGCGATAAACGAATAACCAAAAATCGGTTTGCGCGCGAAAGTCGGAATAATTTCGCTGATCACCCCCATGGCCGGCAGAATCATGATGTACACAGCCGGGTGCGAATAAAACCAGAACAAATGTTGGAACAAGATCGGATCGCCGCCCAGCGCTGGATTGAAGAAACCGAGGTGAAACATGCGCTCCAACCCGGCAAGCAACAGGGTGATCGCGATTACCGGAGTGCCCAGGATGAAAATGATGCTGGTGGCGTATTGCGACCAGACGAACAGCGGCAGCCGGAACCAGGTCATGCCCGGCGCGCGCATGGTGTGGATAGTCACCACAAAGTTTAGTCCCGTCAGAATCGACGAGAATCCATTGATAAAGATTCCCAGCACCGCCGGTGTAACAGCCGAATTCGAATACACGCTGCTGAGCGGCGTATAGAAAGTCCAGCCGGTATCCAGGCCGCCGGTCGAAAACGAATACAGAACGAAGCAGCCGCCGATAAGGTAGATGTACCAGCTCAAAAGATTGATCTTCGGAAATGCCAGATCTTTGGCGCCAATCATCAGCGGCACCAGAAAATTTCCCAGCACTGCCGGAATCGACGGAATCAAGAAAAAGAAAATCATGGCCACGCCGTGCATCGTGAACAGCTTGTTGTATGTTTCCGGCGACACCAGAAATCCCTGCGGCGTCATCAGGTGAATGCGAATCATGGTGGCGAAAATGCCGCCGACAAAAAAGAAAAACGTCACCGAGATCAGATACAGCAGCGCTATGCGCTTGTGATCCGTGGTCAACAGCCACGAACGAATCCCATACGTGGAATTCAGATAGTGCTCTTTCGGTATTTTGTACACCGCTGATGTTTGCGTACTCATACTTATTTCTTCCCCGAAGCCGGTGCCACTCCCGCGCCGGTTGCGGGCGGCGGCAAATTCTCCAACGACTTGATGTAAGCCGGTCAGCGCCAGGATCTGCTCTTCCGTCAATTGCCCCTGAAACGTCGGCATCAACGGCTGATAGCCGGCCACGATCTTGGCGCTTGGCTGCAGAATCGATTCGCGAATGTAGTCGTCGTCGGCCGTCACGGTCGAGCCATCGGCTAGCTGCACCTTTCCGCCATAAACCCCGTTGAGCGAAGGCGCCCGGCCCTTGCCGTCGCTGAAATGGCACGTGACGCAGGCCTTTTCCGCAAAAAGTTTTTCGCCCGCTACCAACGGATTGGCGTCCGCGCCAGAAGCGCCCGAAAGCCACGCGGCGTACTCGCCGGACTCCATGACCGTAACCCACCCGCCCATCACTGCATGATTCGTGCCGCAATATTGCGAACAATACAAACGGTAGCGCCCGGCTTTTGTTGGCCGGAACCACATGGTGTTGTAGTGCCCGGGCACCACGTCCATCTTTACGCGAAACGCCGGGATCGAAAAATCGTGAATCACATCTTCGCTGGCCATGACCAGCCTGACATTGCGGCCCACCGGAACATGCAGCTCGTTTATTTCCTTCAACCCCGTGGGCTGCTGCACCTTCCACATCCACTGTTTGCCGATGATGTAGATGTCCAGGGTGTCGCCGGGCGAATGGCGGTAATCCACGTACACCACCGCGCCCCATGCAAACATGGATAAGGACAAGACCAACGGCACCACGATCCAGGCGGTCTCCAGTCGCATATCGCCATGGATCGGAACGCCAATTTCGTCCGCGTGCTTGCGCTCGTACTTGAAAAAGAAATAAATGACCGCGGCGGTGACCGCCACCGCAAAGAACAAACACACCGCCACGATGAACACCATCAGCGTGTCCACGCTGGGCGCGAAGTTGGAGGCCTGCTCCGGAACCAGTGGGAATTGCGACTGCACGCTTAGTGTGCTCCTCGTTCATGTAGATTGCGCAGCGTCTGGCTGCCGCTGCCCCTGCCGGACTCGCGCCGCCGAAAAATCAATATCGCCCCGACCAGGCAACACACGGTAAGGATTCCGCCCAGACGGATGATTTTTAAGATCGAGGCGCTGTAGGTAGCCAGGCTCGGGTCGTAGCTGGTAGCAAAACAGAAGCACATGGTCGATCGGCGTGCCGATTTTTCCCGCCGAAGCATCGACCAGTCCCAAACGCATGTCGCGCCCGGGATATTCCACGCCGTAAAAATAGCGCGAAATGCGCCCGTCGGGAGTCAGCAGCAAGATGCCACTGGCATGGGCGAACAGATTCGTCTTCGCGTCGAAGGAATAGCGGAAATTTGCAGCCTTCGTTGCGGCATCGATGTTTTCTTTGCGTCCCGGTCAGAAAATGCCAACCCGCTGCGGTTTCCGGCCGGCCAAAATGCGTCAGCGCTGCCTTCTTTTTCTGCGCGGCCATGTCCGGAGACTCGCGCGGATCGAAGCTGACAAACACGACTTCATAATCGCGCCCGGGCATGAACGACAACATCTTCAGCGCGCCTACCACGCCCTGCTCCACCTGATTGCACAGCATCGGGCAGCCGTAGTACACGAACGCCAGCACCACCGGCTTCTGCTTGAAATATTCGCGCAATTGGACGTCGCTTGCCGTTCTCATCGACGAACGCCAAGATCCAGAGGCATGTGCCGCGTTGAGTTGCGGTTCGAATCCCGACGTTCTCAAGTTGCGCGGGCATTGCCGTCGCTGCTTGTCCCGACATTCGAGGGAACCGTCTTGGCCATGGGCCGCATACCACCACAATCAGCAGGAAGGCGACGCGTCGCAATGGCACGTATGCTTTTCATAACTACGGTTTCCCCGTGTTGGGCAAGGTTGCCGCAGCGGCAGGGGCCGCCGTAGCCGCCGGCTTTACCGGGGCTGGCGCCGTCAAACCCTTCTCCGCGATGATTTTCATCGCTTCCTTAACCGGAATCTGCGCGATGCCTGCATTTCTGATCGATCCAGCCGTACTTCTCGTTGGCCTCTTTGTCGGCTCTAACTTTATCGCGGCGATCCTGTTGCGGGTCGGTCTCGTGGCCCGGGACGCCTTGCAGCCGCGGCTCCGGCGGCATCGTGCGGTAGTCGCGACCCATCGCTCCCGCGCCGGCATCATCGGCGTATCGCTGCGCGACACGAAACGCTCAGTGTAACGCAGCACGTAGACGCAGACGAAAAAACAAGGCCGCCACAGCCACCGCCAGCACCACGAGATACCAGTAAATCGTGCGGACCTTGACGTCGCGTGCTTCGAACGCCACCGTCGTCGTGGTGCGGCAGTTCTCCGGGCGCGTGGCCATGGCCGCCGACTTGGTGATGTGGATCAGTGCTCATGGTGAGCAATGGCCTCCGCAAGTTTGGGGTCGCCGAGCGGCAGCAACGGCATCTTCTGCAGATTGAAGGCGAAAAATGCGACCCATAATCCAACCAACGCAATGGGCACCACCACATCAATCCAGCTCGGGAACAGCGCTGGCGGTGAATTCCGGCCGCGTCATCCAGAAAAGATCCACCAGACGCATAAAAATCATCCACATCGCCACTTTCGGCAGCAATCGGTAGTTGCGCTTCAGGTCGCGCGAAAGCAGCAGGAAAAACGGCACGAAAAAATGGAAGACCAGCACGATCACGGCGACGACTCCCCACTCGCCGTATAAGCGCGAACGGTAAAAGGTGATCTCTTCCGGCTGATTACCCGACCAGATGATCAGCAGCTGCGAAAAATCGAAATAAGCACACAACATTACAAAGGCCAGCAAGCAATTTGCCCAGGTCGTGAATGTGGCGCTTTTGGATCAGCCCGGCCATGGGCGCGGTGCGCGACAGCAGCACCACTACGGCAATCATCAGCGACATCGATGAAATAAGCTGCCCCGCGACGAACAGAAAGCCATAAATCGTCGATGCCCAGTGCGGAGAAATCGACATCACCCAATCGATGGCGGCAAAAGTCATCACGAACACATAAAGAATTATTCCGGGACCGGCGAGCATTTTGAAACGGCGGCGCAACGCGCGGTCGGTCTGATTGACGTCCTGCTCGCGCGACCAGCGATTGAAAATCAACATCAATCCGAGCCAGACCACGAAATAAATAACCGCGCGAATGTAAAACCCGTGCGGCGGTCAGATAACCCTGCTGCATGGACAGATAGCGGCTCTTCTCGCACTCGCTCCGGGATCGAGCCACGCGCCATACAAATACTTCATGCCGAAAACAATCGGCAGGAACAAAACGGCGAGAACGGCAGCGTGCGCGTAGCCGACTCGAGCGGGCGGCGAATCACGATGCCCCAGTGGCCGCCGGTCAGATGCTGCAGCATCAGAAGTCCCAGCGAACCTAGCGCCAGGCCCAGCACCAGCAAATAGCCCATCAGGTAAGACGGAAAGAAAATTTGCGGCGATTTGATAGCGCCCACGATCGCATAGGAGCAGCGCGATTCCGCCCGCCACCAGCGCGCTGCGTTGCAGGCGGCCCACGCTTTCCGGCGTCCTGTATTCCTGCGCCGTCATTCATCGCGGTGCCTCCCGAATTTAATTTTTCGCGCATTTCGGCCGGCAATTCCGCGACTTTGCGCGTTGCGGCTAAGCTGCAGCGCACGCACATAGGCGACGATGGCCCAGCGGTCTCGCGGCGGCACTTGCGCGGAGTAGCCGTACATCTGCCCGAAGCCGTTGGTGATGACGTCGTAGAAGTAGCCATTGGGCGACTTGCCGCAAACGATCCTGGTGATAGCTCGGCGGACGCTTCATGCCGCGCATCACGATCATGCCGTTACCGTCGCCTTGAATACCGTGACAGGGCGAGCAGAAAATTCTGTAGCGTTCCTGCGCCGCGCTCCAGCAGCGCCTCATTGACCGGCATCGGAAACATCGTTCGAATCCTTGGTGACCATCAACTCATCGTTGTCCATCGCACTCGCGCGAAACGGTGTTTTCCACCGGCATGCGCTCCGAACGGCCATCGGCAAAAAAATCCGAAGGCGAAAGCGGCCTGTTCTTCGGCTGATTCCCCATGTCCTGGTGCAGATTGTCGCATCCGACGTCAAAAAAAAGTCGCAGCGCACGCAAATTCCGCACAATATCCGCTCGCAGCGCGCTTTGCAGCAACGCTACGCATGCCCGTGCTCCAGCGGACCTTCCTCTTCGCGCACCTCGGTGACATGCTGCGGCGCCGCAGGCTTTGCAGAAACCGGGCGCTTTCCGCCACGTTGAATTTTGGGTCGGTCGCCTCGATGCAGAGAAAAAATCGGTCGCGTCGTGGCCCGCGCGAATCGCGCGACGTTGAAAACCGGATGGTACGGGTGCGGCAACTTGTTCATCGCCAGCATCCCGAACACCGCAAAAGTCGACGCCCCCAGAACGGTCAATTCGAACGTGACCGGGATGAAGGCCGGCCAGCTATTGAGCGGGCGCCCCGCGATATTCATCGGATAAGCTGATGACGTTGACCCAGTACTGAAAACCAAAGCCGGTCAAGCCGCCGCACAAGTCCGCCGATCAGCGTTATCAAGCGGCACCAGAATTCGGCTGCAACCCCATGGCTTCCGACAAACCCTCCACCGGAAACGGCGCATACGCGTCCATCTTGCGATAGCCGGCGTCACGCGCTTTCGCGCGCCGCATGCAAAAGCTCTTGCGCGGTTTCAAACTCGCCCATCACGCCATAAAGGTGGGAGCGGTGTTCCATCACTCGTGCTCCTCGTCGATGGTGCACCAGTTCACGCATTTCCGCGATGGAAATGGCCGGGAGCACGCGCACGAACAGGAAAATCAACGTGGTGAAAAGTCCCATGGTGCCGATGAAAGTGGCCCAATCCCAAACTGTCGGCGAATAGCGGCCCCACGCCGAAGGCATGAAGTCGCGCGTAAGACTGATGACCACGATCACGAAGCGCTCCAGCCACATGCCGATATTCACGACGATGGACATCAGGAACAGCACGGTCGACGTTGGTGCGCACTGCTGCGAATCCACAACAATTGCGGAGTCAAAATATTGCAGAGGATCAGCGCGTAGTAATAGTGCGCGTAAGGTCCGTGCAGACGCTGTTGCACCAGGAACACGTCGAATTTCTGGCCGCTGTACAGCGACATGAAAAATTCGAAGAAATAACCGTAGGCCACGATCAAACCAGTGGCGAGCATCACCTTGGCCATATTTTCGAGATGCCGCATGGTGATGAAATCTTCGAAGTGATAAAACTTGCGCAGCGGAATGGCGATGGTCAGCACCATCGCGAAGCCCGAATAAATCGCGCCCGCTACGAAGTACGGCGGGAAAATCGTGGTGTGCCACCCGGGAACGATGGCGATCGAGAAGTCGAAGCTCACTACCGTGTGCACCGACAGAACCAGTGGCGTTGCCAAGCCGGCGAGCAGCAAATAAGCCGACTGGTAGCGGTGCCAATGCCGCGCGGAACCGCGCCAGCCCATGGCCAGCAATCCGAAATTTCTCTGCTTCGGCTGACGGCCGCGCGATCGCGCAGCGTAGCCAAATCCGGAATCAGACCCACGAACCAGAACAGCAGCGAAACCGTGCCGTACGTCGAAACCGCGAACACGTCCCAGATCAGCGGGCTGCGGAATTGCGGCCAGATCCCCATGGTGCTGGGATACGGGAACATGTAATAGGCCATCCACGGACGGCCGGTGTGAATCAGCGGAAACAAACCCGCGCAAGCCACCGCGAACAGCGTCATCGCTTCCGCGAAGCGGTTGATGGAGGTGCGCCACTTCTGGTTCAGCAAATACAAAATCGCGGAAATCAGCGTGCCGGCGTGGCCGATACCGATCCACCACACGAAATTGACGATCGCGAAGCCCCAGCCGATGGGAATGTTAATGGCCCAGATTCCGACGCCCTTGATGATCAGCCAGCCGACGGCGACGGTCAGCATGCCCAGCAGAGAAAACGCCACGGCGAAGCCCGCAAACCAGCCCAAGCGTAGTCGGCTCGGTTAAAACCGCCGAGCTGATCTGCTCGGTGACCGACTCATAGGTATGCCCCGGCCCGATCACCGGCTGGAGCCGCGGAATTTCCGGAGAATCGATGGGCGGTTGCGCGACGCTCATGCCTTCTCCGTGTGGTGCTGGAAGATCTGGATTGGGATTGCGCACCGCGGCAAGATACGTTGTGCGCGGGCGCGCATTTAGTTCGCCAAGAATCGAGTAATTGCGCTGCTGCGCTTTTAGTTTGGCGACGCGCGTCGATCGGATCGTTGGCGTTGCCGAAAATGATCGCTTCGCTGGGGCAGGCCGCCTGGCAAGCGGTCACGATTTCTCCGTCGCGAATCGGGCGATTCTCTTTTTCGGCGTCAATGCGCGCGTTGTTGATGCGCTGCACGCAATAAGTGCACTTTTCCATGACTCCGCGGCTGCGCACCGTGACTTCCGGATTGCGCAGCAGCTTCAGTTGGGGCGTCTCCCAATCCTGGAAGCGCAGGAAATTGAAGCGGCGCACCTTGTACGGGCAGTTATTCGAGCAATAGCGCGTGCCGATGCAGCGGTTGTAGGTCATGTCGTTCAGACCTTCGGCGCTGTGCACCGTGGCGCCCACCGGGCAAACCTGTTCGCATGGCGCGTTTTCGCACTGCATGCATGGCACCGGCTGGAAAAATGTTTCGGGATTCGCCAGCGCGTCATTCGTATTCGTGCTGGGATCGTTGGTGTCCGTTTCGCGCCAGGTAGTAGCGGTCGATGCGGATCCAGTGCATTTCCCGGCCGCGCATCACCTGATCCTTACCCACCACCGGAATATTATTTTCCGACTGGCAAGCGACCACGCAGGCGTTGCATCCATTGCAGCTGGTCAAATCGATGGCCATGGCCCAGGCATAACCGGGATAGGCGAATTCCTTGTACAGCGTTAAGTTCTTTCGGTGGCTCCTCGTCATCTTTATGCGCGAACGCGGGATTCTGCTTGTACTCCTCGAGTGTCCCGGTGGCCAGAATTTTGCGGCCTTCCATGTTGAAGTGATATTGCGTGCACGCCAGCGGATAATCGTCGCCGGTTTTCCTGATGCTTCCGCCAGTGGCCGCCCACATGCGCCGTCGGAACTGCGCACCGCATAGGCGTTGAAGCCTTTATTGGAACCGGTGAAGCCGGCCTTTTTCCGCCCGTATCCCAAGCGGCAGAACGACCACGCCGTCGGCCTGACCCGGCAGAATCCACGCCGCCGCGGTCACCTTGCTGTCCGGACAGCGAAATGTCGATCACATCGGCAAGAATCTTGTCCGTGCTCGCCGCCGCGGGCGCCGACCTTGTGGCTCAGGCCAAGTTTTTCCGCGGTCTTCGGGACTCACCATCGCGGCGTTGTCCCAGGTTAACTTGGTGACCGGCTTGGGCAGCTCCTGCAGCCAACCATTGTTCGCAAATCGCCCGTCGTAAACGCTGGGATCGGGACGGAAAATAAACTCCAGCGTATCGCGTGGCCGCTGGATTGGTGGCCGGGAGCGTCGCCGAGGACGCAACCTTGATTCGGAGTTAGCGCGGTATTGGCCACCACTCCGTCGTGCAGCGATTTGCGCCAGAACTTTTCAAAATCCGCGCCCGCGTGCGTAGGTCTTCAACCGCTCGCGCAGCGCGTCATACGCGCTAACGCCTGGCTTGTCGCTGAATGCCGCCAGAACCTCATACGCCGAGTGCGTGTTGTACAGCGGCGCAATCAGCGGCTGAACGATGCTAAAGGTGCCATCAAAAGCTCGCGCATCGCCCCAGCTTCCAGGTAGTGCGACTCCGGAACGTGCCATTGGCAATATTCGGAGGTCTCATCGAAGTGCGAGCTGAGATGCACGGTATTGCGAACTTTCTTCAGCTTGGTCGGCGAAATCGAAATCGTGCGGGGCGTCGTAAACGGGATTTCCGCCGACGATCAGCAGCGTGTCGACCGTCCCGCGCGCCATGTCGTTGCACAGAGCGCGCAGCGACTCCAGTTGATTGACCGGCGTCGCTTCCACCGGCTCGGTGTAATACACCGTGTTGCCCAACGTTTCCCAGCGCGGCGTTGATCGCGTGCGCCAGCGCATGAACTTCTGCGGGCTGCTGTTCTCCGGGAATAACCAGGCAAGCGGCGCGATGGGCTTGCAATTCTCCGTGAACCGTCTCCAGCCAGTGCTGCGCTGCGGCAGGCATTTCCGCGGTACCGCCCAGTCCAATTTTGGCCGCCAAGGCGCGGGTAAACAATCCTACATCGCTCGATCGCAACGGCAAACGATGATCCGCAGTCGCTCCGGTGACGGACGGCGTCGGCTCGACCACGTACAGCCGGTTCATCTCCGTCGAGTCATTGTCCAGTTTGCGGCGGCGGTAAAATTGCTTCATGTAGCGGATATGGCCCGGGCCGCTGGCCATGAAATCCGCGTCCAGCGATAAGATGACTTCGGCTTTTTCGGGACGATACACGGTATTCACGATAGCGGCCGAAGGCCATCTGCGAGCCTTCGCGCGCGCCGTCATTGCCGGCCGGCTCCCATTGGTGCCATTTCGCCTTGGGATACAACTTCAGCAGCGCCTGAATTTGGCCGCTCACCAGTGGCGACGTAACCGTGCCCGTCAAAATCCGCAAGCCTTCGCCATTCAGCATCTTCATGGCCGCCGCGGTGCTCTGCGCCGCATCACGAAACGCCGACAATGAGCTGATTTCCCCCAAGTGAGTAGGCACCTGCGCGCGGTCGGGATCGTACAGATTCAGAATGGATGCCTGCACGAAAGAATCGACCGCCGCCGAGGCTCGAGGGATGATCTGGATTGCCCTGAATATTTGTGGGCCGCCCCTCGTGGCTTTCGACCAGCACGCCGATCGCATCCGCCCCGAAGGGCATCGCGGTGGCGTAAAACTGCGGCTTGCCAAGAACCAATCCATCAGGCTGCTTCACGTACGGAATAATGTGCTCTTCCGGGGCTTTGCCGCAGCCTGACAAACCCGGCAAAAGCCAGCGATGCCGCCATCAGCTTCAAGAAATCGCGCCGATCGACCGAATCATCCCACTCCGAAGCCTGCCGTGGAAATTCGCGGTGCAGCAACTGTTCGAATTGCGGATCCTCTGAAAGCTCTTCCAGCGTGCGCCAGTATTGCTTGCCGCGTCTTGGATCCCAGCTTGGCGCGCACCGCCGCCAAATCCAATTTCTGTTCCAGCACCGGGAGATCATTCCCGCTTCACGGACTCGTGCGTTTCCTCGTGTCCGTGATCATCATCACGCAGCAGCGTGCCCGTGCCCACGCGTGAAGTTCACTCGAACCCGCGAGTCCACTGCGCGTCGATGTTGTCGTTCTCTCGCATACCGTCCATTTAACGATGACAAGTTGAGCAGCTGGTCAAGTCGTACGTGCTGCGAAGGTGGTTCTGCGGCCGCCATTTTTTTGCCAATTTCCGCCTGATTGGCCGGCGGCTGCCAATCCATATTGGTGATCTGATCGTGCGGCCGCAAATTCTTTTCCGGATTGCGATGGCAATCCAGGCACCACTGCATGGTCAATTCTTTGGCCTGAAACATCAGCGGCATCTGGTTCGACTTGCCCGTGACATGACGAGCAGCCAATCCCCTTATTCACGTGAATGCTGTGATTGAAATATACGAAATCCGGCAACCGGTGCACCTTCACCCACACGATGGATTTGTCGGTGCGATAACTCTCGCGAACCGGCTCCAGATACGCGGAATTTTGAACAGCACCGAATGGCAGTTCATGCAGGTCTTGGTAGGGGGAATTCCCGCGCCTGCGCAGAGGTTTCCACTCCGCTGTGGCAATACCGGCAATCGATGCCATCGTCCCCGGCGTGATGTTTATGGCTGAATTGGATGGGTTGATCGCGGTCAATGTTTTGCCGGGTGTAATAAGGAGAGCGCGCCGCACATCAAGCACGCCGGCCAGCCCAAGCGTCACCGCCAAAACAGCGAATAGAAGACTGAATCGAGCGATGGAATTTGCGCTGCGGTGAAAAATCTGGGCCATGTCAAATTTTCACGTGAGTGGAGACACGCACCGATGGGAACGGCTACCTGGCGTTCACGACTCTATCCGGGAAGTGCACTGCTCCGGCTCCGTTAACGCGATAGTGTCCACCAAAACTTTCTGGAATGCAACAAAGTATCCAGTATGTTTTGCGAAAATACGAGTTGAACGCAATGATAATTTCAAATTTTGTGAAATGTTTCAGATAGGGGCGGGACTAATGTGAACATTCCCGTTTTGCTACTCTTCCTTTCCCTCACTTTCCGTCGTCCGGAGTATACTTTTTTCTCTTTCCTTACCGATGCCTCTTGCCACCGTCACGAAAAATGTCCGCTCGCATTCTCTGCTCAGCAGCCAACGCTTAAGGCAGCTTCGTTTCTGGCCGTGTCTGGCAATCTTGATCGTTCTAATCGCGTATATTGCTAGCGTCACGCCGGGCCACGTTTTTATCTCCGATGATTTCGCTGCTTACGTTATGCACGCCGAAAATCTCGCGGACGGCCATCCCTACTCCGACATTCGCTACGTCCCCAATCCCGCCACCGTGGGCTTCGCACCCGCGCGCGGTTATCCTCCCGTTTATCCTCTGATCCTTGCTCCCGTTTACAAAATTTGGGGGCTTAACCTGCGCGCAATGAAAGTGATGACCGTCCTGTGTTTCGGTGTGACCCTGCTGGCTCTGGCCCTTATTTTTGAGGACACCCTACCACAATGGGCCATTTGCGCCCTGATCCTGGTAGTGGGCTTCAACATCAATTTCTGGGAGCAGCGCAATTACTTGCTGTCTGAATTTGCTTACTTGATGTTCTCGATGGTCTTGCTCTTGGCATTGCAGAAGATCTATGCCCGCCTGGATCCCCGCGCGTGGCGCGTCGGCGCGGCCGTTCTAGTGTCATTGTTGCTGTACGCCGCTTATGGCACGCGCACTATCGGTATCGTGCTTTTGCCCGCGCTGGTTCTCACTGACGTTTGGAAGTTCCGCCGTCCCAGTCGGTTTCTAATTCTTTCGGCCGTGATCACTTTAAGCCTGATCGTCCTTCAGAACTCCTTGTTGGTCTCGCCAAAAGCGTACATGAACGCTCAGCACATCTCTCCCGCCGCCTTCCGAGACCACATCTCCTACTACGGCAAGACCCTCTCTTATGCCTGGGACAACGGAAACAGTAAAGCCATCCAGATTATTTTTGCGCTCTTCTTCACCAGCTCTCGCCACCGTGCGATTCCATCGCCGATTTTGGAGCAGGAAGTCCGCTCTGGAAATTTATCTGCTCGGCTATGTGCTGGTGCTCATCGCCTGGACCACCGAGATCGGCATGCGCGGCTTGCTGCCGATATTGCCGCTCTACTTTGCGTTCGGACTGGAGGAATTTCTCAACCTGACCAGGCTCATTCCCCGGGCATTAATGCGCATTGCCTGCTCGACAGTTCTGGGAATTTTCATCGGCGTCAGCTACGTAAGCGTTTTTCGATCACCAGCGCGCCACAACCATCCTCTCGACGTGCGAGATCCCTCCGCCCAGGAGCTTTTCGCCTATCTGCGAGCGAATACCAGCCCTACCGATCTCCTCGTTTTCCAAAAAGCCCGCACCCTGGCTCTATTCACCGATCGGCAAACCACCATGCTCGCCCCCGGCGAGCCCCCAGCCGACTCTAAAAAGTTTCTTGCAGAAACGAATGCGCGCCTGCTCATTCAAAACAGCTCCATGGGTTTTCCTATTTCCGAATTCATCAAAAGCAAACTAATCGTCCCTGTGCCCATTTTCCAGAATTCGGCTTTCCAGGTGTACGTAATCAATCATCAACGCTAAAACGTACCTGAAAACGTGCATGAAATGACGCAGGTTCAGACCATGAACCGCGCACTGCAGTGGCGTACCCAAGTCGATCCGCTCACGCGCGTGCCCGAGTCCGTGGGTGGAGCCCCGTTGTCCAGTCCTGCGCTCTTGGCGGCTCAGTCGTTGGATATTAAGTTGAGGAATTTCGAGCTGAGAAAAATCTAATTCGGTCGATCCTGCGGTTTGGTGGCGAAGATCGCATCTACAGTCTTAAGCTCTTCCAGGTCCAGCGGTTGCCACGCACCCCCGAGCTTTTGCAGTCCCGTATGCAAGTCCGGGATCGATTGCCCGGTCAGAAGCCTACGCAGCTTGGCCCACTCCTGGCGCGCTTGCGAGGCCTCTTCGGCGCTGGCATCTCCACAAAACGCCCGCGCCGCCCCCGCGGCCGATCCATACTCGTCCCTGAAATCCTCGTGAAGATAACCGGAAAAGAATTCCCGCAATCCCGGATAGTCCGCGGGATCGACTCCCACGGTCCGCTCTTTCTTCGCGCGTGTCATCGCCGCTCCTCCGGATAGGTCGTCAACACATAAAAACTCCCGGCGCCGTCCGCCTTCAATACAATCACTGCTGCCGTGCATGGCGAAGAGTTCGCCTCGCCTTGCCTAATGCTCCGTCCAATTTCGCGCGCCGCATCAAAGTGCAAAGCCAGGTTCGGCCGCCGCGCTCCGCGCTCTTGCCAGCTCTCAATCTTGCCTTGTTCGGCGCGCAGCGCCTGCCCTACCGTCTCTTCAGCCATCTGGCGATTCGTCCACGTGGAAGCCGCCGAGATATTCCGCTCTTGAGCCAGCCGTGCTCGCAATTCGTCGTCGCTACGCCCCACGTGCTTTTGCAGGGTATGCCCGCCGCGCTCCTCGTCTCGCGATAGATCATAACGCGCACCGCCAGCCACGGTGCTCCCTGCATTTAGCGCTCCACCATCCGCTCGGTCGTGAGCTTCGCCGCTCGGCCGTTCATCCCTCGGCGAATCACCATATCGCCCTTCACTTCGCCCTGATTCCCGGCTCCGGCCCTCCTCGCGCCGCGATCGCCGACTCCTCCGCTCGTGCCGTCGCCCTTCGCCCCGCGGCTCCTCGCCGTACGTCGCGGGACCATTTGAACCGTCACTCCGCCGCGCCTCCTCCCGTGGCAACTCCCGCCGCGGCGCTTCGGGCGCCAGTCTGGAATCCGGCGTTGCGCCACACCCCGCGAATGCCGCCACCACTCCCAAAACATACCCCAGCTTGACCCGTCGCCTCATCCGGTGCTCACCAAAATCCTTCTTAGCCAGTATATGTTCCGGATCGATTTTCTTTGCTGGTCCACCAACTCTATTTTTATTCCGCTTGCCGTGCTTTCTCCGGCGACTCCATCTTCACTCCGTATGTTATTCTGACAAATCTACTGGGGCGTGGTCCAACTGGTAGGACACCTCACTGTTAATGAGGACGGTGAAGGTTCGAATCCTTCCGCCCCAGCCAAAATTTCCCGCAATCCTACAGACTATTGGCATTGACCAGAATTTTCAGCCCTTGCAACCTCCCATTCCCGCCAATGCCTGCCTTTGTTGACACACCGGCGCGAATATAGAAAAGTATTCTCGGCATCAATTCCTCAAGTTCCCCGGGGCCGCCAGAAGAGGTACTCCTGAAATGATTGGGATGACGATCTCTCATTACCTGATCGTGGACAAAATTGGCGGCGGCGGCATGGGCGTGGTTTATCAGGCGAAGGACACCCGTCTCGGACGCAGCGTTGCCCTGAAGTTTCTCCCCGATGGCTTCACTCCCGACGCCTTGGCTGTGGAGCGCTTTCGTCGCGAAGCGCGGGCCGCCAGCGCCTTAAACCACCCCAGCATTTGCACCATCTACGACATCGACGAGCACGAATCCCGCCCGTTCATGGCCATGGAGCTCCTCGAAGGGCAAACCCTCAAGCACCGTATCGCCGGGAAGCCCATCGCCATCTCGGAGCTCCTCGAGATCGGCATCCAGATCGCCGACGGCCTCGAAGCCGCCCACGCCAAAGGCATCGTCCATCGCGACATCAAGCCTGCAAATATTTTTCTCGTCACCCGTGGCTCCGCCAAAATTCTCGACTTCGGCCTCGCTAAACTCGCCGGCCAGCGCCAGCTTCCTTCCGAATCCCTTGCAGATATGTCCGCTGGTACGCAAACCCATACCATCGGAGACGAACTGCTGACCAGTCCCGGCAGTTCGGTCGGCACCGTGATGTACATGTCCCCGGAGCAGGCCCGCGGCGAAGACCTGGACGCCAGATCGGATTTGTTTTCTCTCGGCGTCGTCCTGTATGAAATGGCCACCGGCGTGGCTCCCTTCACTGGCGCCTCGGTGGCTTTAATTTTTAACGGCATCCTCAATTCCACTCCCGCCCCGGCGACCAAGTCGAATCCGAAATTGCCCTTGGCCATTGAAAACGTATTCGCAAAATCCCTCGAAAAAGATTGTGATTTGCGTTATCAAACCGCCGCCGAACTGCGCGCCGACCTCAAACGGATCAAGCGCGATCTGGATTCCAGCCGCCGTCCATCCGCCGCTGAAAAAACCGATTCCTCGGAAGCGCACCCCGCTGCTACTCCGCGCGCCAGAAAATCGGTCGCCGTACTTTATTTTGAAAATCAAAGCGGCGGTAAGGAAGACGAATATTTCCGCGATGGCATGACCGAAGACATCATCACCGAGCTTTCCAAGATCACTCAGCTGCAAATCTTTCCGCGCTCGGAAATGCTGGCGTTTCGCGACAAGCAAACCGCGGCTCCCCAGGTTGGTCAGCAGTTGGGTGCCGCTTTCGTCCTCGAGGGCACCATCCGCCGTTCCGGCAACCGCTTGCGCATTACCGCTCAGTTGGTGGAAATCTCTACCCGCCATTCCGTCTGGGCCGAGCGCTACGACCGCCAACTGGAAGACGTCTTCGCCATCCAGGATGAAATCGCCAGAAGCATCGCCCAGGCCTTGCGCATCACTCTCACTCCCCAGGAAGAAAAAATCATTGGCCTGAAGCCCACCGAAAATACCCAGGCTTACGATTTTTATTTGCGCGGCCGCAGTTATACCCGGCGCGAAAACATGGATTACGCCCTGCAAATGTTCGAACAGGCTATCCAGTTGGACAAGAATTTCGCGCTGGCTCACGCCGGCATCGCCTATCTCTGCGGCCTTATCTACGAATTGCGCGAGCAGAGCCCCGACTGGATCGCCCGCGGCCTCTCCGCTTGCGACCGCGCCATGGCTCTGGCCCCGGATCTGCCGGAAGTCATGGTCGCGCGCGCGCGCCTCTTTTACGCTCAAAAGAAATACGATGAATCGGAATTGATGGCCCGCCGCGCCATTGAACGCAAACGCGATTGTGACGGCTGCTGGAACATTCTCGGTCGCGCTCTCCTCACCCAAAACAAGTATGAAGAAGCCGCCAATCTGGCGGAACAAGCCCTCGAAGCCAATGGCGACGACTACAACACTTACGTGCCCTTCGGTTTGTGCATGGAACGCTCGGGAAGAAAGAAAGAAGCGGAAAATATTCGCAGGCGCATGAACATCGTTCTTCGCCAGCAATTGGAATTGGTTCCCGAAGATGTGCGCGCCCGCATCCTGCTGGCTTCCAACCTGGGCGCCTTCGGCGAAGCCGACGAGGCCGTCCGCCACCTGCAGACCGCCGTGGCCCTGCGGCCCAACGATGGCAATACTCTATACAACGCGGCGTGTACCTTTGGTGTGCTGAAGAGAAAGACCGAGGCCCTGGATACCTTGAAGCGCGCCCTCAGCGCCGGCTACGGTAATCTGAATTGGGCTGCTCGCGATTCCGACCTCGACTGCCTGCATGACGATCCCGAATTTCGCAAGCTCGTCGGCCTGGAGTAACACGCGAACTGTTCACAAGGGGCGATTTACCGCACGCCTAGCCGATCCAGCGGAACACGCACCGTACGGCATGGCTTTATTCGTAGGAGGTTACGGAATCTAGAAGAGTGCTGCCGTTACGCAAAAAAACCGCTTCGCAAAGCCACAAAATCTTATCCTTCGGGCTGCGATTCAAATCCGTGAAATCGATCAACCGGTACCCCGCCTCGTCCATGCGCTTCATCACTTTCGGCAGCGTATTCTCCTTGCTCTTATCCAGCACCGCGGCCTCCACGAGAATTACGTCCGTGTTCCCCAGTAAATCGGACGCCCCGTCCAGCACTTGCAGATCCAAGCCCTCCGCATCGATCTTCATGATCTGAGGTGCCGGTTCATCCACCTCCCGGACAATGTCGTTTAGCGTTTTCACTTCCACGTGAATCTGTCGCAGCCCGGCCCTGCGCGCCTGTTCCTCGCTTAACGTAAAGGTACTGCTGTCGTCGCGCTCCGCCAAAGTAAACTGCATTTTGGAAGGCTTGTCGCTGGCCCCGGCGTTGATCCACTTGATTTTATAGCCCGCATCGATCAAGTCCTGCACATACGTTTTCAGTGCGTCTTGCGGCTCTACCAGGGTGTAATGCGCGTCAGGAAAAAAGCGCAAAGCCATGCGCGTCCAATATCCACGGTTGGCACCCACATCTAGAATGTGTTTGGGCTTGACCCCGCGCTGCTTCAGCATCGAGAACAGCGGTATGAGTCCGTCGGTCGAGCCGGCCCCGCCGCCGCGCACGATTTTATATCCGAGTTTTCCTACACTGGACTGCACGAAGCGCTTGAGCGAGAGATCCATCGGATTCGGTAGCCGATTAATTCCAAGATACGACTCGCCGCTGTTATTACACGGCCAGATAACGCCGAGGGTACGTCATTCCCATTGAAATTGAAAGCTGAAAAAGCCGCCTCGCACGGTTCTAAAAAGCGGCAACAAGCGGGGCGCCACGACTTGATCTGATGGCGTGTTTTCGGAAGAGTTTAATCGGATGGCACACAGAGAGACGATGCAATCCTACTCAGGATCCTTGGTGGTCGGCAGTCCCGCGTGCAGCCATCCTTTCCAACCGCCGTCCATTGATTCCACGTTGCTGTAACCCATTTTTTGCAAATTTTCTGCCACCAGCGCGGAGCGAAACCCACCGCCGCAATACAAAACCAGTTTCGCGTCCCTTTGCGGCACCCGCTCTTCAATGTCGCGCTCGATAATTCCTCGGCCAAGATGGATTGCGCCTGGCAAATGGCCGGCCGCCCACTCGTTGTCTTCGCGCACGTCCACCAATTGGAGCTTTTCTCCCCCGTCCAATCGCCCTTTCACATCCGTTACGTTTGTTTCCTTAACTCGCGCCTTGGCTTCATTAACCAGTTTTAGGAACTCGGGTGAGTGCGCCATTTTTTGTACTCCTGATTCAATCGGTAAGTTAACTTGTACTGATCAATTGCAAGACCGGCAAAAATTAGAACGCCACTGAATGCCCTCGGCAACTCGGTTCACTCATGCGTGAATAGTGCGGACCAAACTATTGCTTAGCGTCCGGCGTTGCCTTCGCGGTTGCAGTTTTGATTCCCACCTTTGCTGGTGTGGCTTTACAGGCCCGCTGCACTTCCGCGCCCACTGTTCCAGCGCGGAAGCGGCTGGACTCCCGCACTCGCGTTCGCAATCCGTCGATCACCGCCGGTATCGGAGCTTGCGGCACTCCGCGAATCGTAAAAATCATCAACGCCGCTTCACCCGGCGAATCCACACTCGACCCGATACCCACTCCTTGCACCCCCGCCTGCTTCATCAACGCGGCCACATGCGCGCTATGCACCACCTTGGCCCGCTCCATTTCGGCGTCGGAAACGGAATATACCAATTGCGGTGTCCCCACCGACTTTTCCAGCATTGCGCTTTCTTCCGCGGAGACTGTTCCCTGTTTCGCGAACAACGGCTTCTCAACGATTCGCGTTCGAATGCCGTCCACTTGTGCGGGCAAATTCGTGCGTGCCTGCCCCTGGGTCACGAAAAACAGTATCGCGGCTTCTTTGGGGTTGTCATAACTCGCTCCGACGCCGAGCGCCTGTACTTCCGGATGGGCCATCAACTCCGCGGCATGCGCGTCGCGCGCAGCGCTGGCCCGCTGCAAAACTTCTACCGCCACCAGGCTCGGCACCACTTTCTTTGCCGAAGCCGGCGCATTCGGCAGCGAGCAGCCTATCACCTGGTGCGCCGCCCCGCCGACAAACGACACCGCATTGCTGCCGCTCTTGAAAAAATTCAAAACATCCGCAACCGGATTGCCCACCGTGTCCGTATCGGAACCCGCGTAAAGCAAAGCCACCGGCGTAGCCGTATCCTGCGTAACAATTAGCGACCCGGAATCCCCTTCACCGCTGAAGTCTCCTCCGATCACCCCCACCTGATTCGTGTAGTTCACCGTGAAACTCTTCCCGGTCCCGTCGCAATTCGCGGTGTAACTCACATTTGTATCGATATTCGTGGCTTCGATCGTCGAACAGGTCAATCCCGTGGATCGCCCGGACTTCGCCACCGCTCGTCCGGTAACCACGGTCGTTCCTGAGCCCGCTACCGGCGCACCGGGAACAGGCGCCCCGGTCATCGGATCCGTCGTTGCGCCGAGATAAATGATGTTCCCGGCAGGATCGACTTTACCCGCCACAACTTGCGCAATCGCAGCGTCGATGTTGGGCGTGGGGCTGGTCTCCAGATTAAAAAATTGCGACAGGTTCGCGACCGTGGTCGTGCCTGCGGTCGTGCATGTGGACGTATCGATCAAGCCCGGCTGCACAATGGCATCCCCGACGGTGGCCGCGTCGCTGCGCGCCAGAATATGGTTGTTGCTCAATATATATTGCGTGCCTCCGCGCGTAACCAAAGATCCCAGCGTCCCGCCGCAGCAGGTAATCGTATTGGTCTTCGTGTCGGTCACAAAGTCGTGAGCGTTGCTGCCTGTACTGCCAAGCTCCACCGGTACAATTTGGGTATTCGCGTTATCCGGAATCACCGTCACCGTGGAATTTCCCATCGCCGTGCTGTCCGCCTGCGATACTGCCGTGACCGTCACAGTCGTGGTTACCGAATTCCCCTGGCTATCGGACTTCGTAGGCACCGCGCTGGGCGCCACATATAGCCCGTTGCTTGAAATAAATCCCAGTTTTTGACTTCCCCCCACCGTTGCCGTTCACTTCCCAGGTCACCGCGGTATTCGCATTTCCAGTTACGCGTGGCGGTAAATTGTTGCGCTGCAAAGTCCGAAACGCTGGCCGTTGCAGGCTGCACCGTTACTTGTACATTCGAGGCGGTAGCCACCACCGTCACCGTCGCGCTGCCGAATTTCGTTGTGTCCGCCTGCGACGTAGCCGTTACCGTTATCGTGGCCGGTGAAGGAACGCTTGCCGGCGCGGTATAAACACCTGTCGAAGTGATGCTCCCATTCCCTGATCCGCCCACGCTCCAGGTAACCGCGGTATTCGTGGTGCCCGTCACCGTCGCCTTAAATGTCTGGGTTTGTCCTACTACCACCGTGGCCGCAGACGGCGTGACTGTTACGTTTACCAGCGTCGACGGTGTCGAACTCCCACCTCCGCAACCCGTGATTACGGCAATGATTAGCGTCAGGAAAGAGCAAGGTAGCAGGATAAACTTTTGGGTCATGAATATTCCTTGGAGGGGCTGACCTTCCTAAATTAGCACGGGCGGGATGTGCATTACGGTGGTCGCTGGCCTTCGTTTCTAAACGGTAAAACTCAGATCGCACGAGGCACTGGGCTTAGGGTAGAAGCCCAAGATACGGTTCCCCACCGCCACAATTTAGAACACCGCGTCCGGCAAAAGGTTGTGCTCAAATAGCGGTTCGATTTCCACGCGGATAGTAAGCCAATCCACCAAAAGCTACACCCTAGCGCAGATCGCGCCAATTTGGCCCCGAACATACTTCCACCAGCAGGGTACGGCGATTTGGTGTGACGCCTTCCATCTCTTCGCGGACCAATTTCGCCACCGCCTCCAGTTCATTTTTCGGCACCTCGAAAACCAGTTCGTCGTGAACCTGCAGAATCATCTTGCGCCCGCAAATTCTCTTCCGCCGATCCGCCGGTCGATGCTGATCATGGCCAACTTGATAAAATCCGCCGCGGTGCCTTGCAGCGGCGAATTGAGCGCCGTTCGCTCCGCAAAATTTCGCAGCTGAAATTGCGCCGAATTTATTTCCGGAATCGGCCGGATTCTGCCGAATAAAGTTTTGGCCACCCCCGTAGCGCGGGTCTCCGCCAGGATATTGTCCAGATATTCGTTTCACTCCGCGATATCTCGCGAAGTACGCGTTGATGAATTGTCGCCGCCTCCCGGTTATCGATATTCAGTTGCTGCGCCAAACCAAAAGGCGAAAGACCATAAATAATTCCGAAATTGATGACCTTCGCGGCGCGTCGATGCTCCCCGGTCTGCGCCAGCGGCCCCACGCCAAAAACTTCCTGCGCGGTGCGTGCGTGAATATCTTCCCGCTGTTCGAAAGCCTCCAGCAAAACGGGGTCACGCGAAAAGTGCGCCATGATACGCAGTTCGATCTGCGAATAATCCGCCGACAGCAAAACTTTTCCTTCATCGGCCACGAATGCGGCGCGAATCTGCCGCCCCAGCTCCGTTCGAATCGGGA
Organism: uncultured Acidobacteriota bacterium; assembly: GCA_963732705.1. Taxonomy (GTDB): domain Bacteria; phylum Acidobacteriota; class Terriglobia; order Acidiferrales; family UBA7541; genus Acidiferrum. The sequence goes on along the minus strand of CAVTAN010000003.1, from coordinate 162,866 downwards.
ATATTCTGCAGATTCGGATCCGACGAGCTCAGCCGTCCGGTGGCCGTTCCAGTCTGCGAATAACTGGTGTGCAGCCTGCCGGTTTCGCGATTTACCAACTTCGGCAACGAATCCACATACGTGGACTTCAGCTTTGCAATTTCCCGATACTCGATAATTTTTCGCGGCAGCGGATGTTTGGCCGAAATCTCTTCCAGAATCTCCACCGCCGTTGAGCGGCCCTTGACCCGCCCGCGCCGCTGCGAGGGCTGCAAATTCAACTTGTCAAACAGAATCTCCGCCAGCTGCGTCGGCGAATTGACATTGAATTCCATGCCCGCCAGTTCCCAAACTTCTTTTTCCAGCCGGCGTATTTCCGTTTCCATCGCGCGCGACATGGCTGTCCAGCGCTTTGGGATCGACGCGAATTCCGTTCGCGTTCCATGTCCGCCAGCACCGGCGCCAGCGGCAGATCGATTTTCTGCGTACACGTTGACAATCCTGTTCCGCGCCAATCTGTCGCCTGCAACGCTGGCGCCAGCCGCTGCAGATAATCCGCGCGCTCCCCCGGCCCGCCGCCAATCATGGCGTTGAACTGCCGCATCACCACGTCGGTAAAATTGTGATTGCGCGGTCGTGGGTCGCAGCAAATACGAATAAATCTGCGTGGCGTGCAGAACATTGGCCATGCGCCCGGCCAGCAAATGAAACAGCTTCGGATCGTGCACAATTTTCGGGCGCTCCGCATCCGCCAGCAACGGTCGCAACGCCGCGAGCGCTTCGCCCTTTTCGTCCATCCACACCGCTCGCCCTTCGCCCGGTTTCGACGACACTTCGATCGACGCGATGCGCGTGCCGAACCCTTCGGATTCGCGATCCCCGGCTTCCAGATTCAGCCATACCGCGACCGGCTGCTTCGCTGGAATTTTCGCCAGATACTCGCGAAACTCCGCGACATTCGCGAACTGCACGTAATCCGTCTTTAATACCGGGCCGGCACTTACCGGCGCCGTGGACGCGACCGTCTCCGACCCCAACTCCTTCAGCAGCGAATTAAATCCCAGCTCGCGATATAGCGCCGCCAGCAAGGGCAGATCCGGCTCGCGCCGTTGCAGGTTGTCCAGATCCAGCGTAATCGGCACGTCGCTGTCAATCTTGGACAGCTCCTTGCTCAACATCACGTACTTGCCATTTTTTTGCAGCGCTTCGCGATAGCTGGCTCGTTTCACTTCCTCGGCCCGGCGCAGCGCTTCTTCCGCCGAGCCGAATTTCAAAATTAATTCTCGCGCGCCAACTTCTCCAATGCCGGGTTTGCGGCGTTCACCCGGCGCAGGCTTTTCATTGGGATCGCGCGCGCCGGGAATGTTGTCGATGCTGTCGCCCATCAAGCGCCATCACATCCGTCACTTTGTTCGGCGGCACGCCGAGAATCTCTTCCACTTTTTTCTCATCGACAATCACATCGCTTTTCGCCGCGCCCGTCCCGGTACGCAACACCTTCACGCCATCGCCAACCAGCTGCAGCATGTCTTTGTCGTTGGTGACCAGCATCACGTCCACGTTCTGCTTTTTTCGCCTGCTTCGCCAGTGCGCCCAAGCACGTCGTCCGCTTCGAATCCGTCCCACTCCAGAATGGGCAAACGCATCGCCTCGCACAACCGCCTCACAAACGGCAGCTGTATCGGCAGATTCATCCGGCATCTTGGGCCGGTGCGCTTTATATTCCTCAAAAAGTTTGTCGCGAAAAGTGGGCTTGCTGGTGTCGAAAACGATGCCAACATAATCCGGCTGATAATCCTTCAATATCCGCCGCAAAATATTGTTGAACAGAAACGGAACGGTCGTAGGCACGCCCGCATCGGTGTTCATGCGCACCATCGGCGCATAAAACGCCCGGTAAATGTGCGCCATGGCATCCACCAAAAATAATTTTTTCTTCGTGAAAGGCATCTGCTGGCGAGTATAGCAAACGCTCCCAGCCGAGCTGCATGCGCAGCGCTGACTAAATCATCGAATTAATCATTACGGGATTGAATGGCAGGGCAACAACCGAGGCATCAAGTGCATAATAACAATCTGACGGAGGGTTTAAATCTCGTGACGTTTTACTACTGCAGACTAGGGTCAACTTCAGGAGGAGGCTGAATCACCAGCAACAGTTTCGTTCCGGCATCCAGGCGAACATTTTTCCCCGCTGACAATAACACCGTCCCGTCCGAACCCTCCGACAGCGGCGTGTACACTTTCAAATCGGACCGACCCAAAGCGCCTTGGCTGTCTGGCGTCAGCATCCCCTGCTTGGTCATGCCACCTTGCGTGGCAGGGAGTCCTGACCTGAGCGCGAGATGCTCATTCGGTGCTCGCCGGAACCACCGTCGGCATTCGAAACGTCCCTCGGCGTAAAATCTTCTGCCGATTGACATTACCCTTGCGACCCGCTCTTCGGTCGCGGTGTCGCATACTCGGCTAGAGGCTGAACCATTCGCCCCGCGACGAATGCCTGGATCCCTGCGTTCATCATTACCTCCTGGCCGCTTTTCAAGATGGCCTTGTCAAACTCGCACAAACAGCGCTGAACCTTTTCCGGTTCGCGCGGAAGACGCGCGCACGAGGTGGCCATGAATTTTCGTGCCTTTCGGGAAAATCACCGAGCGTTCATACGTGACGTCTCGGCCGTTTCCGCTGTCACCGGATCGCCAGCTTTATTGCGGCTAGCATCCAGCGGCGTAAGCAAAATCGCATTGAATGCCGTTCCAACACAAAACGGCGCAATAACCGGATCAGGAACTGAATTCATTTTTCTGGCGTCTGCGGCTGTGTCCGGCGGGGTTTGGGCGATTCCCAGAGGAACGATAAGAGCGGCAGCGACGAGTAAAACCAATAAAAGCTTCGTCATCGCATCCCCCTACTTACTCACACATAGCCTACCAGAATCCCAGTCCCCTGACCATCGGGACGGTACTGCATTAGACGCACCGATCACGTTGACGGCACTGCCGGGATCCCGATTGTTTCCTTTAATACACCCGTCTAGGCAACAATGACGGCCTTATCAGCCGGGGTCTAGGCAACTATGTCGGCCTCATCAACCGTTCCCGGCCTATTTAGCGCTGGGCTCTTGGGTCACCAGCAGCAATCGAGTCCCACCATCCAAATGTACGTTCTTCCCGGTTGACGTGATGACCGCACCTTTACCATCGTTGTCACCCGCAGCGTTCAAATTCAAGTTGTGCAATCCCACCACGCCGCGACTGTTCGCATTCCATTGACCCGCCCCGCCGGCCCCGCTGGAGCCACCTGGCATATTCCCGATCCCACCGTTGCGCGGATCCCCCGTAGCGTCGACCCCGCCCGTCGTCGGGTTCGACGACGCAGTCGTATTCGGCGCGGTAGTAGTGCCACCCGCATTTCCAGGTGCGGCATTCCTCGAGCCCGCTGTACCTCGACCTGGGTCCACCGAGCCGCCCATCGGGTCCGCTTCGGGGACTTGCCCAGAATCAGGGGTGCGTGAGACGGGTGCCCCCACCGCCTGAATCGCAGCCGTAAAGGTGATTTCTTGCCCGCTCTTCAACACCGCCTTATCGAAAGCCAATCCCAGCGAGGAATCAGACTGTCCCGCACTGCGGGCCGACGCCTGCGTAACATGGCCCATAATTTTTGTACCTTGCGGCAAAATGGTTCGCCCGTCAGTGGACTTAAGCGTGTCGGAAGTGCGAGCGGTTACCGCGTCTCCCTGTTTCACTTTCTTCGAATCCAGCGAATTCGCCAATTCCGCCGGAATTACCGTGCCAGCTGCAAACGTTGTCGCCCAGGACGGCTTCTCACTGGTCTTCTCGGTATTCGCTCCCTGACCCTGCTTGCCCCCCAGCGCGGACTGCTCCCCGAGTTGCGCTCCGGCCTGCGAATCCGGCTGCGACTGTCCCGCAGCGCCTGCAACCAAAACTCCGCCAAAGAAAATCGCCGTCATGAATCTAGTTTGCACTCCAAGCCTTCTCATAACGCCTCCGCGCAGCAAGCTCGATCTCTGCCTGTCGAATCGCAGAATCAGCCCTACGCAATGTTCATTAATTAGGATGACTTCCCGCGGGAAAAGGTTGAAGAAGTTATCAGCGCACGAGGTGCCAGTGCGGTATCGGACCTAACAGCCAATCTCTCCTACTCTACGCACTAAATCACCCCAAGCGTCTTGCCCACTTCCGCCAGCGTATCCGCCGCGCTCAGCAACTGCTCACGCTTGTGCGTGGCGCTAACCATCGCGCGTAGTCGTGCCTTGCCTTCCGCCACCGTTGGGTAGCCCACCGCCGGAGCAAACACCCCCGCCTCAAAAAGTTTGCGCGACAACTCGAACGCCTTGGCCGCTTCCCCGACATGAATCGGAATGATCGGCGTCTCGCTCACCTTGAATTGAAACCCGCGCTTTTTTAATTCCCGCTTGAAAAACTTGGTATTCGCCCACAATTTCTTGACCAGTCGCTCGCCTTCCGGCGAATCCAGCAGCGTAAACGCCGCCGCGCAAGCTGCCGCGGTCGCCGGCGGATGCGAAGTGGAAAAGAAAAACGGCCGCGCCCGCAAATACAAATAGTCAATCAAATCGCGCGACCCGCACACATATCCGCCCATCGAACCGATCGCTTTGCTCAGCGTGCCCACCTGAATGTGCACTCGCCCATGGCAATTCAGGTGATCCACCGTGCCTCGGCCCCCGCGCCCCAGCACCCCCGACGCATGCGCATCGTCGATCATCATGATGCAGTTGTATTTTTCCGCCAGCGTCGCACAGCTCCGGCAGCGGCGCAATATCTCCATCCATCGAAAACACGCCATCCGTAATGATCAGCTTATGGCCGTTCCAGTTTGCGGTTTCCTCCAGGATGCGTTCGCAATCCTTCACATCCTTGTGCTTGAAAACTTTTATCGTCGCTTTCGACAAGCCGCGCCCCATCAATAATCGACGCGTGATTCAACTCATCCGAAACAATCAAATCTTCCTTGCCCAGCACCGCCGAAACCGTTCCCGCATTGGCCGTAAACCCCGACTGAAACACCACGCACGCCTCCACGTTCTTAAAGCGCGCAATCTGCTCTTCCAGTTCCATGTGCAACTTCATCGTCCCGGCAATCGTTCGCACCGCCCCGGCGCCCACACCATATTTCCGCGTCGCCTCCAGCGCAGCCTTGCGCAAAGCCTTATGCGTGGTCAGTCCCAGATAATTGTTCGAAGCCAAATTGATAACTTCCTTGCCATCAAAACGTACACAGTGGCTTCTGCTCGCCCTCCAGCACGCGCAGCTTCGGCGCCACGCCCTTGGCCCGCAAATCCTGTAGTGTCTCGGTGATGTAGTGCAGTGGCGACGGCTTGGAAGCCGGTCACCGACGCCGAACCAGTAGCAGCAGCCGAACCCGCAGCGTCAGACATCGCAACCCTCCTCAAAAATTACATAGCGCGCATTCTCACTGCGGCACTCCATCGGGATACAACAAAATTTTCCCCGCCAGCCCGCCGCGCAAAAGCGCAAACGCCCCTTCAAATTTCTCCAGCGACACCCGCTCCCCAAACAACGGCTCCAGATTCAGCCGCCCACCCTTCAGCAGCGCCGTCATCTGCACCCACGTCCCATACATCCGCCGCCCATAAATTCCTTGCACCGTCGCGCCCTTAAAAATCACGTCATTCACCAGATCCAGCGGCACCGCCTCGGTTGGAATCCCCAGCAGCGAAGCTCTGCCTCCTGCGCGCAACGCCCCAAATCCCTGCTGAATCGCCGTCGGATTCCCCGACATCTCCAGCAACACATCCACGCCCGTCCCGGAAGTCTCCGCCCAATATCCTCTTCACCGCATCTTCCGCCGCCGGATCGATCACCACATCCGCGCCCATTTTCTTCGCCATCGCCCGCCGCTGCGCATTCGTCTCCGTCGCAAACACCGTCGAACTTCCGCAAGCCTTCGCCACCGCAATCGACATCAACCCAATCGGCCCGCACCCGGTAACCAGCGCCGTCTTCCCCGCGATCTCCCCGGCCAGCACCGTATGCACCGCATTCCCCAGCGGATCCAGAATCGCCCCGTAATGCTCCGGAATCGCCGGATCCAGCTTCCAGATATTCGACGCCGGAATCTTCACAAACTCCGCGAACGCCCCGTCGCGATCGATCCCGATGATCCGCAAGTTCTGGCAAATGTGCGCTTCGCCCAGCCGGCACTGGTGGCAATGCCCGCAATTCACGTGCATCTCGGCGCTGACCGCGTCCCCCTCCTTCACCGCCGCAACCTCGTCGCCCACCCGCTCGACCACCCCGCAAAATTCGTGCCCCAGCGTAACTGGCGGCTTGATGCGCCCCTGTGACCAGCGGTCCCATCCATAAATATGCAGGTCCGTCCCGCAAATCGACGCCGCCGTCACCCGCACCAGCACGTCGGTCGGCCCGATGGAGGGCACCGGCACCGGGACATACGACAATCCCGGCCCCGCCGTCATCTTGCGCAACGCTTTCATTTCCCCGGAGTTACTTGTGGACACCTGCACGGCTCCTGGCTTCGACGCAACTTGCGGATGGTAGCACACAACTTCCTGGCCCTTTTGGTCCTCGCCACTCACCAATACGGCCCGTTGCTAATCATTAGCTCTGGCGAACTTCAGTGCCACTAATCCCTTTAATCCCCGCCTCCCCGCGTGTTATTCTTCCCGCGCTATGTTGTCCATTCTGCCCAAGCGCATCACGACCACCACGTCGACTACGACGCCGGATACCGGCGCTTCAGGCGAGTGGAGAAACCGCTAGATAAATAGCAAAAGTTTCCAACCCACCGCCGAGAGCACTGGCGGTGGGTTTTTTGTTGATTCCCGCTCCAGACGATGCTCCGGCGAATTCAGGAGCCGACACATGAGTCTCGAAAGCCCCCAGCAAGACGCCAACGGTCAGACCGTCTTGAGCGACACCGCCAGATCCCATTCGCTTCCCGCAGGCCGCGACCGCAAATGGCGTGCCGGCGTTCTCGGTGCCACAGGCCTCGTTGGCCAGCGCATCGTTAAGCTTCTAAGCACTCACCCGTGGTTTGAGCTGACTGAAGTAGCCGCCTCCGAGCGCTCCTCCGGCAAGCGTTACGCCGAGGCCGTGCGCTGGCACCTCGACGGCCCGGTCCCAGAAGCCGCTGGCAACTTAATCGTCAAAGGGCTCGAGACCACCCTCGATTGTGATTTCGTTTTCTCCGCCCTGGATTCCTCTGTCGCCGGAACCGCCGAAGAAGAATTTGCCGCCGCAGGCTACCCGGTAGTCAGCAATTCCAAAAATCACCGCATGGACCCCGATGTTCCGCTTCTCATCCCTGAAGTGAACGCCGCTCATCTCGACGCCATACCCCTGCAGCAAAAAAAGCGCGGCTACTCCACCGGCTTCATCGTCACCAACCCCAATTGCTCCACTGCGGGTCTCGTTCTCGTGCTCAAGCCTCTGGCCGACGCCTTCGGCCTGGAAAAAGTGTTCGTCGTCACCTTGCAAGCCGTGTCCGGCGCGGGCTACCCCGGCGTCGCCACCATGGACATTCAGGGCAACGTCGTCCCCTTCATCAGCGGCGAAGAAGAGAAAATGGAGACCGAGCCGCAGAAGTTGCTTGGCAGATGGGATGGCACCCGCTTCATCGACGCGGGCTTGGTCCTTGCCGCCCACTGCAATCGCGTTCCGGTGCTCGATGGCCACCTCGAATGCGTCAGCGTCGGCTTGAAAAAAATTGCTTCCCTGTATGAAGTGCAGGAGGCCTTGCGCACCTTCGCAGTCGACGCGCAGTTGGCCGCTTTACCGTCCGCGCTGCTTCACCCCATCATCGTGCTCAACGAAGAAAACCGCCCGCAGCCCCGCCGCGATGTGGACGCGGGAAACGGCATGGCTGCGGTCGTGGGCCGTATCCGTGAATGCCCGCTCCTGGACGTAAAACTGACTCTCCTCTCCCACAATCTGGTCCGCGGAGCCGCCGGCGCCGCCGTAATGAACGCCGAACTCCTGGCCGCCCGCGGCTTCCTAAAATCCCGCACAGCCCAGGCCCCTCACGTCGCCGAAGCAGTCTCGCAGTAACAAGCCAAGAAGCTTTATATAGTCGTGAAGCTTTACGCAGTTGCAATCGAATTTGGCGAGCGGGAGTTGCGGGCAGATTAGGCCTAGGGAGACACAGGTGCGGAGCTTTCCTCCGGCATACCTTTAATCCATGACCTTAGAGCGATACTAGCTCCAACTTTTCAACATTCGCGATATGGTCGTCTCGGATCGACTTCGCGGGCGCCGCGAACCGTCTATATTCTGGGAACTCATCGTACGTATTCCCCAGCAGTAACCGCCCAGATTTTGCTTTGTTCTTTCCACCCCATTGTTTGAAAAAGAACGGGATACCCAGGGCCTGGCATTGATTGCGAATCGATATCACCCATTCCGGATGAATGGGCCGTGCCTTTGCGCCACTCTCTCCACCAACGATCACCCATGAAATATCCTTCAAAATCGACCCGACCAAGGTCTTCAAGGAGAGGTTCGACTGACAGGAATTTTACGATTGCTGGGCTGGCTCGAAGATCCTGGATCCGAGGTACACCATATTTCCTGTCTTCAACGCTTACACCCCACCAAATGTGCTCTAGCTCAGCGTTGGGTCGCAAACAACCATTGAGCATGTCTTTCAAGCGTGCTGACCGCTTTGTTAGAACTTGAAAAGTGTGCCAATACCCCAGCGACATTACCTTTGCGACTCGTAAAATGTAGCTGTCGGGAACGTTTTCGTGGAACAGATCGCTCATCGAATTCACAAATATCATCCGCGACTTGTCCCAGCGAAGTGGCTCCGCCAGCTTCCCCGGAACCAGACGAAGATCGAATCCCTGCTCATATGGGTGGCCGGGAACACCGCGAAATCTCTCCGCAAAAGTCTCCGCGTAGCAATTCTTGCAGCCGGGACTTATTTTTGTGCATCCACGCACAGGATTCCAGGTCGCATCGGTCCATTCGATGGAAGAGTCGATACTCATCCGCATCCCTTCCTTGGGGCTAAAATATCACGTGTTATTAAGCTATTTTATACTCTCAGATAAATTCTCGAAACTCTCGCATTTGCACTTTCTAGTCCAACCGCGTCCCTCATAATCGCGCCCTCTCCCAGCGATGAACTTCGATATGCGGTGCTGTGCCATAATTCGCCGATGCTCGACGTCCAGGTAGTAATTGACGAAGCCCTGAAGAAAAAATGCCCGCGCGTCACTTTAGGTTGCGTCACCGCCGAAGTTGACTCGGTAGACACTCCTGCTGCGCTGACGGCAGAGCTGAAACAACGCGAAGAAGAAATCCTGCGTCTGCCCGAACCTCGCGCTGTGCTGGAAAGCGCCCCGCTACTGGCTACCCGCGCAGCCTACAAAGCCTTGGGCAAAGATCCTGCGCGCTATCGCGGATCGGCCGAGGCCTTGCTGCGTCGCCTCATCGCTGGCAAAGGCTTGCCTCAAATTAATTCCGTGGTCGACGTTATCAATCTGGTGTCCATCGAAAGTCGTATGCCCGTGGGCCTCTATGACCTGGCTGCCGTGAATGGCGAAATTGTATTTCGTGCCGGTCGCGCTGGTGAAACCTACAAAGGCATCGGCAAGTACGATTTGAATCTGGAAGGCCTCCCGCTCTTTGCCGATGCCACCGGTCCCCACGGCAGCGCCACCAGCGACTCGGAACGCACCATGGTGACCGCCGCCACCAAACAGATCGTCGCGCTGATCGTCTCCTTCGCTGGCTCCGCCGATCTGCCCCGTTGGAATCAGCGCATGGTCGACCTGCTCACCCTGTACTCCTCAGCCACTCATCCCGAAGCCCGGATCATTGCGTAAATCGCGGAACCCATCGGCAAACACCGTCGCCCGAATATCTAGGCGATTCGACTCGTTACCTTATTTATATCTAGTTATTTTAGTAACTCAGTAGTACAATCACTGCAAGCACTGCCCTGTGATTCGATTCCCGGGCATCCGCGCCAACCAACTCCCAGTCGCACTAAGGTAATTTCGCTTGCTGCCACTTGCACCGTGCGTATGACCCTTGCCCGGTCGGCCTTGTCACTCTCATCCTTTCGTAGTAACTATCTTGTTAACATTTATTGCACTCTGGAGTCGCTTTTTATGGCACGCCGCCCTTTGTTTTCTACATCTTCCAGCCTCTTTTCTGCAAACAGGGGGGTAGGGGTGCTGGGCTCAAACGAATCTAAAGCGGATTTGCTGCGTGATGAATGCTCCGGGGTGCTGAGGCACAACACCTGCGTGTCGGACCTGCGGGATTTGGCCACTGCAACCCTTCTCTTGCGTCAAAATGGCGCACCACGTTCTTTGTTTTCAGAGTCTTCTGGCCTCTTTTTGGGAAAAACAGAACGCGACCACCCCTCGCAGTGCCGCGCGAACCACGCCGGCACCCCGTGGCGCACCTTTTCGCGCTAGCCTCTGAACGACACGCGCCACGAAATCCTGCATGCCCATACCTCGCCTCCGTGTGCTATGATAATTACATTGGTAATTACCTATATAGTTATAACACGCAACAATCTTTTATCCTGGCCCGCCATTTCCAGGCAGCCCTACTACAAAATCATCATTTGTCTGGCTAACGCGCGGCGCCCTGGGGGCCGCTGCATCGCCGGCAAGGAAACTTCCCTGGCCCGAATCGGCAACTGGATCAGGCCCATCAGCCCGCGACCCACTGCGGAGTTAAGCGCCGAAGAGCGTCGCTACGCTGGCGGAGACGACCCCGAAATCTTCGACATTCTCAGCATTCCGTTGATTGCTCCGGCCCCGCTCCGCCACCAGACCGAAAATCACATCATCGCTTCCGGATCGGCATGGGAAAGACTGAGCCGCTTTGCATGGAGAAATCTCGGAACGCTGGCCGACTCTCCTCCCACCCTGTGGGGCGCCCAGGACTCCTCGACATATGGTAAGCATGATCGCCTGCCCATCAGAACCGCATCTCAATTCCAAAATTCCCTTTATCTGATCCGCCCCGCTAACGTTCGCGTCCGGGTGCTCACCACCACGGACGGCTGTAACTTCAAGCGCAAGAGAGTGCGGGTCGGTTTTGAATATGGCCACGTCCGCTACGACTTCAGTGTTACCGACCCCGTCGCGCAAGACTCGTTCCTGACCCGGCCCGACGGCGAGTACACTATCGGTGCGTCGTACTTTTGTGTGAGCCTTAGTGAAGCTTATACCGACGGAAATTGCTACAAATTGGTCGCCACGATTATCCCCGAGGCCTAGCTCATGTCCCCCGCGAATCGAATCTGGACTGTCGGGCACTCAACTCACACTTTGGAGCGTTTCCTCGCACTCCTGAAAGCGCATGCCATCAACGCGGTCGCCGACGTGCGCTCCGCTCCGTACAGCCAGCGCAATCCTCAATTCGATCGCGAAACTCTGGCGCAGGCACTGGCCGCAAGTGGTATTCAGTACATTTTTTTAGGAGCGGAGCTGGGAGCGCGCAGCGATGACCCCTCCTGCTTCGAAAACAACCGCGTCCGTTATGATCGCCTAGCCAAAAAGCCCGCGTTTCTCTCTGGCCTCGAACGCATTCGCGAGGCATCAGGGAAGTATCGCCTGGCTTTGCTGTGCGCCGAGAAAGAACCCCTCAATTGCCACCGCACCATTCTTGTAAGCCGTCACCTGGCGGCACTGGGCGTCGCTGTGGAGCACATCCTGGCCAACGGCGAAGGCGAAACTCACGACCAGGCCATCGACCGCTTGCGTTGCCAACTCAATTTACCTTCCCACGACCTTTTCCGCTCGCACCAGGAAGTCGTCGAAGACGCCTACAGACTTCAGGAACGCCGTATTGCCTACTTGAGGAATGATTCCGATCTCGAACTGACGCACTCTTGACCCAAGTCGCAGCTGAGCTATCCGGCCGACAAAAACTTCTATCTACTCGTCCGAAGTTGAAGGGCAGCGATCCGCAAGGGAAGAGTGTGAAGTTGAGGAACTGAAGTTGAAGGGCCGAAGTTGAAGAGATATGAAGGGAAATGGTAGGCCCGTGGGGACTCGAACCCCAGACCTCGTCCGTGTCAAGGACGCGCTCTAACCAACTGAGCTACGGGCCTAAAGCAAAATCAAGATTAACACGGGAAGCGCGCTCCCCGCAGGCACTCTCCGCCGCGCAGGCTGCGAAAGGCGAGCAGACAAAAAAATAAGGCGGCTCCCACGAGCCGCCCCATTTGCCTGCCTCATCGATTCAGAGAGAGGGAGGGAAAATTAAACTGTCGCCCCACGACCGCGAAGGAAGTGGAAAATGATTGAAATTACCGCGAGGACCAAGAGGATATGAATGAACCCGCTGGTCACGTGGAAAGCCGTGAAGCCCAACAACCAAAGAACCAAGAGAACCCCGGCGATTATCGCTAGCATATGTCACCTCATCCCTGAATTTCGAACTGGCACGCGATGCTCCATGCAGTGCGAGAAAGAGTTGTAGCACCCAGGTGTCTAAACAGTCGATAAGGAGTCAATGCTTATGACTTACCAAGATTTACTGTAGGAGCAATGGACGGTGGGGGCTGCAGCTAAGCCCTTATTTTTCTTTGGCTGACCGCTTCGGAGACTTTTGGGGAGCGAACTCTTTACGTGCCCTGGCGATCATGTTGTCCATGTCTGCGCCCTTGGAAAATACCGCGTCCACTCCCGCGGTGCGCGCCGCCCGGTCTACCTCCGGGCCGCCATGAGCCGTCAAAATATAGATAGGCGTCGCGGGCGAAACCGACTTGATCGTCTCCGCCGCTTCCAGACCGTTCATGATCGGCATCGACAGATCCAGGATGATGAGGTCCGGATCGAGTTCTTCCGCTTTACTGATGGCGTCCATACCGTTCACGGCTTCGCCAATCACGCTGAACTCAGGTTGGGCTTCAAACAGAGCTCGAACCGCTTCTCGGACACTATCGGAGTCATCGACGATCAGGACGGTGGGCATAGGCTTCGCTGGAAGACACTCTCTTTCGCGCTCGCAATGGCGGTGGAGCAACCATCAGAACCGCAATTCATCGCGCGCTTGAAGATTAGATGGCAGTGTCACTTCATTTGTTGGCAGTTATGGTAGTCCAAGTACCATAATTTACGTTTGCTCCGCCGGAGAAAACGTGACGCAGGGGAATGATATTTCCCCCTCAGACTGCCAAAGCCAGTAAACCGTCGCGCTCGTTTTGTGACCAATCGCAGATTCCTCGACACTAGTTGCTGGCCACGTCCAACCCAAACTCTTTATGCGTCGCAATCAACGCTATCTTCACCGCTTTGTCTTCCACCACGAATGAAATATTGCTTTCCGATGAGCCCTGCGCAATGGCAATCAAGTTCACGTTTTCCCGCCCCATGGCCGCAAACGTTCGGCCAGCCACTCCCGGCGTGCCGCGCATATTTTCTCCCACCACCGCCACGATCGCAATATTCTTGACTACCGTCACGTGTTCCACTTTGTGGTGCGCCAGATCCTGCGCGAACTCCTTGCGCAACGCTTCCACCGTGCGCTCGGCGTCCCTCGCGGAAACAATGAAACAAATATCGTTCTGCGAAGACGATTGCGAAATCAAGAACACGTTGGCGCGCAAATCGGCAGTGGTCGAAAACGTACGCCCCACCACGTCCGGCAATCCCACTATCCCCGGGCCGCCGACGGCGATCAACGCCACGTCGCGAATCGCAGTCAGCGCCTTCACGCCCCCGCCCATGCTGCGGCCTTCCCGAGTAATCTTCGTGCCCAGCTTCTCCGGCGCGAAGCTGTTTCGTATCCATACCGTGATGCCCGCTTCCATGACCGGATTCAGAGTCTTGGGATGCAAAACTTTCGCCCCAAAATAAGCCAACTCCGCCGCTTCGCGATAGGAAATTTCCGGAATCGTGCGCGCCTCGGCCACCAATCGCGGGTCTGCCGTCAACACTCCGTCCACGTCTGTCCAGATCACCACTTCGCTGGCATCCAGCGCCGCACCCAGAATGGTGGCCGAATAATCCGATCCCCCGCGCCCAAGGGTTGTCAGCTTGCCATCCGCCGTCGCGCCGATGAATCCGGTTACCACCGGCACGACGCCTTTCGCCAGCAATGGCCTCAGCCGCGCCTGCGCTTTCTCGGGTCACGTCCATGCGGGGCTCCGCACCGCCATGATACGCATCGGTCACAATCAGTTCAGTCGCCTCAATCGCCTCACTTCGCAATCCCAGCGCGTTCACGGCTTGCGCCACCATCGGCGCGCTTAACCTCTCCCATACTCGAAATCTCATCCAGAGTTCGCGGAGTCAGCTCCCGCAACAACGCTGTCCCGTCACACAACCGTTTGAGCTTCACTCAGCACGCTGTCCAACTTTGCCGCCACACGCTTGCTGCGTCTCCGATTCTTAATCAATGTCTTGATCGCCGCCGCATGCTGTGCTCGCAACGCATTGACTAAACTCTCGCCCTCGCTGGCATCGCCGGTCGCCCGCCTTTTTCGCCGCAGCGATCAACCGTGTTGGTCACCCCGCTCATCGCCGAAACCACCACCACGCACGCATTTCCCCTTGCCGTCTTCGGCAATAATCTGCGCCGTCCGCGCCGATGCACGCCGCATCGCCCACTGACGTGCCGCCAAATTTCATCACCTGCAATCGCTTGCACCCATCCTTCATCCGCTCTCCCTCTTGAGGATTTAAATTGTGGCTCGAGTAAGCCAACTTGGCATTCATCGCGCTCTTCTGCTCGAGTATACGAGATTCATTCACGCTTCCACTGCGCCCGATCGCTAGCTGTTGAGGCCCCAGCAACCGGATGCTATCCTGCCAGCTTATGGCGGACCCCGTTGCTGCACCTGCGGAAATCGCGCAAATCGAGCCACTCGGACCATTCGCGGCGCCAGCTGGAGGCTTTGCTGGAGGTCAGCGAAGCCATCGCCCAGCAGCGCGACCTGCCAGCGCTTTTCCACGAACTTTCCGAGCGCCTGCACTGGGTCGTGGAGTTCGACTTCCTCACTCTGGTTCTGCATGACCCCGTACGCAATGTGATGCGCCTGCACATTCTGGAAACTCGCGTGCCGACCGACAAAATCGTCGGTCGCGAAACGCCCATCGAGGGTCATCCCGCCGGCTGGGTCTGGCAATCGCAGCAACCTTTTATTGTCAGCGATGAAGAGACGCGCTATCCCGGTCTTTCTGCAGCATGTTGCGCGATGCCGGCGTGCACTCGCTGGCGATGGTTCCGCTCACCACCGCGCAACGCCGCCTGGGCGCGATGGGTTTCGGCACGTTGCTGCCACAAAAAATCACCGACACGGAGTTGGCCTTCATGCAGCGCGTCGCCAGCCAGGTGGCCGTAGCGGTCGACAACGCTCTGAATCTCGAAACTTCGCAGGCCTATCAGGCGCAACTCTCCGAAGAACGCGATCGCCTGCGAGTGCTGCTGGAAATCAACAACGTGCTGGTTACCAGTCGCGAGCTGCCGGAACTTTTTCGCGGAATCGTTTCCACCCTGGAACGCGTCATCCATCACGACTACACCAGCCTTGCGCTGCTGGAGCCCGCGACCGGCCTGCTGAAAATTTATGCGCTCGATTTTCCGGGCCGCGAGGACCTCATCAAACAAGAGGTGACGGTCCCGCGCGACTCTCTCCCGCTGGTGAAGCCATTGTCCAGCGGCAAGCCGGTGTGCGCGCGTGGCGCAGAGCTGGACGCTATCCCAGCGAAGTCATGCGTTTGTTGCGCCAGGACGGAATTCAAACCATTTGCTGCATGCCGTTGGTCACACGCGGTCGCACCTTCGGCACGCTCAACGTCGCCAGCCGCCGCTATGACGCCTTTTCCGGACGGGACATGGAGTTGCTGCAGCAAGTCGCCGCGCAAATCGCCATCGCCGTGGAAAATGCGCTGGCCTTTCAAAGAAATCGACGCACTTAAAGACAAACTCGCCGAAGAAAAGCTCTATCTCGAAGAAGAAATTCGCAGCGAATTCAATTTCGAAGAAATTATCGGCGATGCCCCCTCGCTTAAACGCCCGCTCGGCCCAAGTGGAAGTCGTCGCGCCCACTGACACCGCCGTGCTGATCCTCGGCGAAACCGGCACCGGCAAGGAACTTATCGCTCGCGCCATCCACAATCTCAGCCCGCGCGCGCCAGCGCACCTTTGTGAAAATAAATTGCGCCGCCATCCCCAGCGGCCTGCTCGAATCCGAACTTTTCGGCCACGAGCGCGGCGCTTTTACCGGAGCGATCAATCAAAAAATCGGCCGCTTCGAACTTGCCGACCGCGGCACGCTTTTCCTCGATGAAATCGGCGACCTGCCCATGGAGTTGCAGCCCAAACTCCTGCGCGTTTTGCAGGAACAGGAATTCGAACGCCTGGGCAGCAACCGCACGCAAACCGTTGATGTCCGCATCGTGGCCGCCACCAACCAGGATCTCGCCGCCAAGTCGCCGATCGGACTTTTCGCAGCGATTTGTATTATCGCCTCAACGTTTTCCCCATCCAGATTCCGGCCCTGCGCGAACGCCGCGAAGACGTGCCGCTGCTCGTCCGCTACTTCGTCCAGAAATTCAGCCGCCGCCTCAATAAAACCGTCGAGTTCGTCCCCGCCGACGCCATGAGTGCGCTGGCTGATTACTACTGGCCCGGCAACGTCCGCGAACTGGAAAATTTTATCGAACGCGCCGTTCTCCTCAGCCCGGGCAAGGAATTGCGCGTCCCCGTTTCCGAGTTGCTCTCCGACTCTTCTGCATCGCACCCCCCTTTGCGCGCCTCCCGCATAACCGAAAACGCCGCCAATGCCTCCGACGGCCAGTCCGCAGCTGCCGACCGCATCTTCAGCATCGCAACACTCGAAGACGCCGAACGCACCCACATCCTCCGCGCCTTGCAACAAACCCAATGGCGCATCGGCGGCCCCCAAGGCGCCGCCGCTCTTCTCGACATGAAGCGCACCACCCTTCAAGCGCGCATGCGCAAACTCAATATCCGCCGCCCGATCTGACTCGCAGGCCTTTTGCACTGAGCACCGATGCCGCGACAACCTCAGCACGGTCACAAGCTACAATTGTGTAGGCCTATTCACAGCTTCGGACACCGTGCACAGGAGATTCCTCAGAACATGAAGCGTGCTCTGATTACCGGCATCACCGGTCAGGACGGCTCCTACCTCGCCGAACTTCTTCTCTCAAAAGGTTACGAAGTTCATGGCATCATCCGCCGCTCCAGCACCTTCAACACCCACCGCATCGATCACATCTATCAGGATCCCAACGATCCCAACGCCCGGCTCTTCCTCCACCACGGCGATCTCTCCAGCACCGAATGGGTCCTCAGCCTGATCTATAGCTTGGGCCCCGAGGAGCTTTACCATCTCGCGGCCCAGAGCCACGTGCGCGTCAGCTTTGACGTCCCGGAATTCACCGGCGACATCACCGGTCTCGGTACCACTCGCCTGCTCGAAGCCGTCCGTCGCAGCGGTTGCAAGACGCGTTTCTATCAGGCCTCCAGTTCTGAGATGTTCGGCTCCGCTCCCGCGCCGCAAAATGTGAAACGACTCAATTCGAACCGCGCAGCCCCTACGCCGCTGCCAAACTCTATGCGTATTGGATGACTCACAATCTACCGCGAAGGCTACGGCATGCATGCCACCAACGGCATCCTCTTCAATCACGAGAGCCCCCGACGCGGTGAAACTTTTGTTACCCGCAAAATCACCCGCAGCGTCGCCAACATCCTCGCCGGCAAGGAGAACACCTTTACCTCGGCAATCTCGAGTCCCGCCGCGACTGGGGTTACGCTCCCGAATATGTCGAAGCCATGTGGCAAATTGTCCAGCAAGACACCGCCGACGATTTCGTTATCGGCACCGGCGAAGCCCACTCCGTAAAAGAATTTGTCGAAGAAGCTTTTTCGTACGCCGGCCTCGATTGGCAGAAACACGTCAAAATCTCCGACCGCTACTTCCGCCCGCTCGAGGTCGACACCCTTATCGCCGACACCACCAAAGTTCGCGCTCATCTCAACTGGGAAGCTCGCATCAAATTTCACGACCTTGTCGCCATCATGGTCGATGCCGACATCGAAGCCTTGGGAGTAAAATCCCCCGGTCGTGGCAAAGCCATCCTGGAAGAAAAAATCGGCTCCTGGAATCGTTGGAACAATTCTGTAGACCGCCTCGCGCAAGCCGTCCGCGGACAAGCCTCACACTGATCGTCGTGGCTCCTCCACGTCAGGGTTCGGCTGCCACGCATCACCAATTCAACGAACGTTTCACTCTTGAGGACCCATGGGTTTTTGGGAAAATCGGCGCGTAGTTGTCACCGGCGGTCATGGCTTCCTCGGCTCTTTCGTCGTCGAGCAGTTGCGTGCCTCGGGCGCTAAAGAGTGTGGTCGTCCCTCGCAGTAAAACCCACGACCTGCGCCTTCAAACCGAAGCCTTGCGCCTCTTCACCGACTCCAAGCCCGACATTTTCATTCATCTCGCGGCAGTCGTCGGCGGCATCGGTGCCAACCGCGAAAATCCCTGGCCGCTTTTTTTACGACAACGCCATTATGGGTATGAATGCCATTGAAGCCGCGCGCATTTCGCCGGCATCGAAAAATTCGTCTGCATCGGCACCATTTGTTCCTACCCGAAATTCACTCCCGTTCCCTTCAAGGAAGACGACTTCTGGAATGGCTACCCCGAAGAAACCAACGCCCCCTATGGCTTAGCCAAAAAAATGCTGCTCGTGCAGCTGCAGTCCTATCGCCAGCAGTATGGTTTTAATGGCATTTACCTGACGCCCGTCAATCTCTATGGCCCGCGCGATAATTTCGACCTGGAAAGTTCGCACGTAATCCCCGCCTTGATCCGCAAATGCGTGGAAGCGAACAATCAGACGCCAACGAAATCGATGCCTGGGGCACCGGCAAAGCCACTCGCGAATTTCTCTATGTGGAAGACGCCGCGGAAGGCATCGTCGCGGCCGCGGAAAAATATTCCAAACCTGATCTGCTCAATTTAGGCTCCGGGCAGGAAATCAGCATTCGCGATTTGCTGGAGACGATTCGCACTATCGCCGGGCGCGTCCGCCAACGTGCGATGGGACGAATCCAAACCCGATGGGCAGCCACGGCGCTCCCTGGATACTTCGCGGGCGGCCGCTGAGTTCGGCTGGCGATCCAGGACCGCATTGCAGGACGGGCTGCAAAAGACTGTCGAGTGGTATCTTGAGAATTCCCTAAATCCGGCCAAAATGTAAATCCCGATTCTGCTGCAGTAGCGGCTGTTTTTCCGCGCTAGCATCGTCGGCGGAGCTGTGGATAAGTACCCAAAAACTACTTGACGCATTGATTAATATTTAGTTACCCTCCCGATACCTTATTTACGCTTCGTATAACAACGTTTCGCAAATAACAGGTCCGCCCCCGAAAGCCATGAGGTTTCAGAAGCGCAGTCTCTGAACAAATCGTCCCCACGGTTCGGAGAAGTCCAAGAACAACAGGAGTGCGCGATGCCAATGAATGCCAGTCCCAGCATTTCCCAGCAGCCTTTTACGCCGCCGCAGATCACCTTGAGGTTGACGCCCTTCGATAAGCGCGAATACCAGCTCATGATCAAAGCCCGCGAAAACACCATCCGCCAGGTGCTGTACCGCCTAAAGTCGGTGATGGAACTTGATACCGCACTCGACACTGGTGCCGGAGTGGGTTTCTTTTCTCAAACCCTGTTCGACTGCGGCCTTAACGTTTGCGGGTTCGACGGCCGGATGGAAAACGTCGAGGAGGCCCGTAAGCGCTTCCCGCACATTCCCTTCGAGGTAGCTGACATCCAGGATCGCAGTATTCTGGAACTCAACAAATTCGACCTGGTGCTGTGCTTCGGATTGCTCTATCACCTGGAAAACCCCCTTCTGGCCATTCGCCATCTTCAGGCCCTGACCAAGAAATGCTTATTGCTTGAAAGCATGTGCGTTCCGGACGACAAGCCTTCGATGCTGTTGCGCGAGGAGCCTCGCGAAGAAGATCAGAGCCTTACGGATGTCGCCTACTATCCAAGTGAAGACGGCTTGATCAAGATGCTGTATCGGTCCGGATTCAACTTTGTATATCGACTGGCCCCGCTCCCCGATCACGACGACTTCCGGGATACTCGCGAACATCGCCGCAAACGCACGGTGCTCCTGGCCTCTGCGGCGCCCATCGATCTATTCGGATTCCGGCTGTGCATGGAAACGCGAGAAGAACGCGACCCGTGGCTTAAGGTTTCGGGCCAGCACCCGGCGGCGATGCATCATCGGTTTAGCCGTTTTCTTGCCCAGCCTTGGGAAAAGCAATATTTCTCATTAGCACATCGGGCCCGTCGGGCCTTCCCCAGCTTACCGATTCCCTGGCGCTTGCCGTTTGGGGCGTGGTGGCTGGCGCAAAATGGCGAGCTGGATCACAAGTTGATGGGGGAAGGCTTCGAACGGACCGAACTGCGCTTCGTCGAAAAATTTCTGCGCCCCGGGATGACAGTATTGGACATTGGCGCGCACCATGGCTTGTACACCTTGCTCAGCTCCAAATGCGTAGGGCCGCGAGGCCACGTCATTTCGTTCGAGGCTTCGCCGCGCGAACGCCGGCGCCTGAATCAACATATCCGGATCAATCATTGCGGCAACGTTCGGGTCGAAGCTTGCGCGGCTGGTCGCGAGTGCGGTTTGGCGGACTTTTTTATTGTCGATGGCGCCTGCGACTGGGGGAATAGTTTGCGCGCGCCTTTTGTATCTGAGTCCACCTACAAGGTGCGGGTGGAGGTCCGCACGGTCGACGATGTGCTGCAGGGTCTGGGGATTTCCGAGGTGGATTTTATAAAGTTGGACGTCGAAGGAGCCGAACTGGCGGTTTTGCAGGGCGCTGTGCGCTTACTCCGCGGGCCGTCACGCCCGGCTATTCTTGCCGAGGTGCAGGATATTCGCACGCAGCCCTGGGGTTATCAAGCTCGAGCCATCGTGCAATTGCTCGCCAGCCTGGATTACTCCTGGTACGCACTCGCTCCCGACAGTTCCTTACATCCCATTTCCAACCAATTGGACTCTTACCAGGCCAATCTCGTGGCTTTGCCTTCGGAACGGGCGCGCGAATTTCGCGATCTGGTGGCAGGTAGGCAATCTCAGGAGTCAGCGGAGCACGAACGCCCCAGATCGCTGAACAATCTGCCTCTCCCAAAGCATTCTCTCGAGTTCACGGAGCATTCCGGACGGGAGAAACTGTGATGCTTACGCGCTTTCTGGAACCCCACGAAGAACCCCCATCCGATCCACAGCCTGAAGACTTCAAGCCGATCGTGGTGCCGCGCAAACTCTATGTAGCTCCCAGACTATCCAGCGGCACGGAGTGGCCGCGCATTACCATGGTCACGCCGGTGTACAACGGGGTGCGCTTCATCGAGGACACCATCCGTTCCATCGTTTACCAGGGCTATCCAAATCTGGAATACATCGTGGTTGATGGCGGTTCCACCGATGGTACGGTCGATATCATCCGAAAATATCAAAAACATATAACCTGGTGGACCAGTCAGCACGATCAAGGGGTCTACGATGCGTTAAACACCGGTTTTGCTCGCGGCACCGGCTCCATTATGGGCTGGCTTAACGCGAGCGATTTGTTGCATACCAGCGGGCTCTTTGTGGTTGGCAGCGTTTTCGGTTCATTGCCTGGCGTGGAGTGGCTCACCGGTCGCCCCACGCGATTCAATCCTAACGGGATGACCGTGGATATCCGAGGGCTTCCCGCGTGGTCGCGCTCTCGTTTCCTGGCTGGAGCCAATCGCTACATCCAGCAGGAATCTACATTTTGGCGGCGGTCTCTCTGGGAAAAAGCGGGGAGCCGTCTAGATGATTCCTATCGTGACGTCGGTGACTTCGATCTATGGGTGCGATTCTTTCGGCACGCGCGGTTGCACACAGTCGACGCGCTGATCGGCGGTTACCGCTTCCATTCAGACGCCATCAGCGCTTCCGACATGCTGCGCTATAACCAAAAATGCGACAATATTATCGAGAGAGAGCTAAAATCAATGCCGGGCGCCCGCGCCGTAAAAGCATTTCGCCGGGTAACGAACGCAGTGAGAAATATTCCCAAGGTGCGGGGAATTTGGCAGCGCCTAGCGGTTAAAAGCCTCTATCAACTGGCGGGCCCCGATTGGCCGGCGGTGGTCGAGGATCAGGAGAACACCTGGGTACTCCGCAAAACTCCGTGGCGGCCTAAAATGCTTCGAAGATGATCATCCTCGTTACTGGCAGCAGTGGTTTGATCGGGTCGGAAGCGGTGCAGTACTTCGACCGCCTGGGTCATCAGGTTGTAGGCGTCGATAACAATATGCGCCGCGAATTTTTTGGGCCTGCGGGCGACACGCTCTGGAACCTTGAACGGTTAAAGAGTGCCACCAGGCATTTTTCTCACGTACCGCTGGATATCCGTGACCGTCCCGGGACCGCTGCTTTGTTCCAGCAGCACAATTTTGATTTGATCATTCATTGTGCAGCCCAGCCTTCTCACGATAAGGCCGCGGAAATCCCGGTTCTAGACTTCGAAGTGAACGCCATGGGCACCTTGAATCTTTTGGAAGCCACTCGCCAGTATCGACCCGACGCAGTCTTCGTGTTCATCAGTACTAATAAAGTGTACGGAGACGCGCCCAACGAAATTCCTCTAGCGGAGTTGGAGACTCGCTACGACTACTCGCGGCCCGAAGATTTTGCTGGAGTAGACGAAACTTGCCGCATCGACCGCACACTCCATTCCATGTTTGGCGCCTCGAAGGCCGCGGCCGACTTAGTAGCGCAGGAGTACGGCCGCTATTTCGGGATCAAAGTGGGTATTTTCCGCGGTGGCTGTCTCACCGGGCCGTCGCACTCCGGCGTCGAATTGCATGGCTTCCTGTCCTACCTGGTAAAAGCGACCGTCAGCGGCAAAGAGTATGCGGTATTTGGCTACAAGGGGAAGCAGGTGCGGGACAATATTCACAGCTTCGACGTGATTCGGGCCATCGAAGAGTTTGCCGCCAATCCGCGCGCCGGTGAAGTTTACAACCTTGGCGGTGGCCGCGAAAACAGCGTCTCGATGCTGGAAGCCATCGCCAAAATTGAAAAATTGAGCGGCCATAAACTGAACTGGCGCTATGTGGAACAGGCCCGGCGGGGCGATCACATTTGTTACATCTCCAACCTCGCAAAATTTCAAAGCCACTACCCAAATTGGAAGCTGACGCGCAAGCTCGATGACATCTTGGAAGAGATCGTCGCCAGCGAACTGGCCAAGTACGAAAACGCTGCCCGCGCTTAGGGCGAAGGGTTTTCTAATCTTGATGGCAGCGGAAGATGTGAAGCCTGGGACTTTGTAAGTCGGGCAATCAGAACACAAAATGCTCACCCTTTTTACTACCGGAAAGCCCTTCGAAGGCCACAGCGGCGTCATTCAGCGCAACGCGCTCCAGAGTTGGACTCTGCTGCACCCAGACATTCAGATTATTCTCTTTGGGGACGATGCCGGAGCGGAAAAAATCGCCCAAGAATTGAATCTGCAGCACGAACCTTTCGTCGAACGGAACAAGTTCGGTACCAAGCGGCTGGACTATATTTTTCGACGCGCTCAGGAATTGTCCCGCCACGAAATGCTGTGCTACTGCAACTGCGACATTGTGCTGCTGCCGGAATTCAGCGAGGCTCTGGCGCGCGTCAGCGCCGCGCATCCGCGTTTCCTGATGGTCGGCCGACGCTGGGACACCGACATCAGCGAGCCCATCGACTTCAGCGATTCCGCCTGGGGACGCAACGTTTCGGAGCTCGCGCACCAGCATGGGATTCAGCAGCCCGGTTACTCCGTGGATTACTTCGCATTTCGTCGCGGGCTTTATGAGGTTATTCCTCCCCTGGTGATCGGGCGCATCTGGTGGGACCACTGGCTGGTTTGGAATGCTCGCCGGCAACGTGCCGACGTAGTGGACGCCTCGGAAGTAGTCACCGCCATCCATCAAAATCATAACTACGGGTATCATCCCGCCGGCGCCACAGGGGTATGGACCGACGAACAAGCGCAAGACAATTATCGCTTTGCCGGCGGCCGCTGGCATTTATTCACTATCGATGACGCCACACACATCCTGCATGGGCGTAGCGAAACGAAAAATTTCCGCCGGCTGTGGGCTCCCTATTGGCGATGGCTCCGACCCAAGTTTATCCCCTGGTGGTTCGCGATTCTCGACGCCACTCGCCCATTGCGAAGGCTGGTCGGCTTGCATCAGCCGTTGGCGGACGCCGCGAACCGCAGAAACCGCCGATAAACGTTGGCGTTTAAACCGCACTTGAACTATCCCTTCTGATCCCTGCCGGCGCACAACTGCACAGCAAGGGTGCGAGAAATATCGTAAACTTGGTGGCAGGTTGGCGGGGCGCAACCGGCAAATCAGCACTTTTCCTGGCACTGAATTAAGTCGCCCCGCGTCGAAGGTGCAATGTCTGGCCCACTGGTAAGCGTTCTCATTGATACCTACAATCATGAACGCTTTATTCGAAAGGCCATCACCAGCGTCCTCGAGCAAGACTTTCCTGAGTTCCATCGTGAAATTATTGTGGTGGACGACGGTTCCACCGATCGGACCTCGGAGATTATCCGCAGCTTCGAACCTCGCCTGCGCTACATCCGCAAACCTAACGGCGGCCAAGCTTCGGCATTCAATGCCGGAGTGCCGGAGTGCCGGGGCGAAATCATCGCCTTTCTCGACGGAGATGATTATTGGCTGCCGGGCAAACTTTCTCGCGTAACTGAGGTTCTAGCGAACAATCCCGCGGTCGGCTTGGTGGGGCACGCCATCAAGGAATCGTTGCCGGACGGGAGCGAGCGCACATCTGCACCCGAAAAAGACGAGCGGTTGCGCATCGACTCTCTCGCGGCGGCACGTGTTTTTCGCCTGCGGCGAAGTTACCTGGGCACCAGTCGCATGACCCTGCGCAGCGAATTGGCGCGCCGCATCTTACCCGTTCCCGAAGTTCTAGTATTTGAAGCCGACGAATATCTTTTCACCATGGCGGCGGCCATGAGCGAGGTCGCCATCCTTCGCGAACCTTTGACCTGTTACGTGATTCATGGCGACAATCTATACGTCAGCGCCGCATTCGGTAGTCCGGCTCTGCGACGCAAGCAGGCGGTTATGGCGGGCCTGGCATCCTCCCTGGCCGAATCCTTGCGTGCGTACGGTTCGCCGCCCGAGATCATCGAGTGTGTGGTTGAAATTGTGCAAGCCGAAGCGGACCAGATGCGGCTGATCCTGGACGGCGGCTATCCCTGGGAAACTTTTCGAGCGGAAAACAAGATTTACCAGGTTCATCATCGTGACGCTCCGGCGTTGCAACATATTTTTCGGGCGCTAAGCATGATCCCGGCGCTGCTATTGCCCTCGAAATGGTTTTACAAAGGGCGTCACTGGCTGGGCTCCCGCGCCTGGTATCGCCATTTGCGCAAAGAGGCTTTGCCGGTACCTGGGATCACCCGAGTAGCCGGGCCGGACGAATTTAAAATTTGAACTGCGTGATAAAAACTACTTTGCAAAGCGTGCAGGCCCTGAACCCAGCAGGCATGGCGGCAATACATCGCGCGAATTTCGAAATATCTGGTCGCTTCTGGAGCCTAAGGTCCTAACTTTTGTGTCCGACGATGGGAGCCACAAATCTCTTCACAAAAACCGCTTAATATCCTGATGGCTGCAGGCGTTCCAAAGCGCCGGGAGGGCGGAGTCGCCGCCATCATTTATAATTTGGGGGAGGAATTGCAGCGCCGCGGTCATCAGCTCACTTATGTTTTTACCGAAGACCTCATTGAGCCCGGATCCATTCCACACCGCTTCCACGAATTAATTTTTGCTCGGCGCTTGGATCGTTACATAGTGCGTAATCGCAGCAAGTTCTCCATCGTGAATTTGCACGGGGCTGACGGATTGTTTTACGGCATGCGAAAGCGTTTTCGTGATGATGACCGTTTTTATCCGCCATACGTCATGACCTTGCATGGATTGGAAGAGCGCCGTGTTCACGTGATGAGCAGGGAAGCCAAAAAGGGCCAGGCGTGGAATTTCGCCTGGAAAAACCGTATGTGGCATCGCGGGTATCATTTTCCCCGCTATCGCCGAGCCATTCGGAGTGCCGGGGGCGTTCACACCTACAGCCGAGACGTATGGACGATTTTGCAACTTAAATACAATCTCGATGCAGAGCGCACGGCCTACATTCCCAACGGCGTCGAAGCGCGATTCCATCTTCCGCGTGAATACCGCAACGATGGAGCCATTCGCCTTCTGTATCCCGGCACCTGGTTGGATCAGCGAGGCATTTTTTATTTGCGTGAAGCTCTGCAAAATGCCGTGGCAAGAAATGCGGCCATCAGCTTGACCATTGCCGGAGGAGGCGTCGCTTCAGAAGAGATCGCGCGCTTTTTCGGGAAACATCTGGCCGCTCATGTCGACATTCGTGCAGTAGTGAACTCCGGCGAGATGCATAAGCTTTATGCGGAGCACGATATTTTGGTTTTTCCGTCACTTATGGAAGGGCTTCCCGGGGTGCTTCTGGAGGCCATGGCTTCTGGCATGCCGGTAATTACAGCGGAAACCTGTGGCATGACCGACGTAGTTGAAAATGATTTTAACGGCGTTCTGGTTCCCCCGGCGAACTCCGCCGCGCTTGAAAACGCCATACTTCAACTCGCTGCCTCTCCCGAGCTTCGGGAATCTTTAGGTCGCGCCGCGCAGGAAACCATGAAACGTTACACTTGGGAACGCTCTGCGAAGCTATTGGAATCTTTCCTGTATCGCATCATTGAGGTTGATTAGATGGAGCGCCGCTCCGCATTGTTTTCGACTGTACGCCCCCGCCTTGGCTACACGTGCTGACCCTGGGCATAAATTATTCTCAGATGCATGATTCCTCCGCGTGCATCGTACGGGACGGGGAATTGCTATTTGCAGTCGCCGAAGAGCGCATCAGCCGAACAAAACACGACGCGGCATTTCCGCGCCTGGCCATCGAAGCGTGCCTGGAATTCGCGGGTGTGCAAGCTTCCGCCCTTGATGAAGTCTGCTTTGGCTGGCCTCGTGCCGGCGCCGCATTTCGTCACGACCTGAAATGCTTCGGCAGCGGAACAATGCCCGTAAATTATCTGAATGTCCTCAATTCCACTCTACATTTTCTGAGCATGTGGCATCAAGAGAGCGGAGCGAAACGTTTCCTTCAGCGATTCGGCAAAGTAAAAGCGCGCATGCGTTACGTCGATCACCATTTCGCACACGCTATCAGCGCTTATGCTTACTCCGGCTTCGCAGATTCCGCCGTGGTGGTCATGGATGGTCGCGGCGCCTGGGAGGCAACTTCCATCTGGCATGGGCACGACGGCCGCCTGAAACATGTTTTAACCATTCCATTTCCTGACTCGGTGGGGAATTTTTTTAGCGAGTTCACCGAGTATCTGGGCTTTCAACGCAACAGCGACGAGTGGAAAGTGATGGGGCTGGCGCCTTACGGGCGACCCGGCGTGGATTTATCTCCGTTTATCGATCCGCAAGCGCAACCGTATCGCGTGCATACCAAGAAACTGGTGGCGCCGGGCGCAGACCCTCACGGCGAGATGGTCAAACTGCTGGGCCCCATGCGCGTGCCGGAAAGCGATATCACGGATAGCCACAAAAATATCGCGTACGCGGCACAAGAAGCCTGCGAAATCGCCATGATGAGCGTGGTGCGACTGGCCCTGCAAAAAACCGGCAGCCGCAATCTTTGCCTGGCTGGCGGCGTGGCACTCAATTCCAAAGCGAACGGCAAAATCGCCGCGTCGGGCATGGTTGACAATTTCTTTGTGCAGCCGGCGGCTTCGGATGACGGAGTGGCGCTTAGGTGCCGCGCTCGCTCCGTATCTCGATGACGGCGGCAAACTCCCTAATCGCGCGATGCGCCACGCCTATCTCGGCCCGGCGTTCACCGACGAGGCCATCGAAGACGTTCTACGCACTTACAAATTGCGCTACACTCGCCTCGATGACGTCGCGGGCGACGCGGCCGAACATCTCTCGCGAGGGAAAAATCATCGGGTGGTTTCAAGGCCGCATGGAGTTTGGCCCGCGGGCCCTGGGCAGCCGCTCCATCCTCGCCGATCCGCGCGATCCGGAAATGAACGCGAAAGTCAACAACGCTGTAAAATTTCGCGAATGGTGGCGGCCCTTTGCGCCTTCGTTCAAAAAAGAAGCCGCCAGCGAATTTCTCGAGAGCGCTTGCGATTCTCCATTCATGATTCTTACCGCACAGGTGCGGCCAGAGAAACGCGATGTCATCCCTTCGGTGACCCACGTCGATGGAAGCGCGCGGCCGCAAACGGTGGAAAAAGAAATCAATCCGCTGTACTGGCGACTTATCGATGAGTTTGGCAAACGCACCGGCGTGCCGGTCATCATGAATACCTCCTTCAATCTGCGAGGCGAAGCCATTGTTCACACCCCCACCGATGCGATGCGAACATTTTTCAGTTCCGGGATGGACGCGCTGTGCATCGGTAGTTTTCTGGTGGAAAAGTAGACTGAGAAATCGTCGCCGCGGGCTCCAGGCAGACCCTGTTACTTCGTTCAACCTGGTGGGCTTGACGTTTGCTTTACGTGTCGCTATCACCACTTTTTAGCCAGCACCGCAACAATCTTGGCCAAGGCGTCCAGGTCCCGCGCGTCAATGACCTCCGCAGGCGAATGCGAATAACGCAACGGCCAGCTGAGAGGCACATCCACGGCTCCGTAGCGCACAAACACCGCGCCATCGTTTCCGCCTCCGGTTACGCCATATTGGACCGGGATTTTATTCTCGTTCGCCAACTGGACCACGCGCTCGACATAGATGCGAGGAGCGATATTGGAATTGTCGACGGCGCGGATTACAAAACCTTTTCCGATTTCAGCATCCGCGAAACGCTTGGACTCAATCGGAGAATCCGAGCTCACAAAAGTGTCGATGGCGAAAATAACGTCCGCGGAGTTGCCTTCTTTCGCCATACGCTCGGCAACCGCAGCCGCGCCTTTTAATCCGACCTCTTCTTCGGTCGACCAGATGAACGTCACTTCGCCGGTCGCCCACATCCGGCCCCAATGTTCGAACCGCCTCGATCAAAGCTGCGCAACCGACGCGATCGTCGAAGCTTCGCGCATTCGCGCGCGTTCCGATCAGCGGGCGATATTGTTTAGGAATGGTCGCCCAATCCCCTATCTTGATTCCCAACTTCTCGGTTTCCTGGGCCGAATGTGTTCCGACATACATATGAACCGCATCATCCATGGCTTTGGATCCATGAGGCCACTCAAATCCCGGCTGATCCCACTTTTCCGGCAATTCCAACACTCCTGCTACGGAAGTGCCGTCCGACTTTTGCAACAGCATTGGGTGACCAAGAAAATATTCCGTATAACCGCCGCCAAGCACATCCATCAGCAGTCGTCCATCGGACTCGATCGAGCGCACCTGGTAACCAATTTCATCCATGTGCGCCACAAAAACTATTTTGGCTGCTTTCGAATTGGTCTTTGCGCCGCCCAAATTCAAAATCAGATTTCCCGCGGCGTCCGTGTCCGGCTTGGCCCAACTTTGGCAATCGCCTTTTAACTTCTTCGCGAACTTTTTCCTCGTGGCCGCTGGCGCCGTACGTTTCCGTCAGTGACGCGAGCAAAGTGTCGCCATGACCGGATCCGATCCCCTCGGCGGCCCGAAGGTTTGTCGACAAATCCGTTCCAAACGCATAGCGGTAGAGCAGCGTTTCCAGAGCGGACGCATCGCCGCTGCTGATCGTCTCGGCAGGCGTGACCGGATATAAACTTGCGAGGCCAAGGTGTGCGAATCGCGCTGGCAGCGGCGTCGGCTTCGCGTATCCGGCCATTGTTATTGCTGCAGCGTTTACCGCCGTAACATTTATATGATGCTCCTCGCTAATGTTCTTTAGGTCCGCTGCCAAACCGTTCAGCGCGGCTGAACCGTCCGGTGTCGCAATCAAGTAAACCTCCCCCAGGTTTTGGCATCGCTGGGGCGGGACCAGCATTCTGTTTGGCCTCGTCGGTTTTTGCTGGCATGAGACGACCGACATAGATCATTTCGTCGGGATGCAACTCATTGAGCAGCCTGTCCAATCCACGGCCGCCCGTCCATTGTTGTGCCACAAATGCCACGGTGAGCGTTCCGGTGAGATTGCCCTTCCGCTCTTGAAAGGCACGCAACAAATCTGCAAGCACTACGCAGCCAATGTGATCTCCGATTGCGGGGGCCGTTATTTCGTCCGCACCAAACTGCTGCGGCGTTCGCATCAGCGAGATAGGATCCAACACATCGATTCCCGCTTTTCGAACTTCCGCGACACTCATAGCTCCCACGTCCACATACATTTCGTCTGGATGCGACATCGTCGGAGGATTTTGCCGGCCCGGTTGCAAGTGCACCGAAAGCCCGGTAAACACTCCTACAACTTTTTTTCCTCCACGCGTCCCGACCCACACAGGTTGCGCCGCGTGCAGCAAATCGAATACGGCATTGGGCGCTCGTTGCGGCAAACGCTGCACACGCAAATATCCGTCGGCGGTAATCTCGCTCACGACATAGCCCGGCTCATCCATGGAGGTGACGATAAGGCGGCGCGGCGTGCCCGAGCCGATCGTGACGTAAATGTTTCCGACGTTATCTGTTATTGGCGACAGCTTCTTCACCCGTTCGCGGATGCGGCTGGCGAGTTCCTGCTCGTACCCGCTCACCGCTGGTGTGGCCAACAGCTCATCGGCAGGACGGCCGGGTCCGGACAAATGCTGACCCAGCGCGGGATGGACTAGCGCCCCGCACAACAACAAAATTGCGGCGATCGCAAGTGACGGCCATGTGCGTCCCATATACGCTCCTTTACATTCTGATCGGGAAGATTATCGCAGCCAACAATTTAGGCTAGCGGCAAAGAGCTTCGATCAAATCCTGTTTCTTGGTCTCCGCAAAAGCCGACAGCGGTGGTAAGGACGCAAAGTACCCCGCTATCGCTGCGACTGCCAAAAATCCAAAGACCTCGGCGGACAACCACGCATTACCACTCCAGCGTCCGGCCCATAACACCAAGCCTGTGATTCCAGCCATCACAATCTGAACAGCGAACATGATCCAGATGGCCGCACCTGCATTACGTTGGCCGCGCATCGAACCAAACTCCAACTTTCGCGGAAAAGCAAGCGAAGCCCAATTTGCGATTGGTAATTGACCTGCGATAGTGAAAATTAGCGCCAAGACGGTCGCCGCCACCGTCGAAATCGTCGGCGCCCCCACACCCCACGACAGCACGATCCCGCAAATAAACACCTCGAATCCCACCATCGCGACTGACAACAAGTTCTTGGCGCATAAAATATTCGCGAAAGTGACGGGAGCCAAGAAGTACGACTGGATGCCCCGGCCTTCGTACGCAAAAATATTGTAGGCCGGACCCATCATCACCAGAATGGTGTACGCCATCATGCCCGGAAACAGAAGATCTGTTTTTATCTCCCCGGTGCCGAAGAACGCGTGTTTGCCAGCCAATTGCGAACTGAACAACAGTATCTGTGCCGGCGGAAGCACCAGCAGAAAAAATGCAAATCCGTTACGGATAAAATAAATAAATTCCTTGCGTACCATGGCATGTAGCAGCGGTGGCAAAAAGACGGTGGGCTTTCTCCTGCGGAGAGTCGCAAGTTGCCCAGGAACCTTCGATTGCGCGGCGCGCCGGGGCCCCACACTGCTGGGGGCCTCCGATTCGCTCAGCTCCTCGCCGCGATATTGCGCCACGACTCTTTGCCACAACAGCGCCGAAAAAATTGCCACGAAGCCTGTTAGGCCCAGAAGCCCCACGGCCATGTCCGCGGCATCGTGCCGGATCGCTCCGGAGATAACGCGAGCCGCCAGAGAGGGCGGAAATGGGCTGAGGTATTCTCCGCGAAACGGGCCAGTTGCTTGGAATTTCCGCGGCCCCACAGGCGGTTCTGGGCCTGCGAAATAAACTGCAGCGAAAACATGGTGAGAATGAACAAACCAAAAAATATTTCCCTGCGAGCGCCTGCGCGCCAGCAATTTTTGCAGCCACGATCCAATCAACCGTTCAATCGTTACATTCAGCACAATGAATAGCGGCACCACCACTGCCATGACCGCGAGGACCCTCGGCTTTGGCGACGCCCGCGCCAACAGTCATTACTGCGAGCCAAAAAATAGAAGCAAAGCGGAAAAATCCGCCAGCCCGTATGCCAACCCGATTAAATAAAACGCGCTGGCGTTGAAGGGAAAGCGCAACAGAGCTCGAAACTCAAATCCGGTTCCGAAGCCTGCGGCAAAAATCGGGAAGACCTGCCAAAAAACAAAAATCGCCCAGAAGGGCAGCGCCAACCAGCGCAACCGCGCTGCGGAAACCATTGAATAGCCCGCAAAGTAAAACGCAAAAGCCGGCAAGGTCACCAGGATCGCGCCGAACAGCCCGGCAAAAATCATGCCCAACATGTCGGAAACATTGTTTTTCCGGCGCAGACTATTGATGAGGACCCGCCAACGCAACTGCGCCACCAACAGTACTTGTGCCCGCAGGCTGACGGGTCGCGCTAAGTCAGCCATGATAACTCGTCAACCTGCGATTGCGTCCCGTGCCGGCCGACGATGGAAAGAAAAATCTGCTCCAGTGTCACTTTCTCACCTTCATCGCCGGGGACTCCCGCGCGTAACTCTTCAAGCGATCCCTGGGCCACCAAGCGTCCCTTATTAATGATGGCCACGTGACTGCACAAGCGCTCCACGATTTCCATCACGTGGGAGGTCAAAAAAATCGTAACCCCGCGTTCCGCCATTCGAGCCAGCAGAGCTTTCAGGGCGCCAGCGGCTAACGCGTCCACACCTTCAAATGGTTCGTCGAGAAATAAAATACGCGGTCCGTGAATCACCGCGGCTGCCAAGGCCAGTTTTTTCTGCATTCCGTGGGAGTAATCCGCGATCATAGTTTTAGGCCGGTCCGCCAGCTGCATGAAATCCAGCAGTTCGTCGGCGCGCTGCTCGGGTGGCTGCGGTCTAAGCCGTACATGCTGTCCCACGAATCGCAAATAATCCGAGCCGGTAAGCCGCTCAAATAATCCCATACCTTCCGGAACCACGCCGATCTGTCGCTTTACTTCCACCGGATGCGCTGCAAAATCGATGCCCAGCACTTCGACACGCCCCGCCGTCGGCGCCAACAATCCCGTCAGCATCTTGATGGTCGTCGATTTTCCCGCGCCGTTCGGCCCCAGAAAGCCAAAAAACTGCCCAGCGGTCACCTGCAGATCGATGCCATCGACCGCCAGCAAATTCCCGAAACGTCTGCTGAGTTTTTCCGTACGGATTGCTACATCTGTCATGGTGGCTCCGCGCCCTGCGTGCAGAAAAACTCTAGCACGTCCGCAGTGGGAGTTCAGAAGTCGAAGTTTACGAGGGAAATGTTATTAGGCAGTTCAGGGCGCCTGAAGGCTCGGAAGTTCGCGAGCAACTCTACACCTTAAGGACCACACCGGACTTCTCGGTTGCGG
Source organism: uncultured Acidobacteriota bacterium (assembly GCA_963732705.1). GTDB lineage: Bacteria > Acidobacteriota > Terriglobia > Acidiferrales > UBA7541 > Acidiferrum. Next base: position 129,314 of record CAVTAN010000003.1, on the reverse strand, counting down.
TTGCCACTTGCAGATTCCTTTGCGGCCAGGATGGGGGCCAAGAGCCGCGGTCAGCTCCACGCGAAACACCGCGCCGCCTCGCTGCCCGTTATAGCAGGAAATTTTTCCGCCGTGTTCCTGCATGATTCCGAAGCAAATGCTCAACCCCAGGCCCGTTCCTTTTCCGACCGGCTTGGTGGTGTAAAAAGGATCGAAAACCCTCTCCGGTTCTTTAATTCCGGGTCCAGAGTCACTGAACAAAACGACTACGTTGCCTCGCTCTCGCATCGTCTTGATGGTCAGCACTCCGCCGTTGGCCGATTCCATTGCATCTACCGCGTTGCTGATGATGTTAAAAAACACTTGCATCAATTGATTTCCGTCCCCACGCACACCCGGGAGCACGGGTTCGAGCTGCAATTCAATTTTGATGCCTGGATATGCAAATCCAAGTTCCGCAATTGCACCGCGTTGGTCACCACGGTATTGATGTCCAGCAGGGTGCGCTCCACCGGCACTTGTCGCGCGAAACTCAACAAATTACCCACCAATGTTTTAGTGCGCCGCGCCTGGTCGCGAATTTTGCCGGCAGTATCCCGAGCTTTTTCGGAAAGGCTCGGGTCGTCGGCCAGCAAATCCGAGAAACCCAAAATCGCCGTCAGCGGATTGTTGATTTCGTGCGCTGCCCCAGCCGCCAATTGTCCAAGGGACACCAATTTCTCCGACTGCACAATTTGCGTTTGTAGCTTTCGCAGATTATTGACGGACATTTCTGCTTCGGCTAGCAAGCGCACGCGATCGGCATCCGCCAAATGGGTGCGCATGAATACCAGCATCGCCAGCGGAATGGCGGCGACGAAGGTTGCCATCAACCGGAAGTCGCGAACGGCCGTATCGTCGCTTAAATATTTCACGGTGAAGATTGCAAATAGCGGAAGGAAATGACCGCGGCCATCGCCATCCTCGATGCCCATACGCTCTCACCTCCCGAGCCCTCGCCATCCCTGGTGACGCCGCCATCGATCGCAGCATCGAGCTCTCTGCGGTTTTGAAATGCAATGACCCCCGCCAGACCTAGCCACAAAAATGAGGAAATCAGCGGCAAGTCATACAAACTGCCAGTGTAATATTCTTTTCTGTCGCAGGCCACATTGATTGTAAGTGAAGTCAGCATGTACAATGTCGCCGCTCCAAACAGATTGGCGTACACTGATTTCCATGCTCCGGTCGTGCGCATCCATAAAATCCCCAGACCCAGCACCGATCACGATATTTTGAATGTTGGTCACTGCATTGAAGGCAAAATTGTATTGCTCCAGCGATGGCGTCGCGTACATCCAGGGCAAAACCGCATATACATACAGAAATGTCCACCACACCAGCAGCAACACGAAATCCAGATAACTGAATCGTAATCGCAACTCTTGCAGTTTGCGGTGCGGACGCAGGGCCAGTGCCGCCATCATAGGAATGCCACGGAGAAAATAAACGATGTCACCGGCGAACATATCCGGCATCGGCCGATGCAAATAAACTTCGTAATAAGTCCACGCAAACTGCCCAGTCATCCACAAGCGTGCAATCCAGCGCCAACAGCATCCAGAACGCGTTGCGCCGCCATGAGGAAGTTCCGGCATTCGCCAATAAGCCGGCATTGGCGATCAGCGGCACCAGGCATTGGACAAGATTTCCGAAAGTATTGAGGCCTGCGTTTCCGCGGGAAACCGTAAGCGAGATTGCCGCGTAACTCACCAGCAATACACACCACGTACCGGCTATCCAGCCGATTTTTCGGGGAAGGGACATGAGTTGTTCACCTTCTATTTTAAAGAACCGTAGGGTTGTCAGGCAGGCACATTCATTCCTGCTTGGCTTAAGAGGCAATGAAAAACGCGGTTTTCGCCCCCTGGACAGTACTGATAGCGCACCTCAGGCTGTCAAAGATGCGATAGCGCGCTCGGGGGGATGGGCAGTGGGTTAGAGCGACAAGTCGACGCTGCGATCAGTGCCTGGCTAAGGTGGTTGGTGGGAACGAAGTAGTGCAGGTACCTGCTGGCTTAAAGAAGAAGATTTTGCAGGCGCTCGATAGCCTCTCAATTCACATCCTGAGCTATCCCGTTACAGATGTGTCTAGTCAGACACTTTGTAAATATGGCGGAGGAGGAGGGATTCGAACCCCCGAGACCCTTTCAGGTCTAACGGTTTTCAAGACCGCCGGTTTCAACCGCTCACCCACCCCTCCACCGTTGATTCTAGCGTATTTGTTAGCCAACTGGAGGCGTTACGTAGTTCCACCGATTGAAATTAATTGAACTGGCTGGTCAAATTGCCAGATGATGAAGACCGAAGACTTTTTTGGGTCGCTCAAACTGGAGTTTGACTTTAAATTTGCAGCATGAAGTTGAACGGTGCGGACTTCTCGCTCTGAACGATCAAATCGTCCACCGGCCGAAGAATTACGGCTCCGCGAGCTTACTCTTTTGGCGCTGGAAGTAGCGGCCTCCGGGAGATATTTTTGACAAAACGCCCACTGGACGCAGTTGAGTTGCCGGCGACACTTAACGCCGCTGAATATAATGACCTCTTTCGCCTCTTGGTGCAGAGCGTGCGCGAGTACGCCATTTTCGTCCTCGACCCGGAGGGCAACGTTCTCACCTGGAATCCTGGCGCCCAAGCGATGAAGGGATACAGCAGGGAAGAAATTGTTGGAAAGCATTTCTCAACTTTTTACCCTGAAGAAGCTAAACAAAGTGGCTGGCCGCAACGAGAATTGATATTCGCCCAAAAAGATGGCCGTTTTGCGGACGCGGGTTGGCGAGTCCGGAAGGACGGAACAACTTTTTGGGCGTCGGTTACCATCGTGGCGTTGCGTTCGAACAACGGTAAGCTCGCCGGTTTCGCCAAAATCACTCAGGATTTAACGGAGCGACGGCGAGGGGAGGAACGAATCCAGTCGTTGAATCGCGAACTGCGTCAGCGGGTATCAGATTTAGATGAATCTCGGCGCACCATCGAATTGCACACTCTTGAACTCCAACAGTTATCGGGACAGTTGTTGAACATTCAGGACGCTGAACGGCATCGGATCGCGCGAGAACTTCACGATGACTTAGGTCAGCAATTACTTGGACTCAAAATGATGCTGCCGGAAACGAAAAACAATGGAGCGATCGTCCATCTGGTGGATGGCGCCATTTCTACGGTTCGAAACCTTTCCTACTTATTACATCCTCCGCTGCTCGACGAAATCGGCTTACCTTCCGCGGTGCATTGGTATGTGGAGGGACTGGCCCAAAAAAGCGGCATTGATATTTCATCAATTATCAAACCCCAGGTATTTCCACGGCTAACGCCGGATATCGAGAATGCAATTTTTCGCGTAATCCAAGAATCGCTCACTAACATCTATAAGCATGCCAAGAGCGACAGCGCCAGGGTTGAAATAGACCAACAAGCGGAATGGGTGGTTATTCGAATTCGCGATTATGGAGTAGGCGTGGCTCCGGAAATTATTGGCCGCAAAGATTTGTCCAAAATGGGAGTCGGCATCGCGGGCATGCGGGAACGCATGCGCCAATTCGGTGGCGAACTGATCCTGTCTTGTGCCGAGCCTGGCACATTAGTGGAAGCGAAAATTCCGCTATTCGATCCCAGCAGCAAAATCCGCATTTGAGTACCTAATCGAGACCGGCGGTTTTCCCTAAGCGTTGCAGTAGGGCAAAACCTTCGCAGCGCATCGCTGATTCTCAGCATTTCCGCGCGCACGGCCATTCACAGTTAATTTTCGGTGGTCAAAAAAGGTCTGCATTCCGAGGCTGGTTTCACTCCGAAACAGGCCTAAAAACGTCTAAGAGCGCGTCGGCACTGTAAGCGGTTTGTTACCGTCACCTACTTCGCGTACCGCTTGCATTCTAAGAATTCATTAACGAGGCCAGTGATCTGCTCTTGTACCGGTGTGTTCTGGTCTACACAACGACATTAAAGGAGCAGCACAAATGCGAATTAAACAAAAGGGTTTCTCTCTTATCGAATTGCTCATCGTGGTTGCGATCATTTTGATTATCGCTGCCATCGCTATTCCCAATTTGCTGCGCTCGCGTATGGCAGCGAACGAAGCGTCGGCGGTGGGATCGGTTCGTACACTCAACACCGCTCAGGTTACTTATTCCACGACCTACGGTACGGGTTTTACGACCTTGGCGCAGTTGGGCGGAGGTGCCGCATGCGTTGCGGCTCCTGCGACAGCCTGCTTGATCGACCCAGTCCTGACCGCGGGTACTAAGTCGGGCTACACCTTGGCCACCGTTCCAAACACCGGGGCGGGCACGGTCGCTTCTCCGTTCGTTGGCTACGAAGCGAATGGAACGCCGTTGTCGACTTCGACGGGCACGCGAGCGTTCTGCGCGGACCAGTCGGGCGTGATTCGCTATAACGTCACTGGCACGGCAATCGGAACCGGCGCGGGCTCATGTGCAGCCATCGTCACGATCCTGCAATAAATTGTTACCAGCCCTACTAGGGAGGAAGGAGACTTCCTCCCTATATTTATTTTGTATTTGCCGAAGCCAGCTCATCAGTAACGCTGTTCGCCATCCGCAACTCCCGCCAGTGTTAACGTCCAATCTTCCCCAATTCCCGTACTATAAAGACGTAGCCTAGAAATGCATGGCCGGCCACGGCCGGCAGCGCATTTGGGAAGGTATCCATGCTGATACGCCGACCGACCGACTTGCAGCACTCGGACATTACTCCGAAATCCGTATACACCAACCGGCGTGCGTTCTTGCGCGCCATGGGGATTGCTGGGACCACAGCCGCAGTGGGCGTTGCGGCGTGGAAAGTCAGCATGCCTTCCGACTCGGTTTACGCCACTACCAAATTGAATGTCGCCTCGAAGAGTCCTTTCAGCACCACCGAAAAGGAAACGCCGTACAACGACGTTACGCACTACAATAATTTCTACGAATTCGGCACCGACAAAACCGACCCCGCGAAAAATGCACAGAATTTCCGCACCTCGCCCTGGACGGTTTCCGTCGAAGGCGAAGTAAAAAAGCCTCGCAAATATTCAGCATGGATGATATTTTGAAGATTGGCGCCGCTTGGAAGAGCGCATCTACCGTCATCGCTGCGTGGAAGCGTGGTCCATCGTGGTCCCGTGGATCGGGTTTCCCTTTAGCGAACTTGCCAAGCTTGTTGAGCCAACTCCCAAAGCACAGTTCGTGGCGTTCGAAAGCTATTTCGATCCCGGACAAATGCCGCAGGCGAAATATTCCGGCTTGGACTATCCATATGTGGAAGGTTTGCGGCTCGATGAAGCCATGAATCCACTAACATTAATTGGCGTCGGCATGTATGGCGAAACATTGCCGAATCAAGATGGCGCGCCGGTGCGCATGGTCGTTCCGTGGAAATATGGCTACAAAAGCATCAAATCCATCGTAAAGATCCGCTTTGTCGGCAAACAACCGCCCACCACCTGGAATCGCATGGCCCCCCAGGAATACGGCTTTTATTCCAACGTGAATCCCAATGTCGATCATCCGCGCTGGAGCCAAGCCAAAGAACGGCGCCTCGGCGAGACTTCTGAAGCGCACCACGCTAATGTTCAACGGCTATGGCGATCAGGTCGCGAGTCTATACAATGGAATGGACCTGAAGAAAAATTACTAAACCCTATTCGATGCATGCCCTCCAACTTTTGCTAAACAGTAAGTGGAGCAAGCCGGTAGTCTTTCTCTGTTATCTCTGCTGCCTCTGGCGGCGCTGGGTTGGCGCGCGCTCCATGGCGAACTGACCGCCAATCCCATCGAGTTCATCACCCACGCCACCGGAGATTGGACGCTTCGATTTCTTGATCATCACGCTGTGCGTCACGCCATTTCGTAAAATCCTGCATCTCCCGGAGTTGATTCGTTTTCGCCGCATGCTGGGCCTGTTCGCTTTTTTTTACGCGTGCCTGCATTTCACTACCTACATCTGGCTGGATAAATTCTTTGATCTATCCGGACATGTGGAAGGATATCGCCAAGCGCAAATACATCACCGTGGGATTTGCTGCGTTTCTGTTGCTAATTCCGCTGGCAGTCACGTCTACTGCTGGATGGATCAGGCGTCTTGGCGGAAAACGCTGGCAAATGCTTCATCGACTGATCTATTTCAGCGCTGTTTTAGGAGTGATTCATTACTACTGGCTGGTCAAATCGGCGGTAATCAAGCCACTAACTTACGGCGCCATTGTTGCGATCTTGTTGTTGTGGCGAGTGTTGAATTCGCTTTCGAAAAAGAAACAGCTCGGAGTTCCGACGGCAACGCCACGTCCGGCATCGCTAAGCCGCTGAGCCGCGAACTGGGCGGCTCCGTAAACTCCAAGCCCCAGAAATCGTGGCGCCGGGGTAAGAAATTCCACGCCCACACGCTGTCCGCGATCCCCATTTCTCCTAAAAAAACCACCCGGCACTCCTGCTCCTCCAACGTCTCCGGATGAGTGAGCACCAGCATGGCGCCGTCATCGATCTCATGTTTCAGTAATCAGCAATCCGCCGTGCCCGTTCACTACCAGCGTTTCGCAGGTCTCACGAAATTTTCTTCCATTATGTGCGCGGCCCTGGGCCTGCACGCGCATTTTGTGGAACATGCGGCTGCTCCGCCGTTGTGCGCTTGTGGTGACTTCGCTCATAGCTAAGTCTTGAATGTCCCAGGCGCAGCGTCAATCACCCGTTCCGGCCGGTGTGCTGAAAGGCAAACGCATACAATGCGCGTCGCTTGTACCGCGAGCGCCGATACACCATAGAATGGTCTCTGGCACCAGGATCTCTTTCGACCCTTCCGCTCGCCTGATTGCTACGGCCTAGTTTTGTTTTTAATCTGCCGCATCATGACTGGATGGACTCGTGCGTTTTAAGGATTTTATGAATTTGGCTGAATATATTGACAGCCGGCGCGACGAACATCTGGAGGAATTGTGTTCCTTCTTGCGCATCCCCAGCGTCAGCGCGAAAACTGAACACAAGCAGGATGTGGAGCGCGGCGCGCGAATGGGTGGCCGATAACCTGCGTGCCGCTGGCTTTAAAACGATTGAAATCGTTCCTACTAATTTGCATCCGCTGGTGTACGCCGAATCTCTAGAAGCCCCCGGCAAACCCACGGTGCTCTTTTATGGGCACTACGATGTGCAACCTGCCGAACCCTTGGAGTTGTGGACTTCTCCGGCCTTCGAACCTACCGTCCGCGACGGAAACCTTTTTGGCCGAGGGACGGCCGACGACAAAGGCCAGGTGCATATCCATCTGAAGGCGCTGGAATGTTTGCAGAAAACCAACGGGCAAATTTCCCGTGAACATGAAAGTTCTCATCGAAGGCGAAGAGGAAGTTGGCAGCGTCAGCCTCTGGAATTATGTGCAGAAAAATAGGGAAAAACTCAAAGCTGATGCGTTGCTGGTTTCCGATACCTCCATGCTGGCCAAGGGCGTGCCTTCCATCACTTACGGATTGCGGGGCCTGAATTACTATCAGATCGAACTGAACGGGTCCGGCCCGCGATCTCCATTCCGGAGTTTATGGCGGCGCGGTTCCGAATCCGCTAACGATCCTCGCGGAACTTTTCGCGAAGCTTCATGACAAGAATTTCCGGTGAACGTGCCGGGCTTTTACGATTCGGTCGCCACCGTTTCGCAAGCCGAACGCAAAGCCCTTAACGCTTTGCCGTGGAAAAGAAAAGATTTCGAAAAGGCCGTTGGCGCACCAGGCTATTTTGGTGAGAAGGGCTTACAGCATCGTGGAGCAGCTCTGGACGCGGCCGACGCTGGAGCTGAATGGCATCTGGGGCGGCTACACCGGCGAAGGAGCCAAAACAGTCATTCCCTCAAAAGCTTGTGCAAAATTCTCCACTCGTCTTGTTCCCGATCAGGATCCCCACAAGATCGCCAAGCTGGTGGAAAAACAGGTTCGCGACGTTATTGCCCGATACGGTCACCTGCAAATTTGAAGTTCTGAGCACCGGGAAACCCTGGGCCGCTTCCTTCCAGGCGCCGATTTTCAAGAAAGCTCAGAGCGGCTTTGGAAAAAGGGTTTGGCAAGAAAGCGGTTTTCATTCGCGAAGGCGGGTCCATTCCCTTTGTTACGCAGATGCATGACACCTTTAAAGTTCCCTGCGTATTGATTGGATTTGGTTTGCCGGATGAAAACGCCCACGCACCCGACGAACACATCGCGCTCGAAAATTATTTTGGCGGGATCAAAGCTATCGCGCACTTCTACGCAGATCTCGCGACGCTGTAAGCGCGAGCGACTAACATTTCACGCGTAGATTGGGCATGGCGTCTAAACAATTTAACAACGACTTACTCGTGTCGACAACGTTTGACGTCGCTCCGTTGCGTAATCGTGCAGCGCGGCATTCGCACTGATCACGACTTCGAGAGCATCGGCGACCGCCGCCAAATCCTTTCCACGCAACACGCAAATACATTTCGATCTTCACTCAACCCGGTGTACACGCGGTTTCCGATGCAGCCTAGACTAAAAATTGCGCCATGCTGCAGCGAAGCCGGCAACGCCATGCACGTTGGCCGACCCAGCGCCGGGGCAGCCGCTGGCCACGCCCGCACGATTGGCAGCCTCATTCAGCAACATCGCGGATCGCGGCTTGCAAGCAAATAACACCACGTCGGGAGCCACCGGGGCATCGCCGAGTGGCGAATACACCACCACTGCGGGCGTTTTTGCCAAGCGGGGAATTTGCGGCACTTCTTCCGGCCTCACGTAACCTAGATCGAACATCATTTTCAGACGTTTGCCCGTCTCTTGTTCACGTTCCGGCGAAAGCGTGATGTTGTGCGTGTATGCTCCCACCGCGCAGTTAAAATGATTTTCCGGCACGGTATAAAAAGTTTTACCGGTCCGCCGCCAGGCGCCAGAAACTGCAGCCCGAAGGTTCGCTGCCTTCAAATTTTCACCCCGTCTGGGCGCGGTCTCGAGATACGCGACGGCTACCGGCCTGCGCTCAAAATGCAACCTTTGCGAATCTGGTCTCCATCGCTTTCCAACTTGCTCGCTTCGCTCACAGAATCCCTCCATAAAATGATTTTGCAGCATAACACTAGCGACGAATTTCATTTTGGGAAGACACGCAAACAGCTGCAAAACCCTTATTTTATGCGGTTATTCACACGCGTAAGCGAAAAAAACACGCTTTTTATCAGCATTTTTCTTCGTTTCCCCTTGCGTTCCAAGGACAGCTTGGCTATAGTGCCCAACGGCCCGGACTTTTTTCCTTCGCTGCTCAGGACAAAAGGCTCACAGCCAGCCCCCGGTCAACTTCGGGAAAATCGAAATAGAAGAAAAAATCAGGAGGATAAGCAGACTAGATGGCAGCCAAGCCTTTGAGCAAGACGAAGATCGTTTCACACATGGCCGAGAAAGTCGGCACCTCAAAAAAGACCGCAGTGCTCTTCTTTGAAGAGCTTTTCAAACTCGCAGTGAAAGAAGCAAAGGGCGCCGCCGGAAAATTCGTCATCCCCAATATCGGCCGCGTCGTAAAGGCTCATCGCAAGGCGCGCCTTGGCCGGAATCCTCAGACCGGCGAGCAGATCAAAATCAAAGGCCAAGACGGTGGTTCGTTTGCGCCCGGCTAAGGCGTTTAAAGACGCCGTCCTGAAGTAGTTCCCGGTTAGGTCGCAGCTTTATTGGCGTCGGCCAGCGCGCGCAATCCTGCGGCCGGCCGTGTCCGGTCCCGCGGTGGTATCCTACGCCAGATTCTTAGTTGGTGCCAAGTTATGAGGTAGAAATTAACCTCCGGCAAAGTGGCCAAGGCCACAGCCGGAGGTTTTTTTTTGGGATCTGACAGAACAGCGATTCGCTGAAAGAAGCGACTTACAAAGTTCTTACGTACGCCACCACGTCCTTGATTTGCGGCGCTTCCAGGACTTCTTTGAAACGGTGGCATCAAGCGTGTCGCCATTTTCGATCCAGGTTTTTAAGGTCTCGTCGGTCACTTTGTTGTTGTTCACCGTGAACGTTCCGCGTTTCGAAATGCCTTTCAATCCCGGGCCAATTTTTTTGGCGTCGCTGTCCGCGTAATGGCACACCGCGCATTTTTTGTCGAAAATTTCTTTGCCGCGCGCCGCAGCTGCGGCCGAATTCTTAGCTCCGCCGCTGGTGCCAGATTTTTTTGCCGGCTGCTCCTGCGCCACACGCCAATCCGCATAGCCCCAAAGCCGCTATTCCGAGCAACAAGATAATTTACTTTTCACCCGCGCCCCCGTAATCGCTACCAAGATGAATTTCGCAACCATTTTGTACTTTTATTGTCGCTATTTCCAGTTGCTTTCCGGTGTACCCGGCACAAAGGACAGGTTGCCCTCTTCGCCGCTCATGGAACTTTCGTACTTTTGACGCTCAGCTCACCGTGTGCTAACAATCGTAAATCATGAGCCAGGAAACTCTAATGCGCGCGTGGGAAGTGCTGCAGGACGCTTATCAAGCACAAATGGAAGGCGATTACGATCGCGCCGTCGAACTGTATCAGTCTTCTCTTGGCGCTGCATCCCACCGCCGAAGCGCACACGTTTCTGGGATGGACTTATCATTTTCAGGGCAAGCTCGATGACGCTATCGCGCAGTGCCGACGGGCCATCGACGTCGATCCCGAATTCGGAAATCCTTACAACGATATCGGTGCGTATTTAATCGAGCAGAAACGCTTTGACGAAGCCATTCCCTGGCTGGAGCGCGCCGTCGAAGCCAAACGTTATGAACCGCGGCATTTTCCTCATTACAATCTCGGCCGCGCTTATCTTGGCAAGGAAATGTACGCGCGGGCAGCTCGTTGTTTTGAGGAAGCTCTGGAAGTTGAGCCGCGTTACGCATTGGCGCGAGAGGCGCTGGATTCCTTGCGCCGTTTAGTGAACTAAAAATCAGAAGCGGTAAAGTTGAGCCGAAGAAACTTTTCCTTAACGCGGTATCAGGCGTCGCTAATCGTCGACTGCCAAATCTCCCGACAACTTCTAAGCAATTATTCTGACGCGGCTGCGGCGCTCGGTTTCACGATTCGGTCGTACAAGTACAGCAACAGCGCCGTGAGCACGCCGATGCCGGTCACCGCCCACCAAATGCGCTGCGGTTGATGTTGCACTTCGCCAAAATGGTGGAGCAGGAAACCACCGAGTGGACCCGCTACCAGTGACCCGATGCCGATTGGCAAAAATGCAAAGCCCATGTAGGTGCCTTGCTGTCCGGCAGGCGCTAAGTCTTGAAATATATTCGTAGTAGCGGGGCGACTGGGTAATTTCTCCCAGCGAAACGGCAATGAAGTGGCGATGACCATGGCTGGTGTGGGATGAACAATCAGGATGATCCACGCCAAGGCGGACATCAATGTCCCCAGGGTCATGGCGCGAAGCGCCGGGATCTTTTTGGTTAAGAAACTGACGATCAATTGCAGCGCAATCACCGTCAACGGTCCGGTAATCAGCATCAATTCGGTATCAGTGTTGGAATTCACGTAATCGTGCACGTAGATCGGCAGGATGATGAATTCCTGCCAGTACACAATCCAGTAACCAGAAAAAATCAGGAGAAAAACCATGAAACGTGGATTGCCCAAAACCACCAAGAAATTTCGCAGCGCCTCTCCAGCGCTCGCGGTTTGGACTTCGTTCGAACGCCTTGGCTCCTTAAAAAACAGCAACACGGCGAAAAACATCAGGAACACGCTCAGCGCCGCAACGCGAAATACGTTTTCCACGCGCATGTGCTGGTGCACCCACGAAGCCATGAACGGTCCGGCGGCTCCGCCGATATTCACTAAGGTGTAGTAAATCGAGTAACCGATGGAGCGTACATTTTCCTTCGAAGCCCGCGCGGTAGTGCCCACGACGCAGGGCTTCACCAGTGCAATACCCAGCGCGGGCAGCATCAGCACAAAGCCCACCAACAGCCATAGCGGTACCGCCGAGCGCACCGGCGCAATCCATGAAGACCCAAGCGATCCCAATAAAAAGTACGAGCCGCTCAGGATTAAATACGCGAGTGAAAGCGAACGCCGAAATCCCAGGCGGTCGGCCAAGGTGCCGCCGAATGCCGCCAGAAACCACACCAATCCGCCAAACAATCCGGTCAAGCTGCTTGCTTGCGCCGCTGGAAAACTTAAGGTCTCGTGTAAATAGCGCGCCAGCGAGGCGAACGCCGCGTAGTAAGAAAGGCGTTCGAAGAGTTCGCTGATGTTAGCCACCCAGAAGGGGCGCTCGAAACCATCACGAATCTCTTTCATGCGCCCAGCAAAACTCATTCGCTGCTCTCCTTTTTGCTTCTACCAGCCGCTTTGCGACCGCACCCAGGGATGGAAACCCGTTCCCAGAATCCTAATACCGTTGGACACGAGATTCGTGAGCAGGAGACCGATGGACGCGCCGCGATTCTAAAGGAATGCCAATGCTTTTGACACCAACTTCGGCGGTGCTTTGGGGCACAATAGAAAAAGACCGGGTTTGAAACGGTGAAACTAAAGGTTGCTCACTGGAATCCAATCAACGGTGCTGTCTTCGCAGACGCCTCATCGAGCATCGTCGAATTATTGTGAGGGAGGAAATAAAGTGAACGTAGATCGTTTAGTATTGCGCAAAGCTGCAGCGTTGCTGGTATTTTTTGCGTTAGCGTTCTTCGCGAATTTGAGGCCCGCGCAGGCGCAGAACCAGGTGATGGGCGAAGTTAAATTTGAGGGCACCACAAAGACCGAAAAAGAAGCTGGCGTGTGGATCGACGGCCAATATGTCGGCTATCTGAAGGAATTAAAGGGCAGCAAGAAGGTTATGCTGCTTCCCGGGGAGCACGAAGTGGCAGTGCGTCAATCCGGTTACGACGATTACGTTAAGAAGATCGTAGTCGAACCTGGGCAGACGCAGGTCGTCAGCGCCACACTGGTGAGGAGCGCGCGCGCGACAGCTCCCGCGGTAACCTCCACCCTAAAGCTGGATATCGAGCCCAAACGTGCGGCAGTGTTTCTGGATGAAAAATTCGTAGGTCACGCCAGCGAATTTGGAGGCAAGTTTCATTCCATGTTGATCAGTCCCGGGAAACATCGGATTAAGGTGGAATTGCCGGGCTACCGCACTTACGACACGGAAATCGATCTCTTGGCAGGGCAAAAGACGGAAGTAAAAACGATTCTCGTTCCGGGCAGCATTGAACAGGCTGGCCCAGAGATCAAAAAGCCGGACTAATACGGCCTGCGGCCTGGAAGACGCCGCGCCGTGAGGTACACAGCGGCCAAAGAGGTTGCGGTGCTGTTTTTTGGTCGAATGTGCGGCGCGGGAAGTTTGGTTGACTGAAGCGTTCAGCGCGCGTTGAATAACAAACTCGAACATGTAAGTCCGGATTCCGCTTTTTGCAACTCAGAAATGTCGAGTGACGTGACTTCAAATCCGCGGGCTTCAATGCGTGCGCGCGTCAGGGGAAATGAAGCCGGGAAAATTACGGAGCTATCGAACGCCAAGGCATTCGCCGCGTGCGGTTCCTGTGGATCCACATCGACCCATTCGAAGTTTTCCATTGGCGTGGGATTGAACCACTCGCGGTTCGCGAGCAGCGTATTGCGACCCAAAAAAGTTACCGCCGATTTCAAGTGCAGGCATCCGGTCACCAGCACGGTAGTTAATTTGTAGTTGTAAATATCAGCGATGGCTTTCAACTGCCGCACACCTTCTTCGTTGGTTCGATCGGTGAGGCCAACGAACAAGTCGCGCCCGATGCGCAAAATATCGCCGCCCTCAACGGTGCCGGGCAGCTCGACATATTTTAATTCTCGATAAGGAGCAAGGGCTTTGGCGAGTGACGCCGCCTCCGGCCGCCGCGAAGCGGTGCCTAACGGGAGAATTACAGCTACTTCGTCGAGCACAAGCGCTGGATCCTCGACGAACATCGAATCCGGCAGCTCCGGCTCCGCCGCTAACGGGCAAACCTTTGCCCCAAACTTTTCGAGCATGTGCTCGTAAGCGTGATGCTGCTCCATGGCCTTCGCGATATCGATGGGAGCGCGTTGCACAAACGTCAATTCACAATTGACAATCGCGGGACTCACGGCGCGCGTGATCGCAGTAAGCATCCCGAGAGTCTACACGGAATCACTCTTAAGCAGGCGAAGGCGGACGCACGAAAACTACACTGCGGGGCGACGGGAGCCGAATTTGAGGAATTCGAACTTCCTACAGCGGAATTATGGCCATCGCGAAACCGATCCAAAGTGGCTGATCCACACGCGCGTCAGGGCTGCACCGATCAACATACCGCCGACGATAAGTCCGATCACACTCACGATAATCCAGACTGCAGTCTTCGGTTTGGCATGCGTTGTTGGCGCTGATGCTGCTGGCGCCACAACCTCAGCCAGCACGGATTTTGTCACGAGAGGTGTCGCGGAGGTTTCGGGCTGCATTAGCAAGCAGTAACCCTTACGCGGAATGGTTTCGATGTATACCGGATTATCTGAGGAATCTCCCAGCGCCAGGCGCAGCTTGTTCACGGTGGTGTTGACGTTGGCGTCAAAATTGACGTGGGTTTCAGCCGGCCATAGACGTTGGCGTATCTCTTCCCTGGTCACAACCTCGCCCGGCTTCTCCAGCAACGCCATCAGAACTTGGTAAACCTTACCCTGTAACTTCAGTGTTTCACCGTTCCTGGTGATTTCTTGCCGTTGCTGATCGATTTGAAATGAGCCAAGGCGGATGTACCGTGCAGACGAGGGCGTCGCGTTCGCTGCGCTCATGCGCTCGAAACTTTCCTGCATGGGGACCACTCCCGGTGTCATGGACATCACCCTTATGAACATATAGACGCAGCGGTGTACATTGCGTTTTCTATAATTACGAGAGATTCTTCGTTTAGTTCCATAACTGGCAAGAATTCGTGGAATCGCGCCTTGCGGCGTCTGATTTACCTAAATATGGAGCGCCTATGGTTAAAGTCACCTAAATTTAGGACAGTATGTTGGAAGGCCGGTGAGGAATGCCGCTCCTGTCTCCGGATCGCTGCCGTCTAACCTCGTGAATCTCTAAGAACTGTAAGTTGCCGAGACCCAGCGCACTGGAGAAGCCGCATGCCGTTTGCCAAGAACCTTCAAGTCCGGACAGTTATTCACATCATGGGAATCCTGTTCGTGGCCGTCGGCTATTCGCCGTCCCTTCGTGCCCGGGCAAGAGCGCAGTCGACGAATGCTCGACCGACTGCCACGGATCAAGCCCCCAAGGCAGACAACGTCTATCAGGCCAAGGACTGGGCGGCGGCCGCGAGATTGTATGGTGAGATAGCTGAGCAACAACCGCAAAATGCGCGCGCATGGTATCGCCTGGGTGCCTCCATGCATGGCTTGGGTAAACAGGAAGAGGCCATCGTTGCTTATCAGAAATCAATACAAGCGGGAGCACCTCCTGCCACCGGTGAATACGCGATCGCTATCGCGTACGCGGCGAAGGCCGATCCCGAAAACTGCTTTCACTATTTGCAAAAAGCGACAGCGGATGGATTCAGCGACGTGGAACGCCTCAAAGAGGATTCGGAACTAGCAGAGCTACGCTCCGACCCGCGATTTGCAAGAATAGCGGAACAGGCCATGCACAACTTAAAGCCCTGTGCCTACAATCCGCTGAATCGTCAGTTCGATTTCTGGGTCGGAGAATGGCAAGTGGTGAGCGCCGACGGCGGGACTGCGGCCGGCGACAGCAAGATCGAGCTGATTCTGGGCGACTGCGTGATTCAGGAAAACTGGACCAGCGCGGGAAATATCGGTTATGAAGGAAAAAGTTATAACATCTACAATCCGGACCTGCACCGCTGGGAACAATTCTGGAATGACAACGCGGGCGGCATGATTCATTTTTATGGCGAACTAAAAGACGGAGTGATGAATTATTGGACCGATACCGTCCCGCAAAAGGACGGCACCAAATTAAAACGCCACTTACAATTCATTCCTTCCGGTAGCGACCAAGTGCGGCAATTCAGCCAAGGCTCCACCGACGAAGGAAAAACCTGGCACGTGGAATACGATTTTATTTATAAACGGAAAAAATAATTCGTGGCAAGAAGTGTAGGGCTAGGGCAAATCGAGATCCAGCGCGTAAATATCGGTGAGCCCCTGTTCCACGGTTACATACAGCCAGCCTCGCTTGTCCAGTCCATTGAACAAATAATGCGCGGGATTTTGCAGTGTATTCGCAAAGCGGTACACCGGTTGCACATCTGCGTGGGTCACATTCACACGAAACACCGTTTGCTCTCGCTCGAGTTGATCCTGAAAATAGACTGCCGAGCTGTCGTCAGACCAATAGGGGATGCCCACTAAACCGCCTGCCGCCAGGGGTCTCCATTTCTGGCTTTGGAACTCGTACAGCAGGAGCTGGCGATTGTTTTCATCGAGCGCCGCAATGTAGCGCCCGTCCGGGGACCATCGAGGCTGCGAAAACCCTCTGGATTCGGGCAATAAAGTGAATTGACCCGTTTGCGGTTTGAACAGATAAATTCCAAACTTGGGCTGAATTTTTGTGTCGCGCATGGCGACCACCAACTGCGTCCCGTCTGGTGACCAGTCCGCAGACGTTCCTTCGCGGCCTTCCGGTAGCACCGCGCGCATAGCCCCGCCGTCGGCCGACAAAAGGTAGATCTGCCGTGAATGCGCGGGTTGCACACCCGTAAACAAAATATGCTTTCCGTCACGTGACCACCGCGGAGCTGAAGTTATCAGCGGCGCGTTCGTCAAGCGCAATTGCTTGTTGGTCTCCGTTTTACTGAGCCACAAAGATCCGTCGGGGCGGTCGATGTACAGCAGCGAATTCCCGTCTGGAGAAACGACCGCCTCATCCGCGCGAACGTTGGGAGTCACAAAAGAAGAGTCATCCGATTGTGGATCGATTCTTTTCAGCTCACGATGCGCCCGCAAGCTGAAGGCAAAAACACGCGAACCCGTTTGTGCTGGGATGGAGACATGCAGTGAGTCGGGACCGCGCGTCAGTTGCACCGGATCCTGGTGAGATCTCCGAAACCAGTTCCAGGTTTCGCGCAGGGCCCACAAATTGCAGTCGCTGTTCTGGCATCCGGAAAATAAAAAATACTTGCCATCCGCGGTCCACTGCCCGGCAGACTGCGATGTCGGCGGGGTTACACTCGCAAGAAACGGATGCAGCTTGCTGCCGTCGGCGTTCATTTCCCAAATGGAGAGCGCACTTCCTGCGCCGTTATCGGTGTGGAAGCGAATTTTTTCCCCGTTAGCAGACCACGCCGGAGCATGAGGCCTTCCACTCGGTCGCGCAATCTCATGCAGCTGCGTTCCATCAGGGTGGATCGAGAATAGGCTGCGTTCATGTACAAAAATAATCTGGCTGCCATCCGGAGACCACAGCGGATCTTTGCCGATGGTCTCACCCAGTCGTCGGGCCGGTCCGCCTTGCACCGGCCAAAGCCATAACGGCATCTCATCGCCGGGCCGTCTGAATTCGCCGATCAAGAATTGGGAATGATCCGGAGAAATCGCAAAGAGGCGTGTATTGGAAAACGGCGCTGCCACAACTTCGGCACTGCCGCCTTCCACCGATGTCTGCATCAGGTGCCACTGGCCGCCGTAGCGCTCCAGAAAAAAAATGCGACTGCCGTCTGAAACGATACCGCCGGTCTCGTCAATATCGCCAGCATTGGTGATCCGTACCATGCGTTGCACGCTGGGGCGCGGGACCGGATAGACGATATAGAAGAGCAACCAGGAGCCGAACAAGATCGCCGCGGCCAAGAGGGCTATATCCACCCAACGCCCGGTACTACGGTCCCGTTCGCGGGCCCTTTGCAGCTCTGAAACCTTGGCGTCGGCAAATTCTGGGCGCAAGGCCAAACGAATCTCTATGGCCCCGCTCTCATTGGCGACAGGCTGCTGCACCGCGCTGGCGATCGCCGTTGATCGCGGGTGAACTTGATGGACCGGGGCGAGAAAGCGATAACCCTGGCGTGGGATTGTTTCGATGAATCGGGGATTTTCGGCGTCGTCCTGCAGGCAAGAACGCAGTCTCTTCAGGGCGGCATTCAGGCTGCCATCAAAATTGACGTGGGTCCCTTGTCCCCACAATGCCAGGCGCAGTTCCTCCCTAGTGACGATCTCGCCTGGGCGTCGCAGCAAAATCGCGAGAATGCGGAAGGGTTGTTCTTGAAGTTTTATACGGGCGCCCTGGCGGGTGATTATTCCGCGCGTCAGATCGACGTCGAAGAGGCCAAAACGGATTTCGGTAGTGGGCTGGACTTCCGGTTCCACAGAGGGTCCTTGTAAAACTGGAAATATATCACGTTAGGCAGGTCATTGAACACAGTAACTTGCTAATTCCGTGTGGCTTAGTAAGTCACGCAGCGGTCTTTTGACACCGAGGTTGGAATTCGGTATTCATCTGCTCGTCGGCATCCCGTATGGGAATCCGTATGGACAACCGAGTCTTCTTAATTTTAGAAGGAGGCCCTCAGAGAATAATTTCTTTAAGCCCATAGTCCCAAGAACCATCGGACCCGCGTTTATTGCGAACTGCCAAACGGACTTACGACGAACTAGTCTGATTGGGGAGCTTAAACGCGGCTTCGATTTTTTAGGGTGGCTTCGGAACCAGCGCACCTCCCCAAACCTGGGCCTCAACCCGCACCCACCCAAATAGCGAGACCCTTACGAATGAACCTATCCGCCGAACCCTGTCATAACCCTCGTCTATAAACTCCGAATTCGGCCGAAATCCGGCAATGTCGCCGATGTTTTACCGGGTCGAAGCAGCAGTTGGAGGCGGGAGTACGGAGATTCGAACGCTCGAGGGGTAGGTCTTGGAGCGGTAAATGTGTTGGGTTGCGGCCTGATAGTCGTCAGCCTTGGCTTCGAAGATATTGGGCACAAACTTTTGGGGATTGCGGTCATAAAGCGGGAACCAAGTGCTTTGTACTTGCACCATGACACGATGACCCTTCTTAAAAACGTGATTGGCGGTATGCAGGTCGATGGAGAAGGGCGTAACCGCGCCAGGCTGCAACGGCTCTGGTCGCTCCAGGGATTGCTGAAAACGGCCGCGGAAGATCTCGTCCGAGATCATCAGTTCGTAGCCGGAAAGCTTCCAATCCTGGGGATATTTTTCCGGGTAGACATCGATTAGTTTGACGATCCAATCGCTATCGGTGCCGGTCGTCGAGGCGAAAAGCTTTGCGGTAACGTCTCCAGCGACGGTCAAATCTTCTTGCAGTTCGCTCGTCTGCCACGTCAACACATCCGGCCGTTGATCGACAAAGCGCTGATCCTGAACCAGCCAGGTGTACCAACTCCCTGGATGGTCTTCTGGATAGGTGCTATCCACCGGGCGATGCCGGTAGGGGACAGGGTGTGCGGGATCACTGACGTAAGTGTCGAATTCCTCTTGTGTATCTGTTCGCGGAGCGTCGAACGAAAGCACGCCGTCGGCGTGAAAATAAAGGCTCCGGGGTTGGGCCTGCTTGGGCGGCCATGAGTCGAAGGCGGTCCAGGTGTCACTGCCAGTCTGAAACAGCAACGCTTCCTTCAACGGCAGCGTGCCTATGTCTTTGAGCCAATAGGCAAACCACGGAGCTTCGATCTTCTGGCGGAAATAAATACCTGTATCGCTGCCGAAGGGAATGTCGCCGAGTGAATTACCCGGGCCGTGCCCCCAGCCACCGTGATTCCAAGGACCGACGACCAGATAATTCAAATGTTTACCGTCGGATTTTTCGAGGTTTTCGTAAGTAGCCATTGGACCGTAGAAATCTTCCTGGTCCCACCATCCGGCCACATTCAAGTTGGGTACTTTGGCATCTTTCAAGCCATACGCCACGGCGTGTTTTTTCCAGAAGTCGTCGTAACTGTTGTGGGCCACGAAATCGTTCCACGTGGGGATGGCGCCGTGAAAATATTTGTTGTTAGCGTTGGATAAGGCTCCCAAGCGCAAATAAAAATCGTACACATCGAAGCGGTCAAAATTGAAACTGAAATTAGTGTTGCTGCTCTCCAGCAAAGCCACATATTCGAAGCCATAGCTCAGCCGAAATGCGCCATTGTGAAAAAAATCGTCGCCGAGAAAAGTGTCGCCCATGCAAGCTTGCTCGGAGACCGCTTTGAGCGCGGGATGGGGATTAATCATGGCCATGGTGACCAGGAAGCCGTCGTAGGAAATTCCATCCATCCCGACGCGCCCGTTGTTGTGGGGCACATTTTTCACTAACCAATCGATGCTGTCGTAAGCGTCGGTACTCTCGTCCACGCCCTTGGCATCGGCGGGGTCGTGAATCGGGCGGTTCATTTCAAATTTCCCCTCGGAACCGTAGCGACCGCGAATATCCTGAAACACAAAAATGTAGCCTTCGGGAATCAGGTCGGCGTAGCGATGCAGTGAATTGCTATAGCCCTTGTCAGGAGCAGAAATGCCGTATGGAGTGCGTTCAAAAATGATCGGAAAAGGCCCATCCGGCCGTTTCGGGATGTAAATCTCGGTATGCAGCTTTACGCCGTCGCGCGCTGAAATCATGACTTCCTGCTTGTCGAAAATTTCCGCGAAAACCGGCGATTTGACTTCCTGTGCAGAGGCAGGAATGGCGGTAGCAGCTGAAAGGAGCAAAAAGGTAACTCCGAGTAGCCGGTTGGACGCGAGAGAGATACCTGTTCGAGGCATGCATGCTCCTGGGTATTGAGCTGGATATGGCAAAGGCGCAAAGCTTAACACGCCACCGGCGCGGTCTAGAGGCCGGGTTGGCATTGGCTGGTGCGCTAAACGGGCACTTATCTGCTATGAAATTATTGTTCGGCGCGGACTCCACGACCCGCTGACTTCGTCAGGGTGGCTGCGCTTCTGGGGATAGAGGCGCTTCCAAGGTGCTACGTTCCCGCGCGGTGAGTAGCGGGGTGGGTCCGATGGTGGCATGAGGGCTGAGTAAGAGAAGCCCGGCTGGTTCCACGTGGAACGAATATTCACGCAGGTGACATGCGCTGTTTATGGGACATTCGAATGATGGCAAGGCGCAGTGAAGCGCGGCTAATTGTGATGATGCGCCCATGAAGCGTTGGTACGGAAGGTCAGCGGAATAGTGGTTAGAAGTGAAGCTGTCTGATAAACTAGGGGTGCTCGACCACACCTGAGAATACGAGGAGAACCGTCCGGGCTGCTGGTTGTTACAGCAGCTATTTTTGTCTTTACCGCCTGGCCGCAGTGTGGCCAAACGCAAAAATGACGCACACATTTTATGAGTGAGAACATCCGCAACATCGCGATTATCGCGCACGTAGACCATGGCAAGACCACGCTGGTAGATGCCATGCTGAGGCAAAGCGGGATCTTTCGCTCCAATGAAGCGCTGGTGGAACGGGTCATGGATTCGAACGACCTGGAGCGCGAGCGCGGCATCACCATCCTGGCGAAAAACACCGCGCTGTTCTTCCACGACACCAAGATCAACATCGTGGACACGCCTGGCCACAGCGACTTCGGCGGCGAAGTCGAGCGCGCACTGCGCATGGTGGACGGTGTGTTGCTGCTGGTGGATGCCAGCGAAGGGCCCCTGCCTCAGACGCGATACGTGCTGCAGAAGGCGCTGGCCGCGAAGCTGCCACCGGTGATCGTGCTGAATAAAATCGATCGCGTGGATGCCCGAGCCAAGGAAGTGCTGGACGAAATTTACGATTTGTTTATCGACCTGGACGCGACGGAAGATCAACTGGATTTTCCGGTGATTTATACCAACGCACGCGATGGGGTGGCGCATCGTGCCATCGGCGACGATTCCAAGGATCTTCTTCCGTTGTTTGAAGCCATCGTGAAATCCATTCCGCCGCCGCCGGGGGATCCGGAAGGTAAGCTGCGAATTCAGGTGATGAATCTGGACTACAGCGAATTTCTAGGGCGCATCGCCATCGGACGGGTATTCAACGGCACGCTGAAGCGCGGCGAAGACGTGGGGATTTATAAGCTAGACGGAAAGTTGATTTCGACGCGCATCACCAAGCTGTACACCTTTCGCGGGCTGGAACGCGATGAAGCGCAGAGCGTGGCAGCCGGGGACCTGGTGGCCATCGCGGGCGTGGAAGGCATTCAAATCGGGGAAAGCATTACGGATTTGCTAGCTCCGGAGCCGCTGGAACCCCTGCTGATCGACGAACCTACGCTGGCGATGATTTTCACGGTGAACAGCAGCCCGCTTTCCGGCAAAGACGGCAATTATTTAACTTCGCGCGATCTGCGCGACCGGCTGCAGAAAGAATTACTGACCAACGTATCGATTCGCGTGGAGGACACGGATACGCCGGAATCTTTTCGGGTACTGGGCCGCGGCGAATTGCAGTTGGCGATCTTGATCGAGACCATGCGACGCGAAGGGTTTGAGCTGATGGTGGGCAAACCGGAAATCGTGGTGCGCAATGAGAACGGCCGAAAGATGGAGCCGCTGGAACGGCTGGTGGTTGACGTTCCGGAGAATTTTATCGGCATCATTATGGAAACCACCGGCACCCGCCGCGGCGAAATGCTGAAGATGAGCAATCACGGGTCCGGGCGCGTGCGCATGGACTTTAAAATTCCCTCGCGGGGATTGATTGGGTTGCGCAGCCAACTGCTGACGGACACGCGGGGGACCGCGCTGATTCATTCTATCTTCGAAGGTTGGACGGATTACGCGGGAGAAATGGCGTTGCGCCCTACAGGGGCTTTGGTGGCGGATCGCAGCGGACCGTCGACGGCATTTGCGCTGTGGAATATTCAGGAGCGGGGGGAGTTGTTTATCGGGCCGGCGATCGAGGTGTACGAGGGCATGATCGTGGGGGAAAACTCCCGCGAGCAGGACATGGACGTCAACGTCACCAAGGAAAAGAAACAGACGAACATGCGTTCGTCAAGCGCGGACGAAGCCATCCGCTTGATTCCCCACCGTGAGCTGAGCCTGGAACAAGCTATCGAGTTCATCGCCGACGATGAATTTGTCGAAGTGACACCCAAGTCGATTCGATTACGCAAGAAAGTGTTGCAGGCCAACAAGCGGCCGCGCAGATGGCAAGAGATTCGCGCCAGCCAGGACAACTAAGCGGACGGCCGCGATCTTGAAAAGTTACTTTGGACGCCTCCACGCCCACCGGCGCGCAGAAATCAGATGCGTTGATGCACCCTTGAAGCGCTGAACGCCTAGTTGTGCTTCGCGCTATCCGCGTCAAAGACGATTTTGCCGCCAACAATAGTCTTCCATATTCTTACTTCGCGAATTTTGACGGGATCGATGGTGAAGATATCGTCGCTGAGCAGAACCATGTCTGCCAGCTTTCCGGAACTCAGCGAACCTTTGATCTTTTCCTGAAATTCGGCATAAGCCGAACCCATGGTGTAGGCCTCTACGGCTTCGGCGACTGTGAGTTTTTGCTCGGGGTACCAGCCACCAGGGTTTTTGTCGTCGAGAGTGGCCCGCGTCACGGCGGCGTAGACGGAAAGCATCGGGTTAAGAGGCGCAACGTTCCAATCGGTGCCGAATGCCAGGCGCACGTTGTGATTAAGAAAAGTGCGAAACGCATAGGTGCGCGTGGCGCGATCGTGGCCGATGCGGGCCTCGGCCCAGCGGCCGTCGTCGATGGCGTGATAGGGCTGCATGGAAGCGATGACGTTGAGCTGATCGAAGCGATCAAAATCTTTGGCGGCCATGTGCTGGGCGTGTTCGATGCGGAAGCGGCGATCGGCCGGCCCGTGAACCTTCACGATTTCCGCGTAGAGATCGAGAATCATGGAGATACCTTGATCGCCGATGGCGTGGGTGCAGATTTGAATTCCTGCGGCGTCGGCAGTCATCATGTGATCGCGCATGCGCGAGAGCGGCTGCATTTCATCGGAGAGCAACCCGTGATTGCCGGGCTGATCATCGAAGGGCTCGAAAAAATAGGCGGTACGGGAGCCTAATGAGCCGTCAGCGTAACCCTTAACGGCACCCATGCGCAGATAGGGGCCGCCGAAGGCGTGGCGCACGCCGATTTTGGCCTGATCGTCGACGTAGCCGATGGGCGGCGCGGCGTAAATGCGGGTGGTGAGTTGGCCGCGCTCCAATAATTCGGCATAGATAGCGATGTCCGCGAATTCGGGGTTCATATCCTGCACGCTGGTGACACCAACGGATGCGGCGTGAGCGAGCGCACGAGAGGCAGCGTGGGCGCGTTGTTCATGGGTGAGGGAGGGAATGGCTTTATAGATGTAGCTCATTGCGGCGTCTTTGAGGGCGCCGGTGGGATTACCCTGGGCGTCGCGCACGATGGTTCCGCCCAGCACTTCGGGAGTGGACTTATCGATCCCGGCAAGTTTGAGGGCCGCGGAATTGGCCACGCCCATGTGGCCGTCGTAGCGGCTGACGAAAACCGGATTATCCGGCGTAATGGAATCGATGGTTTCGCGGGTGGGGAGGTCGGCGGGGGTCCATTTGGTTTCGTCCCAATCGCCGCCAAGAATCCACTGGCCTTTGGACATGCTGCGCACTTGATCGGCGATGCGACGCGCAAATTCCTTGGCGCTGGTGGCGTCGTTGAGCTGCACGTAATCGAGCTGCGAGCCGCCGCTGATGAAATGTACATGAGCGTCGTTGAAGCCTGGAAGCAACAATTTGCCGGCGGCGTCGAGAACCTGGGTGTGCGGGCCGCGCCACAAGTCGACGGCGGCGTTCGAACCTACGGCCACGATGCGGTCAGCGAGAACGGCGACCGCCTGCGCGGTGGGCATGGCTTTGTCGACAGTCCAGACTTTGGCGTCGGTGACTATGAGGTCGGCGGCAGGTTGATGTTGGCTCTGAGCGAGAGCGCATGAAGCTATAAGAAGAACCGAAGCAAATGCCGAAAACAGAGTCTTGAACGAAAGTATCATGTGTGAACAATTTCCCTCTGGAGCCGCGGGAATTGGGGCTCCTCGCCTCTTCGAGGCGACAATAAACGGTGCATGGAGGCTACATGAAACCGGGGAAATGAAGTGAATGATTTGCGGGAGAGAATGGCGATAGACGAGATGCTATTATATTTCCCTGGCGAGAGCCACGCCGAGGAGAATCGATTTTGATTGGCGTTTCCAACTTTAAAAGGTTCCCATGCTGGCTGACCAAAACTTAAACCCGACGCCGCCCAGATCCGCGACCAGAAACCCAATCATGTATTCCTCGTTTGCGCTTATTGCCGTGCTTCTTTATGTAATCTGGATCTTTTTTTCGCGGTGGCAGGAGAATCGCCATTTGCAACAGCGTGCAACCGAGGAAAGAACGCAGAAACGGCTGGCGGACGATCGCAAGACGGTGGATGCGATGGGCGGAAAAGAGCTGGCAATCCAGAGTTTCTATGCGAGCGCCGGAGAAGTGCGCCGCGGGGAAACCCTTCAGCTGTGCTACGGGGTGGCCAACGCCAAGACGGTGAAGCTGGAGCCACAGGAAAACCCGGTGTGGCCGTCGTATAACCGCTGCGTGGAAGTGGCGCCCAAGAAAAACACCACGTACACGCTGACGATAGACGATGACAAAGGGAATACAAAAACGCAGACGCTGGATATAAAGGTTAGATAGAGCCCAGACTTTTATTCTGGTTTCTGATGAAAAAGACGCGCCCGCCTCATGCCCGGCCGCCAGGGATTTCCGGTCCAGCCCCTTGTGGGCGCTTATCGACCGCATCTATAATCATCAGGCGCGGGGTCCGGCACGCTTCGGACTCCGTCGTCTTTTAAGGCGCGAATAAAGCACTTCATGACTACGACGATGCCCGACCCGCTGGCCAAGATAAAGCAGAAGCTGCTCGAGGAAATCGACCAGCTTTCGCACGAACTGAACGTGGACCTGCCGAAAGAAATTGCAGTAGCGCGGGCCCACGGCGACCTGTCAGAGAACGCGGAGTACAAATACGCCAAAGAACGCCAGGGATTTGTTAACGCGCGCATTGGACAGCTAAAGCAACGGCTGGGCGACCTGGGTATGCTGAACCTGACAAATATACCGAAGGACCGCGCGGGTTACGGATCGCGGCTAGTAATTCTGGATATGCAACGAGACGTCAAGCTGGAGTACAAGCTGGTGAGTACCGAGGAAGCGGATGCCGAGAAAGGCCTGATCAGCACGACCTCGCCCATTGGCAAAGCGTTGCTGAACCGCAAAGTGGGCGATGAAATCGAAGTGACGACGCCGGCGGGGAAAAAAGAATTTGAGGTTGTAAAGCTGGTTACGATTCACGAAGAAGCCTAGTGTCAAAGCGCGGCGGGTGACCGGCCCTCGCCGCCGTCTTATGAGTCCAGTGGCGGTGACTAACCACCTGTGAGGCTTCTATGTACTGGGGAGCGGGCCCAGAACTCGGGATGTTAACGCTGCTGGGTTACTTGTTTTTTGTGACCGGGGCAGTAACGATGTGGCGTGGTCGCCAAGACGTGTCCTTATGGATCCACAGTGAAGCAGGCGCAGTGCGCCGAAGTCTCTCGCCGCTACCAGCCGGTCGGGCCGTTCCACAGCCCTCGAAAACAATCGCGATTGAAAATGCTGCCGGGGATGTTTGCGAATTCGCTGGGCCGCATGCCTCGGACCCTGATTTATCGCGGTGTGGTCCTACTGGTGGCCGCACCGCTCCTCGTATTACTTGATTTTATCCTTTAGATTCCTGCCCTAGCGACGAGCCCACCTGATGAATCCGTACGCGTGGACTTCGTGCGCGTGGACAAAGCGAAAGCGCTTTGCCATGCTCGTTGCCGAATGAGACCGGCATTGATCGTTCATGGCGGGGCCTGGAATATTCCCGAGGCTGCGGTGCCCGCGTGCCTGACGGGTTGCGAACGCGCGCTAGCCGCGGGCTGGGGAATTTTGGAAGCAGGCGGCTCGGCGCTGGACGCCGTGGAAGCCGCGGTGGTGATCCTCGAGGACGACGCTGTCTTCGATGCCGGCTATGGGTCGCACCTGAACCTGGATGGGCGCGTGGAGTGCGATGCCATCGTGATGGATGGCGCGACACTACGCGCGGGCGCCGCGGCAGGATTGCAGCACGTGCGCAACCCTATCAGGCTGGCGAGAAAAATCCTGGAATACTGCCCGCACATGATGCTGGTGGCGGAGGGCGCGGAGCGCTATGCGCGAGAACAGGGAATTAAATTGTGTGCACCCGAGGAATTAATCTCGGATGCGGAACGAGAAGCATGGGCCAAATGTAAAGTCAGCAAACACGCCGCGGCTTTTCACCGTGGCCATGAACAAGGCACGGTTGGGGCCGTGGCGATGGACCGCGACGGACGCATGTTCGCAGCCACGTCCACGGGTGGAACGTGTTGCAAGTTGCCTGGACGGGTGGGGGATTCGCCGCTAATCGGTTGCGGATGTTACGCGGATTCGGAAGCCGGCGCGGTTTCCTGTACCGGGTACGGCGAAGCGATCATGAAGATCGTAATGGCCAAGAGCGCCGTGGATCTTATGCGGGGCGCCGCGGAGTTCGCTGGTGAATCCATGACGGGTGGTTCTGGCAGCGGTATCTCTACCGGAGAAAAAAAAGCCGGCGATTCAAAGTTGGCAATGGAGGCGGCGCGCGCGACGGTGGAACTTCTTGCCCGACGAGCCCGCGCGACCGGGGGATTGATTCTTCTCGATCGGCATGGACATCCCGGCTGGGCGTTCAACACGCCGCATATGGCATACGGTTATGTAGGGCCCGACGGAAAAAATGTGACTGCCGTCTAGCCCTACTTATATCCGGGAAACTGGTAGGGCCACTGGTCCTTTTCATTGTTCGTTAACCTGCGATTCATCCTCCGCTCTTCTAGCTAGTCTTGAATATCCATACCGACGTGGAACGTTGACGGTGTGGATATCCCCACGCCCCGGTGTGTCGCCTCCAATCTCACTAAAATTTAGCGCAAGGATCGCCATGCACTTCAAATTTAAGAACACTTATCGACGGATGCTTTTGACTCTGTTTGTCGGGCTTGTGACTGCGGTAACCGGATATGGACAAAATGGCAAAGGCACCATTCACGTGCACGTAGTGGATCCTTCGGGCGACGTCTTGCAGGGCGCCCGGACGATCGTGGAAGAAACGGGGACGGCCTCGAGTAGCGACGTGCGGGGCGAATTGTATTTACGCGACCTGAACCCCGGGAGCTATACGGTCACGGTATCGTATGTGGGCTTCGCAACATTGAATAAGACGGTAGATGTGGTCGCCGGGCAAGTGGTAAACGTGGATGTAAAGCTGGAACTAGCGTCACAGAACCAAGAGGTCTTGGTTACCGCAGAGCGTGTGGCAGGCGAGGCGGAAGCGATTAATCGCGAGCGCACCGCGGACAACATTCTGCAAGTTTTGCCGGCGGACGTGATTCGCAGCTTGCCCAATGCAAACATGGCGGACGCGCTGGGGCGACTGCCCAGCGTGAGCCTGGAACGCGATGAGGGCGAAGGCAAGTATGTGCAGGTGCGCGGAACTGAACCACGGCTAACTAATACGACGGTCGACGGAGTGAACATTCCGTCGCCGGAATCGGGCGTGCGACAGATCAAGTTCGACGCGATTCCGTCCGATATTGTGGAGTCGGTGGAGATAAACAAAACGCTGCAAGCCAACATGGATGCTGACGGTATTGGCGGCTCGATCAATCTGGTGACCAAGACTGCGACGGAACGACCGACGGTAGCGCTGAGCGGCATGGGCGGCTACATGCCGATTTTGGGCGGACGCGGACAAGTGGAATCCACCGGCACGGTGGGACAACGATTTGGGCATGATAAGCGTTTTGGAATATTGGTCGGGGGTTCGTACGACTGGAGCGGGCGAGGAATCGACGACATCGAACCGGTTTCCGACGTGGCAACATTCCCGAATGGATCCACGGCACTGTGGAAAGACGCTATCGATGTTCGAGAGTACCGCTACTATCGCACGCGCTGGGGTGTTGCCGGCAGTGCCGACTACAAGCTGGGAGAAGGATCGAACATCTACGTACGTGAGCTATACAGCGACTTTCAGAACTACGGTGACCGCTGGGTGTATTCGCTGACGGACAACACGCCGAACATCTCACTGTTGGGCTCGAATGGCGGCGGAACCGGCACCCCATCGTTCAATACACAAGACCGACGCCCCGACATCGCGATATCAAGTCTACTGCTGGGCGGGAAGCACGTGTTGACCACCACGTGGTACTCCTGGGATGTCTCGGCGTCGCGCTCTCGGGATATCAATCGCGCCGCGGGGCAGGCCAATTTCGGCAGCACGCTAGCGGCGAGCACTTGCCAGTACGATCCCAGCGCAACCGCGGCCAAGAGCATCTACCGTCCACAATTCACGCCATCGTGTTTTTCGGAAGCTTACGATCCAACGACCATGCAGTTGGGGGACGTGCAGATCGGGCACGGCAAGAGCGCACAGCTAAATTTGCAAGTAGCCGGAGCGATGGCCAAGCGATACCACATCGGATCGCGACTCGCGAACATTGAGATTGGCGGTAAATTTCGCAACGAACATAAGTTCGACGACACCTACAACGAGGACTTCACGCCGACGGGAACGCTTTTGTTAAGCGATTTTCCCAACGGATTCACCAACAGCGACTACTACAATAACGCCTACAAGCTGGGTTATAACCCGAACTATCAGGTAATCCGCAACTATTTGTTTGCCAATCAAGCGAACTTCACTAAGGCCAGCAGCCAGGGAATCGACCCCGCGAATTATGGCCTGGTAGAAAAGGTGGGCGCTGGGTACTTGATGAACACTATCGATTTCAGCAGCCGAATCCGACTGATCGCCGGAGTGAGATTTGAAACTACCAACTTGAAGACGGTCTCCTTCGACACCACCACCAACACATTGTCGGATGCGGCGAACGGTTCGTACTTGAAGGTGCTGCCGAGTGTTTCGCTACGGTATGCATTCACGAGCAATACCAATCTGCGATTGGCATATGGACGAGGGCTATCGCGGCCGGATCCGCAAGATATCGCTCAGGCAGTGACGTTTACGACCAACAGCAGCCCGGGCAGTCAAAAAAACACCGCGACGCTGGGCAATCCCAATCTGAAGGCGGAAACGGCAGACAACTTCGACGTGCTGGTGGAACATTACTTGAACCCCTTCGGCATTATCTCCGCGGGATACTTTTATAAACGGTTGACGGATCCCATCGTGACGGAAAGCTTTGTGTTGCAAAACTTTCAGCCGTCGCCGGTCGCGCCTGTAGGAACTTATACCGTGACGCAGCCGATCAATGCGGGTGATGCGTGGATTTCCGGGTTTGAAGCCGCGTATCTGCAGCACATGACGTTTCTGCCCGGAAAATTGGGCGGACTGGGACTTTCAGCGAACTACAGTTACACGGCTTCACGTGCAAACGGCTTACCTGGACGCTCGGATCATCCGCGATTGCTGCGCAATGCTCCCAATACCTGGAACATCAGCCCCACCTACGATCGTGGACGCTTTTCCATCCGCATGGGCTTGTCGTACAACCAGGCGAACATCGCGTTTTATTCCTTTACCGACGGCACCAACGGATCGGACCTAACGCCCGGAGGGGTGAAAGGCCCATTCGGCGACGGGTATTTTTACACTCACTTGCAGGTGGATGCGCAAGGCAGCGTACGGTTGAAGCGCGGGTTCACGTTTATCATGTACGGGCTGAATCTCACAAACGAAGTATTTGGCTTTTACCAGGGAAGCCAGCAATACATGATCCAGCGCGAATATTACGGGCCCACGATTGCCGCGGGCTTCCGGTGGTCGCCATCTCTGGAACGGCGGTAGCTGGTCGATCCCAGAAACCGCAATTGCGGTTGGCAACTTTCTGCGACAATGATCGAAGTGCCTTGCAAGCAAATCGAGGTGCGTTTAACAGAACGCATTGAGCAACGTTCCGTGCATAACTAACCTATGAAACGATATTTGATAGCAGGTCTCGCGGTTGCTTTGGTCGGTGTTGTGATCTTGCCGTTAGCGTTTCGGGGAGGTATTCAAAACCCGCCCGACAACACTGCGGTCTTGGTGGGGGCAGGCGATATAGCGTTTTGCGCCGATCTTACCGGCGCGGAAGCTACGGCGAAGCTGCTTGACCGAATTCCGGGGACGGTGATGGCCCTCGGAGATTTGGCCTATCCCAACGGCACGAAGGAAGATTTTGAGTGCTACGACCGTACCTGGGGGCGCGCCAAGACGCGCACGCGACCGGCGCCCGGCAACCACGACTTTCATTCCAGCAAGGCGACACCCTATTTCGATTATTTCGGCGGTGCCGCGGGAGCCCCGGATCGCGGCTACTACAGCTATGAGTTGGGCGCGTGGCATGTGGTGGTTTTGAACAGTGAATGCGTGGATGTGGGCGGATGCGGAGCAGGCTCACCAGAAGAAAAATGGCTTCGCGAAGACCTGGCGAAACATCGGGCATCCTGCACGCTTGGTTACTGGCACAAGCCCCTGTTCAGCTCCGGGGGCTCGCATGGCAACGATCTGGAGATCATCCCCTTCTGGCAGGCTTTCTATGAGGCGGGTGCAGATGTGGTGGTGAACGGACACGACCACGATTACGAGCGCTTTGGTCCGCAAGATCCGCAAGGAAAGGCGGATGCGACGCATGGGATCCGGGAATTTGTAGTGGGAACCGGAGGCAAGAATCTGCGGTCCTTTGGACCCGTAAAAACCAACAGCGAAGTCCGCAACTACGAAACGTTTGGAGTTCTGAAACTGACGCTGCATCCTAGTGGCTACGAATGGCTGTTCATCGCGCAAGACGGAAAAAGTTTCAGCGACGCCGGCAGCGGAACCTGTCACAAGTCCAGCTGAAGCTGGAAACCTGAGCAGAGCAAGCGGCCGTCGCTTAACGGTGGCTACAAATTGACCTTCCTGTCGTGAGCTTTTACCATTGAAGATGGTGGACGGTTCGGTGGGTTCTATCCATTTAAATATGCATTCAATAAAGATTAAAACTTTTGT
Organism: uncultured Acidobacteriota bacterium; assembly: GCA_963732705.1. GTDB lineage: Bacteria > Acidobacteriota > Terriglobia > Acidiferrales > UBA7541 > Acidiferrum. Next base: position 97,389 of record CAVTAN010000003.1, on the reverse strand, counting down.
TTTTGTGTGCTTACTGTTTTACCCAGCGATTGCGAGCGCGCAATCGGCTGACGAAATTGTCAGCAAAGTACTGGCCGCGCGAGGCGGCCTGGCAAAAATCAAGGCTGTTCATTCTCAGCGCATTTCTGGAACGATTAATTTTGGACCCGGTGCGGAAGGACCCTTTGTCGTGGAGTTGGAACGCCCTGGCAAAATGCACATTGAGGTGACCATCCAGGGGCAGACGTTGGTGCGCAGCTACGATGGAAAATCCAGCGGGTGGATTATCAATCCCTTTGCAGAAACCAAAGGGGTGCAAGCCATGTCCGCGGAGGATATCAGTAATATCTCGGACGAGTCGGACTTCGATGGCCCATTGGTGGACTACAAGGAAAAAGGCAACCAGATCGAATTCGGCGGCAAGGAAGATCTGGATGGGAAACCTGCGTATCGATTGAAGCTGACCAGTAAAAAGGGCGAAAAACGCAGCTACCTTTTTGATGCAGCGACCTATCGGCTGCTGCGGTGGGAAGGCTCGCGCAAAGCGGGCGACAAGGAAGTACCATGGGAATCCCTGTTCAGCGAATACCGGGAAGTGGATGGTCTGCAATTTGCGTTTGAAATCGATTCGGACGCGCCGGGCACCGAGCAAGCGCAGAAAATAGTCGCCGAGAAAATTGAAATCGATCCGCAGATCGATGAGTCGCGATTCGCTAAGCCTGTGGCTCCGCCTCCCCCACCTGTATTACCGGCAGGCGATCCTGCGGAATCCAGCCCGCCGGCCTCCAACCCGCCAGCTTCTAATCCAAACAACAAATAGCGCAGAGCTGTACTTATGGTCTTGGACTTCGCCCGCCGCTTGACCCGCGCGGACGATAAAGATCGGCGATCGAATACGTCACGCCAGCGAAAAAAGTGACGCGGGGAAGATTCCCATAAACGGCCGTATATTCGCCACCATCCAGCACGAACCTCGAGGAGACGTTGTATCCGGCGGCAAGCAAAACCGTCATGGAAGCCGGCAGCGACGGGTTCGCACGGCTGAAACCTGCAACCTCCGCGGAATAACTCCACTTGCGCGAAAGGGGATGAGAATAGGAAAGCGCAGTGAAGTAATTGCGGTCAAAGCCGCTGGCGCCAGAACGGCCGAGGAAATTTACACCCTCATTAAAATCCAGGTGATGCTTGCCGAAGTCTTTGCTCACGAGCACGACGACGCTGTGATCCGCAGCCGCGATACCGGGAGCGCCGGTGCTGGTGGGGAGGGACGCGGTATACAGCATTGAGAAAGTTGGGAGCATTCCTGCTTCAGAAACGACTTTGTATTTGAAGCCAGCGCCAGAGTCTCCTATGCCGCCGACTCCGGCATCGCGCTCGAACAAGTTATTGGCAAACCGTAGCTCGAGCTTTTTGGATATGCCGAACTTTACAAGGCCGTTGATATTTTGATGGCCATCGGCTGCTTCAAAACCGTATTCGATTTCCAAAACCCCGCGTTGAACAGACTCAGCAGTGGTCGAAAAGGTTGGGCGGTTGGGTACCGCGGTTATTTCGTTGGGCTCGGGGGCTGGTTGTTTTTTAGCCTCTTCCCCTGTGTTGCTGGTTGATCCGTTCGAGGTTTCGCCGCCGGGAGATGTACCTGAGGGTGGGACGCTTTCCTGACCTATGACGGGAACAACCATTGCGAACAAGAAAGTTAGGACCATGGCGCCGCACGACAAATTGGGCTTGAACATAGGTGGCATTGAGGTCTTTAAATTCTAACAAGTGGCGGTGCGAGCCATTCAGTCGAGATATCCACAATTGCCAGAAGGGCAGTACGATAGCCTTTGACTGATGAAGGAGCCGTCACAAGAGACTGGGCATGACTTGGCCGCGGGCTTGTGCGTGAAATGCTGCCATGAACGGCGAATCGCGACGGATCGCGGCTCGCAATTCATTCTGTGCGAGCTGTCTCGTAGCGACTGCCGGTTCCCAAAGTACCCACGCTTGCCGGTGCTGACATGTACCGGTTTCAAACCCCTGCCTAACAGCTCTTTAGAGTAACTCCTGAATACTGTTAACTCTATGGTATAGTATACCATGGGTACTTTTAAGAAGTCGACCGTCTTGGCTCTTTTCTTGGCCATGGTCTGCGGCCTGCTGAGTTTCAGGGCCGCCGCCGACAAATTGCGAATTACCAGCGTTCCTTCGGGAGCAACGGTGCAAATCAATGGTGTGGTGATGGGGCATACTCCATACGAAAGAGAAGTTCCGGGCGGTTATTTACATAAGACGAAGACGTCGATCGGTGCCCGCTTGGAGCACGCCATGATTGCACGGCTCACGGCGGAGGGTTTCGCGCCCCGGGAGGTTCTGCTGACCGAAGGGCCGATGAATTGGGTTTCGTTGAAGGGTCACAATCACGGAGGGTACTGGCTGCTGAAGACGGATCACTTTCATGTGGAGCTGCAATCGATGTCGCGTACATTCACGGGGGCGGTAGAGAGTGTTTCGGCGGCTGAAACGGGTGGCGGCGGTGAGCTTGCACTCGAAGATCTTGTGAGGAACACGAAACCCGCAGTGCTGTATTTAAAGAGCCTGGCGAAAAGCGGAACGGGATTTTTCGTGACGGAAACCGGAGTGATTGCCACCAACGCGCACCTGGCTCGCGGGGAGGATAGTTTAGCGGCTACGCTACCTGATGGCACGCAACTGGAGGCTAGCGTGGTGTACATCGACCCTGACCTGGACATCGCATTGGCGAAAATTCCCGGCACGGGGTTTCCACATTTGGTGCTGGCCGAAGCGGGTACTGTTAGGCAGGGAGAAAGCGTGGTGGCCATTGGGAATCCCGGCGATGCCATGCTGTTCAGCGTGACGAAGGGAATTGTGAGTGCGGTAGGTCGCTTCGACGCGGCAGGGGCGGGCACCTGGATTCAAACGGACGCGCCAATAAATCCTGGGAACAGCGGCGGGCCGCTGTTGAATGCACGCGGAGAAGTGATCGGCATCAATTCGCAGAAATTGATCAAAAAGAATGTTTCGGGGATTGGATTTGCCCTTAGCGCTTCGGACCTCCTGGCGGTGCTGCGGCGCTTCTATCCAGCGACGCCTAAGGCATTGGAAATAGGCAATCATGCCGCGGTCATGCAAACGGGGCTGCCAGCAGGGAGCTCGCTGCTGCACACCGCGTCCGGGCTGCAGACCAGCGAGGGCTTCGGGTTCGCGGAGGTTTCTTCTAGTCCGGATGGAGCGGAAATTTATCTGGATGAGAAATTCGTAGGCGGCAGCCCGGCCAGGTTGCGCATTGGGGAGGGAGCGCACACCGTGGTGCTCAAGTTCGCGCATCGCGCAGAGTGGAAGCGCGCCATCACCATATTGAAAGACAGCGTAGTAACGGTTCACGCCGTTCTGGAACCAATTTAATTACTCGCAAAACACTTTTAAACTTACGAGTTCTCGGAAGTATTGTTGCCACCCCGAGGGTGGCAGAACTTGATTGCGACGACATGGCCAGACAATTGCCGCCATACATTTGAGTGTGCTAGCATCCGCCCGATTGGCCGCAGGGGTGGCCGATCGAGTGAGAGCGGACCAGTCAAAAGAGACTTTGACCGACTTTTGCGCCTCGCAAGAGCCGAGGATGTAAAGGGGACCAGCTCTTCCTCTACCAGGCAAGGAACCCGCTAGGCGCAGGCCCACGCCCTTCTTACCGAGCACGGACCTCGCACGATGGAGGTCTATATGAAAAGTTATGTGACGAAAGACATTCGCAACGTGGGCATTGTCGGCCACGGCGGCACCGGTAAAACGCAACTGGTGTCGTCGTTGTTGTACACCGCTGGGGCCACGCCGCGTTGGGGTAAAGCTGCGGAGGGAACCGCCACGACAGATTGGGACGAGGAGGAAATTGCACGGAAACTCTCGATTCAAACGGCGCTGGCGCATGCCGAATGGCCGACGCACGAGCCATCCAGCCAGGGCGCGGGCGAAAAGGTAAAAATTAATTTTCTGGATTTGCCGGGTTACTCCACCTTTATCAACGAGTCGAAGGCTTCACTGATCGCCGCGGACGCGGCGCTGATCACGGTGGATGCGCACGTGGGCGCGCAGGTGACCACGGAAAAAGTCTGGGATTATTGTGTGGAGTACGACATCCCCCGTGCTTTTGTGCTGACTGGGATGGACCGCGAATTAGCCAGTTTCGAACGCTCCATGGAGTCCCTGGAGCACATTTTTGGACGCAACGTAGTAGCGCTGCAATTGCCCATCGGACATGAGCGGGCATTTCGCGGGGTGATCGACCTGGTGGCTATGAAGGCGCATTTTTACCAGCCAGACAGCGATGGCCACGTATCCATCGAAGAAATTCCAGCGGCGCTGGCCGACGACGCCAAGGAAGCACATGAGAAATTGGTGGAGATGGTGGCGGAAGGCGACGATGCGCTGATGGAAGAATTTTTTAATGAAGGTACGCTGCCGCTGGCCGACCTGTTCGCGGGATTGCGCCGCGCCATCGTGGCGGAAAAGATTATTCCAGTGCTGATGACTTCGGCGCTGCACAATATCGGCAGCGTCAGCCTGCTGTCATTTATCGCCGACGTGTTTCCGCATCCTGACGAGCATTCCATTTTTGCGTACAACGAGCCTGGCGGGAAGAGCGAAGCCATGGCGAGAAAATTTGACGATGCCCAACCGCTTTCGGTTTTTGTTTTCAAGACGCTGGCCGATCCCTTCGCCGGGCGTATTAACTATTTCAAAGTGATGAGCGGAATCCTGAAAAACGACGCCACCCTGATGAACTACAACCGCAGCTTGCCGGAGCGTTTTCAACACACGCAGATGGTGCAAGGCAAACAACTCACGGAAGTGCAAGAACTGCATGCCGGAGATATCGGGGCAATCGCTAAGTTGAAGGAAACCGCTACGGGCGAGACGCTGGGTGACAAGACCAGCGTAATCTTCTACAAACGCGCGGCGCTTCCTGAGCCTTCGATTACCTTTGCGATCGAGCCCCGCACGCGCGCCGATGAAGACAAAATCGGAGTGGCCATCCATAAAATTCTGGAAGAAGACTCGGCTTTGCATTTCTCCCGCGACCCGCAGACCAAAGAATTTTTACTATCCGGCTCCGGACAGCAACACATTGAGGTGGTGGTAGCCAAACTGCATAAACGCTATCACGTGGATCTTACGCTGAAGCCGCCGAAGGTGGCCTATCGCGAGACCATTCGCGGCCGCGCGGACGCTGAAGGCAAACACAAGAAACAATCCGGCGGGCACGGGCAGTTCGGGGTGTGCCGCATCAAGATGGAGCCCACCGAACGCGGCAAAGGGATCGAGTTTGTGGATGATATCTTCGGCGGGTCAATTCCGAAGAATTGGATCCCGTCGGTGGAGAAAGGTATTCGGGATGCGGCCGCGCGCGGGTACCTGGCGGGATTCCCGGTGGTGGATTTCCGGGTCAGTTTGTACGACGGGAAATATCACGACGTGGATTCCTCGGACATGGCATTTAAAATTGCGGGGTCGCTGGCGTTCAAGGAAGCCATGAAAGAAGCCAAGCCGGCGCTGTTGGAGCCGGTGATGCAGGTGGAAGTGGCTGCGCCAGACCAGTACTCGGGCGATTTGATGGGCGACCTGAGTGCCCGGCGCGGGCGCATTGCGGGCAGCGAAGTGCGCGGGCACAACGTGGTGATCAAGGCGCAGGTGCCGTTCGCGGAAATGCTGACCTACGCCAATGACTTGATTTCCAAGACCCAGGGGCGTGCGACGTATACGATGGAGTTTTCGCATTACGATTACGTGCCCAACGAGCTGGCGGAGAAAGTGATCGCCAGCCATAAACCGCACGGCGATCAGCACGCCGATGAAGAAGCCTAGGATAGACCGGGCACCAGGCAACCTCCGTCGGATGGAACGTTCCTGCGCGAAGAGCGTTTCCAGAAGCGATGAGCCACGATTTGTGCCCGATAACGCTCGCCAGAGCGCCAAAATGGTGCTTGCCGCCAAGGTCTTGAAAGGCCAACAATTCCTGCACCATGAAAAATACACGCAGCAAAAAACTGGGGACCGCAAACACGCTCGGTGCACGCCGGAGAACCCAATCGCCACGGAGTGAATGTACCGGTGGGGACGGAGATTTTTCGCAGCTCCACGTTTACCTTGTCTTCCACGGAAGAAATGAAGCTGTGGGCCGAGGGCAAGAGTAAAGAGTATATCTACACCCGCTACGGGAATCCGACGCTGGCGGTGGCCCAGGGAAAAATTGCCGCGCTGGAAGGAGCGGAAGACGCGGTGGTCACCGCGTCGGGCATGGCAGCGATTTCCTGCGCATTGCTCAGCACGCTCAAGGCCGGCGATGAACTGCTCTCCACCGCGCAGTTGTACGGCGGGAGCTACCGGTTGATGCGCGACATTTTGCCGAACCTGGGGATTCATGTCCATCATGTGGAAACTGATCTGGGCGGGATGGAAGAAAAGTTATCGCCCAAAACCAAAGTCTTGTATGTGGAGACGCCCACGAATCCCATGCTGCGTCTGGTGGATTTGCATAAAGCGATCGCATTCGCCAAGAAACACCGGCTAGTGTCGATCATCGACAACACCTTTGCCACCCCGATTCTGCAAAATCCCATCGCCATGGGCTACGACATGGTGGTGCATAGTGCGACCAAGGCGCTCGCCGGACATTCCGACATTATTGCGGGAGCGGTAGCCGGTAGCGCCGAGCACATGAAACACATCCAGCACATGGTGATCTCCTTGGGCGGTTCGATGGATCCGGAAGCCGCTTATTTGCTGATCCGCGGCATGAAGACGCTGGGATTGCGGGTGCACCGGCAGTGTGAAAATGCACTGGCGGTAGCGAACTACCTCGAGAAGCACCCCAAGGTCGAGCGCGTGCATTACCCGGGGCTGGACTCGCATGCCGATCATGCCATTGCCAAGAAGCAGATGCGCGGATTTGGTTCCATGCTGGCATTCGATTTGAAAGGCGGGCTGGCAGCGGCGCGGGATTTCGGGGATCGCGTACGTCTGTTCTTACTGGCGGTCAGTCTGGGCGGGGTGGAATCGCTGGTGTCGCTGCCGCTGTATACTTCGCATTACAACATGAGCGAAAGCGAATTGCGGCGCGCGGGAGTAAGCGGGGGTAGCGTGCGAGTCTCCATGGGGGTGGAGGACGCGGTTGATCTGATCGCGGACTTGGAGCAGGCGCTGGCCTAGAGCCGCAAGGGGATATAAATCCCGCGGCGCGAGAAGCATTCCGAAAACTAAAATGGGGCAAAAAAAAAGCGGCGCACCGGAGCGCGCCGCCAATTGTGATTTTGCGAAGTGGGTTAGAGGGGCTGGACGTTGGAGGCCTGCAGGCCCTTGGGTCCCTTGGTAACCTCGAATTCAACCGCTTGGCCGTCATTCAATGACTTATAGCCATCAGCCACAATCGCGGAGAAATGCACGAACACATCTTCTCCACTTTGGCGCTGGATGAAACCGAAGCCCTTGCTGGCGTTAAACCACTTCACTGTTCCTTGTTCTTTACTCACTGCGTTACTCTTTTCTGTCAACCGGGTTGCGGCTGAGCATAACTAAATTGAGCTATCTGGTGCCTTATCCGAGCCCCTCACAGAGCTTGGCCGTCTTCGGCCGTAAAACAAAAAAAGGCCGCAAGTGTGACCTTGCGACCGCTTTTCCACGTTCCAAAGGCGATACAAGAGCAACAAACGCGTACAAATAGTACCACAAACCATGGGCCTCGCAAGGGTTTTTTAACACGCTCATTATCAGCAGATTACGGTGAACAGAGTTGCACGCAACCAGATGTCCCGCAGCAGGAAACCTGAGGCGTGCTATTTGGCCTGACTCCCACTTGGGGCCACCTGCCGGGAATTGAGTGCGGTCGCGCGTGCATGCAGCACGGTCTTAATTGGAAGGCGGCGGACTCACGTGAAGTCACATCGGAGAGCTTGTAAATGGCTTCAGCGGTGTGGTGTGAAGGTCAACCCCCGTGCGACCGGAAAGCGTTGACCGCGTGTCACTCGCTCCCTAACATAGATGAATGCCATGGCCTCTGGTCCGGGAACGGAATTTTCTCTGTTGTTTTGCCGGAGCGATATTGTTTCTGGGGGCTTCTGCAAACAGAGTTTACGCCACCCCCGAAGGGCAGCCTTCCCGGCAAAGTTCCGCCAAGAGCAATCCCGAAGTTCTAAGCCTTCCTCCACTACCGCTTTATAATCCCCGCCGTCCGATGATGTGGCTGACCTACGGTTCTGGGCCCCGGGGAGCCAATGAAGCGCGAAGAGTTTTGATCCAGAACGTCGAGGATAAGTTTGCGTCCGGAGAACAAAACTACAAAGCCGGCCACCTGGAGACGGCGCGTAAGGAGTTCGACGAGGCGGTGGATTTGATGCTGCAGAGCGGTTACGACCCCAACGGCGATCCCAGGTTAAGCGAATTGTTTCACCGGGTGGTGGACACGGTATACGCCTATGAACTGCAGGCCTTCCGCGCGGGAGACGGTTTCAACGAAGCTCCCGCGGTGCCTGCGCCCATTGACGAAGTAGCGGAGATGACTTTTCCGGTGGACCCGCGGTTGAAAGCCCGCGCCGAGGAAGCGGCGAGGAATATATCGCATGATTTGCCACTGACGGTGAATGACGAGGTGCTTTCCTTCTTGAATTTTTTCCAAACGCCCCGCGGACGGGCCATTGTGGAGACCGGGCTGCGCCGAGCGGGGCGTTACCGGGAAATGATCGGGCGGGTTCTGGCCCAGGAAGGAGTGCCTCAGGATTTGATTTACCTGGCGCAAGCGGAGAGCGCCTTCCAACCGACGGCCTTGTCGCGCGCCGGAGCTCGCGGGATGTGGCAATTTGTGGCTTATCGCGGGCAGGAGTACGGGTTGCGGCACACCTGGTGGTTGGATGAGCGACAGGATCCGGAAAAAGCTACGCACGCGGCGGCCCAGCATTTGCGAGATTTATACGGGTTATTCGGCGATTGGTATCTGGCCATGGCGGCTTACAATTGCGGCCCAGGAAATGTGCAAAAAGCCATCGAGCGTACCGGCTACGCGGACTTCTGGGAGCTGTATCGCCGCAACGTGCTGCCCAAAGAAACCAAGAATTATGTGCCCATCATTCTGGCGCTGACACTGATTGCCAAAGACGCGCCCCACTACGGGATTCAAGCTGAGCCGGAATCGCCAGTAGCGTGGGACACCGTAAAGCCCGGGCGCGCCATCGATTTGCGTTTGGTGGCCGAAACCATCGACGTGGATGTGGAAACGCTGCGGGCTCTGAATCCTTCGCTCTTGCGGCTGGCCACGCCCGACGATCCCGCGTTTGAATTGCATTTGCCCACCGGAACGGCGGAACGATTTTCCGCCGAGATCGCGGACATACCCGCGGACAAGTGGGTCAGCTGGAGGCGTCACCGGGTGGCAGCGGGGGAAACGCTGACATCCATTGCGAAAAAATACCGGGTTACTCCCAAGGCCATCGCGGACGCCAACAGTTTGGAGTCTGCTACGGGGCTGAATACCGGGGAAAAGTTGATTATTCCGGCGATCCAGCCCACCGCAGAGAGCAAGCGCCGGATGGTAAGTTACCGAGTCCGAAAAGGCGACACCTTGGGAGGCATCGCGGATCGTTACAGCGTGGATCCCGAAGACGTGCGCAAGTGGAATCATCTGACCGCTAACAAGGTTCGTGGCGGGATGGTGCTGCGGTTATATACCCTGGAGAGCACTCCGGAGAGAACCGCCCACACCCGAGGCAAAACGCGAAAAAAATCCGGGCGTCCGGCCACAGTGGCACAAGCCCGGGCATCGGCAAGCACCCGCGATTAGCCCGCGGATTCGCCAATTTGTTCTGAGCGCGAGCCTGGTGGACTTCAGAGTCGTAGCCGGGCGATTTTTTCGCGGTCCAATCCATCTTAAGGGAACCAACGTCAATTTCTTCGGTGGCTGACGCGATGAAAACCTCAGAATGCTTGACAACGCTGCGGGAGTACGATAACAACGGCTAATGGATTGAACGGCCTTTCCGGTCACCGGCGGCCTCGTTTCAGATTCGATGGGTTATGCGTCCGCAGTCACTTTCGGGAGGATGGAATGGATTTCGACAAGGATAATTTTGAAGAAGAAAACGAACTCGCGCCGCTGGAAGAAGAAGAGGCCGGCGAGGTGGAGGAAGTCGTCGGAACCGAAATAGACGAGAGTGTTGCAGATGAAGATGCGGAAGATGAGGAGCCCGAAACCCCCAAGCGCGGGTCGAGCGCCCCAAAGCGCGGCTCCACCAGTGGCGCGGCAGCCCCCAGGGCCGCCAGTAAGGCCCCAGCGCAGAAGACGGCCAAGGCTCCGGCGAAAAAAGCGTCCGTGGGGCGAGGCAAGACGGCAGCCAAAAAATCTGGCACCAAGAAATCTGGCAGTAAGAAATCCGGCCCCAAGAAGTCCAGCGGCAAAGCCGGAGGCAAGAAATTTTCCAGGAAACCGGCGGGCAAATCGCCAAGGGGTAAGAAAAAGAAGCGCTAGCCCCGCGCATCATTCGCTGCGGAGCAAACGTGTCGGTTGCCCGGTGCAGTCACGCGCACCACTGGCAACGCAGGGCTCGCGGAACTTGATGTCGCGGGCCCTTTTTATTTTCTTGGGGGCTTCTGGGCCGCGCGTCAGGACGGTGATAATCCCCATTTGGCCCCATTTGGCCGATGGCTTCCCGTTTTCTCACGCCAGACCGCCGTATCCGATGGTCCGCAATGGCATAGGGAATTTTTCGTTTCGGGAAAGCGGCGTTCTAAGCAGTGGCGAATACCCCAAGAAGCCTTGCCTCTTATGTAAAGTATCGATACCATTACCGCCATGCCGCACGCCCTGGAACAAATACGTCGCATGCGCGGCGGGGCGCAATCGCATCTGATGCGGTGCTCGGACGGCTATTACTACGTGGTGAAATTCCAAAACAATCCTCAGCATCGGAGAATTTTGGTAAACGAACTGCTAGGTACAAGGCTAGCGTCCCGGCTAGGGCTGCCGACAACCCCGGCAGCGATTATAGAAGTGTCCGAAGAGTTGATACGCCTGACCCCTGAACTGGCGATGGAGCATCCCCGCCGGGTGGAGAATTTGCAGGATTTTGCGGGCATGCTGGTTTTCGATAAATGGACTTGCAACACCAACGGACGGCAGACGCTGTTTGTAAGCGGGAAATGCGCAGCCGGCGAACCGGCGGGCGGAGAATCGAATCGAGGGTCGCACGGTGGGGGATCGGCGGTAGCGACAGAAACCCGCAGCGGGAGCGCGACTCGGGCCGCAGGTATCAGATCATCCGGAAAAATGCAGCCCGGGGGCTCGGCCGGAGCCGCCGGAGACGGTTATTCGCAGGGGGAATCCCCAGGTGCGGGCTATCGCACCTTCATGATCGACCAAGGATTCTGCTTTAGCGCCGGGGATTGGGAATTTCCCGATGCCCCACTGCGCGGTTTGTATTCGCGCAGCCGGGTGTATGGAGGTATTACCGGTATGGAATCTTTTGGACGCTGGCTGGAGCGACTGGAGTACGGGATCACCAAGGCGGTGCTCGATGAACTTAGCCACGATATCCCGCCGGAATGGTATGCCGACGATTACGATCAATTGTTGAAACTGCTGGGACAATTATTCCGCCGGCGGACGCGCGTGCCAGAACTGCTGTGGGGAGCGAAATGCTCAAACCGCCAACCTTTTCCGAACTGGGTATGAGCGTCGCAAATGATAGGGGGAACCCGCAACGTGACAGGACGCAGTCATGACTGAACAACATTCGCCAGCGCGAGAAGGATCCCGGGACCCGCGCAGGAACGCGTGCGTCTACCGGGTGTTGCGCTACGCGCCTAACTTGGTCCGCGATGAGTGGGCCAACATAGGCATTTTGCTTTTCAATCCCGTTACTGGTGAACGCCGTCTGCGGCTGATCGAGGACCAGGAAGAATTCCGCCGGGTGCGCCGTTTACATCCGGAAGCGGATGAGGCTGTACTGCGCGCCATGCGCGACGATCTGGAAGACCGCTTCCGATCTGCGGGTTCGGAAGGGCCGTCGAATGCGGTACCGGGCCGGCCGCTGGCGTCCGAGGAAAAGGGGGATGTCGTTCACGACAGCGCTAGCGCAAACGGAGCCGGCCAGAACCGGGCCAACCCATCGCAGACGAATGGTAGCGGAGCCATAGCCTGGCTGGAATTGCTGGCCAAGTGGGACGACACCTTGTCGAACGCTTTACAGCTGGCGCCGCAAAAAGCGGTGCTGGGTGCTGATCTCGACGCGGAAATGGAGCGACTGTACGCCGACCACGTGGCCGTGCCCTCAGCCGTGAGTCGCGTGGGTGCTCCGGGCAGTCGTGCGCGGGTGCGCGCCTATTGCTCACAGGTGTTCCGCCAGGCGCGCTTGTGGGAACATCTCGAAAAGTCCGTGCGCGCCGAACAATGGACCCTGCCCGGCGATCCCCAGCGCATCGATTACAGTTATCGCCGTAACGGCACGCGGGGTTTCGTGCAGACCTTATCGGTGACGCGCGCGCCCCTGGAATTCAAACAACTGGCGTACACCGCGGAGCATATTCGCCTGAAAGAAAAACTCCAGACGGAATTCACGGTGGTGACCGATGTGCCGCTGGTGCGGGGACAAAAGCGCGACGATTTTTTGGCCCTGGCGTTTCGCGACGCGCAGATCCAACCGGTTCCCATGGAAGGATTTGCGGTGTGGGTTGCCAAGTTGAAGCCGCTGTTACTGCAATGAGCCGCTGGCTGCCACCTTCATCCCGTGAATACACGATGAATACACGGGGACTTCGCAAACTGGCTGGGCGACCTCGCGGGGACAGATATTTGTATCGCCCGATTTGTATCCCCGGATTCGCGCTGCGCCACCACTTACCACCATCCCGGCCCGGCGACGATACTGTTGTCCGGCCGGCGCCCGGCTTCTTCGCATTCCTTTGGAATGCGAAGCGCCCGTGGCTTATAGCAGGGGTTCGGACCAGTTCTCGAGGGCTTCTTTAACCTTATGCAGAAATTGGTGAGCGATGGCGCCGTCTACCACGCGATGGTCGTAGGACAGCGTCACGTAGCACATGGAACGGATGGCGATGGAGTCGTTGATGACCACCGGACGCTTTTCGATGGCCCCCAGCCCCAGGATGCCCACGTTCGGCTGGCTGATCACCGGCAAACCAAACAACCCGCCAAAGACCCCGGGATTGGTGATGGAGAAAGTGCTCTCCTGCACTTCTTCGGGTTTTAATTTCTTGGAGCGCGCGCGCTCCGCCAGATCGTTCATGGTGCGCTGGATGCCCAGAATATTTTTTTCGTCGGCGTGTTTTATTACCGGGACCAGCAGGCCCCAGTCGAGAGCCACGGCGATACCGATATTGATTTCGCGATGCATCACCACGTTGATGCCGTCCAGCGAAGAATTCAGCGTGGGGTAGGCTCGTAATCCGGCCACCGCGGCTTTTACGAAAAAGGGCATGAAGGTCAGCTTGGTGCCGTGACGCTTTTCGAATTCGTCTTTTGATTTGGCGCGCACCGCCGCCACCTTGCTCATGTCGATTTCATCCACTGAGTACACGTGTGCCGAGACGCGTTTGGAAGCCACCATGTGCTCGCCAATGCGCTGGCGCATCACGCTCATAGGCTGCACTTCATAGTCTCCAAAATAAATTTTTTCGCGAGGCACGGCGGATTCGAAGGCCGCGTGTACTTGGCTACCGTGCTGGGTCCCCTGTGCGGCTGGCGGCGGAGATGCGGGCCGGGAGGCTGGCTGCGACGGCGAAGCAGGCCGCGCCGGGGTGGCTTCGGACGAAGCCGCGGCAGAGTTAAAGGCTTCTTCCATTTCCTGCTCGACCTCGCCGCTATCTTCCCTTTCATCCGTAGCGGCATCACCTTGCTGCCGGGTGCCTCCGGCGATAAGCGCTTCAATGTCTTGCTTGCTGATGCGTCCGCCGGCGCCGGAACCGGTCACACCGCTTAAATCGATGCCGTGTTCCTTGGCCATCCGCCGAACCAGCGGCGAGCTGTGAATACGAGCGGCGTCCTTACCGGCGTTGGAGCTCGCTGAACCCGCAGCCGGTGGCGCAGAAGTGCGCGGCGACTGCGGGGGCGCGGAAGTCGTCGCTTTACCATTGGACGGCGCCGTTGGTGGCGCAAGTTTGGCGGCTAGCGATTCAGATCTAGGGGCCGGAGCGGGCGCAGGAGCTGCCGGTTGCGCGGCGCCGCCAGCGGCGTCGATCACCCCGACTACCGTTTGAATCGGCACGGTCTTGCCTTCCGCTACTCTGATTTCTTTCAGTACCCCGGCGGAAGGAGAAGGGATTTCAGCGTCCACTTTATCGGTGGAGATTTCAAAGAGCGGCTCGTCGCGCTCGACCTTGTCACCAGGCTTCTTCAGCCACTTGGTAATGGTGCCTTCGAAAATACTTTCGCCCATCTGGGGCATGACGATGTCTACGGCCATGATCGCTCTCCTCGTGAAAACTGCGGTACGTGCACGGCGCGTGGCGCCGCCAAAATCTTTTCAGCTGAATTTCCATTGCCAAGTCACTAGTAGCGCGCCAATTCCCTGGCAGCCGCAAAAACTTTTTTTGCGTTGGGTAAAAAATATTCTTCCAGCGGCGGCGAATAGGGCACCGGGGTATCCAGCCCGGTTACGCGCAACAGCGGACCGTCCAGGTCGCCAAAGGCTTTCTCACACAGGATGGCGGCAATTTCCCCGGCGATCCCGCCGGTCCTGGTATCTTCATGAACCACCAGACAACGGTTGGTCTTCTTCACCGATTGCAAAATGGTCTCCTCGTCGAGGGGCAAGAGCGTGCGCAAGTCGATCACTTCCGCTTCAATGCCTTCTTTGGCAAGGGCTTCCGCGGCTTCCAGCGAAGTATGCATCATCGCGGCATAAGAAATAATGGTCAGGTGCTTGCCCGGGCGCCGCACGATGGCCTTGCCGATGGGTACCGTGTAATCGCCGGCGGGCAGCTCTTCCTTGATGCGGCGGTACAGATATTTGTGCTCGAAGAAGAGCACCGGATTATTGTCGCGTATGGCGGCCTTCAAAAGGCCCTTAGCGTCATAGGGCGTGGACGGATAGATAACCTTCAATCCCGGGGTGTGCACGAAGTACATTTCAGGATTCGCGGAATGGAAGGGCCCACCGTGGACGCCACCGCCAGAAGGGCCACGGACTACGATGGGCGCCGGGGCATTCCAGAGATAATGGCCTTTGGCTACAAAATTGGTGAGTTGGTTGAAGCAGCAGGCAATGAAATCGATGAATTGCATTTCCGCGATGGGCCGCAAGCCGAGGTAACTCATTCCGCAGGCTGCGCCGATGATGGCGCTCTCGCTGATGGGCGTATCGATGACCCGCTCCCATCCGAACCTTTGCAACAAACCTTCGCTGGTTTTAAATGCCCCGCCGTATACGCCCACATCTTCGCCCAGCAACACTACCGCTGGATCGCGTTCCATCTCTTCGAACATCGCTTGCTTGATGGCTTCCAAAAAAGTGACCGGGCCAGAAGCGTTCGAGGCTGCTTCGTGAGTCTCGGATCGTGGGGCTACGGCTGCTTGGGAGTCGGGCATGATTATCTCCTTTTCCCTTGCGGCGCGGCCGTTGATTTGACATTGGCGCGTGCTGGAACGTTTTTGGAATTATTTCTCGCGCCGTTCTTACCGTTATTCTTATTATTTTTATCGTGGCCTTTGGACGCGGCGGCGGGCGCGGGGGCCGGTTTGCTTTTGCCATTCGCGCCGACGACTTTCTTTTGCACGGTTTTCGCCGGGGTCTCCGGTGCCAGCTTACTTTCATTGTCGGCTAACTCCGGCGTGGCCGGAGCGGTGTCGCCAAAGTGGATGGGCGCGTTCTTGCCGCCGGAACCCTTACCTTCGCCAAAGCCCTCAACGGACCATACGGCCGCAATGCTAGATCCTGGCGGGGTTACTTCCGAGCGGGGTCGCTGCCATTGAGGCACAATTTTGTGGCACTCATCTCCGCTGCAATATACCCCCTCGGAAGCCAATTCCCCCGGCGGCATGGGCGAGCTTTCGGCGAAATCGCGGTCCTTGGTCAGCAAAGTCTCAATGCGCTCGTCGATCTCTTTTTTGGTCTGGGCGTCCAACAATTTCGCCCCGGTTAAAAATTTGTCGTACAGCACGATGGGATCGCGGGCCTTCCAGTATTCGAACATTTCCTTGGGTACGTATTCCGCCGGATCGTGCTGGGCATGGCCGCGCATGCGCATGGATTTGGCTTCGATCAGGATGGGGCCTTCGCCGGCCCGCGCGCGATCGACGGCTTCCCTGGCAGTGGTATATACCGCCACGACGTCGTTGCCGTCCACGATGTAACTGGGGATGCCATACGCCTTGGCGCGGTCAGCGAGATCTTTGACGGGCACCTGGCGCTTAACCGGCGTCGAATAGGCCCACTGGTTATTTTCCAGGATCAATACGAAGGGCGCTTTTTGCGAGGCCGCGAAATTCAAGCCTTCATGAAAGACCCCGGTAGAGCTGCCGCCGTCGCCAATCCAGGTCATGGCCACAATTTTCTGGCCCAGGTAGCGCCCGGCCATGGCTACTCCGGTCATTACCGGAATTAAATCGCCGAGCATGGAGATGGGAGAAACGATGTGCAAGTTCTCGAGGTCGCCAAAGTGGCTGGTACCGTCCTTGCCGCGAGTGGGCGAAGTGTACTTAGCCATGTGCTGGGTAAAAATATCGCGGGGAGGAACACCTTTGACGAGCAGAGCGCCGATGTTGCGGATCATGGGCGCCAGCCAATCCTTTTTTTCGAGAGCGTAGGAGGTGCCCACGGAGATGGCTTCCTGGCCTTCGCTGGAGTACAGTCCGCCAACGATTTTGTTCTGGCGGAAGAGCTTCACCATGGTGTCTTCCACGGCGCGATTCAGACGCATGTAGTAGTAAAGATCCAGGTGCTGCTGCCGCGTCAGTTCTGTCTTCATCCGCGCTCCTGCTGATTATCCCGCTACCCCAAGCTGCGATAGCGACTGCTCCGCGTGCTGCGGTTCCAGATTCGGTTGGACTGCCGCTTCCTGCCTGGCTAAATGTAAAAGCAGATGTGCGGCTGACATCTCACACATCTGGAGGTTAAACACTTCCCCAAAAGCGCGCACCAGCGGTTCGCGGACTTCCTGCTGGCCGACTGTTCGGCCGAGTATTTTCTCAAGCGAAGTAGCTTTACGCCCGGCGATTCCGCACGGCACGATCAGGTCAAAGTAACGTAAGTCGGTGGACACGTTGTAGGCAAAGCCGTGCGAGGTTACCCAGCGGCTGAGGTGCACACCGATGGCGCCCAGTTTTTCTTCCGCAAGCGGATTAGCAGGAATATCTTTTTGAGCAGGGAGCACCCAGATCCCGGTTTTCCCTGGCACTCGTCCGGCGGCGATTCCGAAAGCGCCGGTGGCGCGGATCATGGCTTCTTCGAGCATGCGCACATACCAAACCACGTCTTTGCGGATGGCGGCCAAATTGAGGATGGGATAGCCGACCAATTGGCCGGGTCCGTGATAGGTAATGTCGCCGCCGCGGTCGGAAGTGTGGAACTCCACACCTCGGTGACGCAACATCTGCTCGGAAGCGAGCAAGTGCTCACGCTTGCCGTTACGACCGAGAGTAATGACGTGTGGATGCTCGCAAAGCAGCACCAGGTCATCAACGGCGCCATTCTTGCGGGCGTTGACCAGGCGTTTTTGAAGCTCCCAGGCCTGAGCGTAACCGATCATTCCGACGTCGACGATTTGGCAAGTATTCATTTCAGCTTCAACGGAAAAGCAGAGCTAGATCGGAAACCGCTCACACATTGATTTGCAACCCGCGAACGGAAGCAAAAGCGTCGCCCATGCCTTCCCACACCGTGGGATGGGCATGCATCATGTTCATCATATCGTCTACCGTACCTTCCAAGTGCAAAACCGTCGCGGCTTCCGACAAGATTTCGGTGGCCAGCGGGCCGATGATATGAATCCCCAACACTTCTCCGAACTTTTCGTCCGAAACCACTTTGATGAATCCGCCATGGTTACCAAGAATGGTGGCTTTACTGTTGCCCACGAACGGGAACTTGCCGATTTTTACCGCGTAGCCGGCCTCCCGGGCTTGCTTCTCCGTCAAACCAATGGAGCCAATCTGCGGTTCGCAGTAGGTGGCGTTTGGCACGCGGGTCTTGAGGATGGGTTGGGTAGGCTTCCCGGCGATATGAGTGACCGCCACGATTCCTTCCATGCCAGCAGCGTGCGCCAGTTGCGGTAGTCCCGCAACAATGTCTCCAACGGCATACAATCCCGGCTCGTCGGTCTCCATGTGCGGGCCCACTATGACGAAGCCGCGGTCCAGTTTAGCTTTGGACTTTTCCAGCCCGCAATTTTCGGTCATGGGCTTGCGGCCCACGGCCAATAATAGTTTTTCGGCTTGCAGCGTTTGCTTTTTTCCGTCTTTATCGGTGAATTCCACGGTCACGCCCTTGGAATCTTTTTTCACCGACTCCACCTTGCTGCTGGTATGAATCTGAATGTTTTTCTTGCGGTAAGTCTTGTCCAGCTCCGCGGAAATTTCTTCGTCTTCGACCGGCACGATGCGCGGCAAGGCTTCCAAAATGGTTACCTCGGTGCCAAAAGAATTGTATATGGAAGCGAACTCCACGCCGACGGCCCCAGCGCCGACCACGATTAACGACTTAGGAATGGCCGGGAGTTCCAGGATGGAGCGGTTGGTCAGGATGGTCTGGTGATCCGGCTCGATGCCCGGTAAGGCGCGCGCTTCCGAACCGCTAATCAGCAGAATATTGGAGGCTTCGATTTCAGTTTTCTTGCCATCTTTCTCAACGCTTATGCGTCCGGGTCCTTCATAGCGGCCCCAGCCTTGCACAAATTCAACTTTATTTTTCTTGAATAAAAATTCGATGCCTTTCGCGTGCTTCTTGACGATTTTGTCTTTGCGCGCCAGGACGTTGGCCCAGTTAATTTTTAGGCCGCTGACTTCAAATCCCAACTCCGCGGCATTCTTGAAATGGTCGTATACGTCAGCATGATGCAAGAGGACCTTCGTTGGGATACAGCCCACGTGCAGGCAGGTGCCGCCCAAAAAGGGATCCTTCTCAACCACCACGGTCTTCAACCCCAGTTCGCCCGCTCGGATAGCCGCAATATAGCCACCCGGCCCGCTACCGATAATCGCCACATCATACTTGGCCACACCGCTCTCCTTCGGCGGAACTGGAGTCCGCGGACCACCACCAACAATAGGGGTAGGTTAAACCCTTGCTAAAACTGAAGTACCGCTCTCGGTTCCCGGCCATGAACCGCTATGTGGATGGTTAGATCATCGAAGCCAGAAGAAGCCACGTAGCATGCCGGTGAGAGGGCCTAAACCCAGCAAACAATCAATTTTAGCAGCCCACCACGGTGGCCGCAACTTAACCTGTCCAGTGGTGGACCGCGGGCCGCTGAACATTGCCTAAGGGCCCAGCCGCATTCCCAAAACAGGGAGCGGCAGATCTGAGTTTTCCACACGTTTAACTGGAGTAATCAATTGTTTACTTGCTTTGTTATTTACTCCTATGTATATTCCGTGGTCCCACGCTGTACCGATGTGATTACAGTAACCACATGGTAACCAGCGAGAAAGGCCCACCAGTCATGCTGATCCAATCCGGAGACACCTGGCATTGCACCAATACCCTATGCGGCTCCGAGTTGTTCATCGGAACCACTAAGGATGTGGAGGTGGATCATGTCTATTGTGTGTGCGGCGCAATGATGAAGAAGCAGTATCACGCCCCAGTGTTCACCTGCCTGGATTTTATTGGCACGCCAAAAACAGAAGTGATGAATTATCCTCTGCCACAGCTTCGTTTAGAGAGCGTGCGGAAAAACTGATCATGTCCACGCCCTCCGTATCGCCTTACGGCAAACAGCACGGTCGCCCGCACAGTCAACATGGTTTTGTTGACCGCTCCAGCGTGGGACGCACCTTCAGAAGTATTGGCAGCTTTCTGGCGCTTATCTTCCTGGCAGCGGGAGTCTACCTACTGCAGGAAGAACTTACCGACCCGCTGCGGGCGGAAGCCGTGGGCTTGATTGCCGGCGCTTTTGTGATCGCGCTGGCAACCATGCTGACGTATTTCATTTTCTTGCCGCGATCGAAATTTCGGGACGGCAGTGCCCGGAGACGAGTGGCATCGGGCGCTCAACAGCGTCAATCACCAATGCAACCGGCCCGGGTTAGCCGTAGGGAAGTGGCCGAAACGGTGACTACAGGGCTGCAGCGAGGGGAAGCGCATCAGGCCTAGCGTCATGGGTGCAGTGATCGTCGTAACACCCAACTGCTAGGCCCTCGGAATGGCTGCAAAGTAGCGCTCCTCTAGGATTTTCTGATGGTGAAGCTGGTGGCCGGCGATCATGAAGGCCAAGGCCCGAACCGTAACTTCCTTGCCGCTGGCGGTTCCACGGCGCATCCAGGCGGCATCGTTGAAGGATTGCACGAGTGCTAGGGTAGCGCTGCGCACCGCTGCAAATTCGTCCACGAGGTCAGTCAGGCGGCGATCTCCGAAGCCGCCGTTCTTCACGTAATCGTCTTGCTCGAATCCCGGCAGAGGCGTCTGGTCGCCACGGGCGACGCGCATAGCGCGATATGAGAACACGCGCTCGCTGTCTGCCATATGACCGAGGATTTCTTTCACGCTCCATTTATCGGGAGCATAGCGGAAATTGCCCTCGCGCTCGCTGCGGGCGGACAAAGTGGAAATGTGCAGGCGCTGACTTTCCAGCGCAGCCAGCACATCATCGCCCGGGACCAGCGCAATGTAGCCCGCGTAAAATGGCGCAAATTCACTCGAATCAGGTCTTCCTGGTTTCATCGATTCCACCGATCTCGTGCGCTCCGATCTGTTGTTGGACCTGGCGACGAAATTCCTGGGGGTGCGCAATTTTGACGAATGGCTCGGGAGTCCCCCCAGTACCGCGCACCACGACGCTCCCATAAC
This sequence comes from uncultured Acidobacteriota bacterium, assembly GCA_963732705.1. Taxonomy (GTDB): domain Bacteria; phylum Acidobacteriota; class Terriglobia; order Acidiferrales; family UBA7541; genus Acidiferrum. The sequence goes on along the minus strand of CAVTAN010000003.1, from coordinate 76,408 downwards.
CCATCATGCGTCCCCACATGGTTTCCTCGACGCCGATGCTTTCTACGCGAGAAAGCATCATGTCCAAGGTGCGGCGGTTGCCCATGCCAGTTTTAATCAGAACGCGGCGATTGGTTACCGCCATTTCCGTGGCGTTGCGCTTAGCCATGCCCCACATAAGATGGACTACGGCGACTGCAAGAAGAACGACTCCAACGACCAGCGCGGTCAGTTTTCCACCCGGAACGCGAGACGCATACTCCTCCAGCTCCGGACGTTTTGCGGCTGCTTCAAAAAGCAGCCATAAACCGGGTACTCCAAGAACGACCGCCAGAAGTAGTGGACCGATCAACACAATCCAATGGTGCCGCGTCTGGTATAGCAGGTTCTCGCCGGGCACCAGGTTCTTCTCGACGTAGCTCATTGACAATCCTTATCGCGGTGAAACCGAACCTGAGGCGCCTTATCGCGGTGAAACCGAACCTGAGGCGCTTTTTCCGCGCTGCGCGAAATCATACTTGATACTCTAGGCGCATCAAAGCGAGGGGTGCCAGCAACCTCCGCGAAATTAAGGTTGAGCAGCATATGAGCATGGTACTCCAGAACGCGCGTGTTGCATTTCAAGGCGAGCCCGGCGCGTTCAGCGAAGACGCCGCGGTGCAAGCTCTGGGCAGCGGGATCACAACGGTGCCACGCGCAACCTTTGAGGCCACATTCGCGGCAATTGCGGATGGCTCGGCAGATATGCTGATGGTTCCGGTGGAAAATTCGCTGGCCGGATCCGTGGTACGGGTCTTTGACCTATTGATGGCCAGCGCGTTACAAATTACTGCGGAGACGATTCTACCCATTGAGCATCACCTGATCGGCTGTCCGGGCGCTAACCTGGCGGGCGTTCGCTCGGTGGCTTCGCACCCGATGGCGCTGGCGCAGTGCGAACAATTATTTCACGATCACCCGTCGTGGAAACGCGTGCCGGCGGAAGACACCGCCGGAAGCGTGCGGGAAGTTCTGGTGCGACGGGACAAAGCCTTCGCGGCCATCGCTGGGAAACGCGCCGCGGAACATTATGGTGGCGTGATTTTGGCTGAATCGGTGCAGGACAACGCGGAAAATTTCACCCGCTTTGTTTTGTTGGCCCCGGCTGGAGAGGCGGCGGCAGTGGCCGATTCGAGTGCGGGCAAAATGTCCCTGGCGATGCGTTTAGCGCATCAGCCCGGTGCGTTGCTCGCATCGCTGGAGCCGTTTGCGCGGCATGGGGTAAATCTATTGAAAATCGAAAGCCGCCCCATTCACGGGCGACCTTGGGAGTATCAATTTTTTCTGGATGTGGAATCCGACCGCCTCGGCAAATTGGAAGATGCGCTCGGTGAACTTCGCAAGGCAACCGCCGAGGTTCGCGTTCTAGGCCGCTATCGCGCTGCCGGGTCCACCTGAACGGCTGGAGTCGGTAGAGGGATGTCAGAGGCCGTCAAGATCGACGCTCGTCACTTCTGAAGTGCACGCTTTGCCCCGCCGAGAAGTAATTCCGCAAAAAGAAACGAGCCAGCGTGGCACTGGCTCGCGTCTGATCCTTCTTTTATAACTCCACCGACTACTGATTAGCAGTAGCTGCAGGCCTCGCCGCCCATGAGCGCGGGACCCTGGTCATCGCCGCCGGTGACGTCGGCCTTGATGCGGCGTAACCGTCGGCCCAGCCGTTCCGCAAGCTGGTGTCGTGCGCGCCACAGTCTGGCCTTCAAAGTGTTTTCGGTGACCCCCAGTTTCTTGGCTGCTTCTCCGGTGGAATAGCCCTGCACGTCGCGCAAAACGAAGGCAGTGCGCAGCAGAGGTGAAAGTTCCTCGAGGTTCTCGCTGATCATTTCCCGCAGCTCGGTGCTGACGAAGACCTGCTCGGGATTTGGCCCACTGTCGGCGAAGCGCTCGGAAGCCGGCAGTTCGTCTTCGCGTGGGGTCTCGTCGAGCGAAATCGCCGGGCGGGCTTTGGCACTTCGCCTCCGCATCAGCGCGGCGTTGATAACGATGCGGGTGAGCCAGGTGGAGAATTGCGAACGGCCCTCGAAGCGCTTCAAGTTGCGATAGGCGGAGAGCAAGCCGTCCTGCAATGCGTCTTCGGCGTCCTCGGCATTACCGAGTACGCGCAAAGCGGTCTGGAAAAGAGGACGCTGATAACGGCGGAACAGCGCCTCAACCGCTTGCGAGTCGCCCCTTTGACCTGCACGGATCAGCTTTTGTTCATTCCATTCCCCGCCCGCGATTTGCGGGTTGGTTAGTGCTGTGACTGGTGTTGCTGTTTGCGTCGCCATCTTAGGCCCCCATTTTCAATAGAATCTTTTCTTCAAGTAAAAGTTTGCGCTCGTTCACCTACGCGCTTAGTGCACTGGCACGCCACCGGCTGGAACCCGGGGCTTCTTCATCAGCACCAAAATCGGAATTACGGCAAAAAATACGACTCCCAGCAGTTTGAAATTGTCGATAAACGCCATCATGGCGGCCTGCCGCTGCACCGTGTTGTAAATCATGGTCTGAGCCTGACTGGTGGCTTGCGACAAACTCGAGCCCGCCACAACCAGTTTGGTTTGTAGGCCTGTCAACATGTTGTGATAAGCCGAACCGTAATTATTAACGCGGTCCAGCAGTTGCGCCTGATGCACTTGGGCGCGCCGCTGCAGCATGGTGGTTACCGTGGCAATGCCAACGCTGGCTCCGACATTTCTAGCCAGGTTGATGATGCCGGTCCCCATGTTTGTTTTGTCGCGCGGGACATAGGCGAACGCCGCGACGTTGATAGGGATAAATAGAAACGCCAGACCAAAACTTTGCAACATGCGTGCGCGCACCGCATGCCCGTAGTCCAGGCCAAGGTCCCAGCCAGCCATTACAAATAGAGCGGAAGCGGATACGATGCACCCAAAGGTAATAAGGATGCGCGTGTCGACCCTGGAGACCAGAAGGCCTACGATGGGCATCATGCACATGATGACCGCACCGCCGGGCGAAAGGGCCTTCCCGGCCATTTCCGCAGAGTAGCCTAACAACTGCTGCAGGAGCTGAGGAATCAGTACCGTGCTGGAATACAGCACGAAGCCCAGAAAAAACATGGCCAGGGTGGCGATCGCGAAATTGCGGTCTTTGAGCATACGCAAATCGACAACCGGCTCTTTCTCTCTCAACTCCCACAAAATAGCGGAGATGATGCCGACGAGCATCAGGCCGAAGAAGATGCGGATGAAGTTGGACGATAGCCAATCCTCGCGCTGGCCTTTGTCAAGAATGATTTGCATGCTGCCCAGGCCCAAACTGATCAGTCCGATGCCGATGTAGTCGATCCGGAAACCGCTCTTGACGCTGGCGCGCTTCATATACGGTGGGTCGCTGACCAGCAGGTTCGTGAGGATCAGCGAAATGATGCCTACCGGCACATTGATGTAGAAAATCCAGCGCCAGGAAAAACTATCGGTGATCCAACCTCCGAGCCACGGACCGATGGTCGGCGCGACAACTACGGCGAGACCATAGACAGCGAAGGCCATCCCACGTTTCTCGAACGAGAAGGTATCGTTCAAAATGGCTTGCTCGCTGGGCTGTAAACCGCCGCCGCCCGCGCCTTGCAAAATACGGAAGAACACCAAAACGCCGAGGCTCGGAGCCAAACCGCATAAAAAAGAACTGATGGTGAACAGCGCAACGCACGACATGTAGAAGCGTTTGCGGCCGATCAAACTGGAGAACCAGCCGGATAACGGCAGCACGATGGCGTTCGATACTAAATACGATGTCAGAACCCAAGTGGATTCGTCCGAACCGGCCGACAAATTTCCCGCGATGTGCGGCAAGGCCACGTTAGCGATGGAAGTGTCCAAGACCTCCATGAAAGTGGCGAGCGTAACGGTAACGGCGATCACCCACGGGTTGATCGAGCCGTCCGGCATTCGCAATTTAGATAAAATTTTGTTACGCATCGCGTTTCTCGAATCGCCTTCGCAACTTCAATCTTTATTCCAATAACTACTACTTGGTGATGACCGTGACGTCGACATTCATTCCCGGACGCAGGATGGCTTTGTCGCCTGCCACAGGATCGAGCAGCACTTTCACCGGGATGCGCTGCACCACTTTCACGTAATTTCCAGTGGCGTTTTCTGGAGGCAGCAAACTCAACATCGCGCCGGTTGCGCCGGCCAGCGAGTCCACGTGACCGTTGAACGTCTTGCCGTAGGTATCCACCTTTACTTCGGCTTTTTGGCCCGCGCGCATATTGCGCAGTTGGGTTTCCTTGAAGTTAGCGGTGACCCACACATCCTGCAGCGGCACAACCACAAGCAAACCCTGGCCGGGCTGAACTATCTGGCCGGGCTCCACGGATTTGTGCGTGGCAACACCGTCGATCGGCGAGACAACTTCTGCATAGCTCAGATTGAGCTGAGCTGCTTCCAGCATGGCGCGCGCTTGTTCGACTTTGGCGAGTTTTCCTTGCACGTCAGCCGTGCGCATGCTCACTTGCTGTACGTCGGCGTGTGCCGACTCTAGGCCAGCTCGCGCCTGCGATACCCGCGCCTGTGCGGCATTCAGTTGAGCTTTGGCAATGTCTATGTTGCTCCTGGCCTGGGCAATTTTTTCTTCTTCCGCTTTCAAGGCGCTGGCGGAAGCCTCGGCGCTGGCTTTGGCTGCATCGTATTGCTGCTTGGAAATTTCCCCCTTGTCCATCAGCGGCTTGTAGCGGTCCAGATCGGCCTGCGCTAACTCCGAATTCGCGCGGCTCTTAGCCACGTTGGCTTGGGCGTAAGCCAGATCGGAGTTCTGCGCCTGGGCATACGCTGCCTGGGCTCGCGCCAAATCCGCTTGGGCTCCCAGAAGTCCGGCGCTGGCGCTGGAAGTTCCACTCGCTACATTTTCGCGCGTGCGCGGAACATCGGCACTGGCCGATACCGCTTCACTTTGCGCCAAAGACAGCGTCGCTTTCGCGTTATCCAGCGCCGCTTGGTAATCGCGCGGATCGATCCGCACTAAAACTTGGCCGGCCTTCACCGGTTCGTTGTCGCGCACCAGGACTTCTGCCACGCGCCCGGAAATTTTCGCGGCGATGGGAGTGATATGCCCATCTACCTGGGCGTCGTCGGTCGATTCGCGATTGCGGTAATAGAGAAACAGTCCAACGGCCACAGCTACGAGGACCAAAGCAGCGAGTGCCAACAGGCGCTGAATTTTGGGATTTCTAAGCCCCTTACGGTTTTCCGTAATGCGAGGTTCTTCAAGCGTTACCGGAACCCGCGGCGCGTTCTCCAGCCCGACTTCGATTTCAATACTCATCTATTCCTCGCGTGCGGTTACTTTGCATAAACGTTTTCCATTTGTCCGACGGACCTGGCCAGATCGGCGCGCGCCTGGTTAAAGCGATAAAGCGCGGCGATTTGGTTGTCGTTGGCGCGAGCCAGCGAATCCTGCGCCTGTATGACTTCGATATTGTTGGCCACCCCCGCGCGAAAACGGTCCCGCGCTTGACCCACTTCTTCCCGCGACAACTGCACGCCCAGATTTGCCACCTGCACTTCACTCTTCGCGGAAGTCAGGTTGATCAGCGCGGTTTTCACGTCGAGGCCTATCTGATTGCGCAGGTCATCTTGTTGCTGCTGTAGTCGTCGAATTTCAAGATCGGCGCGGGTGGTCTCCGCGCGAATGCGGCCGCCGGTGAATAGCGGCATGTTCAACGCCAACTCATAGTTGTATGTGGGGATCCCGTTATTCAGGCGCGTTCCCTGATACAGCCAATCGCCGTCGACACGCAAAGCCGGCAAACGCTGATCCCAGGCTTGCTTTTTCTGTGACTGCGCGGCCTTGATCTGGTCGTTAAGGGACTTCCATTCCTGACGATCGGATAGGGCTTGCTCAATGCTCCGTTCCGATTCCGGCTGGGGCGTTTCAAAGTAGCTCAGCGAGTCCGCCAACTCGATGGTCTGCCGCGGATCTAGATTCAAGAGCCGGCTAAGCGCGAATAGAGATGTTTCGCGACTGGCCTGCGCCTCCAGCAAACGCTGCTTCTCATTCTGCAGTTCCACGTTTGCGCGCAGAGTGTCGATGCCGGTGCCCACGCCTTCTTTCTGCAAATCAGCGGCCTGGTTATAGAGCGCTTGCGCGAGATCTACGCGCGAGCCGGCAGCTTGCACGGTGGCGATATCCCGCAGGGTGCCGATGTATTGCGACACGACCAGAAGAATTACCTGTTCCCTAGTGGACAAGCTGGAAGCCTTGGCGGCGCTAGCTAAAGATCGTTGCGACTGGTACCGACGCCAAAGGGTTAAATCAAACACTGGCGCGGAGAACGAGGGACCGGCTTGAAAAACCTGAATAGGCCCGATGTGCTGCGGAAATCCGGGCAATTGCCTTCCAAACTGGCTTTCAATGTTAAGGCGGCGAATGGAATCGCTGGACTCCAGATTGGCCTGCGGCAGCAGAGCTGCCCGAGCTACGTTCTTGTCCTGTACGGCTTCCGCGGCTTGGATGACTGCAGTAATCGCCGTGGTGTTTTGCTTCAAAGCAAGCGCGACGGCTTGGTCTAGCGTCAAGCGGATCGCCTGCGTGGGCGCGTTTGCGGGAAGCGCGTCCCGTCCGGAGGATTGGGCGCGCGAAGAGCTAACTCCCATAGTCGAAAGGCTGATAAATAAAAAGTAAAAGATGATCGGAGTCCGCTTGGAGCTTTGAGGCGGGTTGTCTTCTTTTTCGCGGTTCTTGTCCGCGGCAATTTCACGCACGATAGCTTGGTTCAGGCAGCCTTCCGCCACCAGCTTGCCGCCCTGTTTATGGATTTCTTTCAACAATGCTTTGCCGGAAGCGTCGATAAAACTCACGGCGCAAAGATTTACACTAAGGCGGTCGCCCGCCGAAGAACTGTTTCGCAGGTCCTGCCAGCTCTGTTCGAGGGCCGTGACCCAAGGCCCCGCGAGCTTACCTTCAACGGTAAGAGATAGCTTGCCGGGTTTGTTTTCAACTGTAATTCGAAGCATTGAGTGTCCGCCCGGAGGTGAATTGCAACCCGGAGGCCAATCGAAGATACAGGTGCCTAGGAATATCTGTAGTAGAATGTTACAGATAAGAAAAGGAAAACCCCACTGATAACGATAAATGCCCTGGGAAGGGCATAAGCCATCTAATTGGCTATCGCTGAGCGCTGATATATGGGCGTTTCTAACGCTTGACTGCGATGGCTTGCAGCTCGAAATGGCCCCCGCGCAGCAAGGACGCAACCCCGATGAACTCCCTCGCCGGGTACTCCTTATTGGTGAAATAAGCGCGGTAGGCGGTGTTGAATTTGTCGTAAAGGGCTAAGTCGGTGCACGCAATCTGAACGTAAACCAGATCGTCCATGGACATTCCCGCGGCTGTTAGCGTGGATTTTACGTGTTCCAGCAAGATTCGAATCTCATCATCGACTTCCGTCGGAGCTTTCCCGGTCTTTGCGTCAATACCGATACGCCCGGACATGTACAAAGTATTGCCTGCCAGGATCGCTCCGCTGAATGGTAACTGAGCATTGTCATCCGGGAGGTTGATGACGCGGCGCGTGGATGGGGAAGTCGATTGGGAAGAAATTCTACGCGCCACGACCGTTCCCGCAACCACGAGCAAAAAAACAACGATAACAATTCGCCTGTTCATGTAGCCTCCCCAATCTTCGATTCAGACACTAGGAGCGAACAATCTTGTGAGCGGAGTTTAAGCTCTGCAATACGCGTTTTGCAAGCAGGCCAAACTCCAGATGGATTGGTTTTTAATTGGAAATTGAAGATCTGCCGCTAATGAGTCTCGAGTAGCACAAACTAGAAGGAAATAATCTGCATTCTAACCAAGTACAACGTTACGGAAGCCACCACAACCCACAAAATAACACCTTGCAGCAGCGGCCGCCAGCCGACGCTCTTCAACGTGGCGATGGAAATACCGCTACCGATCAAAAAGAGTGTGGCGGTCAGGCCCAAGCGCCCAACGCTGAAGGCCCACTTTCCAAAGTGAGCAAATGCCGAAACATAGGTGTTGAGCACGGCGGCCAAGCAGAAGAACAAAATGAACCACGGCCACGCCACTTTAGCTTTGCTGTGCTTCACTGCGGATGTCAGCAGCGCCAGAGGAACGATCCATAGAGCTCGAGCCAACTTCACTGTGGTGCCCACCACCAAAGCCTGGGGGCCATATTTGGCCGTGGCACCGACAACGGAACTGGTGTCGTGAATGGCCAGCGCGGCCCACAACCCGAATTGCGGTTGCGATAAATGCAAAACTTTGCCAATCGGCGGGAAAGCGAGCAGCGCAATGGAATTCAATATGAAAACGGTGCCAAGCGAAACGGCCATCTCTTCACTATCGGCATGGAGTATGGGCCCGATTGCAGCGATGGCGCTTCCGCCGCAAATCGCGGTTCCGGCGGTGATGAGGTAGGAGGCGTTACCCCCGATGTGGAGCAGCTTGCCCAACGCCAAACCCGCGATAAGGGAAAACGTTATGCCTAGTGCGGTATACACAAAACCGCTGCGCCCAGCCTTCAGCACCTCATGCAAATTCATTCCAAAGCCTAGCGCTACAACGGAAGTTTGCAAAAGAATTTTCGCAGCGCTGCGATTCAATTGCGGGTAGGGGTGGCGGATGCCGAGACCGAAGAGGATCCCCGCGGCCAAGGCTAACGGCGGCGAAATCCAGCCACTGAAACACAGCAAAAAGCCCACAATGAAAATGATCTTGGCGGCTAGATCCATTGTCTAAGGTCGGACGACTGGGGAAGGGGACGGTTGTGGCTGGGATCCTGTTTAGGTGCTGCTCGGAGCGGGGCGATGCTTTTCCTGACGCGCCTGGCGATCGGTTCAATGCGCGCTTTATCAACCCTGCAATGTTTATTTCCTCGGGCTCGATGATGAACCTGGACCGGAATGGCCGCCGCATTCAAACGTCGCGATGCCCGGAACGTTCGCTCACTGCGTGGCACGCCACTCCAGATGACACGCGGTGGTGCGCGGGCGATGGTTGATGGCCTTCGACCACGATCGAGCTATAAGAATAGAGGCGCATGGTGATCAGTAGAACCAACCAAAACGTCGCGGTTGTCACGCAGCTCAGGACAGGCTCGGCACGGTGCTCAAGACTTGCTCCAAATAGTTGCATGGCCCTTTCAATATTCGTCCGATGGATGCGTTTTAAAGGTTTATAGCGCCTACTCTGCCGGAACTGGCAATGTCGCCGATTCTTGTGCACTACGTACACTATGTGCATTTTCGGGATATGTCGCTTCCGGTCTTTGGAAACCGGTGTTGAAAATTGGGTGCCATCGATCTCTGCAAAATGCGCAATCTCTGCAGGCTTGAAAGCTGGGCCAGAACGCTTCGATGTCGATTCCGTACTTTTCAACCAATTGATGGATTGTTTTTTTGTCCTGATCGGTAATGAGCACCTCCCAACCCCGTGCACAACGTTTGCGGCTGGTAACGCCCAAAGTTGTCAGCGCGGCTCCTACTTCACGCGGGTTTAGTCGCATGGGGTCGCCGATGAGCGCCAAAGTCCGATTAATAAGATTGGACAAACTCTTAACCGTTCCGAGCTCTCCGCCGGCTTCCATTGGGCCGTGGATTCGATTGTACAGGTGATATAGAACCAGAGCATGCGTTGGATATAACGGCTCACGCGTGAGGGATTCTCGCTCTCCGAAGCTCTTCACGAGGAATTTTCGCCAAGGTTCACAGGCGAAGGCGAAAGCTCGGTAAAGATCACGGTTGCGCGAAATCAATTTGTCATCGCCCGGAGTCGGGCTTAGGGATACGTGGTTGAGACTTTTGAGCCTGTACTGCAGAAGTTTCCGCTGCAAAGCCTCTGCCTCGGCGATGATGTCCGGATCAGTGGGCAGTGACAGGTCAGTGCGAATAGTTTCCTGTAGTCGGATGACGACGCATCGGGTATTCAAAGCCGCATCATTGGGCAGCTCAACCCAGCTAACTACTTTTGCACCAAAAACCCTGAATGATTGATTTTTTCGGAGCGCTACCGTATCGCGAGACGTACCGGTCCTAACAAATGAAACAGCATTTTCCTGTTCCCCGCTGTCTCCGTTTCGTCGATTAGGAGGGTGGGCATCAGTCTATCGCAGACTTGATAAAATGCGGCCGACGTGATGTCCGCGGTGAGCAAAGACCGCCTACACAGTAGGGCCAAAACTCGCAACGCTATCGACTTCCCAGAGCCCGGCAACCCGACCAGTGCAATATACGGGGCGACAGGTAGCCGGTCGATAAACCACGTTGCCACAACGAACGCAGCCAGCAGAAATCGCTCATGATCACATACATCCAAGCATTTGCTCAAAAACGAATTGATTTCGATTAAAAGTGCACGCACCGAATCGTAAGGCTGTGCGCCATTCGCTAGGCGGATGTGGCAAAGGTAACCGCTACGCGGGATCGGCCTTAACAGCGTTCCAGCGCTGTTCACCTCTTTTTTGAATACCACTTTTTCGCCGTTCCATACTGCAAAGCACGTCTCCGATGGGCTTTCGGGACTTTGAATGACCTCTACCAGCGAGCCGTCACGCAGTTCCGCGAAATCGATTTCCTCTGTTTTGGTATTTCTTCCTGATGAGCTGTAGGGATCAGTAGCGAGCTTAGGTACGGCATTGGTTACTTCGCCGCGATTGGCGATGTTAAATACCTGGCCATTCATCTGCACCTTACCGTGGTATTTGCGATTCATGAAGCCTCCGATGCGGTTTTTTCTGGACCCAAAAAAATCCAGTACGTTTTTCGATATTGCTCAAAAAAAAAGCGAGGAGACTTGTTTATAGTCTCCTCGCCAAAATTAGCGTAGGTGCGGCGAACTTGCCGCAATCAATGATATCACCGTTAAAGGTTAAGCAACTATTTTTCCGCTAGCGTCGACAACTCGCCTCAAAGTTGCGAACAGCTCAGATGGGATGGGCAGGCCGCCCTGATGTAAGAAGACGCCCCCGGAGATGCGCATTGGCCTAGAGTGCCTCTCTCCTTTTGTTGTCTTTCTTTTTCTTGTCCCACCGGGCAAGCGCTGCCTTGCGAGCGCTGGCAGTTCGTTGTTCTGGAGTTAGCTTGGCTGCACGGCTTTTGCCACCCTTGGATCCGCCCATTTTCCCCAACGCAACCGCATGTGCATTTTTTGGTTTCATGGCGGTCAAGCTTATCTACACCGCAAATCGTAAGCAACAAGAGATAGCCCGTTGACAATGCGTAGGCGCCTGCGCATAATATGCGTATGCGCTTACGCATAGTTTTTTTTGGAGGAGCAGATGAACATACAAAAGTCATCGTGGAGGAAAAATCTAGCTCTCGCGAATATGATCTGGGGAAAACTAACCAGGCCCCTGCGTGCCGCACTCCAAGACCTAACTCTGACCTACGGCCTATCCGTAGCAATGGGAGATCTTCAACTAATTGATGGCCGTTGGTATGTCACCCATGCGGGGCTATTGCGTTTGTCTACCCGTGAGGGGTACCACGGAATTCAGGTGGGGAGATTGCAAAAGCTTTGCGATGCTGAACAAAAAAGGTGGGTTTTTAAGGCGACCGTCTTTACTTCGCCAGTGTCAAAGGGTTTCACGGGCTACGGCGATGCCGATCCATCCAACGTCTCTTTAGCGGTTCAAGGCGCAGAAATGCGCATCGCCGAGACCCGAGCAGTAAACCGTGCTCTCCGCAAGGCATATGGAATTGGAATTTGCTCGATCGAAGAGTTGGGTTCAGTCGCCGACCGAAAGCCGGTTTCAGCTCCATCGTACGCCGCACCTTCGGCTGCAAATCATTCGGGGAATGGACAACCCCGTCTCAGGGATCAACTTAGTGCTTTGATTCGGCAACACGAGCTGAATGCCGCTCTCGTTAAGGCCTACGCTGCGGATTTCTGCGGAACCGCAACGCTGAGCGGTGCCAGCCGCGAACTGGTTGAATCTTTTATTTCCCATCTATCGACGGCCGTAAAAGAAAACCGAGACGGTCTGGTTTGCAAGCTTAATTCCTACGCCCCATGTGCGGAAGTGCAGCCATGAGGCGCCATATTCCAGGCCTCCATTCCGCGCAGCAAGGCCTTGAACGAAATCTGGAAGGTTTGTTCCTGGTGCGCGTCACTCGAGCTTCTTATCTATGGCATCCAAAGAAACCGTTTCTGGTTCTCCAATTTATTGTCCTCGAACCAAAACTCTTCGAATCGCGAACCTTCTCTGGGCGGGTGTACTGCACGGAACGTGCACTTTGGAAGCTAGATTGGTTTCTGCGTGATTTTGGATATGACACGGAATTGCTCGCTGGCGATCAAGTAGATGAAAAAGCGCTGTTGGGTCTTCGTGGCGTCATCCGCACATCGCACACCACCATAGGCGGCCGCTCTTATCAGAATCTGGATGGCTTTGCTCCAGCTGGGGAATGGGGAAACTCGATCTCCCCGGCGAGCGATGGGAAGGCCATGGCTGATGGTCTATAGCTTCACGCAGATCAGCCAATACCTGCGCTGCCCGCGTAGCTATCGCTACCGCTATCTCGATGGCTGGCGGGAAAAAGAAACACGCGCTGCCATGGTGTTCGGCCGTTCGTTTGAGTTTGCTCTGGGTGCATTATTTCGCGGCGAAGATCCTGGGGCTGCGCTTTTCACTGATTGGAGCGCTTACCGGGATGCAGCGCTGGTATACAAAAAGGGCGACACCTGGGACCGTCTCGTGCACGGAGGCATGCGATTGCTGGAGCGCTTTGCCCAGGATAACCGCATCCGCATTCAAAATCCGCACGAAGACTTGCAGGTGAAGATCCTGCATCGCCTTCCAGGTGGAAATGAATTCCTGGGATATGTGGATGCCATCGGCGAGCTAGACGGTGTTCGTTGCATAGTGGATTGGAAAACCACCACTGCGCGGTACCCGGACAATCCTCGAGGGCTGCTGGCGCTTGACCCTCAGCTAGCCTGTTATTCCTGGCTCACTGGGATTTCCGAGGTGGCCTTTGTGGTCTTCGTGCGCAAGCACCATCCGGAAGTTCAATACCTGCGAGCCACCATTTCTGAATCTCAACGTAAAGAATTTGGCCGATTGGTCGAATCAACCGCGAGCCAGATCGAAATGGGGCAGTTTGCTCCGCACAGCGGGATTCGCTTCCCGCAAAACGGCTGCATCAGCTGCTCTCATTTGGGCCTGTGCCTCGGAAACGAACCCTTGATCGCAGCGAATCTGATCCGGAAGGCAGGAGCGAGCGACCTTGATTGGCTTGACGAGCTTGTGGATTGATAGGCGGTTTACGGTGGCCCCAGAGATCAACCCACGTCGCGCGCTTCTGGTTCTCAGCAGGATCGACGAGATCTTGTCCTGGGAAAAGACAAAAGAGCAGGAGCGGGACACGCGATTTGTTGAACTCGGGGAATACCTTTGCGAGGTGCGCGCGAAACAGTATTGGAAGCTGGAAAAACTTGCGTCCTTTGATGCCTTCCTGGAGCGGCGCTTCCCGGAATCGCGGCGAAAGGCGTACTACCTCATGGCCATTCACGAGAATCTAACCCGCGTACCCAAATCGCAGTTGCGCGAAGTGGGCTGGAGCAAGGCCTCGGAATTGGTAAAGGTGGCACGGAAGGATGGAGAAGAGTTTGATTGTGCAACCTGGTTGCACAAAGCCAAGGAATTACCCAAGGAAGGGTTTAAAACCGAAGTCGAGCGTTACCTCACTGGAAAAGACACGGAGCCGTGGGAAATCATCTATTTCAAGCTGTACAAAAGTCAGCTCACGGTAGTGGAGCAGGCCCTTGAAACGACAGCTTTGATGCTCGGGTCGGACAAATCGCGGGGCTATTGCCTCGAAATGATCTGCGCTGATTTCCTGGCTGGATCCGGTACTGAGCAAAATCAAACGGAGGTGCTGGTGTTGTCCTTGGAACGGCTTTACAAGACCCTGCCTGACCCGGGCAGATATGAACTGCTCGAAAGGCTAAAGGAGGGCCCATGGAAAGATTGCGTCAAAAACGACCCCGAGTCGCGCTGAACGCTGAAGAATACCAGTGACCCTTAAAACTCGGGTCTTAAATCGCGACGGCTGGAAATGCCAAAGCTGTGGTTCGCCTGAATATTTACAGGTACATCATCTCGTAAAGCGCAGCGGCTTAGGTTCTGACCTCTTGGAAAACCTAATCGCTTTATGTGCTCGCTGTCACCGTCGACATCATGGTGATTATTAGCTCGCTAGACCACTTAGCCCTCAACGACACCGCTAGTGGTAATCATTGGCTGGGATTTACTGTAGGGAACGAGGTGCAGGCGGATGCCGCTGGCGCCGGACTGAACTGTTCAGCAGGGAAAAATTAAGTCTTGCCGTTGAAAAATGCCGGAGATATGCAACTGGCAGAAATTAGTGTTCAGCACGGCAACCAAGCTGGCTTGGACTCTATAGAAGAAGAGAAGGAACCACGGCCGGGCCCCTACCGCTAATGCCTGGACGCACACCTGGCGGCAGCACCGACAACTGAATTGGTCCCGTGAATAACCATTGCTGCCCCCATACCAAATTGCGATCGCGACAGCTGCAAGGCTTAGCCGTAGGGCCCGAGCGAGGAGTTGCGATCAAATTCAAACGAAAACGGTGACGAGCGCAAAAGCCATCTCTTCACGAGCGGCATGGAGAAAGGGCCCAATTACAGCAATACCACTGCCCCCGCAAATCGCGGTAACGATGTAATGATACGGGGAAGCATCGCCGCCGACGCGGAGTAGTTTGCCCAGCGCGAAAATTTAGGGCGCGAATACGAGCACTCTAAAGTTTCCCGGCTTGGGAGTTTTTTGCGGATGAGGCTGCTTTTCCGTTGGGGCGGCCGCCTCATTGAAATCCGAGGTAGAGAGAAAAACGTTATGCGTTTTTGTATCCACTTGAAGAGTTTTCGCGCCGTACTCCGTCTTGACTGTTTCAACTTCGCTAAGCTTATCTGGTGAATCTTCATGGTAAATGTGCATCATGCCTTCACGTGTGGATACGAACAGCATCCCGGTAGAAGGTTCAAAGGCGTTGGCATCCACGCCCGCCGAAATAGGGTAGGACTGGAGAACCTTTCCGGTGTCTGCGTCCATCATGATGACGAATTGCGGGCCACGTCCAGCCGAGAATAGCCGGCGATTTTTTTCATCCATCGCCATCGACACGGGATGCCCTTCGGGCGCGGTGGGCCAGCGCGCCTTGATCGTGTTCGTGCGGGCGTCAATGGCCACCACCTCGTTTTTTCCGGGGTTATTGTCGTAGATCATGCCCTTACCATCGATGGCGGGGAACTCGACCTCTCCAATCAGATCGATATTCGTAATCACGGATTGCTTGACGGGATCAATAACAGTCGTATTGTGGCTGTCGCCGTTGAAAGTAAAGATGTGCTTGCTTACGGGCTCGTAAATGATTGCGTCGGTGTCAGGCTGGTCGGTGGCCACCTTACCGGTGATTTTTAGGGTCTTCAAGTCAAAAATGACCACTTGCTGAATGGTGGAACCCTTCCGGGAATCTCCATCGGTGATAAATCCTTTGCCAAGCTCCTTAACTAGAGCAATCCCATGGGATCGGGTGAGGCCCTGGACGGTGCCCACCACGGAGTAATTGTCCGCATCCAAAACGATGACCTCCGTCCCGTGAGATACGTAAACGCGCCGCGCTTCAGAATCGACGACGATGTAGTCGTAGTACTCGCCGCCA
The DNA here is from genome assembly GCA_963732705.1 of uncultured Acidobacteriota bacterium. Taxonomy (GTDB): domain Bacteria; phylum Acidobacteriota; class Terriglobia; order Acidiferrales; family UBA7541; genus Acidiferrum. Next base: position 60,731 of record CAVTAN010000003.1, on the reverse strand, counting down.
CCCGGCGCCGGCGGCAGGGGAATAGTCTTGATCAAGTGGTAGCCGGCGGTCGCTGGTTTTTGCTCTGCAGAGGCGGTCGATAAGAAACATGCACTGAACATCGCAAGGACTAAAACCACTGAAACACGGCCACAACGTAAAAACCCCATGTAAGGGCTCCTTTGGAATGAAGTGTTACGCAAACGGTAAGCTGCCCAAAACAGAGAAATCAGCACAACCAAAAGCTAGCACGCGATAACGAGCTCTCCGAACATTGCTGTCAGGAAGGGTTTCTTCCTCCGGTTTTGTCATCCGTGGAGGCTTGCGAGTTGAGCGGTAAGCAATTGTTTAGATGAATCACGAGCGACACCCGCTTGCATGGGACAGTAACCCAGGTGCGGATGTTTAATCCTGAAGACAAAATTAATTATTGTTTAGTTCTTCGAGCGGGCACTCTGCGAGCTAAGAAATGCCAAGGGAAGCGGCGCGTAGTCCAGTCCCTCAAGCAGTTGCCCGACAGAATTCCTAACTCACGCCATTCAATAGAGTGACCCGAGACGCACCCTTACAAACTAATGGTGGGGCATCACCCTACACGATTTTGATCTAGTAGATGGGTATTGCTAACGTGAATGCGCGTGAAAATAAAGTACACAGAAAAGTTCGGGTTGATATTTATATGGCTAAGTACCCGGTCACGATTTAGAAGGTGAACGTCACCCATAGCTGCAAGTTACGCGATCCGTACTTCGGCGCCGCGAAAAACGGCTTACCAAAATGATCATTGGCGATGGCATTTTGACTTAAAGGAACATTAATTTATATTTAGCCCATGCACGCAAACGCACGCAAAATCCTTACAAACACTCGACATGGAGACAGCTCCTCGTGTGCTCGCACTTCGCGTCGTTGACGGCCCCGGATGCGTGACATAGCATTCGCGTGGTTTTGGTTACGCGTTTTTGAGATGCGGCGCTCGAATGGAGAAAAAAGTATGAAGCGGAAAACACTTATGCTGGGATTGTTGGTTCTGTCGCTGCCTTTGATTTCTGTCGCGCAGAATAAAGAACCTCTGAAACTGGTGGCCACCATTCCGCTTCCCGGGCTGAAAGACGGAGACTTCGATCATTTCGCGGCCGATGTCGAAGGCCATCGGCTGTTCTTAACCGATGAAGAGAACGACAAGCTGGAAGTCATTGACACCAATACGAACAAACGCATTCACACCATGGACGATGTGAAGGCTCCGCACGCAATTCTTTACCGCAAGGATCTGAAAAAATTATTCGTGGTGGAAGGCGACGCTTCCGCGGTGAAGATGTACGACAGCGATACGTACAAACCATTGGGTGAAGTGAAAGTTGCCATTGACGCAGATTCCATCGCCTTCGATCCCATGACATCCTATATGTACGTCGTCAATGGCGGCCGTGAAGCAAAAACGCCGTACTCGCTCATCAGCGTAATCGATACCAACAGCGGCAAGAAAGTGCGGGACATCAAAATTCCAAACAATCACGTGGAAGCGATCACGCTGGAAAAATCAGGGCCGCGGATGTTTATTAACATTACGGGCAATAGTACCGTAGGGGTGATGGATCGCAGCAAATCGGGGCTTATCGGCGACCTGGAACCTGCCATCGGGCGACAAGTCCAACGTGGCGATGGCGTTCGATGAAGCTAACAAGCGTTTGTTCGTAGTGACCCGTGAGCCCGGCAAACTCATCGTTATGAATTCCGATGACGGCAAGGTTATAACCGAGCTTCCGGCGGTGGGCATGGTGGACGACGCCGTTTATGACCCACAGCACAAGCGCATTTATCTCGCTGGTGATAAATTCCTGGACGTCTTCGAGCAAAAGGACGCCGATCATTACGCCTTGCTGGCCCGGGTGCCGGGAGCCTTTCGCGCGAAGACCGGTATTCTTGTTCCCGAACTCAATCGCTATTATTTGGGCGTCCCCCATCACGAGGGCAAAGACGCGGAAGTGCGGGTTTACGAAGTTCAGCCGTAAGACGCGCGCTTGGTGACTTATGCGGCGGCGGGACTTCGGTAAAGCATCTCTTGGGGCATTGAGCGCTTCTCTGATTGTCAATTCATCCAGAGCTACAGGCGAACCTGCGGCTAGCGACTTCCCCGAGCTACGGGCGAACCTGCGGCTAGCGACTTCCCCAAAACTCCGGGGCTAAGTCGCTATATCGCTGCATTCGTGTTGAACACAAAATTGGAAAGCGTTCCGCCGGAAGTCGTGGAGCTCGGCAAGAAGTCGGTGCTGGATTCTCTTGGGCTGGCATTGGCGGGATCGCGTGCCGATAGCGGCCCGATCTCGCGAAAATTTATCGAGGAGTGGACCAGCGGCGGCAAGGCCACTGTAATGGGCACCGCGAAGAAAACTTCGGCGCGATTTGCTGCGCTCGTAAACGGTATTTCCATTCACGCGGATGACTTCGACGACACCCAGTTGGCGGCCGCGAAGGATCGCGTCTATGGCCTGCTGATGCATCCGTCGGTGGCGGTGGTACCAGCGATATTCGCAATATCCGAGCAGCAAACCGTAACTGGCAAGGAATGGTTGGCGGCGTATCTGGTGGGCACAGAGGTGGCCTGCAAAGTGGCCGAAGCAATTGCACCACGTCACTACCTGGATGGGTTCCACACCACCGGTACTTGCGGGCCATTTGGCTCGGCCTCTTCCTGTTCGCGGCTTTTAAAGCTGGATTTGACCAAGACGCTCAATGCTTTCGGGATTGCCGCCAGTCACTCGGGCGGCTTGCGCGAAAATTTCGGGACCATGACCAAGCCTTTCCAAGCCGGACACGCCGCAGAAAGCGGACTGGTTTCCGCTCAACTCGCCGCGCTGGGGTGGACGGCCGCGGAACAGATTTTCGAGGCTGACCGCGGATTTTTTCACGCCGCGGGCGGCTCTTATGATCCGTCCGCAATCATGGACAGGTTAGGGCAGCCATGGACTTTCGCGGACCCCGGGGTCTCGCTGAAGCCTTTTCCCTCCGGCTCGCTCACTCACCCGGCCATGACGGAACTGGCGCGGCTAATACGAGTCAACAACATTCGCGCTTCCGAGGTGGACAAGGTTGATGTGGGCGCGAATCATAATATGGTAGCCACGCTTCTGCATCACAAGCCCAAGACTGGCTCGAAGCCAAATTCAGCATGGAATTCTGCATGGCGATTTTGTTGTTGGAGCACAAGGCGGGGCTGGGGGAATTTTCCGATCAAGTCGCGCAGCGTTCGGATGTCAGCGAGATGATCGAGAAAATAAATTTCCACGTCGACTCCGCAGCGGAAAGCGCGGGCTTCGACAAGATGACCTCCATTCTGAAAATTACGTTAAAAAATGGCAAGTTTATCAGCGGGCAAGCGGCGTTCGGCAAAGGTAGCCCCAGCGATCCGATGAGTTTCGAGGAAGCCTGCCGACAAATTCAGAGGTTGCGCCGAGTTCGCGGAATGGCCGCAAGCGAAAACCGAAAAAATAATCGCGTTGGTGAGGATGCTGGAAGTCTGCTGCGGATGTGGCGGCGCTATCGCCGCTGCTCTCGTCAGTCGACGGGATAAATCGGGATTTATGAATCCATTCAAAATTGCAGTCATCGCTGGAGACGGGATCGGGAAGGAAGTGGTGCCGGAAGGCATTCGCGTACTCAACGCCGCCGGACAGCGATTTGGTTTTCAGTGCCAGTGGCAGGAGTTCGACTGGAGCTGCGAGACGTACGTTCGCACTGGAAAGATGATGCCGGACGACGGGCTTCAGCAGTTGCGCCCGTTCGATGCCATTTTTCTGGGGGCGGTGGGCCATCCCAGCGTTCCCGACCACGTTTCTTTGTGGGGCCTATTGATCCCCATTCGCCGGACTTTTCGGCAGTACGTCAATCTGCGCCCGGTGCGCCTGTTTGAAGGCATCGATTCGCCGCTAAAAAATTGGAAGCCGGGGGAAATCGACTTCACTATAGTTCGCGAGAATAACGAAGGTGAGTATTCGAACATCGGCGGGCGTTTGTACGAAGGGACCGAAGACGAGATCGCTGTGCAACAAACCGTCTTCACGCGGCGGGGCGTAAATCGGGTGCTGCGTTTCGCCTTTGAATTGGCAGCCAAACGGAAGAAGCACCTCACCTCCGCGACGAAGTCCAACGGCATCATTCACAGCATGCCCTTTTGGGACGATTGCTTTCGCGCCATGAGTGCGGAATATCCGGAAATTCGCACGGACCAATATCACATCGACATTCTCACGGCCCATTTTGTACGACACCCCGACTGGTTCGACGTGGTGGTCGGCTCCAATCTGTTCGGAGACATTCTTTCCGACCTCGGCCCGGCGGTGGTTGGATCGATCGGTATCGCGCCGTCCGCAAACCTCAATCCCGAAAAAGAATATCCCTCCATGTTTGAACCGGTGCACGGATCGGCGCCGGACATTGCTGGCAAAGGAATCGCTAATCCCATTGGCCAAATCTGGTCAGGAGCGATGATGCTTCGCCATCTGGGAGCTGAAGGAGGCCGCGGACGCGATCGAAGATGCAATCGCCAGCATTTTGGCTTCCTCAAAGATGCGTACTCCGGATATTGGGGGGAACGCGAGCACCAGAGAATTGGGGGAAGCCATCGCCAAACAAGTGCGAGGAACCTGACTTCTGAAGATATCAATCTCCGGTGGGGATGGAAAAACGTTTTGCAATGAAAGCATCACGATGAATTCTGACCCTAAAAAATCCGCGACTTCGGATTGCCTCGGTATCACGCGCCGGGAATTGCTAGAGTTTGCCGGGCTGGCGCTCGGCGCTGCAGTCGTAGCGCTCCCTGCCAAATCCAGGGCCGCGGCGCGGAATTCCTTCGCCGAGTAAACCAGCGAGCGAAGTTATGAATGCGCTCGGCGTGTATATGAGCGCCGCCCCGGACCGCGCCTTGCCCGACGAAGTGGTGGAGAAAACCAAGCATCACATTCTCGACACCTTGGGAGCCATGATCTCCGGATCTAAATTGCTACCGGGCGAACGGGCCTTACAATTCGCCGAAGAATATGGCGGCAAACCAATTTCTACAGTCGTGGCTTCAAATATTGTCTGCGGACCGATGGAAGCGGCACTGGCCAACGGCGTACTGGCCCACGCGGATGAAACGGACGATTCGCACTCTCCGTCCCAATCGCATCCTGGTTGCGCCGTAGTGCCAGCGGCGTTGGCTGTCGGGGAGCGTTTCCAGATCGCTGGAACACAATTGCTCCGCAGCGTTGCTCTGGGCTATGACGTCGGGACCCGTGTGACCATGGCCCTCGGCGGGCAAAAATTTGAAGTCGAGAGCCATTGGAGCACCCACAGCATCGCTCCCCTCTTCGGCGCTGCGGCTGCGGCCGCCGCCGCGGCCCGTTTGAATCCACAGCAAATGCGCTGGATGCTCGGTTACACTGCACACCAATGCTCGGGGCTGGGCTCCTGGAACCAAGATACGCAGCACATTCAAAAGGCATTTCACTTTGGCGGCATGACCGCACGAAATGGGGTCACGGCAGCGCTGCTGGTGCATTCCGGATGGACGGGGGTCGACGATGTTTTCGCCGGGAAGGACAATTTCTTTCAGGCCTACAATCCCCATGCCGATCCCGCGGGCCTGGTCGAGCAACTGGGCGAGCGCTACGAGGTCACGCGGACCAACATCAAGAAATGGCCGGTGGGCTCTCCCATACAAGCTGCCCTTGACGCCCTACAGCTTCTTCGCAAAGAACAGCCCTTCGAGCCGGGCGACGTAAAGCAAATCGATGTCCGGGTGGCCAGCGCCGAGGCGGCCATCGTCGATAATCGCGAAATTCCCGACATTTGCATGCAACACATGCTGGCGGTTGCGCTGTTGGACAAAAACGTCTCCTTCGCTTCGGCTCACGACAAGGAGCGGATGAAAGAATCCGCAGTGTTACGGGAGCGGGCAAAAATAAGGCTGTTGCCGGACGAGGAACTCGAAAGACTGATGCCGTTGCGGATCGCCATTCTGGAAATAACGCTCACGGATGGTTCACAGCGCCGCCGCCGCGTGGACAACGTCCGCGGGACCCCAGAAAATCCCATGAGTCGCGAAGAAATCCTCGCGAAATGCAAAGACCTGATGGTGCCGATCCTGGGCGATCGAAAAACCGACGCGCTGGTCGAACAAATAATGAATCTCGAAAAAGTGAAAGATATTCGGGAGCTTCGGCCACTCCTCCAGCTCAAATGAAAATTTCTGGAACTGCGCGGCTGGCCCGCCCATGAAGATTGTAGATATCCGAGAAATGGTTGTACCTATCAAGTCGAAGATCCGCAATGCCTTCATCGATTTCAGCCAGATGACCGTGAGCGTTCTCGCGCTCGTCACTGACGCAGTGTGTGACGGTCATCCGGTGGTTGGCTTTGGATTTAATTCCAACGGTCGTTACGCTCCCAGCGGATTGCTTCACGAGCGCTTTATCCCCCGCTTAAAAGCCGCGGAGCCGCAATCCCTGTTGAATGCCGCCGGTGATAACTTCGAGCCCGCGCGTATTTGGGACGTATTAATGCGCAACGAGAAACCGGGCGGCCATGGAGAGCGCTCGGTGGCCGTGGGGGTGCTGGACATGGCGGTGTGGGACGCTACCGCGAAAATTGCGGGCGTTCCGCTTTACAAATTGCTGGCTGACCGTTATCGAGGCGGAAAAATTGACAGCAAGGTATTCGTGTATGCGGCGGGCGGTTACTACTATCCCGACAAGGATTTGATTGCGCTGCGCGATGAAATGGCCGGTTATCTGGATCTAGGCTATACCGTCGTCAAAATGAAGATAGGTGGAGCTTCGCTCGCGCATGACCTCCGCCGCATCGAAGCGGTGCTGAAAATCTTAAGAACGCCAGAGCAGCTGGCGGTCGATGCTAATGGGCGATTTGATCTTGAGACCGCCCTTGCGTACGGCCGAGCTCTCGCTCCATACGGATTGCGCTGGTATGAAGAAGCGGGCGATCCCCTCGATTACGAGCTTCAAGCCAAGCTTGCGCTCCACTATTCCGGTCCCATGGCTACCGGCGAAAACCTGTTTTCCATGCAGGATGCGCGGAATCTTATCCGCTATGCCGGGATGCGCCCGGATCGCGACATTTTGCAATTCGACTGTGCCCTCAGTTACGGCTTGATTGAATATCTTCGAATTCTAGAAATGTTGAACGGCCATGGTTGGATGGCAACGCGCTGCATCCCGCACGGCGGTCATCAGATGTCGCTAAACATTGCCGCTGGCCTTGGCCTAGGTGGCAATGAATCTTACCCCGGAATTTTTCAGCCGTTCGGCGGATTCGCCGATGGCATCCCCGTGGAAAACAGCTATGTCGGTTTGCCGGATATGCCGGGTGTCGGTTTTGAAGCCAAGAGCGAATTGTTTCAGTTGATGAAATCTTTGATTGCGAACTGAAGTTCGGCGGTGGAGTTGCAAGGGCAGAGAGGCAGAGATGAGTCGAACACACGAAGACAGCAGTGAGAGCGGTGCAGGCAGGAGCATGAGCCGGCGCAGACTGATAAGCCTAGGCGGCCTGTCCGCCGCGCTCACGACATTTCCATGCAATTTCTCGAGAGTTGCCGAATTTCTGATCCCGGGTGACGCGACTGCTGGCCATCAGCTCGGTCATGCAGCAACTCAGCACGTACATGGCAACGGCGGCTAGCCAAGCACTGCCCGAGAACGTAGCCGAGCAAGCCCGGCTCCACATCATCGACACGTTCGCCGCCATGATTTCCGGTTCGGCTCTGCGTCCCGGACACGCCGCGCTGGATTTTGCGCGCGCGTACAGCGAAAGCATTCGAAAAGACGCAAAGACTTTAGCCACCGTAGTGGCTTCCGACATCGTCTGTGGCCCAATCGAAGCCGCTTTCGCTAACGGCGTACTCGCGCACTCGGATGAAACCGACGATTCGCACGGGCCTTCGCGATCACATCCGGGAGTGTCAACCGTTCCCGCTGCTTTTGCCGCCGGCGAACAGTACGGAATCTCGGGTACCCAGTTTGTGCGAGCCGTCACGCTGGGTTACGACGTTGGCACACGCGTAAGCATGAGCCTCGGTGGGCCTGGTTACCAGGCGGCAACTCATCGCAGCACGCACGGTACCGCCGCGTGTTTCTGCGCGGGTGCAGCCGCCGGTTGCGCCGCTGGCCTGGACGCCGGACAAATGCGCTTGATGCTGGACTACACCGCGCAACAAACTTCCGGAATCGGTGCCTGGTCGCGCGACGCTGAACACATGGAGAAGGCTTTTCTGTTCGCGGGTAAACCAGCGTCCATTGCGGTGCTGGCCGCGTCACTCATCCGCTCCGGGTGGAGCGGTGTGGAGGACATTTTTTCGGGCTCCGACAACTTTTACGAAGCGCTGGCGCCGCGCGAAAATGGCGCGGTCAAAGCAGATCCTACCGCGCTCGTGGACAAGTTGGGGGAGCGCTACGAAATCGTGCGCACCAATATCAAGAAATGGACGGTAGGCTCGCCGATCCAAGCCCCGCTCGATGCACTGGCGGGATTTTTTAAGGAGCACCCCTTCGCCGCCGACGATGTGGAAAAAGTCACGGTGCGCGTCGCCACGGACGAAGCCAACACCGTCAGCAATCGCGATATTCCGGACATCTGCATGGAGCACATGGTAGCGGTCATGCTGATCGACAAAACGGTTACTTTCGCTAACGGTGCACGATCAAGCGCGCGCATGAAAGATCCTGCCGTGCTGCGCCAGCGCACCAAAGTAGAAGTGCTCGCCGACCCGCGCATCGATGCGCGACGGCCCCGGCGCGAAGCCATTGTCGAACTGAAACTTTAAACGATGGCACCGAACTGACGCAATGGGTGCACGATGTTCGTGGCACGGCAGAAAATCCCATGACCCGCGAAGAAGTTGTCGACAAGGCCCGCGACCTTATCGCGCCAGTTATGGGAAGCTCCGAAACCACTACGCTTATTAATAAATTGCTAGCGCTGGAAACTCCTGCGCATATTCGCGAACTTCGGCCCGCATTCAAAGGAGCTAACCCCGAGCTATGATCAGCCCCAGGAACGAACCGGAATACGCCGCTCCGCCCGCGCAAGAAGCCCTTCTACACGAGCCTTTCGTTTCAAGTTCTCGCCGGAGTAGCCGTGGCGATCATTCTGGGCTACGTGAGCGCCGGCCACCGCCGTAGCCATGAAGCCACTCGGCGACGCTTTCATCCGGCTGATCACCATGATCATTACTTTGGTGATTTTCTGCACGCTGGTTACCGGCATCGCCGGAATGGACGACATGAAAAAAGTTGGGCGCGTCGGCGGCAAGGCGCTCCTGTATTTTGAGGTGGTCTCCAGCGCTGGCGCTTCTGATCGGACTGCTGGTCGGCAATCTTGTGCACCCCGGGCAGCGCTTTCAATGTCAATCCCGCAACGCTGGATGCCAGTGCGGTAGCGGAATACGCTGGCCAGGCCAAAGCGCAAACTGTCACTGAATTCATCATGCATATTATTCCCAACACCATCGTGGATGCCTTTGCCAAAGGAGACATCCTTCAGGTTCTCGTAGTTTCACTGTTGTTTGGGTTCGCGCTGTTCGTTGTGCGGCACGCGCTGCAAACCTCTGATGGAAATCTTGAACAGCTTTATGCAAGCAGTTTTCGGAGTGGTAGCGATTCTGATGCGCTTTGCGCCCATCGGCGCTTTTGGAGCGATGGCCTTTACCGTGGGCAAATATGGTTTGGCTTCGCTAGGACCGTTGGCAAAGTTGGTTGGTACTCTTTATGGTACCGCAATATTTTTCGTGGTCATTATTCTAGGGGCCATCGCCCGGCTCGCAGGCTTTCAGATACTTCGCTTGCTGTGGTTCCTGCGGGAAGAAATTCTGCTGGTGCTGGCCACCAGTTCTTCCGAACCCGCATTGCCGAGTCTCATGCGCAAACTCGAAAGTCTGGGATGCTCTCCGGCACTTGTCGGTTTGGTGGTGCCCACCGGTTACACCTTCAATGCCGACGGAACCAGTTTATACATGACGCTGGCGGCGCTGTTCGTCGCGCAAGCGACCCGAACACCGCTGACACTTGCCGCAACAATTCACAATATTGGGGGTCGCGCTGCTCACTTCCAAAGGCGCGAGCGGAGTGCAGGGCGCGGCATTCATTGCGTTGGTGGCCACCTTGATGGTGATTCCCACGATCCCGGTGGCCGGCATGGCGCTCATTCTGGGCGTCGATCGCTTCCTTAGTATGTGCCGTGCGGTCGTCAACATGATCGGGAATGCTGTCGCCACCGTGGTGATCGCGCGATGGGAAAATGAACTGGACCCGCTCACTCTGAATTCGCAGTTGCGTAACGTGGCGGCCAGCGAAATAGGGTACTGAACTTTCCGAATAAGTCCGCGGTGTCGTTGGAGATTGCAAGGATTCTCGGGCCTAAACGGCAATTAATTATTAGTTAACCTGCTTGCCGCGACGATGGGCTTACACTGCCGGCCGAGGCAACATTTGTTTGGCTAAAGGTTCAGGCATCGCCGTATTCAGGGCTTCGGGGAGGCAGCATACTAACTTCGGCGGCAGGAACGGGACCCGGCGTACGCACCAAGTTAAACGTCGAGCAGATCATAGGTTTTTGGGCAGCTTGGAGCGGGTGGACGCTCGATGGCATGGATTCTTTTATCTATGCGCTGGTGTTGAGCCCCGCACTGTCGGAGCTCTTGCCAAAGTCGGGGATGGCACGCACGCCGGAAAATATCGGGTGGATCGGCTCGATTCTTTTCGCATTGTTTCTTGTGGGTTGGGGGCTTTCCTTTATTTGGGGGCCACTCGCCGATCGTTTTGGACGCACACGCGTATTGGCGGCAACGGTGTTTGCGTACGCGTTGTTCACCGGAGCATCGGCTTTGGCGCAAAACGTCTGGGAGTTGGGACTGTTTCGCTTGCTGGCTGGGATTGGGATCGGTGGGGAGTGGGCGCTGGCGGGTACGTACGTGGCGGAAGCGTGGCCGGAAGACCGCCGCAAGATGGGCGCGGGGTACTTACAGACCGGCTACTATTTCGGATTTTTTATTGCCGCGGCACTTAACTATACAGTGGGTGCACGATTCGGATGGCGTGCGATGTTTCTGTGCGGGCTGTCTCCCGTGCTGGTTTCCTTACTGATTACCATGAAAATGAAAGAGCCGCGGAAATGGAAAAAGCCCGCCGATGGAGTTGAGCGCAAACGGAGCCAGGGCGGAATTTTCGGCCCCCAGTACCGCAACAGAACTATCGTTAATGCTGCGCTGCTGACCGTGGCGATTGTGGGACTGTGGGCGGGATCGGTGTACGAACCGACGGCGATCATCGCGCTCGCCAGGAAGTCGGGTATGTCCTTGGCCCAAGCAGTGAAAGCCGCATCGCTCGGAACTGTGATTCTTTCCATCGGGACCATCCTTGGCTGCCTGATGGCACCGGTCCTGGCGGAGCGCGTGGGACGAAAGAAGACACTGGCAATTTATTTCAGCGGAATGTGCGCGTTTATTGCGGTGACCTTCGGATGGATTTTCTACATCAGCGATGCCCTGCGGCCCTTCATTGCGTGCTTATTTTTCCTAGGCTTCTTTGGTGGGAATTTCGCGCTGTTCAGCTTATGGCTACCGGAGCAGTACGACACTTCCGTACGGGCCACGGCTTTCTCATTTGCCACTTCCTTTGGGCGCTTTGTGGGGGCCGGCGTCAATTTTCTGATTGGCGCGCTGGTCCGGCACTTCGGCACGATCGGTAAGCCGGTGGCCTACACTGCGATCGCGTTTGGAATTGGATTGCTGATCATTCCGTTCGCAACAGAAACCCACAAGCAAGCTCTTCCGGAGTGATGGCTTAATGAAGTCGAGAGTGATGCGCATATCATGGAATTTGTCGTCGAGTCTCCAAGGCCGACATGCCTGGCTTTCTAGATAAATTACTACGGATTCTTCACACCCGCCGCGGCAAGGACTTGCGATTCTTGTGCCGGCACCTGCTCTCGCAGCGTGGCGAAGCTTCCCAGACGGCGCTGGCGCAAGAGATCATCAACAGCTACGGAGCGATGGATTCGAAGCAGAAACTGAAGTTCTACGAAATGCTGAGCACCGAATTTTCGCCCTCTCCGGAGGTGGTGAAGCGCGCCGCCAGCGAGTATCTGGCAAACCCCAGTAAAAGGAATCTTGCCGCGCTGTCGGCGGCGGCCGAAGCCCCGCGGCAGGAACTGCTGCGCCGCATCAATACCGCGCCGCGAGGAACAGAAACATTGGTGGCCGTGCGCAAGCATTTGCTGGACGCGGTTACGAAATCGCCAGAGTTGGCCGAACTGGATGTCGATTTACGACATTTGTTTCGATCGTGGTTTAACCGCGGATTTCTGAGTTTGCGCAGCATCAGTTGGCAAACTTCCGCACTCATTTTGGAAAAGCTTATCCGCTATGAATCCGTGCATGAGATCGGTGGATGGCCCGATCTGCGGAGAAGATTGCAGGCGGACCGTCGCTGCTTTGCGTTTTTTCATCCCGCCTTAGTGGATGAGCCGATCATTTTCGTGGAAGTGGCGCTCAGCAATGAGTTGACCGGGGATCTGGAACGGCTACTGGATTTGAAAGCGCCGGTGCTGCCAACCGAACAAATGAACAGTGCAATTTTTTATTCCATCAACAACTGCCTGGATGGATTGCGGGGGATTCCATTCGGGAATTTTCTGATCAAGCAGGTGGTTGTGGAGTTGGCGGCCGAATTCCCCAAAATAAAGAATTTCTATACTCTTTCTCCTTTGCCACGATTTTCGCAGGTGTTGCTGGACAGGAACAATACGGAAGGTTTTACAGCGCGGAGGTTGGCGGCGCAGTTGGTTGAGTATGCGCCGGCCCTGAAACGCGCCGCAAAACGTACCGACGCAGTGGAGGCGTTTTTCGCGCTGCTGGAACGGCCCGCGGCGCATCGCGAAGAATTGGCCGCGCCGCTGTCGCGGCTGGCGCTCGCGTATCTCACAAAAGCGCGGCAGAACGGTAGAATTTGCGATCCCGTTGCCGCGTTTCACCTTTCGAATGGAGCGCGCCTGGAGCGCATCAACACCTTTGGTAATATGCGGCCTTATGGACTGAAGGCTTCTTACGGGGTCACGGTGAATTATCGCTACGTGCCGAACAAACTCGAGGAGAACCATGAGCGTTTCGTGACAGGAGGGCAGATCCACGTTTCGGAGGAGCTATCGGCCGAGCAGGAAAAAGTTGAAAAAGCGTGGCGCTCAGGTTCTGCTTAACTTTTGAGCGAATAATGCTCGGGAGCGCGGCAATAGAAGGCAGCGGAGGGAAACTCTGCGGAAGAGCTAAATTGCGTTCTACAGAGGTTCTTTCTTAAAAGCAAAGATCACCACACGGGCCTCCTTGGAATTATCATTGGTCAGGGTCTCCGCCAAGCTGCCGTGCTCGCGCCACAAAAACTCTCCAGCGCGCAACGTTTTTTGGTGATTGCCGGCGCCATCCGTGGCGGTAACATTGTCTAGCATGACCAAAAGTTGGGGATGACCAGGCGTGCCCAAGGCAACGCCTTGGCTAGAAGGAATGCGGATTAGCGTGACCCGGGTCTGATTCGTTTCGAACTCTGGCGTTTCCTCTTGCCGCGGGGCTGCACTCTTGGGGCAGTCTAGCGGTTTCGCCGGCATCACCTGCGCGCAAAGATTACGAGGAGAATCCTGCTGCCGCAGCACCTCCACGGTAACGTTGCGGTAGGCATTTTCACCGTCGACGGTAGTGGAGTGCACGTAGCCGGCGACTTGCAACCGCAATTGTCCCTTCGTGACGTTCTGGTGCGAATCCGGCTTCCCCGGGCTCCGCACGGTAATTTCCGCGTCGCTCAACATGATTCCGATGGCATCCGCGTCGTGCCGGTGCAGTTTCACCGAGTCGTGCGGCAGCACTTGTACCCAGTAGACATTTACCATCTCGTTGTGCAAAACAAGATGATGATGGGGTTCGGATTTCAGGGGGATAATGGTTTGCTCTTCTGCCGGCCCCGACCCTGGGAAGCAGATGAAACAAGACACCACCGCGACAATCACCGGCCGTCGAATGTGCATATGTGAGTTATCAAGAGGTGCCGTGGACGGCTTCGACATCGCGTCGCCTTACGGCAACACTTCGTAAACGTTAATGTGAGCGTCCTCGATGGTGGCTTCCTTAGTCTGCGGTACCGGAGGGGTAATTATAATGTGCTTGGGAACCGCGGAGTAGAAACGGTTTAGCTCTGGCACCAGCAGGGAAGTCTTGGCAATCGCACCCGTGGGCGCTTTCCCGATGCTCTGGTAATGATCCGCATCGAGCTGCTTGAAGATTTCGATGAATCCGGTGGTGCCGGTGTAGTAAATGCGACGCGTCTTCGGTTCCCACTCTACCTCGTCAACGCCGCCTTCGGTGTCGATGGCGTCGATCACTTTTCCGTTGTCGGCATCCATGATCACCAGCTTGCCTGGTTTATAAATATGGCTACGCTTGACTCGACTACCGATAAACAAGCGGCGATTAGGACCATCGATGGCCACTGCGTGCGGTTCAGGGCCGCCGGTAATCGGCCAGGTGGCCAGCACGGTGCGTTTGTCCCGATCGATGACGACCACGTTGCTGGTATCACCCATCACCACGTAAAGATTGGATGACTTGGGATCCAGAACCAGGCCCGCAGGATTCTTGCCCTCCACGGCAATGCTGGCGATCAGCGTACCGCTCTTCAGGTCCACAATTTCGATTGAGCCTTTAGGTCCGGCGTTCGGGGTAGAGTCGGCGCGATCTCCCAGATAAAAAAGATGCGTGGCGGGATCGTAGACTCCGTTGTCAGGAACTCTTCGGGAATCCTTATCGAGATCATGACCAGTTAGTGGAACATTCTTGACGAGTTCATAACTTTCACCGCTAAAGGCCTTCAAGGAAGAGTCGCCGTCGTCAACCCATATCTCGTTTACTTCCGGTAAATAGATAGTTTTACGCGGATCGCCGCCAAAGCCGGTGATGGTGTGAATCACTTTTTGCGTGCGTAAATCGATGACTTCGATCGTGCGCTGGTGTTCGCCCGGCAAAAACAGCCGCTGACCCTTAATGTCGACGGCCATGTGGTCAAAGTAGCCTTCGACATTTGGCAAAGGAATAGAGTCGATCATTTTCATGGGCGGGTTTGTCTGAGCCGGTGTTCCCGCCGCGGGAAATATGAAAATCGCACATAAACTCAACAGGCAGCTTTTCATCGAAAACCCCCAAGGGATATTTAGCGCAATGCCGTCGATCGCGCGAGTAAGGCAGATCGCGGGAGGCAACTCCGCAAAGGCTAGCAGTGTATGCCAGGCACCGGGCACAAAGACTGAAAGTAACATTAATTTTATTTCAGCACTTATGACCGGTTGGCCGGCTGAGGTTGCGTTGGCGGAGAAGAACGCGGTTGTCGAAAGGCGAGCGCGCAAGTTACGATGCGCCTGCGAACCTCAGGGGGATAACGATGCATCAGGTCTTAGCAGCGGCGGTAGGGATTTTATTTGTATTGACTGGGGTTGTCCGGGCGCAAGATCCGTTGGCGGTAAACCCAAAGATTGTCTCGGTGGCTTACGAAAGTGATCGCGTCCGGGCTCTGCGCTTAAAATTCGACCCGCAGGAGCGCCTGGAGATGCACGCCCATGGCGCGATTATTGTAGTGGCTTTGACGCCTTGCTCGCAGCGTATTTTTATGGTTGATGGCACGCAAAGTGACTGGCAGACAAAGGACGGCGATGTTTCCTGGCGGGACCCCGGCAAAGAAGCGGTTCAAAATCTGGGTGACTCGTGCGAGTTGATTGAAGTTGAGTTCAAGAATGCTCATGTACCAGCCATTCTCGATTCGTCCAGTGGCAGCGCAGCAGCAAAGACTGAGCCAGGAACGGACATCTCCGTGGAACAAGAGCCGCACCATCGCTTGTTGTTAGCAAACCAATACGTACGGGCTTTGCAAGTCTCGATACCGGCGGGAGAATCGTTGCTGTATCACACACACTCCTATGACAATCTATCCGTGCGAATCAGCGGGGGAACAATCAAGAACCAGATGAAAGGAAGCGATTTGCCGCCGCAAATCGAAGTGAAACCGGGTGCGGTGGTCTTTGCTGAGGCCTCGAAAAAACCATATACCCACCGGGTGTTTAATCTAGGTACATCAGCCTATCGCGTCGTTGATTTGGAATTGCTTTAACACTGTAACGAGCGGGGTTGCAGAGCGCAGGCACGAAACTGTACAGCCAAGCGTGTTTCAAAAGTTCTTAACGAATCACCATGGTATTGATTCGTTTTGGGACTTCTCCCGCCGGAACGATCGCTACGATTTGGCGTGTGGCCGTATCGATTGCAGACACTGAGCGATCCGCGGAATTGGACAAATAAAGAATCTTGCTGTCTGGAGTAAAGGTCACCCACTCGGGCACCGAGCCGCTCGCCTTCCGCCCTTGAGGATGCACTTCTGGCAAGGCAACATGTCCGACAAGCTCCAGCGAAGGCAAGGTGTATTCGAAAATAGCATTCGCGCTAGTACTGGCAATCCACAGCGACCTTCCATCCGGGGCGACTCCTATCCCGTGAGATGGGGTGCCCGTGCGACCTTCCGCTATGCCGTAGCCCCTGGGCTCATCCGGCAGTTTGATCCGCCCCTCTTCGGCACGTTTCGCAAAATCCACAATCGCGAATCCGTTGAATCCTGAAAGCTGCACAAATATTCTCTTCGTTGAACCATCGGCGTTCCCTTCGAACGCCATGGGGCGCACGCCACTGCCCAGATTGAGATCCCAAACTGCCTGCTCCGCTTGGAGATCGATCACCGTAAGCATTTTTGTTTCGATGGATCCACACACGGCGTACTTTCCGTCCGGTGTCACATACACGTTGTGAACCGGTCCGCTCACCGGAATTTTGTTAGTGGTCTTCAGCGAGGAGGTATCAATAACCTCTAGTGAGCCCTTGCCCGTTCGGATCCCCACGATCAACCGTTTTCCATCCTTCGTGATCGTAAGATTGTTGGGATGGCCGCTAAGGGGAACTTTTTCCAGGATCCGCCCGGTCCCGCCATCGACGATATCAACAACGCTTTCGGACTCATTGCTGATGTACACCCGCGAACCGTCTGGACTGAAAACGATGCCATGCGGCAACTCAATTCCGGAAATCGTCTGCACCACTTTGTTCGTGGCCGGGTCAACCACGTTCACCGTACTGCCCGCACTATTAGTGATGTAGATGCGGGTCTTCAAAGTCAGCGGAGATGCGCTGGGGCGCTGAAGGTTATGTACCCACGACGCCATCTTTAGCCAGTCTGGATCGGTCTGGGACGAAAACTGCCGCCCGCCGGAGTGAAACGCTTCACCGCCCGACTCCGGCGCAAGCGGATGCATTAACAAAATGCTTCTTACGGGCTCTCCCGGAGACACCAGTTGCATGACGTTTTCAAAATTGCGACGGGAAAGTTCGTCTGTCCACGCCGTGCGGTTTTCCGGTAAATACTCGAGGTGAAATGCGCGATTGCCTTCCGAGTGACAACCGTAGCAGCGCGCGTGACCCGGACGCTCTTTGAGGAAAATTGGTTCAATGACGGATTTGTACGCAAGAAAGGCCGCATCCGTATCTGCGTCGCTGGTTCTTTCGCTGTGTTCCATCTCGCCGGATGCCGCCCGCCACCCAGTCCGCAATCATTTTCCATTCCGGATCGTCTCGCGTAGTCCAGAATTTCCCGCCGGTGTGCTGCGGGTCCCCTCCGACCTCCGGTGATAGGGGATGCAGTAATAACCTGCTTTTCATGGGCTCTTGCGGGCTGACCAGATTTGAAATCACTTCGAAATTGAGTCGCGACTGCTCTTCGCTCCAGGTGGTATTTCCCGCATTGAGCGGTTGCAAGCGCAGCCGCGTGTTCATCACCGAATGGCAGTCGTAGCAGCGCACGTCGCCCTGGCGCTTCTTGAGAAAGATGGGCTCAATCCGCGATCGATAGATATCAAAATCCAATCGAGCAATCGTGGCACGAGTTTCTTGCGGGTCTGCGGCGACGCGGCGTGATGTTTCGGCTAATTTTGGCCAAGCACTGAAGCAAGCGGCTACCCCAGCCATGACCGTCAACACAACAGCAAATTTGCGGATCGATTTGTTTTTCATGAAATGTTTATCCGGTGGCTGCGCGACGGCAAGCTCCGTCGTGGCAAGAGCCTTTCCGGGGCAATCGTACAGTCCTTGGCGATAAATCATAAATTAAGTTTTAGTTATCTTATTCGGGCGGAGTCCTCCGCGGGACTACACTGGAGTTGCGCGATGACCAGCATGGGGAAGCGCTTGCCTTCGTCCATTCATAAAATCAAAGCCGTGGCGGCCACCGGGAACTTGAGCACCGGCTTTCGGAAAGAAAGCCTCGCGCGCGCAGTCTATCAAGGTGCAGACTTTGTCGGTTGCGATGCCGGTAGCACAGATTCCGGACCGTATTATCTCGGCTCAGGAAACCCTCGCGGACCACGCCAAGGAGTAAAGCGAAATCTTGGCATCATTCTGGGCGAGACTCTCCGCGCGGGCATTCCCGCTATCATTGGCAGCGCCGGGCACGCGGGCGGCCGGCCTCACCTTGCATGGACCGTTGAAATCGTTCAGGAGTTGGCTCGGGAAAATGGCTGGCACTTCAAACTCGCGGCTATTGACAGCGAAATCGAGCGGGACGTCCTAACCGAAGCGTTCCGCAACAACGCCGTCAAACCGCTCTTGCCCGCGCCGGCGTTCGACGAAGAAATCATCCGCCAAGCGCAACGATTTGTGGCCATGATGGGTATTGAGCCGCTGCAAGCCGCGCTGTCCGCCGGGGCCCAGGTGGTGATCGCCGGGCGATGCAGTGACGTGGCGATTTACGCGGCGCTTCCGGTGTTGCGCGGGATTCCGAAGCACGTTGCGTTTCACGCCGGAAAAATTCTCGAATGCGGCGCAGCCAGCGTGGCTCAGCGTTTCTATCCGGATTGCATGGCTGCCGAACTGGATGAGAGCGGCTTTACCGTTGAACCCCCCAATCCGGAATTGCGATGCACGCCACAAAGCGTCGCCGCGCACACATTGTACGAAAATGCCGACCCATACCTTCTGGTCGAGCCGGGCGGAACGCTCGACACCACGGCGGTGCGATACCGGGCGGTGACTGATCGGGCGGTGCGCGTCGAGGGCGGACGGTTTCTTCCCGCGAGCGTTTATACCGTTCGCATCGAAGGAGCCAGTCTCGTCGGTTATCGCTCCATTGTGATCGCAGGTATCCGAGACCCGCTGGTACTGGGGCAGCTCGACAGTTTTTTGTCATCTTTGCGCGAGCTCGTAGAGGGCAAAATTGCTGACAGCCTGGCCCCGGCACCTGGCGCGTATGCTCTGAATTTTCGCGTCTACGGCCGGGATGGAGTGATGGGGCCGCTGGAGCCCATGCCGAAAGTGGAAGGCCACGAAATTGGCCTGATCATCGATGTGGTCGCCTCATCGCAGACTCTGGCTGCTGATATCTTGCCGTTGATTTGGCATTCTGGGCTGCATCACCCTATCCCCGAATACCAGGGGCTAATCAGCAATTTTGCTTTCCCATTTTCGCCTCCAGGGATTGACGCCGGCCCGGTGTATCGTTTTTGCTCGAATCACGTTTGGGAGCTGGACGATCCTTGTAAACCGTTCCACACGACCTGGGAGTCTTTGTAGGGCATATGACTGAACTATGGCACCTTACGAAATTAATTCGGAGCAAAAATGCCGGCCCGTTCGACTTGACGTTCGACATCATGTTTAAGGACCGAGCGGGTTATGAGCAGGTCGTGAAATGTAAGACGATTAGTCCTGCTGTCATTGCCGAACTTTACGGCGTGGCGGCGGAAAGGGTGCGGTTCTTTGAAATACCAGAAATTCTAACCATTAAGTTTTCCATTCCGCGCAAGGAATTTTCCGGCGATGTGCGGGACACCGACATTTACGGTGGCCAATTTCATGGCCCGCTAGTTCGCTTGCGAGTAACAAGTAAGGAATAAGCGGCGCCCTGAGAAATTGCTGCCAAAGACAGAGTGCCGAAAGAAATTAAATGGGGATTTAACGCCATGCCATCAGGTCCGTATGTTGTGCTAACTGGACTTGACTTTGCGCTTGTTCGAATCTTATGCGCGACCGCGGGGGTCGTGGTATCCCGCCGCAATTTCTAAAGAGTCCGGGAGGCTAACGTTCATACAGGTCGACATTTTCTGCAGATTCCTGGTCCCAGCAACATTCCAGATCGGGTGCTGCGCGCAATTGGCCGCCCGGTGGTGGACCACCGCGGCGCGGAATTCGCCGCCCTCGTAAGCGAATCTCTCGCGCAATTGCGCACCGTCATCCAGACACGCGGCGCGGTCGCTATGTATCCAGCTTCAGGATCGGGAGGCTGGGAAGCGGCCATCGTGAACACTCTTTCTCCCGGCGATCGCGTCTTGATGTTTGAGACCGGCCACTTCTCAAAACTTTGGCGGCAGGTTGCAGAACGCTTTCAATTGAAGGTCGATTACCTCCCCGGCTCGTGGCGCTCCGGAGTTGTGGTCAGCGACGTGGAAGCAAAACTGGCGGAAGACCATCGCCGCGAATACAAAGCCGTGATGTTGGTGCACAACGAGACGGCCACCGGAGCTACTTCCAACATTTCGGAGATTCGCCGGGCCTTGAATCGCCTGCATCATCCAGCTCTGCTGATGGTCGATGCGGTTTCTTCTCTGGGGTCGATTGATTACCGGCATGACGAATGGGAAGTTGACGTCATGGTCGCCTCGTCCCAAAAAGGCTTAATGTTACCTCCCGGCTTGGCCTTCAATGCTATTTCTGAAAAAGCACTGACGGCCGGGAAAACCGCGAAGATGCCGCGCTCTTACTGGGATTGGACCGCTCTTCTGGAGCTGAGCCGTAATGGATTTTTTCCGTACACCCCATCGATCAATTTGGTCTTTGGCCTTAGAGAAGCACTGCAAATGATTCTGGAAGAAGGGCTCGAAAATGTTTTTCGCAGGCACCAGCGTCTCGGGGAAGCCACGCGAGCGGCAGTGCGCGGTTGGAATCTGGAATTGGTTTGCGAGGAGCCCTCGGAATATTCGAATACCGTGTCCGCGGTATTTGTACCCGAGGGCCACAGCGCGGACGCGCTACGAGCGACGATTCTATCAAAATACGACATGTCCCTCGGCGCTGGCCTCTCTAAGTTCGCCGACAAGGTGTTTCGTATCGGACATTTAGGACACTTCAACGATTTGATGCTGGCGGGCACGCTTGCCGGAGTTGAGATGGGCTTGCGCGTGAGCGGCATCCCGCACACAGAGGGCGGGCTCATGGCCGCTCTCGAATCGCTGGCGCCGCGGCCGGCCGGGTGCCGAAATGGCGTCCCGTAGCGCGGCGTGATACTCCCGCGGTACTCACGGGGCCTAAATAATTTGGTTGCCAAAATTTTCCCAGCCACGACTAATGTCTTGATCCTGCTGTGCTGCATGTACGCGCTCACTTACATCGATCGAAACAACGTCAGCACCGCCGCTTTTGTTTTCAAAGAAGAGTTGCACCTTTCGAACACCCAGGTCGGTTTGGTGTTCTCAGCGTTTGCTTATCCTTATCTCGTTTTCCAAATTGTGGGGGGCTGGCTCAGCGATCGCTTTGGCGCGCGAATGACGCTCACCGTTTCGGCCATCATTTGGGGAGCCGCGACATTGTTGACCGGCAAGGCCAATGGTTTGGCGGCATTACTGAGCGCGCGTCTTCTTCTGGGTTTTGGAGAAGGCGCGACTTTTCCCACTGCCACACGCGCGATGAGTGATTGGCTGCCTGCGAGGAAACGCGGTTTTGGACAGGGCATTACGCATTCGAGTGCGCGCCTCGGGAGCGCATTGACGCCGCCGGTAGTGGCCTGGTTGATTACATTTGTAAGTTGGCGCGGCTCTTTTTTCGTTCTCGGAACGCTAAGCCTGATGTGGGCGGTTGTTTGGGCGACTTATTTTCGCGACAATCCCGCCTCGCATTCATCTATCACTGCAAGAGAACTGCAAGCCCTTCCCGATTTCGTGGCTAAAAGTACTGGCCAGAAACAAGTTGTGCCCTGGCCTAGTCTGTTGCGCAGAATGCTCCCCGTCACCGCCGTTTATTTTTGCTATGCGTGGACACTTTGGCTCTATCTCGCTTGGATTCCTTTGTTTTTTCTTCACAGCTACGGGCTCAAGCTGCAAAACTCTGCGCTGTTCGCCGCCGGAGTATTTCTCGCCGGCATGGTCGGCAATACCCTGGGTGGAGTCTTGAGTGACCGCATCTTGGCTCGCACCGGCAGCCGCAACAAGGCTCGCCGAAACTTGATCGTTTTCGGATTTCTGTGTTCGTTATCTTGTATGGTGCCGCTGTTCTACTCACACAACCTGACCTTGGCTGCAATTTGTCTAAGTGTCGCGTTCTTCTTTTCCGAGTTTACTATCGGGCCGATGTGGGCTATTCCAATGGACATCGCCCCAAGATTTGCCGGCTCCGCCAGTGGTGTAATGAACACTGGGACGGCTTTTGCTGCGATTATTTCTCCGCTGGTTTTTGGATTTATTATCGACAAAACGGGCAATTGGGAGTTGCCGTTCATCGGCAGTATTGGACTTCTCTTGCTTGGCGCTATTCTGGCCTTCCGAATGAATGTCGACGAAGTACTCTCTGGCGCAGAACTACCGGATCACGCAAGGGGTGCAAATGCCGCTGCATAAACGTCAGCGCTCTGATAAGTCGTCGCTACAGAACGCGTCCCTGAGGCCACAGTGCAGCCACTGACCCCTTTACCGCTGAGCTCGCACGCCAAACCCATGGACGCGTTTGCGGATGCACGCGAGTTGGAACAGGAGCTGAAGCGCGTGGTGCAAGGCGAAGTCCGCTTCGACCCCGGGAGCCGCGCACTCTATGCTACCGATGGGTCCAATTACCGGCAGGTCCCCATAGGCTTGGTCGTTCCCCGCGATAACAGCGACGTGATTGCGGCGGTGGCCGTATGCCGAAGGTTCGGCGCGCCCGTCCTACCGCGTGGTGCCGGCACGAGCCTTGCAGGCCAATGCTGCAACGTAGCCGTGGTTTTCGATTTCACCAAGTACATGAACAAGATTCTGGAAATAAATTCACAAGAGCGTTTCGCTCGCGTGCAGCCCGGAGCGGTCCTCGATACTCTGCGAAATCAAGCAGAAATTTACAAATTGACTTTCGCGCCTGATCCCTCGACGCACAATCGCTGCACCATAGGCGGCATGATCGGCAACAACTCCTGCGGTACTCACTCGCTACTCGGCGGCAAGACTGTTGATAACGTCGAAGAGTTGCGCATCCTGTTGTACGACGGGTCGCAATTGACGGTAGGCGCGACCAGTGAACTGGAACTCGCCGACGAAAACTGCGGCCGACGGACGTGAATCCGGCATCTATTCGCGACTACGGCAGATACGAGACCGGTACGATTCCTTGATCCGTGCGCGCTTCCCCCGAATTCCGCGCCGCGTATCGGGCTACAACCTCGATGAATTGCTTCCAGAACATGGCTTCCATGTGGCCCGCGCCCTCGTGGGAACTGAGGGCACCTGCGTGATCGTCCTCGAAGCTAAACTTAAGCTGATTCACAGCCCCCAACAACGCACGCTGGTGGGCCTGGGCTACGACGACGTGTTTATCGCCGCGGACCAGGTCCCGGAAATTCTGAAATTCTCGCCCATCGGCTTCGAAGGATTCGAAGGCAGCATTGTTGATGGGCTCAAACAGAAAGGCGTTCCACACGTCGATTTACTCCCCGCAGGTCGGGGCATCTTGCTGGTGGAGTTTGGTTCCGACGATGCGGCAGAAACGGAAGCCGTGGCCAGGAAACTGATGGCGGCCCTGAGTAGCGGCCTTATTCCCCCCATAGCTCGTTTGTACACAAAAGAAGAAGCTCGCCGCGTGTGGCATTTGCGTGAAGCGGGTCCACGCGCTGCAGCGTTTGCGCCAGGCGCCGTCCCGGAATGGGAAGGTTGGGACGACGCCGCCGTTGCGCCCGAACAATTGGGCAAATATCTCCGCCGCGTCCGCGGGTTGATGAACGAATACAACTACCGCGGTTCCTTTTACGGGCACTTTGGCGACGGCTGCATACACATGCGCGTGAGTTTCGACCTGCAAAGCGAAAGCGGCATCCGCAAATATGGGGAGTTTATCGAACGCGCGGCCGATTTAGTGGTCAGTTACGGTGGTTCGCTTTCGGGCGAACATGGCGACGGCCAGTCCCGCGGCGCGCTGCTACCCAAAATGTTTGGTCCCGAGTTGATGGAAGCCTTTGCGCGAATTTAAATCCGTCTGGGACCCGCAGAACCAAATGAATCCCCACAAAGTGATCAACGCCTATCTGCCAACTGAAAACCTGCGGCTAGGCGCGGATTACAAACCAGCGCAGCCCAAAACACACTTTGCATTCCCGTCCGATGAAGGCTCGTTAGCCACCGCCACCTTGAGGTGTATCGGGCTTGGGGCCTGCCGTAAGCAGGATGGCGGCGCGATGTGCCCCAGCTATATGGTTACGCTGGAAGAAGAGCACAGCACGCGTGGGCGTGCCCACTTGCTGTTCGAAATGTTGCAGGGTGAGGTTGTTCGCGATGGCTGGAACGACGAGAACGTAAAGAAAAGCCTCGACCTATGTCTATCATGTAAAGCCTGCAAGTCTGAATGCCCCGCGAATGTGGACTTGGCGACCTATCGCGCCGAATTCTTGTCGCACTACTACGAAAAGAAATCTCGTCCACTCCACGCTCACGCCTTCGGAAAAATCGACAGATGGGCGCGCCTGGCGTCACTGGCACCGACGGCGGTCAATTTCTTGAACAGCAATTTCGTGGCCCGCTACATCGCTAACAAGGTTTTGAGTCTGGCGCCAGAACGTAAAATCCCCACTCTAGCTCGAACCACTTTTCGCCATTGGCTAGCGAACCGCAAATCAACGCAAGAGCATGGCAAAGGTGTTTTCGGGCGACCGACCGATAAGAAGAAAGGAGTAGTATTTCTGTGGATCGACACTTTCAATAACTATTTTCACCCGGAAACCAGCAAAGCCGCGCTCGAAATCCTTGAACACACCGGGTTCACGGTCGCTACTTCAGCGCAACATCTGTGTTGCGGCCGCCCGCTCTACGATTTCGGAATGTTGGACGAGGCCAAAAAATATTTATTGCGAATATTGGACGCCCTCCAACCGCAGATTGACGCGGGCACGCCAATCGTAGTTCTCGAGCCCAGCTGCGCTTCAGTATTTCGCGACGAACTGCCGAATTTATTTCCAATTGACGTGCGCGCCAAGAAATTGCGCTCGCAAACATTTCTGCTCAGCGAGTTTTTGCACCGCTACGCTCCTAATCTGCAAGTGGGCCCGCTATCGCGTCGCATCCTTCTTCACGGCCACTGCCATCAGCAGGCCCTCGCAAGAATGACCGATGAAGAGGCTCTGCTTAGCAAAATCAGCGCAGAGGTTGTCAGGCCCGACTCCGGCTGTTGCGGGATGGCCGGTGCATTCGGCTTCGAAAGAAAGAAATTCGCGATATCGCAGCGTATTGGAGAGCGGGTGCTGCTGCCGGCCGTGCGCAACGAGGCAGCTGACACTTTGCTCGTTGCCGACGGATTTAGTTGCCGCGAACAAATCACCCAGGCCACCGGCCGCCCAACGCTGCATCTCGCCGAGATTTTGCGGAGGGCCATAAAGCAAAACGAAGTGTCATGACTTATTGCGGAGTCTAAGACCGCGCTCGTTGCGATCATGTCTGACTCTTACCCGCCCGAAATCCCCCGCATAGGATGCGCTTCGGTAATCAATGGTTCAGCTCGATAAGATTGACTGTTCCGCATCAATGAAAAACCACGCAAGTCCGCTGACGAGAGTAATCCCAGCAGCTAGATCTAGCGCGTAGGTCCACCCAAATCTTGCCGCCACATAGCCGGTCAATACCGGCGAAACCCACCCACCCAAGCTTCCCAATGTGGACATCGTGCCCGAAACAGATCCGGAAAACTCCATGGAGATATCGTTGCACGTCGTCCACAACACCGCTGACGCGGCAAAATTAAATCCCGCAGCGATGGCGAGTTGCAAAAGTGCGAGTACGTTGTTTGGTGTGTGACTCCCGGCCCATAACAGAGCGGCAGAACAAAAAATGGCCAGGCCAGCGGACGCGCGTCGCCCTGAGCGTTTGCCCAGCTTGTTGACCGCCCGGTCCGAAAGCCAACCCCACAGTGGAACCATGATGACGTTGGCGACAAAAGGTGCCGACACCCAGAAGCTGGCTTTGGTGATGTTCATGCCGCGCGCCTTCATGACGTAAAGAAAAAACCAGGTGAAAAATATATACACCGGATAAACCAGGCAGAAATGACTCAACATCAAGCCCCACGTCGAACGCGACGCCAGGATTTTTCTCCACGGAACCGCAAAAACGCCTGCCGAAGACAGTGTGCGGTAGTGCTCCAAGCCGCCGCTCCCACGAATCAGGCCGAGTTCCGCAGCATTCACACCCCGATGTTCTTCTGGCCGGCTCTTGACATACCCGTAACAGACGGCCGCCAAGATCATGCCAACAGCTCCGGAAACAAAAAACGATGCCCGCCATCCCCAATGTTTTATGAGCCAGGAAATGAAAAATGGCGCGATGATGCCGCCACCTCCCACGCCCGCCAAAAAAATGCTGGTGCCGAAAGCCAATTCTTTTTCGCCCAACCAGAACGCCATCAGCTTGTTGCCCACCGGCAACGCCGACGCTTCGCCCAGGCCCATGCTGAAACGCACCACCGCGAAGGCCCACGCGGCGCCGAACCAGTTGATCAAAGGCAAGCTCGGAGCAAATGCCGTCAGGACGGTAAATGCAGAGAACCACAGCACAGCCCCGGCCAGGACCCGCCCCGGCCCATAACGATCCGCCAGCCAACCGCCAGGTATATGAAAGATTGCGTAGCCGAGGCTAAACGCCCCGAGAATCCAGCCCATGTTTTGCGTGGAGAACTTGTAATCGTCGATGATGAATTTCGCGACTATCCCGAGATTTAGCCGGTCGATGTATGTCACGCCGGCGACGATCGCCAGTAAAGCGACGATCCGCCAGCGCACTCGAGTGGGGACTAGATTTGTCACCGCCAACGTAATCGTTTGACAAGAATCGGCACTACTTCTCGTGTGCCGGCGGTCAAAAGATTTGGCGAGGTCATTCCGGCAACGCCGCAGTTTTCTCTTGCTGGACAGCTCGCAATGCCTGCGGATTCAATCCCAAGGCCTTCAGAATCGTTGGCGCAATCTGCGTCGTTTGCACTGGCGTTTTGATTACCCGCGGCTGAGAATTAGCACGAGAAAGCAGTAAGGCCACATTGATGTCTTGCTTGTGAAACCCGCCGTGCTCTGCAAGAAATCTTGTGTCTCCTTCCATATAGAGCACGCCGAGTCGCGGAACCAGGATAATGTCCGGCGTGCGTGCATCGTGCAACGGATCGTTGAACATGAGTTTCAACCCCTCGCCCGCCAGAATCTCTTCCACATCGGTAGCGGATTCATTTTCCGGCTTGCTCAGGGTTTGCACGATGTTTTGAGTTTGGCTTTGATCCTTGAGCCAGACCGACGCGAGATCCCCGTCCTGATAAGCGAAGCTGACCGTTCCCGGGTGAGACGTTTTCAGAATTCCTTCGAGGATAGTGTCGGCGACCAACTTTCGTTTCCGGGGATCCATGGGAGACTCACCATGTTTCGACGTGACCACAATCATCGTGGAATCCTCCAGACTGCGTTGTCGAAGCGCTTGCAGAAGCTTCCCCAATGATTCGTCCGTGTGTTGCAACGCTTCGGACAACGCCTCGCCGGGCGTGCCCATCTCATCCGTATAACCACCCAGCTTTTGCCCCATGCTAAAAGCTTGGAGTGACGTGCCAAAGAGATCAGGGGTTGGAGTATTTTTTGCGCCCGAATGGTCCTTACCGTTGATCTCGTTTAATACCGCATCGATTTTTTTGTCGTCGAAAGCTTCGGCCTTTTTAACATCGTGACTTGCGCCGGAAGCCGCTAATTCCGGCGTGAATAAATCGTCCACCCCTTTGCCGGAAGGCCCATTGACCATTTCGTAGGAAGGATGTTTGTCTACCCATGCGGTGCGCAGATTGGCCTGGTGCGCAACTTCGAAGATCGTGTTAACCCGTAGGAAATCGTGGGGATAAATGGCCGAGCAGTTGTTCTTCGGATCGAGAGGCAGTTTTGTCGGATCGATGCCCCCGCCATCGATGAGTTTCTTGTCGCGATCGATGCCGCTGTCCCACACAATTTCCGTTCCCATCGTTTTGCAATTCGAACCGGCCGGGGACAAGTCGCGGGCGTACGCACCCTCGTACCACAACCCCGTCGAAATTGGCGACCCGCCTGTCACTATTGACATCAAGCCAGGGAAGGAATCGGACGGCTTAGACGTGGAAGCCTGGGTGTACGTGACGCCGTGGGCGCTGAGCTGCGCGAGGTTGGATTGAGGATTCGCTTTAATGAAATTCGCCAGATCCAAAGCGTGTAAGCCGTCCACGCTGATCAGCAAAACGCGCTTGACCGGTTTCAAGGTAGTCGAAACGGGAACTCCGCTGCGCGACGAGGCCATTCCCGCAAACACGAACGCAATTAGAAAAATGGAACAAAAAATAATTTTGCGGGAGCCTCGGTAACGTCGATTTTGTTCCTGCTCCTCGCTGGCCATCTTATTTATAGTTTTCAACGGTGCTCTCCTCGATACGATAATATTCTTCCAAGCCGATGGTGTCCTCGATCTCCTTGCGTATTCTTCGAAAAACATCCTGGTCCATCCCGGTATTACCTGTTTCTTTCAACCGCACAAAAAGCTCTTTCACCGACTTGAACATCACCGTGATGGCGCTGATGGCGTCGTTCACCATCTTGTAGCCCATATCTTCAAGTTCCCGAACTCCGAGGATGGGTCGATTTAGCCGGTTGCCTTCGCTGTTTACATATATGAGCGGCGTGCGCACTTCCCTGGGAGCCTGCCTCGCCTCGTCGACGTTATTGGGGAAAATCATGATCATGTCGGCACCAGCTTCGGCGTACAGATTTGCGCGCCGGATCCCTTCCGCAAATCCATCCGTGCGCATTGCATCGGTACGCGCAGCAATCACAAAATTGGGATCGCGCCTGCTCTTCGCCGCGTAGCGGATTTTCTCGCACATTTCCTCGGCGGGAATCACGTGCTCCTGGCCTTTGTGGTAGTGCACGCGCTTGGGAAACACCTGATCCTCGATGTGCACTGCGGCGGCGCCCGCCTGCTCCAGAACGTGCATGGTTCGAATTACGTGAACGGCGTCCCCATAGCCGGCGCCGCCATCGACCATCAGCGGAATCGAAACCGCGCGGTCATTCTTCTCGTCGCCATGGCAACTTCTTCCAGGCTGAGCAACGGCTCTGGAACGCAGGAACTCGCCCCCAGTGCGTAACCGCCGAGATCCAGAGCCCGAAACCCTACATGCTCCGCGATTTTTGCGCTAAGTGGGATCGTAGGCGATCGGCGCGTGAATAATCCCTGGGGCGTTCAGCATTTCTCGAAATACTTTGTCATGCTCTTCAAATTGGTCCCTCCGTTGCTTAACAGATTAACCTAAAATCGGCTCCTCGCCGGTAAATCTCGGTGGCTCTCCATGGCTCTTGCCCGCGTCCACTGAAATCCACAAGACGCCCGCAGTGAAACTCATAACGCGGCGAAATCCAACGCTCGGTCCAACCAAATGAAGTCGGCGATGTAACCGGTCAGGACAGGAGCGATGCCGCCTGCAATGTTGGCGCACATATTCATTAACGCGGAAAGCGAACCCGAGTAATTGGGAGCCAGGTCGATGCACGTTGCCCACCAGCTCGGGGCGGCAAAATTGCTGAATCCTGCAGCGCACGCCAATAACAGTATCGCTGCGGACATTATTTATGGTGCGACTGCCGAACCACAGCAACAGCGCTGACACGGTCATGCCGAACCACACGGTGCTTTGCCGTCCACGCCCGGTACCGAATCGCTCCACCGCTCGGTCAGATAACCATCCGCCGATCAGGCGAAAGCATTGTCATGGCGATGAATGGAGTAGCCGCCCACAAGCCCCCCTTCGGCACGGTGAGTCCGCGAACTTCGTGTGAGGTAAATGAAGAACCAAGTGAAGTAGATGAAGGGTGTGTAGCCGTGAAAAAAATAACTGAGCAGTAGCGCCCACACCGAGCGATTGGCGAGAATGTGACGCCAGGGAGTTTTAGAAGGAATGTACGGAGAATTGCTTCTCGCACGCTGCGAGGCGCCCAGAATTTCCAGCTCCTCGGCATTTACGCGTGGATGTTCCTCTGGCCGGTTGGTACTGAAGGCCCACCAGGCGGACGCTACCACGATCGCCAGCATACCTGAAACGATAAACGATGACCGCCAACCCCATCGCTGCATCGTCACCGCAAAGAGCGCTGGGGCCATCACGCCGCCGGCGCCCACGCCGCCCAGCAGCAAACTACTTCCAATACCACGTTCCCTCTTGGTCGTCCAGAAAGCTACGATTCGATTGGCATTGGGGTAGCTGGCCGCCTCGCCCAGTCCGGTCAGAAATCGCACAAAACCAAACGTCCATGCCAAGCTAAGCGACAAACGCAACGCGAAAAAGGGAACAAGCGTCATGGTCATCGTCAGCGTGGCCCACCACAAAATTGCCAGTGTTAAGGTCTTGCGCGGTCCAAAATGGTCGGCCGCCCAGCCTGAAGGGATCTGAAATAATGCGTACCCGAAAGCGAAAGCTCCAAAAATCCAGCCCATCGTCTGGCTCGACAACTGAAATTCTTCCTGGATGGATTTGCCCGCGATCCCGAGATTGAGCCGGCCCAAGGCGGTGACCACCATGATCAGGGATAAGATTGCCAGGATTTGCCAGCGAACCCCCGTGGGAGTCTGCTGCGAGGATTGGGAATTCATATTTTGGTTGGCATCAAGTGGCGTGATCTTCGTTGACAACCCGAATGCTGCGATTGCAACACCCGCAATTATTGCCGGCAGCGATGCGGGATGCTACGCCGTGATAATTTGCACGTCAACGATGATTCGCCGGACCAGCCACGCGCAGCCTCGACCGTGTATAAATATCCGGTCTTTTAACGACGACTTGTTGCATCACACTGTCACGACCTGAAAGAAAATTAATCTTCTTTTAACTCCATAAAAAGTTTGGATGCTCTATTCTTGCCAGGCTGAAAGCACGCAATTTAGTTCATTATGATTGGTAAGTTCTAAGCCAGCCGTAGCGTTTGCGAATTTGTACACCGCACCGGTGGGAACTACAGTTTGGCTGCATTTTATTTTCTGTATGCTAGGGCGCGATGCTCGAATCTGCCAACCCAGCCTCGCTCCACACCCAGTAGCGCACGTAAATCGCGGTTCACGGCTAGCGGAGAGCTCCATTGAGTTACGACAAAAAAAATCTATCGATGTGCGTACTGATTTTGGCGGGGGCGTTTTCCGTACCAGCTCAAGAGCAAGCGCCAGGTCCTCAAACCCAACCAGCCATGGTGGTGATTCGTGCCGGACGCCTGTTTGACAGCAAGAGTGGCAAGATGCTTGAGAACCAAATCATTATCATTGAGGGGGAAAAAATTAAATCAGTTGGCGCTGCGGCATCCGCCTCTGTGCCGGGCGGCGCCAAGGAAATTGACCTCAGCAACGCCACAGTTTTGCCCGGACTGATTGACGGCCACACCCACGTTTTTGGTTTTGGCCTGGATGGCGTAAAGTCAGGCGGGCCGGCCTACGCCAGCCCCATCAACGACACGCGCGAATATCGCACACTGTTGGCATTAGCCAACGCGCAAAAAGATTTGCGAGCGGGTTTTACTACACTTCGCGATCTAATGAGTCACGGCGGCGGCTACGCCGATGTGGACATCAAGAGAGCCATCAACAAAGGTATTTTCCCAGGTCCGCGGATGCAGGTCTCCACCATGGGACTGGTCGCAACCGGGGAGGGCATGCTAGGTTCCTCCGAGGTGAATTTACCGCGTAATTACCAAACCGTGGATAGTCCGTATGCCGCGAGGCAGGCCGTCCGCGAACAGATTCACTATGGGGCGGACTGGATCAAATTTCATTCGAGCGCGGGATATGAGTTTGAACCCGACGGCAAGTTATTCAGCGATCCTACCTTCACCAAGGAAGAAGTGGAAGCCATCGTAGACGAAGCTCACCGCCACGGCAAGAAAGCTGCGTGCCATGCGTTTGGTGGCGAAGGACTGAAGAATTGCATCGATGCGGGAGTAGATACAATCGAGCACGCTATAGAAATGGACGAAGCCACCGCCGACGCCATCAAGAAGAAGGGCATCTATCTTGAATTGACTGCGTATCATTACTCGCTTTCCGAATACACTGAGAAGGATGCCAAGTCCACTGGCGGAAAGTACAGCCTGGAAGCCTTGCGCGAAAAAACCGGACGCATGGCCATCGCGCGAGGAGTAAAAATATCCTTTGGCAGTGGAGTGGGCCCTTTTCCCCACGGTAGCCAGGCCAAAGAATTCGCATACCTGGTCAAATACGGGATGTCCAATGCCCAGGCCATCCAGAGTGCGACCACCGTCGCTTCGGAAATGATGGGCTGGCAAGACAAGATTGGCTCCCTCGATAAAGGTAAGTTTGCCGATCTGATAGCCGTCTCGGGAGATCCCTTGAAAGATATAACGGAACTTGAACGCATAGGTTTCGTTATGAAGGGCGGACAAGTGGTCCGCAACGACCTGAAATAACCTGGGCGAGGCATATTCAGCCCTTCCGTCAACAGAATCTTGCCGAAATTACCAAGTAACGTGATGCGTGTGGGAGTAACGGCGCCCGAAGGGCAAAAGAACTGCATCTGTATTCTGATCATCCTTTTTTTGAACCAGCCGTCATGCTTTGCCTTCTCCGTAGCTCGGAGGTTCAAATTTGCCTGCGATTTTACTGCTCAGTAACAGCAGCACATATTTACTCCGCTATTTAAAATGTTGATGCCGTCCATCTAAATTTTTATTAATTCTCCATTAAGGCATTGTCGTTGACATTGAACTAGCCTCCTCGCAACTAGGGGGCCTCATGAATTCTCGATTTCGGTCAGTCCCATTCTTCTATGTGTTTCTTGCAGTCCTTGCACTGTTCACTTTTCACGCGGCTCCATCGCGCGCCCAGGTTGCCGGCGGCACCTTAACCGGAACGATCACTGATGCATCGGGCGCTCAGGTGCCGAACGTGCAGGTCGTCATCAAAGATTTAGCCACCGGTGTGGAACGCACGGTCACTACGAACAAAGAAGGATTCTATATCGCGGCGAACCTTCTGCCGGCGGAATATCAAGTCACCGTGTCTGCCAGTGGTTTCAATACAGAAGTCAAAAACGGGATAACCATCAACGTCGGCGCGCAACAAGAGTTCAATTTGACGCTGCAAGTCGGCACGGTCACTCACCGAGTGGAAGTTACTGCAGAAGCCCCGGCCGTGCAACTCGCCAGTTCGGATATCAGCGCGACGGTGCAGGCCACCACCGTGCGAGAACTTCCCCTGAATGGACGCAGTTGGACGGATCTCGCGGCTTTGCAGCCGGGCGTCGACACCATTCAGACGCAGCCGAGCTTTTCCTCTGGCGCGGATCGCGGCAATCGCGGTTTCGGCCAGCAGCTCACGATCTCTGGCGCGCGCCCGCAGCAAAACAACTATCGCCTCGACGGCATCAGCTTGAATGATTACGCGAATGGCGCGCCCGGCAGTGTCCTTGGCGGCAGTCTCGGTGTCGACGCGATTCAGGAATTTTCTGTACTCACCAGCAACTACTCCGCGGAATACGGCAAGACCTCCGGTGGCGTCATCAACGCCATTACCCGCTCAGGCACCGGCGCCTTCCACGGAAGCGTTTACGAATTTCTGCGCAACAGCGCGCTCGACGCGAGAAATTTCTTTGATGGCCCGCAAATTCCATCCTTCAAGCGTAATCAATTTGGCGGATCCATCGGCGGTCCCATCATCACGCGAAAAAACCTTCTTCTTCTTCGACTACGAGGGCATCCGTCAATCCAAGGGAATCACCGCTCTCACCACCGTTCCGTCGCTCGACGCTCGCAACGGCATGATCCATGACAGTAACGGCAATCCCATTACCGTCACGATCGACCCTAAGAGTCCAGCAATTTTTGGCCTTTTACCATTTGCCCAACGGCCCGGTCACCGGCAATCCTGATATCGCCGAGTATAGTTTCGCCGGCCAACAAGTGGTCAACGAGAATTTCTACACCACTCGCCTCGACCACAAATTCTCCGAAAAAGACAGCGCCTCCGGCACCTATCTCTTCGACAAGACGCCCTATACTTCTCCGGATGGCGTCAACGATGTCTTGCTCACCACCAAATCAGCACGCCAAATCGCCGCACTGGAAGAAACCCACATCTTCAAGCCGACTTTCGCCAACAGCGTTCGCTTCGGTTACAACTATGAAAACGTTGACAACAACCAGGGTGCCAAAGCCCTGGTGCCAGCTGCGGGCAGACACTTCGCTGGGTACCTTCCCAGGACGCACTGCTCCGCAAGTCTTCGTGAACGGGCTGACCACTTTCCTAGGAGGCGTCGGAGGCGAGGCTGCTTACTTCTACCACTGGAACACTTTCCAGTTTTATGACGATGCCTTCATCAACAAGGGCACTCACACTATTAAATTTGGATTTGCTGCAGAACACATGGAACTGGAGATCAAAGCTCTTTCTGATCCCAATGGCATTTTCAAATTCAGCAACTTGCAGAATTTCTTATGCCAACAATCCCAGCCGTTTCCAGGGCGGAATCGCGAGTACTCTCTCGCCCCGCAATCTTCGTCAGACTCTTTTCGGTGGGTATATCCAGGACGATTGGCGTTGGAAGCCAAACGTAACTCTGAACATCGGCTTACGCTATGAGATGGTCACCGTTCCCACGGAAACCCAAGGCAAACTTGCCGTCCTCCGCAATCTATCCGACGCCACACCGCACCTAGGCGATCCCTTCTTTAACAATCCCACCACCAAAAACTTCGAGCCACGTATCGGATTTGCATGGGATCCGCGCAGAATGGAAAATGGCCGTTCGCGGCGGTTTTGGAATGTTCGATGTGCTGCCTCTGCCTTATCAATTCACTTTGCTGACCACCTTGGCCGCTCCATTTTTTCAGTACACCTCCATCAACAACCCGGGTGTCGGCTCGTTTTACAACAACCTTCCGCCTCTGCCTTCAATAAGTTGCGCGCCACTTATATCGACCCCAATCCGAAGCGCAATTATGTGATGCAGTACAACCTCAATGTGCAGTATCAACTCACCCCTAGCCTGACTTCATCTAGTCGCTTATGTAGGCTCCCGTGGGATTCATCAGCCATATCGTCCGGATGATGCTGACATCGTGATTCCGACTCTGACTTCCGCGGGCTATCTCTTCCCGAAGGTAGATGCCCTCGGCAATGTGTTTTCGCCCACGTGCAACCAGCTCGATCCCAATGGCAGCCGATCCCGGTTCCTGCGCTCCTCCCAATCGCATCAATGAAAACTACGGCTCCGTGCGCGGCATGTTCTACGAAGGGCAGTCTTACTACAACGCTCTCGAAGCGCAGTTGGCCAAGCGCATGAGCCACGGATTCCAGGTACAGGGAACCTTCACTTGGGGGCGCAGTATCGACACCAGCTCGGCCACCGTCGCCGGCGACGCATTCGGAAACTCCATCGCGAGCCCAAGCTATTTCTTCAATCCCACGAGCGAGTCGCGGCTTGTCCGACTTCA
The DNA here is from genome assembly GCA_963732705.1 of uncultured Acidobacteriota bacterium. Classification (GTDB taxonomy): domain Bacteria; phylum Acidobacteriota; class Terriglobia; order Acidiferrales; family UBA7541; genus Acidiferrum. The sequence continues at coordinate 24,942 of CAVTAN010000003.1, read as the reverse complement.
ACGTCGCCCGCACACTGGTCATCAACGGTCTTTGGGAACTGCCTTCGCCTAAATCCATCACTGGGCCGGCGCGTTTCTTGACGGAGGGGTGGCAGCTCGGAATCATCTTTACCGCCAGCACCGGCATCCCCTTCACTCCGACTTTTGGTACCGGCGCGACCCGAACGGCACGCTAAGTTCCGATGATTGGGCCTATCCTAACCGGCTTGGCGGCTCCGGATGTCAATCACCGACCAACCCTGGGAACCCTAACAACTACATCAAGACGCAGTGCTTTTCGGTTCCGGTAGCGCCCAACCAGGCGTTCTTTGACGCCAATTGCGACCCCGCTCCCCCAACGCTTGGAGCCGCGCTGGCCCCTGGCGACCTCCGCTGCTTCAACTTAAAGGGCAACTCCGGCCGTAACATTGCGATTGGCCCCGGCACTACGGAAGTTGATTTTTCGGTCTTCAAGAACAATTACATCCGTAAAATCTCCGAGAATTTCAACGTGCAATTCCGGGCTGAAATGTTCAACGTGCTAAATCACGCCAACTTCGCGCCACCCGTTACGCCTGACAACACCGACATCTTCGATGCTACGGGCGCCCCCACCGGCGTTGCCGGCTTGCTTACCAGGACCAACACCACTGCGAGAGAAATTCAGTTCGCTCTTAAAATCATCTTCTAAACGACCTTAGTGGTCGGGTCGGGAGGCATGCAAGGTGCTCTGCAACCTCGAGCGTGCGCATCGCCATTTTTGTTCCCATGACTAGGTGGTCTTGAAAGTCGAGTGTTGAGGCTCAAGGGGCGGCGTCAGTGAAAATGCCGGGTCGTTCATTGTCTGGTATTCGTCGAATTCATGCCGACCACCTTGCGTTGTGCCCGGGTTCCTGGAGGTCGAGGTCACCTTCTGCTGGCAATCAGTCTTCGAGTGTGGGCAATGTCTGCAGCACTTCAGTAGCACTGGGCCGATCCGTGACGGGGTCATCTTTGCGAATTTTACCGTCGCGAAATACCAGGATGCGTTTGGCGAAGTGCGCGACGTCCACTTCGTGAGTCACCAGCACGATGGTTAAACCTTTATCATTCAAGTTTTGAAAAATTTCCATAATCTCTACGGAAGTTCGGGTATCCAAATTGCCGGTCGGTTCGTCGGCCAGCAAAATGGATGGCTGATTCACCAAAGCCCGAGCAATGGCCACGCGCTGTTGTTGTCCGCCGGACATTTGTGATGGGAAGTGACCGGAGCGATTGGCGAGTCCCACCATGGCGAGCGCATGGGTGGCGCGCCGGGTCCGTTCTTCTTTAGTGATTTTTGTGTACAGCGTAGGCAATTCGGTGTTTTCCAGCGCGGTGGTGCGAGCGAGAAGATTGAAGCCCTGAAACACGAAACCCAATTTTTGGTTACGGATCTGGGCGAGGGCGCGTTTGTCGTGCTGCGAAACATCGAGGCCATCCAGTAAATATCTGCCGGAGGTGGGCTTGTCGAGACATCCAAGCATGTTCATGAAGGTGGACTTGCCGCTGCCGCTCGCGCCCATGATGGCCAGAAATTCGCCGCGACGAATGTCGACACTTACGCCGCGCAAGGCGTGCACGCGGATTTCGCCCAGATCGTAATACTTGTGAACGTCTTCAACGCGGATGACGGACTCAGCGGCGCTAGAACTCTTCAGATCCATGGACATCGCAGCACACATGAATTAACGCGGCAGCGTTGGTAAGCGGGCCGCAATATTTTAACGCTTTACCGTTCCGGGAGCGGCCGGCTGTGCGCTGATGGAGCGAACCACCACGTTGTCAGACTCGCCCAGAGTCGCCCTTTAGCACCGCGCTAACCTCGGTAAAAGCGTGATCGGTAATTCCCAGCGAAATCTTCACGGGCTCCATGGAATTATCGGCATGCAGCTTCCAAACCACCGCGGTGGTGGGGCGCGGGACGCGGGTGATGTTGGATTCCGGCGTACCCGCGGGGCCAGAAGATTTCTCCGAACTCTCCGGCTGCCCTTCGTCAATTCCATACCGCTGGTAAAGTCGAAGAACCTCTTCAGGGCTCATGGGAGGTTTATAGCGCAAAGCGGTGTTGGGCAGCTTCAACACGGCTTGTACCGTGGCCACCGGAATGGTCACGTAGGCGGTCATCCCCGGAAACAATTTCAGTTCGGGATTTTCAAATTCGATCATGGTGTCGTAGGTCACCACGTTTTGCACCGTAGCGGGATTCATGCGCACCTGGGTGACGGTACCGTGAAAATTCTCCTTCGGAAAAGCGTCCACCTTAAAGGTGACCTGTTTGCCTGATTTAATATTGCCCACGTCGGACTCATCGGTTTTGGTGTAGACCAGCATTTTGGAGAGATCCTGGGCGATAGTAAAAATCGTGGGGGCCTGAAGGGAAGCGGCCACGGTTTGCCAACGTCTACATTGCGGGCCACCACGGTTCCATCGATCGGCGAACGAATTACGGTGTAGTTCAGATTGGTCTGCGCAACCTTCAATGCCGCGGCCTTCTGGTTTACCTGGGCCTCCGACTGGGCAACGTTAGCCGCTGCGGCTCCCACGCTGGCATTCATGGAGTCGAAGTTGGCTTTGGCCTGGTCGAGTTGCTGCTTGCTGATAATGTTTTGGGTGGTCAGTTGGTTGGCGCGCTCAAAGTCGGCCTTGGTTTGTACCGCCGATGCTTTGGCTTTTTCGAGATTGGCGCGCGCTGCTTCCAGGTTGGCTTTAGCGCTATCGAGATCCGCGGAAGCCTGCAGCACCGCACCTTCGAATAAAGCCGGGTCGATGAGGGCGATGACATCGCCCTTATGCACGCGGGAATTGAAGTCCACGTTCAGCTTGGTGATGACGCCAGACACTTGCGAGCCCACCAGGACGGTGATGACCGCATTGATGGTTCCAGTGGCTTCCACTACATCGTGAATATCGCCACGCTCGACCTTGGCGGTGAAGTTCTGGTCCGCGGACTTGGAAGTTGAAACCAAATAAGACAGCCACTACGAGCAGCGCCAGAAGACCCGCCGAAATCAGCCATTTGAGATTTTTCTTCATGCCGGAATTAGAGAACCCAGGAATCTTTTCGCAGCGCGCTTTTTATTCGTACCGCAAGGCTTCAATAGGATCGAGCAAAGAAGCTTTTCGCGCTGGGTAGTATCCGAAAAATACGCCGACCGCGGTAGAAAACAACGCGGCTAACGCGATGGCCTGCAGAGAAATTTCCACCGGCCATTTTAAAGTTTTTCCCACAAGATACGAGCCCAGCACTCCGAAGAGCACCCCGGCTGCGCCGCCCACCAGGCTCAACATCACCGATTCCCCCAGGAATTGCAGGCGGATGGCCTCTTCCGTGGCTCCCACCGCCACGCGTACGCCAATCTCGCGAGTACGCTCGGTGACGGAGACGAGCATGACGTTCATGATGCCGATGCCGCCCACGATCAACGAAATGGAAGCGATGGCAATGAGCAGCACAGCCAACGTTCTGCTGGCTTCCATCTGGGCCTGAATGATGTCTTCGGGATTGCGAATGTTGAAATCGTCATCTTCTTCTGGCCGCAGATGATGACGGTCGCGCAGAATGGCCGCCGCTTCCTGGCCAGCCAGCTTTACGGCGCTTTGAGAAACTGCGGAGCACAAAATGTCATCCAGCCAGGCATTACCCTTCATCTTTTTCTGCGCCGTAGTGTACGGCAGAATGATGTTGTCGTCTTGATCTTGCCCGGACATGGAAAGGCCCTTGGGATGAAGGACTCCGATGACCTTACAAGGCAGCTCTTTTACGCGAATCACTTTTCCGATAGGGTCTTCGGCCCCGAAAAGTTGCTCGCGCACCGTACGGCCAATATCACAGACGTCCGCGGCGCGCTCGACATCGTCCTGGGTAAACGCCGTGCCCTCATCCACGCCCCAGCGCTTGATGTCGAAGAATTCCGGAGATACACCGCGATAGGCGGTGAACCAATTTTGGTTAGCGTAGATTACCTGGACGTGATCATCGACGTTGGGTGAGACGGACTTGATCAGAGCAATTTGATTTTTGATGGCCGCGGCATCCCCCATGGAAAGCGAAGGCGATCCGTGAGTGCCGGTCCGCACGCCGCTGACGGAACGCCCTCCAGCTTCAATCCAGACAAAGTTGTCGCCCAGATTGTTCATTTGTTGCTCGACGCGAGACTGGCCGGCTCTGCCGATGGCGACCACGCAGATCACCGCGGCAATGCCGATGGTGATGCCCATAATCGTCAGCAAGCTGCGCATTTTATTTCTGAGCAGGGCCACCAGAGCGGAGCGGAGGAGAGCCAGATAATCCAAGGTGCCTCTTACGATGCCGAACTGAGCTTATCTATTATGAATAGCCTGCAAGCGCATTGGCGGGCGAAATGCAGGACTTCCACGCACTTTGCCGAAATAACTTATGCTGTGCAAAGTCTAAAGAGTTTATTCGCCGACCACCAGGACTTGGACCGAGCCGTCCACAACTCCCGGACGTGGATGTGCGGTGGGGTTGCCACTAAATTTCGCGGACGGAAGATAAGCCTTATGGTTTACCGTGTCCAGGCCCATAGTCTTTGTTCCCGGCGGCGTATCGATGGTTTGTACTACCGCATACTTTCCAGATTTATCGGCGTGAATAATGGAGAGTTTTCCGTCGCCGGCGGAAGCGAAGACGTTTCCGGTCCCGGGATCGAAGAACGCACCGTCACAATCGTCACCGATCGCCACACTCTGGCGAACCTTTCCAGTCTTGCTGTCCACCACCATCAGTTTGCCATCGCAACTGGAAAACAAGTTATGGGTCTGGTTGTCGATTGCCAGCCCGGAAGGGCCTTCGCATCCAGCCATCGGCCAAGTTGCCTTCAGCTTTTTACTCGCGATATCAATCACCGCGATGGAGTGCGTGTCTTCAAGGTTCACGAATACATTTCCGTCGTCGTCGTAAGCCCAAAACTCAGGTTTGGCATTCAGCGGAATTGTCGCCACCACTTCTTTACTTTTGGCATCGATGATGGAGGTCGATTTACTCTTGCCATTCTGCACAAACAGCAGGTGCGTCTTGGGGTGGTACATGATGGAATCGGGGTTTTCCCCGGTTGCGATGGTAGACTGAACTTTCATCGTCTGCAAATCAAACACCGCGACTTTCGCTGCTTTTCCCTCGCTGATGAAACCGACGCCCAGGTCAGGGGCCACCGCCACGCCATGCACTCCGGGTGTATCCGGAATGTCCCCTACCACTGATCCGGATTCGGTATCCATCACTGTCACATGATCCGTGCGCGCTATGTACAAGCGGTGGGCATCCGGATCTACAGTCACGTAATCCCAACGCGCCCCTCCTTCCAGTGGTAACTTTTTCACGATTTTCAAATTGCTCGTTTCAGCGCCGTGCGCGCTTGAACCGAGAGTCAACGCCAGGAGCATAAGAAACAGCATTGAATTGCGAAGTGAGCCGTGCATTTTTCGTTTCCTCAATTTTTGGGCCATTAGAGCAAATGATCCCTAACTGCCGTGATTTACAGAATCCGTTATGAATCTACCAAAGGAGCCTATCAGGTGATCACTGACTCGCCTACAGAAGAGCGCGAAAATGAATGAAAATTAAGACTAAATTAGGATTTCTCGCGACGGGTAAGACGCCATTTTCGTCCTGGATGCCACTGCTGTATTCCTGAATCCGCCGCATCGCTGGCCGCGAAGGAAGATTGATGTTGTTGGTGCCTTTGCCTAGCGAGTAAGGTAAAATGCGGGTGTTCATTCAGATCTTGGTATGCGGCCGGCACGCTCCCACCTAAAAGAATCTTAATTAATATTTAAGCCCCTGCCACTGTATTATTCGGACTGCAAAAATATCCTCGCCGTAGAAACCAGTGGTTTCAAGGGGCTGCACGACAAATCTGCGAGTAGCGCGATCTCAAAGTACGAAACTAGGTCAAAGTTCTAAGTCATTCGATGTGGGTGGAGTTCATGGGATTTCTTTGCGCGAAAATTAGTTATAAAAGAGCAACCGTAGTGGCTTTGGTGTTGTGGAGCGTTTCCGCACACGTTCAAACATCGGGTCAAACCGTGCTACGAGCTAATGCGAAAGTACAAGAGCAGCAAATGCAGGAACCCGTGACACAACAATCGCCGCACAACAATCTCCAACGCAAGGTCAAGCTACGCACCACCAGCCGCCCATGCCCGCCACGCCTACCGAGCCACAGTCCCAGCCGGAAGGCGCTCCACCGCAGAATGGCGCGGAACCCCTGCGCTTAACGTTCCAAGGCGCCGTGGAACTGGCCAAGAAGAACGGCACGCAATTCCAGGCGGTGGTCACCAATTACAAATCCTTGCGCGAAGATCGGGCGCAAGCGCGCGATCTGTTATTGCCGTCAGTGAACTACAACAACTCCGCAATCTACACTCAGAGCAATGCCGCGGCGGCGGCCGCCGTCACCGGCGCTCCACCGGTGGTATTCATCGCCAACAACGCGCCCCACGAATACATCAGTCAGGCCAATGTTCACGAGTCGATCGACGCCTCAGCACTGGCGAATTGGGGCAAAGCCAGAGCCGCGACGGCGGTTGCGCGAGCGCAGGTTGAAGTTGCGGCGCGCGGATTAGTGGTCACGGTGGCACAGAATTATTTTAAGGTCGGCGCCGCGCAACACAAACTGGAGACCGCGAAAAGGGCCGCCGGGGAGGGCGACCAATTTTTCAAGCTCACGCAAACCCTGGAAAATGGCGGCGAAGTAGCCCATTCCGATGTCATCAAAGCGGAATTGCAGATGCAGGATCGCCGCCGGCAACTGCAAGAGGCCCAACTGGGATTGCTGAATGCCAAACTGGACCTGGCAGTTTTGATTTTCCCGAACTTCAACGAAAATTTCGTACTGGCTGACGATTTGCACGCCGCCGCACCCCTGCCAACCATTGAAGACATTCAGATTCGCGGCACCAAAGACAATCCCGACCTGCGCGCCGCTTTGGAAGTGCGTCCGCCAATCGCGCTACGACGTGTTCAGCGCCCGGGCGGGCTATCTTCCGGCCATCGGCTTTGATTATTTTTACGGCATTGACGCCGCAAACTTTGGTGTGAACACCGCCGTCACCACGCCCACCGGGCAGCAGAAATTCTCCAATCTGGGTTACTCGGCGGTTGTCACCCTGAATATTCCCATCTGGAACTGGGGCTCCACGCAAAGCAAGGTGCGGCAAGCGGAATTGCGGCGCGACCAAGCCAAGCGAGAATTGTCGTTTGCGCAGCGCAAATTGATTGCGGAAATTCAATCTCTTTACGCCGAAGCCAGTACCGCGTTAAGCGAGTTGGACGGCCTGCGTCGCTCCGGCGAATTGGCCGAAGAAAGTTTGCGCCTCACTACTCTTCGCTACAAAAACGGCGAGGCCACCGTACTGGAAGTAGTGGATGCCCAAACCACTTTCGCTAATGCCAACTCCGCCTATCATGATGGCGCAGTGCGTTACCGCGTGGCGCTAGCGAGTTTGCAAACTCTAACTGGTGTACCAACGACTCCATGAAAATCACAAATAGTCTGTAGCGTTCACAGGCAATTGTCAGTTTCTCTGCTGGCCGGGATCGCGCTGGTAAGTGTGCTGCTGGCGGGATGCTCCAAAGCGGAAAAGGAAAAAGAGCCCGAGGTCAGCGTTCAAGCCACCCCGGCCGAGAAAAAGGATATATCGCAGGAGGTAACTGCGGATGCAGTAGTGTTCCCGCTACAGCAAGCCACCGTGGCTCCCAAAATTACTTCCACTATCAAACAGTTTCTCGTGCAACGTGGCGCCAAGGTCAAAAAAGGCCAGTTGCTTGCCGTGCTCGAAAATGCCGACCTTTCGGCCGCGGCGGAATCGAGCCGTGGAGATTTCGAACAGGCCGAAGCCGCTTACACCACGACCGTTGGCGCCAGCTTCCCGCAACAGATACAGAAAGCCGAGTTGGATGCCGCGTCGGCGAAGTCCGCCTTCGAAGCCCAGGAGAAAATTTACACCAGCAGAAAGGACCTTTTTCAGCAAGGAGCGGTCCCACGGCGCGATTTGGACTCCGCCGAAGTCGCTCTAGTGGCCGCACGCAGCGCCAACGAACAAGCCCAACGGCAGCTCACTGATTTGCAGCGCATGGGTAAGCAGCAAGCCCTTAAGGGCGCCGAGGGTCAGAAGCTTTCGGCTCAAGGCAAGTTTCACGCGGCTGCCGCGCAACTGAGTTATTCGGAAATCCGGAGCCCCATCGACGGCCTGGTAACCGATCGCCCGTTGTTCGTCGGCGATCTCGCAACCGCCAACCAGCCTCTGCTAACGGTGATGGATGTATCTAAACTGATTGCCAAAGGACACATTCCGCAATCCGAAGCCGCGCTTCTCAAAGTCGGCAACGCCGCGGAGATAAAAGTTCCCGGCATGGATGAGCCCGTCGCAGGAAAGGTCACTCTGGTGAGCCCGGCGCTCGATCCGGGCAGCACCACTATTGAAGTGTGGGTGGAATCTAGCAAACCAAATCCGGCGCTGCGCCCGGGAATCACCGTCCAGCTGGCCATGACCGTGAAGACCGATAAGGACGCACTGGTCGTGCCGGCAGCTGCAGTGTTCAAAAATCCCGAAGGTGGCGCCGATTACGTTTTACTGGCTGGCACCGATAACAAAGCTCACCTGAAAACAGTTCACCTGGGCATTCGCAGCGCCGATGAAGCGGAAATTGTCAGTGGCATAAAAGAGGGCGACCCGGTCATTACATCAGGCGGCTATGCCGTGCCCGATGGCACAAAAATTAAGATCGAAAAACCTGAATCTCCTGAGAAAGAAGGCGCGGACAATGGCGACAAAGATGATAAGAAGCCCGACGAAGACGATAAAAAGGGCGCCGCTGCAAAACCTGACGACAAGGACAAGGACTAGGCACCCATGGAATCCCGCACATCTTCACCGCGCGGCCAACGACTGACAACGGAGGCGAATGCGCCTTGGTTTCGGCGGCTCTCCAAGCCAATTTTATTTCTGATCATCAGCCTTGCTCTTGTAGGCGTGTACTTCGCGTTCACCATTCCCGTCTCTGTTTTCCCCAACACTGATTTCCCTCGAATCGTTGTCGGCATCGACAACGGGGTCATGCCCATCGACCAGATGCTGGTCATCATTACCCGCCCGATCGAAGAAGCCGTGAACAGCGTCCCCGGACTTCGGAAGGTACAGTCCATCACTAGCCGCGGCTCAGCGGAAGTGGATCTGTTCTTCGACTGGAATTCCGACATGGTGCTGACGCTGCAGCGGGTAGACGCGGTCGTCGCGCGCTTGCAAGCGGAATTGCCGGCCACTGCGAAAGTGGAAACGCATCGCCTAACCTTCGCGACATTCCCGATCATTGGTTACAGCCTTACCTCCGACAGCGTACCCCCCAATAAGCTTTGGGAAATCGCCACCTATGATTTAAAGCCGCGCATCAACCGCCTCGACGGCGTCGCTTCCGTGCTGGTACAGGGCGGTCGGGTGCCCGAGTTCCAGATCATGCCCGATCCGGCGCGCCTGATTTCTGTCGGGGTAACTGTTCCGGAAATTCTTGACACCCTGCGGCGTACCAACCTCGTTGATTCTCCCGGGTTGCTTGAATACAACCACCAACTGGTGCTCGGGTTGATCAGCGGCCAAGTGCGCACTCCCGAAGAAATCGGTCAGATCGTGGTGAAGAATTCAGCCGCAGGAGTACCTATCCGCATCGGCGATATCGCCACGATCTCGCCCTCCGTTGCGCCGGTGTACACCATTGTGACTGCTAACGGTAAGCCGGCCGTGCTGCTCAGCGTCAACCGCCAGCCAGACAGCAACACGCTGGACGTCGCCAACGAAGTGCACCAGCAGATTCACGGAACTCTTGCCATCACTGCCCCCGGGAGTGCATCTAGAACCCTTCTACGATCAGTCCACCATCGTGCACGATTCGATTGCCAGCGTACGTGACGCCGTACTTCTGGGATTGCTGCTTTCCTCGATCATTCTCGTTTTGTTCCTGCGCGACTGGGGAACCTCTCTTGTCGCCGGACTAGTGATACCCGCAACCCTCCTGATCACCTTTATCGTTCTGAAAATGACAGGTCAGAGTTTTAACTTGATGACTCTTGGCGGACTCGCTGCGGCCGTCGGCCTGGTGATCGACGACGCCATCGTGGTGCTGGAAAACGTTGTCTTGCATCGCGACGCTGGGCCAAGGTCGCTTCCAGGCCATCAACAGCGCGCTGCGTGAACTGACGATCCCGCTCATCGGCTCAACCATCACCCCCATCGTCGTGTTCCTCCCGCTGATTTCCATCACCGGCGTCACCGGAAGTTTCTTCCGCGCTCTTGCTGTAACCATGACCGTCTCTCTTTTCACTTCGCTGCTTCTGGCCCTCACCTGGACTCCCACGCTGAGCCAATATCTGGTTCGCCGCAAGGATTCCGATGGAGCCATCGCCGACCGCTGCAGGCGCTGACACCGCCGAGGACAATACTGCCGCGCTCCTGGCTGCTGAAGAAGCGCATCTCTCCGGCTTCTTCGGACGGATAGTCAATATTTACGGGCGTGTCATGGAGTCCGTTTTGCGGCGTCCGGTCGTCCTCATCGCTGGTTCCGTAATCATCGTGGCGCTCTCCGTGGTTTGTTATAAATCTTTGGGCAGTGACCTTCTGCCGGAAATGGATGAGGGCGGATTCATCCTTGATTATTTCACTCCGCCGGGTAGCTCCCTGGAAGAGTCCAACCGCATTCTGCTGCGCGTCGAAGAGATTATCCGGGCCGTACCGGAGGTTGAAAATACTTCGCGTCGAACCGGACTGCAGTTGGGACTGGCGGCGGTCACGGAGGCCAATCGCGGGGACTTCACCGTCAAGCTAAAGCGGGATCGCAAGCGCGATATTGACGAAATTATTTCCGACATCCGCGAAGAAGTAGAAGAAAACCGAGCCGGAATGTAAGTTTGAGTTCATTCAGGTCTTGCAGGACATGATTGGCGATTTGACCAGTCAGCCAGAGCCAGTCGTGATCAAGCTGTTTTCGGAGGATCCCAAACTCCTTGAGCAAACCGCGCCCAAAGTAGCAGATGCTATCAGCAAGATTCACGGCGTCGTCGACGTCCTAAACGGCATCGAGAACACCATCAGCGGCCCGGCTGTAACTTATCAGGTGAACCCCAGTGTGGCCGCCCGCGCTGGATTTACGCCCGAAGAAGTGGCCATGGATGCCTCTGCCATACTCGAAGGCGAGCCGGCCGCTCTGCCCGTCATCCTGAACGACCGTCCATACACTATTCGCGTTCGCTTTCCAGAGGCCAACCGCTCCTCGCTTGATCACATGAGCAATACTCTGGTGTCCAGTTCCACGGCACATACGGCCACCCTCGGTTCATTGGCAAGCGTTAAGGAAGAGTCGGGGCAAACCGAAATTCGCCGTGAAAATCTCCAGCGCCTTGTCGAAGTCACTGGGCGTTTCGAAGGGGTCGACCTCGGTTCCGGGATTGCCGCCGTGCAAAAGACGGTAGAGGAGATGCACCTGCCGAGCACCATTCGCGTCGAGTACGGAGGCATCTATCAGGAACAACAAAAATCGTTCCACGATTTGCTGATGGTTTTATTCTTGGCTCTGCTGCTTTTATTTGTCGTCTTGCTCTTTGAGTTTCGGACATTTTCAGCACCCATCGCGATTCTGGCCTCGGCACTGCTCTCTACCTTCGGAGGGTTTCTGGCGCTACTCGTCACCCGCACCACCTTCAACGTGGCCTCTTTCATGGGCATGATCATGGTCATTGGCATCGTGGCCAAAAACGGAATTCTGCTTTTGGACGCCGAACATCATTTTCGGGAGCTGGGATTTGCACCGCGCGATGCCATGATTCAGTCCGGCCGCCGCCGCCTTCGTCCCATCGTGATGACCGCCCTGGCCACGGTGGCCGGGATGCTGCCTTTGGCCTTCGCTATCGGTGCCGGTTCGCAAATGCTACAACCTTTGGCAATTGCTGTAGTCGGTGGAATACTTAGCTCCATGGTGCTGTCGCTGGTGTTCACCCCCGCCATCAACTATTACCTGCAGCCGAAAGATGGCGTCGAACCAGCAGCGGTTCCGGTGCCTGCCCCCGTTAATCCGGGCCTGCATTGGCGCTAGGCCCCAGCTGGACGCGGCCCTGGATGATGGCCTGACACTATGCGCCTTTTACTAGTTGAAGATGAACGCAAAGTCGCCAGCTTCATTGCGCGCACCCTGAGGGAGAATTCGTACGCTGTAGATATAGCGGAGACCGGCGAACGCGCACTGGAGTTAGGCCAAAGACATAAGCTATGACGCCATTCTTCTGGATCTACGACTCCCGGGCATCAGCGGAATTGAAGTGTGTCGCGAGCTGCGACAGCGCGGCGTCGAAGCGCCCATCATGATGCTTACCGCACGCACGCTCGTTGAGCAGCGCGTTGAAGGGTTAGATGCCGGAGCCGATGATTACCTCACCAAACCCTTCGTACTCGCGGAACTCCTCGCGCGGGTTCGGGCCTTAGTTCGTCGTGGCTTTCACAAAGGCAACCCACGCCTGAAGTATGCCGATCTGGAGTTGGATCGGCACCGCCGCCGCGCTACGCGCGACAAGGAAATCTATTCACTTAACGTCCAAGGAATTTGCGCTGCTGGAACTTTTCCTCTTGCACGCACCCGACCTGGTAACCCGCACGGCCATCGTCGAGCATGTCTGGGAATATCACTTCGACAGCGAAACGAATCTTGTCGAGGTGTATGTCAACCGCTTGCGCCAGAAAATCGACATAGATGGAGCGCCAAAATTGATCCACACCGTCAGAGGTGTCGGCTACCGCCTAGGTCTTGCGGAATGAAAGTGGAATGATGAAAGCCGGAACACTTCGTTACCGCATGATTATTCTGTTCTGTTCGGTTGTCGCCTTACTCCTGTCTGTTTCTTACCTTGCGTTCTGGGCCCTGCTGGACAGCGAAGTCAGCAATCAACTCAACCGCCAGTTGCAGGAGACCGCCGGGCCTATCATCGCGGATTTAATCGCAGAGCCCCAAGCTGAGGACGTAAACAATCTCAACATCCCGGACGAATATTTTGAGGTGCTGCAACCCAGCGGTGCCGTATTGCAGCGATTCAAAGAACCTTTCCGCCCCGCTCACGTTTAGAGGCATCAGCCCTGAAGCGGGCAAAACCTCCTTTGGTGGTGGCAGCCTACCCGATGGGCACCATCTTCGCATCGCCCTGATTCCTTTTGAACAGGCGAATCAGGTCCGGGTGCTGGCTGTGGCCATTCGTACTTCTCGCTTTGGGAGCACGCTCGAGAATTTTGGTAGTGTTGCGCTGCTGATTTTTCCGCTCAGTCTATTGTTGACTGCTGGCATTTCCACCTTTTATGTGGGCAAGAGTCTAGCGCCAATCACCGCCCTCACCAACCATGCCGCATTGATGGCCAAACGCGTTACTAGTCGCGACGGTTTTTGGACTCCGCTGCCGGTCTCTGCTCGCAACGACGAACTCGGTCTTCTGGCGGAAACTATCAACCAGCTTCTCGAGCGTGTGGACTCCTCAGTGCGCCCCATGCGGCAGTTTGTTACGGACGCCTCACATGAATTGCGCACCCCGCTGGCCGTCTTGCAGGGAGAAACGCAGTTGCTACTGTCCAAACCCCGCAGCGCTGAGGAATATCGAAATACCCTTTACGGCTTTGACGAAGAATTTAAGAAGCTTACCCACATTGTGGAAGGTTTGTTTACGCTTTCGGTAGCGGACTCCGGGCAGTTGCGTTTGACGCGCGAGCCTTTATATCTCGACGAGGTGTTGGAAGAGGCGTGCGCGCTCGCGAAATCCCGTGCAGACGCCAAGAACATCACCTTGCTTCGTGAACTACAGTCTGATGTACCCTATTTGGGCGACGAAGCATTTCTGCGCCAATTGTTTTTAATCTTTCTCGATAACGCCATCAAATATTCTACTAACAATACCTCGATCACAGTTCGCCTGGAGCAGGACGAGCGCCACATCAAGGTGCAGTTCGACGATAACGGTATCGGTGTTTCATCAACAGATTTACCGTTCATTTTTGAAAGGTTTTATCGCGCTGGTACTTCCAATAACGGTGGTCCGCACCAGAGCGGGGGATTGGGATTGGCTATTGCCAGCGCTATCGTGCAGGTGTTGGGCGGCTCCATCGCTTGCGAAAGCACGTTGGGAAGCGGCTCAAAGTTTGTGGTTACTTTGCCGTCCAACTCGACGCCCAGTGCCTCCACCAATGAGTTGGACTCCGCGGAACCGTCTAATCCCGAACCATCGACGCGAAAAACTCGGTAACCAAGCCGACAATGATTTCGCGTAGCTGGTGTGCGCTCAATCGGGGAATTTCCTACCGGCCCGAGTTTGCGAGTTTGCACTGGAGCGATCTGTTTGAGGAAGTGAACGACATGCAGGAAGATACCGTGACGCACATTATGGCCTTACGATCTTAATGGTGAGTCCTCAGCAGCTCAAACTCAAGATGCGTTCATCAATCGGATTATGTAAGTGGGAGTGGTAATGTCTCTTCTGTTGACGGGCTGGACGCTTCTCACTTCATATTTTTTGCCGCGGCGGACAATTACCTGGCCCTTTTCGGGTATTGCAGTGCCGCTCGAAATATCATTGAACTCCTCCGGATTTGGGCTGTCATGGTAGAAGTAAATGAATAATCTTCCCTGGGCCTGCATTGGATTGCCCCTGCTGTCTCGCTACTCTGGTTAGCATAAAGGATTTTTAAAATGTCATCCAGGTGTAGCTGAGGGCAAAAAGAAAATGAAGAGCATATTGTTCACAGCGATGGCGCGTAAGTACTCATCTAAAAGGGACCTGTGTACCTGCGATCCAGGACCATGGTTGTGAACAACGCCAAGCCGTTTAAACTTGTTCTTGAAGAAGTGAACGCGGAAACGCGTTGTTCCTTTCACCTTGGCATTCACAATCTGCCCGAAGGAACAGCTGAGGAGATAATGGCGGCACTCGCGGCCTACACTAAGAATCCCTCTGCGCAGCGCGCACTGGCGTACATTGCCCGAAATCGACACCCAGTGCACCTTCCCGAGAGGGCAGACTACGCGGTGACTTGGTGAATGAAGGAACCAGCGTAGTCCTATCGTTTCTGTCGTCACCGCGTCTCTCACGGTTCGTTTTTCTGGCCGTTGTCTTAACTGCGTGCATGTTGCTGACCCCACTCGGGGAACCCCAAGAACAAGCGGACGCCTCGCTCTCGCGTACTCAAGTGATTGAAAAACTTCTTGAAAAAAACGCCGAGCGAGCTAAGACACTCGAAAACTACAGTAATCACCGGATCTACGCCCTTGATTATGATGGCTTCCCTGGCCGCATTCATGCCGAAATGACGGTGAATATGTATTACACCGCTCCCGACAAAAAGGAATTCACGATTTTGTCGGAAAGTGGGCCAAAGTGGATCGTTAATCGTGTTCTCAAGCGTTTGATCGAAACAGAGCGCGAAGCACAGAAACCATCAAATCGCGCTAACGTCGAGCTCAACTCCCGGAATTACATATTTACATCACTTGAATACCTCAGGAGCCCCGACGGCTGCGCGTATGTCGCTCGGCGTGGAGCCAAGGGTCCCGAATAAATTTGTTTACCGCGGTCGAATTTGGGTTAATGAACACGATTTCGCTGTGTGTCGGATTGAGGGTGAGCCAGCTCAGAACCCATCGATGTGGATAACCAAAACTGAGATCCAGCACCGGTATCAAAAGATCGGGCCCTTCTGGCTTCCCGCTGAAAACCAGAGCATCTCCGCTTTACGTCTTAATGGGCGAGCGACATTGAGTATCAGATATTTAAATTACGAAGTTAATAAGCCTTCGGTCCGGAAGGAAATCGATTCTGCCCCGTCACACCCCATCCGATAGGAATCCATGACTAGGCCATCGAAGATTAATACGGAATCGGATTACCTGCAGGCCCACCTAACCATTCTTGACCTCCCGACATGTGCGACGCAAAGCCTGAAGCAGGGTGTAATAGCAACCTTGAACAGATGGAGGAGCCTTCAGACGGCGTTAAGAACCGGGCGAGCTTCCTGTAATTCAATGCGCAACGATGTTACGAAGCGGCGCGATGTGGCAAGGCGGAAACGGTCAACGTAACATCTAACCTCGGGGCACGTAATAAGCGAGCTTCTTCCTAACGGATGCCAGTGCCTCCGTGAAAGAGCTACTGAACCACAACAAAAAGGCCACGATGAAAAATGATCTTGCGACTGAGTCCATCGTCTAAGGGGGATCAACTGGAGGTGGGAAAGGTTTGCGCTGGCGATCTTGTTTAGGCGCTGAGTCTGGCCCGCCCAATTCGGTCACGATCTTGCCTGTACGTTCTTTGCTGACGTGACAGGCTGAATCGAAGATGCGGCATTGCGCCAGCGTGTATTTGCATCCGCAGGTACACGCTTCTTCGTTCATGCGATGAAGCGCCACAGTTTTCTGTAATGGCGACAAGTCTGTCATGTCAACACCGGGCAATTCGCTGGCACGATCGGCGTGTTGCAAAAACACTTCGCCGGTATCTTCAAAAGTCTCCACGCGCGCATCGATAGGCAGGCCTAGCAGTGCGCGAATCTCTGTTTCGTAAAGGGCCGGATCTCGCAGGCCAATGTGTTTCTGCACCACGCGACCTTGCGTATCGATGACAAAGGAGGTGGGCAACGCAGGAACGCCTCCAAACTTTATGCGCAGCTCATCGGTAGCCATGGCAATCGGGTAATTGATGGCGTAGCGCTTCGCGAACGTTCGGATCGCATCTTCATCCTGGTCATCGACGACCAAGCCGATTACCTGGACTTTATCTTTGTATTTGGCTTGTAATTCCACCAGGTCAGGGACTTCCAACCGGCAAGGACCACACCAGGTAGCCCAGAAATTCAGCAACACAACTTTTCCTTTCACGGATTCCAAGTTGACAGGCTTCCCGTCCATGCCCTTCACGGCAAAAGGCGGCGCCGGGTCAGGATCCCGGATGAACCGGATTACAGATGGGACATTCTGCGGTTGCTCCTCTTGCCGCTCCTGCGGTGCTGGATCTTTTGTGAAGGGAGCCTTGGCGCTGGACGAATGGCAGGACAACGAGAGCAGCAGCGCGACGAAGTTTGCCACGGCCCATCGCATCAAAGCTGCACTCGGAATCACCATTGCATTGTTCATCAGGCCCGCAAGTTCCAGGATTAAATAGCTGCGCGCGCTTTGTGGCCGCTCATCTCATGATAGACAGTCTCGTAATGCCGCGCTTGCACTTCTAGCGTGTGATTTTCCAGCACGACGCGGCGACAATTCGCCGACATTTCGCTTCGTTTACTGACGTTCTGGAGCAGTTGCGATATCGCCTGGCTCAAAGCCTCCGGCGACGACGGGGGGACCAACGATCCGGTGATATCGTCCCGAACAATTTCCGGTATTCCGCCTACTGCCGACCCAACCACCGGGGTGCCGCAGGCCATCGCTTCCAGTGCTGTCTGGCCGAAGGCTTCCTGCGACGATGGAATAACAAACACGTCGGCAGCGCTATAAAGAAGCGATAAGAAAAAATCGCTGGTCACGTGTCCAAAATAAAGATGTGGAATCGACATCGGCAGCTGCGGCATACGGCGGCCAACAGAAAGCAGCAGTAAATTTTGACTTGCGGGCAATCGCTGCAGCGCAGTTAACAACGTCTCCAGTCCTTTGCGCTTTATCGTCATCAATTCCGCCGCAAACATGATTACCAAGGCCTCGGTCGGAATGCCCAGCGCTCCGCGAACGTGAGCCTTGTCGCGAGGCATGAATACTTCGGTATCTAACCCGTAGTGAATGGGAGTGATCGGAAATTTGCTGAGTAAGGGACTGCGCGACGCTTCAGCGGCCAACCAGTGGCTGTCGGTTACGATGCGGAGGCGGGAGCCATCGAAATGTTCGAATACCTTACTTTTGCGCATCCACACTTGCCGCGACAGATCGTTTTCATCTTGCGATCCAAGCTGAGGGCAAGCCCCGCAAGAGGCCGTAAATTTGCCGCAGTGTTCGTCGTAATGACAGCCGCCTGTAAATACGTTCATGTCGTGCAAGGTCCAGACGATCGGAGTGCGCCTGCCATAGGTAGCGAAAAATTTTTCGTAGTCGATAAATCCCGCAACCCAATGAAGGTTCAGAATATCGGAATCTGCGATGCTCCCAGCCAGATCGGCTGCGAAGTCGCTGCGATCGTCGCTGAACCTATCTAGCCCTAAAGGGCGACTTGTCACATACGGAGCAAAGCTCCGGTTGATGCGATTGCGATCGATAGCGCGGATTAACGACTTATAAGCTGTGGGCGCGCGATACATGGTCAGCACAGTGGGATCGTCCGAAGCTCGGTGGGCGACGAGCATTTGAGAATCGTGACCAAGCCGCAGCAAACCAGCGTGCAGCCTGGCCGCGGCGCGGGCAGCGCCCCCGGAAATGTCTTCGGTGCTGAGGTGCGTGATTTTCACCGTTGAACTTCACCCTGCCGGGGGCGCTCAGGCATGCCTGGACCTGCCCTGTTGCAGAAAAGTCATGACCCGAACTTCCTTCTTGTACATTTCCTTAAAGCGGCGGTATCCGACGAGGGGTGCGGTGATCAGATTGAAGAAGTTCATAAGGCGCAGCTTCCAACCATACTGGCTGCGATAAAGACGATTGCGGCGCAGCATATGCGAGAACAGTTCTACGCGGGTCGGAGGCTTGATTTCAAATTCATCGGCGGCCAGGGCCAAAGATAATTGCTCAAAATACGCTTTTGTCTCCATGCGGTGAAGATCGAAGTGGTTATCCCGCAGCCACATTTGTGTACTGCCGGCGATTTTCCTGCGCATATCGATGTGCTCCGCGGATTGCGCGAGAGTTTGGCTGTCCGCGGCGTACAGATTTTTTCCGTGCAAGCGGTACACGGAGAGAATGTCTGGAACTGAATAAACAGGCGCGACGAACACCGCAAGCAGTGCCATGTAAGCATCAGCCTGCAGCTTGATCCAGTCAGGAATTGGCATGATTCGCGAAAGAATATTACGCCGGAAAGAAAGCGAAGAAGTTGGCAGCACACGATACTCAAGCATCTGTTTCAGGCTATCAGGGAGATAACCACTACACTGTGCAAAATTTCCTTCGGTGAATTCACCGGTGGCCGAATTCAATTCTTTTCGGCGATGGTAGACAAGCCCCACTTCCGAGTGCTGTTCAAAAGCGCGAACGATCGCCGACAATTTACCGGGCATCCAGTAATCATCGGCATCCAGGAAGGCGATGATGTCGCCGCTGGCGCGTCCGAAACCGAAGTTAAACGCCGAGGCCTGGCCGCCGTTCTGCTTGCGGAAGTATCGAATTCGGGAGCCATATTTGTTAACACGCTCGGCGGTGTCATCGGTCGAACCGTCGTCAATCACCAAAACCTCAACGGAACTGCTTGGATAATCCTGCGCCAGCACGCTCTCGATGGCCTCTTCCACAAAATGACCATAATTGAAGGTGTCGATAAGCGCGGTGACGAGTGGCGGACTCAATTCGCTCTCTGGGGATTTGCGACAGCCGTCGCGCTAGCCGTCATGGCTTCATAGAGTTGGATATAGCGTGTGGCCTGAAGCTCCAGGGAATATTCCGCCAGCGCGACCTTGCGGCAGTTGGCGGACATTTCGGCACGCTTCGCATCGTCGGCGAGCAACTCTCGGATGGCCACGCGCAAACCCGCAGGGTCGGCAGTCTTGGCGAGCAACCCGGTAATCCCAGGGCGTACTGTGTCGGGAATACCGCCGGCGGCAAATGCGACCACTGGAGTTCCGCAAGCAATCGATTCGAGCATGGTGTTTGGCAAATTGTCGGCGAGCGAGGGCAAAACAAATACGTCAGCTGCACTGTAAATTTGGGAGAGCAGACCATCGTGAGTTACAGAAGGTATGTGCACCTGTGGGAAGCCGGACACCGCTGGTGCGCGGCCAGCACCAAGGGAACATAGAAAAATGTTATCTCCTTGTAGGCCCTCAAGTGCGCTCGCAAGAACCGCGAAACCCTTGCGCACCATGGAAATTTCCTGCGATACGAAGAGAAGGACTTTTGCTTGCTGTGGAATTCCTACCGCTTCGCGAGCCGCAGTGCGTTCCCGGGGACAAAACACTTCCAGATCCAGCCCATACGGAATTACGGAGCGCGGAAAGCGAGACAGCAGCGGACTGCGTTGGACCTGTTCACTAAGCCACCGGCTGGGAGTGACGATATGGAATCGACCATCGGTCAAGCCACGATAATAACTTTCTTTTCGATTCCAGACCTCACGCGTAAGGTCGTGCTCCTCTCGAGAACCGAGCTGCGGACAAGCGCCGCAACGTTCTGTGAATTTGCCACAATCGAGGTCGTAGCAACATCCCCCGGTGAACGGAGACATGTCATGGAGGGTCCATACCAGGTGCATGGATTCGGGCAACCAATCGAAGAACGCGCCGTAGTCGAGGAATTCCGCGACCCAGTGGAGATTGATGAGATCCGCGGGAGGGATCTGGCAGGGGACTTCATTATAAAAAACAGTTCGGTCGTCGCTAAAAAACGTTCGATCCTTCGAGGAAGTGCCGGCATAGCGCCCAATCGCGCGCTCCAGAATCCAGCGCCGGAGATTACGTTTGTGGAAGCTAAGCCGATTTTGTCGCGGCTCAAAACGTTTCGTCGTTGGGCTGCTCGTGGATTTGTTAGCGACGTACATATGCGAATCTTGGCCGAGGCGGCGCAAGCCCTCGTGAAGCCGGAAGGCCGAGCGCGAGGCGCCTCCGGTGCACTCATCGCGATTTATATGAACGATTCTCACAATTTTTGGGCTTCCCGTTTATCGCCGGAGCGAAGCATTTTTGTCAATTTCATGCGCAGGGCCACCAGCCCTGGTCGAAGGACTCTGGTGAGCGCCTGGGAATCGATCGCTCTGGCCTGACGCAAAATTTTTAGCCTGACCGCGAGAGGCACCTGCAGAGTGAGGACCGGAGGTATCCACAACTCCGGAAGTGTGTTCGCAATTTTCCGCCGCTGGGCAGGCGCGAGTCCTAATTGATCGCACATCCAGGCAATCACCCGCAAACTTTCGCTGGCTAGCAGCGCATTTCTGACGTCCCGGCCGCGAACGTTTTCGTTGTGGAAGCGAAAATAATTCAAGGGCTGCGCTAAATACACCACTCGGCCCTTCAAAGCCATCGAGGCCCATAGCTTCCAGTCGCCGCACATGCGAAAAGACTGGTCCGCGCCCGCCGGCGGCTAGATAAGCGGCTTTGCGGAAGAGCACAGCACTGGCATTGGGGACGGCATTGCGAAACGAGAAATACTTACGGCATTCCTCAATTCCGTCGGCGGAATAATCCGCCGTCCAGTGGTGCTGGTCCAGATCGGTGAGGTAAAAATCGCCAAATCCATCAAGCTCGTCTTGGGCGTTCACGCGCCAGGATCGGCAATACCCGAACCCGGCCTGGGGCTCGGCGTCCAGCGCGGACAGCAGGCGATCCAGCAGTTGTTCATCGGCATAATCGTCAGATTCGGCGATCCAAATATACTCACCGCGCGCTAACTGCACCCCTTTGCTCCATTGCGCAAAGGTGCTGCCGGAGTTTTTGTCATTCAATTCGATTCGAACCCTGGGGTCGTTCGCATACTCAGAAATGATCAAGCGGCTGTCATCGGTGGAGCGATCGTCCATCAGGATGACTTCAAAATCCTGGTAGCTCTGCAGCAAAACGCTATTCACCGCTGCCGCAAGTAGCGCGCGTGATTGTACCCCGGGATGACGACGCTTACTTTTGGCGGCATGAGTCGGGTGCGAATACGCTGAACATTCGATTCGCCCTATTGAATACTATAAGATTTCGCCATGCCAAACGTGCTAAGCCAACTTCTTCCCGATTTCCTGAAACGCCCGCTGGCTGCCTATATCCGCAGCGTGGCACAGAGTGATCCTGCAAGCCTTAGGATGCTGGAAACCCTTCGCCCATACGCACCCAGCCACGCCGGTGAAAATTCTTATTGGGTTAAGACCGCAGGGCGCCAGGAACCCAATGAGGGGTTGCCCGTCCCTCCCGAAGAGTTGTGGGTGGGTGGGTATGGCCCCGATGCCGCAAACTACCTGGCAAGGGGGAAAAAAAGAAGTGGCCGCGATGGTGCAAATCCTGCAAGAGAGCGGATTTGAGGTCAGGCGCTGCGAACAAATTCTCGAATTCGGCTGCGCGGCTGCCAGGATGCTTCGACACGTTCCTGAATTTGCGCCCGAAGCGAAATTATGGGGCGTGGATATCAGCGCTCCGCACATTCAGTGGTGCGTGAACAACCTGACTCCAGCTATGCATTTCGCTACCACGACGGTGATTCCGCACTTGCCGTTTGAGGATCGTTATTTCGATCTTATTTATTGTGGTTCGGTGTTTACGCACATTGAAGATTTACAGCAATCCTGGCTGCTGGAACTTGCCCGGACGTTGCGGCCCTCGGGGATGCTGTTCCTCACCATTCACGACGAGCATACCGTGAAGCAACTGGAGACCTCGGAAAGCAATCACTGGATGGAGAAGCTTTTGCAGCAAGAGCCCGCTTACGCTTCGAACAGAAATAATTTCGACATGCTGGTAGTGGGTCGCGGCCCGGCCTCGCAGGTTTTCTACAACTCCCAATACTTGAAAGCTATCCTGCCCCCGTGCTTTCGATGGGTTTCGCATACGCCTGGGGCCTACGGGTATCAATCGGCGGTGGTTTTAGAAAAATTAGCCCCACGATAGGGCTACGGTCGAGGCGTTAAGCGGGACTGAAGCAATTTGCGCAAGTGTCGCAGGGTACCCTTTACCGATTGGCGCTCGACTTCCAACGCGTCGCGCTGCTGCGAAAGCGATTGCCAAGCCTGACGGTACAACGGCCCGTGTTTCCTGGCGACATAATCGCGAATCTGATCTTCCATGCCGCCGATGCGAGTGATCATCGAATCGCCGGTGCGACGGTAGTCGAAAAAAACCTCGGCAAGTAGGCAAATTGCCAGCCGTGCTCTAAAGCGCCCAGCCAAAAATCCCAATCTTCGAACCCTTGCACCGGCATGTTCGTCGTAACCGCCGTTCGATCCCATATGGCGCGACGATATAGCCCGGAAGCATGGATAAAATTACAGTTCAGCAAGCGCTCGCTGTCGAAAGGGCCCGCGCGCCAGAAGGTCCGTTCGCTCCGAAACACTGGGCGTCGCCATAGACGACGCCAACTTCGGGCTGTGAATCGAAAATTCCAATTCCACGGTCGATCCACTGGGTGCGCAAACGATCGTCGGCATCCAGCGGAAAAAGATATTGTCCTTGGGAAGCTTGTATTCCGGCATTGCGGGCGGCGCCGAGACCGCTGTTTTGCTGTCGAATGACCTTGATGCCTGCGTCGCACAACTTTTGAATTTCTTGGCCAGTGCGTGTATCGGTGGAACCGTCGTCGACCACCACCATTTCAAGATCATTGCGATTTGCGCTCTGAACGCTTGGCAATTGTTTTGGCTAGATATTCTCCGTGGTTGAAACACGGGATGATAATGGAAATTCTGGCATTCTTCATTCTTGGCCAGTTGCTGCTCGGCTGGCTAAACCCTTGGGTTTGTGTCGCCGGTTGCTAACAGTAAGTCTAGCATCTGAACCCTAGTGTGTCGATTTAAATGCTTTCTTCATGGGTCTAGCGGCTACGATTGGCCGGACGAAAACAGCGCGCGTCGCGAAGACCAGAGCTTTCCAGCGCCTGCCATTCGAATAATGAATGCTGGCGGCTTCAAGCCACAGGTCCGCGAGCACCCTTCGTTCCATAAATTCCGGGCCACCTATTCGCAAGAGCCCTTCTACCAATTTCTCTGACCCCTCGGAATCGTAGCCCCTAGAAAATTCTTCCAATAGGTGTAAGTGGTCAAAAGAGCTCTTGGATTTCCGATCTGGATATCCCAATTCGATCAGCAGTCGTGGAGTTATGTGGTTTACTCCTCCAATGGGTCTGGTTTACCCAGGCCCCGCGTGCCGAAGCGGTGCGCGCAGCGAGGACACATAGAGCTTGATGGCTCGATTCGCTATAGAAGCCTGTCTGGGTGCACTCGGTATCGCAATAGGGGCTCCTCCAGACGACCCAATTGCGTTCGGTCGCTCATTCGTAACCAGAATCATAGTCGTCCGCATCAAGCAAAGCCTTCCGGTATCCACTGAAATCCAAAGACGATATCCTTGATCATCACCGCGGGATGGCACATTGCGTTGGTTCGCAGCATCATCACTCTAATATCGCGATCCCGAGGACCAGGTGATATCGATTGTCCGGGCCTGCCGACTGAATCGCTCATACGCGCCGCTCAAAAGCCCTACCTCAGGATGAGCCGTCAAAAACGCGAGTTGCAGTTCCAGGCGATTCGGCAGAGCGATGTCGTTGGCGTCCATCCGGGCTATATATTTGCCGGTTGCCAAGCCGATACCTACATTTAGAGATTCCGCGCGCCCTTTATTTTGATGGCGCGTCACTCGTATGCGCTTATCGCCACGAGCATAGCTGGAAAGAATGCTTGAAGTCTTATCCGTGGACCCGTCATCAATGATTACGAATTCAAAATCCGCGAAGGATTGATTGAGACTGCTTTCGATGGCTTCCGCGAGAAACACTTCTCCATTGAAGACGCTCATCACCACGGAGATCGGACTATTTCCCATTTGCGGTGTTTGCTGTATACCTCTAGCACGGCTAGCTAAAAATTCTTGGCAACGAATATATCGTGCTCAATGTGCCAAACGAGATGATGGCCCCTGGCCCAATCAACCAGAACACCGACCGGCGGATAACCTTATCTCCGGATTCTTCGGGTCAAAACAACGGACGTGGTCCCACCATCACCACGACTTTATTCATTTTAGAAATATTTGCCAATGACTGCAAGCTCATCGAGGATCGGAGTGTCCTGCGGACCCTTAAAAGTATTGCCGGCT
>CAVTAN010000002.1:0-235052 GCA_963732705.1 uncultured Acidobacteriota bacterium | reverse complement strand
CGTGTTCGAGGAGCTCGGGGCGGCCATGCGCCTACGGGTTTTCATGATGTTATTGCTGATTGGCACAACCTTGTTTTCCTACGCCGTGGTGCACCAATCCGAGTCGCGAATGCTTACGCATTACATCGTGGAGATTTCTCAGAACTTGTACTTTGTGGGATTGATTTTGACCTATGTGTTGTGGGCTGCGCTGCTTAAACTTCGTGAGAGCCGCGTCCGCGTGATACAGATCGTTCTTTCGCTGGGCGTGTACTTCAGCATTAATGCCGCAAATTATGCGTTGCACAACGCCTATCCTAGCCTGAAACTTGTTTGGGCATTCCTGCCGCCGGCCGCCGGTTTGTTTCTGCCGGTTGCCTGGATTTACGCCTTTATGAAGTTTGATGATGAGGCGCGCTTGGCTCCCGCGCGTCTTGCGGCGGTGCCTCGATGATGGCAGCGATAATTTTTATCTTTTCGGTGGCGGCACTGATGCAATTTTTTGTGTCCTACTGCAGGTCGCTGATCGCCGCATCATCGCGACGGGCGTTGTCGTCCGACGTTCAGGACGTGATTGGAATCAGACGAAGCGCGAGTGGCGACGATTTTGAGCGGGTCATGCAATTTCTGCATTTTGCCCGGATCGCCGCGAGGACCGCAACGGTATAAAAGCTATCGGGGCATACTTCCGCATGCTAGGTGCATTGGGAGCGGTTATGGGGAAGTTGTTGCCTTCCTTACGAGTCTGGACCGAATCGGAGCGTTCGCAGTGCGCTTATTTTGCTGCCGTGGCGTTGGATCGGCGAATCGCGCACAACCGGGATATGTTCGCCGAACAGATGTCCGCGTAGTTCTTTCCAAATCCTTCGCTAATTCTCACAGAAAATTCACTGCTGTCTTATTCGAAACAATGATTCTTCTTTGTTGGCGCGAATAAATTCCGCGTGCTATCCTCGTGATGTTCCCTCCTCGCCGGAGTGGATGCGTCCGCAGCGCAAAAACAACCGGTGAATAAAACTTGCTTGCAGTGTGGCGCGGTGCTGCCGTCGGGCATATCCGCTTGTCGCTTCTGTGATTCTCATTTTCAACCGAGCGTGCTGAGAGCTAACAAAGCTCCTGTTCTTTCGCGGCGTGACGCCGACTCGCTAGCGTGACTGAGCAGAACCACGCCTCCGGACGGCACACTATTTATCTCTCACCTAAAAATCCGGGGAGGAGCGGGATAGATGCCGATCAGCCTTATGGTGGCGGGGAGAATTGGCCAACCGCCTCCAAGCCTATCGAGTCCGAGCGGCGAACGATCTCTCCCAACGCGAATCAATGCAGCCCTGCCCTTTGCCGAGCATCCTTCAGCGGAATCTAACGGAGACTGGGTGTCTGGGCCCTCGCCAAACTCGTTAAAGGATTTGACGTCAGTTGCCCCTCGTGAGGAAAGCTGCGCTACATTCAACTCCGTAGCGGTTGCGGAGCCCGCGACTGGGGACGACGATTTCGCATTTACGATCGCCATCGGGCGAATTGCGACGAAACCTCGCCCGCATGATGGGCGCTTAATGATTGAGGTGTCCTCGCCGAACGGCGATTTTTCGCAAACCGCGAGAAAAATAGAAGAACGAGGCCGTGACCCTCTTTATCGGGTAGCGTCCCTGGCGGAGCGCAAAATCGCAGGTGCGATTGACCTGGCTTGTTTGCTTTTTGCGTGTGGCGGTTTTTTGACTTTGTTCGGATCGCTGGGAGGTCACTTGACGCTCAGCAAGTTAAGTGCGGCGGTGTTCGTCACGGCATTGGCAGTGGTATATGCGCAATATTTTGCATTATTCACGATTTTTGGAGGAACTACGCCGGGAATGATGTTCCGCGGATTGCAGGTAATGAGTTTTACCGGGGAGGCCCCGACGCCGCGACAAATGTTACTGCGCAGCGTCGGCTATCTGCTTTCGGCGGCCGCCTGCTTTACAGGTTTCCTGTGGGTCTTATGGGACCAAGACGAATTAACTTGGCACGACCGGTTTTCGCGCACCTATTTGAGCTCGGCACAGACCTACGCGGAAATCGAGTCCCACGGAGCAACATCGTCGCTGAAGTGACCAAGTAGCGGGAAAAGGCAGAGCGGCGGAAAAAGCCGGAAGAAAGCACGCTTGGGCAGCAGGCTAGGATTTTACAGCAGCGTTTTTGACCACCGCTTCGTCCGAAGCGATTCGGCCATCCCGAATGTAGATAATGCGATGCGCGTGTTGGGCGATGTCGTGCTCATGGGTAACGAGAATGATGGTGTTCCCCTGCGCGTGTAAATTCTCAAACAACGACATGATTTCGTCGCCGGTTTTTGAGTCCAGGTTGCCGGTGGGCTCGTCGGCCAGCACGATCGAGGGTGAATTCACGAGTGCTCGTGCGATGGCCACACGCTGCCTCTGACCACCAGACAACTCGCTGGGCTTTTGATTCATGCGATCAACAAGGTCAACGCGTTCCAGCGCTTTTTTTGCTTTTTCAATTCGCTCGTCGGCTGGAGTTCCGTTGTAAATGAGAGGCAGCTCGACATTATGAAGAGCAGTGGCGCGGGGCAACAGGTTGAAGGTCTGGAATACGAACCCAATTTCTTTATTCCGGATGTAAGCCAGTTCGTCATCGTCTAAATCACTCACCAGCCGGCCAGCCAGCCAATATTTACCAGAGCTCGGAGAATCCAGACACCCGATCAGGTTCATCAGCGTGGATTTGCCGGAGCCCGAAGGCCCCATGATGGCCACGTATTCGCCTTTGCGAATCTCAAGGTCCACGCCCCGCAGGGCGTGCACCTGCTCCGAGCCCATTTCGTAAACTTTCGCAAGTTCGTGGGTTTTGATGACCACGCCAGAAGAGACCAGATCTTCACGGTAAGAATCCGTTGACGCTGTTTCAACCGCCATGAGCTTCTCCTCGGACAGCATCTTCTTTCAGCGCAATTCGTACAGTGCCCTCTTCGAGGACGCCCACCTAAAAGGCCGATTAACTTTGCTCGTCCTCAGGCTTCTTCGGAGCCGTATTATCGACTTTGACGCTGGAAGCTGGCTTCAGGGTTCTAAGCGCTTTATAGCTTCCGACCACTATCTCATCGCCCGTTTGCAGGCCCTTGGTGATTTCGATGTCTGTGACCCCGCTGATTCCGGTTTCCACCGCACGAAAAACAGCTTTCTTGCCGTTGACCACGAATACGCCCTGAACTTCTTCCTTCTTGGGATCGCCAGGCGCCGGAGGAGGAGGTGCCGCGAGGGTCACACTGGAATTTCCGTCCTTTTTAGCGTTCTTGGCCGCTTCTTCCAAGTCTTTCCGGGTGCGCACTGCCAGGGCTTGAATAGGTATGGCCAGGACATTCTTCTTCTCTGCGGTTTTGATTTTTGCGGTGGTGGATAGTCCCGGCCGCAAATTATCGGGAGGATTTGCCAGGGTTACTACCACTTTGAAATCTTTAGCCTCCTGAGTGCTCGTGGTGCTTTGAGTGGTCGCCAGTCCCGAACTGCGCAGCGTGGCTTGTGAGCCGATCTCGGTTACCTTGCCTTTGAAAACTTTACCCGGCACCGCGTCGATGGTGACGTCGGCGTCCTGGCCGTTTCTGACATTGACGATATCGGTTTCGTCGACTTTGACTTCCGCAGTCACCACGGACATATCCGATAAAGTCATCAGGAAGCTGCCATTCGAATTCTGAATTCCGGGGACCACGTATTCGCCCAAACGCACTGGCAGATAGCTGACAATTCCATTGATGGGCGAAATGTAAGCGGTCTTGCTCAGAATATCTTTGGTGCGGACCAGAATGGCCTTATTCTGATTGACCGTCGAACGTGTCTGATCCAGTTGCGCCTTCAGCGATTGCATGCGCGCTTTCGATGAGTCCACGGCCGCGAAAGCCGCGTCGTACGTCGATTTGCGTTGATCAAAATCCTGCTTGGGAATCAATCCATCCTTGAACAGGCCCTGACCACGCTCCCAGTCGAGTTTAGCTTTCTCAAGATTAGCTTGTTGCTGGGTAAGGTCCGCCTGGGCGGAGCGGAAGCTCGCATCGGCGGCTTGGACTCCCATCTCTGAAGAATTGATAGCCGCTGCTTGCGCCTGCACATCGGCACTGGCCTGGACATCCTCCTGCAAAAGAAGCCGGTCACCTTTCTTAATCTTATCGCCTTCCTTTACAAAATTTGCGTGATCCTGCCGAAGCCCTGAGCGGTCACGTTGGTATAGGTCGTGGGTTTAATCTCCCCGGATGCCGTGACCTGCGAGATCAAGGTATCTTGGGACGCCACCTTGGAGGTCTGAACGGTGACCACTCCTTTGTTGGCCTGGTTTATGCTGAATAGCACGATAGCCGCGAGTACCAGCGCGCCACCGACGCCAATCGATACTTTTTTCCAGGTCTTCATCGTTCTTCCTTAAGACGCCTTGCCAAGGGGCCGGACAGGTTGGAACGGCCTTGACGGACCGATCCCAGTTGCCACTATCTGATGTTACATACGGCAAAACGGGTCAAAATGTTTCAAGCTCAGCGCCAACAACCCTACGCAAGTTTCATTGAAGGAGCGATTACTGAAGGGCTATTTTAGTTTTAAATTATCGAAAAGGGAAGGACGCACGGGCAGGAGGTTCATGATTTTTGCAGCTTTAGACGTGATTGGCCCGCTTTCCACGCGCCTGCCGCCGATGCTGGCAGGTTGCCTACAGAGAATATGTGACCGAATGAATTGGGCATCATCTGACTAAGAGCGCACGAGTTTTTACGGCAGCGCGCTAGAGAGTTCCTTGCAACCAAACATATTTTTGAGCTTACCCATCCCTCAGAATACCCTTATCTAGTGGCCGTCTTACCCAAATCCCTCGCCCGCATTTTTCGAGCCTTTCGCTATCGTGACTTCCGCCTCATGTGGTTGGGAGCTTGTGCTTCCACGATTGGTACCTTCGTTCAGCAGTTCGCACAGAGTTGGCTAGTCTATGATCTGACCAAGAACCCCTTCTATCTCGGGCTCGATCTGTTCCTTGGCCAACTCCCGATCATGATGTTTTCGTTGTTCGGCGGTGTATTCGCGGATCGCTGGGACCGCCGAAAAATGCTTCTCGCTTCACAGTATATACAAATGGCGTGCGCGTTTTTATTGGCGGCGTTGTTCGTGACCCACACCGTCAGGGTCTCCCATATCCTCACCCTCTCCTTCATCGTCGGGTTAGGGCAATCTTTCGGCGGACCTGCTTATTGGGCTCTGTTGCCCACCTTGGTGGCTCCAGAGGACCTTTCCAACGCGATCGCAATGAATTCGATTCAATTTAACCTGGCTCGAATCCTCGGCCCGACAATCGGAGGTATTGCATACTCCACCCTCGGCGCAACATGGTGTTTCACCCTGAACGGCGTTTCTTACATCGCCGTGATCGTGTCGTTATTCCTCATCCACATCGAATTCGTTCCCGCCAAAACAAAACAGCGCGTTCTGGCCAGTATGAAGGAGGGTATTCAGTTCATACGCCAGAGCCAAGGCATGAGCGGGTTGGTAGTTTTGGCGTTCTGCACTACGCTGTTCGGATTTTCGCTCAATGGATTTTTGCCAGTCATCGTGCAGAACGTCTTTCATCGCGGTCCGGAGACCTACACGTTATTACTCGTTTGCTCCGGAGCGGGGTCCGTTTGCGGTGCACTGATCGTGGCGTCCATGGAAAAGCTAAAAGGTAGGGACCGTCTCACTTTGTTCATCCTCATCTCGCTCGGAATCATCACCGCCGCTTTTGCCATCTCCAAATGGCTTCCGCTCTCCTGCATGCTCATATTTCTGGGCGGAGCGGCGATCATGGCATCCGCCTCCCTGATGTTGTCCCTGGCGCAACTCACGGCCACCGACGCGATGCGCGGTAGGGTGATGAGCGTCTACAATCTCGCTTTCCGTGCAGGCGTACCGTTGGGAGCCTTAGCCCTAGGCAGAATCATTCCTGTCTTTGGAATCTCCGCCGCCCTGTCCGGTGCGGGACTCATATTGGTCGTGGTAGCGGGCTACTTCCTTCTAGTTCGAAGCCAGGGTCGATACCCAGTGGACTGAACGAAAGCCGATATCGATCGGCATCGGATCTTGGCGGGGAATTTTTTCCCAGGGATTTATTTCCGAATCTCCTGGGTAACCTGTCGAATCTCGACGTGCTCGTGGCAGAAGTGATTCAGCCGGCACTCGAGGCGCAGAACATTCTGTGGTACGGCTGGCACGCATTTCGGCACGGGCTGGCTACAAATCTTCACCGGCTCCGGATTTCCGACAAAGTCATTCAGCAGATTCTGCGTCACGCGAATGTGACCACCACAATTAATATTTACGTGAAGATGGTTTCGGAGGACGCGGAAGAAGCGTCGAAAATCTGGCGGAGAGGGGGGGATTCGAACCCCCGTTAGGGGGTTTAACCCCTAAAACGGTTTAGCAAACCGCCGCATTCAGCCGCTCTGCCACCTCTCCGCGGTCTGATTTTAGCAGTTTAGCATCAAACGGCGCCAACTGCTGGCAATTGGTGACCGTTGATTGATTGCCGCCGGCGCCGTTGGTCGAATACTTTGATGTAGCGTTCCTCTGTCACGTGTGGTGGCATGGCACAACCCAGTGTCGAAAACGCTTTATAGGCGCGCCCCGGAATTTCGCCGCGGCTTCTGCCGCATGGAATTGGTTCAGTTCAATAGGAGCTGCGCCCTTAAAAAAATCACGCGCCCTCCAGCCCGCCTCGAACTTTCCACAAAATGCATTTCCAACAGGTTGCAGCAACTGTGGCCTGTCTTAGCTCGTCGAAAGAAATCGGAATTCGCGGCAAGTGTCGAGCGACTCACTTCTCGCTCCGGTACAAACTCTGCTCACTTCCTCTGGTCCCTTTGAACTACTATCTCAAGGATTGGGATGTGGTCACAATGAGCCGAGATATAGTCCAGGGTCTCGACGCTGCTTTGAGAGAAGGCTTATGCCAACGATTACAACAAATGACGGCACAGAAATTTATTACAAGGATTGGGGCAAAGGGCAACCAATTGTGTTCAGCCACGGCTGGCCTCTAAGCGCCGACGATTGGGACGGCCAAATGTTGTTTTTCGGCCAGCGCGGCTATCGGGTGATCGCGCACGACCGCCGCGGCCATGGACGTTCCACCCAAACTTGGGACGGAAATGATATGGACACCTACGCCGACGATCTCGCGATCGTGTTCGAAAAGCTCGATGTGAAAGATGCCATCATGGTCGGGCATTCTACCGGTGGTGGCGAGGTGGCTCGCTACCTGGGACGTCACGGCACAGGGCGTGTGTCCAAAGCAGTGCTCATCAGCGCGGTACCACCACTTATGCTGAAGACCGACAAGAATCCCACCGGCCAGCCTCGGGAGGTTTTTGACGGCCTGCGCGAGGCGCTAGCCGCCAACCGCCCACAGTTTTACAAGGACATTACTCTCCCGTTCTACGGCTACAATCGGCCGGGAGCTAAAATTTCTGAAGGCATCCGCGAGCATTGGTGGCTTCAGGCGATGCTCGGTGGCATGAAAGCCCATTACGACTGCATCAAGGCTTTCTCGGAAACCGATTTCACCGAGGATCTGAAGAAAATCGATATCCCGGTGATGGTGATGCATGGCGATGACGATCAAATCGTGCCCATCGTCGCTGCCGGACCGTTATCCGCAAAACTCTTGAAGCAGGCAACTCTCAAGATTTATCCTGGCTTTCCACACGGCATGCCCGCCACCAATGCAGACGAGATCAACGTTGATCTGCTCGCCTATTTCAAAGGTGCTTCGGCAGCAGCAGCCTATTGAAAAGCGTTTCGCCTTATTGCGCGGGGGCGTAATAACCAGATTCAACACTCAACCCCTTTTTTGTTCTTAACCGAACGGTGGTCGGAGAACCTTCAAATTGGATCGGCAATAAAACCGAATGGTATGGACGCCGAGGGCAACTTTTCGACGGAAAAGAAACCAGGCAATTTATGGAGTATCAGAGAACCCAGAACCGAGAAAAAGACCCTGTCACGAATACGAGATTGCCGACGTCGCGTAAAAACGAAAGAAGGCGATTTTAGGACAGACCGTAATCTCCCAATTCACCTCGACTGACTCACTCTGCGAAGGCGCTTGAGGTAGACTTGGCCCGCATTATCGTGCGACCACCCGCACTTATGCAGCGGTGCAACATGGGGGCGATCTGATCGACAGGACGCTGGCACATTATCAAATTGCAGAGGCGGTCGGAGCCGGTGGCATGGGCCAAGTGTATCGCGCGACCGACACCAACTTGGGCGTGATGTTGCCCTAAGGCCGCCGCCTATGGGGAACTCGGCGAACGTGTCGCGGTCCGAAATCGCGGATAGCGCGGCGACGATTCCCTGGTACTCCTGATACGCAGAGGAATTTTCGTCCAGCAAGTCTCGCAGTCTTCCGATGCGGTGACCCAGGACAGAGCGATAGGTGCGCGGAGCGAGAGGGCGGGAGGATTCGAAATATTCAATGGCGAGTTTGCCGTCGCGATAGCGAAGTTTGAGCTCACCGGTTTCGTGGTTGTTTATGGATTGATACGCCCGGCAGTTGCAAAGTTGGGCAACCTGGTTTCTATGGACCACCGTGCTGACCAGTGTTACGGGATTCATGTTTCCGTTCCACGGATTTAACCCTCGTACGTGCTGGGCGTTCTTTCGCTGGTGCTCCTGGCCGCAGCCATCCTGGCACGAAGGCATCTGGCAACCGGCTGGAAAAAAACTTATGCCATCACGTCGGTTCTTGCGCTAAACCTGAATTTCTTCGTTCTGATTGTCCGGCTTTTCCGTCGCATACCGGCTCTCAAGGCTCTCGCGTCAACCCAGACCGAACCCGCGTTTAAAATTACTCAAGTTGCGGCGCTGGCCGTTTCGTCGTGCTCACCATTCTCGCAACGACAAAGTGTCGCCACTGACAACTACGCACTGCTTAGCGCAGCGATTCGAATCATCGCAATTAAACAGCGTGGATGGGAGCCGCATGCCATGCGGCGCAATGCGAACATCAACGAAGCGAGGACGTCACTGAGCAGGTACGACTAATTTTGTGCAATATTATCGCTGTTAGCCCAATTCCCGAAATTCATACACTCTCTTCTGATTGTACGACTGGGGCTGCGCCGCGCCCATAGCCTACGAGGCCTAGTACTGACTTTCGTGCGGACCGTGCCGCTGCGCCGTCCAAATTTCAGCGCGTAACCATCTCGCGCATTTGCCACGGCACTTTGCGTCGGATTTCCATGCCTACCCGACGGGGTACGGTGGAAGAAAGTTGCCGTCATTGGCTAATTAGCCGGTATTACCCCTGACCCTGTGGACAGGTCATCTTTGGTCCAGTCGAGGCACTGGCGACTCGAATTGCCGTGGACCGGCGAGAGAGGCTAAATTTGATCTCAAGACTCTGACGACTACTGCGTTGCGTAATCCTGTGGGGCCCGAATGGGCTAGAGTAATTAGACTTCGAACGGTAAAAATCTGATAAGTAATTGTTTTTGTTACGTTTAAGAAGATCTGGTCGCTGATCGATTACACGTGTGTAGCTCTACTTCGCAAAGTGAAATCCGTTGGTGACACGCGCATATTCCTCACCAAACGCACCTCTTTTCGACTCCATTCAACGTTTCACCTCTCCTGGTTGTAACCTTCCGTTTACGCTTTTAGGCTCATTTTCTTCCCCATTCTAACCCCAAAACGCCGAGCCAACTGGCCTCTCACACCCCCTCAAAACGGCACCGAACCTGCAACTGTCAGGGTTGTGGTTGCCCGGATTTGGTACCGCTGCACCCGCGAGGAACACTTGGTGACTGGCCCTCTCAATCTTCTGATCTTAGGACTCTTGCACTCCTTGAGGGCCATCGCGCGGGAAGGCTCTTTAGGTATCTATTCGGTACGATTGATTTCGGGATCAACCTTATCCCGGGTAGAGCTGGCTCGGCTTCGCGGATGACCGTTTTTTTCACTTTTTTGCTTTCGCAACGCTGAAATAGTTTGCGACAGTTTTGGGATTTTAAACGGTGGATGGGACTAAAAGGGCGGTAGCTTGTCCCAAGACCGGCACCATGATCGGAGCCCATGGACCTTACTGCCGAGTTGCTAGCGACGAGTGCTTCTAATTCTTCAGATGTGTCGCTGGCTCAAAAGTGTTCCGCTATCTGTTTAGGCGACGCAGTGCGCGAACAACTGGATTCCACCTTAGCCGCACCTGCAACGAACCCTTGGTTCGCCCTGCGCGTGAAACCAAACCGCGAGAAACCAGTTACGGCGGCTCTACAGGGCCGAGGCATGGAAGCTTTTCTGCCTCTTATGCGCAGCCAGAGACAATGGTCGGATCGAGTCAAGACCATGGAACTGCCGCTCTTTCCCGGTTACTTGTTTTGCCGGCTGAACCTGCAAGACCGCATGCCACTACTTACCACTCCCGGCTTTCTGTACATCGTGGGCGTGGGCAGAAATCCTCAAGTAGTTGACGAGAGCGAAATCCTCGGAATTCAATCGCTGCTGCAGTCAGGACTGGCTGTTACTTCGTGGCCCTCCCTGGTCGTGGGGCAAAAAGTGCAATTGCAAACCGGGCCATTGCGCGGCCTCCAAGGTGTGCTCACCAAAATTGAAAACCAGCATCGACTGTACGTGTCCGTGACGCTCTTGAAACGATCGGTCTCTGTGGAAGTGGAACCGCAGTGGGTTCGGCCAGTGGTGGAAACAATCGAAGGTGTTGAATTGCCGAACGAAGCACAAATCGCAACTGACGGACCATCACTGTGATAAAAAAAATTACCGCACTCTGCTTCGCAACTCCGTTCCTTGGGTTCAGTGCCTTCGCCCAACAGGCCGCCAATATCGCGAACCCAGCTTGCGTGGACCACGTGCGCTCGATCTATCTTTTGGGCCCGGACGACGAACTGGCCATTTCCGCTCCCGAGATTGAAGTGGTGCCGGGCAAAACCTATCGTGTCGATGGCGAGGGCGACCTGCAAGTGCCCATGGTTGGACGCGTACATGTGGCTGGATTGACCGTGCAACAGAGCGAGCAGGAATTGAATAAGCGTCTGAGCACCTACATCCGCGACCCCCAGGTATCCATCGACGTCAAAGAGTTGCGCAGCCAGCCGGCTTCCGTCTTAGGCGCCGTGAACTCGCCAGGCACCCACCAGGTTCAAGGTCGCAAGACCCTGATGGAAATGATTTCCATGGCCGGCGGGGTTCGCCAGGACGCCGGCTATAGCATTCGCATCACGCGTCAGATGGAGTGGGGTTGCATCCCGCTGCCCAGCGCCATCGTGGACGCGTCCGGACGTTTTAGCGTTGCGCAAGTCAATCTGCAAAGCATCATGGAAGCGCGTACGCCCGAAGAGAATATTCAGATCCTTCCGCACGATGTCATTACCGTCCCGAAAGCCGAAATGGTTTTCGTAACCGGTGAAGTGAAAAAGTCAGGTGGATTCATCCTGGGAGAGCATCAGTCCATGTCGGTGCTGCAAGCGGTGTCGCTGGCCGAGGGTTTGGGGCAGACCGCTGATAAAAAGCACGCCAAGATTCTGCGACTCGATAGCGCTGCGGATCAGCGCGTTGAGATCCCTGTAGACCTCAAAGGCATCCTCGAGGGGAAAAGCAGCGATGTGCCCATGCGTGGAAACGACATCCTCTTCATCCCCGGTAACGCTGGCAAGAAAATCGCGTTGCGAGTGATTGAAGCGGCCATTCAAACCGGCTCCGGCGTTGCGATTTATCGCCCGTAATAAACACCCTGATCACCCAATGAAGCGGGAAGAGAAGGCTACCTAGATGAAACGCTCAGACTACATGTACGAACACTTCAAGAGGGCCGACGACGAGCAGAAGCCCGCTGGCCTCAACAACAACCGCGGCGCCAACGGCAACGTTCGCGCTTTGCCCACGCCGCAGAATCAGCTCGCCAAGAGCCGTCCAAGCTATGGCGACTGGCTCCCGGTTGAAGCCGTCGACAACCCCTCTCACGCGCAATCGAATCTTCAAGAATATTGGAACAAGCTGAAACGCCGTAAGTTCCTCGTCCTGGGCTGCATTGCGGGAGGTATTCTTGCTGCCCTGATTTTTAGCGCACTGCAAACTCCTTTGTATCGCACCGTGACCTCCGTGGAAGTCGATGACTTAAACGAAAATTTCCAGAACTTGAAGGATCAGGACCCGACGGCATCGAGCTCCGTGGCGGAGTCCTACTTTCAGACCCAAATCAAGGTATTGCAAAGCCGGGCCATGGTCGAACGGGTAATCGACAAGATCCATCTCGCCGATCGTCACGCCCAACATAAGGGAAAATTTTTCTGGTCCAAGTGGGGTCAGCAGTCTTCGGCAATGGATCAGGAAGCATTGTTCCAGGAAGTGCAGAAGCACCTGACGGTGCAAGCCTGGGGGCAAACGCGTATCGCCGAAATTTACTACG
The DNA here is from genome assembly GCA_963732705.1 of uncultured Acidobacteriota bacterium. Classification (GTDB taxonomy): domain Bacteria; phylum Acidobacteriota; class Terriglobia; order Acidiferrales; family UBA7541; genus Acidiferrum. The sequence continues at coordinate 222,647 of CAVTAN010000002.1, read as the reverse complement.
AAGATCGCGATCCGCAAGTGGCTGCCGACTTCGCCAACACCCTGGTTAGTGAATTCATCTCGCAAAGCCGCGAGACCCGCTGGGATGCCACCCAGGCCACCGCAGAATGGTTGACCGGGCATTTGAATACTCTGAAACAGAATCTCGAGACTTCCGAAAACCAACTGCAGAATTACGCGCGCTCTTCAGGGCTGGTCATTACCACCGAGACCGGCAACGTCGCGGACCAGAAACTCTCGCAGGTTCAGGAAGAACTCTCCAAAGCTCAGGCCACCCTGATCGACAAACAAGCCAATTTTGAAATCGCCCGCGACAACCCCGCGGAGTCCCTGCCCGCTACCTTGGACGATCCGACCATGCGGGATTATCGCCAGAAATTGACCGAACTCCAGCGCCAGCATGCCGAGCTGTCTTCGACCCTGACTCCGGAGCACTACAAAGTTCGTAAGGTCGAAGCCGAAATTGCCGAGTTGCAGATCGCTTTGGAAAAAGAGCGCGGCAACATCGTCAAGCGCGCCGCCGACGAATACGAAACCGCCAAACGCCGCGAAAAACTTCTGGCCCGTTCCTACGCCGCGCAAACCAACACGGTGTCGGATGTGAATGGCAAAAACATCCGCTACAGCACCCTCAAGCATGAAGTGGACACCAACCGGCAGCTTTACGACGCGCTGTTGCTGCGCATCAAGCAAGCCGGATTGGCGGCCGCCATGCGTTCCAGCAACATGCTCGTGGTTGACGCAGCTAAGGCTCCGGTCCATCCGTATCGCCCGAATTTCAAAATGAACGCCGCGTTCGGTTTGCTCAGCGGGCTATTCCTCGGTGTGGCCTTTGTACTAGCCAGCGAGCGTTCCAATCGCAGCATCGAGTCTCCGGGACTTTCGCCGTGGTATCTCAAATTACCGGAACTTGGCGTGATTCCCATGGCCGAGGATTCCCGTCGCCGTCTTGACTGGTTTCCCGCAGCTTCTCCTCTGACCTTGCAAATGGTCCCGGCGTCAGCCGCCACCAACGGATCTCCGGCGGTGAAGGTGCATTCTCCGATGTCCGAGGCATACCGCGGCGCGCTATCTTCCATTTTGCTGCCCACCCTGGACGGAGCTCGCCGGCAGGTCATTATCGTTACCAGCGCCGAAGCTGGCGCTGGCAAAACCACGGTCACCAGCAATCTTGGCGTAGCCACTGCGGAGACCGGGCGTCGCGTGCTGTTGATCGATGCCGATTTTCGCCGTCCTCGCCTCAATCACATTTTCGATCTGCCTAATACCACCGGCCTGACCGATCTGCTCAAGGTCAACACGCCGATCGACATGATGCCTCTAAAGAGCCTGGTGCACGCCACCAAAGTTCCGGGCTTGAGCTTGATGACTAGCGGCCCGGCCACCGATAGCCCTTCCACTTTGCTTTATTCACCTCGACTCGTCGAATTCCTTGGCCGCATGCGCAGAGAGTTCGACGTGGTGTTGATCGATGCTCCGCCCATGTTGCAATTCGCCGATGCTCGCGTCATGGCGCGCTATTGCGACGGCGTGGTTTTGGTATTGCGCGCCGGACAGACCAAGTGGGAGGCCGCGATGCTGGCCTGCCAGCGCTTCGAGGAAGACAGCACCCGAATCCTCGGAACGATTCTCAATAGCTGGGACCTCAAAAGCCACTATCGCTCGGCTTACAGCGACGCCTACAGCGACGCCTATGCCGAGACACATGAAAGTGTGGAGCGCTAGCACTACCGGCCTTACCCACAGTCTGCAGCTGGCAACTTTACGTTGCATTCATCGATAACTGGCAACGGCTCCATAACGAGAAGGACAAACGCCTCTTCCAAATGTCTGAAACCTGTTCACCAGCCATTCTCTTGACTCAAGCCCGCCGTCCCGCTAGGGAGTTGTCCCTGCGCGCCAATTTCGCATGGACCTTCGCGGGCAACATTATTTATTCCGGCTGCCAATGGGGTGGCTTGGTGGTTTTGGCCAAGCTCGGAAGCCCGGAACTGGTTGGGCAATATTCGCTCGGGCTGGCCATCGCCGTTCCTGTTTTTATGTTTGCGATGCTGCAGCTCCGGCCGGTAATTGCCTCCGACGTGCGTGAACAATATCGCTTTGGCGAATACCTCGGATTTCGCATCGTTGCCACTATCGCGGCTTGTCTAATCACTCTGGTGATTCCTGCAATATTGCGCAGTTCGCCCAGGTTGACGCTGCTGGTCTTTCTGGTTGGACTAGGACAGGCCATCGAGGCGATTAGCGATGTTTACTATGCGCGCTTGCAGTTCATCCATCGCATGGATCGCATCGCCAAGTCCCAAATCCTCCGTGCCCCGTTATCGCTCCTGGCTATGGGATCCGCGGTGTACTTCACCGGTGAAGTCCTTTGGGGCGTGGCGGGCTTGATTGTGGTGCGTGCCGCGATTTTGCTGGGTTACGATTTGCGCCTTCAAACGCAAGCGCCCCATTCACTGTCGCCCGTCGCCAATGACCAAGAGCGCCAACGTCTGAAAGAGCTTCTGCGCCCTCAATGGAACGTGCGCAAAATGGGAAAAATTCTCTGGCTATCGTTCCCGCTCGGACTGGTATCCCTGCTTCTCAATCTCAACACCAATATCCCCCGCTATTTCATTCAATGGCGTTTGGGAACTCATGAACTTGGCATCTTCGCAGCCATTGCTTTTCTGATGACCGCCGGCAACCTGCTGGTTTTCGCCCTGGCCCAATCGGCTTTTGTGCGCTTTGCAAAATCTTACGCTGCCGGCAATCGCGCCGATTTCATTTCTGTTCTGCTCAAGTTGTTGGGCATCGGAACCGTGCTCGGCGCCGCCGGAATGCTCGTAGCGTGGATCGCCGGCCCGCAAGTGTTGCGAATCCTTTACCGCCCGGAGTACGCGAGCCATTCGAATCTGCTGGTTTGGTTCATGCTAGTCGCCTGGGTCAGCTATCTCAGCCAATTTATCGGCACCGCCATTACCGCCGCACGCATCTTCGTTCACCAGATTCCCTTGAATGCCGTAGCGGCAGTGGCCATTGCCGTTGGCAGCTATCTATTGGTGCCGCGCATAGGCCTAAACGGTGGAGTTCTAGCCGTACTCGCGGGCGTCGTGGCGCAATTAATTGGAAACATCGCACTTTTGCTGCACGGCCTGAAGCCGAAGCAAATAGGTGTCCAAGTGACCGCCCAGGGAGAGACAGCGTGAGCGAACTGACCGCTATCGAAAGCTCCACGGCAATTTCTTCGGACGCCCTCTATGTCGAAGGCGGATATGCCGAGCGCAATCCCGATTGGCATCAGGGAGATTCTCCGTGGAAGGCTTTGCAGATTCGCAAAATGATCGAACGCGGCGGCTTGAAACCGCAATCTGTCTGCGAGATTGGTTGCGGCGCAGGCGGTATTCTCGTGGAATTACAAAAGAGCAATCCCAGCGGCTCCTTCGCGGGCTATGAGATCTCTCCCCAGGCATTTCAGCTCGCCGCCTCTAAAGCTAATCCCGAGCTCACGTTCTTCCAGGAAATGCGTCCGGAACCCGGGCAGTGTTTTGACCTGATGCTGGTCATCGACGTAATCGAGCACGTCGAAGACTGCTTTGACTTTTTGCGAAAACTGCAGCCTCATGGCAAGAATTTTATCTTTCATATTCCACTCGACCTTTCCGTGCTTTCTGTGCTGCGCGAGTGGCCGCTCATGAAAAGGCGCCGGGGAGTTGGGCACATCCACTATTTTTCCAAAGCTACGGCCTTGGCCACTTTGGAAGACGCCGGATACCACGTGCGTGACTTTTTTTACACCAACATTGAAGGCGCGCGCGCCGAACAAAAATCCTTGAAGACCAGAATTTGCAGAGATCTTCCTAGTGCGATTATTTCCAGCGTGCTTTCCGAAGACTCCGCGATTCGCATCTTTGGAGAGCAGTCCTTGATGGTCCTGGCCAGCGGCCCGTCGAATGCGCCAAGGTATAAGTGATGTCCGTAAAATACCCAACTCGGTTGCAGTACTGCGGTGACGGGATCACCAGCATCCCGCTCTCACGCCCGCCTGCTGCCCCTGCGGATTGGTCCGTTCGCAGCGAGACCAAAGCCAACACCAGCCTTTCGCAAAAAGCTGCCTATGCTTCCTTGTGGTTTTTTGTTTTCGTGATGCCTTGGGAAAACGCCGTCACTATCCCGGGTTTCGGCACCGTAAGTCGCGCTGCTGGGCTTCTGGCGTTAGGCGTCGGGCTATTAGCTATCGTGGATTCCGGGCGCGTACGGGTTCCCGCGGTGCAACACCTGCTGATGGCCATGTTTGTCACCTGGGCGGGACTGACCTACTTCTGGAGTTTTGAGCCTATGCGCACGCGCATCGAGGTCATCTCCTTCGTACAGCTTCTCGTGATGGTTTGGCTGATCTGGCAGTTCGCGCAAACCCGCAAGGAGCAAATCCTTCTCTTGCGCGCCTTCGTGCTGGGTTCCGCGGTTTCCGCCAGCGCCATCGTGTTCTCGTTTTTGACCGGGCCTTCCACCGGCGCCGTCGGTTACTACAATCGCTACAGCGGTTTCGGTTTCAACCCTGGGGATTTGGCTCTCATTCTGGCTCTCAGCTTACCGGTCTCGCTCTATCTGGCAGTCACCGATGAAACCTTGCGGCTCCGCGTTGGTCTGTACGGCGCTCATTTGGTATTGGCTCTTTCCGGAATCTTGTTGGCGGCCTCCCGCGGCGCACTGATAGCCAGTTCGGGCATGCTTTTGATGATCCCGTTCGCATATGCCCATCTTTCGCGTCGGCAAAAGACCGTCGGTTTTGCAATCGTGGCCATCCTCGGAGTGGCAGCCGGATTCGCGGTTCCGCAAACTTCCTGGTCGCGGCTGGGCACTATCGGCGCCGAAGTTAAGTCCGGAACTCTGAATGAGCGAACCATGATTTGGCAGGCCGGTTGGGCGGTTTTCAGTCAGTCGCCTTTCGGGGGCGTCGGCGTTGGGGCATTCGCTCCCACCGTGCAGCACGCGCTCGGAATGCCTTTCCGCGCGGCGATGGAAGGCGAAGGTCAAGGCCAGCAAGTCGTTGAACTGGTTGCCCACAACACTTTTATCTCCGTATTGGTGGAACAAGGGGTCATCGGCTTTGCTCTTTTTCTGGGAATACTCTTGGCCTTACTGCTGGCCGCTCTGCGCTTCCCAGTGTTGGATCGCGCCTTCTGGCTGTCAGTGCTGATCACTTGGACTATCGGCGTTTCCAGTTTGACGTGGGAAGCGCGCAAGCCCTCCTGGCTCATCTTCGGGCTTCTGGCCGCCGCTGCCGGCGTGCAAGTTCCTCTCAAACGCCGTGTACAAGCAGTGGCTTCCCAGGAGCATTCACGCAACGGGTGGAACGCGCAACGCTCCACGCCAGACCGCACCCTCACAGTGGGGAGGTACTCTTGAGCCGCACGCGAGTACTTCACATTCTTGCCAACCTCGGTACCGGCGGCGCAGAACGCATGGCCGCACACATCGCGACAGGGCTCGATCCGCAGCGATTTGAAGTTGCAGTACTTTCCATCAGCAAGCCGCTGGGCACGGACATCGAACAACTACTCGCGGATTCTGGCGTCAAAGTCTGGTACCTGGGAAAGAACCTGGGATTCGACTACCGCACTTATGCGAAGTTGCACCGCGTTTTGCGCGAATACCGGCCAAACGTCATCCATAGCCACGTGCACGTCTTGCGCTACGCGCTTCCTTCCATGTTGCTTTTGAAGCCTGCGCTCATGCTGCATACCGTGCACAATCTTGCCGAGCAGGAAGTGGAACCGCGTGCTCAATGGCTGCAGCGGTTCGCGTTCAATCATGGCGTCGTGCCGGTGGCCGTGGCCCAGGAAGTAGCCGCCAGCCTTCAACGCTTGTACAAGATTCCGGCTTGTGATGTGGTCGGCAACTGCATTCCCACCGAGTTGTATGCTTTCCCTCAGACGCCGCGCCCTGAATGGCGCGCTCAAGAAGGCTTTTCTCAAGATGACGTTTTGTTCGGCTGCGTAGCCCGCTTCGCCGCGCAAAAGAATCACACCTTACTAATCAAAGCTTTCGCCCAGGGACCCGCGAGCGATCCGAAAGCGCATCTGGTGCTGGCCGGCGCGGGGGAACTGCTGGAAGCAGCCAAAACTCAGGCTAGCGCTTTGGGTCTGGCCGCCCGCATTCACTTCCTCGGCGTGCGGACCGACATCCCAGAAATGCTCGCCGCCATGGACGTGTTCGTACTCAGTTCCGATTTTGAAGGCAATCCTCTCTCGGTTATCGAAGCCATGGCCGCCGGGCTCCCCGTCATCAGCACCAAAGCCGGCGGTGTTCCCGAACTTTTCGAAAGCGGTAAAGAAGGCTTTCTCGTGGACATCGGCGATGCCGGGGCACTCGCGACCTCCATGGCGTTTCTGGGTGAGAACCGCCACGTGCGGGAAATTATGGGGGCAGCCGCCACTTGTCGCGCGCTCGATAATTTTGATGTGTCCGTGATGATCAAGGCGTACCAGCATCTGTACGAAACTTTGCCGTCCCGCCAAAATCCTGCTCGTCCGTCGGCCGGCCGCAAGCATGCCGTAACGTCGCCCGTCGAAGAACAAGTCAGTCAACAATAAATTTATGCCTGCACCCGCAGTACGGAGAAAGAACCTGTCGCAGCAACCTCACATCGACTCCTCGGCTAATTCCCCGACCCTTCGCAGCGGGCCAGACTTCGGTGCGTTCGTAATGTCCTTCGACTTCGAGCTGCATTGGGGCGTGCGCGACCACATGCCGGCCGACGGCTCTTACCGCCAGAATTTGTTAGGTGCTCGCGTGGTAATTCCCAAGCTTCTGGCTTTGTTCGAACGCTATGAAATCGCCGCCACGTGGGCCACCGTGGGTTTTCTCTTTGCCTCTTCTCGCCAGGAACTGGACAGCTTTCGGCCTGCGATTCTTCCGAAGTATAACGACGAGGCTCTCGATCCTTCCGCGGAAGCCACCGGAAGCGATGAACAAAACGACCCGCTTCATTACGCCGGCAGCTTGTTGCAGCTCATTAAGCAGTGTCCGGCGCAGGAGATCGCTACCCACACTTTTTCTCATTACTACTGCCTCGAACCCGGGCAGTCCAAAGAAGCATTTCGAGCGGACTTGGCCAGTGCGGTCGCCATCGCTGCGGAACGCGGCATCGCGATTCGCTCCATTGTGTTTCCGCGCAACCAATTCAACCCGGCTTACTGCTCTGCCCTGCTGGACGCGGGCATCACTTCCTATCGCGGACCGGAGCGCGGTTGGATGTATCGTGCCGTTCCCCAAGCTCAAAACGTCGCCGCCAAACGCGCGGCACGCCTCGCGGACAGCTACTTCGGCGCCGCCGGCGGCCAAGGTGTTAAGTGGTCCGAGATTCCGCAAGCAGACGGGCTTTGCAACGTGCGCGGCAGCCGGTTTCTGCGGCCGCTGAATCGCAACCTGGGCGCATTCGAAAAGCGCCGCTTACATCGCATCACTAATGAGATGAACTCAGCCGCCGAAAACCACGAGCTCTATCACTTGTGGTTGCATCCCCACAATTTTGGAATCAATACCGAAGCCAACCTAGAATTTTTGGAGCAGATTTTGCAATCCTTCGCTTCTTGCCGCAGCCGCTTGGGTATGCGTTCGCTGACGATGCACGCCGCCGCCGAAATTGCACGTGAACCGCGACGCATCAAGACCACGGACGCGTCCGGCTCTGTAGTCTTTGCAGCCCACTCCGCAGCCGAGCAGGTACAAGCTTGAAAATCGTACACGTGATAACGGGCCTGGCAGCGCACGGCGCAGAAACCATGTTGTACCGCCTGCTGGCGGCGTCCGACCGCGCCGCCTATCATCACCAGGTCGTTTCATTGACCGATCGCGGAGCCCTGGCGCAGAAAATCGAATCGCTCGGCGTGCCCGTTCGCGTTCTGGGTATGCGCCCGGGCATTCCCAATCCGCTGGCGGTCAAGAAACTCGCGGCGTTGTTGGGCGAATCTCGCCCTGATTTAGTCCAGACCTGGATGTACCACAGCGACTTGATTGGCGGTTTAGCTGCACGGCTGGCTGGGAATATCCCGACGGTCTGGGGCATTCACCACACCAAAGTTGATTTTCGCGAAACCAAGCTGTTGACCTTGCTGACCGTTCGCCTGTGCGCGTTGCTGTCTGCCAGCTTGCCGGCCGCCATCGTGTGCTGCTCCATCGCCTCCGAAAAAGCGCACTTGCAGATGGGCTACGCGGCGAAAAAAATGCGCGTCATTCCCAACGGAATCGACATTGAAGAGTTTCGGCCCGAGCCAGCGGCCGGCCGCGCCGTTCGAACCGAGTTGGGTATTTCAACCGCGGCGCAAGTGATCGGCTTGGCGGCCAGGTTTCACCCGCACAAGGATCACCGGACCTTTTTTCAAGCTGCTGGTTTGCTTAAAAATGAATTTCCGCATGCCCAGTTCATACTGTGCGGCGACGGCATGGTTCCGGACAACACGGAAGTTGTCGCCTTGGTGAACGCTGTTGGCCTCACGGGACGCTGCCACCTGCTGGGCGCGCGCGCTGACATGCCCGGTGTCTACGCAGCTTGGGACATCGCTGCGAACTCTTCTGTTAACGAAGCGCTGCCGTTGGCCGTGGGAGAAGCCATGGCTTGCGAAGTTCCCTGCGTAGTGACGGCAGTTGGCGATTGTCCGATTCTTGTCGCCGACAGCGGGAAAGTCGTTCCGCCGCGGCGGCCGGACCTAATGGCTAAGGCTTGGCGAGAAATGCTGCAAACCAGCCCCGATAGCCGGAAGCAAATGGCTATCGTGGCACGAGAGCGCATTTTCAAAAATTACAGTTTGCCCGCGCTCGTGCGGCGATACCAGGGGTTGTACCACTCGATTCAAGAACAACTACGAGGTTCAACCGCGATGGCACAACCACTTGTCCGGCAAGAAATTCCCGCAACTCGCGCGAATGCTAATTCGCTTTAGATATTGAAAAGTTTTCGGCCCGCCGAAACCCAGCGGTGCGCCGGCTGAACCAGGAGTACACACCGGTTCGGTTGCTGTTATCCCTCAAGCACGGAGATGATGATGAAGGCTCGGCCCAAGATTTTATTCGTAGACAACAGCGTCAGTTCTTTCCGCCACGACCGCACCGAACTGTGCCACGCCGCCCGTGATATGGGCTTGGAAGTTCACATCGCAGCCCCCGCTGGTGCGGCGTCCGCTGCGCTGGTCAAAGAAGGCTTCTTTTTTCACGCTATCCCAATGTCCCGCAAGGGCACCAGTCTGTTCAATGAGCCGGCCACAATTCTCGCATTATTTTTTCTGTATCGCCGATTGCGCCCCAGTCTCGTGCACCACTTCCGCCTGAAGCCGGTTTTGCATGGCAGCCTCGCCGCTTCACTCGCGGGCGTGCCTGCGGTTGTGAACACTCTCACAGGCTTGGGTCACGTTTTTACCGAACCCTCGCGGCGCAATAATTTCCTCCGCCGCATGATTTCTTCGGGTTGCAAGCGCGCTTTTCGTCATCGCAATTTGCGCGTTATTTTCCAGAATCCCGACGATCGCGCGGTATTCATCAACTCCCGTATCGTGCCCGCCGAGCAAACCGCGGTAATCAAAGGCTCCGGCGTCGATGTCTCGGTTTTCACCGCCACTCCTGAGCCGGACGGAATTCCGGTGATCACGCTGGCGTCACGCATGCTCTGGGATAAGGGCATCGCGCAATTCGTGGAAGCCGCTGAAATTTTGAAAGCCGAAGGAATTAAAGCCAGATTCGCTCTCGTTGGCGCTACCGACGATGAAAATCCGACGGCCATTTCCGTGAAGCAGTTGGAAGAGTGGAAGCAAAAAGGAATCGTGGAATGGTGGGGACCTCGCAACGATATGCCCGAGGTGCTGGCCATTTCCAATATCGTATGCCTGCCTTCCTATCGCGAAGGCATCCCGCGCATTTTGATTGAAGCGGCTGCCTGCGGCCGCCCGATCATTTCCACCGACGCACCCGGATGCCGCGAAGTGGTGCGGCCAGGGGAAAACGGTCTTCTTGTTCCCGTTCAAGACACCGCCGCGCTCGCCAACGCCATGCGCACGCTGATCGAAAATCCCGAGATGAGAAAAACCATGGGCGCGTACAACCGCGGCTTAGCGATTCGCGAATTCGACCTGCGCTCCGTCGTTGCCCAATACTCCACCATCTATCAGCGGTTACTGGGCACGCGCCTTCAAGGCTGGGCGGAAAAACCCGTTCCACAGGTGGCCACTGCAGCGGCACTTCTTCGCGCTCCTGCAAGGCCCGCGCGGGCCACTGCCGAGCGACGCCCTTCCCTGGCCAACGCCAGGCTGAAGCCTCAGGAAGTTCAATCGGACAGCCGCTCCTAAAACAAATAAAGGACTGCCACCGGCCATATGTCAAAAGTTGCCAAACGCGTCTTCGATGTGCTCGTATCGCTCTTCGGGCTGCTGCTCGTTGCACCGCTGCTGCTCGTCATCGGCTTACTGATCAAGCTGACTTCGCCAGGGCCCGTTCTGTACCGCGGAGTCCGCATTGGCTTACAGGGCCAACCGTTTCGCATCCTTAAATTCCGCTCCATGGTTATCGACGCCGAACTTCGCGGCGGTTCCGCCACTGCCGGCGATGATCCGCGCCTCACTTCTACAGGTCGTTTTCTTCGCCGGTACAAGCTCGATGAGCTTCCGCAGTTGTTCAATGTGTTCGTCGGCGACATGAGTTTCGTCGGTCCCCGTCCGGAAGTTCAGAAATATGTAGACCGCTACTCAGACGACGAAAAACCGATTCTCTCCTTGCGTCCAGGCATTACCGACTGGGCGTCCATTTGGAATTCCAACGAAGCCGCCGTCTTGGAAGGCAGCGACGATCCCGAAAAGACCTACGAAGAACTCATCTTGCCCACCAAGATCGCGTTGCAAAAGAAATATGTAAAAGATCATTCATTTTCTACCGATGTACAGATTCTGTTTCACACTTTCGCAAAACTGTTACATGACGATTGGCTCCCCAGGGAATTGCGGTCTTACCAAAAAGTGCAACGCTACCGCATGGTGGTTTCCCAGACTTTGCCGTAACCGTTTCCGTAAACGCAAGTTTCGTTTCCAGTTTTTTTCTGTAAAGCAGCAAAAATCCCAGCCAAGAGAGACAAAACGTCCATGTCATCGATGCTCAGTTCCAAATTGCCCGCTATCCACGGTGGGCGCCCGGCATTCGAACAGCGCTTCCCGTTCATTCGCCCGCAGCTTCCTCCGTTGCATGGAGTTGTCGCGGCCTACGAAACGGTGTACCAGAGCGGTTTGCTGACCAATAGCAAAGCGGTGGCGCGCCTCGAAGGCGCTGTCGCCGAACGTCTGCGTGTCAAGCACTGCGTCGCGGTATCGAGTTGCACGAGCGGGCTGATGATGGTGCTGCGCGGCCTCGGCGTGACCGGTGAGATTATCTTGCCCAGCTTCACTTTTTTTGCCACCGGCCATGCTACCCGTTGGAATAGTCTGACTCCGGTGTTCGCCGACTGCGATCCCGATACCTGGAACGTCACTGCCGCCACCATCGAAAAGAAAATCACCAAAAAGACCACCGCTATTCTGGCCGTGCACATGTACGGCAATCCTTGCGACCGCGAAGCCCTTGAGGAATTGGCGAAGCGCCATGGCTTAAAGCTCATTTTCGACGCCGCGCACGGTTTCGGCAGCGCCCGCGCGGGTAATCCCGTGGGTTCTTTCGGCGACGCGGAAGTTTTCTCCATGTCGCCCACCAAGCTGCTGGTCGCCGGCGAAGGCGGCTTGGTAACCACCAATGACGCCAAATTAGCCGAAGCCATTCGCTACATGCGTAACTACGGCGATTTGGGAGCCTACAACCCGCTGTGGATTGGGCTGAATGCTCGCATGCCGGAATTCAACGCCACACTCGCGCTTGCCGGTCTCCCGCTGATGGAAGAAAAAATCAAGCGCCGCAATGAAGTGGCCAACATGTACACCGAAATGCTGCGGGATCTTCCCGGCGTGCGCTTTCAAAGCGTCGATCCTGCCGACACTCACACCTTCAAGGACTACTCCATCCATGTAACTCCCGAGTCTTTCGGGATGACCCGCGACGCCCTGGCCGAAGCCTTGTTGGTCGAAAATATCGAAACCAAAAAATATTTCTACCCGCCGATGCACCAGCAGGATTTGTACAAACCCTTTTATGACGTTGCTTCCAACAGTTTGCCGCAGACCGAACTCATCACCGGCGGCGTTCTGAGTCTGCCAATCTACGAAACGCTGCCTGATGAAACCATCCGCACCGTAGCGCAAACCATCCGCGACATCGTGGAACACCATGCCGTTAACAATCAGTTGAAATCTGCCGGGAGGCCCAATGCGACTGCCCTATAGTGATCTGAAACCATCTCAGTGGTTGCCGCGCATCCTGGTGGATTTCTGCAACATCCTGCTGTGCATGGCGGCCACCTTGGCGGTATGCGTTTTTTATCCCGCGCACTTTCATTTCGGCGGGGAAGTCTCGACGACTTTCTCCGAAGCCATCCACTATTACACCGCCAGCTTCCTGCTGATTTCGCTGATGTTCCCGGCGGTGTTCCTGGTGGAAGGCTTGTACACCCGTTCGCATGAACAACCCAGGCTCTATCGCAACTTAATGGTGATCAAAGGCGTGTTCTTAAGCACGGTATTATTTGCGGCCATTAACTTCCTGCTGTTCCGCACCGCCCTGGCCCCGGCCCCGGTCGCCTTGTTCAGCGTTTTAGTTTTGACCGCCGTGCTAATGTCTCGCGTCGCCAAGGCTGCTCTTCTGGACCGCGTCGAAATCAAGCCCAGGAATTATTCCGGACGTCCCAGCCAGGAAGGCACCGTGCTGGTTATCGGAGGAGCCGGCTACATCGGCTCGACCCTCGTTCGCAAACTGCTGGCCGCGGGCCGCAAAGTGCGAGTTATGGACAGTTTGGTGTATGGAGACTCAGCGATTCGCGATGTCCTCGGACATCCAAATCTCACTCTACAGATCGGAGATTGCCGTCGAATTCATGATCTCGTCGCTGCCGTGAAAGGCGTCGAATCCATTGTGCACTTGGCCGCTATCGTCGGCGACCCGGCATGCGAGGTGGAGCCCCAGACCTCCCTGGAGATCAATTATTTGGCCACCCGCATGTTGATCGAAGTGGCTAAAGCCAGCAACATTCGCCACTTTGTTTTTGCCTCCAGTTGCAGCGTATACGGCGCCACCGACTACCTGGTCGATGAGTTCTCGCCCGCGGTTCCCATCTCGCTGTATGGTCAGACCAAGGCTGACTCCGAGAAGGTGCTTCTGGAGGCCAAATCGGACAAGTTTCATCCAGTGATTCTGCGACTCGCTACCGTTTTCGGTCTTTCTCCCCGGCCTCGCTTCGACTTGGTCGTCAATTTGCTGACGGCCAAAGCCCACGCCGAGGGCCTTATCACCATCTTCAATGGCACCCAATGGCGTCCGTTCATTCACGTCAGCGATGTCGCTGATGGCTTCATGCAGATTCTCAATGCCCCCCTCGAAGTCGTGAGCGGCGAAATTTACAACCTCGGCGACGAGTGCATGAATTACACCCTGGCGCAGGTCGGCGAAAAAATCCTCGCCGCGCACCCCAACACCCGCGTCGAGCAGATCGAAAATTCCGACCGCAGAAACTATCGCGTGTCTTTCGGAAAAATACGTAACCAGGTCGGTTTCCGCTGCCGCATGAAACTGGAAGATGGCATTCGCGAAATCTGGCAGGCCTTCGAAGATAAAAAGATCATCGACTACAACGATGCGAAGTACTACAACCTGAAGTTCCTCAAACTCTCCGGCGCACCGGCGTTCAAGAACGAACTGGACTCCAACGTGATCGCCGCGTTCGCCCATCGGCCCATCGTTGCAGCGGCCGCAGCTCGCAATTAAATCTTCTCCTCAATCCACGCGGAAGTCTTCCGCCTAACCACGACCAGCCGGCAAAGGTCAGCAACTGCTTCGGATCCGATGAAATGAGTCGCACCATCTAGCGACGCGCCGGCACCACCGGCGCGCGCTGGGTGGACATCAAGCGATTGATTTCGTCGCCGAACTGTCTCCGCACGGTCTCCAACGCACTGGGATCGTGAGTCCAGTTGGTCCAGTCCGGCGCCACCTTCCTTGCAACCCCCAGGGCCCAATCGCCGCGGCCCAGCCGTTTCAGAATCTCGATATACTCGAAATCCTCCACACTTTTGCGTATCCACTTTAGACGCATGGAGGGCACCAGATTTTCGGCCCCCGGCTTTGCGCCCGGATATACCAACCACCCTTCGCCGGGAGGCGTTGCTTTCTCATTTTCAACATAAGAAATATTGTTCCATGGGTCCTGTGTGGGATTTATCGCCCAGGAATTCACGCACCAATACAGCAGTCCAGACAAGCCTTGCACCTGGTTCAGAAATCCTCCCAGGATGCGATAGTTAATGGGCTCAAAATCGATGGCCCACTTTGGCGAAAACGAATCTTGCACCAATGCCGTGTACGACCACACCTGATCTCCATTTTTCATCGCGGCATTCATGTCCGCGGCATTGGAAACGATTTGTTTGGGAAGCATTACCCACACGTCGGCCACGGACTTCCCGGTTCCAGAACCATCGTCACGCAACCCCGCCGCGGGAATCGCCGTGAGTTGCGCGACTAGGCCGGCCGCGCGAATATTCTTGGACCATTCTCTGATCGCTGGAACGATGCCCGCGCATTCGGAGATCTCGTCTCCCATGTGTACATATAGCGATAGGTCCGGCTGGTGTTTTGCTTTCATAGCCAACAACTCCGCGACCGAGGGCGGTTGGGGCTGCTGGCAATGGCCGTAGGACGCAACTTTAAAAAATTCCAGTTGCGATACATTCAGGCCCAAGACGTCGATGAATTCGCGTTCGTCGGAGGGGTCGACAAAAACCGGCATCAGCTTGTGCTCTAGCAACAAGCGCTGGTTGCTCTTGGCATCAGCGTAGAATATTTTTGGACTGCTGCTGGCGTCGTTGTAAATGCCGAACACGGTATGCAGCGAAGGCTTAAGCGGCAACTCGAAATTCCAGACGTTAAGCGTCACGCCCACGGTCGCTGCACCCTGGTCGCTGTCGACTGTGATCGTGCCTCGATACGCTCCGGGCTCCGCTGTGCGTGGCACAAAAATATCCACCCACACGGGTTGGTTGCTCACTGCGTCAACACTGAAGGACGTTAACGCTGACGATTTATCCGCCGCGTTCTTCGCTCCATCCGAGAAGGGAATTAGCCCGTCGGCATACCACCCGGGCCCCAAAGGCCGGTTAGTCGAGCCTCTTTCCGGGCTTCCGTGGGTTACGTGAACGTACTGCTCCCGGAATAGCGTCACGTTCGTGTTCGGAATGTTTCGCTTACCATCTCCCGTCAGTGGGGAAGCAGCGACACGTACATTGGTCAAACCGCCTGTCGGAGCGCGCACAATCACCTGGAAAGATTCGTATTCGCCGCGGCCCGCCCACAAAGCAATTTTCTGTGTGTTTGCGGGCGGATCTTCGCGGCCCACACGCGAAAGCGCTTTCGATATCCAGACGTTCGGCCCTGCAACGGCATCCGCGGTTATAAACGCGAACATCAAGGCGAAACAAAACCCGGCCATTTTTGCGCCGCGCAACCAAAATAATTTTGGGGGAGATGGTTCTGCTGCTAAAAAAGCCGAGCTTTTCCTATTGCGCGAATCGATCACGGAGTCATTCACGCGGTTAGAGAACACGAAGCTTGCTCATAGACTAGGTTGCGATGTGAACTCGAGGGGAAAAGCTTAACACAGCCCCACGAAGGCAAATCGTTGACGCGCTCTGAAGGTTGCTCTCGCAACGGGAGTATCGAGTCTGAGCTGAGTAACTGTTTGGGATTTTATGTAAGAAGGCCGCAAAACCCATGGCGTCAAAAAAAAAGGCGCGCCAACAACGAGCCACCGGCGCACCTTTCTTTTCTTTGCTCTTTAGTTGCCGACCGAATTTGCGGTCTGCCCTGACAGCAGCCCGTTGGGTGGCGCCTGGGAAGCCCCGCTGAGCGTGCCCGGCGTGAATGTTACGTTGCTGACGCCGATGTTTGCGCCATCGTGGAAATCGAAGTAGTAATCAACATTGCCGTTGGTCACGGTAACGTTGACGTTGCGGTAGTGCACGTTGCCCTCGGGAACGCTGGCGCCACCGCCGCGAATTATAGCCACCGCCACGCTGTCGCCGTACGAAGGATCCGGGCCGTTGCGATGCGGATTGGTAACCGTAAGATTGTTGAACGTCAGGCTCGCCCCGTTGGCCGCATAGAAGCGTGCATTGGCTCCGTCGCTGCCGCTCTGGTCGGTGGTGCAATCGTTTAAGGTAATCGCCCCCGGCGCGTTGCTCGGATCATTGTTGTTGGCAAAGTATCCGTAGCGGCCATTGTGATCGGAATGGTTGCGGGTCACCGTCAGGCTCACGGCTTGCGAGGAGCTGGTCAAGGTCCACAGCGAAATTGCCAAACCATCTCCGGCATTGTTCAGCATCGTGTTGTCGGTGAAGTTGACATCGGTCAGGAAGTCGCCCGGCACGTTGGGTTCCACGTCCACCCCCGCCTGCGGCGCTGAGCCCTGGGTATTGGAAAATACGTTGTTATTAAGGTTGACGTGGTTCAGCTGTCCGATGACGCTGCCGCCGTCGCGGAAGTTGCCATCGAATATACAGTTGCTCACCGTGACGTTGGTGGCGGCGTTGATGTAAATTCCGTCCCCGCCAGACTGGTTGCAGCTGATTCCCGTCACTGTGACATTGCTGGCATTTTGAATCCCCAGGCAATGCCGGTATTGGCTGCCGTCCCCTTGGCTGGCCGCTCGCGCCTTGGGCATTTGAAACACCGAAGCTCCGTTGCCCGCGCCGGTGATCGTCACGTTGTTCGCGTTTACGTTCAGCATTCGATCGCTGGAACCGAATCCGGAATTGGCCGACACCGTAACCCCGGAGTCCAATTTCAGATTAGCGTTTGCAGGTAAATTGATAGGGCTGATGTTGTAGTTTCCGGCCGGAACTTCCAACACTTGGCCATTGCCCGCGGTGGAATTCAGCGCGGTCTGGAAAACGCTGGTATCGTCTCCGCCAAAGCCCGCGTTTCCGAAGGTCAGCAAACTGATCCCGTTGCCGGTTGGCGGCGGTGGTGGCGGTGGCGGCGCTGGCGCACTGACCGCCACAGTCGCCGTGGCGAATTTTGAAGTATCGGCGTTGCTGCTAGCGGTAACGGTGTCGCTTCCGCCCTTCGCTGGCGCAGTGTACTGTCCCGAGGCACTGATCGTGCCTATCGAAGCTCTCCAGCTCACCGATTTGTCCGTGACCGTCCCTTGCACGCTGGCCGTGAACTGCAATGTTCCGCCCGCGCTCGTCGCAGCCGAAGCCGGTGACACCGTAACAGAACTTACCGTGGCCGGCGGAGGAGTCGGAGCGGCCGTGATGGTGATGGTGGCCGAAGCCGACTTGCTGCCGTCCGCGTTGCTTGTGGCCGTTACGGTATCGCTCCCAGCTCTTGAGGGCGCGGTATAAGTTCCGCTCGACGTAATCGTGCCGAGCACGGCCCTCCAGGTCACTGACTTATCCGCAACTGTCCCCTGAACGCTGGCGCTGAAGTGCAATGTGCTGCTCGCGCTCGCCGAAGTGGACGTCGGCGATACCGCAATGGAACTCACTGTGGGAGGGGGCGGCGGAGTCGGAGCGTTGGTGATGGTCACGCTGGCCGAAGCAAACTTGTTGGCATCCGCGTTACTCGTCGCGGTGACCACGTCGACGCCGGACTTCGCGGGCGCGGTATAAACTCCCGCGGAAGTAACCGTGCCAACCAGCGCTCTCCAAGTGACGGACTTGTCCGACGCCGTACCTTGCACGCTCGCTGAAAACCGCAACGTAGTGCCCGCGCTCGCAGAAGCGGATGTCGGCGACACGATGACCGAGCTTACGGTGGGAGATGGAGTTCTTGGAGGGGCAGTAACTGTCACGGTCGCCGAAGCGGACTTGCTGGGATCGGCGATGCTGGTGGAAGTGACCAGGTCCGTTCCGGCCTTTGACGGGGCCGTGTAGATCCCCGCGGAAGTAATAGTTCCCAGCACGGCCTTCCAGGTAACCAATTTATCTGCGGCCGATCCAGTAACGGAGGCACTGAAGTCCAGAACCCCACCGGTAGCCGTCGTCGTGGATGCAGGCGAAATCGTCACCGAGCTGACCGACGGATTTGAAGGCGGAGGATTCGGATTTGGCGTAGCCGTAATCGTCACTGGCGCTGCTGCCGACTTGGTAGGATCGGCGACACTCGTCGCGGTGACAATCCCTGTGCCCGCCGCCGCGGGTGCAGTGTACAGACCGTTCGCAGTGATGTTTCCTGTACTCGCCGTCCAGGTTACCGCTTGGTTCGTAGCCGTTCCCTGAATCGTCGTCGCGAACTGTACCTTCCCGTTTGCCGCCAGCGATGCCGCCGCCGGAGTCACAGCCACTGAAGTCACCGGAGAATTGCTGCCTGCTCCGTTGCCGTAGAGATTTGCAACGATTGGCCGTCGGTGATGATCGGTCATCAGCGACAGCGTGCCATTTACGGTTTGCGCCGAGGATGGCACGAACTTCACCGCTATCTCGGTCGATTGCCCGGGCGTTAGGCTCAGCGGCACGGCGAGGTTGGAGGCGCTAAAACCAGCCCCCGTGACACTTGCTTGAAGAATATTAATAGTGATGTTCCCGATGTTCGAGACCACCACCGTTTGAGAACTTGATTTGCCTACCGCCGAAGTCAGGGACAGACTTTGTGGCGTAAGCGACAGGCCCGGGCGTGCTGCCTCGGCGTAGCCAGCGCATCCGCTGATCCCGGGAGCTACAGCCATTGCTGCTATCAGTACTAGGAGCCCGAAATTGTTTCTGGACCACCGTTGCCTCAACATAAATATCCACATTTCCACGTCATTTCGCTTTTTCCGCGATCGACGATTTGAGATTCCTGGTGGGGGGTCCAGACAGATTCAGTGTGGTGTGCGTCTAAAAATGAGACAACTGGCGGGAAGGACAGATTAAGTACAGGTCTGTTGTACCGACCAGTGCTGAGAAAGGCACTAAGAGATTCCGCCGATTATTCCGCGCTCCGGGTTGAGATACCCAGCTGCGGCTAAATAACGCACAACCGGCACCTTCCGGTTGGCAATCCAGGAATAGATTCTTGCGACCAGAAACGTGAATAACGCTGAAAATCGGCATGCAAAGCCGTTCCTGCGTAACGTGCGATCCCGCGGCTCCGTCTCATTAAGCGGTAACCTATAATTTTTAACGCCTTGTTTTGCACGTAAAGCTACGGCTGCGCTGGAAACACTCTTGGCGCGGCGTACCACTAATCCGCAGCGGAATTAGTCCCCACTCCGGCGGATGTTTCCGGGCGAGCTCCCCGCTTCGTCAGGAAATGGAAGTATCCACGTAAGAAAGGCCATCCACCCGGACCATTCCCATGCCCATGATTCTATTTTTACTTTCTATTTTTCTCGGAGCTCTGTTTCTATCCTTGCTGCTTACTCCTTGCGTACGCGATTTAGCGACTACTATTGGCGTGGTCGCTTCGCCATCGTCCAAGCGCCATTTGCACACCGAAGCCGTTCCTCGCCTCGGTGGCGTGGCTGTTTTTATGGCCTTTTCGCTCGCCTTGGTCCTTGCGCTTCCGCTGTCCCGGTTCGCACATATTAATCTGCCGGTGGCCCCTTTTCTCGCGATCCTTTTGCCGGCCACGATTATTTTCTTGCTGGGCGTCTACGACGACTTACGGCCAGTGACCCCAAAAATCAAGATCGCCGTGCAGCTCGTCGCGGCCACTGCCCTGTATTTCGGCGGTTTTGGTATTCGCTTCTCAGGCTCGTTCCTGGGTATACCTTTCCTTGTCCCTGCAGTAGGCCTGGTAATCACCGTTTTTTGGGTTCTGTTGATCACCAACGCCTTCAATCTCATCGACGGTGTCGACGGCTTGGCGGCCGGTTCGGCAGTAATTTCGGCCATGATCCTGGTTGCCGCCGCATTCTTCGGCCACAGCTACATCTCTGTGTTCTTGATGACTGCCCTCGCTGGCGCCATCGCCGGATTCCTGCCCTCAAATTTTTATCCCGCGAGCATCTTCATGGGTGACTCTGGCAGTTTATTCATCGGATTTCTTTTGAGCGCCTCTGCTTGCGCTGGATTTAAATCCAGGTCCACGTTCACTAGCGCTGCCATTCCCATCTTGATTTTCGCCCTCCCAATTCTTGATGTCGCTCTGGCGCTTGTGCGCCGAACTATTCGCGGCCAATCACCCTTCCACCCCGACGCTGACCACATTCATCATCAGCTCCTGAAGCGAGGCTGCTCGCAATCTCAAGTCGCCGTACTTCTTTACGGTGTTACCGCGCTGTTTGGCGTCGCCGGACTGCTCCTCGCCGCATACCCATCTCGGATTGTCGTGGTAGGCGTCGGCGTCGCCGTCGCCCTGGTTCTCGGTGTTCGCCAACTCGGATACCCGGAGTTTTCAACCGTGCCCTCCCACTGGATTTCCGGTGCCCCCACTCAAGCTACTTCGCAAAGCCTTGCACTTACCGCGGACCGCGCTCGCATCCTCGTGGCCACGAAGTCTCTGAATGACAGCGGAGATTTTCGCGCCGTCTGCTCGGTTCTGCATTCGCTGAAACCCGTCGGATTTGACGGGCTGCGTCTGAAGACCCCCGGCGATCGCCTTCCGCCTTCCTTGTTGTTTCCTATGCAGTACGACTCCGAGGGACATTTCAGCTTCATGTGGTCAACCGGTAGACTCCCTGATTCGCAAGCTGGACGCTTGATGGAAGAGTTGGTACTCAGCTCCCATCCCAATGTCGGGCGTCTCTCGCTGCTTCATCAAGGGTCGGCAGGCAACTCTCATCGGGAAAAGCGTCATGATCTCTCTGAGGATTTCACCGCCGCTCTTTCGGATGCCGTCTTGCGCGCAGTGAATAGAGCCAAGCTTATGCGCCGTTCCGTGCCCGGCAATGCCCTGTGGCGCTCGGCGGCCATCGACACTCCGAGGAACGGACCCGGAACACTCAGTTAGTCCTCTAAAATAAAAAATTTCGTTGGGCCAATGGCAATGTCGTAGCAGGTTCGCAACCGATCACCGCGCCATCGACGCGCCTTCGTATGGCTCCGGACCCACGTCGATCTGCGGCGTCGCGCTGTTGTGCAGCATGTCTTTTTTGCCGATTTCCCGGCAATTCTTTATCGCTTTAAACCACCTTCTTCAATCCCAACGTTCCGGTTACACTCTTTTCCATCGCTCGCTGGGATTGAAATAGAATAGGCGTCCGCGCGGGTGCTTGAACAGAAACTACTGAACATGCGGCGATAAACCACCGGTTGCGGCGTCGGAATCGAAGCGTTCGGGTCGCCCACCGCGCTCTACGCAATAAATCCGCCCTTCACCACCATTTCCGGCTTTACTCCGAAAGATGCCGGCTTTCACTGCACCACTTCCGCTAACTTTCCCGGTTCAATCGATCCGATCTCCGTCGACATGCCATGCGTGATCGCGGGATTGATGGTGTATTTGGCCAGATAGCCTTCGTCTAAATATCCTGGTGACCGCTGCTAAACGGATTTTCGGATACAAGCGTTTGCTCAACCGGTCCACTCGGGCCCTCTTTCCCGACCCCCACCGGCCCGGCGATGCCGATTCGATATGCTCGCTTCCTTGAAAGCTGTTCCATGGCGCTGACTCCGTCGAACTCCAGGCGACCCCCGCTTAGTTTCAGTGCCAGCGGAAATACCAAAGCGCCATGGCGGAAAAAGCATTAGAAGAAAGCTCGCGGAAATTGAAATTGCCCGGCAGTTACTTTTTTCGAACCACAGAAGTCTACCGCGCTCTAACTCTCGGCTCGTCAGGTGGGCGGAAACTAACGCAACTCCTGAGCAGGTGACGTTTGCGCCCCCGGCGAGCGGCTGGCATAATTTGCCCTCCTTTCGAACGGGGCCACCCAATGAAGCGCGAATATCACCGCTGGTATTCTTCACGACTGGGAATGGAACTTGGCGTGGTGGTCTATGGCCATTGGGGCCCGCCGCTCATGGGCTTTCCAACTAGCGCGGGCGATGAATGGGAATTGGAATCGCAAGGGATGATTGGCGCGCTGAGCGAGTTCATCGACGCCGGGCGCATTAAATTTTTCTCGGTCAATTCCGTGAATCATCGCGGACTTTATAATCGCGGGGCCCATCCCTTTCATCGCAGCTACATGCAGGCCATGTTCGACGAATATTTGCGCGAAGAAGTCGTACCGTTCATCTGGGACAATTGCCGATCGGCATCGCCCATTGCCACCATGGGAGCTTCTTTCGGCGCCTATCACGCGGCCAATTCGCTGTTCAAACATCCCGACGTTTTCAAGCGTTGCTTCGCCATGTCCGGCGTCTATGACGTTCGAAATTTCATGGACGGAATGTACGACGACAATTTTTACTTCAACAATCCCGTGGATTACCTGGCCAATTTAAGCGATGCCTGGCTGCTGGGGCAACTGGCATCCTGCGACATTCACATCATCACCGGCACCGGGCCGTGGGAAAAAAGTCGCGCGAGCTACCGCTTGTCGGAAATACTTTGGGGCAAGGGCATCTGGCACGCGCTGGACGATTGGGGTCCGCAGGGCGGACACGACTGGCCGTACTGGAAGAATCAGATGCGGGAATACCTTTCTCGCCTGTACTAGGCCGTAATTGCAGCAGCAGAAAATGCGGCGAAACTCACCGGTGAGTCGCGCACCCTTATCTGGTCAACGCCGCGCCGGAAAATCGGGCACCGGTGCCCAACTCTTCTTCAATACGCAACAGCTGATTGTATTTGGCGATGCGGTCGGTGCGGCTGGCCGAACCGGTCTTGATTTGTCCCGCGGCGGTAGCTACCGCCAGGTCGGAGATGAAGGTATCTTCCGTTTCTCCCGAGCGGTGCGAAATAATGGAATGGTAGCCGGCCTTGCGGGCCAACTCGATGGCGTCAATGGTCTCGGTGACGCTGCCGATCTGATTCAACTTGATCAGAATGGCGTTGGCGATGCCTTCGGTAATCCCCCGTCCCAGGCGCTCGGTGTTGGTCACAAAAAGGTCGTCACCCACGAGTTGAATGGATTTCTTTCCTGAATTCTTTGTTCCGACGCTTTGCGTCAGCTCCTTCCATCCCGCCCAGTCATCTTCGGCCATGCCATCCTCGATGGACACGATGGGATATTTTTCCACCCACCCGGTCCAGTAGGCGGCCATCTCGCTGCTGGTATGCACTGAGTTGTCCGACTTTTTGAAAACGTACGTGCCGGTGGGCTTGTCAAAAAATTCGCTGGAGGCGGGATCCAGCGCAATGCGCACCTGCTCTCCTGGTTTGTAGCCCGCGGCGGCGATGGCCTCGAGAACAATCTGGATGGCTTCCTCATTGGATTTGCAGCTGGGCGCAAAGCCGCCCTCATCGCCAACCGCCGTGGAGTAGCCGCGTTTTTTAAGCGCGGCTTTCAAGGCATGAAAAATCTCCACGCCCCAGCGCAGGGCCTCCGAAAAATTGGGCGCGCCCACGGGCATGACCATGAATTCCTGAAAATCGACCGAGCTGTCCGCGTGCGCGCCGCCATTGAGAATATTCATCATCGGCACGGGCAGAAGATTGGCGGAAGAATCCGTGGAGTAGCGCGACAAATATTTGTATAACGGCTGCTTCAGCGCGATGGCTGCCGCCCGGGCCGCGGCCATGGACACCGCGAGAATCGCGTTGGCTCCCAGTCGAGATTTCGTTGGCGTGCCATCCAGCGAAATCATTTTATGGTCCAGCGCGCGCTGGTCGGCCGCGTCGATCCCGGTGACCGCTTTGGCAATTTCCCCATTGGCGTTGGCTAACGCTTTAAGAACGCCTTTGCCCAGGTAACGGGCCTTGTCTCCATCGCGCAACTCCAATGCCTCGTGCTCGCCAGTGGAGGCCCCCGAAGGCACCGCGGCCCGGCCTGTGGCGCCCGACGTCAAAGTCACGTCGGCTTCCACTGTCGGGTTCCCGCGCGAATCGATAATTTGCCGGGCATGCACTCGTGAAATTTTCGTGGACATTAGTAAAAACCGTCTCCTTCAATTGGGATGAAGCGTACGAGGCCGCGCTTGCTACGCCGCTTCCGGCTCCTCGATCAAAGACTCCTGGCGCACCACCACTACTATCCCCGAGTCGGTCACGTGAAAGCGGCGCTTGTCCGCTTCCACGTCGTAGCCAATCTCGGTGCGTTCTGGCAGACTCACATGCCGATCGATGATGGCCCGCCGGATTCGCGAATGGCGGCCGACACTCACGTGGTTATAAATGATCGATTCGGAGACTTCCGAGTAGCTGTTGACGCGCACGTCGGCCCCCAGAATGGATTTCATCACCCGGCCGCCAGAAATAATCGAGCCGCCCGCAACGATCGAATCCAGCGCCACTCCCATACGTTCCGGGTCAGCGAAAACAAACTTAGCCGGCGGATACTGATGAATCCAGGTGCGCAGCGGCCACGAGGTGTCATACAAGTTAAAAACCGGCGACACACTGACCAGATCCATGTTGGCCTCGTAGTAGGCGTCCAACGTGCCCACGTCACGCCAATACAGGGCATCTTTACGATTCTCGTCCACGAAGTTGTAGGCGAATACCCGGTGCTTGGAGATGATGCGGGGCAGAATATCTTTGCCGAAGTCATGGTGTGATTTAGAATCTTCCGAGTCCGCAAGCAAAATTGGAATCATCAGATGGGTATTGAAAATGTAGATGCCCATGGAGGCGCTGCAATGTCCCGGTTGATGCGGGGATTCCTTGGGCTCGGCCGGTTTTTCCTCGAAGCCCACGATGCGCCAATCGCGGTCCGTTTCAATCACGCCAAATTGCTTCGCCGCTTCCCGCACCGGAATCTGGATGGTCGCCACGGTCACGTCGGCTCCGGAATCCACATGTTGCTTGAGCATGCGGCTGTAATCCATTTTGTAAATGTGATCGCCTGACAAAATAAAAACGTACTTGGAGCGCTCGCTGCCGATGGAATAAATATTCTGGTACACGGCGTCGGCCGTTCCCTGGTACCACTGCTGGGAAACGCGCATTTGCGGCGGCAACACTTCGATATATTCACCCAGGCCCGCCAGCGGAGACCACCCGGCGCGAATGTGGCGATTGAGACTGAGGGCCTTGTATTGGGTGAGCACGAAAACGCGCCGCAGATTGGAATTGATGCAGTTGGAAAGAGTGATATCGATGATGCGATACAGTCCGCCAAAGGGCACGGCCGGTTTGGCGCGATCGCGAGTTAAGGGCCACAACCGTTCGCCCTGGCCTCCTGCAAGGAGCACACCGATGGCGTCGCGCATGTCGGACATAGACTGACCCCCGGGGACGTCTGTAGCAGCGGGTAAATTCTAACAGCAACCGCGAAGCGGAGTACAAGGCGCGGCAATCCATGATTGCTATACGGTTCCGGCACCCGAGCATGGCCGAGAGCGATAATTATCTATAACGTAATAGAGTAACTTACTGGTTACTACAGTTCAGCGGCCGCAGGCAATTCATGGCGACAGAAAGATTCCTTGACTTTAGTGGCCCTAATTGATTAGAAGATGCCAACGGCCTCGTGAGACAATCTATCCAGACAGCGCGGTTGTAGGGCGCTGCTAGATACCAATCCTAACCGGATTGGGGGTGACTCCAAATTGGCAGAAGTAATTATCCAGGAGAGTGAATCTCTGGAAAACGCACTGCGCCGCTTTAAGCGCAAGGTGCAGCAAGAAGACATCATTAAGGAAATAAAGAAGCACAGCTTCTACATGAAACCCGGCGAGAAGCGTCGGACCAAAGAAGCGCTTTCGCGGAAGCGACTGCGTAAAAAGCAGCGTCGGGAAGCGGATTAATTTCTCCGTTTCACGACTCAGCTCGGCGCGCGGCACTTCCGAGAATCAGGCCCCCGGTCGTTCAGGCAAGTCGTTTGGGTTATTTCAGCTCGCGCAGGCAGGCCCTTGGGAACCGCCCCGGCGTCCCCGGAAGTCGGCACCCCACGTTGTGGGATATTCCACGAACTCTGGCTCAGCACGCGCAAGTGGCCCCATCCTCTCGCCTCGTCTGGGGCCCAGGGGAGCGCCTTAATGGAATATCACGATCGGGTCCTGAAGTGCTCGGAGTGCAGCGCCGAGTTTGTATTTACTGCCGGCGAGCAGATGTTTTTCGCCGACAAGGGGTTCAAGAACGAACCCAAACGATGTAAGGGTTGCAAGGCAAGACGCGCCGAGGGCGGTGGCCCGGGCGTAGGCGGCGGACTCCAGTTACGCTCGGAGACCAAGACCAGCTGTTCCCAGTGCGGCAAGGAAACTACCGTGCCGTTCCGGCCAACGCAAGGTCGCCCGGTTTTCTGTCGGGAATGCTTCCAGCAGCGCAGGTCCATGGGCGCGGCCTAGTTTTTCCTGCTTTGGCTAAAACCGGATAAGACTGAGATTAGCGGCTGGGTGTCCTCATTTTTAATTCGCTAAGCGTACCCGTCGCCCCCATTGCTCATCGTCTTAGTCCTGACTGATGTTTAGACAATTTCTGGCGCTGATTTATCATTTGTTTGCGTTCCGCTTCCGATGTAATTTCCGGTCCGGAAGCGTATGATACGCACCTTGAGACTTCGCCCCGCAAGTCACCAGGCCAGCTAGAGGCCCATCATGGCTCACCGCTTTACCATCGGCGTTGAAGAAGAATTCCAGATCATCGACCCGGCCACGTGCGAGCTGCGTTCCCACGTGATGCAGTTGGTGTCGGCCGCTTCGGCCGGCATCGTTGAACAGGTCAAGCATGAGATGCATCAGTCCATCGTGGAGACCGGCACGAATATCTGCGAGAACGTGCACGAACTTCGCATTGAGATGCATCGCACGCGCGGCGAACTGGTGGCCGCCGCCGAACGCGCTGAGTTACAGGTCGCCGCCGCCGGCACTCATCCTTTTTCCAGCTGGATCGACCAGGTAATCTCCCCCGGCGAACGCTACCAAAACATCATCGAGGAGCTTCAGCAGTTGGCTCGCTCCTTGCTGATTTTTGGCATGCATGTGCACGTAGCAATGCCCGACAAGCAAACCACCATCGACATGATGAATATGGTGCGCTATTTCCTTCCCCATCTTCTCGCGCTCTCGACCAGTTCGCCATTTTGGATGGGCCGCAACACCGGACTGAAATCCTTTCGCACCACCGTATTTCGGCGCTTTCCGCGCACCGGTGTGCCGGAACAATTCGAATCCTGGAGCGCCTACGAAAATTTCGTCAATTTGCTGATGAAATTGAATTGCATCGACAACGGCAAGAAAATCTGGTGGGACGTGCGCCCACATCCCACCTTCGGCACTCTGGAATTCCGCATGTGCGACGTGGCCACTAAAGTGGAAGAAGCGGTGGCCATCGCGGCCTTGACCCAGGCTATCGTGGTCAAACTGCACCGCCTGTACACCCGCAACATGAGCTACCGGCTGTACGGTCGCGCGCTGATCGAAGAAAATAAATGGCGCGCGGCGCGTTACGGAATCGAAGGCAAGCTCATCGATTTCGGCAAGGAAACCGAAGTACCGATGAGGGAGTTGATTCCCGAGTTGCTGGACTTTGTCGACGACGTGGTCGATGAATTGGGCAGCCGCAGCGCGGTCGAATATGTGCACACCATCATGAGCGAAGGCACCAGCGCGGAGCGCCAGTTGCGCGTGTACCAGGAAACTGGAGACCTGCGGGCCGTCGTCCAACATCTGGTGAACGAAACTCGCGGCGGCGTAACCCAGCCGAAAGCATCGTCGGCCCACGTGGTGAATTGATGCTCAGGCAGCACGCCGTTGCGCGTCGAATTTTGTTGGTTTTTTCATCTGTGCTCAACAAGCATGCTTTTGCGGTGGCTACTATGAGGTGGGGATTCAGGGGGGGAAAGAGCGATGAAGAAGGTGGGGCTTTTGTGCGGACGGGAATTCAGCTTTCCGCCGGCATTCATCGAGCGCGTTAAGACCCTTGGCGCTAAAGAGGGCGTTACCGCTGAATTCGTGAAGCTTGGCGGAACTCCCATGGACGAACCGGCAAAATACCGCGTGATCGTGGATCGCATTTCGCACGAGGTCGAATACTACCGCGGCTATCTCAAGCACGCCGTCCTGCAGGGCTCGTACGTTATCAACAACCCGTTCTGGTGGACGGCCGACGACAAATATTTTAATTATTCCGTAGCTGCCAAGTTGGGCATCGCGATTCCCAAAACAGTTTTGCTGCCACAAAAAGGTTACCCCCAGGACGTCGACATCAACGCCGAGTCCCTGCACAATCTCGAATTTCCCCTCGATTGGGATGCCTTACTCGATTACGTTGGCCGGCCCGCTATATTAAAGCCCTATTCCGGCGGCGGTTGGAAACATGTCTACAAAGTCCACACCAAAGAAGAGTTGTGGGCCGCTTACGATCAAACCTCTCCGTATTGCATGACACTTCAGCAATTCATCAACTTTGATCAATACGTGCGCTGCTTCACTTTCGGCAAAATGGATATTTTGCCCGTGCACTACGATCCCAAAGAACGCCGCTATCATGTGGATCACAACTATCTCTCCGCGCAAGTTGGCGAACGCGTGGTGAAAGACGCGCAAACCATCAACCAGGCGCTTGGCTACGAGATGAACACCATCGAGTTTGCCATTCAGGATGGCGTCCCTTACGCCATTGACTTTTTAAATGCCGCGCCGGATTTCGAACGCGACCGCATTACGGAATTTTATTTTGAGCAGGTCGTCGACAAGATGGCCCGCCTGGTGATCGATCGGGCCTTGAGTGGCGAACCCTCCAACTCCTGGCCGCGATGGGAACAAATGATGGGCTTAGCCGCCGGCGAAACTACGGATGGCCCTGCGGGCTTCACTGGCGCTCCTAAGGCCAAGTCCGCTCAAGTTGCTGCGGGCCAGAGCGCCTCGAGGCCAGCTTCGCCGCCCTCCACAGCGGCGCCGAGCAACAACACTTCAGCGCCGCAACCCTTCCAGGACCAGGGGTTGCAAACCTCTTTGAGCCCCAGCAGTCCCACACAACAATCGGCGGTGCCCGTGGCTCCGGCGAAACTCCCAAAATTAAAGGCCAAATGAGTACTGCCACGCCACCAGCAGCGGAACAAAGTCCAGCCGAAGTTTGGGACGCGCTGCTCAGACCGGTTTTGCAGAAGGAGCCGGCCTTCGCAGACAATTTTATTCAGGAGCTGCGTTCCTCGAAGATGACCTTCGGCGATCGCGTGCACTGTCCGTTTCTCCGCCCGTTTTTCCTTTCTCCGCAAGATGAGAAGCGCGTGCGGCCGGTTGCCGAGGCCATCGCCGAGCTTGCCGAGCGCGTCACCGTGGCAGCTCTTTCCGATAAAAATTTGTTGGCGCAGTTTCATCTACGCCCCGAAGAAGAACGCCTGGCCCGTTTGCCGGCGGGGTACGGCAGAGTCTGCACCACCTCCCGCCTGGATGCCTTCCTGTTGCCGGAATCGCTAAAATTTGCGGAATATAACGGCGAATCTCCCGCGGGCGCCGGCTACTCCGAATCGTTGGGCGACATTTTTGGCGCACTCCCGCTCATGGCGCAATTTTCCAGGCGCCACGAAGTTCACGGTTATCCGTTAAGTGCCAAGCTGCTCGAGGCTCTGGTGACTAGCTACTTGGATTGGGGTGGAACCTCCAAGCGTCCGCAGATTGCTATCGTGGATTGGAAAGAAGTTCCTACCTGGAGCGAATTTAAAATTCTCAAGCTCCGCTTCGAAAAAATGGGTGTACCGACGCTAATCAGCGACCCGCGGGACTTGACCTTCGACGGGAGAAAATTGACCGCCCAGGGCAAGAAGATCGATTTGGTTTATCGTCGCGTCTTGATGAATGACATCGTTGCGCGGCCTGAGGAATGCGCGGCTCTGGTCAAGGCCTACACTGCCAACGCGGTCTGCGTGGCAAATTCATTTCGCTGCAAAATTCCTCACGTGAAGACATTTTTTGCCGTCCTGACCGATGAGCGCAACGGCGGCCTTTTCTCCCACGACGAGCGCCAGGTCATCAAGGAGCATGTGCCCTGGACTCGGGTGGTCGCGGATGTCAGCACCGCGCATTACGATAAACCGGTCGACCTTCTAGCCTTCATCCGTAAGGAGCGCGAAAACCTGGTGCTCAAACCTAGCGACGAATACGGCGGGACCGGTGTCACCCTCGGGTGGGAAACCACCGAGGCCGCTTGGGATGCCGCCATTCAAACCGCGATTTCCTCCGGCTCTTCAAGCTCATCCCGCCGCTCGGGCGCTGGAAGCCCCGGCGCCAAGAGTGTGGTGGAGCAGAGTGCGGCTGGTGGTAGCTGGATCGTGCAGGAGCGCATTCCGATCCGCCGCGAAGTCTTTCCCTTCATCACTCCAACCGGCAATGTGGAGTTCCGTGACATGCTCGTGGATTTCGCGCCCTATTTATTTGGCGGCAAGCTCAGCGGATACTTAACGCGCCTGAGCGCCACCGGACTCGCCAACGTCACCAGCGGCGGAGGCCAAGTCCCGGCCTTCCGCGTCTCTAAAAAGGAACCCCCTGCCAGGCTCTAAGACGGACCTCATTTGTGCTCTTGGTTTGCCTCCGGCTTGGATTACGGGCATCTTCTTTCCACTGACAAGTTCGCTCTGATAACATGCCGGCCATGCGCTTCCCGTTGAGTCTCGTTTTTTTCTGTTTTCTTAGTGGTCTAACCGTCTCGGCCCAAGCCGTTAAACCGCTCGCCGAACGCCTGGCCGCTCAGGATGCTCTTTTTGAGGAGCAATACGAATCGGATCTCCGCTATCTGCCTGAGCGCGCCACCGCCTTCGGCGACTATCGCTACAACGACAGGCTCGACGATTATTCCCTCGACTCCGTCATGCAGCGCCACAACACCGACCTCGATTTTCTAGCCCGCCTGAAAGCCATCACCACCACCGGGTTCCCTGGACAGGATGAGCTCTCCCACGACTTGCTCGTTCGCGTTCTTCAACAGCGCGCCGCTGATTTCGAGTTCAAAGAGTACGAGATGCCCATCAATCAACAAAACGGCGTCCACACCAAGCTCGCCGACCTGCCGCTCTCCGTGCCGCTCGATTCCGTCAAGCACTATGAAGATTACATTTCGCGCTTACACCAGATTCCCCGGGCTCTCAACCAGACTACTGAAGTCCTCCGCGCCGGGATGAAAGATAAGCTGATGCCCGTGCGCTTTCTGGCGGACAAAATTCCCGCGCAGTGCCAGGGCATCATCGACGCCGATCCCTTTTTGTTTCCCACCAAGAAATATCCCGCGGAAATATCTCCTGAAGATCAGAAACGCCTCACCCAGCAGATTACCGACGCCGTCAACAGCGAGGTCCTCCCCGCCTACCGCACTTTTGCCGAATTCATCCGCGCTAAGTACGCCCCCGAAGGCCGCAACACGCTAGCCATTAGTTCCTTGCCCGACGGCCAGAAGCGCTATCAGAACAATATCTACGGCCGCACCACTACGCGCATGACTCCGGAAGACATTCATCAGCTCGGGCTTCGCGAAATCGATCGGATCGAGGCGGAAATGACCGCCATCGCTAAAAAAGAAGGCTTCGCCGACCTGGCTTCTTTTCGCGCCTCGCTAAAAAACAATCCCAAATATGTTCCGGCCTCCTCTGAGCAAATCCTCGACGATTTCCGCCGCTATATTGCCCAGATGGAGCCCAAGCTCCCGCAGCTTTTCACCTTGCTCCCAAAGTCCCCTGTCACCGTCGAAGCCATTCCCGCCTTTCAATCCGCTGCCGCCACCCACTACGTCACCGGCACGCCAGACGGCAAGCGCCCCGGGCGTGTCGTAGTGGCTACCTCAAAATTTGCGGAGCGCTCTCTCGTGGATGACGAGGCCATCGCCTATCACGAAGGTATTCCCGGCCATCACATGCAACTCTCCGTGCAGCAACAGCTCACCGGCCTGCCCAAGTTCCGTCTCCACAATTTAGGATTCAACGCCTATGTCGAGGGCTGGGCGTTGTACGCCGAGCAGTTAGGCAAAGAAGTCGGCTTTTATCAGGATCCCGTTTCCGATTACGGGCGTCTGTCCTCGGAACTATTTCGCGCCGTGCGCTTAGTCGTGGATACGGGAATTCATTCCAAGGGCTGGACGCGCGAGCAAGTGGTGGAATTTTTTCGCAAGTCCGGAGCCGTCGACGAACCGACCATCCAGTCAGAAACCGACCGCTACATCTCCTGGCCCGCCCAGGCTCTCAGTTACAAGCTCGGCCAGTTAAAATTTCGGGAACTTCGTGAGCGCGCCCAGAAAAAACTGGGACCCAAGTTTGATATTCGCAACTTCCACGATCAAATGCTGGACGGCGGAACGCTGCCGTTGGATCTCCTGGATGCCCGCACCGAAAAATGGATCGCCGATCAATCCCGCTGAACTTGCCTGTCAAAAAATCGCAGCCGTCCCACGGCAAATCACCCGGCAAAGTGTCAATTCACCGTGACCGGCACTTGCTCCAGCGCTCCGCGGATCATCTGACTCAAACTAATCAAGCTGTACGGTTTTCTGAGGATCGATGCGCCCTTTTCCACCATGGCCGCCAGGTCCTTAGCTTTGGGCGTGTAACCGGTGGTGAAAATCACTCGCGCATCCTGCCGCACCGCGCACATCTCCATGTACGCCTCCGGGCCGCTTAGCATCGGCATCATCACATCCATAACCACCAGATCGATGCATTGATGGTGCTTGATGAACAAGTCCAGGCTCTCTTTCCCATCCGCGGCGACGATCACGTGATAGCCGAGTTTCTCCAGCATTTCTTGCGCGGTGGTGCGTAGCCCTTCGTGATCTTCCGCGAGCAGGATTGTTTCTGTGCCTCGCGGCGGTTCGTTATAGCGAGCAGCCTCCAAATGCTCTTGCGCTCCCACTTTCGATGGTAGGTAAACGCGAAAGCACGTGCCTGCCCCTTGCGTGCTGCTGGCGTAAATGAAACCGCCGTGTTGCTTCACGATTCCATACACCGTCGCCAGCCCCAGCCCCGTCCCTTTGCCCTGGGCCTTCGTTGTAAAAAACGGCTCAAATATGTGATCGATGGTCGAGCTATCGATCCCCGTCCCCGTGTCGCTCACCGACAGCAATACGTAGCTCCCCGGCTTATCGAACGCATGTTCACGGCAAAACTTCGCATCCAGTTCCACATTGCGCGTCTGGATGCTCATTTCCCCACCGCCCACCATCGCGTCTCGCGCATTGAGACACAAATTCATCAGCACTTGCTCAATTTGCGAACCGTCCGCCACCGTCACGTGTAACGCCGGCTCCACGTCCACGCGCACCTTGATGTCGTCTCCGATGATTCTGCTCAACAGGCTCATTTCTTCCTGCACCAAAGCATTCAGATTCAACTTCCGCGGCTGTAAAATCTGCCCCCCAGCGAAGGCCAGAAGTTGCCCGGTCAGTTTTCCAGCTCGCAAGGACTGCTCGCATATCTTGCGAAAGCGATCATCCGTGCGGCTGCCTGCTGTAGCTTCGTCTCGACCCATCTCCGCCCAGCCCAAAATGGCTCCCACCATGTTATTAAAATCATGCGCAATACCCCCTACCAGCCTCCCAATCGCTTCAAACTTTTCCAGTTGTTGTACTCGGCGATCCAGTCTCTTCCGTTCCCTGCGATCCTCAGCTTCCCGCAGCTCCCGTTCCACCGCTGGCACCAGCCGTTTCAGGTTCGACTTCATCACGTAGTCCTGCGCCCCGATTCTCATCGCGTCCGCCGCCACATCTTCGCCAATCGTTCCGGACACAAAAATAAACGGAACCTCCGTGTCATGCCCCCGCACCATTTTCAGCGCTTCGTTTCCTGAAAAGTTCGGCATGGAGTGATCCGAGATCACGATGTCCCACTTCTCGTCTAGCGCCAGAGCCAGAGCCGGCCCCGTATCAACCCGCTCAGCGTGTAGTTCATAGCCGGCTTGCCGCAGTAATAACATCAACAACGCGCTATCGTCTTCGGAGTCCTCAATCATTAGCAATCGAATAGCGGTGCGCATCACACTCTCCTTGGAGGCGGCTCGTTCAGCACCAGCCAGTACAATCCCAGTTGCGCCGCGGCGGCTACGAAATCATCGAAGTCTACCGGCTTACGAATGTAACTGTTGGCCCCCAGTCCATATCCGTGCAAGCGGTCCTGTTCTTCGTTGGAGGAAGTTAGGATAACCACCGGCAAGAGCCTGGTGCGATCGTCGGCGCGAATTCGCTTCAATACCCCCAAGCCGTCCAGTTTGGGCAGCTTCAGGTCAAGAAGCACCACCTGCGGCAATTCGCTGATATCACGACCTGCAAATTCGCCGGCCCCAAACAGATAATCGAGTGCCTTCACTCCGTCATGCATAACTGTTATATCGTTCACAACTTGATTTTTCTTTAGCGCTCTCACCGTCAGCGCTGCGTCGTCCGGATTGTCT
Organism: uncultured Acidobacteriota bacterium; assembly: GCA_963732705.1. Taxonomy (GTDB): domain Bacteria; phylum Acidobacteriota; class Terriglobia; order Acidiferrales; family UBA7541; genus Acidiferrum. Next base: position 188,221 of record CAVTAN010000002.1, on the reverse strand, counting down.
TCCACCAGTAGGATCGTTTTGCGGTTCATGCCTCCACCTCTTCAGCTGCCAATTCGTTTAACGTGAAATAAAACGTTGCGCCCTTGTCCACCGCGCTCTCGGCCCAGATGCGCCCGTTATGCCGTTGCACAATGCGCTGTACGGTCGCCAGACCTACGCCCGTGCCTTCGAACTCCGTCATCCCATGCAGCCTTTGGAACGCTCCGAAAAGCCTTCCGGCGTACGCCGGATCGAATCCCGCGCCGTCGTCGCGAACAAAGTAGGCATTCCTTCCCTCCGACTCGATTTGACCGCACGCAATATGCGCCAAAGCTTTTTTCGAACTGAATTTCCAGGCATTGCTCAGCAAATTCTGAAACACCACCCGCAATAAACCGGCATCCCCTGTAGCCGCCATCCCTTCCGTCACTTGCACATCCATATCGCGCTCTGGTTGCGCGCTTCTAAGCTCGCTCACCACCGAATTTGCCATCGCGCTGATGTCCACTTCTTGCACGCGCATGGGCACCCGCGTCAATCGCGACAAGTTCAACAGATCGTCTATCAGCGCTCCCATCCGCTGTGTCGCGGCGCGAATACGGCTCAGGTGACCCTTGCCTTCCTCATTCAGCTTGTCGGCGAAGTCTTCCAGCAAAGCGTGGCTGAACCCATCGATGGTCCGCAGCGGAGTGCGCAAATCGTGCGAAACCGAATAGCTGAAGGACTCCATATCCCGGTTGGCCGCGGTTAGCTGCGCATTTTTCTGCGCCAATTCGCTTCGTTGCAGCTGCACTTGTTCTTCCGCTTTTCTTCGGTTCGAAATATCCCGGGTGACTTTTCCGAATCCTCGCAGTTCGCCGCTTTTATCTCTCAACGCAGTGATAATCACGCTGGCCCAGAAACGCGAGCCGTCCTTCCGTACTCGCCATCCTTCGTCCTCGAAGCGCCACTTGGCTTCGGCGATTTTCAGTTCTCGGGCAGGCTTACCGCTGGCCACGTCCTCCGGAAGGTAAAATATTGAAAAATGCCGCCCCAGGATTTCCTCGGCGCGATATCCCTTGATGCGTTCCGCCCCCTCGTTCCAGGTCGTTATGTGCCCGGTGGGATCCAGCATCAAAATGGCATAGTCTTTTACCCCTTGAATCAATAGCCGCAGCTTCTCGTCGCTGTGTCGTAGGATTTCTTCACTGCGCTTGCGTTCGCTGATATCCCGGACGGACGCCGACACCAGCATCCCTTCTCTCGTTTCCAGAGGACTCAGACTTATTTCTACCGGAAATTGCACATTGCCTTTTCTCAACCCGTGCAGCTCCAGGCCGACACCCATGGAACGAACTTTTGCATGCGCGTAAAATTCACCGCGGTGCCCTGTGTGCCCCTCGCGAAATTCTCCTGGAAGCAGAATTTCCAGTTTTTGATTCAGTATTTCTGACCTCTGATACCCGAACATTTTTTCTGTTTGAGAATTGACCAGCACGATTTCGCCGCGCTCGTTAATAATCACCACCGCGTCCGGGGCCGCTTCCAGCAGACTTCGGAATTTGTCCTCCTCCTGTTTGCGTTGCGAGATATCGCGGTTGCTTTCCAGAATGGCGATCGGCTCGTCTTCCCTGGACCGTAAAGCCCAACGGCTGGAAACCACCAGCGAGTGGCCGTCGCGACGCTGGTGGACCAGTTCGCCTTCCCAACTTCCCGTCTCCAGGATCTCTGCGTCGATCTCCGCTACAGGCTTGGGAAAAATAGTGTGCAGTAGCTCATGGGTCGTTTTTCCCAGGGCTTCCTCTCGCGACCAGCCGTAAAGTTTTGTGGCCCCCTGGTTCCAAAAGGTAATTTCATTTGCCAGATTGCGAACAAAAATCGCGTCGTGCGTCAGGTCCACCAGCTCCGCCGTTTCGCGATACCTGGTTTCGCTGTGTCGTAGCTGAGTCTCCAGCACACACCGTTCTTGTACTTCTTCGCGCAGTACCGTGTTCGCGGCCGCCCATTCCTCAGCGCCCGGTATTGCCAGCGCCAGCGGCGCCAATCGTGTCAGTAACACCGCGGTACCGACGGATACGACTGCGGTGATCGCTTTCGCGCCACCCGCCAGCCAGTATTGTGCGTGCCATAAATTCCACACCTCCAATACGTGCGTGACCCCGCAAGCAATGATGAACACCCCGAAAAGGGCGAACATCCAACTGAATGGAAGGTCTCGTCGTTTGCCAATGAACCACATCAGAATCACGGGAATCGTGAAGTACGCCAGCGCAATCAGCGCATCGGAAACCACGTGCAGCCATACCAGTCCGGAATTCCACTGGTAACAATAGCCATGCGGCTGAAAGCTGCCGAAGTTCAGAAGTGGAGTGAAAAAGAGCACAGTCCCTCGATACACCCCAGCACGCATAACGCCAACTTAAGCCAATAATCGGAAAAGGAGAGGAGCTTTTCCAGCGTGTGTGAGCCCAGAAAAAGTCTTACGAGCGAGGGGACTTTTATCTTGGCCGCGCGGCTCGCTCGTGTCAAGTCACCGGCAACGCTGATTTCTTAGCGTATTCTTATTTACCGTGTTTCCCCGGAACAAGTACAGCTTCGCTTGTTAACTCTGCGCCGGCTTTTAGATAAAATGGAAATATGGACTCTTGTTTCGGCAGCCCAATATCCGAATTGATGCTGGGCGCGAAGAACGCCGCGGAAACTTGCCTGGCTGTGCGCGCCGGCGAACACGTGGCCTTGATCGCCGATGACGTCAGCAAGCCCGTCGCCGCCAGCCTGGAAGCGGCGCTGTACTCCTGTGGCGCCAACTGCAGCACATTTTTATTGGAAGCCTTTGGTCCCCGCCCCATGCGCGAAGCTCCCGCGGAAATCTTGACCGCCCTGGAAGCCGCCGACGTCGGAATCATGTGCATGACCCCCCAGCCCGGCGAACTTGGCGCCCGGATGGCCATCGTCAAGGTCGTCGAACGCCGCCAGATTCGCTACGCCCACATGGTCGGGGTTACCGCGGAAATCATGCAGCAAGGGATGCGTGCCGACTACCGCATGGTTGATCGCCTCAGCGACAAACTGCGCGAACGAATGCTCCGTGCTGAAACCCTTACCGTAAAGACCGATGCAGGCACCAACATTGCCGCGCATTTCGATCCGCGGGCTAGATTGGGTGAAAACCAGCGGCCTCATCAGTCCGCGATATTGGTCCAATCTTCCGGCCGGCGAGGTCTTCACCACACCCGCCACCGTCGACGGCACCTTCGTTTGCGACGCCACTGCCGGCGATCACTTCAACGGCAAGTATGGCGACCTTCAGTCCACTCCCTTGGTCTTGGAAATCAAGGAAGCGCGCTTGGTCCATGCCGAATGCGCCCGCAAGGATTTGGAAGATGAATTCTGGCAATACTGCCACACCGATTCAAACAGCGATCGCGTGGGAGAATTGGCCTTCGGCACCAACCTGGGCTTGTCTCGCATGATTGGCATTCTGTTGCAGGATGAAAAATTTCCCGGCGTTCATCTGGCCTTCGGTGACCCCTATGGCAGTCAGACTCACGCCGACTGGGCCTCTAAAACCCATGTGGATGTGCTCACCCGTAAGTGCGATGTATGGATCGATGACGATCAAGTCATTGACCATGGTCGCTATCAGCTTGATCACCTTGGCCTGGCCTAGTGGGTGGCGCTTCGAACCCCGCTTCGCGATCGGTTAAACTGAAGCGTGCCCAAATTTGAAAGACACATTTTTATATGCATGAATCAACGCGAAGAGGGCCACCCCCGCGGCTGCTGCGACCCCTCCGGGCAAGGCGAGTTGCAGCGCTTATTCAAAACTAAACTAGCCCAACGTGGATTGAAAGCCGTGCGTGCTAATAAATCCGGCTGTCTCGATCAGTGCGAACTCGGTCCCACCGTAGTGGTTTACCCCGACGCGGTTTGGTATGGAAACGTCAAGCCTGGGGACGTGGACGACATCATCGACTCGCATATCCTCGGTGGACAACCGGTGCAGCGTCTCGTCATCCCCGACGCCGTTCTCAATACCTCACATAAGAAGTGACTCGCTTTGCGATTCGCATGATCCTTTCAAAAACAAAACCCCACGTGGAGGGCACATGGGGTCAAATCGTATAGCCGCTTTGCAATATTTATCGGTGGCGATCTTCATCGCGCCGGCGATCTTCATCCCGCCGGTGATCGTCATCGCGGTAGCGGTCGCGATCTCGATAACCGTCCCGGTCCCAGCGGTGGTCATGATAGAAGCGTCCACGGTCCCCGTTCCAGTAGCCGGCATAATATCGGTTTCCCTCGTAGCGGGGACCGATCCATGCTGCGCCTTGGTACGGCGGCAGGGTCCAGTAACCTCGGTGCCAGACATATCGCCCCCGCACCGGATACCAGTATCCGTCAACCCAGAAATATCCCGGACCGGGTGCCACCGGCCGCACTCGGTAAACCCTTGGCGGGGGCGGAGCACCAACGGTGATGCCAATACCCACCTGGGCGCTAAATACGGGCGTTCCAGCCAGCAGCATGGCTGCCAGCAACGCACCGCCGAAAAATTTCCTCAACATAATTTGTCTCCTTTCGCATCCGACCCTGACAATCATAAAACACAACTGGCGATAAATTGTCTCGCAAATAATGCCGGTGATTGGCTACGAAGCTCACAAAGAGGCGCCTTTTCTGAGTAAATCTTCCTAAGGTGGCCCGGATCCAAAACCAATATGTCAGCGGTTACCTTATGCCCTCTACCCGCCTCCCCGGTTGATCGCACCAGCGACCTCGTTGAGATTCCTGGTACGTTACTCTACGTCTATCTCGCTCGCGTATTAGTTACGTAAACCATAGAGCATCGTTCATTCGCAATCGCCCGAGCATCGTTCCGGCCGTGCTATTCTGCGCGCAGGGATAGAACCGTCGTTTTCTGCACCAATCGCTTTCTCTACGCGCATGAACCACTTCGACTCTTCGATCATCACCTTTGTGAATGGGTTTGCGCACCATTCCTGGGTCTTTGACACCTTCGTCAACATGCTGAGTGACAATAACCTGCTCAAAGGCGGAGTTATCGTGGCTCTGATCTGGTGGGCCTGGTTTCGGCCCAATGTCGACGTCGCGGAAACACGGCAATATTTACTGTGCGGCATTCTGGCCTGCTTGTTGTCGGTTTTCGTGGCTAGGGCTTTGGCGAATTCGCTTCCCTTTGTCCCTAGACCCATGTCCGTAGCCACACTGCACTTCCAAGCCCCCTACGGGCAGAGCAACGAAGACCTTATAAACTGGAGCGCCTTTCCCAGCGATCACGCAGCAGTTTTTTTTGCCTTAGCCGCCTCCATTTTCTTCGCCTGGAGACCCGCCGGTATCTTGGCCTTCTGCCACGTAATTTTCTTCATTTGCCTGCCGCGACTTTATCTTGGCTTCCACGCTCCCTCGGACCTGCTGGCCGGCGCTGCCATCGGCATCGTCATTACCTGGCTGATTTGCACCAGGCCAATACGCGCATGGATGGGACGAACCGTACTGCCTTGGCTCGACCGTTCTCCGGGGCTTTTTTATTCAGGCCTGTTTATCATGACCTTCCAGATCGTGACCCTCTTTCAATCCATGCGGGCAATTTCTCATTTCTTTTACGTCGTCATCAAACCTCATTAACCCGCTCGCTGCCCCATGAACTGCAACACATGACTACAGAAGTTGACGCAGTGCCTTCCGTCCGCCCAATATCAAACGCTAATCAGAACCCATAACTTGTTTCGTTGCTTTGATAACTCAATGGTTCACCAATTCCTTCAGCTATTTCTTTAAATCTGACGCGGAAACAAGTAATTTCTTCTGATACCAACCGAAGCCCGCTTGAGAGCAAGACGCCGCTTCATCTGAGAAACGACTTAACCCTGATTATGGCCGACCACGTATCGCGACCTAACACAAACATGAGGAGGTGTTGAGTGTTCTCGCCTCCCGTTGCCCACGCATTGCTGGCGCTAATCGTCATCGTCGGCATCCTGTTAATGCTCATTCGCCCGCGGAATATTCCCGAAGTGTATTGGATCGGGGCGGCGGTGTTTCTGCTGCTGACACTCCGGTTGATTCCGTTCTCCCTGGCAGAAAAGGCCGCCGTCAAAGGCATCGACGTCTACCTTTTCCTTATCGGCATGATGCTGCTTTCCGAACTTGCCCGTGAGCATGGCGTTTTTGATTGGCTTTCCTCCGTGGCCATGCGCTGCACAAAGGGCTCGCTCTCGCGTTTGTTTCTTCTCGTCTACGCCGTTGGAGCGGTGGTCACCATCTTTTTGTCCAACGATGCAACTGCGGTGATCTTGACGCCCGCTATTCTCGTGGCGGTTCGCAAAGCCGAAATTGACCCTTTGCCCTATTTGTTTGTGTGCGCTTTTATCGCCAATGCAGCTTCATTTGTCTTGCCAATTTCCAATCCCGCTAACCTTATAGTCTTTCGCTCCCAGATGCCGCCGCTGGCACGCTGGTTTCTGTGGTTCGGCATTCCCTCGATCCTATCCATCTTCTCCACGTTTTTGATTTTGCGCTGGCTCTTCCGCAAACAACTTGCCGGACGCATCCCCGGGGAACTCCCCACTAACCACCTTCTCGATCGCGGAAAATTTGTTGTTGGCGGTTTGGCCGCTACCGCCGCGGTTTTGCTGTTCGCCTCCGGGCTGAATTGGGATCTGGGACTTCCGACATTTTTGATGGCCTTGGCCGTCACTTGCATCGTTTCCATCCGAGCGCGCAGCAATCCCTTGCCACTCTTTCGCGAAATCAGTTGGAGCACTCTGGCTTTGGTAACGGGCCTTTTTATTATGGTTGACGCTGTCGAGTCCATCGGTGCGATGCATCTCACACAAGCGTGGCTAACCTGGGCGGAAACGCTGGCGACTTCGGTTGGCGTGTTGCTGATCGGGTTTGGCGTAGCCATCGCTAACAACCTGGTCAACAACCTTCCGCTCGGATTGATCGCCGGGAGCACTCTGCAAGCCGCGCACGCCAAAGGGTTGATCGCCAGCGCGGTCCTGATCGGTGTCGACCTCGGTCCTAATCTCTCCATCACAGGCTCGCTGGCCACTATTCTCTGGCTCATCGCGCTGCGCAAAGAAAAACTGGATGCAAGTTTCTGGGATTTTTTGAAAGTTGGTGCAGTCGCAATGCCCGTAGCACTGTTGTTCGCCTTGGCGGGAGCTCTCGCTATGCACGCTTGGTTTGTAACTCCGTAAATATTGGATCGGACGGTTCGTTGGAGCGATCTGATTAATCAAATAGCGATGGCTGCCGCGGCAACACACTGGAAGCGTCTTTCAACTTCAGGTTCCCGTCCGTTGCCTCCGCTATCGGCGTTGGATCAGGCAAGGGAGTGAAGCCTCTTTTTCGCCATAGCTCTCGGAATTGGCGGATGGTCGCCGGCCCGTGCCCCGCGTAATGGTTGTTTGCGTAGCCATAAACAGTGATGCCCCGTCGTTTAACCTGGTAGCAGAAATCCACCCAGCTACTGAGTTCACTGCTCCGATCAACAATGGTTTTATCCCACGTCATGGTTTGCAGCTCAATTCTCTTGCGGTCCCCCAGCCAGCGAATGTACGTCCAGTCGGCTGTGAAAATGTCGACTTTTCGGGCTAACTCTTCCGGTCGCGGCATATACGGCAAATCTGGCAGCACCAGCGCGATCCCGCGCTGTCGCAGCAAATCTGTAAATTCTGCATCCAGCCATTCAGGATTGCGAATCTCGATGGCGTACTTGCGACCGGCCGGCAGCTTCTTCAGAAAGGGAACCAACCGGTCCGTGAAGGCATGGCGGTCGGGAAATACTCCCGGACTGAATTGTGGAAACTGAAACAAGATTGGTCCCAGCTTGGAGCCCAGGATTTCCATGGTGCCGAGAAATTCCTCCAGCTCCGCGTCGCACTCCACCAACACTTTATCGTGCGTAATCGAACGTGGCGTCTTGATGGAGAAAATAAAATCGGCAGGGGTCTTCGCATTCCAATTGGCAACCGTGCGCGCCGACGGGCACCCATACAATGTGGAGTTCACTTCCACGCTGTCAAAATTCTTCGCGTAGAAGCTCAAAAAGTTTTGAGACTTCATTCCCGCCGGATAAAACGTGCCTTGCCAACCCGCCGCTGTAAACGCCGAGGTTCCCAAATAAATTTTGGGCTCGGCATCCCGTTGGTTTTTCGATTCGCTCACAGCCGCGAGTATACCGCTGAACTAATTCGTGAGCAGAGCAGCGATCCGCTACATGCCTGAGATGGTGGCTGCATACGGTTTGAACGTTAATGCCTCTAAGCAGGCCATTGAAAGCACAAGCTATACCCATCAGGGTCCACCACGTACAACTGTTTCATGCCGTAATGACGGATGACCGGTTCTTTTACGTCCAACCCCTTGGCACGCAACTGATCGTAGGCGTCGTCCACGTTGCGGCACCCGAAGAACAGGCCGGTATCGCCATGTCCGGACATACGATAGGGATCAGGTTTGGCAGGACGCTCGTCTCTTTCGTAAGCGGTGTTGAGCATCAGCTCGATACCGTTTAGCCGCAGCAGGGCCCAATCGAATTGCTCCCCAGAATCCGAGGTGCTTACGACCTCGAACCCTATCAGGTCGCGGTAGAAATGGATGGACGCAGGCATGTCAAAGACTTGCAGAAGCGGAGCGAGCCCGCGAATATCAAGTGCCATAGCAACAGTCCTCCATCTTTATGCGGTACGGGAATTCAACGTGAGAGATTTTATCGGAGGCGCGAACGATCGACGTCGTTCCCCGGGTGGTGGTATGCAAGCCGTGATTAATTTGTTCTGTTCTTTCGCACGGTCAGGATTTGGCTACGGTCTTCGCCTGCGACACGCGGTACCACTCAAACGTTCGCTCCAGACCTTCATCGAATTGCACTAGGGGTTCGTAGGCCAGGTATTCCCGAGCGCGAGTTATATCCGCTTGCGAATCGCGAATATCTCCGTCGCGGGCAGGTTCATAGCGCGGCGCGATGGGCTTACCGGATTTTCGACCTAGGGTTTGCACTACATCGTTCAAGGTGATGCGTTGTCCAGTACCTACGTTGAACACTTTTCCGGAAGCGTTGGGAGCTTCGCAAGCCAGCAAATTGGCTTGCACCGCGTTGTCGACGTACGTGAAATCCCGAGACTGCGTGCCGTCGCCAAAAATCACCGGCTCGCTCTCATCCAGAAAGGCCGTGCAGAATTTAGCCAACACTCCCGAATAAGGGGAGCTGGGGTCCTGTCTCGGCCCAAAAATATTGAAGTACCGCAGACAAACATTTTCCAGTCCATAGCAGCGCCCAAAAGTCTGGGCATAAAGTTCGCCGACGTACTTGGTTACGCCATAAGGAGAGATCGGCATCGGCGCCATGGTTTCAACTTTTGGCAAGGTAGGAGTTTCTCCATACGCGGACGAGGAAGCGGCAAACACGATGCGCTTGACCTTGGCATCCCGCGCGGCCACTAGAACATTCAAAGTTCCGTCAATATTGATGCGATTGGTCTCCACCGGATCTTTCATCGACAGCGGAACGGACGTGCGGGCCGCCAGATGAATCACGTAGTCCGCTTCATAAATCGCCTTGCGAATGACTTCAATATCGGTGATGGAGCCCTTGATGAAGGTAATCTTGTTACGCACGTCGGCAAGATTGTCTTCTTTGCCGGCGGAAAGGTCGTCCAGAACCACAACGCTGTGGCCGCGACGAACTAGTTCGTCCACGGTATTTGAGCCGATAAATCCGGCGCCGCCGGTAACCAGGTAGCGCATGCTGAAAGTCCTCCTCGAACCGCTCCCGGCTAGTGACGCTGCGGGAGACTATGGCAGACCGTGCGCAGACGCGCGGTCCACGTTTTGATACGCTGAAAGAGTGAGCGGCGAGCAAAAATGTCTTGGCGGCCGCGAACCAGATTAATTGTACGACGGAAGTTTGGAGTGCCAAGGACAGTTTCGGGGGAGCGTCACTCATAGAGTATGAGCAATCGGATTACAGCCGGAGCGATATTGTTAGCGGTACTCATGGGCGGAGCCGCGTTCTACCAGTTGCATAATCGCAAGCGTGCGTCTGCCGCTGAAGTCAACCCGCCAGCGGCAAACGTGTCTGCGGAACAGCCCGGAATTTCTGGGGCCCCCCCACCCACATCTGCACAACCCACTGAAATTCCCCGTCGACGCTGGAAACCAAGGAAGAAAAAAAACCAACGACGGCGCCTGTTCCAGCGACGGACTCCAGTTCGCCTCTGCGCGCGGGAGAAAGCTGGCAGTTTTCGGCGAACGTCTCGAAATTGAGCGCGTCGCCAATCTGCTTTTGAAAGTCGTGGAGAAGCGAAATTTTCTAGGCAAAAGCACTTGGCATTTGCAAGCTTTCGCTCATACCGAAAACCCGCTGCGCATGGTGTTCGCCCTCGACGACCAATTCGATTCCTATAGCGACGCCGCTTCGCTGGTGAGCATGCAATATGAGATGCGCCTGAATGAAAAAGGTCAGACCGTAAATTCCATTCAGCGCATGACCCCGTCAAGCAGGGAGCCGGCCCCGGCAGACGCAATCGCGGCGCGAGTTTTACCTGGGACGCGTGATCCCCTCGGCATGATGCAGTTTCTGCGCACCGTGGATTGGAACAAGACGCCACAAGTTCGCAGTCCCGTTTATGATGGCCACAAATTGTATGACGTCTACGCCAGAATCCAGGCGCGCAGCGAGCCGGTGACGGTTCCGGCGGGTAGCTTTAATACGATGAAAATCGAATTACGGGTGTTCGATCAAGGCCCGGAAATGAAAGACGCGCACTTTACGCTGTACTTGACGAACACCGATGCGCGCATGCCCGTCTTGCTGGAAGCGCTGATGCCCTTTGCTACGGCCCGTGTGGAGTTGGTGAAGGCGCAGTAAGACCGCAGTTTGCATGTGCGATCCAGGAACTATTCAAGTTAAGAAGTTAATGCTCCGGCTATCACCAGCCGCGAACAATAGCTAGCAGAGCACGATTTTTTCGCGGTTGCGCATGACCCGGCGCGTTGCGTTGCGCGTGTCAACCACCAACTTGGCGCCGTCCACGATAGCCCCGTAATCGTAGCTGGTGTGATCCGTAGCGATGACCACTCCGTCATAGGAACCGAACGTTTGCGCGTTGATGGGCACGGACTTCATGTCCTCGTAATTGTAATGCCGCATCTTATGCAGTTGCGGGAAGTATGGATCGTTGTAATCGAAGTCCACGCCGCGCTGCTTAAGCAATTCCATGATTTTCAGCGTCGGCGATTCACGCAGATCGTCTACATCTTTTTTGTAGGCGACTCCCAGAATCAATAGTTTGGAGCCTTTAAGGCTCTTCTTGTGATTGTTTAGCGCCGCCGCGATGGCATCCACTATGTGGTACGGCATGGCGGTATTTACTTCGCCGGCCAACTCGATGAACCGCGTTGAGAAGTCGTACTCGCGCGCCTTCCAGGAAAGATAAAACGGGTCAACTGGGATGCAATGGCCGCCCAGTCCTGGACCCGGATAAAACGGCATATAGCCAAAAGGCTTGGTGGCCGCGGCATCGATGACTTCCCAAATGTCGATGTTCATCCGCAGGCTAAGCATTTTCAGCTCGTTCACCAGTGCGATATTTACGCAACGAAAAATGTTCTCCAGCAGCTTGGCCATTTCCGCCGCGCGTGTAGAGCTGACCGGAACGACCTTGGCTACGACTTGAGCATACAGGGCCAGTGCGGCGCGCGTGCTGGGCGGATTGATACCGCCGACCACTTTGGGAATTTGCGCCAGACCGTATTGTTTGTTGCCGGGATCTTCGCGCTCCGGCGAAAACGCCAGAAAAAAGTCGCAACGGAATATTTTCGTTTTGCGGGCCGACGGCGATAGGCAGCGCAGGCCGGTTTTCTCGAGAATGGGGAGAACCAGTTCTTCGGTGGTGCCGGGATAGGTGGTCGATTCCAGAACCACCAGCTGCCCCTTTTGCAGGTTGGGTTGAATGGAAAGAGCCGTTTGCTCCACGTAGCTCAAGATCCGGTTCGCGGCGTTCATCGAGAGGAGTAGGCACGCAGATAATAATGGCGTCGCAATCTTTCAGTTTTTCAAAATCGGTGGTGGCGCCGAAATGCTTGCTGTTCACGAACTGCTGAATTTTTGTTTGCTGAATGTGCTCGATGTAGGACTTGCCGGCGTTGAGCATGGAAACTTTTTTGGGATCGGTGTCGAACCCTGTGACCTTGTGGCCCGCTTCCGCAAAGCGCAGGGCCAGCGGCAATCCCACATAGCCGCAGCCAATGATGCCGACTTTAAGCTGGGCGCCTTTAAAAAACTCGGGTTTCCGATCGATAGGCATGTATTTCGTCGTACTCCTCGTTCGATATGTAGTGAATTGCTCTCTGACCGCTATGCGGTTTGTTGAAGTACTGCATGGCCCGGCAAGGGTGGTGGATCCAGGGCAATTAAATATTAACAGTTTCCGCCAGAACAAAAAGCAACGCACTGCGAGGATGTTTACAGCTTGTTTACGGGCATTGTGCGAATGCGCTGCATGGATGAGCGAAGATAAACATGAAGCGAAGCAGTCAGGCTCACGTCGCCACCATGATCGATTTGCATTGCCACATCCTTGCCGGGCCTTGACGACGGACCACAAACCATGGAGGAGTCCGTGGAGATGGCTGAGGCGGCCATTGCCGGCGGGACCACCCATCTGGTCGCTACGCCCGCACTCCAACAGCGAACATTTTTTCGATTACCCAAAAATCCGGGCGCTTGTGCAAAGAGCTGCAGAATCGAGTTGGCGACCGCTGAAGCTGGCCACCGGCTGCGATTTTCATCTGAATCCGGAAAATCTTGCGGCGTTGCGCATCGCATGCGCCGCGTTTCTGCGTGAATCAGAAAAATTATTTGCTGGTGGAATTCAACGAGATCGCCATTCCGCCGGTGATGGACCAAACCCTGCATGAGATGCAGCTGGCGGGAATCCGGCCGATCATCACGCATCCGGAGCGCAACCGATTACTTGCGGATTGCGGCCGGAACGCCTGGCCAGCTGGGTACGGCATGGCTGCTACGGGCAAGTGACCGGCGGGGCGTTGACTGGGGCGGTTCGGCGCCAGCGCGCAGAAAGATGCGATGCGCTGGATTGGGGCGGGCTTGATTCATTTTGTGTGCAGCGATGCGCACAATACCAGCTCGCAGGCCGCTGCAATTGCGGCCCGGCGTATGATGTGGTGGAGAAAGAATTCGGCAAAGAAAAAGCGCGGGCGTTGTTTATAGATAATCCGATGGCGGCATTTGAAGGGCGGGACTTGCCGCATGTGCCGGAGTTGGAAGATGAGCGAGTGCAGCGCCCCGGAAACGATTTTTATTTTTTTAGGTGGGCCAGACTTACAACGCGACCGGTAACTAGTGGACGGTCATCGGTGGCTGTGATTCACGAATGGTCCGAGCGGCAAACCCAGCCCAGGCGTTCACCAATCCCAAGAACTTCCCTGACCACATCGAGGGCATCGCGCGTATTACGCCACCAATGCTGCGCGTCGAACGGATCCTGGGACGCCGCGCGGACGATCGCCCGCCCTTCGCCGTGGGTTAGCGAGCGCCACAGCGTGCGGACGCGGCGAGTGTGTGGCTTGGTGGTGACGATGATGACGGTGTGTAGTGGCGCGGCGTTCAGCGCCGCTTTGATGGCGATGATCTCGTCGGCGGTGTTAAGAATCGGCGGCTCCAGAACATGGATGGCCGCCGGCGGGAACCCCTTCGTGAACTAAGAATTTTGGGGTTGTAATACTTCCTCCCCAAAATATTGCACCCCCATCTCCTGCAGCGTTTGCCGGGCTCGGTGGAGTGCGTAAGCCAAATTTCAGGCGCGTACCCGGCGCGATAAAGTTTGGCGGCCTCCAGTGCCCGCATAGGCATGCGGCCGCTGAGAACGACGATGGCTTGCGCGTGGTCGAGAGCATCTTCGACCGCCAGCCACCGGCCAACGTAGAAAAAACCAATGAACGCCGCCAGGAATACCAGCAGGCCCAGAAAACTTCCCGAACGGCGATTGGGCATGCGAGGCGCGGTGCTCACGGGATGGAGGTCTTGCCACAAACGATTGCGATTTAGGCATTTGAATGCGGAGGCATCGTAACTTGCGATGCGGAGGCTTGGTCAATCGCGCGGGCGCACGCTACACTGCCGAAGTGAAATTTCGGAGGACGAATGCGAGCGGTGGTGACAGGCGGCGCGGGATTTCTGGGGTCGCATTTGTGCGACCGGCTGCTTGCGGAAGGCTGGGAAGTTCTGGCGTTGGATAATTTTATTACCGGCGCTGAAAGCAATGTGCGGCATCTGGCGAGAGAATCGCCAAGTTCAGGCTTGAAGAATAGAGATGTCAGCGAAAACGGCGCGCTGGATATCGATGGCGAAGTGCATTACGTGCTGAATTTCGCTTCGCCTGCCAGCCCGCCGGATTATCTGAAGCATCCCATCGCGACCATGAAGGTGGGATCCATTGGCACGCATGAATGCGCTTGGAATTGGCGCTACGGAAAAAAGCCAAATTTTTTATGGCTTCGACCAGTGAATGCTATGGCGATCCCGAAATGTCGCCGCAAAAGGAAGAATACTGGGGACATGTGAATTCCGTGGGCCCGCGTTCGGTCTACGACGAAGCCAAGCGCTTTTCGGAAGCCATAACCATGGGATATCACCGGCATCACGGAGTGGATACTCGCATCGTTCGAATTTTCAATACCTACGGACCGCGCATGCGCCTGAATGACGGGCGGGCCCTGCCTAACTTCGTCTTCCAGGCGCTTAGCGGCCAGCCCCTGACGATTTATGGCGACGGAAAACAGACGCGCAGCTTTTGTTATGTGGATGATTTAATAGAGGGAATTTACCGCTTGATGCAGTCGGACGAACATATGCCGGTGAACATTGGCAATCCTCAGGAAATTACTATCCTGGAATTCGCGGAACGCATCCGCAAGCACTTCGAGAATGCGCCGCAGATTGTTTTTGAGCCGTTGCCGCAGGACGACCCCAAGCGACGTTGCCCGGACATCAGCAAGGCAAGACGCTTGTTGAACTGGGAGCCAAAAGTAAGTCTCGAAGAAGGATTGAAACGCACCCTGGCATATTTCCAGGAAGCTTTTGTTCTTCAGCAGCAGGCCCGCTGAACAGCGCGCTAAACAAATCACTTCCAGGCTACAAACTAGACGCCATTCTTTCCGATTTCAACGCATCTCGCCCGAATGACGAATACTCAAACCCCAGTTCGCTTCATGCTTGCGGGGGTGTAGAGATTCCGGCCGTCGATGACCAACTTGCGGGCCATGAGCTTTCCGGCGCGTGCCCAATCGAGCGTCTTGAAAATTTCCCACTCGGTGCAAACCAGCGCAGCGTCGGCGCCGCTCAGAGCTTCGTAGGGATCTTCGTGATACTGCACTTGCGGGAATAAATGCTTCGCGTCCGTTCCATGGCCTCGGGGTCACAGGCGCGAACCTGCGCACCCTCGTCCAGCAGGCGTTTCACAACTTCCAGCGCCGGTGCGAAACGGATGTCGTCGGTATTGGCTTTAAATGCCAGGCCAAGGACGGCAATCTGCTTGCCTTTCAAAATCCACAACGCCTTTCGCACTTTGTCAAAATACCGGTCGATGCGCTGTTTATTCACTTTTTCCGCGGCTTTGAGAATGCCGAAGTCCACGCCGACGGAGGCCGACAGATGAATGAACGCCTGCACGTCCTTGGGGAAACAAAATCCGCCAAAACCCAGGCCGGCATTGAGAAATTGCCCGCCGATGCGCGGATCCAGACCCATGGCGTGGGTCACTTCGTCGACGTTGGCGCCGATTTTTTCGCACAGGTCGGCAATCACGTTGGCATAGCTGATTTTCAGCGCGAAGAAACGAGTTGGAAGCATGCTTTATCAGTTCGGCGCTATTGATGGTGGTAACCAAACAGCGGGGCCTTGTAGTTCAGTCGGGCAACTTGCCGTTGTGAACCGGGCAATGAAAACGATGCTCGAGAATGGGTGCGTAAATCTCGCGCAACTGGGCGGCGGAGACTCGTCTTCCACGCCAACGACGATGCGGTCGGGATGAAAAAAATCGGAGACCGCCGTGCCTTCGCGAAGGAATTCCGGATTGGACGCCACGCGAAATTTGATGTTGCGATTGCGCGAATAGGCGCTGAGTGCGCGTTGCAACTCGATCCCGTACGCGCCGGGACGGTGCTTTTTTCGATTACCAGCTTCGAGGATTGGGCTTCTTCCGCGATTTGACGGGCAACGTGATCGATGGCGGAGAGATCAGCTTCGCCGTTTTCCCTGGGGGGCGTGCCAACACAGATAAAAATGGCGTCCCCGGCGCGAATGGCTTCTGCCGGCGTCGGAAGTATAGGAGATGCGGCCTGCTTTACGGGCGGACGCCAGAATGGCGTCGAGATGCCGCTCGTAAATGGGAACTATGCCGGCATTCAGCTTGGCGATGCGCTCGGATCGATATCCGTGCAGATAACGTGGTGTCCCGCTTCCGCGAGACACGCGGCAGTCACCAATCCCACATAGCCACAACCGATGACGGAAATATTCAAGGTGATACTCCCGTTCAATGCAGAATCGCAAGCGCGGGGGACGTGCGCCAGATAATCACTATATCATCGCAGACTACAGCTGCAAAAAGTCACCTGCGCGTCGGCTAAAGCGTCTTTACAGGATAGGCGCCGGCCCTCTTACCCAGCCCGGTATGCTGCGAACTGCGCTTGCCCATCAGCAACCCACGCAACCCCAGCAGCACCAGTTGCGGCTGGCGGCGAATGACATTCCACAGCAGGCGCGTGGATTCATCGCGATTAATCTCGCCGAGTGAAGCGCGCGTGGTGGCGTCCAGCAAATCGACTAACTGAGAATAATCTTTCTGCTGAAAATGATGCAGCGTGCGCCGAATCAGCCAGTGGGTGCTTAATTCGCGGCGCAATGCCGTCAATTCCGCGCTTCGGCCGGGCCGCAAAATGGATTCCGCTACGCCGAGCGCGCCGCGAAAGCCGGTCACAATCCCACCCACTGTTGAAACTTTAACCTGCGCGGCCGCGTCGCCCACGAGATACACATCGCCATTGCCCATCGCGCCGCCGCACCGGCACCCATTTACGATAAACGGGGATGCGCGCGCCCTGCCACTCCAGCGGCTCCAAATTCTTTTTCTCCAGAAATCGTTCGAAGCGGCGCTTGGTATCGCTGCCCTGTTCCCCGATTACCCCCAACGCCCCGCGTTCCGCGGTTTCAGGCACTAGCCAGTAAAAATAGGGTGTGTCGTCCGGGACGAACCATACCCGCGTAGTGTCCGGCGGGCAATCTTTGGGCAACCGCACCAGCGCCTGCATGAGAGGCACCGTCTCGACCGGAGGCCATCCCGCCGTCCGCGCTACCCTGCTGGTCGCGCCGTCGGCGCCCACCACGCTATCGGCATGTAGTTCTTCTCGCTGGCCCCGGGTTTCGGTTTCCACCCGCAGTCCTGTCGAGTTCGGCCCTATTCCTAGGAAGCGCGTATCAAACGATAGATTTGCGCCAGCGGCTTGCGCATCCCGCGCCAGCGCGGGTATCAGTCGGGAACGTTCAATGATCAGATCGGGCTTGTCGAGCGCGATTTGCGCGGAACGCCCGTCGGTAAAAAGTTCAAATCGTCGAATTTCGTTGACGATACTCTCGCGGGCCGCCGCTCCCAACTGGTTGCGGAAATGACTGGTGACAATGAGCGTCCGTGCCGGAGGGTCAAAACTGGGCTTGGATTCCAATATCCGAACACGGCGTCCTCCGCGAGCGACCGTCGCGGCGGTATACAAACCCGCAGCGGACGCGCCCACAACAATCACTTCTCCATTTTCCCGGGGTAACCGGGAAGTATCAGTTTTGTTTTCCACCGTTTGGTATGCCCCAACGACGCGGATTCCCTGGACGTTAAGTTCCGAATCGCCGCGCTAGAAATGTACTTCTGTGCCGGACCGCCTCTGGGGAACTGTGATCAGTGGGATAGGACGCCCCGACAGAGTATAGCCAAACTTGGATGATGAGCATAGAGATCGAGCGCTAATTCTATTTCAAAAAATAAATAAGCATTTATCATCCGTGGTAACGATGAAGACCGGTCAGATCGGTGCCGTTTCGGGAATATTCGCAAGGGAGTCTGATCGCTAAATATTCTTCACATTACGAAACGTTTAAGCCGCGGCAGGTGTTTTGCGTTGCCGCTCATACGGAGCTTTTTCCAAAAACGCTACGCCGGCGAAGATCAGCGCCAGTGAGATAGCTCCAACCGCTGCCGCTCCCTGGGTGGGCAGGTAGCTGACCAGCACAGCAGTTGCCCCGCTAAAAATTCCTAGCAGATACAGAGAAAGCACCGAGCCGCGATGGCCAAGCCCCAGATTGGCGAGCCGGTGCGCTGCGTGGTCCTTGCCAGGTGTCGTGAACGGCAGCAGCCCGCGCCGCGCCCGAGAAATGGTTACCAGCGTTGTGTCAAAGATAGTCACACCCAGGATTAGCAGTGGCACCAGCCAACCGGTCAGGTGGTCCGCCTGATCCAGCCGCAATTTCAATCCCAGCGTGGCCATCAGAAACCCCAGGAACATTGCTCCACCGTCGCCCATAAAGATTTTCGCTGGCTTGAAATTCCACCGCAGGAACCCAGTTGCTGCTCCCAATACTGCAGCCGCTAAAGTGGTAACCAGTGTCTGACCGTTGAGATAGGCCACTAACGCAAAAGAGATAGACGCTACCGCCGCGATCCCGGCACACAGTCCATCCATATGATCGAGAATGCTGAAGCTGGCAGTGATACCCACCACCCAAACCACGGTCAAAATCGCGTCCAGCGCGTAGCCCGCGCGTCCTCCAACCATGACGCTGAACACTTGAGCGTGGATCCCGCTGAACAGCAGGAACAACGCTGCCACCGGCATACCTACAAAAAGTTTCACCTGATGATGAAGAATGCCGCGGTCGTCCAAAAATCCAGTTGCCGCGACCAACGAGGCCCCCGCCAGGATGCCTTCGATTTGGGACCGGGCCGGGCCATCAAACGCGAAAAGCACCGCGATCATCACTGCGCCATACATGGCAAGTCCACCCAGCAACGGAATGGGGGTCTGATGTACTTTGCGCGGACCTGGCAGATCCACCATACCCACCCGTAATGCCAGGGCGCGCACCGGTACCACCAGCACCAGAGATGCCACGAGCGCGACGAGAAAAGCCAATACACCTGCCGGCATGCAACCCCAATTGATTGGAAAGTGAACCAGGCCAAGAGGTTTTGGAGGCCTGCTCACACAGTTTTGCCGGATTGGGTGTCCGGCTCCCAAGTACACTTCGTTGCCCCACGCAACTCAAGAAAGATACTTAGGAAGTTCGCGCGCTTCAAGTAGGAAAGTACCGTAGTACGTTCAGGGTAATAGCGGCATTAGCACTCATGGCTCGCCACGGTCGCTGGTGTCCGCCTGCAGACTAGACATTAGATCCACCAATCTACGCAGCTCCCCAGCTTGCGGGTATTGAGCCGCAGCCACTCGTGCGGCTTGCCCCATTTTGACCACCCGGTCGGGGGACGCCGCTAACAGCCGGATCGCAGACGCAGTCGCGTCCGGCCCGAAAGGTTCCGCTTGCATTGCGAAGCCGCGTGCCTCGCCGAGCGTGGCGACGTCCGTCCCGCTAGGAGCGACCGCCAGAATGGGTTTACCCGCTGCCAGGATGCTGAACAACTTGCTCGGCACCACCACACCTTCCAGTCCCTGCCGAATAGTAATGATGTGCACGTCTGGAGCGGCGAGAACCGAAGGAATTTCGTGGCTGGGAAAAAATGGCAGGAAGCGGATGTTATCCGCCCCTGCGGCGAGGCCTTCCAGGCGCGCGCGTTCTGCTCCATCGCCCACAAATACCAACGCAACATCTTCATTTTGAACTTCGCGCATGGCTGCAACCAGGGTGTCCCAGGCCCCGTAGAAACCTAGATTGCCGGCGTGCAGCAGCACGAATCGGAACCGTCCCGCGAATAGCACGGATAACCTCACGGTTCACAGACCGCTCATCACCCGGGCCTTCGGCTTGGACGCCACTACGCACCACGGAAATCTTGCCGGGCTTAACGCCTTTTGAGATCATCCTAGTGCGCATGTCTTCCCCGAGGACGATGACTCGGGCAGCACGACGTAATGTCCAGCGATGTAAACCTTCCCAGCATCGCGTAAGCAGGCCTGGCTTGACGATAGTCCCAGCCACAGCCATGTCGGGGTAAAGATCTTGAATGGCGTATACCAGCCGCTTACCCTTCAACATGGATAGAAATGCAGCCAGGATGCCCGCAAAAGGAGGGTCGGTCATCGCCAAGATCACGTCGCACGGAATAAATAGCCCTCGCAGGAAGCTTAACTTTGTATAGCTGAGATAATTCACAACGCGCAGTTTCATGCGCATCCGCGGATAGTCCGTGGAACCAACCCGTATGACTGTGTATGTGCGGCGTGCAGAGGTCCCGGCTTCAATGCCCGTGAAGTTTGTGAAGGGCTTTGTTACGTCGATGCGTTCCGTCTGCCACAATTTCCACGGACGACGCTCCGTGGGATCGTACGAAGGCCGCCCGCAGAGCACCGTCACCTCATTGCTTTCCGCTAATGCCTGCACCATGGATTCGGCGACTTTCGCGGTTGCCGAAGTGTCCGGAGGGAAATACATATTCAAAAACAGAATACGCATCCGCAGATTGTACAGGTAAGACGGCCTTGCTCAGACTTAAGCGCGGCGCGGGTATGAAGTTCAGCGACTAGCGGGAGTAACCGAAATCAAAATTTTTCGGTACCAAATCACAGACTGATCTCTGCCTATGAAAGTGATTCCCGGACAATGAGGAAGTCGCCCAGCACCAGCGCATCCATTTGCGTCCGCAGGAAGCAGTCGATCGCCTCTTCTGGACGGCAAACGATTGGCTCGTTGTCGTTGAACGAAGTGTTCAGCACTACCGGAACGCCGGTAAGACTTTCGAACGCTTTGATGAGGTTGCCAATAACGTGGATTGGCTTCGCGCGAGACTGTTTGCAGCCGCCCGGTCCCGTCGACGTGCGTGGGCGCCGGAATTTTGTCCCGTCTTCTCGGGACGCACCGAATACGCCAACGTCATGAACGGCGATGGGTGAGATTTTTCGAAATACTCGCCGGTGGATTCCGCGAGGATGGATGGCGCGAACGGACGGAAATATCTCGCGATGCTTGATGCGGCGATTGAGAATTTCTTTCATCTCCGGCCGCCGCGGATCGGCCACGATGCTGCGATTGCCCAAAGCTCGCGGTCCCCATTCGGCGCGACCCTGAAACCAGCCCAGAATTTTTCCGTCGGCTATAATTTGCGCCGTAGCGCGCACCAGCTCCGGCTCGGGAAGCTCCGCGATGGAATAATCCACCACCGCGGGATCGCGCTCGCGTCGATTGCGCTGCGCACTTGGTCTCGTGAGTAACCCGGCCCCCAGTACGCGTGATTCATTACGAATGAGCGTGGCTTGCCGAGTGTTTGATGCCAGACATAATAGGCCGCTCCAACCGACAAGCCGCCGTCACCTGCGGCGGGATGCACGTAAACATTCTCGAACCCGGTGGAATCGAAAATTTTTCCGTTAGCCACGCAATTGAAAGCCACCCCGCCGGCAAGGCATACCGACTTCATCCCGGTCTGCTTTGGCAAGTTTGCGCAGCATCCCCAGGTATACCTCTTCAAGGCGCGCCTGCAGCGAAGAAGCCAGATTTCTATGCCGCTGCTCCAGCGGCTCGTCCGGCCCGCGCACCGGCCCAAGTGTCGCGACATCTCCGGCGAAAACATTTTGCTGACCGTCGGCGTCTTGTCTGGCGTCCGCCCAGGTCATTTCCGGTCCGGTGCGATGATGGGTGAAGTAATCGAGTCCCAGTCGAAAACCGTTGCTGCGCGGAGTTTTCATCGAAGTGCACGATGTCGCGAAAAGCCTCCAAGTACTCCGGATGGCCATAAGCGCCGAGACCCATCACTTTGTATTCATCGCCGAATTTCAGGAAGCCCAGAAACTGCGTGACGGCGCTGTAAAACAATCCCAGCGAATGAGGAAACGCCACCGCGCCCTGAATGTTCATGCGATTGCCGTGGCCCACACCCCACATGGTGCTGGCAAAATCGCCCAGACCGTCGGCGGAAATCAACGCCGCTTGTTCGAACGGCGAAACAAAAAAACTGCTGGCCAGATGCGCTTCATGATGCTCGATGCGATGAAATCTGGCTTTCAGGCTTTTTGCGATCGGTCATCAAACGCTGCAGCCAAGCGCTTCCGGTATTCCGGTAAAGGTAGCCAGAACCTTAGCGCGTTGCCGGGCAAACGACGGCATCCGCAGCGAATAAAATAATTTGGTAAACAGTCGCGCATAAGGATTACGCGGAACCGCCACGTGATCGATGTCTCGCGAGCCGAGCCCGGCTTCCTTGCAAGCAATAACGGATGGCCGCCGCAGGAAAACCCGCGGCGTATTTCACGCGATTGAAGCGCTCTTCTTCGACCGCGGCAATCAGTTGACCGTCGCAAACAATCGCGGCAGAAGCATTGCCGTGGTAGGCATTGATTCCAAGAATGTTCATGGAACGAAGATCAGTTTACCCCAGCGCGGGAGCGTCACGCCGTAAGGTGCCGGCGGCACCACTCATTCAAAACGTAGAGCGACCACGGGCGGGACCAGGAAGTTTTTCCGGCCAGAAACTCCGACCATACCGCCTGCACCCCCTCCGCGTGCAAGTGCGGAGCGAGCGCCGGAGCCAGCGATGCGAAGCTAGCCTCCAGTCGCGAGCCCGCAGCGGCCCGCGTAGCCATTCTTCCCAAGGCAAGGTGAATGTGCGCTTGCGCTGCGCCAGAATTTCCGGCTGGCAATAAATCTCGCAGCGCTTCGACTAGCAGCGCTTTTTGCGCACCGGCGCGGCACGCGTGCGGCGATCCGGCAGCGCATTGACAAATTCCACCAGCGGCGTATCCAGCAGCGGAACCCGTACTTCCAGCGAGCACGCCATGCTCACCGCATCGGTGTCCCGCAGCAACGTGCTCGCCATGTACGTGCGCATTTCCAACCAGGAGATTGCCGCGATTGGCTCCCGTGTCGCTTGCTTCGTCGGCTGCCCGCTGCATCCATCCCAGCCAGGTAGGATCAAGAGTGACGCCATCGGCGGCCACGGTGCTGGGTCGAAAGCGCGGCTCCATGAGTTTTTCCAACCGTCCCCCAGGGGGAAAGAGAGCCCGCGCGAAGAAGTACAAGTGCGGAAGCTTATCTGGATTCACCCAGGCAGAAGAAACCTTGTGCCCCGCATCAGCGGAGCCGCCGCTGCCCAGAAAACTTCTCAACAGTGGCGTAAAAGCGCGGCGGAGCGAAGCGGGCATGAACTTTCCAAATCGCTCCAGCTTCCCCAGTCGCGGCACATCCAAAAAAGTAGGATAGCCGGCGAACAACTCGTCGCCGCCCAACCCCGACAGCGCCACCTTCAGTCCCACCTGCCGCGCCGCCCAGGAAACAAAGTACGTATTGATTCCATCCATGGTCGGCTGATCGAACGCTCCGACGGCTTCGTCCAGCCGCGAGAGAATCGCCTCCCCATCCAACGGAACTTCCCGGTGTTGTGAGCCGCAGCGCTCCGCCACCACCCGCGCCAGTTGCGCTTCGTCATAAGTCGTGCCCGGAAACGTCAGGGTAAAGCTTTGAATCCCCGGATGCGCGCGCCCTGCGAGCATCGCGATGGCGCTGGAATCCAGACCGCTCGAAAGAAAAAGTCCCACTGGGACGTCCGCGACGAGATGCGCTTCTATCGCATCTCGCAACAGTGGTCGCAACTTTTGCGCCGCTGTCGAAAAATCTGTTGGCCGTTTGGGGTCACGAGCGGCCGGGCTCCGCGTCGCGTCGTACCACGGACGTGCCCGCGGCACCCTGCGTCGTTCCGGGATGTGCAGCATCATCCGATGCCCCGGCGGCAAAGAAAAAACGCCATCGAGCAGTGTCACCGGTTCGGAAATGCTGCCAAAAAGCAGGTACGACGTAAGCGCATCCGGTGAAAGTTGTTTGGAACACAATCCGGCAGCCCAGTAGCGCCCGCACCTCCGAAGCAAACGCAAATCCTTCCGGCGTTTGCGTGTAATACAGCGGCTTGATGCCCAGCGGATCGCGGGCCAGAAAAAGAATCGGCACCGCCGCGTGCTTCGCGCGAAAGTCGAGAAGCGCAAACGCGAACATTCCGCGCAATTCCGTGAGGCAGTCTTCGCCCCACTCTTCCCACGCATGCACCAGTATCTCGGTGTCCGATTGTGTGCTGAACTCGTGACCGCAAAGCGCCAGCGCTTCACGCAATTGCCGGTAGTTATACAACTCGCCGTTGAAAATCACCGCCACGTCGCGGCTTTCATTCCAGATGGGTTGGTTGCCGCCAGGAAGGTCAATGACGCTTAAACGGCGCATGCCCAGCGCTATTCCGGGTACCCGTGCTTCATCAAAGAGAAATCCCTCTCCGTCGGGGCCGCGATGCGACATGGCAGCAGCCATGCTTCGAACGCATTCTTGCGCATCCTCGTTTCGCGGGCCGAAAACCACCCCACAAATGCCGCACATGCTAGAGTGCCGTCTCCACTGCAAGGGGCAAATCAACGCCGCTGCTCACGAAGTGGCCTGGCAAATTTGGGTTCCAAAACAATATGTGAAGACCGGCACGCGCGAAGGCCAGTGTCGCGCCAAATCCAGTCCTTGAAGGATGCGGTTTAACAGGAAGCAAATTTACTCCGGGGACCGAGTCGAATTTCCAGGGCCTTCTATCGTAGTCAAACGCGCGTACAAAGTCTCCATTTCCGTCACCGGCTGTCCCCAGTCGAGTCGCGCTGTGAGCTCTGCGCATCCCTGTACCAAACGCGAATAAAATTGGCCATCGTCCAGCAATTTCTTCATCGCGTTGGCAACTGCGGCACCATCGTGACTCACCACCAAACCCGCGGTGTCTTTTAACAACGGAGCGATTCCGCAATTCTCTGTCACAATCACCGGCGTTCCCGCGGCCATCGCCTCCGCCGCGGTATTGCCGAAATTTTCGTTTTGCGAGGGCAACACAAAGACGTCCGCGTCCCGGTACGCGGCCCATTTTTCTTCGCCATAGACAGCCCCCGTGAATTTGACTCGCGAAGATACCCCCAAGCGCGCAGCTTCCAACGCCAGCCTTTGTTGTTGACCGCCTCCGTCCGGACCTGCAAACGCCAGCAACAACGGTTTCTCTCCAACCTGCTCCGGAAGTTGGGCAAAAGCCTGTAGCAAAATTTCAGGACTTTTTTTCAATGAAAGACGACCCAAAAACAAAATCAGTTTTGCGTGCTCGGGAATTCCCTGCGCAGTGCGAAATTTGCTTGGCGCAGGCCACGAAGTAGGAGCTTCCACACCATTGCGGCGAAACACAATTTTCTCGCTCGCCACTCCGGCCGCGATCAGGTCTTGAATCTCGAGCTCCGACGTAGCGATCACCGCGCTGGCCCCCGCAAATAACGCTTTCCCCAGCCACCAATGATAAATCCGTTTCATCCCCAAGCTCCGCACTATCGGCACGAACATGCCAATTGGCTCGACGACGTAAGGAATTTTTCGCGCACGCGCGGTCTCCGGCCACAGCCGGGCCGAGCAAATCGTAAATCCCGAAAATATGCACGATGTCGAAATTCTGCAATCGCGCGCGGCAATAACGGTTCACCGCCGGATTCCAGCTTAGCGTGCGGTAACGAAACCAGGTGGGCAGATATATAGCCTGCACACCGTCTCGCGCCTGGCGCCAGCCAAACGGGGAACGATCCCAACCCTCGGCTTTCAACATCTGCTTCCGAACGCTTGTGCAGGCGCTTTTCCAGTCCCCAATCCGCGGTGAGCACGTTCACAGCGTGGCCACGCGCTGCCAGTCCTTCGGACAGAGCGCGGACTTTCACCGGAGGCCCGCCGAATTCGAGAAAAGGAGCATATGTTTCGGTGACGTTCAGGATTCGCATTGTTCGCGAAGTATTTTTTTTAGCGCTTTGGCAAAAACGTTGAAGCGGAACTCATGTTCTACGCGCTCGCACCCGCGCGCTGCCCATCTCGCGCGCCAGGGCCGGGTCAGACAGCAACGTTTCAATAGAAGTGGAAAGCTGAGCAGCATCGCCATACGGCACCAGATATCCCGTCACTCCATCAATGATCACTTCCGGCGCCCCGCCGTGCGCCCCGCCAATTACCGGTTTGCCGCAGGCCATGGCTTCGAGATACACCAGCCCAAAACCTTCGGCTAGGCTGGGCAACGCGAAAATTTCGCAAGCAGAGTAACATGAGGCCAGCTGCGAATAGGAAAGTCCGCTCAGGAAATGCACGTGCGAGCGGACCCCGTTTTTGTCCGCGAGCTCTTCCAGCCAATCGCGATCGTCTCCTTCGCCGATCATAGCCAGTTGCAGTTCTGGCCAACGCGGCAACAACCGCGGCAGCGCAATGATCAGGGTGTCCATTCCTTTGTACCGCTCGGTGGCTAGCCAGCGTCCCACCGTCAGAACCACCCGACCCTTCGGAAAATTTGCCGGCGGCGGAGCTTTTGCGGCGGTGGGCAGCAACGCATCGAACTCCGGATCCAGAGCCCACGGAAGTACCCGCACGCGCTCGCGTTTTACTTCTTGATGCACGACCACGTGTTCGGCGGTACTCTCGCTCGGCGCCAGAACCACATTGGCGCGCCGCAAAGACCGGCGGCGGATCGCGGAAAGTGGCTCCCACACTTCGATTCCGTGGGTGCAGATAATCGTCTTCATGCGCGGCGCTGCCAGGCGCATCGTCTGCGTTACTGGCGCTAAATTCGGATGGCCCGCAAGAACAAGTTTCGCGTGGCGGCGAGCGCTGCGAAGCGCGGTCGCCGCAAACCGGCCTTTGGCACGCTCACAACCGGTAAAAACAAATTCGCGTTCTCCAACCGCCATGCGGTGAAGCTCTGGTGAATCATTCAGGCTGAAAATCCGGCACTCCATCGAGCGGCTGGCGGCAAATTCCGTCAGTACCGCCGCGATGTGGCGGCCGGCGCGTTGGACACCGCCGGGCGCATCGAGTTCTGAAAATATGCCGATGAGCACTGGGTGAGTCTGCCAAGTGCAGCGAGGGAACGCAAGCGAGAGCTTCTCAAATAGCTTCCTAATTTCAGGAATGCATCGCCGAAAGCGCAGGCACGATATCCATCAGCCGATCAAGATACAGGTCGGCGGGATGCGCCACCCGGTCGTGCAACCCGAAGCCGTAATTCACGATGGCCGCCAGCATTTCGGAATTCCGCGCCGTCTGCACATCCACTTCAGAATCCCCTACCAGTACGACCTCGGCAGGCCGCATTGCGAATTCGCGAAGAATCGTATGCGCGCCAAGAGGATCGGGCTTCTTCGTTGCGAAACTGTTGCCGCCATAAATCGCTCGAAAATATTTCGCCAGCCCGAGAGCTTCTAGAATGCGCACGCTGATGCGCACAGGTTTGTTGGTAAGCACGGCCATGGGCATGGCCGAAAGATTTTCGAGAGCCTCCGCCACCCCAGGATAAGCGCAAGTGTTATCCATCTTGTGCTCTTCGTAGTGGGCCAGGAAAAATTTCAGCGCGCGATCCAACTCCTCGGGCTTAACGTCCGGGCCGAGCGATTTGGCCACCAGTACCGGCGCGCCATTCCCGATGTAACTTGAAATGATCTCCTCCGGCAATTCTGGCCTTCGAAGTTCGCGAAGCGTGGCATTAACGGAATGAACCAGGTCCAGCTTGGAATCGATGAGTGTGCCGTCGAGATCGAAAATTAAAGCGCGAACCGAAGAAAATCGTTGGTCGGTCATGGGCCGATAAATATTCTAAAGCATTGCGACCGATCGCGTCTGCGATACGGTGACCACGAACGCTCCGTTGCCGAGCCACCCGGCTAAACGTTGTAGCCTGGCGATCTCGCTCATGGTTCTTGCTCTACAATCGTGGCGTGCATTTCGCGAATTCCATGCCTGACTTAATTCTGATCGCGGCGCGCCCCCTGCGTGCGCGTCTTCGTGAAGGTTCTCCCTATCGCGACTTCGCGTAAACTATCAACATGGCAATTCATAAATTTATTCGGAGATGACATGGCCAAGGTTTTTCCGTTCCGCGCGTTTCGCTACAACCCCGCTCACGCACCTTTCGAGGAGGTTCTAACCCAGCCGTACGACAAAATTTCCCCGGCCATGCAGGACAAATATTACGCGGCCAACCCGCACAACTTAATTGCTCTGGAAAAAGGCCGAGTGCATCCAAGCGATGCTCCGGGAAACAATGTCTATACCCGGGCAGCCGCGGCCATCGCCGGATGGATTCGCGATGGCATCGTAGTCCAAGATCCCGCGCCGGCCTTTTACGGTTACACCCAGGAATACACCGTCCCGGGAACCACCGAGCGCAAGACCCGGCGCGGATTTATCGGCGCGGGTCAATTGGAAGAATATTCCGCGGGGATAATTTTCCGCCACGAACATACTCTGTCGGGACCCAAGGCGGACCGCCTGGAATTGTTACGCCACGCCAGGGTCTCAACCGGGCAACTGTTCATGATCTATTCCGACGCCCAGAAACGCGTCGATGCCGTGCTGAATGAAGCCGAACAAGCTGCTTCCCCAGTGACGGAAATGACCGACGAATACGGCGTAATTCATCGTCTGTGGATGATCTCTAACGCCTCTCACGTGAAGGCAATTCAGGACGCCATCGCCGACCAGAAACTCGTTATCGCCGACGGGCACCATCGCTACGAAACCGCTCTCAATTATCGCAACGAGCGCCGCGCGCTAGCTGGCGATGTCGCCCCCGACGCGCCCTACGAGCGCGCTATGATGACCTTCATCAACACCCAGGGTGCTGGCCTGCTCATCCTGCCCGGGCACCGCGTGGTCGCCAAGTTGCGCGAATTCAGCTGGCCCGCCCTGCGCCGCTATCTTGAACCGTGGTTTGCAGCGGAAACCGTCGCGTTTGCCGGGGACAACGAAAAACAAAGTGCCCGCGAAGAATTTTTGCGCAAGCTGACCGCCGGAAAAGCGCGCCGGGCCATTGGTGTATACCCCGCGGCCGATAAACAAAACCGCGCATTCTATATTTTGACCATGCGAGAAGGCGCAGACCTGAGCAAATTGTTGCCGAACGTCTCGCCGCTACAGCGAGAGTTGGATGTGGTTTTACTTCACGATGGCATCCTTGAGCCGGGTCTGGGAATCACGCCTCAATCGGTGGTTGCGGAAGCCAACCTCACCTACGAGCGTGAAGCAGCTGCCGCGCTGGACGCCGTGGACAATGGCGCCGCTCAAGTCGCCTTCCTCTTGAATGCCTGCGACGTGGAGCAGGTCATTGAGGTTGCCACCGCCGGCGAAGTCATGCCCCAGAAGTCTACGGACTTTTATCCCAAATTGATGAGCGGAATCACCATGTACAGTGTGGACGGAGAAAACTCCTGAGCCGCTGACGGCAGCTTCGGGATACCCCGCCACTCCATGCGCGACCCGTTGCTGCAACCGCGCAAAATGACGGAATGCTGTCGCACCCGTTAAAACAAAAAGGGCACGCGACTGCGTGCCCTTCTGCCTGAGCTTTCTTGTGCACGAAGGCTACTTAAAGCTGGCGACCGCTTCGGCTTCGGTGTTGTAAACATCGAACACCGTCAGTAGCTTGGTAATCTGCAAAACTTCCTGAAACTTGCTCCCCAGGTGACACAGCTTCAACGCCGCCCCTTGAGATTTCGCGCTGTGGTGCGACGCCACCAGCGTGCCCAACCCCGCGCTGTCGATGAATGTCACGTTATCCATATTCAGCACGATCTTCTTTTTGCCTTCCGCCACCAGAGCTTTCACTCGTTCGCGCAGTGCGTTGCTCTCTTCACCCAGCACGATGCGGCCATCCATGGCGACCACGGCAACGCCGTCCACTTCGCGATTTGTAAATTTCAATGCCACTTTGTTTTCCTCCTCGTCGGAAATTGCTACCGGACCTGGATGTACCAGAGCCGCAAAGCTTATCAGTAATAGTCGGAGCAGGACATGTAATAACCGCAAACCTCGCAAATCAACTTACAGCGGCGGGATTCGCAGCCGTTGCGAGCACACGGGACAATAGTGCGAAGCGTCTTCGTACTGCGCGAGGCTCGAATCGCTCGTGGCGAGCGTCGAATCAGGTGGCTGGGCCGCTTCGCGAGTGCGCGCCTGCTTCTCTGTAGGTTGCACGGCTGCAAGGTTATAGCACATTCCCGCAGAATCCGGGAAGCCGGGGTGTCCTTTATATAGGATTTATACCCGAATGGAGCTACGCAGCTCCGCTCGATTGCCGGGGCAGTCCAGCCTCGGCCTTCTCTATTGGCGTGAGATAAGACACGCGCTGAAACCTACTGTAATGTTTTGACATCTATATCAGTAGCGGCATGGGCAGTGGTAGTCTTCCAGATGCATGCCATCAGCACAGCAGGTGATCGACATGGGCCGGGTTCTCTTTCTCGCAGGATTCTTCGTCATTCTGCCTATCGGTTTGAACGCTCAGGCGCGCAGCGGCATGGCTGCCCATGGCGGGGCAACCGCGTCTGCCGTCGCCGGAGCCGCATCGTCCGGTCGCGCAGGATCGATGTCCGCAGGCGTTGGTGCCGGCTCCATGAGCTCTGGCTCAATGGCTGGAGCAAGAGCCGCCGGTCGAAGCTTCGGTCCTTCCGGTAGTCATCCAGTTTATTATCGCGCCCCCAACGGCCAGCTGATGGTGCGGCGTGCGTCGGGACCCTCAGGACTGATCGGCGGCCGAACCGGCAATTCCAACGTTGGGCGCAACGGCTCGGCTGCCACTTCACGGCGCCGCGATGGTTTCTCAGGATTTTCATCGGATGCCAACGGCGTGCCGGGACTCGGCTTTGACTATGCGCACTTCGCAGCAACGCACCCAAATGGCACCCGCAACGGCGAACGCCATGGACGCGGGCGCAACGATGGCGCGGTGTTATTTCCGTTTTTTGACGGCGGATATTTTCTGCCCACTGGCCCCGGCGTGATTGGCGACACCGGCGAAGGCCAGCCGGTGGAGGAAGCCGAGGATCACGGCGACTACCCGTCGCGTTCCTCCGATCGCCCGCCACGAACGCTTAGCGTCGATCGCGTGCCCGAACTCGGACCGCCCGCCCCGCAAGCTGACGTCCCCGAATATGTTTTTGTGCGTCGCGACGGGACGCTTTTCTTCGCCGTGGCCTACTCGTGGGATAGCGGCTCGTTGCGCTACGTTTCCAATGAAGGTTTGCGTCGCAGCGTCTCGCGCGACGCCCTGGATTTGGACGCCACCCAACAGTTCAACGAGCAACGCGGTATGAGTTTCCGCTCCCCCGCTTAGGCTGAATCCCGACACGCGAACCCAGACACGCGAACCCAGACACACTGCAAGCCCCTGCGGATAGATAGCTCGTCGCCGGTTGGTTATTCGCTTTCGTTCTCTACCGCTTCGTGTTTCATCGGCTCGGGCATCACATAACCCGACTGTGCGGGCAAACCAGCCCGCTCCAATTGCACCGTGGTGTGACCGATTCCAAACTTATCAGCCACTTTGTTTTGAATCCCGCTCAAGATTCGCTCGCATTCGTCCAGGTGCATGTCCGGCACACGCGCATGCAGGCTCAACGCGTTGTGCGCGTCCCCCAGAGACCAGATGTGCACATCGTGCACTTCCTGGACACCCGGAACACTAAGCACCGCTCGCGCTACATCTTCCACGCTCATGCCTTGCGGTCGGCCCTCCAGCAAAATGTGCGAGGACTGTCTCAGAATTCCAATGCTGGACCACAGCACCAGTAACCCGATGGCGATACCCAGTAAGGGATCGATCCATCGCAGGTGCGTCATATGTATGGCCACCGCGCCAACGATAATCGCGATGTTCGAAAGCGCATCGCCAAAATTGTGTACCAGGATGCTCCGCAGGTTAAGATCCTGGTGGCCGCGCACCAACGCCAGCGTGATCCCGCCGTTCACTGCCAGCGCTGCCAGCGAAGTCCAGATCATCCAGCTCTCCACTACAACCACCGGTGAGCGAAATCGTTCAATTGCCTCATAGCCCAGCCACAACGATAGAATCACCAGCACCAGCGCGTTCGTAAACGCCGCTAGAATTCCCGCTCGATGGTAACCGTACGTTTTTTCGTTATCCGCGGGTCGTTGGGCCCAGCGCATCGCCAGGTAGGAAATGCCCAGGGCTGGAACGTCGGAAAGATTGTGCACCGCATCGTTCAAGAGCGCGACGCTATGTCCTAAAATCCCGCCAAATATCTCCGCCACCACCAATCCCAGCGTGGCCAACATCGCCCAACCAAGTACTGAAGGCTCCAGCGGTGGGTGAACATGTCCGGCGTGACTATGGCCGCCATGCACGTGGCTGTGCGCGTGCCCGTGGTGAGCATGGCCGGCTTGCCCAACGCCGGCGTGATCGTGGTCCCCGTGACTGTGGGCCTGCGAAGCCATGGAAGCTATTCTACGCGGTTCGCGTGACCAAGCGCATCACACCCAACGGCAGCGCATGAGTGGAAGGTAACCTGCGCCGCGAAATCGATCTTCTAAGTTCACGAGGCGCTCGCAGTTCCTCGCCGGAATCTCCGTCGCCAATCCGCACCTCGTCGAGCCATGGCTTATTAGGCAGTTTGACACGTGCGCTCGCGAATTCATTGACGCTATGCCTGGTCACTGCCACGATGACATTGAGCTTCCGAATCACCATTCGTGACGCTTTTTTGTGGCCTTCACGGGGGATGTAGAGCGCCATTCATCAGGGCTCACCGCCAAAATAAATGACTGCGCCCGTCGCTAAATTGAGCTTTTGGGGTGTGCGCGGCTCCACGCCAACCGTGGATCCGGGCACTTGGCGTTATGGCGGCAACACCCCTTGCTTGGAACTCCTTACCCCCGACGGTTTTCAAATCATTTTGGATTGCGGAACCGGCTTGCGCATGCTCGGCAGCCGGGCGGTCGCCCCCAATGGCGATCGTCCCGCCGAAACCCATATCTTGGTCACCCACTATCACTGGGACCACATCCAGGGCATTCCTTTTTTCTCTCCCCTGTACTCCGAAAAAAACCATTTTAACTTCTACAGTTTCCGTTCTAAATATCTGGGCCGCAACAGCCTTAAGCAGGTTTTCGAGGCTCAGATGGCTATGCCTTATTTCCCGGTGGACATGTCCGCGATGAACGCCAAGCGCAAGTTTCAGGAGATTGCCGGCGGCGCCACCTTTCGCATCGGCAAAAACAAAATTACTACTCGCTGGTTGAACCACCCGCAGGGCTGCCTCGGTTACCGTATCGAAACGAGTGCCGGCACCGTTGTGTATGCCACCGACAATGAGCCTGGCGACAAGAAACTGGACAACAGTTTGCGAGAATTGGCCGCTGGCGCCGACATTTTCATCAACGACGCGCAATTCACTCCCGAACAACTCGCCACCGGTAGAAGAGGTTGGGGCCACTCCACCTGGAAAGCGGGTGTGGACGTCGCGCGCGAAGTGAACGCCACCACTCTGGTGTTATTCCATCACGATCCAGATTCCAACGACCGCGGCGTGGACACCATCTTGCGTCAGGCCCGTGAAGAATTCGATTCCGTCTTTGCCGCCAGCGAGGGCATGGTCATTACTCTTGGTGGAACTGGCGATCACGTGCAGGCCTTGATGCCCGGGACACGCACCGCCTTGCGGCGC
Source organism: uncultured Acidobacteriota bacterium (assembly GCA_963732705.1). Classification (GTDB taxonomy): domain Bacteria; phylum Acidobacteriota; class Terriglobia; order Acidiferrales; family UBA7541; genus Acidiferrum. Next base: position 154,516 of record CAVTAN010000002.1, on the reverse strand, counting down.
GAAGCTCAGTTTCGTGCCCGCATCTGCGGCATGACCGAAGGTGGCAAGCCCTTCCAGGAAGACACCCTGGTGCGCGACCTTTCCCTGCAAGGAGCCTTGATCTCGTTGCAGCATTTACCGCGGCTGCAATCGGAATTGCAGGTGACTATGGAAACTCCCGGACCCAATGGTGTACAGAGCATGCGCCTGCGCGGATACGTGGTGCGCATCGAGGCCAGCACCGAAAAAGGGCACAGCGCGGTAGGCGTAGTGTTCACCGACTAGCAACTCGAAATTTCAGTTGACGTCGCAATACCAGGCGCGGTTGCTAACCGCGCTTTTGTCGTTTTTTAGACAGCGCGCCGCCGGTGGTGTCATCGCTCCCGCTCCTGTAGGCTATTAGGACTGCGCGCGTGGGACTCTGCAAATGACCGCTGCAACCAAAAACCCGGCAAATTTTGTCCCATTAAGCGCCTTGGATAAAAGGCCGCCGTCGAAGCGCGAGTTGCTCCGAGGCCTGGTTCGCCAGGCCCCCTTCGTCGCCAAAAACTTCAAACTGTATTTCCAGAACGCCTGGCGCAGAAACATTTTACGCACCGACGTGGTGGCCCCTTACGCAGTGACCTTCTACGTCACCCATAAGTGCAACCTGGACTGCAGCTATTGCACTCAGAAAGAGCCCGACGTTTTCAGTAAGGAATTGTCCACCGCGGAAACTCGGCGTGTTCTGCGGCGCATTCGTAAAGAAACCGACTCTATCGTGATTACCGGCGGCGAGCCGACTTTGCGGCCTGATATCGAGGAGTTGGTCGAGTACGCCCGCAAGGATTGCAAATTTCGGTCGCTCTTACTGATAACCAACGGCACCCTGCTGGACCGTAAGCCACGTATCCTGCGCGCGGTGACTGGGCTCGTGGTGAGCCTGGATGCTCTCACCGCCGACCCTACCAACGCGCTTTCCAAGCCTGCGGCCCTTCCCAAAGTCCTGGAGAATTTGCAATTTGCCAAAGATCGCCTGGACAGCCCGCGGCGCATCACCATCAGCACCGTGATCGAGGAATGGAATATCGCCCAGGTATCACGCTTACTCGATTGGTGTGGCGAGCAGGGTTTCGTCTTCGCCGCGCAATCGGCGCAGATGGAAAAAATGCCCAATCTGGCGCTATTGAAAAATCCCGCCTATCACGCGTTGGTGGACAAGATTATCGAGCGCCGCCAGGCTGGCACCCAGCCCATCAACGGTACTCCCCGCACCATTGACACGCTTCTACGCTTCAAGGAATTTCAGTGCTTCCCCACCATGTTTCCGCGCGTGTACCCCAACGGAGATGTTTTTTACCCCTGTGAGCCGCTGCGCCAGGTGGCCGGAAATCTGCTGCGCGATGGCTCTTTGCGCAACATCTTCGCCCGCGGCAAGAAAATCCATGGTGACATTCCGCCGTGCCAGGGCGTGTGCTACCTGTTCGGGAACGTCTTGTCCCATTACTATGTGAACGATTTTTGGGGCTTGGCGGGAGATTTCGTGCGTTGAGGGACGTACGTCACGGCTGCTTTAACATGGGACCAAAAGCTCGGCAGTCCTCGCTTCTTTGCGACCGCCAGCGCCATGCTAGCTATACGATTTCGGTGATTTTTTTGTCCAGGTGTGCCAGCGCGGCTTCCAGGGACTTACGGTGCTGCGGGTGAGTCGCCGACTCCAGGTCGTTGACGATGCGTACGCGGGAGAGTTGCAGATCCTTGCGCTCCTGGTCCCGTCGCAACTGTTCAGCGCTCTTGGCCGCTGAATGCGACTTTTCCTGTTTGGCTTCTAGTAGGTCTACCTGTGATTCTACGTCTTTGCTTTCCCATCCTCGGGCCATACCGATATTTTGCCACAACTGATGCGTTTATAGTATTTTTTCCTCGGAAAGTACCTAGGCGCTGGCGGCCCGCCGTTGCTGCAAAACTGGCAGTTCGGGACGCTTCACACTGTTCACCGTACTTTCCGCCACCCGCGCCAGATGCTCGGCGAATACACCGGAATACGCGAAAACGGCGCTGCGATCCGCCCAGCGCACCCGCAACGCCCAACCACTGCGATCCTCCTCCGCGCGCGCTGAAATAATTTCGGGAACGGAAATAACCAGTAACGGTTGAAGCTGCTCGTTCAGCGCCCACAGATTCTCGGATCCTACGAAAAGCTGCACAGGAGCAGCGGACGACACTCCCGGCTCAAGCACTCCGCCATTCACCACCACCAGTGCACCTAACTCCCGCGCTTTTTCGTCGGTGCCTGTGACGGTTTGCGCTGGCGGCAGCAGAATCGCGCCTGTGAAAATTGCCAGCCCGGTCACCGCGAGAAAATAGCTGCCAAAAAATCCGATTGGCAGGATCACCAGGGCAGCCCCAAAAAAGCCGAGCACGGCTCGGAATACCGTCCAGGACTTTTCATTTCGCCGAAGATTCAGCACCTTGGGCACCAGAAGCACGACTGCGAAGCCCGTGCCAATGACCGTCTTTCGAAGCTTCGAACCCAGGCTGTCGTTCAACGCAGTTTCAGTGGTAGTAGCAGTACTCATAGATACCGTCCGGCGCCAGAACTCTAGCGCAACACCCTGACCCCAAGGCCAGGCCGGCCCCTTCGGGCAGGGGAAGAATGATACGTGATTTGTCGGGAGCTTTACAGCGTACATTTACCGCCTGTGTGCCTGTTGCGTGCTGAGTAACTCCTACGGGTACATGGCGCTGGGAGCGGCCTGAGCCTTGCGATTCTCGTGTTTTGCCCCGGTTTCAGCCGCTATAACCCGTCCAGGTTTGGCGCCAGTTGCCTTGGTTCCGTCCCACACCAGAGTGCCGCTCACGAAGACCTTCTCCACCCCCGTGGCGACCTCGAAAGGCTTGGCAAACGTTGCGCGATCGATGATGGTTGCAGGATTGAAGAGCACCATATCGGCGTAGGCCCCTTCGCGAAGTATTCCGCGGTCTTTCCAGTTCAGTCTTTGCGCCGGCAGACCCGTCATCTTATGAACGGCTTCCGGTAAAGTCAGCCAATGTTTCTCGCGGACGTACAGTCCCAGCACGCGAGGGAACGTTCCGGCGCCCCGGGGGTGCGCGGAACCGATGCCCCCGTCGCTGGATACCATCACCCAGGGCTGTTGGTAGAACGCCTGAATGTCGCGATCGATCATCGATTTGCCAATCACTCCGGCTTCGGTGTTGGCGGCATCCCCCTCGCGAATAATCTGGATGTACATTTCCGTGGGCGAAATCTTGTGCGTTGCCGCCAGCTCTGCGATGGTGTGCCCGGCATACTCCGGATGCGGCGCGAAATCGGTGATGGTCACCGTGTCCGGCCCACCCGTATCGGTCAGCGCTTTTCCAACGCTTTCCGGATTGGTGTATTGTTTGTCCGGCATCAGCACCTTGATGTTCGAATGCCACGCGTCGTAAGGGTAGCAATCCGCCAGGAAATCCACGCCCCGTTTTCGCGCCGCTTCAATCACGTTGATGTATTCCGCCGATTTGCCCCACACCGCCACGGTACTGATTTTGATGTGCGAGTGTTCCACCGGAATGTGCGCGCGCTGCCCGATGGCGATTTCTTCATCGAGCGCGGAAAAGCTCTTGTTGCCCTCATCGCGGATATGCGTTTCGTAAAATCCGCCGTGCTTTGCGGCAACTTCCGCCAGTGCCACCACTTCCTCAGTCGTACTGTAGCTGGCCACGTCATATTCCAGACCGCTGGAAACCCCCAGCGCACCCTGATTCATGGCCTCCTCGGCCAGCGCTGCCATTTTCTGAATTTCTTCCGCGGTCGCGGTGCGCCGAAAATCCTTACCCATCACTAAAGATCGCACCGTCGCATGCCCAAAAAGTGTCGCAACATTCAACGATGCTGGATTTTTACGGCGCGTATCCAGCCAGGTCCCAATGGGCCACGGTGAATCGCCGTCCGGACCGACCACCACGGTGGTAATCCCCTGTGAAATTTGCGTTTCGGCCAGCGGATCGCTGTCCAGTCCCTCAGCCGAATGGTTGTGAATGTCGATGAATCCGGGCGCCAGCACTAGCCCGGTCGCATCGATCACCTGTTCGCCAGGCGAAGCTTTGAATTGCCCAACCTTACTAATGCGATCGCCGCTGATGCGCACGCTGACTTTCTTGAACGGCGCATCCGTGCCGTCGGCCACCAGGGCGTTGACGATCACCGTCGAGGCCGAGGTTGGCGCCGACGGATCTTGGGCGAAGACCTGGCAGCTGCTCACAGCGATAAACACTAGAACCGTGGCAAGTTCGAACAAAATAACTTTCATCGTCGGCCTCAGAGAAACCAGAGTATGACAAGAAATAGGCTCATAAGGCCATCTCGGCTCTCCCTCTGCATTCTATTCGATGGATGTTTGCTGGCCGAAGGCAATCTGCCAGTGCCCGTCTTTCTTCACGAAGATGCGCGTCACGTGCAGCACCCTTCCGTGCAGCGGTTTATGCTCCGAACGCATCACCGCGGAATCTCCAAACGCCCATACCTGCATGGATTCCACCTTTGCCGGGATCAACGTGGTATTGCTGCGTTTCAGCTCTTTGATCATCGTCACGCGATCCGCCTTATTCAGCGGCTGGCCGCCATCCGGCGTGACAAATAGAAAATCGTCCGTGAAATTGGGAATCCATGCCTCCACGTCGTTAGTCAGCACCGTTTGTTCCACCGCTTTCCACATCGTCACGATTTCCTGCTCGGATTTTCCTTCCGGTTGATACGGCACGTTGCGGCACGGGTTATCGCATTCCACCGGCGCGCCCCCGCTAGGCGATCCGAATCCTGCTCGCGTCATGGGCGGCGTCTCGGCGATTTTGGTTTCCTGGTACACCAGTGCCCGCCATCCCGCCGACCGCTTGATCCACACGCGGATGAATCGCACCGCCACATTCTGGGATGCCCAGCGGTGTTTACCGCGGATCAAGACCACTGCCCCAAACTCCCTGGAGTCCCGGTCTGTATCCGTTTCTGCCGCCAGCGTTTTCAAGTCCGGCAGAATTTCACTCTTCGAACGCGTCTTTCCGGTTCGATCGGTCCATGTGAATTCATCATCCAGCAGCGCGCTGGCCGCATCGCCGTCGCCTTTTCCGATCGCTTCCACCAACAACCGGTCCGCCTGTTGCGCCGTGGTCGGTTCCACTACGGCCTCCGCCTGCCCTGCCGCCGCCATTGCCATGCACAATAAGTTTGTTATCAAAACGAATTTCGTCACGTATCTCAAGGGGTCTCCGGTGGAATTCTCGTCGCCGCCATCAGTCGCCGACCAATCGAAGTTTACGTCCTTCGATCGATCAGCAGCTCCAATCGGACATAACATGCCTGATTCACAGCGGAAACGACAAGCGGAAATTCATGCGCGGAGAAAAACGAATCTGTAGAAGTTTTAATCTTTTTGCAGCATCACTTCTGTGGACTTGATGACCGCCGACACTTTGTCGCCGATCTTCAACTTCATCTCATCAGCGCTGCGTTTGGTGATCACGCTCTCAATGAGATTTTCTCCTACCCGCACCACCACGTGCGCCATCACGCCGCCCAACTGCAGTTCAACGATCTCCCCTACCAATCGATTGCGCGCCGAAAGAGTCATCCAAAAAGCATACTGCCGGAGACATTCGAAGTCACGCCGTATTGAAAAGGCGTCCAAAATTACGTCGCTATTGCCGCGACACCACCCGGATGCCGCGTCGCCAGCTTTCCGTTAAACCTACACGCATCACTTCGATTTCACGCGAAAGATGGCGCAGGACTGTTCCCGTGACGGGATGAAAGCGCAGCGCCGGGGCCACCAGGTAAACCAGTGGAGCTGCTTGCTGTACCTCGACTCCCGGAAAGTAGCCGTAGCTTCGAAATTCGCCGAGCTCCAGATGCCGCCGAATCCGTAGCCAATAATCCGCCGCCTGCATCGGAAGATGGATGTGCTCGCTGGCTTTCAACTCCAGGATCGCCAGCCGCCCCGCCCGCGTAATGGTCAATACGTCGATGATGCCGTGTTCTGAGCCACTGCCAGCCAATACCTGGGTGTACACATAACGAAAGTCCAGCGCCGCATCCACCCGCGTCACGTCGTTGCGCACGATGGCTTCTAGCCAACGCTCTGGTTGCGCGCGATACAGAGCGTGCCGCGTCTCGCTAGCCAGCGGGTGACGGTGAGTATGCAAGTCCCGCAACAAGTGCTCCAGGGTCGGCTGCGTCTGCGGTGACAATGTTTCGCGTAGCTCGTTGTTGCCGAAAAATATCGTTCCATCATCCCAACGCGCAAACGCCAGCCCCCGATATCTCAGTACCACTTCGCGCGAAGCCACCGACGGATGGACGCTGATGGCCTGCGGATCGAGCGCCACTATGGGTTCAACTTCTGCACGCGCCCGCGTTAGCAGCGTCTCGGATTCGCGGAGGGGAACCAGCCAGGTCTGCAAATTTCCCGCGCTCCTCGCATCAATCTTATCCAGTCCGTCTCGAGCCGCATCCAACTCGTAAATTTCAATATTCACTCCGCGTTCCAGAGCCGGCAAACGATGCGCCACAATGTTGAAGGAATCTTTTGGCACGATCACTCGCAGGCCCCCGACCGTCCCGCGATGCACCGTCTGTCGAACCCGCTCCAGCCACAACACCCCAAACGTTAGACTATTGTTGACGGTGTCCTGCGATTCTCCTCCGGGCACCGCAAGAAAAGCTGTGTAACTCGAGCCGCGCTTCAGCAACCCGCGGGCATAATTTCCCGAAAGCGAGTGTTCCAGGTCGGCGGACGAAGTAATCGATTCGACCGTTTCATCCGGAAATTCCGCCGCCAGAATATTCTTGAGTCGGGCGCAAAACTCCTCCCGCGCGACTTCGCGCACCGGCCGCTCAAAATCCATGCGTACAAATTCCAGCCGGTCAGGCCGCGTACGCCCAAAGCGTTCCACCGCCAGCACCAGCCGTGTTTCGGAATGATCCGTGATCGCGATGACCCGTCGCGTCAGGTTGTATTGTTCTGACCAGATATGCAGTAGCGGCTGATCCACCGGGCCGCGGACTTCCCAGGAAAGCTTCGATAGCGGGGCCAGCCGGCTGCCGTTTTCGCACAGATCAGCCGCACCCTCGGCCGCAAACTCCTGCAGGCTGGCTTGCAGCTCTTCGGCCAATCTCATTCATCAATTATAAGTCGGGTACGTAATATAACAGGTATCATTTTTCGACCGAGAATTGCAAACCTGTAACCTTTACCACCGGCTGCCGCATGTTCCATGAAGAAGAGATGTGCTCGAACGCTACCTCAAACTCACGATGGTCACCAGGTGGAATGGGTGGGCCAGGCGGCCCGAATAAGCTTCGCGTTTCCCGCTGTGCAATTTGATTCAGTTGGTCGGAAAACTCGATAGTCAGGTCCACCGTTGCCAACGGCCGGGAACCTCCGTTGGTTATTTCCCCGGAAATGGTGGTGACTTCCTGATGCAAAAAATTTTCCGCGCGGGAAACCGCTAGCCGGTCCACGCCCACACTGCCCGCGTAAGCTCGTTCTTCGCGACCGCCCGCGCGCTGCGACCCCACTGTCGCGGGACCGGCTGCCGGGTCGGAAACCGTTTTGTCGCTGGGCCGCCACAAGAGCCACGCCAGCAGTACCAAAACACAAGCCAGCACCGCCAGGGAAACCGCTAGAACTGCACTGCGCCGGCCTCTACTCGGATCGTCCTCGAGAGGCGCTGGCATTTTTGATAGCGAAGTTGGCATGGCGTACTCACGAACTGAACTTTTCACCTTCGCGGCCCACGCGTTCGAATTCTAACGTCCCACAACCAACCTCTGCACCAGCGCCTCCGGAAGCTTTGCTTTGCGCATGCGCAGTTGCACTTCGGCTATATCGTACGGCACGCGCCAGAATTCCACGACCTGATGCTCCAGGTCGGCAATCGCAAATGCCGCCCGCGGATCACCGTCGCGCGGCTGTCCCACCGATCCCGGGTTCAGCAAATATCGGCTCGGCGCTTCCAGCCGCAACGCCGTGAAAGATTCGCTCATCCGTGGATGGATTTGAAGAATCTCCAACTTGGAGTTGAGATAAGAAAACCCGCCCTGATGATGCGTGTGGCCGAAAAATGTAACTTCGGCAGTTGAATCCAGCAGTCCTTCCAGCGCCTGTGCCGGAGTGAAAACGTATTCGTCCTCATCTTGAAATGCGCCGTGCACCAGAACGATGCCGTACATTTCCAGTGGGCCGCGCGGCAAGTTGGTGAGCCACTCCAAATGCTCAGAGTCAAGTTCCGTATTGGTCCAGTCCACCGCCGCTTTTGCAACTGGATTGAAATCGTCCGCCGCCATCACTCCGGAAATAGCCTTGTCGTGATTCCCCCGAATCGTTTGTGTGCCCATTTCACGCAACTTCGCAGTCACTTCGTTGGGATCCGGTCCGTAACCAACTACGTCCCCGAGACAAACAGAATGATCCCAGCGGTCTTTGGCCGCAGACAGCACGGCGTTAAATGCAGTCAAATTGGCGTGTAAATCGCTGAGAACCAGGATCCGCATGGTGACCCCAAAAAAAGTGCTCCTGAGTATAGATGAAGAGAAGCATCGATGCACGGTCGATGAACCAAAATGGAGCTTTTCTTCCCGTGTATCAAAGAGAGAATTACCCTGGTTGGTTTTGCGAACAACACGGCCATTCTCGATTTGTGATCGAGCGCTTACTGATTTCGCCGCGTCGCTGGGCCCTGTCAAAAATCAGAGTGCCAGTTTTGTCTGCTGCTGTAAAAGGTTCCGCACCGCTGTTTTTTTTAGAACCTTTTTAGGACTTACGGGCATGAGATTGCTAGCGGGTGCAGTCGAATTAATCGTGCAATTGGCCACCGTTGGCATTCCGAAAAACACTGTGAGAATGTTTTGTAATCCACGAAACATTCCCCACTGTGCCTTCGTCTATACCAGTGCAGCTGCTTACGGAGCTGTTGTTCGAGGCTAGATTTTTAAAAACCCCGCGGTGGCAGCCGCGGGGTCGTGACACGCAGTCTTTCCGGCCGTTAGTCCAGGAAGAAGAGGTGTCTTGCGGCGAGACTACTCGCCCTCGCTATGCGTGTCAACTCTGTCTAGCCAGCAAAAAAAATGCCATGCAGCTGACTCGATTCTCGAAAGGGAGTAATGACACGCATGAACTTTAAATCCGTTGTTCGCAGCGCCGCTTTGGTTGCCGCTCTCGCGGTAGCAACCGTACCTGCTTTCTCCAAACCTGTTTCAAAAACCATCAACATTTCGCAAAACGCAAAGCTCGGTAAGGCCGACCTCCAAGCCGGCGAATACCGTTTGATGATCGACGGCAATAAAGCCACCGTCGTGAAAAATCGCACCACCGTAGCGGAATCCGAAGGTCGTTGGGAAGACCGCGACAACAAGTCCGGCTATGACGCCGTCCTTCTCGGCGACAATGGCCAGGTAAAAGAAGTGCGTTTCTCAGGACAGAAGCGCGTCTTCGTTTTTAACGAATAATCAAGGAGCCCCCTTGAACCCTTTCCCCTTGAACGAGAGGGAAGCTGCCTATGGCCGCTTCCCTTTTCCTCGTTTTTGTTTTGTCCACAGTTAACTCTAGCGCCGCTGCCTTGAAACACTTCTTCCCATTCCCATTTCGCACGCATCGATTATTTCTGTGAATTATTTCCGCCATGAGATTCTCCGTTTAGCGGATCAGCATGCAATCCCCATAACTGTAAAAACGATAGCCTGCCTGCACCGCGTGCCGATACGCCGCCAGAATCCGCTCGCGCCCTGCTAAAGCACTGACCAGCGCTAGCAATGTGGATCGCGGAAGGTGAAAATTGGTAAGCAACTCATCGACCACCCGAAAGCGAAATCCCGGCGTGATAAACAGGCGAGCTTCGGCCCGCCCGCCGGTGAGTAGCTCCCCGCAGCTTTGCTCTACGGCGCGCAGCGCCGCCGCTTCCAGCGCGCGCACCGTGGTGGTACCTATAGCCAGAATACGGCGCCCTTGGCTCTTGGCTCGCACGATGCGCTCGGCCGTTTCCGGCGGAATCTCATACGATTCGCCGTGCATTGCGTGACCTTCGAGTGTTTTCGTGCGAATCGGTTGAAATGTTCCCAAACCCACATCCAACGTCAGCTCGCAAATCTCCACACCCCGTGCGCGAATGCGTTCGAGAATTTCCGCGGTAAAATGCAGTCCAGCGGTCGGTGCCGCGATCGCTCCGGGTCGGCTGGCAAAGATCGTCTGATACCGTTCGCGATCCGAGCTTTCATCTGCGCGATCGATATACGGCGGCAGTGGCATGTGTCCCAATCGTTCAAGCTGCTGCGCGACATCTCCGCCTCGGGAAGAAAAGCTCAACCTGCGTTGTCCCTGATCGCCATGTCCGATTACTTCCGCCTCCAGATCCCCTCCCGCAAATTGCACTCGCTGGCCCACATGCATCTTGCGGCCCGGACGGACTAGTGCCTCCCACGTGCCGTCCGCAAGCTGCCGCGATAGCAGAATTTCGACCTCCCCATCGCGAACCGCCCGCTCTTCCTCAACTGGCCGCGCCTCCCTTATTCGTCGTCCCAGCAATCGAGCAGGAATAACCCGCGCGTTGTTAACCACAATGAGTTCGTCGCCGCGCAGCAGTTCCGGAAATTCCGAAAATTGACGGTCTTCATCAAGGCCGCTCCTCTGACGGTCCAGAACCAGCATCCGGGAAGCGTCCCGGTTTTCAAGAGGACGCTGAGCGATCAACTCGGGAGGCAAGGCGAAATCAAACTCTGACAGTCGCACTGGGCGAGTCTAACAGATTTCCTACTCTCGGAGACCGCCCACCATCCGTGGCTGGACGGTACCAAACTGCAATATCTTGCTTACTTTCACACGTCTACACCCTCTTTTTGGGAAGCTTTGAAAATAGTTGACAATAATGTACGCAGGTTATATTATCGTCATGCAGTTACATTTAATTTGAGGTGAATTCCCATGCCGAACTCCAATCTCAACCGCTTCGAACCTTTTCGCGGTGCCGCTACTCTGCACGAACATCTCAATCGCGTTTTTGGCGAAGGCTTCGATCGTACCGAGGAATCTAGTCTGACCACCTGGGCACCTCCCGTGGACATTCTGGAAACCGAGCACGAGCTGGTCGTCAAAGCCGATGTGCCCGACGTCGATCCCAAGGATCTCGACATCCGCGTCGAGAACAATATTTTGACCATTCGTGGCGAGCGGAAATTCCAGAAGCAGGTGAACGAGAACAACTACCTGCGCGTTGAGCGTTCCTATGGATCCTTTGCTCGCAGCTTCTCTTTGGCCAATACTGTCAACTCGGAAGCCATAAAGGCTGATTATCAAAACGGGGTCTTGACCCTGAACATTCCGAAGCGAGAAGAGGCCAAGCCTAAGCAGATTAAGGTCACCGTAGGTACCCCAGCGGTGGCGGCAACTGCCGGAGCCAGGTAAGAAAAGTAACCAGCCTTAACAAGACGCACAAAGGGAGGGCTGGCGAACTTGCCAGCCCTTCTATTTTTGTTCTGCGGGCCTGTAATTTTCAGTCTTAAATATTCGGTTTTGAGTAATGCTGAGCGCCAATAAGCGATCCCGGTAGTCAGCGCACCGACAGCACGCTAGCTCCACTTCGAGAGGTACCATATGTTCCGATTTGAAAAAATGACCGTGAAGGCTCAGGAAGCCGTTCAAAGCGCGCAAGAACTTGCCGCCCAGCATGAGAATCAGCAAATCGAGCCCATTCATCTTTTATCCGCGCTGGTCGATCAGGATGGCGGCGTAGTTCCCCCGCTGGTCAGCAAGCTCGGAATTCGCCCAGAAGTGCTGTCCCAGGAAATCGAGCGCGAAATCGGAAAACTACCCAAGGTTCAGGGCTTCGGTGAGCAGCACATGGGCCGCGCCGTGAATCAAGTGCTGGAACGTGCCTTCAAGGAAGCCGAAAAATTTAAGGACCAATATGTTTCCGCCGAGCATCTGTTCCTGGCCATCGCCAATGAGGATCGCGATCCCGCCGGCCAGCTCCTCAAGCGTCACGGCGCCTCGCACGAAGCCATCTTACAAGCGCTCACCAGCGTTCGCGGCTCGCAACGAGTGGTAACTCAAAATCCCGAAGCCACCTACGAATCTCTTGAAAAATACGCTCGCGACCTCACCGAACTGGCCCGCCGCTCCAAGCTCGATCCGGTCATCGGCCGCGACGAGGAAATTCGTAGAGTCATGCAGATTCTCGCGCGCCGCACTAAAAATAATCCGGTGCTCATTGGCGAGCCCGGTGTCGGTAAAACCGCCATCGTCGAAGGCCTTGCCCAGCGCATCGTGTCCGGCGACGTTCCCGACGTGCTCAAAACCAAGCGCCTCGTGGCTCTGGACCTCGCCGCCTTGATCGCTGGCGCAAAATATCGCGGAGAGTTCGAAGACCGCCTCAAAGCCGTTCTGAAAGAAATCTCGCAGGCCGAAGGCCAGATCATCTTATTTATCGACGAGCTCCACACCCTCGTCGGCGCGGGTGCCGCCGAAGGCGCCATGGACGCCTCCAACATGTTGAAGCCCGCCCTGGCCCGCGGCGAATTGCGCGCTATCGGCGCCACCACCCTCAACGAATACAAAAAGTACATTGAGAAGGATCCCGCTCTTGAGCGCCGCTTTCAGCCCGTGCTGGTCAGTGAGCCTACCGTCGAAGACACCATCTCCATCCTGCGCGGACTCAAGGACCGCTACGAGGTGCATCACGGCGTGCGCATCAAGGACGCCGCCATCATCGCCGCCGCCACCCTTTCCAATCGCTACATCTCTGACCGCTTTTTACCGGATAAAGCCATCGACCTCGTCGATGAAGCGGCCGCCAGCTTGCGCATGCAGATCGACTCTCTTCCGGTGGAAATCGACGAGATCGAGCGTCGCATTATGCAACTGGAAATCGAACGTCAGGCCCTGCTCAAGGAATCCGACGCCCACTCCAAAGAACGCCGCACCCAAATCGAAAAAGAGCTGGCCAAGCTCAAGGAAGATTCGAGCGGCCGCAAGGCCCGCTGGCAAACAGAAAAACAAGCCATCGGCAGAATTCGTAACTTGAAAGAGCAGATCGAACAACTCAAGGCTCAGGAGCAACAATACGAACGTAGCGGCGAACTCGCCAAAGTTGCGGAAATTCGTTACGGCCAGATGGCCGCCACCGAGCGCGAATTAAAACAAGCCGAAGAGCGGTTTGGAGCTCTGCAGAAAAATGCTCCCATGCTGAAGGAAGAAGTGGACGAGGAAGACATCGCCAAGCTGGTCAGCAAGTGGACCGGCATTCCCTCTGGCCGTCTGCTCGAAGGCGAAGCTCAGAAACTCGTCCGCATGGAAGAGCGCCTGCGCCAACGCGTGGTTGGGCAGGACGACGCTCTCGCCCATGTGTCCAACGCCGTGCGTCGCAGCCGCGCCGGTCTCTCCGACACCAAGCGCCCTATCGGCTCGTTTATTTTCATGGGTCCCACCGGCGTGGGAAAAACCGAACTGGCTCGCGCTCTCGCCGAATTTCTTTTCGACGACGAAAAACTCATGATTCGCATCGACATGAGCGAATACATGGAAAAGCACAGCGTCTCTCGGCTCATCGGTGCGCCTCCCGGTTACGTCGGTTACGAAGAAGGCGGACAGCTCACCGAACAAGTGCGCCGTCATCCTTATTCAGTGGTCCTCTTCGACGAAATCGAAAAGGCTCATCCCGATGTATTCAACGTGCTCTTGCAGATTCTCGAGGACGGCCGCCTCACCGACGGAAAAGGCCGCACCGTCGATTTCCGCAACACCGTCCTGGTCATGACCAGCAACGTGGGTTCCACCGCCATTTACGAATTGGCCGGAAATGATCCCGATGCCGCGCGCAAAGAAGCCATGGAAGCCCTGCGCGCGGCGTTCCGTCCGGAGTTCATCAACCGTATCGATGAAATCGTGATTTTCAACCCGCTCGGCAAGCGTCAACTCGGTAAAATCGTCGGCATGCTGCTGAAGAGCGTCGAAAAGTTACTCGCGGAACGTCAAATCACGTTGGAGCTCACTCCTGCCGCGGAAGAATTGATACTTCGCGAAGGCTACGACCCCGCTTACGGTGCCCGTCCGCTGCGCCGCACCATTCAACGCATGATTCAGGATCCCCTGGCCATGCAGATTCTTGAGGGCAAGGTGCTCCCGGGAGAGCGCATTAAAGTCGATCGCGATGCTGGCGGGGACGCCATGCGTTTCGAGCGCGTGGCTGGAAAACAACCCGCAGCCGCGGCGTGAATCTAATCAAGTAGCGAAGCCGTCCGTGGGCTGATGGGAGAAAAACGGCTTCGCTGCTTTTTCACCTTTCACGGCCAGTGTTGTTTTGCAGAATGTTGCGGAAGGTTTTACGGCACGCTCTAACACAATTGTTATTGAGCTGAAAGATTCGTCAGCTTGCGCCGTACGGATAGATGGGACCTTTATGAAAATGCTACGAACCGGTGTACTGCTCATTTCGCTCAGCGTCATGCTCGTCGTCGTTGGCGGAGCCATCGGCGGCCAGAACGGCCTGAAAATCGCGCTGGGGATCGCCGTGTTGATGAACGGCATCTCCTACTTTTTCTCCGACAAAATTGCGTTGGCCTCTAGTGGCGCAAAACCCGTCACCCGCGAACAACTGCCCCGGCTCTACGAGGTGATGGAACGCCTCGCCGCCAAAGCCAGCCTGCCCGTTCCCAAGCTTTACGTTATTCCCGAGCCTGCCCCCAACGCCTTCGCCACCGGCAGAAATCCGCACCACGCCTCGGTAGCCGTAACCGAGGGCTTGCTCCAATTGCTGACCGACGAGGAACTTGAAGGCGTCATCGCTCACGAACTTTCCCATGTCCGCAACTACGATATCCTCACCAGCTCGATCGCTGCCACCATCGCTGGCGCTATCACTTATCTGGCTTCCATGGGCCGCTTCGCCATGATCTTCGGCGGCTTCGGCGGCGGCGACGATGACCGTGATCGCGGAGGGGGGCTGAGCGCACTCCTGATGATTCTCCTCGCGCCCATCGCCGCCCTGATGCTTCAACTCTTCCTCTCGCGTACCCGGGAGTACTCAGCCGATGAGACTGGCGCGCGGATGGTAGGTCAACCCTATGGCCTGATCAGTGCCTTGCAAAAGCTGGGCGCCTATAATCAGCGCATCCCCACAACCAGCGTTTCACCTTCAACTGCCGCTCTTTGCATTGTTAAGCCCATGTTTGGCGGCCAGACCCTGTCCGCCCTCTTCAGCACCCACCCACCTCTCGCCGATCGCATTGCAGCCCTTCGCGAAATGACCATTGTCCCGACCCGTTGATCGACCAGGGAGTCGAAATAACGATCTGCATCCAATCCGGATCGCCAGTTCGGCTCACTTCAACCGCCGCCATCCCGCATTCATCCATTTCGCCCGTCAACCCGTATTGGAAAGGCACAAGTTTGGGCGCATCTGGGAAAAGTACTAGCCCATTGGTCACGTAAATATTCCGCAAGTTCTAGCCATCTATCCAAACCTCATTCTTAGCATTCATTTAACCCTCTAGAAATTCAGCGCCTTACGTAAATCCTGATTCCCCCACCGGTTGGTGCACCGAATGCAATAAACCTTGCTAGAGATTGACGGGGTCAATTCGGGCTTTGGGAAGACGGGTCACATGAGCTGTCGGGACACCATCCACTTGATTTGCTGGTACTTAGAACACAGGTTGTCGCCCACCGTGGAACAAGAAATCGCTTTGCACCTTGAGAGTTGCCCGGATTGTCGCTTGGTCCTCGACGCCGCCACCCACACTCTGGATCGTTATTTTGGTACCACCCACGAACAGCCCACAAAAGCAGCCAGCCGCGCGGCTTGATTCAAGTCCTTTTTTCCGAACCATATATCGCCCGGCCGTCACTGATCGGCTACAAATCATTTTCCAATCACGCTCCCCGTCCGGCATTCCCTCTGCGGACCCCAAACCCGCAATTTTTACTCAACTGTCACAGAACGTGTAACCTTTACTGGACCTAGTACCACTAGACCTACCCCACTCGCCTCGTCGTGCAGCCCTATGTATCTGCACCCGCTGCCTTTGCGGCCTAAGCGTCCGAATTTTCGCAATTGGCCGGAGGGATGCAGTATTCCCTGTAGAGGCGTGCATACACCGCCACCTTAGGAGATACCATGAGCGAATATCAAGAGCCGGTCGTGCACAGCACCACCGGGACGCCGCGCTGGGTGGCGCTGGCGGTAACCATCGTTGCGGTATTATCCCTGATCGGGCTCGGCGTCGGTTGGTCGGCCATCAATCATGCCAATAGCATTGAGCAGTCCACGCAGGCCTCCGTCAAGCAGACCAACGACGCTTTGGGCCAACGCCTGGCCAAAACCGAGGAACAAAATCAGCAGCTCCAAAGCGACCTCAAAGTGGTCACCGACAAACTCAACGTTACCCAGTCCGATTTAATCGCGGCTCGCAAGCAAACCAAGTCCGCCACGGTAGCCTACGAGAAGAAGCTCACTGGATTGCAGTCTTCGGTAAAAACCGAATTGGCCTCTAAAGCCAACGCCGACGACATGAACAAACTCAACGGCGATGTCAACGGCGTCAAAGGCGACCTGGACGCTACCAAAAACAGCATTCAGATGGCTCGCAGCGAAATGGGCACCCTCATCGCCCGCAATCACGACGAAATCGATCAGCTTCGCCGCATCGGCCAGCGCGACTATTTCGAATTTGCGTTGACTCGCAAGGCCGGTCCTCAACGCGTCGGCAGCATCCAGGTCGAGCTGAAGGACACCAACGTCAAGAAAAACCGCTACACCGTGAACGTGCTCGCGGACGACCGGAGTTTCGAAAAGAAGGATCGCTCCGTAAACGAGCCTATTTTCTTTTACACCGGAGGAAGCCGCGCGGCCCTCGAATTGGTAATCAACAAAGTTACCAAGACTTCCGCGTCCGGCTATCTGAGCTTGCCGAAATCAGGATCCGCTGGCGCCAGCACCACGGCAGCCAGCCGCTAGGAAGTTCACAACTTAAGCTGCACGATCAGCCGCCAGAGCCGGATGCTGATCGCAAAAACAAAAAGGGGGACTTCAATTGGTCCTCCTTTTTCTTTTTCCTGTCCGACGCGCGTCGATCTGCGGATCACCTTCCGCAATTTTGTGCCGCGGCGCCTTTCCGATACGATTGTTCACCTGCCATGACCACCCTCTTAATCCACGCCAGCCGCGCGCTGACCCCCACGGGAGAAATTCCCGACGCTGGAATTTTGATTCGCGACGGTGTTATCGAGGCCATCGGCCCGCGCGAAGGAATGAACCTGTCTGGCGACGCCACCGAAATTTCCGCCACCGATAAATCCGCAATTCCCGGTTTCGTCGATGTACACATTCACGGCGCCGGCGGCCATGACGTCATGGAAGCCACCCCCGAAGCCATGCGAATTATCACGAAGACGGTTGCCCGCCACGGCACCACTTCAATAGTGGCCACCACCGTGACCGCCAGCGCCGACGACATCTGCCGCAGTTGTGAAGGTATTGCGAAATACATCGTCACCCAGCATGAATCCGGCGATCCCCGCGCCGAAGTTCTGGGCATCCATTTTGAAGGACCGTTCTTGAGTGAAGTCCGCCGCGGTGTGCATCCCGCTGAGTGGCTTAGGCTGCCGTCGGCGGAATTGCTGGAAAGATTTATCGCCGCAGCCGGGGGTAATGCCCGCATTCTCACCATCGCACCAGAACTTCTTGGCGCCATTCCCTGCATTGACGCGGCTCGCAAAGCCGGCATCGTCGTAGCCATCGGCCACACCGATGCAACCTACGAGCAGGCCCGCGCCGCCATCGCCCACGGAGCCCAGCACGCCGTACACGTTTATAACGCCATGCGCCCGTTTTCCCACCGCGACAGCGGCGTGATCGGTGCGGTCCTCACCACCCCCAACATCACTGCCGAATTGATTGCTGACGGCGTCCACGTCGAAGAGCCCGCCATGCGCTTGCTGTTGCAGGCCAAGAGCGCCGACTGCGTCATCCTCGTAAGCGACGGAACTTCCGCCACCGGCATGCCCGACGGAAAATATTTGCTCGGACAATTTGAGGTCGTCGTCAGCGGTGGCGTCTGTCGCAATTCCGAAGGCAAATTGGCCGGCAGCACCTTGACCCTGGATAAGGCTCTCAGAAACGTCATGGCCCTCGGCAAATCCTTTGCCGATACCACCCGCATGCTCTCCCTGAATCCCGCCGGTTTGCTGGGCGTGGAATTCAAAAAGGGCGCGTTGCGTGTCGGAGCCGACGCCGATGTTTTACTTATGGATGAAGAATTTCATTTGGCGGGTGTCTGGGTTCGGGGCGTCGCGGTAAGCTGAAGCCTAAGCAGCGTAACGCCGCGGAAGGCCTACGCCTTGTTGAGCGGAATTTTTAACTCCGAAGCCAGCAGGATCGGGTTGAACGGGCTGCACGCAAAGTACCGCTCACCAACTTTCAGCGTCGGCACTTTCCGCTTCCCATTGTTGGCTTGCATCACAATCTTTTCCCCATCCTCGTCTTCTTCGATATTCACTTCCTCGAATTGCACTCCGCGATCCTTCATGAATGACTTCGCCCGGTGGCAGTCCGGACACCAAGCGGTGGTGTACATCGTAATGGATTCCATGGAATTCAATGTCCTTTAGGAGGGGGAAGTCTGGGGCTCGCCCGATTAACTGCAGAGATAGTTTACCGCAAATGACTCTAATACGTTGTCAACGCTGCGGTCGTAGCGCGACATCAACAACCACGACTGCTCTACGCGAAAAGCTAGCTGCTGTGCGCGGACACATGCCGCCGCACATTGCCAACCTTGATGCGCACCAGCGCTCGCTGCAAAGCCACCGTGGCGCGATCCCAATCCACATTGGCATCCGAAGAAGCCAGCCGTTTCTGCGCCCGCTCCAACGCCTGCTTGGCCCGCTCCACGTCAATTTCCTCGGGCCGTTCCGCTGTTTCCGCAAGCACTGTCACGCGATCCGGCAGCACTTCAGCGAATCCGCTGAGCACCGCTAGCATCACCGGCTCCCCGCCGCCCGCCGCACGATAACTCATCTCCCCGTTGCCCAGTTCCGTGATCAGCGGCGCATGGCCCGGCAAAATCCCCAGCTCGCCGCTGGCGCCAGGAAGCTGCACGCTCGCGACTTTCTCGCGCAGCAACTGCCGCTGCGGCGTGACCACGATGAGTTCGATTGCTTCAGGAAGCATGTTCTTCTATTCCGATTACTTCTAAGCGCGTTGCCAATCCTAAGTCTACGACTTTACGCGCTGGTCTTCATTGTTTCTGCCTTCTTCAAGGCCTCTTCGATGGTGCCCACCATGTAAAACGCCTGCTCCGGTACGTCGTCGTATTTTCCTTCGACGATTTCCTTGAAGCTGCGCACCGTATCCTCGATCTTGACGTATTTTCCTTCCAACCCCGTAAACTGCGCCGCCACGAACATGGGTTGCGAAAGGAACTTCTCAATCTTTCGGGCCCGCGCCACGGTGCGCTTGTCGTCGTCGGAAAGTTCTTCGATACCCAGAATCGCGATGATGTCTTGCAGATCCTTGTAGCGTTGCAGAATCGATTTGACACCGCGCGCCACCGAATAGTGTTCCGCGCCCACGATGCGTGGATCCAGAATGCGCGAGAAGCTCGCCAGCGGATCCACCGCCGGGTAAATTCCCCGTTCCACGATTTGCCGGCTCAGGTTCGTTGTGGCGTCCAGATGCGCAAACGTCGCGGCCGGAGCAGGATCGGTGTAATCGTCCGCCGGAACGTAAATCGCCTGTACCGAAGTGATTGAACCGTTCTTGGTTGAAGTGATGCGCTCCTGCAGTTCCCCAATTTCGGTATTTAGATTGGGCTGGTATCCCACCGCGGAGGGCATGCGTCCCAGCAACGCCGAAACTTCCGCTCCCGCCTGCACAAACCGGAAAATATTGTCGATGAACAACAGCACGTCCAGATGTTCTTCGTCCCGGAAATATTCCGCCACCGTCAGCCCGGTAAGGCCAACTCGCAACCGCGACCCTGGCGGTTCCGTCATCTGTCCATAAATCAGCGCCGCGCGCGATTTTTCAGTATTTCCTGGCGCGATTACTCCGGACTCCGACATTTCCAGCCACAAGTCGTTTCCTTCGCGCGTGCGTTCCCCCACTCCCGCGAACACCGAAAGCCCGCCGTGCTGCATGGCCACGTTGTGAATCAATTCCAGAATCAAAACCGTTTTGCCTACTCCCGCGCCGCCGAAGAGCCCGATCTTGCCGCCCTTCACATACGGCTCCATCAAATCCACTACCTTGATCCCCGTCTCGAACATCTCCAGTCCCGTGGACTGATCCTCCAGCGGAGGCGCGGGACGATGGATTGGATAATGCGTTGGGCTGATGATCGGCCCCAACTGATCCACCGGCTTGCCCAGCACGTTCATCACTCGCCCTAACGTGGCTCGGCCCACCGGTACAGTAATTCCTTGGCCCAAATCCTCCGCCGGCATTCCGCGAACCATGCCTTCCACCGCTTCCATGGCCACCGCGCGCACGCGTCCCTCGCCCAGGTGCTGTT
Source organism: uncultured Acidobacteriota bacterium (assembly GCA_963732705.1). Classification (GTDB taxonomy): domain Bacteria; phylum Acidobacteriota; class Terriglobia; order Acidiferrales; family UBA7541; genus Acidiferrum. Next base: position 134,004 of record CAVTAN010000002.1, on the reverse strand, counting down.
GCACTTCAGCGGTTACGTCCAGCGGCTCCGGAATGTTGAATCCTTCGCTGGTGATGTGAATCGCGTTGTAAATCGCCGGAAGATGACCGGCCTCGAACTCGATATCCAGAACTGGGCCGATAACCTGCACCACTCGCCCCATCTTTCCCCGTTTTTCCGCCATGCTTTCTCCTAAGCGCCGTACGCGGCGCCGCTGACAATCTCAATAATTTCCTTGGTAATCGCCGCTTGCCGCACTTTGTTCATGTGCAATGTAAGCGCTTCAATCACATCGTTGGCGTTATTGGTGGCCGCTTCCATCGCCGTCATGCGCGCGGCGTGCTCCGCCGCAGAAGACTCCAGCATTGCCCGCAAAATCTGCGTCTCTACGTAACGCGGCAGCAACTTCGCTAATATCTGCTCTTCGGGCTGTTCGTAAATGTAGTCAATGGGTGTTTCTTGTTTGTCGCTGGACTGCTTGTGGCCGTCGGCTTCTCGCTCGCGGGACTCTTCGCGAGGTTCCTCATCTATTTTTTCCACCGGCAAAAGTTTTTCAACTTTGAGGGTGGGCACCATCACACTTTTGAATTCGCTGAAAATAATGTAGACCGAATCGATCTCTTCCTTAACGTACAATTCCGCTACCAGGTTTCCAATCTCCCGCGCCGTCTTGAAGTCCACTCGCGCCAGGACATTCACGTATTCCGCCGCGAACGTGAAGCCTGCCCGCCGCAGCGAGTCCCGGCCCTTCTTGCCCACTGGAATTGCCGTGATCTTCTTATCCTTATTGTTACGGAAAAATTCGTGCGCCTTGCGCAGCACGTTGCTGTTGAACGCCCCGGCCAAGCCGCGTTCCCCCGTAAGCACGATCACCAGCACGTTATTTTCCGGCCGTTTCGCCAACAACGGATGCTCCGGCGACTCAATGCGCGCCATCGTAGAGCGCAGTACCCGCGCCAGCTCCACCGCATAGGGCCGCGCCGCGAGGGCCGCTTCTTGCGCGCGTCGTAATCGTGCCGCAGCTACGAACTTCATCGCTCGCGTAATCTGCTGGGTATTCTTTACCGACCGGATACGGCGCCGGAAATCGAGTAGTGTGGGCATTTATTCGTAAAATAAATCGCGGCTTTTACTTCGCGACTGGCGTCTCCACTTTCTTCGCAGCCTCGTCCGTAGCCTTGGATGCCGCAGCCTTCCCGGCGCCGTCCTGGTTCTTCGCGGGCTCTGCCGCTGCCTTGGCTGCGGATTCCCCGGTTTCTTCCACGTCCGTGGCGAAGCGCTCCTTGAAAGCCTCCACCGCTTTTTTGATTTCGGACTTGATGGTGTCGTCCAAGGCCTTCTTTTCCGCGATCGTTTTCAAAATCCCGGAATTGTTCGTTTCCAGATAGCTGATGAATTCGCGCTCGAAGCGCCGCACCGCCGGAACCGGAATGCTGTCCAGCGCCCCGCTGGTGGCTACGAACAAACTGAGTACCTGTTTTTCTACCGTGAATGGCGCGTATTGATCTTGCTTCAGAATTTCCGTCAGCCGCTGCCCGCGCCCCAACTGCGCTTGCGTGGCCTTGTCCAACTGATCCGCTCCAAACTGCGCGAACGCAGCCAGGTCGCGATATTGCGCCATATCCAAACGCAAGGAACCGGCCACCTGCCGCATCGCTTTGATTTGCGCATTGCCGCCCACGCGGCTTACCGAAATGCCCACGTTAATTGCCGGGCGAATTCCGGCGTTGAAAAGATCGGCTTCTAGATAAATCTGCCCGTCGGTAATGGAAATCACATTGGTCGGAATGTACGCGGAAACGTCGCCAGCCTGCGTCTCAATGACCGGCAACGATGTCAACGAGCCAGCCCCCAATTTATCGTTCAACTTGGCGGCCCGTTCCAGCAAGCGCGAGTGTAGATAAAACACGTCTCCAGGGAACGCTTCGCGTCCCGGCGGCCTCCGCAGCAACAGGGAAATTTCGCGATACGCCTGTGCATGCTTGGATAGATCGTCGTAAAACGTTACCGCGTGCCGCTTGGTGTCGCGAAAATATTCGCCCATCGCGCAAGCCGCATACGGCGCAATGTACTGCAAGGACGCCGGCTCCGAAGCCGTCGACGCCACCACGATGGTGTAATCCATCGCCCCGGCATCCGTTAAAGTCTTCACCACCTGCGCAATCGTCGACCGCTTTTGTCCGATGCCGCAGTAAATGCAAATTACGTCCCCGCCCTTTTGATTGATGATGGTGTCCAGAATCACCGCGGTCTTGCCGGTCTGCCGGTCCCCAATGATCAACTCTCGCTGCCCGCGCCCGATGGGGATCATCGCGTCGATAGCCTTAATTCCGGTCTGCAGTGGCTCACGCACCGGCTGGCGATCCAACACGCCCGGAGCGATGCGCTCGAGCGGATTACGCTGCTTGGACTCAATCGGCCCCTTGCCGTCCAACGGCTCCCCGATCGGATTCACCACCCGCCCGATCATCGCTTCGCCCACCGGCACGGACATAATCGTGTTGGTGCGCTTGACCACATCGCCTTCCTGCAACTCGCTGGACTCCCCCAGCAGCACCACGCCGACTTCCTCTTCTTCCAGGTTCAACGCAATCCCAAAAATATCGTGCGGGAAAGCCAGCATCTCGCCGGCCATGACTTTCGCCAGCCCATGTACGCGCGCAATGCCGTCGCCCACGCTGATGACCGACCCGACCTCGTCGACCGACACCGTCTGCTCATAATTCTCAATCTGCTCACGCAGAATTTTACTGATCTCATCAGCCTTGATATTGGCCATGCCTGCTCCTGATTCCGTTTGAACCGCTAAGGTTCAAGTCTTTGCTCGTTCGCTGCGTAGTGCTTATTTTTACTGCCTGCTGCGGCAACCGCGTGCTGCACTGCAAATCCCGCTGCCCCCGGAAACTTATTCCTCAGCCAGTCGTCCGCGCATCTCCGTCAAGCGGCTGCGTAAAGAACCGTCGTAGATAGTATCCCCAACGCGAGCTACCGCCCCACCCAATAACGCCGGATCCACTGAATATTTTGGCTCGATTTTTTTTCCAGTCAGCCGGCTCAGCGTCCTGGCCAGCTCGGTCTTCTGGGTGGCGTTCAATTCCACCGCCGACGAGACTTCCGCCTCAGCAAAACCCTGCCGCTGCCGAACCACGCTTTCCACCGCCGCGATTATCTCCGGCAACATTTGCGCCCGCCGGTGATCGACGATCACGAAAAGCAAGTTGCGCACGATTTTCGCCGAACCTTGCAGAGCCACGATTTTTTCAATTACCTTGTGCTTGGCCCCGTTTTCAATCGCCGGGCTGCTCAGAAAGTTTCTCAGGTCTTCGGATTCCGCAAAGCTTTCCCCGAAGTATCCCAGTTGCTTTACCGCCGTTTGCGGAGCCCCTTGGCTGATGGCTATATCCGCGAACGCGTTGGCGTACTGCAGGCTCGCGGACTTCAATTGGGCCTTCTATCCAGAGTCTTTACAAAATTATTGATGAGCGATTCCTGCGCCGCGGGCGTCAACTGCTGCGCCAGCAGTGTCTCCGCTCCGTCGACCGCCAGGTTAGCAGCCAGTGCCTTAAGTTCCAATCGCGCGGCCCGTTCGGCGGCGTCAATTTCTGCGTGGGCGGCGGCTTCAATTTTCTCTTCGTCGGTCCCCGTCAAATCTCGCAAGCGCTCCGCTTCGGCGGCCGATTCCCGTTGCGCGGCGGCTCGCAACTCGCTCACTTCCTTCTCTAGGTTTTGTAATTTGCTTTCGGCTTCGCGCAGCTGCTGCTCCGCCACATTTTTCGCTTCCGTGCTTTTTTGAATCGCCGAGCTGATCACGTCCGCCCGCCCGCCGAAATAACCCGGCCCCTTCTTCAGCGCCAGCCACAGGATCACCACCGCAACGATCGCGAAATTGATCCACTTGAACAGCGTTTCTGACGATTGTTGCTGCGCGTTCCCGCCTTCTTCCGCGTGCGCATTTGCAACCGCCAGGAACAACATAAACAACGCGCTGAACATCGCTTGCCCAAACGCTCTCGCCGCTGGCCCGAATTTTAGCTTCATGCGTTTTCTCTCGGTCCTGCGCCTGGTGGTCTGGTCGACTGCAAAACCCGCCGCGCCACCACTGCCGACAATGGCGTGATGCTCACTTCGATTTCTCGTCGCGCCGCGTCCACTTCCGCCGCAATCTTCTTTCTTCCCGCTTCTACCGCCGTGGCTGCCTTGCCTCGCGCATCCTTCAGTTTTTCCGCGCGCTCGTCCAGCACCACTTTTCGCGCCGCTTCCTGCTCTGCGTAAACGTCCCCGCGCGCCTGTTTCAGCGCGTCCTGATACTGCTTCGCCTTTTCTTTTGCCGCCGCTTGCGCTTCTTCCGCCGCTTTTTGCGCCCCGATCGTCCGCGCTTCGCGCTCCGCGATCACTTTCAATAGCGGCTGAAAGAACAGCACCCGCAAAATCCCGTAAAAGACCAGCAGGATCACTACAACAGGCACAACTTGGAAGAATAGTTCTCTCATGATTGGTGAGATTGGAATTGCATCGAATTGTGTCGCTCGAACCCCAGGTTGGCAGCCACGCCGTGTCCCGACCCGGGCAGGTGATCACGGTGGGCTATGTGGTGCCGACTCGAATGATATTTTATATCATCCGTGATAGCGTGCGTCAATGCGAGCACCATCGCTTGTCTCTCAACTGCCACGCTTTCTTTGCTCATAAAAGCTCTACAATTGCGGCATAGGTTACGCTTACCACGTCGTGACTATCGCGTCTGATACTCAGGCCCGGTTGTATCTATGAATTAGGCGCGTGAAGTGAACGCCGGTTGAGATGCGCCAAGATCCGAAGGAGTTTTCCATGCCCACCTTTTCCTGCTTGCGTAATTTGTTGCCCGCTTTGGGCTTTTTGGCCTGTTGCCTCACCGCCAGCGGCGCTCAGCGCGTCGTCGATCTATCCGCAACCGATGGCACCAAGCTCAAAGCTACCTATTTCGCAGCCGCCAAGCCCGGTCCGGGCGTCTTGCTCCTCCATCAGTGCAACCGCCAGAGAAAAGTTTGGGACGCCTTGGCCGAACAACTCGCCGCCGCCGGCATCAACGTTCTCACCGTGGATTATCGCGGCTTTGGCGAAAGCGGTGGCACCCCCAACGATAAACTCCCGCCGCAGGAAGCCGGCAAAATGCAAACTGAAATATGGCCCGGCGATCTGGACATCGCTTTCCAATATCTGGTGTCGCAGCCTGGGGTGACTCACGACGTCATCGGTGTAGGCGGTGCCAGTTGTGGCCTCAATCTTTCCGTGCAGATGGCCCGTCGGCATCCCGAGGTGAAGTCTCTGGTGTTGATGTCCGGAACCACCGACCTCAATGGCCGAAAGTTCCTCCGTAGAGCCACAAAATTACCGATATTTTTTGGCGTGGCCGACGACGATGAATTTCCCCCATCCGTTCTAACCGTCGAGTGGCTCTACAGCCTGGCGGCCGACCCCGATAAAAAACTTTTCCACGTTGCCACTGGTGGTCACGGCTCCGACATGTTCAAAGAGCACCCTGAGCTGGTCGGCACCATCGTGGACTGGTATGTAACCTCGCTGGTCAAGACGCCGGGACGAGCTCCCGCCCCGAAAGACGCACCCGCCCTTCCCGCCGAAGTTCTCCTCCTGGATCAGATCGAAATGCCTGGCGGCCCCGCTAAAGTTTTAAAAATCCTGGAAGACGCTCGCCGGAAGGACGCCCACGCTAAAGTATTTGACGAAGCGGTCGTCAACTTTATGGGCTACGAACACATAAACGCCGGCGACAAAAAAGGTGCCATCGAAATTATGAAGCTCAACGTGGCCGCCTATCCGAATTCCCCCAACGTTTACGACAGCCTCTCGGACGCCTATCTCGCCGACGGCCAGAACGACCTGGCCCGCCAGAACGCCCAACGTGCACTGGAACTTTTGCCCTCCGACACCGTCGACCCGGAAGCCCGCCGCAACGGCATCAAAGGCAGCGCGGAACAAAAACTCAAACAACTCGGCGCTCAGCCGCAATAACATCATGGATACAGCGGCCGCAGGATTTCTAACGCCGAGGATTCCCGCGCTTAACTAAGCTTTTGCCTTTCGCAGTCAGCCAGCTGTTCAAGTCCGTAGCCCGCGGCAATAATGCGAGCGCCCCCAATTTACGAAACGTGGCCGCCCGCGCGCGATAACCATGTTCGCCCTCCCCAATAATCGCCATGAACGGCACCCCCGCCTCGCGCGCCGCTAACGCATCGTCGATATTGTCCCCCAGATACAGCGCCGTGGCTGGATCCCGCCCGGCAAGAATTTTATGCAGTCCTTCGGGATGCGGCTTGATGCGCGTAACGTCATCCATGGTAATCACCGTGCGAAAATGCTGCGCCGCCGCCCATCGGTCGAACGTAAAAGAAAATTCTCGCCGGTTTCTCCCGGTAAAGAGATTCAGTTCATATCGCCCCGCCCAAGTCGCAATCTGCCGCGGCGTGATCAGTAATTTTTCATTGCGTACATTCCCAGGCCGTTCCGCTGTCCCCCAATAAAATTCGTTGAACGCCGCCTGCGCCTGCTCGTAACTGGTCGGCGTCCCCAGCGACGTCACCCAATCTGCGGTCATCCGCCAGTCATCGTTGTATCCTGGCTTCGCTTTCCAGCGGTGCAGATCTGCATACGTCACTCGCCGCCCGCTAAGATGCCGCACCGTATCCAGCGCCGAGCGCCAGTAGGTCCCGCGCACATCCACCAGCACTCCGTCCACGTCAAAAACTAAAATCTCCGGTTGTCGCGCAAGTTTTTTGCGGCTTTTCGATTTCGCTATCGCCATTCCATCCCGTTTTTCCGGCTGAAAAAAAACTGCCTGCCAAACCCTGAATCCTTGCCTTGACGCTCACCACGCTTTCGGTTTAGCTGAGAGCATGCGTTCCCGCATCGCTTGGATTTTCGCCCTCATACTTCTGGTGGTCTTGTTGGATTGGTGGCTGCTGCCCGCCAGACGCGCCTCTCAACCGGCGCTGCCATCCGACAACGCTCCCGTGGCGAATGTCCCTCCCACCGGTGCACCCGCCGATAACATCTCTTCCAGTGGTGCTCCCGCCAGCGCTTCCGAATCGGCCCCCACTAATATTTACGCCCACAATTTAATGCTTCGTAAGGGTTCCACCGGCTTCCGCGTCTACGTGCGCTGGTTGCGCGGACAAATGGCTCGCACTTCCCGCAACAATAACCCATCCTTCGACGAGCCCGATTCCTTCGTGCTGGACGTAAAGTCCGGAGTCGTCCACACCAACGTGGGAGACCTCGCCAATTTCTTGAACCAAGGCATCTCCAATTCGCCGCTCAAGAATATCAAGCTTTCCGGCGATGGCGACCAGCTCAAACTTAGTGGCACGTTGCACAAAGTGGTGCCCCTGCCCATCGAAGTCCTCGCTACCATCGGCGTGGCCCCCGACAATCGCATTCAAATTCACGTCACAAAAATTAACGTCCTCAAAATTCCCTTCAAAAAACTGCTCGGCGGCCTGAACGTCTCTGTTTCCAGCTTGTTCCACTCCGGAGACATCCCCGGTGTTCAGGTTACCGGCAACGACATCTTTCTGGACACCGCCAAAGCTGTTCCCCCACCGCACATCCGCGGCCAACTCACCAGCGTGCGCATCATCAATCCCGATTTTGAGCAGATTTACGGCAACGCCCAGGATGACGTCACCCGCGTCGCGCAGTGGAGAAATTACTTACAGCTCCATGGCGGTACCATCGATTTCGGCAAGCTCACCATGCACCACGTCGATCTCATCATGGTCGACCTGTCCGACAACGCCTGGTTCGACCTCGACCTCTCCAACTATCAGGATCAACTGGTCAACGGCTACACCCGCATGACTCCCGATGCCGGGCTTCAAATTTTTATGCCCAGCCTGGACCAGATTCCCCCCGAAAAAAAGAACCACAGCATCAGCATGGAGTGGCTCAAACACCGCAACCTGCCGCCCCCCTCGGATATCACTTCACGTTAAACGTTATTTATGGTTTGGTTTTCGACTATGGTTTTGCTTGAAAAACGAAATCAAGGTTCGCATGTTGCCCTTCGCCAACCGTGATTTCCCGGCTTTGCGTGCCATACGTTTCGTGCCACGCGGTAACCGTATAATTGCCCGGCGGCAAGGCCGGCAGTGTGAATTTCCCATCGTTCCCGGTCACGGCGAAATGACTGGTTTTTAGCACCACGAAATACGCGTTCATCCACGCGTGAATATTGCACTTCACCGGAATGAATTCCTCGTGTTCGTACGAATAAGAAAACGGCGGCGTCCCCGGCAGTTGAATCTTGTTCCATTCCCGATTGTTTTTCGGCATCGGATGAATATTGTGATTGAACGGATCGCTGTTCGAAATGGACACTTCCTGCCCCACCTGCAATGCCAGCACGTGCGTGCTGTACCGGCAACCCTGTTGATCGAATCGCGCCGGCCGCGCTTCACTGGCAGCGATGTTCGCTTCCCCGCCAGAAATATAGACCACCACGTTTTGCAGCGAGTTTCCCGGCCCCGTCACCACCTTCTCGCTCATCAGCGGCCGCGAATGCAGTTTCAAGCACTCCGGCTGCTTGGACATATCGATCGCTTCCGGTCGCGCCGCAACGCCCGTAAAGCTCACTCGCCCTGAAATCCCCGCCTCCTCAGCCGTAGCCGAGCTTACGCCGGCCGCACCGAGAAGCAAGACCATGTGCACCCCTACAGTTAGCAATCGCATTCCGTCGATCCTTTCCTGGCTGCAATCTCGCGGTCTTGAACCGTATCAGCTGCGATAAGTAGTCTCGCCATCAACGAACTGATTTTTCCATCAATTCCAATCGCTCTAAAGAGTTTCTCCGGCTCGCCTTGCTTTATCTGCTATGACTCGCGAGCGCCTTATCAGGTTTCGTGCGCCCCCCGTTTTTGTCTCTGACGTTTCTATCGGATGACTTCTCGGACGGCATCCCATTCGCTCGGTTGCTGCTCCTGGAAGCCCCTTGTTACACTTCTAGGGAGCGGCAGTACCGCGGGGACTGTGCCAGTTATCCATATCGACCTTCCTGCCATTTCAAAGCGTCTTTAGCGGTGATTCAACGCGCAGCCTCAACGCCGCGCACCAGGAGAGCAGCATGGCCGGATTCGGCGGAGTCGACTACATCGATTTCGATTCGCTATCTCAACGACGAAGAAAAGCTCGCGCGCCAGACCGCTCGCCAGTTCGTCGAAGCGGAAGTCATCCCCATCATCGAAAAGCACAGCCGCGAAGGCACGTTCCCGCAGGCATCTCGTGCCGCAACTTGGCGAACTCGGCTTCTTCGGCGCCAGCCTCCACGGCTACGGTTGCGCCGGCATGTCCAATGTCGCCTACGGCCTGGTCACCCAGGAGCTCGAGCGCGGTGACTCCGGCCTGCGTAGCTTCGTCTCTGTCCAAAGCGCGCTGGTCATGTATCCGATCTACGCCTACGGCAACGACGCGCAAAAAGACAAATGGCTTCCGCTTCTCGCGCAGGGCAAAGCCATCGGCTGTTTCGGCCTCACCGAGCCGCAGTTCGGTTCGAATCCCGGCGGCATGTTGACCCGCGCGGTGAAAAAAGGGAACAAATACGTCCTCAACGGCGAAAAAATGTGGATCACCAGCGGCTCGATCGCCGACGTCGCCGTCGTTTGGGCGAAATGCGAAGACGAAAAAGTCCGCGGCTTCCTCGTCGAAAAAGGCACGCCCGGCTTCAAAGCGTGGGACGTCCACGGCAAATGGTCACTGCGCGCTTCGGTCACCTCCGGCCTCGCCGTTCACCGACTGCGAAATCCCCGAAGAAAATTTGCTCCCCAGCGTCGTCGGCCTCAAAGGACCGCTGGGCTGCCTGAATCAAGCCCGCTACGGAATCGGCTGGGGCGCTCTCGGCGCCGCCATGGCCTGCTATGATACCGCGCTGCAATACGCCAAAACGCGCAAGCAATTCGCCAACAAGCCCATCGCCTCCCATCAATTGGTTCAGGAAAAGCTCGCCTGGATGATCACCGAAATCGTGAAGGGCCAACTACTCGCTCTGCATGTCGGCCGCCTCAAAGATCAAGGCAAAGTCGACCACACGCGCACATCTCCATGCTCAAGATGAACAACGTGGCCAGATCGCCCTGGAAACCGCCCGCAAAGCCCGCGACATCCTCGGCGCCAACGGCATCGTCGACGACTATCCGCATCATGCGCCACATGAACAATCTCGAATGCGTCTCCACCTACGAAGGCACCAACGACATTCACAAGCTCGTGATCGGCGAAAAAATCACCGGCATTTCGGCTTTTATGTAAACATTCACTGCGGTCGCTGCTTCACTAACACCTGTGTTGCTGCGTTCCGGTCATTGCGCCTATCGCCACGCCCATCCTTCACGTTATCGACTGTAGCCCGCGATTGCCCTATCATTAGCCTCCGTCCACGTACTCCTGGACAACCTGGAGCCCTTCATGGAAGCGCAGCTTAGTCTCGAATTCCTTCGCGTGGTCGAAACCGCCGCTATTGCCGCCGCCCGCACCATGGGTTTCGGCGATGGCCACAAGGCCGACGAAATCACCGTCGAAGCCATGCGCAAAACCATGGACACCGTGCAAATGGACGGCACTATCGTCATCGGCGAAGGCGAGCGCGACGCCGCTCCCATGCTGTACATCGGCGAAAAAGTTGGCCTCGCCACTCACGCCCCCAAAGCTCTCTTCCCCGCAGGTCGACATCGCCGTCGACCCTCTTGAAGGCACCAATCTTTGCGCTACCGGAGCCCCCAACGCCATCGTGGTCCTGGCCGCCAGCGAGCGCGGCGGCTTACTCCACGCCCCCGATCTCTACATGGAAAAAATTGTTGTCGGCCCTTCCTGCAAAGGTGCCGTGGATCTCGACGCCCCCGTAGCCGACAACCTCAAAGCGATCGCCCGCAGGCTGCAGCGCGATGTGGAAGATTTGGTCATTATTGTCCTCGACCGCCCGCGCCACGAAAAGCTCATCGCCGATATTCGCGCCGCCGGCGCACGCATTCGCCTCATCGGCGACGGCGATTTATCGGCCGGCATTTCCGCCGCCGTCGTCGGCACCGGAGTCCACGCCGTCATGGGCACCGGCGGGGCTCCCGAAGGCGTGCTCACCGCCGCCGCTCTGCGTTGCCTCAATGGCCAAATCGTCGCCCGCCTGGTGGTCACCCAGCCGGAGCATCAAGAACGCCTCGCTAAAATGGGCGTTAAGGATCCCAAGCGCATCTACGACACCGAAGATCTCGCGCCCGGCAAAAAAATGATTTTCGCCTGCACTGGCGTCACCGACGGAAATCTTTTGCGCGGCGTCCGTTTCTTTGGCGAAGGCGTCCGCACTCAATCCATGATTCTCACCTTGGACGACCGTCAGGTCCGCTTCGTGGACTCCGTGCATCTCGACAAGCGCCCCGATATCAAAGTGCGCTTTAACTAGCCCGCGTCCCAACCCTGCCTGTTCGAACGAGCAGGAGCTTTTAGAGCACAGCTCCTTGTTTCCACGAAAAACCGGCCCTTTAGTCTGCCAAACTCATACTCTGGCGTAATTGCCCGGGTGCAATCGCCTTGGCGCATCGCCTGTTTGCGGAGACCCAGCATGGCCGGCTCACCAATCTTAGGAAGCTCTTCCTCATCCAAGTCCCTCCTGTGGATGATGGTCGCGATGTTCCTGGGCCTCAGCGTCCTTCTCGGCGGCGGCCTTTTTCTAACCAACCGCATGGTTCGTTCCGTCGGACTTTCCGCAGCCACTAATAAAGACACCATCCGCACTCCCGCCGGAAGCATGCTCCTCGAAAAGCAGGACAGCGTCGGTCCCGGATTACCCGTTTATCCCAACGCCTCCTTGATCCTTCCCAACGAAAAGGCCACCGCGGAAGCCATCCAGGAACGCAAAAGCGGCGTCAGCACCGTCTCCTACAAAACGCGCGACACCCGCGCCACCGTCGATCTCTGGTACTCCCAGCATCTCGGTTCCGAATTTGTTCGCCACGACGCCGGCGACCGGCCCCTTCCCGAAATTTTTCTGGACGCCCGTGTTTCCGACAGCGACATCGCCTTTTTTGCGCAACGCGGCCGGCAAGTCCGCATCGTCACCTTGTCGCTCGATGCCACCGGCACTTCCATTTCTTTGCTGCGCTTTGACAAGTCCCCGGGGCAGTAGTCCCAGTAGATCCACCTTCGGGCCACGCATTCGGCAACATTAGTAGCACGTTCTTGCGGCAGGGTGCCGCGCAACTCCCTCTGTTCCGCAACTCGAATCGCATACTCCCCCTTCTATTTTTGGTCCATGCCCCTAAACCGTCCCGCCGGACAGTAGCACTTAGGTAAGAGAACCCTTACCTTGCGTAAACGGATTCGTTACCTGCCCACCAACAGTGCGCGAACCCGCAACAATACTTCACCACCGGGGTCGGGAACGCCTTGAAATCGACAGCAACAGCCACTCAGAGGTGCAAAGCCGTGAAACTGACTTGGACTGGTTTACTTGCGCTGCTATCCCTATCGGTGGCCGGCTGCGTTGGCGGCATTAGCGGCAAGGGCCCGGGCCCGAAAAACCCCGAACCCCAGAGCGGTCAATTGGTGGTTTCTCCGGCCAGCGCGACCTTGCGCGGCGGCGACACCCAATCTTTCAGCGTCAGTGAAGCGGGAGCCGCCACCACCACCGCTCCCGTTGTAACTTGGTCGGTCAACGGCGTTGCTGGCGGCAATGCTACCGTTGGAACCATCACCACTGCTGGCCTCTATGCCGCCCCGGAATTCCCCTCCACTACAGGCTCCATCACCGTCGCCGCCGTGGAATCCGCCGACGCCACCAAAACCGCCTCCAGCTCCGTAACCCTGAACAATCCCATCCCGCAGGTTACCGCTCTTGCCCCCACGTCTATCCCGGTCGGAGCCTTCACCCTTACCGTCACCGGCGCGCACTTTGCCGCTGGCGCCGCGGTACAGTTTGGCACCGCCATACTCACCACCACCCGCGTTTCCTCCACCAGCCTGACCGCCAAAGGCACCGCCACCACCGCGGAGGTCGGCAACGTTCCCGTCCAGGTGCAAAATCCCAACCCCGGTCTCATTTCCTCTGCCGCCCTGACCGCTAAAATCACCGGCCCCAGCACCAACACCGCAGTCGCCATCAGCATCTCGCCCACCACCGCCACCGTGCGTCCCGGACGCAATCAAAATTTCGGAGCCACCGTCACCGGCACCTCCAACACCGCCGTTACCTGGTCCATAAATAACGCTGGCCCCGGCACCGACCTGATTGGCCACATCGTTCCGCAACAGGGTGGTGCCTTTTACGCTCCCCCATCCTCCGTTCCCAATCCCAACGTATTGACCGTGACCGCCACCAGCGTCGCCGACCCCACCAAGAAATCCTCCGCCACCCTAACCTTGGTCAATCCAACCCCCATTTTAAATTCCGTAAGTCCCAGCAGCATCGGTGTCGGAGCCTTCATGCTGACCATTACCGGCAGCGAATTCGTCAGCGGCGCAAAAGTGAATTTCGGCGGGCAGCCCTTGACCACTATGTTCGTCTCTTCCACCGAGCTCACCGCCTCGGGCACCGCTTCCGCGTCTCAGGCTGGAAACGTCGCCGTCACCGTAACCAATCCCAATCCCGGCTCTACCACTTCCGGCACCGTGAACGCTCAAATCGTGAATGCCGGCCCCGTGATTACCGCCGCGGCAGCCGTCCGTTTTCTGGAGCAATCCACTTTCGGCCCCAATCCTGCCCTCGTAAATCAACTGCAGCAAACCGGCTTCGATACTTTTCTGCAGGGGCAATTCAGCGCTCCAGCTTCCACCTACCCAACCCCCGCCGTCACCGACACCAACCTCAACAATGTTCAAAACGCTTTCTTCGTCAACGCCGTCAACGACACCGACCAGCTGCGCCAGCGCATGGCTTTTGCTCTCAATGAGATTTGGGTTGTCGGCGAAAACAAAGTGAGTGACCCGACTGGCTACACCAATTACATGAAGGCGCTCACCAACGACGGCCTCGGAAATTATTTCAACGTAATGAAAGACGTCACCGTAACTCCCGCGATGGGCCATTGGCTGGATATGGTCAACAACGACAAGCCCGGCACCGGGCAGCACGCCAATGAAAATTACGCCCGCGAGCTTATGCAGCTCTTCACCCTCGGCCTCAATCAACTCAACCCCGACGGCTCACCCGTGGTGGATGGCTCTGGCGTGCCCGTGCCCACCTACATGCAGAGCGACGTGATGGCTTTGGGCCGCTCCTTCACCGGGTGGACGTACCCCACCGAACCCGGCCAAACCATAATGAAACACAATCCCTCTTACTTTGGCGGCAACATGGTGGCTGTCGAATCCAATCACGATTCCGGCGCTAAAACTTTCCTCGGCCAATCCGTTTCCGCCGGCCAATCCGCGGAGCAGGAACTCGACAGCGTCCTCACCATTATTTTTAATCATCCCAACATGCCTCCCTTCGTTTGCCGCCAGTTGATCGAAAAGCTGGTCACCAGCAATCCCAGCCCTGCTTACGTCCAACGCGTCGCCCAAGCCTTCGTCAGCGGAAAATTTAATTCCTACGGCTCCGGCAAACGCGGTGACCTGCAAGCCGTCGCAGCTGCCATCCTTCTCGATCCCGAGGCCCGCCGCGGTGATAGCTCCACCACCGTCATCGCCTCGGATGGCAAACTCCGCGAACCTGTGGTCATGGAAGTTGCCGTCGCTCGCGAATTCGCCGCCGCCACCGACGGCACCGGCTTCACCGGCTGGAGCAGCGCGCTGTCCCAGAGCCTCTTTAATTCACCTAGCGTTTTTAATTTCTATCCCCCCATGAGCTTCATTCCCCAGACCACTCTCAACGGTCCGGAATTTGCCATCTTCAACACCAACACCAGCCTCGCCCGTGTGAATTTCATCAACTTCATCGTCTACGGCCAGATCAGCAGCGCCACCAAACTCAATTTCTCTCCGGTCATCACCGCCGGCAGCCCCGATCAGATGGTGGCTTATCTCAACACCCAACTTCTGCACGGCAGCATGTCCGACTCCATGCGCCAGAGCCTGCTCACCGCCATTAACGCCAACAGTTCTACCGACACCAACAACCAGGCAAAAACCGCCATCTACCTGGTTCTTTCTTCTTCGCAATATCAGGTTCAGCGCTAACGCGCACAAAGGGAGACACGCTCATGACCCCGCACACTCGCAGAGATTTTCTCCGGCTGGCCTGTTGCTCCGCGGCCACCGCATCCCTCGTCGGCGGCCTCAGTAAATTTGGCCTGGTCAGCGCCATGGCCCAGGGCGGCACCGGCTACAAAGCCCTCGTCTGCATTTTTTTCTTCGGCGGCAATGACTCCAACAATTTGATCGTGCCCATCGACAGCGCCGGCTACACCAACTATCAAACCGTGCGCGCCAATCTCGCACTCAGCCAGGCCTCCCTCTTGCCTCTGCAGGTCGGCAGTCAGGCCACGTACGGTCTGCATCCCAATCTCTCCGAGCTGCAGGCCCTGTTCAATTCCAATAAGTCTCTCGCCGTACTCACCAACGTCGGCACTCTCGTGCAACCCACCACCCGCCAGAATTATCAGCAGTACCAAAACCTGCCGCAGAATTTGTTTTCTCACGCCGACCAGCAGGACCAGTGGCAGACCACTCAACTCTCCGGCTTGCCCAATGCCGGCTGGGCTGGAAAAGTCGCCGACAAAATCGGCCCCGCATTCAACACCGGCGCCTTATTCCCGCCCATCTTGTCCGTCGCCGGCAATCCCATCTTTTGCACTGGCGACACTTCGCGTCCTTTCACCATGAGTCCCGGCAGCACTCCCGGTGTCCAGGGCATCGGCACCTCCTCCGCCGGTCAAGCGCGCTTCCAGGCCCTCCAGCAACTCCTGACTTTCGACACCGGCATTTCCATGGTCCAGGCGGCCAGCACCGTCACCGGTCAAGCTGTGCAGGAAGGTTCCGTCCTCTCTACCGCGCTGCAAAATATTCCAGCTATCCAGACCGCCTTCCCTGCCAACAACGGCTTGGCTTCGCAGCTGAAACAAGTTGCCCAGGTCATCGCCGCTCGCAGCGCCCTCAGCGTCAATCGCCAGATTTTCTTTTGCTCCCTCGGAGGCTTCGACACTCATAGCAACCAGTTGCCCACCCAGGCAATTCTCTACGCCCAACTGAGCCAGGCCATGTCCGCATTTTATCAAGCCACTCAAGAACTCGGCGTAGCCAGTAACGTCACCACCTTTACCCTTTCCGAGTTCAGCCGCACTTTCCAACCCGGCTCCAACGACGGCACCGACCACGCTTGGGGCGGTCATCAATTGATGATGGGCGGCGCCGTCAAAGGCAACGCCCTTTACGGGCAATTTCCCACCCTCACTCCCGGCGGTCCCGACGACACCGGCAGCAACGGCCGCTGGATACCCTCCACTTCTGTCGACCAGTACGCCGCTACACTGGCTTCCTGGTTTGGCGTAGCCAACACCGATCTGCCCAGCATTTTCCCCAATCTCGCAAACTTCACCACCTCCAACCTGGGATTTCTGGGTTAGCCGCGCCGCGCAACTTGCGCTAACGTACCGCGGAGCTTTTTATGTTGTTTTGATTTTAGGCAGGGCACACCAGGCCGGACCCTCTTGAGTCTCCAGAGGGTCTTTCCTTCTGGCCATCGGAAAGCTTAGACGGGTAAAATTCCATCGCTTGCGGCCGGCACCGCCGAGCAAGCGAAAGATATCAATCGAAATTAACCGCACGAACTTATCCGCACGAGAAGAAACAGGCCAGTTAAACACTCCAGCTTACGTTTGTGAATTTATCGGAGACTTATCTGCGGAAGTTACTGCTCCGTCTTCGTGATGGCCAGAAAAACCCGATCGTCGATCGCCACCGAACGCGTGAACAATGTGGCCACTTGCCCGGCCAACGCCACGCTCTTGCCGCTCGAACCTAATGCCGGCCCCGCGCGCTTTGCGGAGGTACTTCCGCCGTCGCCTGGCTGCAGCGAAATTCGCGTCGTCTTCGGCGTGCAACTTGCGGCACCCAGGCACGTATCCCGCACGAACACTTGCCGGTAGCCGCTGTTTTTAGCGCTGGCCACCGACCCCGTCGTTTTTGCGTGGCTCGGCATCACCGCCACAAACGCCACAAATCTTCCCGTCGCGCTGATGGACGGCAGCAAGTTATCCGCGCCCGTCAACGTTCCACTGGCATCCGTGGAAACAATTTGCGTCGAAGCCGAACAGCTGCCCTCCGCCCCCGCGCACGTGTCCCGCAAGTAAATCTGCCGCCCGGCCGGCGAATTTTCCACCAGGTTGCTGGCCGCCGAACTAAACGCCACATACCGCCCGTTGGCGCTGATAGATGGCGCGTTGCTATCGTCATTCGCTCCGGTGCCATCTGCCGCGACGGACAAGATCGTCGTCTGCGCCTTGCAACCACCATTCGCTCCCTCGCACGTGTCCCGCAGAAAAATTTGGGTGTGCTCATTCTGCGAAGCCGTATACGCCACGTACCGCCCGTCCGCACTCACCGCTGGCGTTTCTTCTATCACCGATTCCGCCGCCGTCGCGTGCGCCGCGTTCGGCCCCGCCGCCGTAATCGTGAACGTTTGCGGCGCGCTCGACCCACCGCCGCCGCCCGGCGGGTTGCCCCCAGCCTGGCCTGTTTGCGGAGCCGGCGGATTAAATACCGTCACCGTGGCAGTTCCCGCCGTCGCGTACAGCGATCCCGGCACCGTGGCTTTAATGTCGGAAGACGTAATCCCCGTGGTCGTCAGCGTCGTCTGCGTTGCTCCCGATGTCCACAACACTTCCGAATTCTGCGTCGGATCCGTCGACGAACTAATAAAACTGCTCCCCTGCAAATCCAGCGTGAAAGACGCCGTCGCGCACGAAGTTCCACACGCTGCAATCGTCGTCGGCGCAATTGCCGTCAACGTCGGGAGCGGATTCGGCGGCGGATTGATCACGAAAATCACCGGATTCGAAAGCCCGTTATTTCCCGCACCGGAAAATGGATTCTGGGTAATCACCGTAGCCGTCCCCGGTTTGGCCACCAGCGCTGCGGGAACCATCGCGCTCACGGACGTCACTTGCCCGGTGGTGGCGTTCACCATTGGGGTGGTGTTCAGTTTTTGCCCATTCCAGGTTACAAACGTCTTGGCCACAAATCCGAAGCCATTGATCGTCAAAATAAAATCGCCGCTGCCCGCGCTGATGTTCGAAGGAGATAAAAAACTTACCGTGGCCCCGGTATTGTTCTGAAATGTGTTGCCGTAATCGTTGCAGCCGCCGGCCGCGAGGCCGGTCACCAATATCGACACCACTACGACAGCCAAGGCTGTCCAGGACCGCTTCATGAGGCTCCTTCGTTCTTCGTCGCCGCGATTCATCGCTTCGATCTTCATCGCCGCGCTCTTCACGATGCCATTTCCACTGCCGTGATTTTCTATCTCTGCAACTGCATCCGCTAGCGAATCCTGTCAGGACGAAATCAGTTCGCGTCCATCAAATATCACGCCAGGGCACAACACCACCCAGCCTCTCGCTGCCAAATTACTTTTGGGATGTGATGCCGATTCCCCGCCACGCGTTGACTACCGTATCTTAACGCGCAAAGGCCTCGGCGGCCAATCCCGTGCCCTTCAGCGATTCAGTTCCGGCTCTCGGCGCGAACGTTGACTTTGACCCTCGATATGTCTATTGTCGCCCCAGCTTTTTCCTACATATCCCGTCGTAAACCAGTAGCGGGTCCGCATCGCGGACTACGTAAATCACTTAAGGAGGATTACTTAATGCGTGCAGTTAAGTTTTTGCTGATCGCCGTTTTATCGCTCGTCGCTGTCTCTAGCATCCAGGCCCAGAGCGAAGCACTTGTCGGTACCTGGAAGCTCAACACCGCCAAATCCAAGTACGAACCCGGGCCAACGCCCAAGAGCCTCACCCGCACTGTCGCTGCGGAAGGCGATGGCGTTAAATACACCTTTGAAGGAGTGGCCGGCGACGGCTCCCCGATTTCCTATTCTTTCTCCGTTAAATTTGACGGTAAAGATAATCCCATCAACGGTACCATCCCCAGTGGCGCCGACACCGCTTCGATGAAGCGCACCGACGCCAATCACTATGTAGCCACTCTGAAAAAAGGTGGCAAAATCGTCGGCACTTCCAAAGTTTCCATTTCCAAGGACGGCAAAGTTGCCACTGTGGATGCCACCGGAACGAACCCTGCCGGCGTCAAGGTTCACGACATGCAGGTCTACGACAAGCAGTAGCTCTTCACAATTATCCTTTTCACAACCTAAGGGCGGCCCTTCACCTGGCCGCCTTTATTTGTTTTGGCCGTAGGAGCCGCACTGGCCATTTGTTATCCTCGGCCCACCCATGACCCCGCCGCAAAACCCCACCTCCGATAACCCCTCTTTCGATCGCCACCTTCCAGACAGCTCTTCCGCTTCAGCCGCCTCCTCATCGCCCGAAACTCCTGGCGATGCTCCTCACGACTCCGGCCTCCAGCGCGGCCTCGGCCTCAAGGAAGCCGTAGCCCTTAACATGATCGACATGATTGGCATCGGCCCCTTCGTGGTCAGCCCTCTGGTTATCCGCGCCATGGGCGGTCCCCAAGCTCTGCTCGCTTGGACGCTTGGCGCCGTCCTCGCATTACTCGACGGCTTCGTTTGGTCGGAGTTAGGCGCGGCACTCCCACGCGCAGGCGGCAGCTACGTTTTCTTGCGTGAAGCCTACGGCCGCGAACGCTGGGGCCGCCTTATGTCTTTCCTCTTCGTGTGGCAAACCCTCATCCAGGCTCCACTCGTCATCGCTTCCGGCGCCATCGGCTTCTCGCAGTACGCCACCTATCTCTATCCCTTCTCGCCCTATGAACAGAAAGCCATTTCTGGCGCGGTGGTCTTACTCTTGATCGCCTTGCTCTACCGCCGCATTGAAACCATCGGCAAAATTTCCGTCCTCCTGTGGATCGGCGTCATCGGCACCATGCTCTGGCTCATCGCCGGCGGCGTCACCCACTTCAACGCCCGCATGGCCTTTTCCTTTCCTCCCGGCGCCTTTCATCTCTCGCATCTTTTTTTCGCCGGCCTCGGCGCCGCCATGGTCAGCACCACCTACACCTATTGGGGCTACTACAACATCTGCCATCTCGGCGGAGAACTCCGCGAACCCCAAAAAAATATCCCTCGTGGAATTTTTATCTCCATCGGCGGCATCGCCATTCTCTACCTCGCCATGCAAACCAGCATTCTCGGCGTCGTGCCCTGGCAGAAAGCCCAGAACTCCCAGTTCCTGGTCAGCACTTTTGTCGAAACCATTTCCGGCCCGTTCGCCGCGCGCGTAGCCACCCTGCTGGTCCTGTGGATTGCCTTCGCTTCCATCTTTGCCGCCCTTCTCGGGTACTCCCGCGTCCCCTACGCCGCCGCTCTCGACGGCAGCTTCTTCTCCATTTTTGCTCGCGTGCACTCCGAGAAAAAATTCCCGCACGTCTCTCTACTCTTTCTGGGCGCCGTAGCCTTCCTCTCCAGCCTGCTCTTCCGCTTGTCCACCGTCATTGCCGCCATCCTGGCCACCCGCCTCCTCGTTCAATTCATTGGCCAAGCCATCGGCATCATGGTGTTGCACCGCCGCTGGCCCCCCGAGCGCTTCCCCTTCAAGATGTGGGCGTATCCTCTCCCCGCCATTCTCACCATGTGCGGTTGGGCCGCTCTCTTCTGGGCCACCGGCTCCGCCAGAAAATGGGGCCTGCTGCTCATCGCCCTCGGCCTCGTCGCATTTCTGCTGCGTGCCCGAGAGGTGCGACAATGGCCTTTCGCGCCGCGCTCCGACTCGCGGCCGTCTCCGGAGGCCGTTTGAGAATTTTTATTCCTAAGAGGTTCCCCGCGCTGCTGCTGGCCCTCGTCGCCATTCTTTTCCCCGCTGCAACTCCCGCTCCCGCGCAATTCGCTCCCGCGCCCGGCACCGGTCCCGGTCTCAATGAAACCGTC
This sequence comes from uncultured Acidobacteriota bacterium, assembly GCA_963732705.1. Taxonomy (GTDB): domain Bacteria; phylum Acidobacteriota; class Terriglobia; order Acidiferrales; family UBA7541; genus Acidiferrum. The sequence continues at coordinate 113,051 of CAVTAN010000002.1, read as the reverse complement.
GAAGCCATCGAAAGCGCTGGCGTCACCACCCGTGTCCTCTACATCACCGCCCACCCAGACGACGAATCCGCCGCCGTCCTCGCCTATTTCGCCCGCGGCCTGCATGCCGACGTTGCCCTTCTTTCGCTCACCCGCGGCGAAGGTGGCCAGAACGCCCTGGGCCCTGAACAAGCTCCGCAATTGGGTTTGATTCGTACTCAGGAATTGCTGGCCGCCACTCGCGGCTACGGCGTGAAACTTTATTTCACCCGCGCCAGGGATTTTGGTTATTCCAAGACTCCCGAGGAAACAGAAAAAATCTGGGGCGATCAAGTTCTCGCCGATATGGTTCGTGTCATTCGCGCGTTCCGCCCCAACATCGTCATCAATAATTTCGGCGGCGTGCATTCCGGCCACGGGCACCATCAGGCCGCCGGTCTCTGGACCCCCAAAGCTGTCCAACTCGCCGCCGACCCTGCCTATAAACTGGCTGCCGACCAGAAGCTCATGAATCCTGCCGATTCTGCTCACGCAGATATGGAAGCCCCTTGGGGCGGCAAGGATCATCCCGTACAAATTTTGGACGTCGATCGCGGCAGCGCTATCGCCACCAATCCCGCGTCCCTCGCACTTCCTCTCGATGACGTTTCCCCGCTATGGGGGAAAACCTGGCGCGAAATCGGCATCGACGCTTTCGCCAATCATCGCACTCAAGGCATCTCCGCCTTTCTCGGCTCTTCTTTCCTTCATCGCCCTATCGCCCTGGTCTCTGAAAATGGCGAAAAAATCGATCCTGCATCGTTCTCTCAACCGCTCCACGCACTGGGCGGCGACGCGATCGCCACCGCAGCAACCTCCGCTTCCGACAACGCCTGCCCCCGCACTGCATTTTTCTGCCCGGTCCTGCAGCAAGCCGAAGAGCACCTCCAGAAAGCTCGCCAGCAAGCTTTATCGTTGCGCTGGCAACAGGCTTCCGCCGAAGTCGCTCAGGCCGCGCAGCAGGTCGCAACCTTATATCCCGGCGGCGGCCACGCTGCCCATTGGGTCCCCGGAGATCCCCGCCTCGCCGACCTTCACGCTGCCCAGCGCCGCATCGATCGCGCTCTCGTATTAGCCGCCGGCTTGGAACTTGTCGCCGAATCCGATCGCAGTGAGGTTGTCGCCGCCGAGCCCTTCACCGTCAACGCCGAAGCCCGCTGCAGAAAAGAAGCCTCCTGCCAGCTTGGAAAATTGCAGTTAATTCTGCGCGCTCCCGCCAACGTAACCACCGACGCCACCGACGCGACCAAAAGCCAGAAATTCACCGTAACCATCAATCAGTCTCTGCCCGCTCCCGATATTTGGGAGCAGCAACATCCCGAGCCTCTTGCCCTCGCCGCCGCACAACAGGAAGTCTCCGTTGCCGGCTATTCCTTCACCGCCGAGCAACCCGTCACTCACATCGCCGCCACTTCTACGCGCATCGATCGCGTCCCGGTGCGCCTGGTCCCCGCTTACACCCTCGCCCTCGAACCGGACCAAGCCATCGAGTTGCTGGACCAGCCCAAAAGATCTTTTGACGTCCTTCTCCGCGTCCACTCCTACGCCACCAAAGCGGGAACCGTGCAGGTCGCCCTCGCGGCCCCGCCCGGCTGGAACATTAGCGCCCCCGTAACTCTCCAGTTCGCCGGCGCTGGCGATCAGTTCGCCCGCTCCACGGTCACTCCTCCGCAAAATCTCGCGCGCGGTACTTCGCTGATAAATGCTGTCGCGCAGCGCGGCGCCGAAAAATTTACTACCTCGCTCGCCCCCCTGCCCTCCATGCCCACCCTTCTCTGGAGCGAACCGGCCCAGTGCCGCGTTTTCGCTTTCCACGCCGTCGTCCCCGAGAATTTGCGTGTCGGCTACATCTCCGCGGAAAGCGAACCCATCCCCGCGGCTCTTCAGCGCCTCGGTATTCACGTCGAGATGCTCGACGCCGAAGCCTTGGCTTTCGGCGATCTATCGCGTTTCGACGCCGTCGTCGTCGGCGTACGCGCCTACGAGCTGCGCTCCGAACTCGCTGGAGCCAATCAGCGCCTCCTCGATTACGTCTCCAACGGTGGCACGCTGCTGGTGCAATACCAGCGTGATTTCGCCTGGGACAAAACGCAATACGCTCCCTACCCCGCCAAAATCACGCCCGAAAAGCCCAACAGCCCGCTCCCGCGCATCACCGATGAAACTTCTCCGGTGAAATTCTTGAAGCCTGACGACTCGCTACTCAACACTCCCAACAAAATCACCGCCGAAGACTTCGACGGTTGGATTCAGGAACGCGGCCTCTATTTCTGGAGCCAGTTCGATTCCAAATACACCCCGCTTCTCGCCATGAACGACGCCGGCGAACCCGATCTAAACGGCGCCCTCGTTTACACCCGCTTCGGCAAAGGCACCTACATCTACACCGGCCTCGCTTTTTTTCGCCAACTTCCCGAAGGTGTCCCCGGCGCCTACCGCCTTTTCATCAATCTGCTCAGCGCCTCCCGCACCGCCGCCGCCCACTAGTTCGCATCAAAACAACGCCCCGCGCTGGACCACGTAAACCAACTGGACACGGCTCCGCCACTAAAATTCCACCGTGCTATCCTCTAGCAGTTCTCGCAGTAATCCCCTCGTTGCCCAGGAGTGTTTCAAGGAATGAAAAATTTCTTCGCGATTCACCACGCAGCTCGCCGCGCCCTGCGCTTCGCCTTCGCCATCTCCCTCGTCGCCGCACTCGCCTGCGCTTTCGTCTCTCCCGCCGCCGCGCAAAAAGACAAAAAGAAGCAGCCCGCCATCAAGCCCGCCGACAGCACCAATCCGCTGGTGCCCATGTCCGACGAAAACCAGATTGATTACATGATTTCTGAAATGCTCGGTGCCTGGCAGGTGGGTGACACCGAGAAACTACACAAGGACTACGCCGACGACGTGACCGTCGTGAATGGCGCGTACGCTCCGCCCATCATGGGCTGGCCAAATTATCTCGCGGTCTATCAGCAGCAGCGCGCCCGCATGCAACAAGTCCGCATGGACCGCTCCAACACCGTCATCAAAGTTGCCGGAAATTTCGCTTGGGCTTGCTACCAATGGGACTTCGCGGCCACCGCCGACGGCATGCCCACCACCGCGCAAGGGCAAACCACCTTGGTTTTGGAAAAAAGAAACAATCACTGGACCATCGTGCACAACCACACTTCCATGGTCCCGATGACCCGTCAGCCGGAGCCCGCCGCCAACGCCGCGGGCACACCACCATCCGGCCAAACCAAGCCGCCCTCAAATTAGCGGCGTCCCTCGCGTCCAGCGATCGAACTGAACATCTCTAATTCGGCCGAGCCTGCGCCCCTTCCAAGCGTGCGCAGACACCCAACTGTCGCGATTAGAAACTCTTCAGCCCGATGTAAATCCACATGCCGGCCAGCACCATCAGCAGCGTCCCGGCGGTAATTCCGGTTGCCGCGATGGGCTTCGAGAGCCGCATGATCTTGACCAGCAGTTCGCGTTGCTCTCTGGCCATATGCTCCTGCGCCGAATCCAGAAAGATTTGATCGTCCTCATGGCTGGCCAGCAAAGTTCGCCACACCAGGAGGAGCAAAAAAATCCCCGTGACCACAGCCCAGGCGATTAACAAATAGTAGATGGGACCCGAAAGTGCCGATTCCATGGGAACCTCCCTGCGGAACCTAACTTACGGTGTCTGCCCGAACGGACAGGCAAGGTATGAGCGCAGTATACCCCTCATGAATTTGAATATCTATTCCTTAGTATTCAAAGGATCGATACAGGAGGATCGATGCTGGAAGTTCACTGCGCGACGGCGATCGAACTCACGATTCAAAGCATTGTCATCGTACAAACAACTTTGCACAGCAATCCATAAATTCAAAAATGGCGCCGGTCGACGCACGAATTAACCGTCCATACCATCGGCGCAGTCAATAATTTAATAATTACGGACGCGCCGGCGGCTTATTTGTGGTCCCCACCGGATGCTCATCCCGCTGCATCGACGGTTTCGGAACCTTCTTCTTGGGCTTCTTGATTTCCCGGCTTCTCGAGTCTTTGTTTCCCATCCGCTCATAATGCCACACCCGCATCCACACGCAATACCTATATGTCAGTGGAATAACCAAAGCGCGGTGTTCTAGCCGTCGTTACCGCCATGCAGGCCTGTGTTGCGCTTCGCTACAGCCTCCGCAGCGAAGGGCGAGGCTTGCGAAAGCAACTGGAAAAAAATTTCCACTGATCCCGACACGTTTCGAGGAGTGCTCGATTTCCTAACGTCAAATGTAAGTTAACGCGTTCCACGTTTAGGTGATCATTTGCGTGCCGGGAATTACCACCTGGCAACTTGCTTCTTTTAAGCAATCGGACTAGAGTCCGCTTGGCTCAAGCAGCCAGCACTGACTTCAAGCGTAAAGGAGAAGAGCATATGTTGACTACAAGAGGGAAGTGGGCCCTGACTATATTATCCATGACATTGATGGCGGCCTCGGTGGCTCCCGCTGCCCTGGCCCAGAAAGCGGATAACAAGAGCGTTGAAGTGGCCATCAGCAAGATGGAAATGGATGCAAGAAAGGCCGACATGGCCGGCCAGACCGGATCGTGGATGAAGGCCCACAACACCGGTGACTACACCATGGGCACCAGTTGGGGAGCCTGGGAGGACAATGCCGAGTTGCAGAAGGATGCCGCCGATACCGCCAAGAACAAAACCAACAAGCGAGATATCAGCGACATCAAGGTAACCGTCTACAACGGCAATACCGCGATCGCCAGATTCAAGGAATCCTACGACATGATGATCAAGGGCGAGCATCGCACCCGCACCATCCTGACCACCAATACCTGGATCAACGAAAACGGCACGTGGAAACTGGCGGCATCCCACAGTTCGCAGGCCGACCAGAAGATCGGCGACTAAAGTAGGTTTTGCAGGGGCCGCTGACCCATCAGCGGCCCTTTTTATTTGTAGCCATTCAGCAACGCGCAATCGCGGCCTTCCTTAATTGCCAACCCTTCCTTCACTCCCGCTTCGTTGACAAAGCTACAAGCGGCGGGCAGAATGAAAAAGCCTCACCACGCGTTCGATTGCCTTCTACTCGTCATCACGCAATCCTCGCGCCGCGCTTGTGCCCGAATGGCGGAATTGGCAGACGCGCCAGGTTCAGGACCTGGTTCTCGCAAGGGAGTGGAGGTTCGAGTCCTCTTTCGGGCACCAAATTCAATGCACATCGCGGAATGAACGCCGCTCGCCAGCTGCAATTTCCCGTTTCAGAAAATGAGCAAGTCTCCGCTCTGCTCCTCGTCCCGGACCAGCCCACCGCGCTCTTCGTCTTGGCTCACGGTGCAGGCGCCGGCATGCATCATCCCTTCATGAACGCCATCGCCAACGAGCTCGCCTTCCTCAACATCGCCACCTTTCGTTATCAGTTCCCCTACATGGAGCACCGTCGCGGCGTCCCCGACAAGCAACCGCTGCTGCTTGCCACTGTCGCAGCCGCCGTAAAAACCGCCGCCGAATCCGCTGCCGGCCTCCCGCTCTTCGCTGGCGGCAAATCCATGGGCGGCCGCATGACCTCCCTCGCCGCTGCTCAGGAAATTTTGCCAGGTGTGCGCGGAATTATTTTTGTCGGCTTCCCCCTGCATCCCCCGAAACGCCCCTCGATCAAACGCGCCGAGCATATCTACCGCGTTAATCTCCCCATACTCTTCCTGCAAGGCACCCGCGACGATCTCGCCGACCTCTCTTTATTGCGCCCCATCTGCGCGGAACTTGGCGCGCAAGCCACTCTCCACATCCTCGACGGCGCCGATCATTCCTTCCACGTCCTCAAACGCTCCGGCAAAACTGGCTCCCAAATTCTCACAGCTCTCGCGCAAACCATCCGAGCCTGGACCACCACCCGCGCGCATCCCTGACAGGGAGTAAATCTGCTGCTAAAAAACGTTCCGCGATTGAGCCAAACCTGGCTGACTCCAACGAAAGAAAATTCTCCCCGCAAATACCTGCAACGCCCGCGCGACGAGTGGTCACTAACCTGCTCTACTCATTCGCAGGCCGCCTTCTCTGTTCTGGTCCTCCGATGCAATCCCGCCAGAAGCGACTGAATCACTCATCGTCTGCTTGATGAGAATGCTTTAGGAAAGTGCCGGTCCGGGGTGCACTCCGCCGTTTTGGGAAGGGCCGTCTCGTGTTGGTTTCGAGAACGCGCATCAACTGGATCGCGCTGTCCCGCAAAGGAACGACCACCGGAACCGATAAACCCTGAGTTCCTTATCGCTCGCCTTTAGAAACGGTTCACCCGTTGTACCAATACCCTGTGCTCAATCTTAGGGGGGAGCATCCATGCGCAACAAACTCATCGCAAAACTTACCTTGGCGACCCTTGCGGTCGTCGCCGTCATCATGGCCACCTTCGGCGCCATCATGGCCCACTTGCTGGTGTCGGACGTTCGACAGCGTGCCGACAGCGAAGGGAGAGAAAAGACCAGCCAGGTGCTGAATACCTTGGAAATCGTCGATGCGCTCAGCTCCCAGAACGTGCGCTCCGCGCTAAAGGTCATGGTCAAGCTCGGTCAGCAACTCGGTGATCCGGAAATTAAGGGCTCGGTTCAGCTCGCCGGTCGGAACCTCCCTGACCTCCAAATCGCTAAGTCCTCTCAGGCCGGGAACTTTGCCTTGGTCGACCGTATCAAGGAACTTACGGGTAACACCGCGACTCTTTTTGTTAAAGACAACAATGACTTCGTTCGTATCTCCACCAATGTATTAAAGCCTGACGGATCTCGGGCCATTGGCACGGCTCTGGATAACAAAGGCCGCGCCTACGCCGCCCTTCATCGGGGCGATGCCTTCTACGGAGTCGTGGATATCCTGGGCTCCCCATACATGACTGGCTATGAACCGATGAAAGATAAAACCGGTCGCACTCTGGGCGTCTGGTATGTCGGTTCGCCGCTCGCTTCTCTCACCGAGTTGGGCAAACAGCTCAGCAACACCAAAATTTTGAACAACGGCTACGTCGCCTTGATGAAAGCGGACGGCGCCGTCATCTTTAAGCCCGACCGCGTGGCCACTCAGGACATTCAAGCTCGCGCGGCAAACCCAGGAAGTAAAGGCTGGGTAGTCACTTCGCAACCATTTCAATCCTGGGGTTACACGCTGCAGGCAGCCTATCCGGAGGCCGATGTTTCGAGCAGGGGCCACCGGCTGGAGATGCAAGTGGCTATGGGCGCCCTGTTGATGATGGTCCTCGTGGCCTTCGCTGAATATCCTCTACTCAATCGCCTGGTTTTGAGACCCGTCCAGGAGCTGACCGCTCGCATGAAGAATGCCGACATCAACACCTCCTTGGATGTCCAAAGGAACGATGAAATCGGCATCCTGGCCCATGAGTTTGATAGCTTCGTCAAAAACATTCGGGAGACCCTGCTGCGCGTCATGCAAGCGTCGGATCAGTTCGCCGACGCCAGCAAGAAATTCTCTGATACCAGCCACCAAATCAGCGCCAATTCCGAAGAAGCTTCTGCGCAAGCCAACCTGGTTTCCGCGGCTACCGATGAAGTCAACCGCAACCTGCAAACCGTCGCCACCAGCACGGAGGAAATGAGATCCACGATCACCGAAATCGCCAAGAATGCCAGCGAGGCTGCCAAGGTCGCGGGCGAAGCTCTCAAAACTTCCGTGGATACCAACGCCAGCATCACCAAACTCGGTGAATCCAGCGCGGCAATCGGCCAGGTCATCAAAGTAATTACCTCCATCGCTCAACAAACCAATCTGCTGGCCTTGAACGCCACCATCGAAGCGGCCCGCGCAGGCGAAGCCGGTAAGGGCTTTGCGGTTGTCGCCAATGAGGTAAAGGAACTCGCCAAGCAAACTGCCAAAGCAACCGAAGACATCAGCCTCCGCATCGCGGCGATTCAAACCGATACGAAAGGCGCAGTCGTAGCCATCGGAAAGATCGGCGAGATCATCAGTCGCGTCAACGACATTTCCAGCACCATCGCCACAGCCGTCGAACAGCAGTCCGCCACCACTTCCGAGATGTCCCGCAACGTCACCGAAGCCGCTAGGGGTTCCGGTGAAGTTGCCAAAAATATTACCGGAGTGGCGCAGGCAGCGCAGAGCACTTCCGTGAGTGCCACGGAATCTCAAAAAGCCGCCAACTCCCTGGCCCGCATGTCCACCGACCTTCGCGAACTGGTCGGCCAGTTCAAGATCGATTCAAACGGCCACTGAAGTCTCGGGAGCATTTTCCGTCTTGATTTAACGCGCTAACCGCTTAACCAACCGCCTGAAATTCAAACCGACTCACCACCGCATCCCTGACAAGCTTGCAAGATTCCGGAATGGCAGTAGGATGTAGCCTGAAGATTGCAGTTGAAAACAATTGCTCGCAGTCGGTGCGTCACAACGCGCAATAAATACTCGGAGACACATACATGCGGCGTGATCCTATGTCCGTAAATGCCATCAAAACCGTAAAAGTGCTCGAGCCCGCCAGGCGTGCCTTCCTGAAAAACCTGCTCGGAGCTGGGGCCCTCGTCCTGAGCGTCCGCTACCTGCCCGAAACTCTCCTCGCCGCCGCAAACGATGTCGCCCACACCGACGCTTTCGCTCCCATGGCTCACGCCCCTCTGCATCCCAACGTCTACCTCGCCATCGACACTGACGGCACCGTGTATATCATCGCCCACCGCTCGGAAATGGGCAGCGGCAGCAAGACCGCCCTCCCGCGTATCGTCGCCGACGAACTGGACGCCGACTGGGCTCGCGTCAAAATCGTTCAGGCGCCCGGTGATGAAAAGTTCGGCGATCAGGACACTGACGGCTCCCATTCCGTTCGCAGCTTCTTCGATCCCCTGCGTGAAGCCGGCGGCACCGCCCGCCTGATGCTCGTGCGCGCCGCCGCCGCGCAGTGGAGCAAGCCTGCCACCGAATGCCATACCGCGTTGCATGAAGTAGTGCACGGCCCGACCGGCAAGAAACTGGGTTACGGCGAACTCGCCGCTGCCGCCTCCAAACTGGACGTCCCCAAAAAAGAAGAAGTGAAATTTAAGGATCGCAAAGACTGGCGCTACATCGGCAAAGGTACTCCCAACTACGACCTCCGCGACATGTGCGCCGGAAAAGCAGTTTACGGCCAGGACACTCGCATGGACGGCATGTTGTACGCCAGCGTCGCCCACCCTCCCGTTTTCGGCAGCAACCCGAAATCCTTCGACGATAAGGCGGCCCTCGCCGTTCCCGGCGTTAAACAAACCGCCACCATCGACGGATTCAAGCCCCCCGTTGGCTACCAATCGCTCGGCGGTGTAGCCGTCTTGGCCGATAACACTTGGTCCGCCATGCAGGGCAAGAAAAAATTAAAAATTGAATGGGAAAAAAGTCCCCACGGCGTCTGGAACTCCGATTCCTATAAAAAAGAATTGCAGGAGACCGCTCGCCAGCCCGGAAAAGTAATGCGCGAGAACGGCAACGTCGACGCCGTGTTCGCCAAGGGCGGCAAAATCATTGAAGCCGAATATTACGCCCCGCTGCTCGCCCACGCCTCCATGGAGCCTCCCGCGGCCATAGCCGTTTTTCGCGATGGCAAAATCGAAGCTTGGGCCCCCACCCAGAATCCCCAGGGAGCCAAAGAAGCCATCGCCAGCGCCCTCGGCCTCAAAAAAGAAGATGTCACCGTGAACGTCACTCTGCTCGGCGGCGGTTTCGGGCGCAAATCATTCCCGGATTTTATCGTCGAAGCCGCGGTGCTCGCCAAGAAAACCGGCAAGCCCGTAAAAGTCGTCTGGAGCCGCGAAGACGACATCCGCTTCGACACCTATCATTCCGTGGCCGCCATGTATATGAAAGCTGCTCTCGATGCCGACGGCAAGCCCGCCGCTTGGCTGCAGCGCACCGTGTTTCCGCCCATCGGCACCACCTTCGATCCCAAAAACACCTACGCCCCCGCCGATGAAATGGGCTTGGGCTTCACCGATGTACCCTTCGCGCTCCCCAATCATCGCGTGGAAAATGGTCCGGCCACTGCCCACGTGCGCATCGGCTGGCTGCGCTCGGTGGCCAATATTTATCACGCCTTTGCCGTTCATTCTTTTGCCGATGAACTGGCCCACGCCGCCGGACGCGATCCCCTCGATTATCTTCTGCATCTCCTGGGACCCGACCGCATCATTCCTCAAAGCGAATTGCCCAAGGATTATTCCAATTACGACGGCGCCTACGAGCAATATCCCATCGACACCGCGCGTTTCCGCCGCGTGTTATCCCTCGCCACGGAAAAAGCCGGATGGGGCCAGCAAAAATCCGGCAACGGTTTTGGCATGGGTGTGGCCATCCATCGCAGCTTTCTGACTTACGTTGCCACCGTGGTTCAGCTCCACGTCGATGACGCCGGCAAGCTCCAGATCAAACGTGTGGACACCGCTCTCGACGCCGGCACGATTGTGAATCCGGAAATGGCTCGCCAGCAATTTGAAGGTGCGGCCGTCATGGGCACCAGCCTCGCTCTTTACGGCGAGATCACCGCCAGCAACGGCGCCATCGAGCAATCCAACTTCAATGATTACCAGCTGGCCCGCATGAGAGACTCTCCGCGCGAAACCCATGTGCACATCGTCCCCAGCGACGCCCCGCCCGCCGGCATCGGCGAGCCAGGCTTGCCGCCGTTTGCCCCGGCTTTGTGCAACGCGATTTTTGCCGCCACCGGCAAGCGCATCCGCGAACTACCGCTGAGCCGCGCCGGCTTCGCCTGATTTTTTTGGGAAGAACTTTCTAGACTTTCGGCTGGTCCCAACAACGAAATCGCGAACCGCTAACTTTAATTTCCTTGGAGGCCGCTCCGCGGTAGCTTCCGCGAACTACTCCACGTAAAACATCAGCAACACGCCCAGTACAATCATGATCGACGGCCACAACTTGGCGAAAATCGGCTGCCAGTCCGTCTTCAGCTCCGATAATCCCTTGGTAAGTCCAATCCCAAACCCCGCCGCCGTGTAACTGTGATGCTCATTCTGAATGCGCATCATGCGTTCCATGTGCCCGGCCCCGTGCATGCCTCCGCGATGATCGTGATACAGCAAAATCACCGACCCGGCAATCGCCAGCACCGGAAAAACCCACGCCGCCCACACCGCTTTCAGCGTGCCTCGCGCCCGTAAAAACTCGATCGCCCCCAGCCCCAGCAAAATCGCCGCGAACGTTTTATGCTGCCGCACTTCCATGTGCTGCGAAAGCCCGAACGCCCACGACTGCGGCCCGAACGGCCACAACTCCGTATCGCTGAAAACCAGCACAAACAATCCCGCCAGTAAAAAACACACCGGCCATGCATACCGCACCGCTGCCCATCGCTTGCTCAATACCGGTTCCGCAAGAATAAAAATTCCCGCCAGCACTACGAAAAATCCTGCCAGGTGATGATTGAACTCGCTCTCGCGCTTATCCGCCGCCAGTTTTTCCGGCGTCCGCTGGCTGGCCATCGGATCGGCAGTCGCATCCATATTCATCCCATCGTGATCCATGCCTTCATGCCCCGCGGGCATGGAGTGATCCTGCCCACGCGCCGCTGGTAGCAACAAACCCAGAACGCACGCCAGCAACATCCCAATACCGAAAACCCTCATTCGCCCGTCAATTCTCTGGAACAAATTCATTACCTCGCTTCAAACCCAAACCAAGCCTTCCTAAAGTTTCGCCCATTCCACCGCGGAAATCCAATCTCCCCAGCCGCACGCTTCGTAAGCCCCTGATTTTCACTGCTGCAGAAAAGCATTCACCCTAGCATCGCGCCTCAAATTGCCTGTTTGGTTCTTCGCCAATCCGAAATCATTGACCCCACGGAAATCCAAATATACGATGGCGCTCATTAAGGAGCGCTCAACAAGGAGATCTAAATGGCCAAAAAAGACAAACTCACCCAAATCGCCGTTGGAATCGGCACCGCCATGGGCCGCGCCGACCGCACCGCCCACCGCATGGCCAAAGCCGGGTCGGCTGCCAAAGACGAACTGGCCGACATCGCCAACGAAATTGATTCCCTTAAGCGCCAACTCCTCAAAACCAAAAAACGCCTGCAGCGCGCCCTGAAATAATCCCGCAAAGTAACCCGCATCCCTTTCGACCGGCACATCGCTGGTAGATTGCTATCAACGTGCCTTCCGGCTTCAATCCTGTGACTTTATAATATAAAGTACTTGACATAGAAGATTACTTCTCGCTACCCTGCCCTCGTCGCTGAAAGGCCGCTCCTCATGCTTAAGAAAATTGCTGCCATCTCCGCTATCTTCGCCGCCGCTTGCCTCGCCTGGACCATTCTCGGGTCCACCATCTTCTTCCGCACCGATCATTCCGATTCCGCTCTCAGCGGCAAGGTCAACTCCACCTGGGGTGCTCCCCAGGAGCAGCACCCGCCCGCCATCCGCTATCTCTGGAACGAAAATAAAATCGTCACCATCGAGGATCACGGCAAGAAAATTTCCCATTTGCAGGAAACCGAGCAAAGCTCTCAAGTACCTCTAGCCGCCAGCAAAATCGTCGCCGATCTGCGGTTGGACTATCGCCAGAAGGGCCTCTTGTGGTTCAGCACCTACGGCGTGAATTTCGATGGCAGCTACACCTTCGACAGTCCCGCCGCACCGGCTCAAGGCACTCTGGCGTTCACTCTTCCTTTTCCCGCGCAGCAGGCTCTCTATGACAACGTGGAAATTTCCTTGGACGGCCAGACCCTTCCGTTAACCGTCAGCGGCACCGATGCCAGCGCCTCGGCCCGCGTTCCGGCAGGCACGCGCCACGTCTTGCGCACCGTCTATCGCTCGCGGGGGCTGGAAACTTGGCGTTACACTTTTGCCGGCAAGACCGACCAAGGCGCCTCCGTCGTCTCCCAGGCGCGCGACTTCGATCTCCTCCTGCGCACCGACTTTTCCGGCTTTGATTTTCCCGAGAACGCCATGTCCCCCACCTCCGAGCGCCGCACCGCCACCGGCTGGGAGCTGCAATGGAAATATCAGAATCTTGTCTCTGGTTTTGATATCGCTCTGAAGATGCCCCAAAAGCTGCAACCCGGCCCGCTCGCCGGCCGCATCAGTTTCTTTGCTCCCGTTTCCTTATTCTTTTTCTTCTTCGTGCTCTTCATGCTTTCCACCTTGCGCGGCATCGACCTGCATCCCATGAATTATTTTTTCCTGGCCTGCTCCTTCTTCGCTTTTCACCTCCTCATGGCCTATCTCGTCGATCACGTTTCTATTCATCTCGCCTTCGTCGCCTCCTCCATCGTGTCAATAGCCCTGGTCGTCAGTTATTTGCGCCGGGTAGTCAATCCGCGCTTCGCATTCCGCGACGCCGGCGTCGCTCAATTCATCTATCTGGTGCTTTTCTCCTACGCCTTCTTCTTCGAAGGCTTCACCGGCCTCGCCGTAACCATCGGCGCAATCATCACCCTGTTCGTCGTCATGCAAATGACCGCCAAAATTCGTTGGGATGCTCGCGCCGAAACTCTGGCCCCTCCCCTGCGCCCCATTACTCCCGTCGGATAGTTGCCACCAAAGCGCATCCGACTCCCGGCAATTACCCTGATTCCGCCGTCGAATTTTTTGCGTTTCTTTGCGCCGCGATCGGTCTACAGTAGCTTGGCTGCTCACCACCGGAAGTCGCCGACGGCCAACTCTACGACCGCAAACAAAAATGACCGTAAACAAAAATCTATCCCGCAGAAAATTCCTTGCCGACGCGGCCACCACTGCGGCAGCCTTCACGGTTGCTCCCGGCGCCGCCTTCTCCATCGTCCCGCGCCATGTCCTGGGACGCGGCTTCACTCCGCCCAGCGACACCCTCAACATCGCCGCCGTCGGCGTCGGCGGCATGGGCCGCTCCAATCTCATCAACCTCGCCAGTCAAAATATTGTCGCGCTCTGCGATGTCGATTGGGGCTACGCCGGCACAGCCTTTGAAAAGCTCGACGCCGACGCTCATAACTTGCAGTCCCGCATCGACAACCCCGATCCCCCGCCCACGCCCGGCCAATCGGACGCTCCGTTCGACCGCGTCAAAGCCCGCAAGCAAGTCGCTGGAATGCTGCGCCTCAAAACCGAGCATTGGACCAAAGCCAAGCGCTATCAGGACTATCGCGAAATGCTCGATCGCCAGAAAGATATCGACGCCGTCGTCATCGCCACCGCCGATCACATGCACGCGCCCATCGCTCTCGCGGCCATGGATCTCCACAAACATGTCTATGTGCAAAAACCCCTCACCTGGTCCGTCGACGAGTCCCGCCGCCTCTCCAAGCGCGCCCGTGAACTGAAAATCGCTACGCAAATGGGCAACCAGGGCCACTCCTTCGACGACGCTCGCACCACCGTCGAATATCTTCGCGCCGGAGCCATCGGCGACGTTCGCGAAATTCATGTCTGGACCAATCGCCCGCTGGGTTTCTGGCCCCAGGGCGTCCCGCGCCCCGAACCGCTCAAGGATCCCACCGGCACTCTGAAATGGAATGGTCCGGGAATTAACGCCCGCCTCGCCAATTCTTTCGCCGGCCTCTATCCCGTCCCTGAAACGCTCGACTGGGATTTGTTTCTCGGCGTCGGCCCTCGCGTCGACTATCACCCCATCTATCATCCATTCAACTGGCGCGGCTGGGTTGACTGGGGCACCGGACCCATCGGCGACATGGGCGCGCATCTCATCGATCACTCCATGTGGGCGCTGGACCTCGGATTTCCCACCAGCGTCGAAACCGTCTCCACTCCTTTCAATAAGGCCTCCTATCCCCTCGCCACCCAAACCTTCTACGAATTTCCCGCGCGCAACTCCATGCCTCCCGTGCGCCTGACTTGGTACGACGGCGGTTTGCTCCCGCGCAAACCGGAAGAATTGGGCGACCAGGAATTAAATAAAGGCGGCGGCGTCCTCCTCGTCGGTAGCAAGGGCAAGCTGCTCCACGATACCTACGGCTTAAATCCGCGTTTACTTCCCAAGTCCCTGCACGACTCCTACGGCAAGCCCGCTCAGAAATTGCCGCGCATCCCCGGTGAAGACCACGAAATGAATTGGGTTGCTGCCGCCAAAGGCCATGCTGAACCCTCCTGCCCCTTCGAATATGCCGCGCGCCTCACCGAAGTAATGCTCCTGGGAGTAGTCTCTCTCCGCGCCGGTAAAAAAATTCTTTATGACGGCGAAAACATGCGCGTCACCAACGCCCCCGAAGCCAACGAATTCCTCCGCCGCGAACATCGCTCGGGATGGAACTCACCTTCGGGAAGAACCGTTTAGAAAAGCTTTGCTCTCGCTCTAAAGAATTTCCCAGGATGCCTAAGTTTTATTTGGAGAAATTCCATGAACATAATTTTAAGATTCTTGCCGCCAGCAACCGTTATCTTGTCATTGCTGCTCGGAGGGTCCGCCCGGTTGCGGGCTCAATCCAAAACAGAATGGAAAGCTCATGACCGCAATAGGCCTGCTCCCACTGCCATCGATCCCGGCGCGCCCGGCACCGAGAACTCCACCGGCCGCGCTCCTGAAGACGCCATCGTGCTCTTCAATGGCCGGGATCTCTCGCAATGGACTCAAAAGGACGGCACTCCTGCCAAATGGAAGGTAGCCGGTGGATATTTTCAGGTCGCTCCGAAATCCGGCGACATCATCACTAAACAAGCTTTTGGAGACATGCAACTGCACGTGGAATTTGCCGAGCCCGCCCCGCCAGTCGGTGAAGATCAGGACCGCGGCAACAGCGGCGTCATCATCATGGGTTTATACGAAATTCAGGTGCTTGATTCCTACCGCAGTAAAACTTATCCCGACGGTCAGGCCGCCGCCGTTTACGGCCAATATCCGCCGCTGGTCAACGCCTCGCGTCCGCCGGGTCAATGGCAATCCTATGACATCGTGTTTCATGCCCCGCACTTCGATACTGACGGAAAATTGTTGCGCCCCGCACACGTCACCGTGCTGCACAACGGCGTGCTCGTCCAGGACCACGTGGAAATCCACGGCCCCACCGCCACCGGCGATCCCTATAAGCTCCACCCCGAAAAATTGCCCCTCGATTTGCAGGACCACAACCACCCGGTCCGCTATCGCAATATCTGGGTGCGCGAGTTATCGCCTGAATGAAAAGATTTCCAGCAGAAAAATTCGGAAGGCATTTCTAGGAAGAAGATCGTGTTTGAGTGCTATCAGCAGCGAGCGGCTTACCCTTCGGTTTTACGCGTCGTCGCGCCCGTTCCAACGCCGCCTTGAATTTCTCCGCCGGAGTATCCGGATCCTCGGTCGGCTGAAAGTCCCGCCAATCTTGGTCGTGCAACCTCGGCTTCTTGCCGGTGCCGGTAACTTTCGGCTTATCTTTCCGCGATTCCATTCTCTTCATTATAACACCCTGCATCGCCGGAAATTTGTTTAGAACAAGTCCTCATCAATCAAGGGCAGCTCGCAATTGGCGAACCGCGAGATCTGCTTCTCGTTTCGAATCGCCACTTCACCGCTGGCGGATTTTTTGTAGATCACGTCGGCCTGTTCACCCAACGCTTTACCGGTCTTGTCGTAAACAGTGATTTCTCGCCCAGGCACCGCCGCCATAATTTCAAATCCTTCTCGCGCTTTGCGGTGTGAATTCTCAATCACTTCGTCGGGCACTACCCGCCGGTCGGCCGGATTCGAGGCGTGGGTTGCCCGATACGCCGCTGCAACTTTTGCTTCCTCCACGGTTCGGTGGGTGTACGCGATAGCGATTTTGTACCCCAAATTTTCGATTTGCTTCAGCTTCGCCGCCACCGTGGAACTGCCCGGCGCGTCCCATATGACATGCATTCCAGATGCCACCGCCTCAGCCAGCAATTGATCGCGTATGTCTCCAGCTTCTTCCTGTAACAGCCCGGCCTTGTCCGTGCCTTCCACAAACTCAAACTCCGGCAGCAGAGCGCGCACTTCATCGGTGTTTACGTACACAGCACCAGGTAAATCTTTTTGGGCTTTTTTGGCAGCCTCAGATTTTCCGGAAGCGGTTCCGCCGGAGACCAAAACGAGCCGCGGCCCGCCCTGCGACTCGTGTCCCTCGAGCTGCGCCGACACCAAGCGATCGTGCAAAGTTTGGCGAATGGGAAGATAATCGCCGTCATCATCGCTATGGAACGTCTTGGTATCGACGTTATTGCGGAGCTCACGCTCTGACCAGTTGGTAGCCACTGACGATCTCCTCGCCAATTGACTAACTTTATTATCTTGTTGTGCGCATGGTACCCCATGTGGGCTACCTGCTCAAAGCCCGATGGACTCGTTTCAGGTGGGCGACTACAACTGCGCGGACGGGGCAGGAACTAGTTCTGTATTCCGGAGTTGTGTTGTGGCAGGTTCGAGCTCCAGTTGTGGCTCTCTCGCCGAAATCTTTCCCGCCGCGATCCACGCCACTCGCGTAATCAGCGAACCCGCAATCGATGACACCGCCGCGGCTTTTCGCAGCCGCACACTGCGCTGGCTTCTTGAATTTCCCGCCAGCAGCCGCAACGCCAGTGGTAGCGGCCCGGACAAGATCCCGCCGATTCGCGTCAGCCATCCGGACTTGCCCTTTTTTAGCGGCTCATTCACGCGCCGCTGATCAAGTTCGATCTTCAAGCCGATCAAACTTTCTCCCGCGCATCCCGCGATTCCTAAAGCGTTAAGTGCCGGCGTCTCGTGGCCGCGCAATTCCAGCAGCGAAGTAGCCGACGCCAGTCCGGACATCGCGAAGTGCATCGGCAGGATGGAAATATTCTCATGCCACACCGGCACCGCTGTCGCCCCGATCAGTACCCCGGTGTACGTCGCCAGCACCGTCCCGGAAATTGCCGCCACCACGTCGCCCGCGCTTAAGAAAGCCCGCACTAAACCGCGCGGGTGCCGCTGTACCGTGGACAACAACGCCGCCGCCGCGCTGGAAGAAAAAACGACCAGCGTCCACGACCCCACCGACATCGGACTTTGCAGTTTAAAAACCCGCAACATATTTATAAAACGTCGCGGGTACCCCAAATCGGAGACCAGCAGCGCTGGCGAGATCATCCCGCCCACCGCGCCAATCCACCGCGCGTCGCGAATCAATCCCGGTTCCGCGTCGTTCCATTTCGCCACCGACGCGATAACCGCCGCCGCCCCCGCCGCCCCGCCCACAAAAAAGTAAATCGGAACTTCCCACGTCCAGGGTGGCGCCTTCAGCAACGGCAATCCGTAATATCCGCTAGCCGAACCCTCGCGCGTAATCGTCCCGGATTTTACAGGCGCTCGAAGTTCCGCCTCTCCTGCGTGCAATTCTGCTTCGCGCCGAATTTGCAGCAGCCGTGCCTCACGCTCCGCGGCAGAGCCTTTGTTTTCTTCCCCGCTCAAGCTTGGTCGAACAGTGGTCATTCCCCGTTATTCCTGACTTCCCAGAAACGCTGCAAATACTCCCGCGATCAACAGCCCCGCTCCAACCGCTGCGGACGTCCATCCCTTTTTAAGGTAGGCCGTAGGCACCACCGGCTCGGGCGGAAGATTGTAACGCTCGGGCTCTCCGCGAGTAATAAACAGCGCATGAATCCCGCCCACGCTTTCAGGATCGTAAATCGCCACGTCCTGCATTCCGCGCCCCTGCAGTTCGGCCAGCCGCTCTTGCGCTTCCAGCCGCAATGCCGTGATTTCCCCAAATTTGATGGATTCCGTGGGGCACGCGGTAGCGCAAGCCGGCTTCAATCCCGAATTTTGCCGGTCATAGCAAAACGTGCATTTAAAAGCGCGCCCATCGTCGGGATTACGCTCCACTACTCCGAACGGGCAAGTCACCACGCAATAACCGCAGCCATTGCAAACATCTGGCTGAATAAATACTCCGCCGAATTCCGTGCGCACGATCGCGCCGGTTGGACACGCTTCCAGGCATCCGGCATCCCCGCAATGTTTGCAAACGTCGGAAGAAAATGCCCACGCCGCCGTTTCCGGCGCATTCCCGCCCAGTCCCGGCACCGCCGCCTTCTCGATGAATTTTACGTGCCGCCACGTCGAGTGCCCCAGCCCCATGGTGTTGTCGTACGACATCCCGCTCCACTCGAAGCCGTCTTGCGCGATGCCATTCCATTCTTTGCACGCCACTTCGCAGGCTTTGCACCCAATGCACAGTGTGGAGTCCGTCAAAAATGCCGTCGTGGTCGTCACCGCTTCTCCATGTGCGCGGACTCTAAATCGCTTCCTTGTGCACTGTTGTGTGCATCGTGGTGGCCCACACCATCCTGCGCAGCTATTTCCCCGCGCAGCTTTGTACTATCGCCGTTTTTGCTTCCACGTCCGCCGCTTCCATTGCTTCCATTTCGAGAACGTCCCCGCTTCAAGTTGCACACCAACGCCTTCGTTTCCATGATCCGCACGTTCGGCTCTTCCGAAATCGCCACCAGATCATTCACCGCTCCGCCCTTCACCAATCCTTTATAACCCCAGTGATACGGCAGCCCCACCTGATG
Source organism: uncultured Acidobacteriota bacterium (assembly GCA_963732705.1). Lineage (GTDB taxonomy): Bacteria > Acidobacteriota > Terriglobia > Acidiferrales > UBA7541 > Acidiferrum. The sequence goes on along the minus strand of CAVTAN010000002.1, from coordinate 93,599 downwards.
CACAATCTGCCCGCTAACCGACATCGGCGTCATCCTCCGCGTCACCAGTGCCCGCGCCTCGATCGTTCCTCGCGGTGAACTGACCGTCACCTCATCCCCGTTGGCGATTCCCAACTCCGCCGCCAACTCGCGTGGAAATCTCCGCGAATAATTCCGGCTGCAATTCCGCTAGGTGCGAAAGATACCGCGACATCCCTCCCGCGGTGTGATGCTCCGTCAGCCGGTACGTGGTCAGCACGTACGGGAAGCGCTCATCCGGCGAATCCGCATAAGCATTATCGGGACGTTCTTTCCGTTCCGCTGCAGGATCGACAGATCGTTCCGGGTAAAGCGCGTTGCTTACCGGCGATTCCAGTGGCTCGTAGTGGGCAGGCAGCGGCCCGTCCTTCAATCCGCTGGGAACCCAAATCCATCCAAAGCCATCCGGATGCATGATGAACGGCTTGTCGCCCCCCAGCGCGGCGTCGCCCTCAGCACCGTCAGGCGGCTGATAATCGGGGCGTTTGTCTTTCGTGAAGTCCGGAGTGTCCAGCCCGGTCCACTCCTTCTTGCCCTCATCCCACCACACCAGTTTCTTCCGCTCGCTCCATGGCCGGCCGTCCGGCCGCGCCGACGCGCGGTTATAAAGGATGCGCCGGTCGCTCGGCCACGCGAATCCCCACCCGTGCCCGTAAGAGTCTTTGGGCTCTCGTTCCCGCGCGCGATTTCTCCCCGCGCTCGGAAAAATGCCGCGAATAAATCCAGCATCCGCACGCCGTCGAGCCATCCGCTTTCAATTCTGCGATAGCCGCTGACCAGTTTTCCGTCGCTAACCGTGTAGCCGTTAATCTCTTGCAACACTTCTTCGGCCGAAGGCTCTTGCGTCGCCCCCTCCGTTTTGTAATCCCAGGTCAGCGCGCTCAGCCCCGCATTGCGCGGACGCGAATCGTTTCGCCGCCTTTTCCTTCAGCCGCCGTCCCAGGTGATACATGAACCACGTTTCGCTGCGCGCATCGCCCGGCGGTTCAACGGCCTTTTCGCGGAATTGATTCAGCCGCTGCGTGTTGGTGAAGCATGCCTTCTTTCTCCGCATGCCCCGCCGCCGGAAAAAGAAACACTTCCGTCTCGATTTCTTCGGGCTCAGCTCGCCGCGCTCCACCTCCGGCGAATCGCACCAGAAGACTTGCCGTCTCGGTCTCCACCATGTCGCGCACTACCAGCCATTTCAATTTAGCCATGGCTTTACGTTCCAGCCGCGAGTTCGGCGCCCCCACCGCCGGATTTTGCCCCATCACGAACAACCCTTCCATCTTTCCATCCGCCATGTCCAGCCAATATCCGAGATGCGAATGATCGCCCGTAACGCGCGGCAGCCAGTCGAAATCCGAACTCATTGCTCCTGCCGTCGCATGTTCTCCGTAGTACGCCTTCAGCAGGCTCACAATGTACTTATCGAAGTTGTTCCACCATCCCGTTTTCGGACTTGTGCTTTTCGATATATTGTTCAGCGTCCTTCGACATCCGCCTCAAAGCACGGCATCGGTATGTAGCCCGGCAAAATGTCGTATAGCGTGGGAATATCCGTCGAGCCCTGAATCGACGCGTGCCCGCGCAGCGCCAGAATCCCGCCGCCGGGCCTCCCGATATTGCCCAGCAGCAATTGCAGAATTGCCGCCGTGCGGATGATCTGCACTCCGTTCGAATGCTGCGTCCATCCCACCGCATAGCAGATCGCCGCCGGTCTTCTCCGGTCCCGATGCGGAACAAAATGTCTCCGCCATCTTCAGAAAACACTTCCGCGGAATCCCGCACACTTCCTCCACCATCTCCGGCGTGTACCGCGCAAAATGCCTCTTCAACACCTGGAACACGCAGCGCGGATTCTGCAGCGTCAGATCCTGCTCGTAAATATTGATCCTGCGACTTTTCTCCGCCGCGGTCTTGCGCGTGTCCGCCGCTGGCGTCCCTTGCTTGTGCTCGCCCCCGTCTTTCATGCGGCGCTCCTTCGATACAGCCCACGTCTCGGTTTGTATATTCGCTCTTCGCTTCATCCCAACCCGGAAAACAATCCCCTCCAGCTCTTCCGTGTCCTGAAAATCCTCGCGCAAAATTACCGGAGCATTGGTGTAATGCCAGCACGTACTCGCGAAAGTCCTTCTCGTTCTCCAGTACGTAGCGAATCAGCCCGCCCAGAAACGCTACATCCGTCCCCGCTCGCAGCGGCAGCCACAATATCCGCCATCGCCGACGTCCGCGTGAATCGCGGATCCACATGGAATAACCTTCGCGCCCAGTTCTCCGCGCCTCCATCACCCACTGAAAGCCCGACCGGATGATTCTCGGCCATCGACGATCCCATGATCAGGATCGCGTCAGCATTGCGTCAGATCCTGCTGCGCCGTAGTCGCCCCGCCTCGTCCGAACGATGTGCCCAGACCGGGCACCGTGGAGCTATGTCATATCCGGGCCTGGTTGCTGACGCACACCATCCCCAATCCCGCCGCAGAACAATTTCTTGATCAGATAATTTTCTTCGTTATCCAGCGTGGCCCCGCCCAGGTGCGCCATCGCCGTGGTCTTCATCACCATCTGCCCATCTTTCTCTTCCGTGAAGTTGCGCTCCCGCGTCTCCCACACCCGGTCCGCCACCATATCCATCGCCTGTTCCAGATCCAGCTCTTCCCATTTCCTGGAACGCGGCCGCCGGTACTTCACCTTCTTCGCGCGATTCGCATGCGTAAGCAATTCGAAGCTCGCCGCACCCTTGGGGCAAAGCCGCCCGCGCGAAATCGGCGAATCCGGATCGCCCTCGATGGACATCAGCTTCCCATCCTTATGAAACACCAACTGCCCGCATCCCACCGCGCAGTAAGGACAAATCGAGCGCGCCACTTCCGCCCCGTGATTCTTCATTTTCGGCGAACGCGTGTGTTCGCTCATGCTTTCGCGCCCAGTTCCATCTGCGCGATTGGCAATTTGCTGCAGGAGCGGCCACCGTTTCAATTTATCGAAAATCATTTCGTTGGCCTTTGGGTTAGTAAGACATTCAGATTCGTTGAGGCAGGCAGGCCCAGCCAAATCGGCGAACTCTTACCGCCTTTTTTGTGCCTGGATACCGGAACTACATTAGGAACAATACGAAGGTATTTCTATCCAGTATTACCCGTAGCGAAGTCCAAAATTGCTGGTAACCTCCGCGCCGCTCCCGTCCGTCATGCAAAGTCTTCTGAAAGGCCAGTTGCGGCCCTAAACGTCCAGCCGGGCCCTCGCTTGCGCCTCGCCCAACCTACGTTCTCACCGTCAGCACTGGGCAAGCCGCGTGCACCACCACGCTGTGCGGGACGGAACTCCTCAGGTGACTCGTCACCGTCACATGGCTGCGATTCCGAATCCCCATCACAATTAGATCCGCTTTTCGTTCTGCCGCCACCGCCAGGATCCGCGCCGCCGGCTCGCCATGTTCCACCACCGTTTCCGGCCGGCACCACAATTCCGCCTCCGCGGGAACCAGATCATGCAACCGGTGCATCGCCTCCGCCACCGTCATACTCTGATTCCGCGCCTCGCCCCGCGATTTGGGCATCTCGATTACATGTACCAGGGTCAGTTGCGCATCGTTCTCTTCCGCGAACGAAATCGCGTGTGGCGCGGCCGCCAGCGATTCGGGACTGAAGTCCGATGCAAAAACGACGCACTCCCAACGCGCCGCGTGCCGTTCGCCCGCCACTGCTCCAGGGCCCACGGTCATTACTGGAACATTTGAGCTGCGAAAAATCTCCTCAGCGGCAGATCCCAGCAGCAGCTTCGGCAAGCCTGTTCTTCCGTGCGTTCCAACTACAATCAAATCCACCTGCTCTTTTTCCAACGCCGTTTGCACCCCGGACCACACCGCATTCGCTGCTACCACCACCAGTTCCTTGGGTAGGTCCGCAAGCTGCTTCTCCACTTCTTTCATCTCCGCCAGCGCCACGTCTTGCTGCACCGCCAGCATCTCCGATGGAGAACTCGGCGTCATATACGTAAGCGTGTCCGGCACCGCCACATGCAACGCCGTTACCTTCGCCCCATATTCCTTCGCGATTTCTCGCACAAACGGCAGCGCCCACGCCGACGCCCAGGAAAAATCCGTCAAGTACAGAATGTTCTTCAAGGCCACACGCTTATAGGGCTGTGTACTTTTCATGGCGCTTCTCCAACGTACAGTTTCAGCGCCCCTCCTTCTCTCGTTCGGTGACCTCCCGCACATTTTGCGGTGATACCGGTCACCGCCTCACCACCTGCCCCACGGATCCTGTGTACTGTTTCGGCCAGGTCCTATTCTGCCCGCCGCCCCCTTACGCTACACTCGGACTCCCTGATACCTGCCCTCCAGTGGTCGACTCTCTCGACTGGAGCCTTACAATGGAGAACGCCGTCTGCATTTTTATTCTCTTACTCTCTGTCTCTTTGCTCACTCCACGCATCGCCCCCGCCCAGGATACCGATCACAAGCCCGACCTCCTCGTCGACGACGATAAAGTTCAGTGCCCCACCGCCACCTTCTCCTCCATTCAAGACGCCATCAACGCCGCCAACTCCGGCGCCCTCATCCGCGTTTGCGCCGGCACCTACGCCGAACAACTCTTCATCAATAAATCTCTCAGCATCGAAGCCGACAACGGCGCCATCTTGTTACCCAGTCACATGGTCGCCAACACCACTTCCACTTCTTCCGGCGCGGGCTTGGCCGCCGCCATCGTTGTCAAAGAAGCCGCGCACGTTGAAATCGAAGGCTTGATCGTCGACACCGCCAACAACGGCATAGCCCAATGCGCTCCCGTCTTGATCGGCATCCTCTATCAGAACGCCTCCGGCATCATCGAACACAACGCCATTCGCAACACCAAACTCGCGGCAGCTCTCAACGGTTGCCAGAGTGGCGACGCCATCCTGGTACAAAGCTCGGCGGTAAAAACTTCCGCGGTGCGCATCAACGACAACAGCATTCACGATTATCAGAAAAATGGCATTACTGGCAATGAAGCCGGAACCGAAACCATCGTCACCGGCAACGCCGTTACCGGCCTCGGCCCCACCTCCGGCGCCGCCCAAAACGGCATCCAGATCGGCTTTGGCGCCAAGGGCAGCATTCTCCACAACACCGTCACCGACAACGTATGGTCGCCCTGCGTCTCCATGGTCACTTGCACCGCCAACGGCACCGGCATCCTCGTCTTTCAGTCCGACGATGTCCGCGTCGAAGAAAATAATGTAGCCACCAGTCAGGTCGGCATTTACGCCGGCGGCTCCCATGCCCACGTCGAATCCAACAAAGTGTCCAATTCCCTCGTCCTGTTTGGAATCGATCTTGCCGGAGACAATAATCTTGCCAGTCGCAATGACCTCAGCAACAGCGGCCAGGCCGACATTTTTATCGAGGGCAACGACAACAATGTTCAGGGTAATGAACTCAACGACGCGCCGGTAGGAATTTTGAAGCTCTCTGGCACCGCCGGAAACACCCACTCCGGAAATTCCTACTACGCCACACTCATCGAAGTGCAGGACCCGCTGCCCATGCACAGCATCCACGTCGGCCCCGTGCGCTAAATCTCGACGCGCTAAACGCGTGTTCCCTGACCTCCGCTTAGCCGCGCCGTTGTCTCACCGTTCAGGCTATTGAGTTTCCCGCCCCAGCAATCTCAATAGCCTGTTTTTTGTTTCCGGCCATTCCGTATTCACAATCGAGAAATAGACCGAGTCTCGCACTCGTCCGCTTTCGCACACCACATGCCTGCGAAACGTGCCTTCTTCCTTCGCCCCGATGCGCAGCAGCGCCCGCCGTGACTTCTCGTTGAGCGCGTCCGTTTTGAACTCCACCCGGTTCGCCCCCAGCGTCTCAAACGCGTGACTCAGCAACAGATACTTCGCCTCCGTATTCGCCACGGTTCGCTGATGCGCCGCCGTGACCCACGTCCAGCCAATCTCCAACCGTCGATGCGCTCGCACAATGTTGGCGTACCGCGTACTACCGATAATCTGATTCGTCCTCTGATCGATTATCACGAACGGCAACGCTGTCCCCTGTTGCTGCTCACCCAGCGCCAGATCTACATATCCCCGCATATCCTCCAGCGAGCGCATTCCGGTAGGTATCCATCGCCACAACTCCGCATCCCCACCGGCGCGATAAAGTTCCGCGACGTGCTCCATCGTCATCGCTTCCAACCGCACCGCCTCGCCTGTCAGTGTTACCGCCTGAACGTCCATCCCCGCTCCTCGCTATCCCGTTTCAACACGCATCCGCTCATTCAATTTCCAACTCGCGAACCCCTGAATCTGCTCCCCCAAGAACATGCTTTCGTTTTGCTACTTTTTGTTTCGTTTTGTTGCCCTTCCCGGTACAATACCTCCCGCTCTTCCTAACTGAGCTTAATATTTTTGGGTCCGTCCTTGGAGCGTTCCATGAAACGTAAATCCTTGATCCTTTATCCCCTCATCCTGCTTGCCGGAATCGCTACCTTCGCCATCGCTCAGGACATCGCCTATAAAGAAGACCCCGACGCCGCCAAGCGCATGACCCTCCTCCTAAAAGATTTCGATCCCCATCCTATGCTCCATCTCCCAGTCCATCAGGTGCCGCGCGCACGCTTCCCGGTCATCGACATGCACAATCACGTGAACGACGCCCAAGGCATCAATGGCGACAAAGTTCCCCCCGCCGACGTCGTCAAAACCATGGACGCCGCCAATGTAAAAACCATCGTCATCCTCACCGGTCTCTGGGGCGACAAGCTCCAAGGCGTCCTCGACACCATGGTCAAGCCTTATCCCGGCCGCTTCATGGTCTTCACTCAAATGGATTGGAGCAAGATCGACGACCCGCAATTCAGCTCCAAAATGGTCCAGCAACTAGATGACGCTGTCCGCCGTGGCGCTCGCGGCCTCAAGGTCTTGAAAGATTTCGGTCTCGCCGTTCGCGACAAGTCTGGCAACTTCGTCGCCATTGACGATGAACGCATGGATCCGGTATGGGAAGAATGCGGAAAGCTCGGCATTCCCGTCGCCATCCACTCTACCGATCCCGAAGCTTTCTTCACTCCCACCGATAACCACAACGAACGCTACGAAGAATTAATGCACAATCCCACCTGGAGCTTTTATGGCTCCAAGTTTCCCACCAAGGAAAAGCTCTTGGAAGAGCGTAATCATGTCTTCGCCAAGCATCCCCGCACCACCTTCATCGCTTTACACGTGGCCAACTGGCCTGAAAATCTCGACCTGGTTTCCGACTTGGCTCAAGCAAATATCCCAACATGCTCGTCGAGTTTGGCGCCCGCGAAGCCGAAATGGGCCGCCAGCCTCGCCGCTCTCGCCAACTCTTCGACCGAATTCCAGGATCGCATTTTATTCGGCACCGATAGCGAACCCGATCCCAAGATGTACGCCAATTATTTTCGCTGGCTCGAAACCGGCGACGAATATTTCGACTATTGGGGATATCCCGGCCAAGGTCGCTGGGAAATCTATGGCATGGAGCTGCCGTCCAGCATTCTGGAGAAGGTCTATCGCCGAAACGCCGAAAAACTTTTTGCTCAGTTCAAAGGCGGCCCCAAAGCGCCTAAGGCAGGAGACTGAAGAATGATTTCTGGCAAACTCTTGAAAAAACGCGCCACCACCATATCTCGCATACTTTCTTCTGCCTTCGTGCTCGTCGCCGCTACTCTGCTGTTGCACGCCGCCGGTTGTGAAAGCAAACCCGCCAGGGAATCCGCCGCTCCAGCTCCAGCACAATCCTCAAAAATCGCCGTGCATACCGAGCCCGACGGCATCCACGTCGATACCCCCTCCGCCGAATTCGTCCTGACTTCCTCCGGCTATCTGAAAAGCAGCCTCAAGGTCGACGGCCGCAGCCTCACCCTCGACGACCCTGCCAGTGAAGCCGGGCAACATTTATCTCTCGGCGGCAAAAACATCAACGACCTGAGTTTGGATCTCAAAAACGCCCGCATTTCCGAGGCTCAGGGCAAACTCGGACGCTTGGGAAAGCATATTGAAGTAAATTCTGCCCCGAACGCCACAGCTCCAGACGCCTCTCTGGCGGAAACCCTCACCCTAGAAATTTACGACGATTTTCCTTCTCTCGCGCTGCTCTCCGCCACTCTGCGAAACAATTCCGCCAAAGATCTCGCCATCGAAAATGTTTCCCTCCAACGTCATCGCCTGAACGCTTCGCTCGCCGACACCTCCGCCGCTCCTCACCAGCTGTGGTCTTTCTTTGGCTCCAGTCTCAAGTGGGGCAAGGATGACGTCCTGCCCATTCCCGCGAAATTCGAACAGCAGAATCCTTTTGGCGCACCGGTAGACACCAAGGACGATCTCGGCCGCGTCGGCGGCGGCATTCCGGTAGTGGCCTTTTGGACTCGCACCGTTGGCGAAGCCATCGGCCATATCGAAACTCTTCCGCTGGTCATTTCCATTCCCGTGAAGACCACCACCGATGGCCGCGTTTCCGCCGAAATAACTTTTCCCGCCAAGACCACTCTCAAGCCCGGCGAAACCTATTCCACCCCGCGCACCTTCGTGGCCGTCTACAAAGGCGATTACTACGAGCCCCTCAACATGTGGTCCAACGCCGTAGAGCGCGAAGGCCTGGCCCGTCCCGCCAACAACGACGAAAATTACGCCGTCAGTTGGTGCGGCTGGGGCTATGAATCCAACGTCACCCCCGCGCAAATGGTCGCCACCATCCCCAAGCTCAAGGAACTCGGCATTCACTGGGCCACCCTCGATGATCGCTGGTTTAACAACTACGGTGACTGGCAGCCCCGCACCGATACCTTTGCCGCCGACTCCATTCAAAACATGGTCAAGGATTTCCACGCGCAAAATGTAAAAGTCCAGCTCTGGTGGCTGCCCTTGGCCGTGGAAGATGGAAAATTCGGATACGGCGGCCACCGCTACGTCGTTTCCGACGTCGTCAAGCAGCATCCCGACTGGCTGATTCTCGATCAGTCCGGAAAGCCCGCACGCATGACCCGCAACCTGGCTACCCTTTGCCCCGCTGTTCCCGAAGTGCAAGCCTATTACAAGCAACTCACCGAACGCTTCATCCACGACTGGGATTTCGACGGCCACAAACTCGATAATATTTACGCCACGCCGCCCTGTTACAACCCCGCGCATCACCACAAGTCCCCGATGGACTCCGTTTATGCCATGGGCGAAGTGTACAAAATCATCTTCGAGACCACGCGCGCGCTCAAAGCCGACAGCGTCACCCAAAGTTGTCCTTGCGGAACGCCGCCCAGCCTCGCTTGGTTCCGCTACATGGACCAGGCCGTCACCGCCGATCCCGTTGGTTCCGTGCAGGTGCGCCGTCGCATGAAAATGTATAAAGCCTTGCTCGGCCCCCGCGCCGCGATTTACGGCGACCACGTTGAGCTCACTCAAATTTCCGGCATCGGCGACAATGAGCAGGATGTCGGCAGCGACTTTGCCTCCACTCTCGGTACCGGCGGAGTCCTCGGCACCAAATTCACCTGGCCAGACTACGGCCCCAAATTGAAAAATGTTTTTCTTAACCCTGGGAAAGAACCCCACTGGAAAAAATGGATCGATCTCTACAACCAGAAAATGCTTTCCAAGGGAAATTTTCTCGATTTGTATGTATACGGCTACGACTTTCCCGAAGCCTATGCCATCGAAAAAGACGGAAACATGTTTTTCGCATTCTACAGCGCGGAAAAACCCGGCGCTCCCAAGGGCAAGCACGTCTCCGTCGGCTGGAAAGGCCCCATCGAGCTGCGCGGCCTGCAGGCCAAACCCTACAAAATTGTCGACTACGTGAACGGCAAAGACTACGGAACCGTCACCGGTCCAACCGCCAAACTGGATGTCGAATTCACCGACAACTTGCTCCTGCAAGCCACTCCAGCGCCCAGCGCCGCTTCCGGCGGCAACTAGTCAACACGCCACTGAGCTGTGCAACAAAAGACGTAATGAGCGGGTTGTTAAGAAGACTCGTAACAAGGAAGGCGTTGCGGCAAAACGCCCGGCCAAACGCCACACCAAAACTACCTGGCCCGGGGAGTGACCGCTTAACTTTCGGATCGTTACGTCAACGGCTTCTCTTTAGGCCAGTTCGATTTCAGAAATTCTTCTCGGTGCCCTTTATCCCGAAACGCTTCCGTTCCGCCCGCGCGCGTCACCGACAACGCCCCGGCGACATTTCCAAATCTCAAGCAATCTTCCAGCTTCGCCCCGCGAATATACTGATGCAGAAATCCGGCGTCGAAACTATCCCCCGCCCCCACCGCATCCACCGCTGGTCCACGTCGCGCTTCAACAAACATGATCTTGTCCCCTTGCTGCGCCATCGCTCCCGCTGAACCCCGCTTGATCACCACCACCGGCACCAGTTCCGCGAAAAACTCCCCCGCACCCTTCGCGTCCGCCCGCCGGGATATTTTGCAGGCTTCGTGTTCGTTGGGCAGAAACACATCCACGTACTTCAGCACTGCCAGCAACTCCTGCGTCCATTCCTCGTCCGGATCGTCGTTAGTATCCAGCGAAGTGCTTAGCCCCGCCTCTTTGACGCGCCGAAACAGCTCCGCCATCTTGGGCCGCAGCGCCCGTTGCAGAAAATAGGACGACAAATGGAAATGTTTAGCGCTGCAAATATATTCGACGTCCAGATCTTCCAGCCGCATCACCGACATGGTGCCCGGATAAGTAAGAATGTATCGTTGCGCGCCCTTCGGCAGAATAACGGTCAGCCCCGTCTGTTGCCCCGCAAAGCGTCGCACACCGGAAAGGTCAACGCCGCTCTCGCCCAGCCGCTGCAGACACATTTCGCCCAGCGCATCGCTGCCGATCGCCGAGCTGAACCCCACCCTATTTCCCAGCGACGCCAGGTTATGCGCAAAAATCGCCGACGAACTTCCCAGCGTAACCTTCAAATCTTCAGCCAGGTGTTCGCGGTCCAGTTGCAGCTCGTCCGGCAGCCCGGACAAAATAATATCCAGATTCAGCTCGCCCACCACCGCCACATCGAATTTGGCCTCTGTCCGCGCCACGCTAGTCGAGCATTACCACGCGCGTTAAATTTTTCGGCGCATCCGGATTCAGCCCTTTTGCCACTCCCGCATAGCATCCCAGCAATTGCGACGAAACCACCGCGGGCGCCAGCCACGCAATCTCCGGGTTGTCCAGATCCAGTTCGAACACCACATCGCTGGACGCTCGAATCGTCTTGTTGGCGCGATTGCACACCGCGATGATTACCCCGCCCAGCTCCTTCATCTCCGCCAAAACTTCGCATTCGGCATCTCCGCCGCTCTCGCTGATGAAAAATGTCAAACACGTCTCCGGCCCCACAATCGCTTTCGGTCCATGCCGGAATTCCAGCGTGTGATACGACTGGCTGAAAGAGCAAGACATCTCCATCAGCTTCAATGCCGCCTCGCGAGCGATCCCATGAAAAGGCCCTTGCCCCAGAAAAATATAATCTTCAAAACTTTGTTCCGCCGCGAACGCTTCCACCTTCTCCGAAAAATCGCGGCAGCGCCAATTCGAATCTCCCCGGCAGAGTTTCCAGCGAAGCGCAAAAGTCCTTCGCCCCGCCTTTGCTGGCCGCCAAATATTGCAGCACCAGCAGCATCGACGTAAACGACCGCGTCATCACCGTGCTTTTCTCTTCCGCCGCGCTAATTGGGATGGTCAACTCGCAAGCCGCTTCCAATGGCGACTTCGCCGAGCACGTTATTCCGATTGTCGGCACGCGGTGCTTTTCCTTCAGCAACACCGCCGCCCGCACCGCCTCCGACGTGCTGCCCGATCGCGAAATAACCACCGCCTGCAAGTCGCCGACCCGTGGCAGCGCGAGCGCCGGAAACAATAAAATCTCCGACGCCGGAATGGCCCGCGCCGCTTGCCCCGTAAGTGCCGTCCAGGAACCCGCCGCTGCTTCCGCCAGGTAATAACTTGTGCCGCATCCCACGAACAACCACTCCGTTCGCGCCGCGCTGCTCTCCAATATTTTCCCCAGCACCGCACTCGCTTTGAAATCCGCCAGCGCGCCCTTCCACGCTTGTGGTTGCGTCAATATTTCCCGCAGCGTGGCGGACTCCTGCGCTTTTAACCTGCTGCTATCCATATCCGTGTAATCCCCAGAGTCGCAATTCTGTAATTTCAGCGCGCCGCGGCCGTTCTAAACCAGCGTCACTTCGATATTCGCGTCTCGCAAGCTCTTCAAATGCGCTTTGCTGATTTTTTTATCCGTGATCGCTTCGTGTACCGCCCATGTCGGCATGATCAGTGACAAGCTTCTTCGCCCGAATTTGCTCGAGTCGCACACCACCATCGTGCGCCGCGCCGTCTTGGCCATCACTCTATTCACTCGCGCTTCCAATTGATTCGGCGTGGTCAGCCCGTACTGCGTATCAAATCCGTCCACCGCCAAAAAAAGCATATCGGCACTCAATTGTCGCAGCGACTCTTCCGCCAGCGGCCCCACCAGCGAAAACGAATTCTTTCGCAGCGTCCCGCCGGTAAGAATCACTTCCACCGCCGTCCCCGCCAGCTCCTCCGCAATATTTGTACCGTTGGTGATGACCGTGAGGCTGCGAAATTGTTTGCACGCCGCGCGCGATTGCCGTGGTCGTGGTGCCCGAATCCAGAATGATCACCTGTCCATCGACAATCATTTTTACTGCCGCCGCCGCGATCCGCAATTTCTCATGCCGGTGCAGCCGTTCCTTCTCTTGAAATGTCCGGTCTTGCAGCGCCCCGGTGCGCAGCGGCAGCGCCCCTCCGTGCGTGCGCTCCAGGTGCCCTTGGTGATGCAAAACTTCCAGATCTTTTCGAATCGTGATCAGCGAAGTGTGAAAGCGATCGGACAGGTCCCGCACCAGCACCCGGCCGTCGCTCTCCAGCAGTTCCAGAATTCCGCGTCTGCGTTCTTCGTTCAGCATTCTGTGCGTGCTTTCCCGCGCATCTTAAGCGCCAGACCATTCTCGCCCGCTAATTCAATCGTTCGATCTCTACTCTTACTTCGAATGCCCGCACATCCGTCTCGCGCAATTGCCCCGGAGCATCCGCTAGGCAATTTGCAGCTCCGCACGCCACCGCAAGTTGCAAACTTTTCTCCGCCTCGAAGCCATCCAACGTCGCGTAAGCAAGTCCCGCCAAGGTTGCGTCGCCGCACCCTACCGTGGACTTCGCCGAAACTTTCGGTGCCATCGCATGGAATGTTTCACGCCCATCCGCAAAACGACAAACCAACCCATCCGCTCCCAGGCTCACCATCGCCCCACGCGCTCCCAGCGCAACGAGCTTACCCACCGCGCTCCTTGCTGCTTCGCGATCCCCGATTTTTCCTTCAACCAGCCACTCCGCTTCTTCGCGATTCGGTTTTATAAGATCCGGCTCGGCCTGTAACGCCTGTTTCATCGCTTCACCGCTGCTGTCCAGAAACAGTTTGTGCCCGCAGCGATGCGCCAACTCCGTCAACCGTGCATAAAAATCCCCTTGCACGCCCGGCGGCACACTGCCCGAAGCAATCACCACTCCCGGCTCGCGATTTCCGGAAAACAGCTTTTTGCATAACTCAAAAAAACTTTCCACTTCCCGCTCCGACACCGCGCTTCCCGGCTCCAGTATTTCCGTAACCACCCCTTCCTCGTCGATAATTTCCAGGTTCACGCGCGTCTCGCCCTCGATGGCCACACTTTGCACTCCGACGCCGATCCCCTTGAGGCCCCGCCGCAACTGCTCCCCCGTGCTGCCGCCCGCAAACCCGACCCACACCGGTTCCGCTCCCAACATCTGCAGCACCATTGCCACATGCGCCGCTTTTCCTCCCGGCTCCCCGCGCATCTCCATCACCCGATTCACTGCTCCGCGCATCAGTTTCTTTACCCGCATCCGTTTGTCGATGGCCGGATTCACACTCACGCACCAGAACGGCCCCGGCGCAATTTTCGCCATCCGCCTAACTCGCTACCGGCGTGTTCACCACGGTGTCATAGCATTCAAACCACGGTTTTGCCCGCGCCAGAAGCGCGTTGATTCGTTGTATATTCTCAACCCCTTCGGTCCCCAACCAATCTTCCAGCGCCGCGAGACCGGATGCCGCAAATATCCCCACTCCATCCTTCCACGTCGCGCGTCCGCACAGCACTCCCGAAAAATCCGCACCGGCCTCGCTCGCCAGTTCCAGCGTTTCGCGGAACAGTTCGTTACTTACGCCCTGCGACAAATAAATAAATGGCTTCCGCGCCGTCGCCGAAGCCCGCTTGAATTGTTCCTTAGCTTCCTCGCGGCCATACGCAGCCTCAGCGCTCTGCCGGCTCACTCCGCCCACGTACGCCATGTTCACCGGCACTCCAACTTTCAAAACATCCACTCGATATTGCGCTTTCGAAAACTCTGCAATCCCGCCGATCACCACCTCCGGCTTCACCACCGCAAATTCTCGGCTCTTTTCGTCCAGCTCATCGTGATACCCCACCAATTCCAGAAAATACGGAACATCTTCCGCCGCGCACTCGGCCCCCACCCTTTCAACCCATTCCTGTTTGCGCCTGTTGATGCTCGCATCCGTGAAGGGCGAATAGTACAGCAGCGTTTTAATTCCGTCCGCGCCCGCCTCCACCAATTTTTTCGCCGACCATCCTTCCAGCAGCCGCGGCATTCGCCCCGCTACCGATTTGTCGAACCCAGTTTGTTCGTAAGCCAGCAGCAACCCTGCATGTTTCGACCGTTGCTTCGCTGCCGGCAATCCAATCTCCGGATCCAGCAAAATAGCGCTGGCAAACGGCGTGAGCACCCGGCTCACCGCCTGCTTGAAGATTTCCATCGTCTCCCGCGAGATGTGCTCCGGCGCTGCACCGGTCGCCGCCGAAAATAATTTTCGCAGCGCGCTTCGTTGGTCGATCGCCAGCGCAGCGATAACCCCTCGGCTGTCTGCGACGGCCTCCAGTCCTCTTCGTTTACCGCTTGAGATCGCCATTCGCTTCCTTGCCCGTTTCTTTGCTCATCTCTGCGCTCGACGCGCCGCCATCAAACCACACGGCCGCACCGCGATCAAGCTTGGGCAAAGTAAAAGCCATCTTATTTCCCACTCGCTCCCCGTGAACATCCTGCACGCTCCCGAGGAATGGCAGCATGTGCAGGGTTTGCCTTTTCGTATCCGTAGTGGAAATTCGAATATTGCTCAGCGCTGTAGGGACCGCCACCTCGTGGGGAACCAGCCCCGTGAAATTCGCGACAAAAATGTGCGGCGTGCCATTCACCGAAGCGATGTTCGTTACCACCGTGGCTGGCGCGTCGATAGCGATCTCCGCTCCTGCATCTACACTGGCAAGAAAATCTTTGGAAGCCGTCTGGCTCCCCGCTGAAAAATCCTTCTGCAGTTGTTCAAAATAGGCGCGGCCCGGGCATTCCTTGAAACGCGTGACCCTCGCGCTCCCCTTCGCTTCCTCTTTCGCCTCGGTCTCGTTCAGTCCCGTCGCATCCATCCCCGTAATCACCAGTCGCCCGCCGCCGGCGCTGAACTGCCGCAGTGCCGCCTTTTCTTCCGCGTCCAGCACACTCACATTGGGCAGTACCAGCACCGCCCCGTGAAATCCGGCCAGCGTCCGCGGCGTGACCACCTGAAATTCTCGATGCTGCTGCAGCAACATCAACAACGTTCCGCGATACGACGCCAGAAAATTCGCGCTGTCGTAATTTCGGCTCTTCGGCGAGAAATACACTCCCACCGGATGCATTGGCGTGCGTGGAGCGTAAAACACCTTCTCGTTTTTTCCAATCCAGCTAAACATTTCCGTTCGCGTCGCCAGATCGTTCGATCCGCCCATCGAGTGCCCTGGCGCATCCCACGTATTTGCCCCTGCCATGATTTGCGACATCGCCAGATTCCTCATCGGCTCTTTGGGGCCCACGCCTTTATCGCCATCCCAGGAATAATTCAAGATCCAGGTTGCTTTTCCCTGCGCGAACGCCCGAAAAGAAAGCATCCCCACCTGATACAGCAGCCAATCGAGTTGCGAGCGTGAAGACGCCATGTGATCGCCATTCCCAAATTCATATTCATGCGCGATTACGTCCACTACTCCGTACATTTCATACACATCCGCGCCCACCCGCACCGCTTCTTCTTCAATCCCCGGATATATTTCCGGAATAATCATGATCCCGGGATTCACGCTGCGCGCGTTTTCGCGGATCTCCCGCACGAAATCCGTAAACGTGGTAATCCGGAAATCCACCCATTTGCGGAAATTGGAATCCGAAAAATCCCCCAGCTTCAAATCGTGCCGCGCATCCAAACCTGTGGAGCGCCGGAACGCCTCCACCGTGTGGTCATCGAAACTCGCCCAGGTTTTTTCCCAGCCTTCGAAATGCGTCATCCAATAAGGAATATCCACATAAATTCCATCAATGCCGGTACCCGCGATCTGCCGCACCCGCTCCATGTACGTTTTCCTCCACTCCGCGGCATACGGGCTGACCCACACATCTTCATCTCCCGGACTGATCCAGAACGCCGCGCCCGAAGTAAACATCGCCGGCTCCCCGGTTACTTTTCGCTGCAGCCAGTCCGGGTGATCTTTCGCCAGTGAGTGCGCGGCCTTATCGCCATTGGCCGTGATGCATTCCGTGCCCGCGATGTACACGAAGCTCTTGTTCCCGGCCTTGTGCGCCAGCTCGGCCACCTCGTGAATGGCTCGCAGTTTTTCCGTGGGATCCAGAAAACTTTCATACCGCCCCGGAATATCGTTGTCTACTTCGATGCCAAACACCCCGCTTGCTCGCGCGTCGCGCACAATGGCCGCCGCATTGTCGGAGCGCAATCCATACGCCCCGATGCGCGTGAAGTGCGTCCAGTTTTGCTCTGGGCTGTTGGCCTGCGCCACCGCACACAACCCCGCACAATATAAAATTGCGATCCCGCGCATTCTCATCGGTAACAGTCCTTAGAATTCGAAACGCAAACCGAACTGGGTGTGTCTTGGCGTATTCGCCGTGGAGGTTACCGTGCCAAATGATCCGGGATTCGTCGGATCGGTGGACACCGCGGTGTTGGGAGCGGCAAATCTCACGGTGTTCGTGAAGTTGAAAAACTCCGCGCGCACTTGCAGCTTCATGGCTTCATGAATCGCGAACTCCTTGCTGAACGACACATCCGCGTTGCGAATTCCATCTGTGCGCAGCGTGGAAATGTAGCGCGGCGCGTTCCCAGGCACTTCGTCCCCCGGATAGCCGAAACAGCTAGCGTTGAAAACCGAAGCATTGCCCGTGCCATTCAGCCCATTGGCAGCCGCTTGGTGATAGCTGATCCCGCTTGAAACTTGATTGCACAAAATATTTGGCCGCTGATTGCCGTCCGTGAACAATCCGTTCGCGCCACCCACGGTGGAGAACGCCAGCGGTTGCCCGCTTTGCCGCGTGATCACCATGGAAGCCGCCCACCCGCCGATCGCTCCATTAAGAATCCGGTTCATGTCTCTTCCAACCCACCGCCCGCGACCCACCGGCACCTGTAAAACGGTGGCCACCACAAAGCGGTGCGTCGCATCGTTCGCGCTGATGCTGTGCTCCTGATTCAGGCGATCCAGTTGCTGCACGTTCCCTGCATCCAGGGATCCTACGAATGAATTGAAGCCCGCCGAAGAATCGTCCGTCGATTTGGAAAACGTATAATTCCCCTCGAAGCTCACATAGTGACCCGCCCGTTTCTGGAAGCGCACTTGCACCGAGTTATAAAAAGAGTTGGCTCCAAAATTCGGCAATCCCGTGAACGGCCCGTTGAACTGCGGATACGGCCGGAGAAGATTAGCCAACGGTATTTGCGGCTGGTTATATAGCGATGATGGCTGATTATAAATGGCCGTCGGCCCTTGGAAAAAATTCAAAAACGGATTGTCCACCAACTGATTCAGGTACGCCGTAACGCAGCCGTCGACATCGCAGTTGGGATCCAACGCATGCTGCTGCGCCGAAATTTGCGCCCGCACATCGGAAGAAAGAAAGTTCCGGTTGCGCGTGGTGGTGATGTTATTTCCACCCCACGGCAAATGATTGCTCCGATTTGCGGAGTAATCGATTCCGATGCTGATATCCGCCGGCAGCAATCGCTGAACCCCGATATTCCATTGAAAAATATCCGCATTCCGCGCTTGTTCGGTCCCCAAATTGTTGGAGTTGGAAAATCCCCAGTTCGGATTGTTCCCAGCCGACGTACCTTGCGGCTGCGGCAGTCCGTTGGGGAATGGGTTCTGGAACGTTGCGTATTGCGTGTTAAATCCATCCTGCGTGAAAAATACGTTGCCCTGGCTGCTGAATGCCGTCCCGGTGTACTGGAAATTCGTCGCCGGGTTAAGCCCGTAATAAATTCCCGCGCCGCCCCGAATCACCGTCTTGGGATTCAGCGCGTACGCGAATCCCAGCCGCGGAGCCAGATTGTTGCGGTCCGTGGGCACCGATCGGCCCAGACCGCCTTGCCCTGGGAAAAGCGTCGTGCCCTTCAATTCTGTCGGAGCCTGGCCAGCGAGCAGCGTAACTGCGATTCCCGTATCGCCCGTGAAATTGCTGAATTGCTGATGATTGAAGCGCTCCGTATACGGCGTACTCCATTCGTAGCGCAACCCTAAATTAACCGTCAGCTTGGGGCTCACCTTGAAATCGTCCTGCAGATAAAACGCCGTCTCCCACGATTTGTCCGCCACCGTCGGCTGAATATTGATGAAGCTCGAAGGATCTCCGTAACCAATCAAAATATCCGCGAAAGAATTCCCCGCGCTTGAATCTGTCGGCGAGCTGGCCGTCACCGTCTGCGGAAAATAAAAATAGCCTGTCGGGTAGTTGGGCTGTCCAAAATTGTTGAAGAACTGCCGCTGCTCGAATCCTCCGGTAAAGCTGTGCTTCCCGCGCAGCCAGGAGACAGACGACGAATACGAATACAAGCTGTGCGCGAACGAGGTGTCCGTGCAGCATTGATTGAAAAGTGAAAGCTGGTTGGCTGTGCCGCTGGTATCCGTTTGAATCGTCGGCATACGGTCCAGCGCATTGGCTTGCTGCAAAATAGGCGGAAATCCCACCGACGACAGCGTAGGCCCCAACGAATGCCCCGGCGAAGAAACCCGATCGATCGCCAGCCGGCTGGTCCACAGCGTGGTGGGCGTCAACGAATAATCCAGTTCCAGGCCCCCGTTGCTCACCACCGTGTTGCCCTTCAGCCCATCGTTGATGGTATTGAACTGCGCATCCGTGCCGTCTCCCAGAATAAATGGCGTTGAAAAATCCGCGTACAGGTGACTGTAGCGCCCCGAGAGGTGCACTTTGTCATTGAAGTGCTGATCTATCTTTATGTCGTACTGATAGCCGCTGCTTGACGCGATGGTCGACGTCCGAAAGTTTACGTTCGGATTGCCGCTCACGTTCGGCAGTGGATATAAATTCAAGATCGCTTGTCCGATGGGATTGATCTGGCTCGTCGGTATCACATTTGGAACTCCGGCCAGCGAATTGCCGGCCGCATCCACATTCGAAGCGCCCCCCACGTATTGCGCCCGCTGACGCGCAGGTTCCGGTGGAGGGATCGAAGGCCACGCAATTCGACGGGTTATAAATGGAAGTGGCATCCGCCGAAAAATTCCCCAGCCGTTCATCCGCGGTCGGCACGTTGCCCGATATATTTACGGCGTCTTGCACCCGAACTTTTTCCACATCCACGAAGAAAAATGTTTTCCCCTTGCGGATTGGTCCGCCCATAGCGAAACCGTATTGATCGCGCAGGTGATCGGCCTTTGGCACTCCCGCCGCATTATTGAAAAAGTCGTTGGCATCCAGCGCCGATCGCTGCCCGAACCACCAGCCGCTGCCGTGAAACTTATTCCCGCCTTCTTTCAAAACCAGATTCACCACCGTCCCGCCATTGTTCCCGTATTCCGCGGAAAAGCTGTTGTTGGCAACTTTGAATTCCTGAACAATCTCCACCGATGGCTGGTAGTAAACGTTGGTGGTTCCGCCCTCGCCCTGTTCCGGTGCGCTGGTCAGCGCCCCATCCATTCGCACTTCGGCCGTCGCATTCCGCTGCCCGTTCGAAACAAAGTTGGTCCCCGCTGGATACGAATCTTGAATCCCGGAGCCTGCCGCTTCCGTCACTCCCCCGGATAGAAACACCAACCCGAAGAAGCTCCGGTCCACCAACGGAATGTCGCGAACATATTCGTTCGTAACATCCGTGCCTAAAGTTGCGTTGCCGGTATCCAGAAGCGGCGCTTCCTCGGTTACCGTGACGGTGCTGGACACCGAGCCCGGCGCCAGGCTGAAGTTGATGTTGGCTTCCTGGCTCACCGCCAGCACGATATCTTTTCTTTCCACCGGCGCCAGGTTCGGCGCCTCCACCAGAATCATGTAGGTCGCCGGACGCAAGCCCGTCAACACGTACACGCCTTTGCCATCCGTCGTCACGTTGATCTGCACGTTGGTAGCCTGATCCGTCAGCGTGACTTTGGCTCCTGCAATCACCGCCCCCGAAGTGTCCGTCACCTCTCCGGATAATTTACCGGTGTACGTCGATTGCCCGCGCGCGCCCGTGACGCAGCTCAGCAACGCCACCATCGCCCACAGCCAAATTTGCCCGGAAAACCCACTTTTCGCCCCGTATCTCATGCTCTTTCCACCCCAAGTGCGGCTCCATGGCCCCACTTTCGACTACTTTCGATTCGTTACTTTTACTTACTATTTGTATCGAAGTCAAGCCCGCCAATTCCCTCGCAACCCCCACCCTGCGTCCCAGGTGCGACCGAGGTCACCCCCAACCGTGACCCGGGTCACATCCTCGCGTTCCCATAGAACTGACAATGGCCACCGAAGGAGTCCAACATGAAAACCGCTACCGCCAGTGCCGCTACCGTCAGAGCCGCCATCGCCTTTAAAAATATTTTGTTTGCCACCGATTTCTCCCCTGCCGCCGCTCACGCCATTCCTTACGTCCAGAAAATTGCCAGGCACTACGAGGCCAAACTCGCTGCTTTGCACGTACGCACCCCGGTCCTCAATCCCATGACCGAGCCCGCCACCTGGGACGTCTATCTAAAGGCCGCGCAAGCCGAGGACGACCAGCACCGCGCCGAGTTGCTCGCCGCTTTTCCTGGAATTCCCACCGAGGTCGTGATCGAAGAAGGCAGCATCACTTCCTGCCTGCAGCAAACCATCGCCCGGACCGATACCGACCTGCTCGTCATCGGAACCCGGGGACGCACCGGCCTCGCGAAACTCCTGCTCGGCTCTGTGGCCGAAGAAATGTTTCGCACCGTGGCCTGCCCGGTCCTCACGGTTGGCCCGCGTGTTAATGAATTGGAGGCCCGCAAGGGTGAATTTCGTGAAATTTTGTATGCCACCGATTTCAGTCCCGAATCGATGCACGCCGCAGCTTACGCGGTCTCGCTGGCCGAAGAATTTCAAGCCCGATTGACCCTGTTGCACGTCATCCCCAGACCCGCTGCCGGCGATTTAGTCTCCGCCAACGACGTCGCCGCAGCGGCGGAAAAGCTGCTCCGCCAAATTGTTCCACCCGAAGCTCAGGCTAGGTGCAAGCCGGAATACTTGGTCGTGCAGGGCGATCCCGCCGACAATATTCTTGGATTTGCTATCCTTCGAGCGCTGAATCTCATCGTCCTCGGCGTAAGGAAAGAACACGGACTGCCCGGCGCGGCCAATCATCTCCCCATGGCCATCGCGCATAAAATCGTCGCTCACGCCGCTTGCCCGGTTCTGACCGTTCGCCACTGACCGTGACCATCGACACGGCAGACCGCGAGCCCGGTTCGGATCCAACATTCCCTCCGGGCTCGTTCTGTTTTATATAGTTAATGAGATTGTCCCGATTATTTTCATTCGGGAGAGGTCATCGCAAGGACAAGAATCGGAGGGATTCACATTCGGGAAATGCCGGCCGACACACACCGGCTTTCCCAAAAGTATTGTTGAGTGCTGGCCTGAGAACAAGCGGCGCCCAACCGCTCGGATATTAAGGCGCTCCGCTACGCAGCTGCAATAAGTCGAAACGCCCCGGGATTTACTGAAAATACCGGCAAGGTTTTGATCAGCACGCCGCGATCGCTAAGATACTCGAGCGTGTATATCTCCGAGCAACTGCTGCACAGCCAGAAATGCTGCACCGAATGAGTATTTGGGGCGTCCCCGCCCACAGATGCGTTCTTGTGAAATCGATACAATCGCCCCTCTTCATACTCAAAGGGAACCTGACAATCGGGATTCGCACAGAAGGAAAACATATTCACCTCCAATAATCGAGCACGGCAGCACCAAAACGCAAAATCAAATCACCGGCTCGGTGCAAACTTTCCCTGCACGTGCACTTCGGGATGTTCGGAACTTCTCAGCGCTTCCGCTCTCCGCTGCTCTAACAGCGCAATCCTGCCTCGCAACCACTCGGTGAACGTGGCCTCGATTTCTTGTTGTGTCCCCGTGCGATACAAGCTGTCCAGCGTGGCCCCTTCCTCGTTCAGCGGGATATACCGGCACGGAACCATCGCCTGCGGTGCGTCTTCCGGCACCATTTCCATCAGCGCGCATTCGCTGCACGGCTTGGGATGCTGGCTTACCTCGAAGTTCACGCAACTGCGCGAGTCCTGAAACATATATGCCGGCCTCCACGGCGCTCGTTGCGAATTCTTGTAGCCACCCGTCTCCACAAATTGCAATTCTTTCTTCAGCACTTTCAGCAGGTCGCGCTTGTCGCTTTTCATGGCGCTACTCCCTCATAGCTAGGTTTGCTCAAAGCCTCCATCCCAGGCGGTGACCACCGTCACTCTCCTGCGTGTGTGCGCTCACCTTCTCCACCGGTGGTTGTACGAGCACCGTAAGCGCGATAAAATCGCCCTCATCCGAAGGTCCATCGGGGCCTCATTCACTGGAATTGGGCGCCTCCAAACGATCGATCCGTTGTTTCATTCGCTGCCTGAGGTGACCTGAGCGTGAATCCTGAACATGAGGAAGAACCCGTCGATGCCGTGTCCGCGCTCGACAGCCGGGACTTGTTCAAAAGGCTTTTCGATTTTTCGCCAGATGCCATCATCGTGGCCGATCACCACGGAAGAATTGCCGAAGTTAACGCGCAGGTCGAAACATTTTTCGGATACCGGCGTTCAGAACTCCTTGGCCAGCTGATCGAAATTCTCATTCCCGAACGCTTCCGGGCTGTTCACCCAGACCGCCGCGCGGATTACGTTGCCCACCCGCGGGTCCGCACCATGGGCTTAGGCCTGGAACTCTATGGCCGCAGAAAAGATGGCTCTGAATTTCCCGTCGACATCATGCTGGGTCCGGTCCAAAGCGCGCCCGGCCCGGTGGTATTGGCGGTCATCCGCGACCTTTCTCAAAAGAAGGAAGCCGAGGAAGCCCTGCGGCGCGCTCAACAACAAAAATCCTATCTCGAAGAAGAACTCGCCCTCACTCAACAATTCGAGGAAATCGTCGGCGACAGCCTCGCCCTCAAGCGTGTATTAAAACAGGTCGAGGATGTAGCCGGCACCGATGCCACGGTTTTAATTTTGGGAGAAACCGGAACCGGAAAGGAGTTGATCGCTCGCGCCGTCCATCGTTTGAGCCCCCGCCGGGATCACGCTTTCATCCGACTGAATTGCTCCGCCATACCCGCGGGACTGCTCGAAAGCGAATTGTTCGGTCACGAAAGAGGAGCCTTCACCGGCGCTATCGCCCAGAAAATTGGGCGGCTCGAGCTCGCCCACGAGGGCACATTTTTTCTCGATGAAGTAGGCGACCTCCCGCCTGATCTGCAACCCAAAATACTGCGCGCTCTTCAGGAAAAAGAGTTTGAACGCGTCGGCGGCACCCGCACCATTCCCGTTAACGTGCGCTTGGTTGCAGCCACCAATCGCGAACTCTCTAAGATGGTCAAAGCCGGGCAGTTCCGCAGCGATTTATATTATCGCCTGCACGTTTTCCCGCTCACCCTTCCCCCGTTGCGCGAACGCCGCGAGGACATTCCTGTGTTGGTCCGCTATTTCGTCACCAGCCACGCTCTGCGCATGGGCCGCCGTATTGAAACCATTCCCCCTGAAACCATGCGAACTCTAGTGCAGTGGGATTGGCCCGGTAACGTTCGCGAGCTCGAGAATTTTATCGAACGCTCCGTCATCCTCTCCACCGGCCCGGCCTTACGTGCCCCACTCGCAGAGTTACAGAATGTTCAGCCCTCCTCCGATACTTCTCCCACGCAGCTCGAAGCTGCCGAACGCGAACACATCCTTCGCGTGCTTCGTGAATGCCATGGGATGATCGGCGGCCCCGCCGGCGCTGCGGAACGCCTGGGTCTGAAACGCACCACCCTGAACTCCAAAATAAAAAAACTGGCCATCCAACGCCGCGACTACATTTAGTCGGCGACGGCATTTAGTCCGCCGACGACATTCCGTCTCGTCTGGCAATAACGTTCAGTACTAACTTCTGCTCTACGTAGCGCTTTTCTCTCGTAAGTATCCTCTAATGAACGCCAAGCTCTTTCCTGTGTCCGCCGTCACTTCTGGCAGGTGACCTGCACTATGAACATCAGCAACGTTAAGCCGAACGAAGACATGAGGACATGCTGAGAATCACTGTTAAGGACGCGCTGGATGCCAGGGTCCTGCTCCTGGAGGGGAAAATTGCTGGGCCGTGGGCCGAAGAACTTCTTCACACTTGGCAGGCTTTGCAAAGCTCATTGGATTTCAGGAGACTGCAAATCGATTTACGAGCTGTTTCTTTTGTCGATCTCCGCGGCCGCCAAATTTTGAAGGACATTTTCCAGAAAACGGGAGCGACTTTCCTGACCGCTTCGCCACTAACTCGCCATTTCGCCGACGAAGCCATGCAGAAATCTTTGAATAACAATCACCAAGGAGACTGAAATGCGCGGACCGTATGGATTTGAAACCGTCGAAGATTGCCAAACGTGCAACGCTCGCACCTCAGCGTGTTTTTGCGAATTGTCTTCCATCGCGCTGAAGGATTTCAACAGCATGAAATCCACCGCCACCTATCCCGCTGGCGCTCTGCTCTTTCTGGAAAAGCAGGACCCTCGTGGCGTCTTTATTATCTGCGCTGGAGAAGTGAAACTATCCATCAGTTCCAGCGCCGGAAAAACTCTTATCCTTAGGATTGCCAAGGCCGGCGAAATTCTCGGGGTCATGGCCACCATTTCCGGAGCTCCCTACGAGGTAACCGCCGAAACTTTGCATCCTTGTCAGGTGGCCTTCATTCGCCGCGAAGACTTTCTAAATTTTGCCCGGAAACACCCCGAAGTCTACAAGAACGCCGTAAAACAGCTCAGTTCTCTGTACAGCGGAGCATGCGACCAGTTGAGAACCGTGGGCTTGTCCGCTTCCGCGCCCGAGAAACTCGCACGATTGCTGCTTAGCTGGTCCGCCGATGTCAAAGCCACTCTGCACGGCACACCGATCAAGCTGCCCTTGACCCACGAGGAAATAGGGGAATTTATCGGCGCCACCCGGGAAACAGTCACCCGCACGCTCAGCGAGTTTAAAAACAAAAATCTAGTTAGCCTGGAAGGTTCCACCCTTTTGATCTGCAATCGCCCGGCTCTGGAAACGATTGGAGCCGATTGACCAAACTATGGATCGCTCGATCGTCGAGCCGTTTTCAAAAACAACTTCTCCTGAGCGATTAGTTCCCACGTTGTCGTCCTTACGGCTGCACGGTAGGGCCGTAACTCAACGGCTCGCCCGCCTTGGGCACGTCGTAATTATTCCAGAACCATAGCGGCTCAAGTTTTTTCTGCTCCGGCCACACTTGATCGAGGGTGTCGCCTTCAAATAATTCGCCGTTCTTCATCACCCAGCGAATCGTGTTGGTGTTGTGTATGTCTTCCAGCGGATTCTTGTCGAAAATCACCAGGTCCGCCAGCTTTCCCGGCTCGATGGTGCCCAGGTCTTGCGGCCGACCGACGATTTTTGACCCGTTAACAGTGGCGCAGCGCAGCACTTCCATGGGCGTCATGCCCCCGCTAGCCAGCATCCACATTTCCCAATGATAACCCAACCCCTGCAACTGACCGTGGCTGCCGACCCCCACCAATCCGCCGGCGCGTTCCAGTTTGGTGACTTGCGCAGCCAATTTTGGAAACGCGTATTCATCTTTGCGAAACCATCCCGGGCGCCGCTTGGTTTTTTCATCGATGATCTTGTGCGGCGTGAAATGATTCAGCTTGGCGTTATCGTGCACTTCGCTGTATTCGTACCAGTAATCCTCACCAAAGGGGCCGCCGTAATTCACGATCAGCGTGGGCGTCTCGGAAATGCCCGACTGCGCGAACATCTGCAGCACATCCTTATATAGAGGGGTGATTGGCAGGGTGTGTTCGTTGCCATGGAAGCCATCGATGACGTGCGTCAGGTCCAGTTTCAGGTCCAGCCCGCCTTCGGTGGTGGGCATCATCTGCAATTCTTTCGCGGCCATCACCATGAACTGGCGCTGCCTGCGATTGCCCACGATGTAACTCTTGATGTTGTGGGTGCCGTAATACTTCCGGTATTTCAACAGCACCCCTTTCACTTCTTCCATGGATTGGAAATTATTGTCGGAGAAAACTCCCGGCCCGGTCGAAAAAGCGCGCAGCCCGATGATGTCTCCGCTGTCGGCCAAATCCTGGTACGCAAACATGTCGTTGGTACCGGTCTGCACATCCAGGCCGGCCGTCACCCCATAAGCGAGATTGGCCAGGAACGACCAATTTTGCGTATCCAGAATGCCCCGCCGGATCTCTGTCCAGTGCGCATGAGTGTCCACGAACCCCGGAGAAATTGTTTTGCCCCGGACGTCGAAGACTTTGGCCCCGGCCGGCACGCCGCCGTGCGCCCCCACGCTCTTGATGCGATTGTTTTCCACCACGATGTCGGCGTTCTTCAGAACTTCATCGCCCTTCATGGTTACCACCGTGGCGCCCCGCAACACGATGGTGCCTTTGGGTGTTTTGCGCGGAACTTCCAGGTTTACAGCGATTTCCTGCACATCCTTTTCTTCTTCCTTTAATTTCTTGGGTTCCTTCTTTTCATCTTTCTTATCTTCTTTTTTGTCGTCCTTCTTGGCGCTCTCCGAGGACTTTGCGTCGCCCTCTTTCTTGTCAGCGTCTTTGGCGCTCTCTTCTTTCTTGTCGCTGTCTTTCTTGTCCTCATCCTTTTTATCGCCGTCTTTCTTTTCATCTTTCGGCGGCTCAAAGGAGATGGCGCTCAAGGGCTCGCGAAACAAACTGGGGCCCACGGCCCAGGTGATTGTTTTCCCGTCGTCGGCCCACGCGAAATAATCCGCGCCAATATCTGTCAGCCTTTTCACCGGCACGTTCGCGGACATGACGTTCACCGTGGGCGCTTCTCCGCCGACCACCGGCATGGCGATTAAATACAATTGGTTCATGATGTGCGCCAGCACCCATTGCCCGTCCGGGCTGGGCTGCACATCATCGGCGGCAACGGGCTCCTCAAAAAAATACAAACCCTGGCCCTTCACTTGAATGTGCGTGCGCCGGTCGGTTCCGTCATAGCGCAGCGACACCAGGCCTTGCGGCGTGTTTACGTAAATGCGGTCTTTGTCATGCGTGAAATGCGGACCGCCTGCTCCCCGCGCCGGCAAAATTAAATTCGCTTCACCGCCGTTCGACGGTATCCAGATCAAATCGGCATTGCCGGTTTGCCCGCCATCGAATTCGCTGTTTTCGCGGTCGTAGGCATTGCCTCGCAGCGCCACGATTCTTGTTCCGTCCGGCGACCATGCCGGATTGCTATAGACCGCCAGCGATTTGGAAAGCTGCACCGGCGTTCCCCCGCCCACCGAAACTTTCCAGAGTTGCCCGCCTTCGCTCGACCACGTCACATAGGCGATGAACTTTCCGTCGGGGGACCACGCCGGTTGAAACTCGTGGCCACTTCCGCCGGTCAGGCGCTGCGGTTTTCCGCCAGGCAAGTCCATGGTGTACAGATGGGTCATCGCCGAGAAGGCCAGTTTTTTGGCGTCCGGCGATTCCACCGGGTCCATGATCAAGCGCACTTTTACCGGACCTTCTTCCACGCGCTGCGGAAAATCCAGCTTGGGGCCGATGTCCTGCGAAACTTCCGCGGTGAACGGAATTATTTTTTCTGTTCCTGAAGCCAGGTCGAGCCGCCTTATTTTCCCGTCCTGGTTGTAAACAATTTCTTTGCCGCCTGGAAGAAAGGCGAACCCGGGGAACACGTCGCGCGTAAAACGGGATTCCTGGTCGTCGCGGGTGACCGGATATTTCACCCAGTGGTCTTCGCCGGTTTCCAGATTTCGCAAGCGCAGCCCGGTTTCCGTTTCGTAGCGCGTCACGTAGGCCAGTTGTTTGCCGTCGGGCGAAAGCGTGGGTCGGAAAGCGCTTTCCAGCTGCGCGATAATTTCATCTTCGTCGCCGGTTTTGCGATCGCGGCGCACAATTTTCCATTCCGGAAGCTGCGCGTTGTAGCTGAAGGGCCCTTGCCGCACCGCGTAGTACAAATATTTTCCATCCGGCGAAGCGGTGACGCCCATGGCGTTGTGGCGCTCTTTGCGCGGCGTAGTGGGCGCGGGCTTGGACTTGGTAATCTGCACGCCGGTGCCGCCATCCACGTGAAACATCCACAATTCGTTGGCCCCAATGCCGAAGGGCATCTTGGACGCGACGATGTATTTTCCGTCGGGAGTCCACGCCGGGGAGCTGAAATCATCGGCGGTATTTTTGGACACTTGCTTCACGCCGGAACCATCGGGATGAATGATCCAGATGTTTTCGCTGCCTTCGCGGTCGGAAATAAAAGTGATCCATTGCCCATCGGGAGAAAACCTGGGCTGGCTTTCAAAAGCCATTCCGCCGGAAATCAGTTTTGCCTGGCCGCCTGCGATGGGCAGGGTGTACAGGTCGCCCATCAACTCAAACACGATTAATTTGCCGTCCGGGGAAACGTCCAGCGAAAGCCAGGTGCCTTCGTCGGTGGTGAAAGTAATCTTGTGGTCGGGCTTCAGCGGCAAACCCTTTTTCTCGTCTTTCTTTTCGTCGTCTTTCTTTTCGTCGTCTTTCTTGCCGTCTTTCTTTTCGTCCTCAGCTTCGGCGCTTGTGGCGACTGCGGAAGCGCCATCGCATGCGGTGGTCAATGAACTAGCACACGAAGCCGCGGCAGCAAACGTGGGAGTGCTGGCCACCAGAAACACCGCCACCAAAGTTACAATTAATTTTGCGGGTGCTAATGCCGCCGCTCGCTTAACACGTCCCGGCTTAGCCGCCAACACACCCCTGCCCATTGCTTTCATCCCGTTATCCCTCCGTGCTCCGGTTTGACGCGCGAAACCTGAATTCGTCGCCGTTGAAACCACGTCCGCCAATACCCTGGACCATACGTTTCGTTGCGGTGCAAAGTCGGGCATCATACCTTGCCGTGTCGCGGTTAGCACCACTTCTTTGGCGGTGCTAGCGCTGCGACTTTGGGCAAGGGTGCCAGGATGCGCGACGGCATCCTGCGAGCAGCCAGTACAATTAAGTTGAAGCATCGGCGCTACCACGGCTGGTAACCGAACGTTGTGATAATCGCGAAGCGCATGTCGCGAAGCGAAGGCCGCAAAACGAATGCGACAAAACGCGGGTGGGAAACAGGTAGGGCAGCGCGCGGGTGCGGCCGCGCTGAACGCGAAATCAGTGACGCAGCGAGCGTTGGGATTCGAGCGCCGCGGAGTTGAGGAGATGAGCCGGAATGGGAGCGTTGGAGATAGCGAACACCGGGCCGTTGTTGATTGCTTCGCCGGAAGCTGAGTCCGCCGCGGTGGGATTCGCGGACGCGGAACGCGAGGAAGCGGAACGCGTGTATGCGGTGGACCTGTCGCTGGTGCTTCCGACATATAACGAAGCGGCGCACATCGAAGCGGCAGTGGAGCAACTGGTCGCGACGCTCGATCGCATTCACAAGGTGCGCTATGAAATCATCATCGTGGACGATGACAGCCCGGATCGCACATGGGAGACGGCGCTGCGGCTGGCGGACAAATATCCGCAGATGCGGGTGATCCGGCGGCAAGGCGAACGCGGCTTGTCCACCGCGGTGCTGCGCGGATGGCAAAGCGCGCGAGGAGAAATTTTTGGCGTGATGGATGCGGATTTGCAGCATCCGGCGGAAACCATGGCGGATTTGTGGCGCGCGATGATCCATGGTCATGGCGCGGACGTGGCGGTGGCCAGCCGCTACATCGAAGGCGGCGGGGTAAGCGACTGGACCCTGTCGCGGCGGCTGATGTCGCGCTTCGCGCAGTTGCTGGGGCTGGTGGTGCTGCCGGAAGTGATCGGTAAAGTCAGCGACCCCTTGAGCGGATATTTCATGGTGCGGCGCTCGGCGCTGGAGGGCCGGGAGCTGAAACCGCTGGGCTACAAATTGTTGATGGAAGTTCTGGCTCGCGGAGACGTGGGAAAGATTTCGGAAGTGCCTTACGTTTTCCGGGAGCGCCCGGAACGGGCCAACAAAGTTTCCGCGGGCGTGGGCGCGCTGTACGTGGAGCATCTGGCGCGGCTGCGTATTCATTTACTGAAGACTTCCCCTTTCGTGCGCTTTTGCATAGTGGGGGCCAGCGGCACGTTGATCGATACCGGGCTGCTTTTTTTGTTGAGCGATCCGCGCACGCTGGGGTGGGGATTGACGCGCAGTAAAATCGTGGCGGCGGAAATCGCGCTGACCAACAATTTTATCTGGAACGATTTATGGACTTTTGGGAAATTTGCCAGTCATCAGAATGGACTGCGCCAGCGTTTGCGACGCTTCCTGAAATTCAATCTGCTGTGCTCGGTGGGAATTATTCTGAACCTGATCATTTTGAATATCGGCGTGAACGTGTTTCACATCAATCGATATGTCGCGAATTTGTCGGCGATTCTGCTGGTGACCTTCTGGAATTACAACACCAACCGCAAACTTAGCTGGCGCACCACCGCAAAAGAATAGAAAATCGTCGGCATGACAAATTTCCCTGGAAAAGCAGTGGCACGGAGAGCGGTGGTGCGCGCGCTGATGATTTGCACGGCGGCGATGCTGGCGATGATTTTGGCAGCGGGGGCCGCGGCGCAAACGGAAAAGCGCGGCGAGAAAAAAGCGACGCAGAAAACGCATACGCCGGGCGGATCGGCGATGCCCGCGGCGGCCGATCCGCTGGCGCGAGAAATCTTTAAACAACTGATTGAGATCAACACTACCGACTCGGTGGGCAACGTAACCACCGCGGCAGAAGCCATGGCCAAGCGGTTGCGGGAGGCGGGTTTTACGGAGCAGGAAGTAATCCTGGCGGGTGCCAACGACAAAAAAGAAAACCTGGTGGTGCGGCTGAAGGGAACGGGCAAGCGCAAACCGATTTTGTTTATCGGGCACCTGGACGTGGTAGAAGCGCGGCGGGAAGACTGGACCACCGATCCGTTTCAATTTATTGAGAAGGATGGATATTTTTACGGGCGGGGCACCAACGACATGAAAGCGGGGGACGCGCTGCTGGTGACCAACTTCATCCGGATGAAGAAGGAGGGATACGTTCCGGACCGCGATGTCATTCTGGCGCTGACCGCCGATGAAGAAGGGGGCAACTTTAACGGAGTGGAATGGCTGCTGAAAACGCATCGCGAGTGGATTGACGCGGAATATTGCATCAACCTGGATGGCGGAGAGTTTATCAAGCAAAACGGCAAGCGGCAGATGGCGGCAATGCAAGGCAGCGAGAAGGTTTATGCGGACTTTACTTTTGAGTCGTTGAACGCCGGCGGGCACAGCTCCGAACCGGTGCGCGACAACGCCATTTATCACCTGGCGGCGGCGCTGACGCGGCTGCGGGACTTTGATTTTCCGGTGAAGATGAACGACATCACGCAAAACTTCTTTGCGCGCACGGCGGAAATGACCAGCGGAGCTTCGGCGGCGGACATGAAACTGGTGGCCGAGGATCCGCCGGACCAGGCTGCAGCGGCACGTTTGTCGCGTGAACCGTACTTCAATACTTTGCTGCGAACCACCTGCGTGGCCACGATGCTTTCTGGCGGACATGCTCAGAATGCGCTGCCGCAAATGGCGCGCGCCAATGTAAATTGCAGAATGTTTCCGGGGGAAGATCCGGAGGAAGTGCGCAAGACGCTGGAGCGGGTGGCGGCGGAACCCAAGGTAAGTGTGGCGCTGGTGTCGCAAGTGGGCGCGGACGGCAAACCGGATCCGGTAGTGACCGTGCCGCCTTCGGTGTTGTTGCCGGAAGTGGTGAAGGCCATGGAGAAGACACTGGGGGAGACGTGGCCGGGAGTGCCGCTGGTGGCGACCATGTCGGCGGGGGCGAGCGATGGAAAATTCACGCGCATTGCGGGGATTCCAACGTTTGGAATTTCCTGCATGTTTTATGAGCTGGGGGACAATCGCGCGCATGGGAAAGATGAACGCATGGGGGCGCAGGATTTTTACGACGGGGTGGTTTTCAATTACAAGTTGATACGAGCGTTGAGCTCGGGGAATTAAGTTAGTCGAATCCATGGAACGTAAAACCTGCCCGCACCCTGCAAGAGCATGGGGTGCGGGTTCGTTTTTTTTGTAGCGGCTGCGACGGTGTTGCGGGGTCGAATTGAATCTGAAGCAACTTCCCTTCTTTTCGCTGAAATGGCGTGGCGCGATTCAAAATAAGCAAAGCGAACAAAGCCTCCAAGACAAAGCGGCCTGTCTGGCTGAATCGCGTAAGTGAGCTTTGGCATGCGAATTTTGTGCCTAAGGCGGCTTGGACTGTTGGACACGGCTCAGCCGCGGTGGTGGAACCAGGGGTTTCTGCGTGGTCTGCAGGACAGTTTGCGAGGAAGCTCAAAGGGCGGAGCGGTGGGACTGCCATTTGCGGACGGGGCTCCGGTATAAGGATTCCGGGGCGGTGGCTGGGAGGATGGCGGCTGGGGGAGAGGGCCCCAGCCGAGACGTTTGTAGACCTCGTGGGCAAACTCAACGCGGGTATCCGGGAGCTTGGTGGTGCCGGGGCCGATTCGGGTGGAGCAGAGTGGCCGCTCGGTTCGTTGCGGGGAGGGCGGAGGCGGGGGATCGCTGGCCTGAGGAGATGCCGAGTCTGTGCAAGCCGGAAGCTGAGCTTCGGCGAGCTGAGATTCGGCGAACGAAGGCTCGGCGAAGGGAGGTTCGGCGGACAGAGGCTCCGAGGATTCAGCCTCGGGAGAGGGAGGCGGGGGAACGGCCGGCACGGGAGTATTCAAGGCTACCGGCAGATCAGAGGGAAGGGCGGCCGCCGGAGCAGTTGTCGCAGTGGGCGGGATAGCGGGCTGGGGTTCGGGAGAAGCATTCGCCGAAGCCGGAGGTTCTGGCGGTTCTTGGGACTTTTCGACGGCTTCAGCAGCGGGCTCGGCGGGAACCTTGAGGATCGGCGAGGAAAAAATATTTTCCGGGGTGACCAAACTAAAGCGCACGCCCTTGGGGCGGCCAGCTTCGGGATGATCGTCTTTGTCCATGGCGGGAAGGGTGCGGAGCAACAAACCAGCCATGTTGGAGAGGACCGCGGCGCGGCGCGGGGAAATGCGCCCGCTGGATAGAAGAATATAGAGGCTGGCGACGGCTTGGTTGATGCCCAGAGCGTTTTGGAAGCAGCAGGAGCGTTGCAGGAGAGGTTCGGCCAGGTCTTCCGTGTCGCGAGGTGGAGCGGAGGCGTGGCGGAGACAGAAGGCACTGGCTTTATCGAAGACGCGGGAAGCGCATTGGCGGCCGGTGAGGGTGCGGTACTGGCAGCGTTCGAGATTGAAGGCCGAGTTGGACGATTTACGGGACTTGCGGGATTTGCGATTCGACTTTGCCGAGGTGCTGCTGGAGTTCATGATTCAATCCTTTGTGGCTGGCGGGGGTGGCCGAGCGCTGTATTTTTGAAAAAGAGACTGGAAGATGTTGAAAACAAACGATTGGTGCCGCAAAAAGAGACGCAAGAGAGCGGAAGAGCGGGGTTCTTGGAGGAACCGTGCGGGGATTTGATTTTGCCGCAGGCTTGGAATGGGGAGCATGGGCGGAGGGTACGGGTGGGGGCGAAGGCAGGTGCGATGGAAGCAGGTGCCGGTATGAGCCTTTCCACGTTTCATGATAATCATGTAGGTATTTTACTGAAGCGTAATAGAGATTGGGAACTGTACATCGGGACAGGTTTGGTACTGGGAGACAGGGCTGTACCCTACGAGTTTTGAGCATGAAGCGAGTGACGGGTAATGCCTGGGGACTGAAAGAACTGGAGAGTGGGGGGAAATTCGAGAGGAAACTACGAGAGGAAGATAAAAGCGAGAAGATAAAAACGAGAAGATAAAGTCATCAGGAAGACAAGATCAGGAAGACGAAGGAGAAAAGCGATGAAGGGATCGGTATTTGTGGGGATCAGCGTGGATGGATTTATGGCGCGGGTGAATGGGGGGCTGGATTTTCTGCCGGAAGATGGCGGGGAGCCGCATGGATACGACGAATTCATCGCCAGCGTGGACACCATTGTGATTGGGCGAAACACGTATGAAACGGTGCTGGGATTTGGGGAGTGGGCGTACGGGAAGAAGCGGGTGGTGGTGCTGAGCAGCAAGAAACTGGATTTGTCGGTGGTGAAGGACGGGGTGGTGGAGCAGATGTCTGGAGAACCGGCGGAGATTGTGGAGAAGTTGGCGGCGAGCGGGGCGCAACATGCGTATGTGGATGGGGGAATTACGGTGCAGAGATTTTTGCGCGCGGGATTGATACAGCGGATGACGATCACGCGGGTGCCGGTGTTGATTGGGGAAGGGATTCCACTGTTTGGAGCGCTGCCAGCGGATGTGCGGCTGCGGCATGTGCGAACGCAGGCGTATGCGAGCGGGTTGGTGCAGAGCGAGTATGAGGTGGAGAGGTAGAGGCGGCGTTGGGTTGGTGCCGGTTGGTCGGGATGTCAGGGAAATCCGGGCGCTACCGACGTGGTGCGGACCTGAACTTCCCACTACCTCTGAGGAGTTGAAACTTCTGGAAGGTTTACGTTAGCGATGCCGCTCGGGAATTAGAGATGTGAGGATGGAGCTGGCTTCGATGCGCCGGCGAGAATTTTGTGCAGGCGAACCGCGGTTTGAAGCACTCTGGCATCCTGGCCGTGGTCGGCGGTGAGTTGCAACCCAAGCGGCAATCCGCTCAGAACCGGAAGAGGGATGGAGATCGCGGGCGTTCCCAAGGCAGTCCATGGACGGTTCATTTTTGCGTCGCCAGTGGACGACAAGCCCAGGGGCGCCGGGCCGGTCGCGGCGGGTACCAGAATAATCGGAGTGGTCTTGTATACCTCAGTCATGCGGACCCGACTCTCGGCAATAGAGCGCCTGGCCTGGTCGTAGCGGGCTTCAGGAATTTCCAGCCCCTCGCGGACCAGGTCTGCGAGACTTCCCAACTGGGTTCCGTACTCGCTATAGCGCTGCTTGTGGAATTGAGCCCCTTCGTAAAAGAGCACGGTCCTGGCCGCATCCGAGACCTTCGCGAGCATGTCGGCAATATCAACGGGTTGGATGGATACGCCAGCGCTGCGCAAAGCGGAGAGCGCATCCCGAAAGGCTGTTTGCATTAGCGGTTCCGCGTCAGGAACGGATTCGGGCGCGCCAATAAGGAGGTCTTCGGGACGGCCGGTGGGATGCCCGATCGCTTCCCAGAGCAGGAGCATATCAGCCGGTGTGTGGGTGAAGAAGCCGAGGGTGTCCAAGCTTTTCGCCAAGGGAAAGACGCCATCCATCGAAAGCAAACCGTAGCTGGCCTTGAATCCGGTTACGCCGCAGTAGGAGGCTGGCCGTAAGACCGACCCCACGGTCTGTTCCCCGATGGTAAATGGAACCATCCCGGCCGCGACGGCGGCCGCCGATCCGCTGGAGCTACCGCCCGGCGTGTGCTCCAAGTCTCTGGGGTTGCGTGTTGGACCGGGTGTGAAATATGCGAAGGCCGTGGTTACGGTCTTTCCCAGGAGGATCGCTCCGCGCTGGCGTAACTCGCGAATGATGGGGGCATCGGTGGTGCCGATTCGTCCTTTGTATATTGCCGAACCTAATTCAGTCGGGAGACCTCGCGTCTCGATAATGTCCTTGGCGCCGAAGGGAATCCCAGCGAGCTCTCCGTGCCCGGTTGATTTTTGCGGCGCCACCTGGACCCAGGCGTGAATGGAGGGATCCATTTCTCGAATACGATCGAGGCATTGTTGAAGAGCTTCCGCGCGTCTGCTATGGGAGGCATTCAACCACTGAGTCAGAGTTTCAAGACGGGGCGTCTGGGCAATACCAGTCCTGGCGGCAATCACACCGGCGATGCCGCCAATGAGCAAATTTCGCCGATTAATCTTAGGGCTCTGGAACTCAGACACAGCGGCACGGTAACAGCGGGCAGAAGCGATAGCAACGCAAAACAACAGCGGTCTAGCATTCACGCATGATTCGAAGGATGTTGCTTGCTCGAGAATCGTTGGCGAGCAAAGGAGGTCAGGAGGCGGGGAGGGGGGATGGGGCGGGGTGGGGTTGGGGTTTTCTTCTGAGGATGGCGGCGGAAAGCAGGGTGATGCCTAGGCCGACGGGGAAGGGCTCGATGAAGGTGATCATGGCGTTGAAGAAGGGGTTTTCGTAGAGCTGCTTGAAGTGTTGCTGCTGCTGGATTTGGGCCTGGCTGGCGGAGGCGCTGGCGCCGGCGGCGCGAAGCTTGTCTAGCATCTGGGCGTTATATTTGTCCATGAAATCGTGCATGAAGTTGAAATAGATGACTTCCCAGGTGACGACGTAGAAGAGGCAGGAAATGAGGGTGATGCAGATGCCGACTGCGAAAGCTTTGGCGAAGGTGATGTGGCCGTTGGCGGCGTTGTCGCGGTAGGAGCGAATGCCGAAGAACACCAGCAGGAAGGACAGCACCATGGTGGTGTAGCCGACGACGAGACCCTGGTTGTTGCTGATGCGGTGGGCGAAGGGGACGGTGGCGATCATCATCAGCGAGGAAATGGCGCCGGAAATCAGTCCGAAGGTGAGTATGGTTTTTTTCATGTGGGTCTTGTTCTTCCCTTTTCCTTTTAATCTTACTTTTCGTTTTCGTTTACTTTGCAGTTGAGTTGAAGCGACGCGAGCGTCTTTTTTGCGCACTCAATGAGGGCACGATAGCGCTTACGGGGGGCTTTAGCGTCATACTTTCGGGTGATTTGCTGTTGCGGGGGCGAAAATCATTCGTTTGAGTGAGTAGTTTGAAGCGGCGGGCCGAATTTTGGGCCGAGATGCAGGCGGCAGAGGTGCAAGCTGCCGAGGATTGCTGTTGTGCGGGTCTGATGATTTCGGACGGAGAGATGTTGGATGGGATACTGCGGGAGGTAAAAAAAAGGGGTGAGGGCGGCGTGAGCGGAGCTGGGGGCGGGGGGAAAGCGGTTATCGAAGTGGCGGGGGTGCGGAAGACGTATGGGAAGACCGTGGCGGTGGACGATGTGTCGTTCGAGGTGCTGGAGGGGGAAATTTTTGGGTTGATCGGGCCGAACGGCGCGGGGAAAACGACGACCATGGAGTGCATCGAGGGGGTGCGCAAGCCGGACGGGGGGAGGATCTCGGTACTGGGGCTGGATCCGGTGCGGGACGTATATAAGCTGCAGAAGAGGATTGGGGTGCAATTGCAGCAAGCGCAACTGCAGAAGCGGATCAAGGTGTGGGAAGCGGTGGACCTGTGGGCTTCGCTGTATGACAAGAAGGCGGCGGATGCGGAGCGACTGCTGGAGCAACTGGGGCTGGTGGAGAAGCGCGACACGTGGTTCATGAATTTGTCCGGAGGGCAAAAGCAGCGATTGTTTATCGCGCTGGCGCTGATTAACGATCCGGAGCTGGTGTTTCTGGATGAGCTGACGACGGGGCTGGACCCGCAGGCGCGACGAACGATCTGGGAACTGGTGCGGGGAATACGGGAGCGGGGGAAGACGGTTTTTCTGACAACCCATTTGATGGAAGAGGCGGAACGGTTGTGCGACCGGGTGGCAATTATCGAACGAGGGCGGGTGATCGACATCGACACGCCGGAGAAACTGGTGGACCGGCATTGCCCGGAGCGCACGGTGGTGGTGGGGACCGACGATGCGGGGGCAGAAGAAAAATTTCGGAATATCGCGGGAGTGGAAGAAGTGACGCGGAAAGAGATGCGCTACACGATACGGGGGCAGGGGGATGAGCTGGTGACGGAAGTGATTCGCTGCGTGTCGGAAAATCGCGTGCGGGTAAGCGATTTTCGAACGATGATGCCGAATCTGGAGGATGTGTTTTTGAAACTGACGGGGCATTCGATTCGGGATTGAGGCGGCGGGATTTGGGGCAGCGAGAGAAATGGATCGAGGATGAATTTTAGAAGCGCGAGGAATTTCAAGAGGGCGATGGAAGTTACGAGGGCGATAGATTTCAGGAGCGTCATGAATTTGGGTGAGCGGCGATGCTGAAGGGACTTTGGAAATTAACGTGGATCGAGATGAAGGTATTTTTGCGGGAGCCGCTGGGGGCAGTAGGGACGATTGCGGTTCCGGTGGTTTTATTTCTGGTGATCGGGCGAGTGACGGGGAGAACCATGGGTCCGGCCGGAGTGGCGGGCAGCGGATTTAACAAGGTGGGGCTGCCGGTGCTGGCGTCGTTGTTGATTGCGCTGAGTTCGGTGCTGTCGCTGGTGACGATCATTTCGATTTACCGGGAAGGCGGGATATTGAAGAGGTTGCGGGCGACGCCGCTGCGGCCACAGACGATCTTGACGGCGCACGTGATCGATAAATTGCTGCTGACGGTGGCCACGCTGGGGTTGATGGTGCTGGCGGGCAAACGATTTTATCCGGCGGGGGTGGATGCGCCGCTGCTGGGATTCACGCTGGCGCTAATGATCAGCACGTGGAGCATTTTGTCGATCGGATTCGTGATCGCGAGCATCGTGCCGACGGCGCGCTTTGCGCAGCCGGTGGGGGCGCTGATTCTGTATCCGATGATGGCGCTGTCGGGATTGTTTGTGCCGCTGGCGGCGCTGCCACCGGTGGTGCGCGGAGTGGCGCGGATGCTGCCGCTGACGTATGCGGTGTCACTGCTGGAGGGAATCTGGAATGGCGAGGCGTGGTCGGCGCATGTCGGGGATGTGACAGCGCTGGTGGTGGTGTTCTTCGTGTGCACGGCACTTTCGGCGAGGGTGTTTCGCTGGGAATGAGGCGGGGGCGGCCTGCGATCGATTGCGCTAACGGCCCGGCAACCCTTCTCAGGTGAATATTTGATATGTCAGGAATAGGCATTGATGTATGCTGCGGGCCCAAGGGGGCGTCCACCATGCGAATGATTCTGCTGATTCTTCTAATCCTGCTATTACTGGGAGCTTTGCCGACGTGGCCATACAGCACGGGCTGGGGCTACTACCCGAGCGGCGGGCTGGGACTGGTGCTGGTGATTGTGCTGATCCTGGTGCTGACCAAGCGAATCTAGGTTTCTGTAATTTATGTCAGGGCCGGTGCCCATGCCGGCCCTCTTTTTTTCCGAGCAGGGCTGCCTTGTTAATCCGCAAGACATAATTCCGAGCGACGATTAGTAAGATTGATGAATGAGAGCGGTTTTTTGCGTGGGGGCGCGCGCTTGCGTGCTTTTACGGTCCCTCTTCCTCCCCTATACTTCACCTACGAAATATGTCCACGCCTGTGCAGAATGAAAAATCCGCGGGTGCGCAGCTGTTGGTGGCGCTGGTGACAGTGGACGAAGGAACGTTCACGCATATTTTTCGGGCGCTGGAGCAAGAATTCAAGATGGTGCGGGCGGGAACGGAGAATTTGATCAAAGGGCTGGTGGACGAGGCGGAATTGCGCGCGATGATTCTGGACCTGGACAGCATCGGAGACGGGGCCAAAGACGGGATTGAAGTGTTGCAGCAGATTCGCGCGCTGCGGGAAGACATTGTGCTGGTAGCGATCAGCAGCTCGACGCAGAGAAGTATTCCGGTGATGGCCAGCCGGGCGGGGGCGGACGAATTTTTTCTGTCGCCGCCGAACGGGGCGCAGCTTTCGCTGGTGCTGGGGCGCGCGGTGGAGAGGCGAGCACTAGAACTGGAGGGGCGGCGGCTGGTGGAGCAAGTGGAAAACCGCTCGGCGTTCGGGGACATGATCGGCGGCAGCAATGCGATGCAGCGGCTGTATCAGACGATCCAGGCGGTGGCGGACAGCAATACCACGGTGGTGTTGCGGGGAGAAAGCGGGACGGGAAAAGAGCTGATTGCCCGGGCCATCGTACAAAGCGGAGGACGCGCGGATAAACCGTTCATCTGCCTGAATTGCGCGGCGCTGCCGGACACGCTGATGGAGTCGGA
Source organism: uncultured Acidobacteriota bacterium (assembly GCA_963732705.1). GTDB lineage: Bacteria > Acidobacteriota > Terriglobia > Acidiferrales > UBA7541 > Acidiferrum. Next base: position 53,262 of record CAVTAN010000002.1, on the reverse strand, counting down.
GTTATTCGGGTATGAGAAGGGGGCCTTCACGGGTGCGGACGCGGCGAAGCCAGGACTGATTGAAGCGGCGCACACGGGAACTTTGTTTCTGGATGAGATCACCACGCTGACGCCGAATCTGCAAAGCAAGCTGCTGCGGGCGCTGCAGGAACACAGCGTGCAGCGACTGGGTGCGCGGGCGGTGCGGAAAATCGATTTCCGATTGATTTGCGCGACGAACGAGGACCTGGAAGAAATCGTGCGGCAAGGGCGATTTCGCGAGGACCTGTATTACCGCATTAATGTGGTGCCGATATTTGTGCCGCGGCTGAAGGAGCGGGCGGGGGATTTGCCGCTGCTGGTGGATCATTTTATGCGGGTGTACTGCGCGGCGGCGAAGAAACCGCTGAAGAGCATGGGGAACGACGTGATGGAGATTCTGGAAGATTATGCGTGGCCGGGGAATGTGCGGGAGCTGGAAAACGTGATCCAGCGGCTGGTGATCATGAACAACAGCGCGGTGATTACGGCGGAGCATTTGCCGCAGGCGCTGCTGTACGCCAGCACGGCGAGCCAGGAAGCGATTTTGATCCCGGAGGAGGGAGTGGATTTCGACGCGGAGATGGAGCGGATCGAGGTGGCGTACCTGAAGGCGGCTTTGCGGCGAACGGGGGGGAAGAAATCGGCGGCGGCGGGGCTGCTACGTGTGGATCCGCAGCGGATGAAGTACCTGTGCCGGAAGCTGAAGCTTGGAGAGGGTTAAACTTTAACCCTTTAGGGGTTAAATTTTTACCACGAGCCAATTTTTAACCCCAGGGTGGCGGGGGGTACGGGAGCGGCGGACTCCCAAGTTCTTGATTCTAAGCACGGAAGAAAAGGCTCGGCGGGCGGAGAGTTTGGCACGTAATCTGCAATAAGGTAAGGCGTTAAGCGAAAGTCAAACTTAGACAAAAAATTACAGGAGCCCATAATGTCCATCGAAAAGAAATCGTTGATCAGCGCGTTGAAGACCACCAAGAAAGCCAACGTGGCGACAGCCCCGGAAGGCGAAAAGGCGGTCAGTTCGAAGGCTTTGGGCGGGAAGAACACCAGCTTGAAAGCGGTCAGCTCGAAGGCGGTGAGCGCGAAAGCGGTCAGTGCGAAAGCGGTTAGTTCCAAGGCGGTCAGCTCAAAGGCCGTGGGCGCGAAAAGCACCAGCATGAAGGCGCACAGCTTCAAGTCGATGTCGCTGAAGTCCGTTAAGTAAAAGCGCGGCGGCTGCCCGTCCGCTGGGACGATTTGTTTCGATGAAACGAAGGCTGCCACCAGCTCGCAGCCTTCGTTTTTTTGTTTGCGGGTGGTCTTACCTGGCGCAGAATCTGGTCCGAGCGGCGCGCGATAACGGACAGCGCTTGGCACGCCCGGTTGCAGTGGGGGCCGGTTTTAGCGGCCCGGTTTTTATTAAGCAGGCCGGTTTTTATTACCAGGCGATTCAGTTACCAGACTTTCCTTCCGAAGAATTCCGCGAGAGTTTCCCACGCTAGATGAGCGAGACTGCGGCGAGCGCCGTAGGCGCGGGCCAGGCCGGTCATGCCGGGTTTGAGGCGGCCGGAGCTGTTGTCGAGCAAGATGTCGACGACGTAGAAGGCGGGGGGATTTAAACCCTTATAGACAGTCTCTTCCTGCAGGCCAGGATCCAACCCGGTGGACAGCGGGGAAATGGCTACGGCGGAGGAATTCCACTTGCGCCACAGGCCATCGACCTGCAGGCGCACGGGGGAGCCGACTCTCAGCTTGTGCAACTCGTATTCAGAAATGTAGATGCGGGCGCGCATGAAACGCAGATCGCCAATCTCAGCGAGCTCAGTTCCCTTCTGAACGTAACTGCCGAGCTGGTCTTCGACGCTGGGGGTAAGCAGGACGCCGGCGAGAGGGCTGGCGACGTCAAGATCATTCACCTGAGCTTGAAATCCGCGGGTTTGCGCCAAGGAGCGCTCGCGTTCCTGGAGAGCGTAGCCCAAGTTCTGATAACTGCCGCTGGCGGAGGATAAGCGGTTGGTGGCCAAGGCGAATTCGGCGCGACTGTGAGCCAGTTGGGAATTGAGCGGCAGGTTGGCGATTTTGAAGAGGACCGCGCCCGGGGCGATGGATTGACCTTCGTGAGCAAGAACATCGGTGACGGTGCCGGGCTCGGTGGCGCGAATCACGGCGCGGTTGGCGGGCTCGAGAGTGAAGCGACCGGCGGTGGATTGGCGCCAGAGCGGCAAGAGAAGAAAAACCAGTGCCGCGGCAGCAAGGGCGATGGAGCGCGAGGGAGTGAACCAGGAGCGCACGCGATCTTTTTTATCGAGATAGACAAATTTCATGAAGTTCACCAGTAAGCGGATACGAGAACGAAAGACGAGAAGCGCGGCGCCCACTTCGGGAATAAAGGACCATTGCGGATCGAAATTGCGGAAGACGTTGCCGACGAAACTAGCGACGATGTACAGGACGGAGTAGCTGTAGAGGCCGGAGAGCAAAGCGTAAACGGTGTAACCCAGGCGGCGGCGCCGGGGGACGTAAGGAACTTCAACGGGGAGGCGCCAGATATGGCGCTTGAGCCACGCGGCGGTGAAGGCGGTGGACTGTTCCTTGAGGTCGGGGACGCCCAGCATCTCGCACATCATGTGGTAGCCGTCGAGCTTCATGAGCGGATTCCAGTTGATGAGCAAGGAGGTAAGTCCGGTGAGAAGCATCAGGAAGTAGGCGCCCTCGTGCACCAGGGTGTAAGGAGGAGTGGCCCACCAGATGGGAGTGGCGACGGAGCAAATCATTAATTCGATCCAAATGCCGGCGAGAGAAATGACGAGGCGTTGATAGCGGGAACCGGTGACCATGCCCTCGGTGGTGTCGGTGTAGAAGGCGGGGGTCAGATAGATTAAAGAAAAACCCATGGCGGGGACGCGGCCACCATAGTGTTTGCAGGCGTGAGCGTGAGCGCCTTCGTGGGCGGCGACGACGAATAAACCTAGAACGTAGAGGACGGCAATATCGGTCCAGGTCTTGTGAGAAAAACTGTAGAAGGCGGCCGTGTCGCGGCCGATTTCCGGCCAATGGGTGATGGTCAGGCCGATAGTGAAAGCAAAGCCGGCCAGGGTGAGCAAAGTGAACCACAGGGTGTAAACCCAACTGGTGTATTTATAAAGCCAGTTGAGAAATTTATCCGGATTGAAAGCCGGAAAAATAATCATGGAAATATCGGCGTAGCGGCTTTTGGCTTTGATTTTTTTCTGGCGGGTGGCTTTGGTCTGCTGGAGCAGCAGAATATTTTTTTCCTGGGGAGTCTTGTACCAGAAGTCGCCTTCCTCAAGCATGGCGGCGAATTCGCGAACTTCTTCCTCGCTATATTCCAGGCCACTTTGCTGGGAGATAAGCTGCGCGATTTCGGCGTAGGAGCGCTTGCCATCGAAGAGCTGGATGAGGGCCCAGTTCTGTGGAGGGAACTTGTACATGACCTCGGCGCTGGGAACGTACACGCGGATGACGGGCTGGCCGTCTTCCAGGTGTTCGCGGAAAGTGCAGCCGGGGTCCATGCGCGGGACACGCTGAGAGACGGTGCGGGCGGGAATTTCCGGAAGGGCGACGTTCAGGGCTTCGGTGATGTTCATTGCGGAATGGCGAGGCGAGCGGTGGCGGTCATTCCGGGGCGGAGGGCACCGCGAAGGCCGGGAACTTCGGCGAGCACGTCGAAGGTGCCGCTGGAAGGATCAATGACGGAGCTGACGTCCTTGATTTTCGCGGTGTGCTTTTCGCCGGGGGCGTCGGGAGAAGAGAGCGCGAGCTCCTGGCCGGGTTTAACGTGGCCGAGAAATTTTTCGGGGAGGGTGAAGCGGAGAAGCAGAGGAGATTCGGCGGTGACCCAGAAAAGCTTGTCGCCGCGATTGACGCTTTGGCCTTCGCGAACGTAACGGCGGGCGACGAGACAGTCGAAGGGCGCGGTGATGCGGGTTTTCTCAAGTTCCAGTTCGAGAGAGCGCTCTTCCTGGCGAGAGGTGTTGAGGGTTTCGCCAACGCGCTTGATATCCCATTGCTGAGATTCGACTTTAAATTTGGCGTGCTGGAGTTGGTCGATGGGGATGAGGCCGCTATCGAACAATCGCTGGGCGCGAATGAGGTCGGCTTTGACGACTTCTTCCTCGGCCTGCCAATTTTTCAAGTCGTTTTCGATGCTGCGGGATTTGGCGCGGCCAGCTTCAAGATTGGCGGTGATCTGGCGATCGTCAAGTTTGGCGAGCAGAGCGCCGGATTTTACGCGGGCGCCAGCGTCGGTTTTAATTTTGGCGAGGATGCCCTCTTTTTGGGCAGTGACTTCGAGTTGATGTTCGACGATGAGGGGGCCGGAGACGTCGACGAAGTCATCGGATTTGGCGGGCGGAGCGGGTTGTGGAGTAGAAAGATTTTTGTTGGCGGGGTCATTTGCCGTCGCGGGAGAGGTAGCGGCGCGAGAAGGTGCGGGGGCGGCCGCGGTTTCGTTGGATTCATTGCCGCCGCAGGCGGAGAGAAGCGAAGCGGACATTAAGGCGAACAAGAGAAGGAAACGCGGCGGTGCGAAGAAAGCGTAAGGCATGGATGAGCTCCCGAGCGATTTCCGGCGTGAATCGTGGTGCGGCGTGGCACAGGATTTGTGGCGCAAATCGGAGGTGGCGGCGTTCTGCATGGTTACCATCCGAACCAGGACCATAGGCGCGAGTAGGCCCAGAGCACGGGACGGCGAAACAGCACGTAGCCTGCGGGATACCAGCCGACGGTGACTTTGCCCTGACCTTCCATGCCGGCGCGGATGGCTCCGTTGGGATTGTCGAGGGCCACGCGAGCGAAGAAGACACGATCTTCGTGCTGCATTTCGGCTTTAGGGCTGACGACGGTGACCTGGCCACGAAATGTTCTGGTGGCGTAACTGTTTAATTTGGTGACGGCTTGCAAGCCTGGGCGGAGGAGTCCGGCGTCGACGTCGTCAATGGCGACGTCCACGACGGCTTGAGAGCTGTCCATGATTTCGGCGAAGGTGTCGCCATGCTGAAGGCGGCGGCCCGAGGAATTTTCAATGTGCGGAGTGGAGATTACGCCATCGATGGGCGAGCGCAGGTGGGTGCGGTCGAGCAATTCGCGGGCGCGATCGACTTCGGATTTCCAATAGTCGGCTTGCACGCGCTGGACGCCAGCTTCGCCGGTGTCATTGCCGGCCAGAGAATGATTGACCTGTAAAACGGAGGTCGCATATTTAGATTCGGCTTCGGCCAAGGCGGAACGGTAGTCCCAGGCTTCCATATCGGCAAGGATTTGGCCACGAGTGACTTGCTGGCCTTCGTGGACATACACGGTTCCGACCACGCCTTCGATTTCCGGCTGAACCTGGGCGCGATGAGCGGGAGCGACGACCGCGCTGCCGTTGACGCGCAGGGGCAAGGGAAAAATGGCGAGAAAAATCAAAGCGGCGGCAGCCAGAGTGAGGATCAAGGCGCGGCGGCGCTTTTCCATGGCCATGAATTTACGTTTGCGTTCGAGGACCGGTTCGAGGACGGAGATGAAGGGGACTTCCTTATACATCTGCGCATTGCGCAGGGCGACGGTGGCCTGGCCGGCGAGGACCTGAAGAATTTCGATGTGGGCGGGCGAAAGAAAATCGGGGTCGTTGCTCTCCAAGGCGAGCACGCCAACGCGGCCGGTGTCGTCGCTGAGAGGCATGGAGTAAAAGGCGCGGCGACCGGAAGCGGCGAAATACTTGTGGAATAAAGCACGGGTTTCTTCGCGGTCGGAGTCAATCTCGTCGCCAACCTGGCGGACGTGGATGACTTCCTCGGAAAGCGCGGCCCATTGCAGGACTTGGTTGAGAGGGGCGATGTCGGGGGCATCGGCGTTGACCTGGTTGACGCCGCTGACAGCGCTTAGCTTGAAGCGGCCGCGAGTTTCGAGGGCGATGGCGGCGCGTTCGTAAGGGATGACCGCTTGCGGAGCGTTGACGATGGTTTGCAGCATGCGCTCGAGATTGAGGGTGGAGGTAATCTCGTGGCTGACGGTGACCAGGGTCTCGAGGATTTCAACTTTGCGTTCAGCGAGCAACAGACCGGCGTTGTGCAAGGCGGTGGAAGCGGTTTCCGACATGCTGCTGAGGACGAAGAGGTCGTCTTCGTCGAAAGGAGTGCCGTCCATTTTGTTGACGGCTTCGATGACACCAACCAAGGCGCCTTTGTCGAGGATGGGGACGACGACGAGGGAAGAGGCGCGGCCATCCTCGACGTTCAGGTTGCGGGCGACAAGTCTCTCATCGGCGGGATCGGCGATGAACAATGGCTCGCCATTATCGGAGACCAGGCCGGCTAGACCCTGACCGGCAGCGAGAGAACTGCCCTGGGGCATGGTGGGATCGAAGCCAGCCTGATGGGAAAGTTCGACGGATTCGTCGGGCTGGAGGAGCCAGAGATTGACGGCCTGGCATTCCATGACTTCGCGAAGTTTGGAGCCGATGAGGACGAGGAGCTCGTCCATTTCGAGGGTGGAGGAGAAGACTTTTTCGATATCGTAAAGCTGGGAAAGGCGGGTGAGGGAGATAAGGGAATCGTTCCGCTCGGTTTCGTAGGCGGTGGCACCCGCGAGGGCGGCGGCGGCCACTTTGGCGAGGGGCATGAGGGCTTCGACGGACTCTTCGGGGATTTCATCGTCGTAGCCGAGAATTTCGGCGGCGCCAATCAGGGTGTCGCCCTTGAGGAGGGGGAGATAGGCGAGGGACACGATGGTTTTGCGGATGTCCAGGTGGGCGTAAGTTTCACGTGGAACATCCTTGCCGGAGAAGAGGAGGGGGGAGCGAGATGCGGCCAGTTCTCCGAGAGCGCCGGAATCGAGAGAAATGGCGGCGGAGTGGACGGAAACATCACCGGCGGAGGCTTTTGCCAGCCAGACGTCTTCGCCGTACTGGGTACCGAGGAGATAAAGGGTGACGGCGGAGCCGGGGATGAGCTCGGCGAGGGAGCGCGCGCAAGTGCGTGCTCGCGGGTTAAGTTCCTGGTCCGCCAGAAGACGAGCTGAAAAGTCCGCGAGGTCGATATCGATGTCCAGGCCTTGGCCCTCCATAACGGCAGGAGAAGCTACCGCACGCCAGGACCCGAGCTGGAGCCTTCTTCTCTTGCAAAATCGTTACGGTTCTTCTAAGTTGAGCGGGACTCTAACAGACGATTTCCACAGTGTCAACGCGGCCTTTTGTGATTGGGATGGGCAGCAAACCTAGAAAGAGGAACCAGTTTGGATATCGAAGTACGGACGCTGGCGCAAGTGAAGATCGTGAAATTGCGGGGCAAGCTGGGGCTGGGGGAGCCGGTGGATAAACTGGCGGCGACGTTTACGGACCTGCTGGCGGCGGGAGATTCGCGATTTATCTTGGATTTAGAAGAAGTGCCGATGGTGGATTCGAGCGGGATAGGGTTGCTGGTGAGGTTTTTGACGGCCGCAAAGCAGAAGGGCGGGTCGATCAAGCTGCTGAACCCGGCGAAGATGGTGATCCAGACGTTCAAGCTGGTGAGGATCCTGAATATTTTTGAGGTTTACGACGATCCGGCGGCGGCGATTACTTCGTACGATTGAGACTGGTTTGGAAGGTGCGGGTAGCGAAACTTAATGCGGTATTTGTGCCCTGCAAAAAGGCGGGGTGAGGTAAAATCGCTGCTTCTACGTGGGTATTTGAGGCCCGAAGCAGCTTCTGAAGCGCAAACCAGCTATGGCGCCGGACAGCATAGAGTGCCCCGTTTGTCACACCCCGAATAGTACTTCCGCATCGCAGTGCCTTGCCTGCCAAACACCATTTCCTATAAGCGACCTGACCTTCGTAGGCGGCGAAGCCGGGTCACGCGATTCCAAAGCGGGAAGTTCGCATGCGGGAGATGCGAACGCTGGGGACCTGGGAGCGGACGCTTCGTCGACGCACATGGGGGACGACCCGAATCGCGCGAATATGACGGATATTTCCGGGGCGGCGCAAGGATGGTCGCAGCCGGTTTCGCGAACGAATCCGGTGGCGTTTCGCGGCGGGCGGATCCCGATGGGTTCGCGGCTGGGATCGCGCTACGAAATTGTGCAAATGCTGGGCGAAGGCGGGATGGGTTCGGTTTACAAGGCGCGGGATCTGGAGCTGGACCGCTTCGTGGCGCTGAAAGTAATCCGGCCGGAATTTGCGCTGCATGAAGAAGTGCTGAAGCGCTTCAAGCAAGAGCTGATCCTGGCGCGAAAAATCACGCATAAGAATGTGATCCGCATTTTCGATTTAGGCGAAATCGACGGCGTGAAGTTCATCACCATGGAATTCATCGAGGGGAAGGATTTGAGTTCCCTGGCGAAGGAGAAACTGGCGCCGGAAAAAAGCGCGGAGATAATTTATCAAGTGTGCACAGCGCTGGAGGCGGCGCATTCCGAAGGGGTGGTGCATCGCGACCTGAAGCCGCAGAACATCATGCTGGACAAGAGCGGGCGAGTGATCGTGATGGACTTCGGGATCGCGCGCACGATGGAGCTGGGCGCGGGAATGACCAATACCGGGGCGCTGATCGGCACGCCGGACTATATGTCTCCGGAACAAGTGATGGGCGAGCACGTGGATGCGCGCTCGGACTTATTCGCGCTGGGAATTATTTTTTACCAACTGCTGCTGGGGCAACTGCCGTACAAAGCGGATACGGTGCAGCAGGCGATGTTCAAGCGGACGCGAGAGCAATCGAAGCGGCCGATCGAAGTGGATCCGGAAGTGCCCGCGGTGCTGAGCGACATTGTGACGAAGAGTTTGCAGCTGGATCCGGCGCTGCGGTATCAGAGCGCGGTGGAGATCCAGCAGGATATCGATGCGTGGCGCGGGGGCTCGACCAAGCGGATCGAAGTGCCGGCGACGGTGGTGGCCGGGCAGACGGTTGTGGCGGCGCCGGCGGCGAAGAAACCGTGGATGCTGATTGGCGCGGGAGTTTTGTTGCTGGCGGCGGGCGGGGGATTTGCGGCGAAAAAATATTTTGCGGGCGCGGGTTCGGGGGCTGGCGGTCCGGCGGTAGCGACGGTGACTGCGCCGCTGAATTCTCTGGCGATTCTGCCATTTCACAACGCGTCGTCGGACGCGAAGCTGGATTGGCTGGGCTCCAGCATGGCGGAAATGCTGAGTACAGACGTGGGGCAATCGGCGAGCGTGCGGATGGTTTCGACGGATCGCGTGGGACAGGTGCTGAAGGATTTGCGGATTACGCCGCAATCGAGCCTGGATCAGGGCACGGTGGGACGCATCGCCAATTTGAGCAACGTGGATACGGTGGTGTGGGGGCAGTACGCGCAATTCGGAGAGCACATTCGAATCGACGCGACGATTCAGGATCTGAAACGCGGGCACAGCGCGACGGTGAAAGAAGATGCGGCCAGCGAAAAAGAAATCCTGGCGGCGGTGGATCGGCTGGCGGGGCAAATCCGCGAGCAGCTTTCGGTGTCAAAGAGTTTGCAGAAGGAATTGCAGGAGCATGCATTCAAGCCGTCCACGCAATCGATTACGGCGCTGCGGGAATACGACCAGGGATTGCAGAAACTGCGCGGTGGGAATTTCGCGGGGGCGGTAAAGAATTTCCAAGGAGCTATCGATCAGGACGGACAATTCGCGCTGGCGTATTCAAAACTGGCGCAGTCGTATGCGGAACTGGGGCAGGACGACGAAGCGGAACAGTGGGCGCAGAAGGCGGTGTCTTTGAGCGCGGCGCTGCCGGCGCAGGAAAAATACCTGATCCAGGCGAACCGCGACAAGATTCTTAAGGATTATCCGAAGGCCATTGAGACGTATCAAAACCTGGTGGGAGTGGCGTCGGACAACACGGATTATCTTTTCGATCTGGGGACGGCGTACGAAAGCGCGGGAACGTACGACAAGGCGAATGAAGAATTCAGCAAGGTGGTGCAACTGGATCCCAAGCGCATCGAGGGCTTGGTGGCGCTGGGGCGAGTGCAAATTGAAAGCGGGAACACGCAGAAGGGGGTGGAATTTTTGACGCGGGCACAGGCGCTGGCGATTGAGTTGGGCGACGATGCGGGACGCGCGCAAGTTTTGCAAGCGATGGGAGTGGCGTATTACTCGCTGGAGCGGCCGGACGATGCGCTGAAGAATCTGCAGGAATCGCTGGATATCAAGACGCGGCTGGGGATGAAAAAAGGGATCGCCGACAGCTTGCAGATGATGGGCTCGATCCTGGATGGCATGAATCAAGCGGACAAGGCGCTGAAAAATTATAACCAGGCGCTGGCAATTCGACGGGAAATCGGGGACAAGCAAGGGACCGCGAATGTGTTGAACGACCTGGGAGATTTTTACCTGAAGCGCGGGAAATACGACGATGCGCTGCGGCTGTTCAAGGAAGCTTTACCGTCGGAGATCGAAGTACACAACGAAGCGATGCAGGCGCAAGTGGTGAACAATATCGGGAGTTCGTATTTCAATAAAGGGGACTTCGATAACGCGCGGACTTATTTCGAGAAAGCGTTGCAGTTGCGGGAGAAGTTGAAAGCGCCTTCAGACATTGCCGACACCCGGCACAACCTGGCGGAGACTTCGGTGCGCACGGGGCAATTCGATCAAGCGCAGGAACAATACTTGAAAGCGCTGGAGATCCGGAGGTCGGAAGGCGACAAGCACGGCGCGGCGGTGGAATCGTCCGGGCTGGGCACGCTGTTCAGTTACCAGGGGAGATTTGGGGCGGCGATCAGTGCGCAGGATGATGCGCTGAAGGGATTGGCGGAAGCCAAGGAGAAGGGCTTCTGGAATACCGAGGTGCTGATCGCTTCGGGGCAAGCGTTGGCAGAAGCTGGGCGCGGGGATGAAGCGGCGAAAAAACTAGCGGAGGCGATGACTGCGGCTTCGGAAGACAAAAGCCAGCCGCAGATGGCGACGACGCTGAGCTACCAGGGCGATAATGCGATGTATCGCGGGGATGTGAAGGCTGCCGCGGCCGCTTACGGGCAAGCGCAACAAACCGCGGCGAAGACCGGGGACGCGCACCTGATTCTCCTGACCAAGGTGAACATGGCGAAGCTGGCGCTGGCCGACGGGAAGTTTGCGGCGGCGGCGGCTTCTTTAGCGACGCTGGGGGAGCAGGCGGATGCGCTGGGGCTGAAATATTTATCGACGCAATGTTTGGTCTTGCGCGGGCAGGCGTTGATTGGGATGAAGGACTATGCGGGAGCGCAGAAAGAATTGAATACGGCGGCGCTGCGCAGCGGGAAATTGGGGCTGCGAGTGTTGCGGGCGACGAGCCAGTATCAACTGGGGCGGGCGCTGGAGCTTTCGGGGAAGGGCGATGCGGCGGCGAGCCATTACCAGGAAGCGCGACGGGCGGCGGAGGAAGTGCAGAAGGAAGCGCAGACGGATCGGGTGAGCAAGCGGGCAGATCTGGTGGCGATTTTTAATATTAAGGGATAAGAAACAACGCGGAAGAACAACGCTCATCAGAGATTCAGGCAGGCAATCACAAAATTAGCTAGCAAGTAAGTCGCGTGAGGAAGCGCGTATCGCACGCAGATTATGCGCGCCGGTCCCTACATTTCTCTTCGCTTCGCTGTATCCCCTACGACATTCGTTCCGACTTACTGAGCCGTGGGGGAAATTGGGTTTAGTTGCCCTGGCCGGAGAGGGGGATTTCTTGCTCGTCGGGGGAGGCGTTGTCGTTGACGGTGAGGGAGCCGTTGCGTTGGCCTTTTTTGTCGGGGGCGAACTTCACGTTGAGTTTGCAGTTGTGTCCGGGCGCCAGGGAGAGGGCGGCGACACAGGTGGAAGAGTGATCGAGGGAGAAATCACCGGTGACGGAAATATTTCCGAGGACGAGGGGGGTGGTGCCGGTGTTGGTGAGGGTGGTGGATTTGATAGAGCTGGTGGTGCCGACTTTTTGATTGCCGAAGTTCAGGCTGGAGGGATTAAAGGAAGCGCGCGGATTGATGGTGGTGGCCTTCAACGGGACGGTTTGCGGGCTGCCGGCTGCGGAGTCGGTAATGATCAACGAAGCCGTGGAGGCGCCGGAGTCGTCGCTATCCGGGAGGAAAGACAGAAACACGGTGCAGGATTTCCCGGGGCTGAGGGATTGCGGGCAGAGCGGCAAGGCGAAAAAGTCGTCAGGATCGTTGCCGGAGCGGCCGATGGAGATGCTGGAAATTTTGATGGGCGAAGTTCCCTTGTTGGTGAGGGTAATGGTTTTGACGCCGAGAGAGCGCAGGGGCACCTGGCCGAAGTCCACGCTGGTGGGCGAAATTTGGAGTGTGGAAGTTGAGCCGTTCACGGTCTGGGTGACGCCTGTGGAAGTGCTGCCGTTGAAATTGTTGTCGCCGGAATAAGCGGCGGTGAGGGTGCGGGGTCCCGCGGTGGGGAAGGTTAGCGAGCAGCTTCCCGCTCCAGCGGTAAGGTTGCCGGTGCAAGTTTCGCCAGTGGTGGCGGTGACCTTGACGGAGCCGGTGGGCTTGGTTATGCCCGAGACAGTGAAGCTGACGTTAACGGGCTGAGAAATGTTCGAGGGATTGGGAGTGTTGGCGGTGATCGCGGTGGCGCTGTTGGCCTTGGTGGCGGTCACGGTTTTCGTGGCGGAGGCCGGTTTGAAGTTGGCGTTGCCAGCTTGGGTGGCGACGAGGGTGCAGGTGCCGGTGCCTGCAGTCATGGTGACGATGCCGCCGCTGATGGAGCAGGCACCGGAAGCAGCGATGGTAACGGGCAAGCCGGAACTGGCGGAAGCGGTTACGGGGAAGGTGCTGCCGTAAGCGGCGGTGGTTGGGAGCGCGCCGAAGGTGACGGTCTGGTTAGATCCGGTAATCGTCAGAGTGGTGCTGGTGTTGGTGGCCGCGCCAAGGGTGGCGTCGCCGGCGAAGCTGTAAGTGATGGAGTAGGGCGTCGCGGACGTAGGAATGGTGACGGTCGGGAACGAAGTGGTGAACGCGCCATTGCTGCCAATGGTCGCGGTTCGCGTAACGTCATTGATGGTGATGGAAACCTTTTCGCCGGCGGGCGGGAAGATGGTGCCGCTACCGATTTTGCCGGAAAGGGTGATGGACGGAGTGCCGAAGGCGATGGATTGAGATGGCGTCAAGCCGCTGAACATCGGGGTGGGCAGAGCCTGCACGGTGATGCTGGCGATGGACAGGATTTGCTGGTTGGTGGCGGTAACGTTGCTGGCGTTGATGAACGTGCCGGCAGACGATGAAGGACTCAGCAGGTGAATGCTGAAGGAAGTGCTGGGGGCCACGTTGCCGAAGTTGCAGTTCAGGACCTGGCTGCCCACTGCGCCGGTGATGGCGCAGGTGCCGGGACCGGAGTAAGCGGGGTTGATGCTCCAGTTGATGTTATTGCCAGCAGGCAGCGGATCGCTGAGCGTAGCGTTGTTGGCAGTGCCTGCGGAACTGTTGGCGATGGCGATGGTGTAGCCGATGGGATTGCCAGCGGTGACGGTGGCAGCGTCCGGAGTGCTGGTGACGGTGATGAACCCAGCGTTAGCCGGAGGAAAGGCTACGACCACGTCATTGAAGACTTTGGTTTTGCCACCGATGGCAGCGTCGACTTTTTTATTCGGGTCGTAGAAGGTGGTGATGTCGAACACGAACTGGCAGTAAATCGCCGGGTTGGTGGGCGTGCCGGGATTGCCAACCTGCATGGGGGTGCTGCAATTGGTGCCGTACGGCGAATTGGGAAGCACGAAGCCATCGGGATCGTCGTAAAGACGCGGAGTGCTGCCGGTGTAGGGAGCGGGCGGAACGAAGTGATCGTTGTTCCAGCTGACGGTCCAATTCACCGGGCCGGTATACCAAGCGGAATTCGGCTCGGTGCCGGCAGTTTGGTAAAACACGGTGTAATGCACGCAATTGCCGTTGGCGTAGGGGTAGCAGAGCGGAACGATGCTGTCGCCGTTGCCAAGGGTTTGGTAGGTGAAGAAAGATTTGAAGCGGCAATCAAAATCCTGCGACGGGGTAGCGCCGGAGGGGCAATCACCGTTGGCTACGTTAGGAGGAACTTCCGTGGCTTGCACGGTGAGAATGAAGGGGGTATTGACGGCCGCGACGTTGAGGGCCAAGGCGTGAGCGTTGGGATCAAGGCAGGGATTGTTCGGAGTGGGATTGGGATTGGATGGGCAATCGTAAGTGGCCATCTCGGTCACGTTGGTGCCGACCGGGAAAGGCAGCTGGATGAGCTGCGGCGGCGGTATGAAGGAAGCGGTGACGGATTGCGAAGAATTCATGGTGATGCTGCAGGGGCCGGTGCCGATGCAAGCGCCAGAGTAACCGCCAAAGGTGGACGGCTGCGCTGGTGAGGCAGTCAAAATGACGACTGTTCCTGCCGGGTAGGTGCCGGAGCAATTGCCGGAAGTTACACCGGCAGTTTCGGTGCAGCTAATCTGCTGGAAGCCATCGAAGACGGAACCGTTGCCAGTACCGATCAGAGAGACAGTGAGGGTGAAGTTGCCGGTCACCTGATTGACGGTGAGCGCGGTGCTGCTATCGCTGGCGGGGCCGAAAGTGGAATCGCCGGGATAGCTATAGGTGATGGGATACGGAGTGCCAGACGCGGGGATGTCGGCGGTCGGGAAAGAAAGCGAGAAGGCGCCGTTGTTTCCGATGGTGGCGGTATGAGTGACGCCGTTGATGGTTACGGAAACCAATTCTCCGGGAGCGGGGAATTCGGCGTTACCTTGCTGATGACGCCGCCAAGAGTAACGGCGCCGGTGCCGGCAGAGATGGATTGCGAAGGCGTAAGGCCGGTGAAGATCGCGTCGACGGCCTGCACGGTAACGCTGGCGATGGAAAGAATTTGTTGGTTGGTGGCGGTGATGTCGGCGGCGTTGGTGATGGCTCCGACGGAGGAAGAGGGACTGAGAATGTGGAGACTGAAAGAAGAGCCGGGAGCCACGTTGCCGAAGTTGCAGTTCAGGACCTGGCTGCCAACCGCGCCGGTGATGGCGCAGGTGCCGGGACCGGAGTAGGCGGGGCTGATGCTCCAGTTGATGTTATTGCCAGCAGGCAGCGGATCGCTCAGCGTGGCGTTGCTGGCGGTGCCCGCGGAACTGTTGGCGATGGCGATGGTGAAGCCGATGGGATTGCCAGCGGTGACGGTGGCGGCGTCCGGAGTGCTGGTGACGGTAACGAAGCCAGCGTTGGCCGGAGGAAAGGCGACGACCACGTCGTTGAAGACTTTGGTTTTGCCACCGATGGCAGCGTCGACCTTTTTATTGGGGTCGTAGAAGGTGGTGATGTCGAACACGAACTGGCAGTAAATCGCCGGGTTGGTGGGCGTGCCGGGATTGCCAACCTGCATCGGGGTGCTGCAATTGGTGCCGTACGGCGAATTGGGAAGCACGAAGCCGTCGGGATCGTCGTACAAGCGCGGAGTGCTGCCGGTGTAGGGAGCGGGCGGAACGAAATGATCGTTGTTCCAGCTGACGGTCCAACTCACCGGGCCGGTATACCAAGCGGGATTCGGTTCGGTGCCGGCAGTCTGGTAAAACACGGTGTAATGCACGCAATTGCCGTTGGCGTAGGGGTAGCAGAGCGGAACGATGCTGTCGCCGTTGCCAAGGGTTTGGTAGGTGAAGAAAGATTTGAAGCGGCAATCAAAATCCTGCGTGGGCGTTGTGCCGTTGGGGCACAACCCATCGGCCACGTTGGGGGGAACTTCCGTAGCTTGCACGGTGAGCGTGAAAGGAGTGTTGACCTGGCCAACGTTTAGAGCGAGCGCGTGCGCGTTGGGATCAAGGCAGGGGTTGCTCGGAGTGGGATTGGGATTGGATGGGCAATCGTACGTGGCCATCTCGGTGACGTTGGTGCCTACCGGGAAAGGCAGCTGGATGAGCTGCGGCGGCGGTATGAAAGAAGCGGTGACGGATTGCGAAGAATTCATGGTGATGCTGCAGGGGCCGGTGCCGATGCAAGCGCCGGAGAAACCGCCGAAGGTGGACGATTGCGCGGGCGAAGCGCTAAGAGTAATCACGGTTCCGGGCGCGTAGTTGCCGGAACAACTGCCGGAAGCCACGCCGGCGGTATCGGTGCAACCGATCTGCTCGGAAGAATCGGAAACGAATCCGCTGCCGGTGCCGATCACAGAAACATTCAAGGTGAAAGAGGTGCCGGTGGGCACGAAAGAGGCGGAGACGGATTGATTACTGTTGAGGGTAACCATGCACGGGCCGGTGCCGGGGCAGGTGCTCCAACCGCTGAAGGTGGTGCCAGCAGCGGGCGTGGCGGTGAGGGTTACGACCGATCCGGTGGTGTAGCTGGCGGAGCAGGTGCCGGAAATGGTGCCGCCGGTGGTGGTGCAATTGATAAGGCCGAGATCATCGGTAACGGTGCCGGAGCCGGTGCCGAGGTCGGTGACGGTAAGAGTGGAAGTGCCGAAAGTGACGTTCACAACGGTGATGACGACGGAAGTGGGATTGTAAGTGGCGCTGTAGGCTTCACCACTGGGGAGGCCGCTGGAATTGATGGAGGAGAACTGGCCGGAGATAGAGGTGGAAGTAAGGATGGTGAATTGATTTCCGACGGCGGGAACGAAGCCATTGCGCAGAACGATGTCCAAGCCGCCGGCGAGCGTGGCGGTGCCGTTGTTCTGGAGTTGAGAATATTGCGAGCCTACGGTCAGACCGGCGAGGTCTGCTTCGTAGCGGCCGCTAGAGGATTGGGTGTAATTGGAGGTGGGCACGGCGCCGGGATTGGGGGCGTTGTTGATGATGAACAAACCCTGGTTGGTAAAGGTGGCGGAGACCATGTTGAGCTGGTAAACGCCGTTAGCGTTGATGACTCCGGATGGGCCGTTGGTGACGACGAGGCCATTGTTGCCGAATTGGCCAGAGCCTTGGATAAGATTGTTGACGTTGGTGAGGGAGCCAGAATTGAGGTTACGCAGAATAGGCTGGCCGTTGGAGATGGCTTGACTCAAGGTGAGGGTGCCGGAACCGGTGAGGGTGACGGCGCCGCTGAAGTCCACAAAGGTATTGGAGTTGTTGGAGAGGACGGAGATGAGGCCGGTGTTGTTGATGGTGCCGAGTAAAGTGGTTTCGGTGGCATTGACGACGGTGTAGGTACCGGTGATGGTGAGAGCGCCCTGGTTGAGGCCGTCGAGAGTCACGGAAGATTCACTTCCGAAGAAGCCGCCCGACGCAGTGGTGAGGGTGCCACCCTGAATGTCGGCACCGCTCTGGAGTTGGATGGCGGAACCGGAACCGGTGGATAGCAGGGTGGCGGACTTATTGATGACCTGGACGTAAATTTGTAAAACGCCACCGGCGGAAGCTTCGATCAGGTTCAGGTTGGTGACCACACCGTTATTGAACTGCAAAGGATAGGCGCCGTTGGCGTTTATAAGGCCGCCGGCCTGGTTGTTGATTATCAAACCGTTGTTACCGAACTGGCCAGAACCCTGGATGAGATTGTTGACGTTGTTGACGACTCCGTTATTGATATTGCGCAAGATGGGCTGGCCGTTGGAGATGGCTTGGGTCAAGGTGAGGGTGCCGGAACCGGTGAGGGTGACGGCTCCGCTGAAATCGATAAAGGTATTGGAGTTGTTGGAGAGGACGGAGATGAGGCCAGTATTATTGATGGTGCCGGCCAAAACGGTTTCGGTGCCGTTGGCGACGGTGTAGGTGCCGGTGATGGTGAGGGCGCCCTGGGTCAAACCGTCGAGAGTTACGGTTGTTTCGCCGCCGAAGAAACCACCTGCGGCGGAAGTGATGGTGCCACCCTGAATATCGGCGCCGCCCTGGAGTTGAATGGCGGAGCCGGAGCCGGTGGACAACAAGGTGGCGGATTTATTGACGACCGTAACGTAGATCTGCAGGACACCGCCGGCGGTAGCTTCGATCAAGCCGAGATTGGTTACGACACCGTTATTGAATTGGAGGGGAAACGCGCCGTTGGCGTCGATGGTGCCGCCGACCTGGTTGTTGATGAGCAGACCGTTGTTGCCGAATTGGCCAGAGCCCTGGATGAGGTTATTGACGTTGTTGACGACTCCGTTATTAATATTGCGCAAGATGGGTTGGCCGTTGGAGATGGCTTGAGTCAAGGTGACGGTGCCGGAACCGGTGAGGGTGACAGGGCCACTGAAGGTAAGGAAGGTATTGTTGTTGTTAGAGAGCACGGAAATGAGGCCGGTGTTGTTGATGGTGCCGCTGAGGATGGCTTCAGTGCCGTTGGCTACGGTGAAGGTGCCGACGAGGGTGATGGCACCTTGAGTGGAGCCATCCAAGTTGACGGTTCCGGAAGTGGTTAGCAAGCCGCCAGAGGCGGTTTTGAGGGTGCCGCCGCGGACGGTAGCACTCACCAGCTGCACGGTAGAATTGGCGCCGGTGGCGAGCAAAGTGGCGTTGGCGTTCACGAGAGCGACGTCGACCTGCAGGGTGCCGCCAGCGGTAGCTTCGATCAAACCTAGATTGGTCACCGTGCCATTGTTGAATTGCAGGGGAAACGCACCGTTGGCGTTGATGACCCCGGACGCCTGGTTGTTGATGAGCAAACCGTTGTTGCCAAACTGGCCGGAGCCTTGAATGAGATTGTTGACGTTGTTGACGGCCCCGGAATTGATGTTGCGCAAGATGGGTTGCCCGTTGGAAACGGCCTGGGAGAGGGTGACGGTGCCGGAGCCGGTGAGGGTAACGGCGCCGCTGAAGGTGAGGAAGGAATTGGAGTTGTTGGAGAGTACGGAGATAAGCCCAGTGTTGTTGATGGTGCCAACGAGTACGGTGTCGGAGGCGTTGCCGACGGTATAGGTACCGGCGATGGTGATCTGCCCTTGATTGTTAGGAGTGCCGTCAAGAGTGATGGTGGCTGAGCCGGCGCTGCCGATGACTCCGCCAGCAGTCCCGCTAAGAGTGCCGCCCTGAATAGTTGTGCCGCCGAGGAACTGTGCGGCGGAGCCGGAGCCGGAGGCAGAAATGGTGCCGTTTTTATTGACCACGGTCACATTGAAGTTTAAGGTGCCGCCGGCGGTGGCTTCGAGCAAGCCGGTGTTGGTTATGGCGCCGTTGTTAAAGGTTAGAGGCAGGGTGGCGTTGGCGTTAATTACGCCGCTGGCTTGATTTACGATCAGCAGGCCGTTGTTACCGAATTGCCCGGAACCCTGAATCAGATTATTCACGTTGGTTAGCGAGCCGTTATTGGTATTGCGCAAGATGGGCTGGCCATTGGAAACCACCTGAGTGAGGGTGAGGGTGCCGCCGCCGGTGAGGGTTACGGCGCCGCTGAGAGTGAGGAAGGTGTTGTTGTTGTTGGAATATAAGGTGATGAGGCCAGCGTTGGAGATAGTGCCGGCGGCTATAAGTTCCTGACCATTGCCGATGGTGAGGCTGTTGCCTGGATCGATGGTGAGGCCGCCGATGGTGGCGGTGATATCGAGGGTTACGGCGGAAACCGGGGATTTGGCGTTGTTGATGCAGACATGTGCGCCGTTGTTAGGTACGACGGCGGGACTCCAGTTGGCTGCCACGCTCCAGTTACCGGAAGCTCCTCCGACCCAGACGGTGTCCCCGGGGGCGCAACTGGAAGCCACGGCGGTAGCGAAGGTGGCGGTGACGGTCTGCGCGGAATTCATGGTGACGTTGCAAGGGCCGCTGCCGGAGCAGGCTCCGGTCCAGCCGTCGAAAATGGAGCCAGACGTGGCGGTAGCGTGAAGAGTGACGGCGGTGCCGGAAGGATAATTGTTCGAACAGCTGGTGGGGGTGTTGCAAACAAAATTGGCGCCGTCGCTGACGGATCCTGAGCCGCTGCCGGCAAAATTGACGGTGAGAGGGAAAGTGGAAACGGCCTGACCGCCGACGCCGGTGAGGGTGACGGTTTGCAGCGACTCGGAGATGCCAAGAGAGTTATCGACAAAATGAATGGCAGCGTTTTTGGCGCCGGTGCTGGCGGGCTGGAAGACGACGTTTACGACGCAGTAGGTGCCCGCGGGCAAAACGCCACCGAGAGAGTTGCAAAGAGTGACGGAGTTGCCGGGGGCTGCTTCATGGAAGTCCGTGGAGTTGGTGCCGCTGATGGTGTAGGAAAAATTCATGGGCGCGCCGCCGTCGTTGACGAGGATGGGCTGCTGGGCGGGGCTTGCGGTATTGACGGGGACGGTTCCGAAGTCGGCGGGATAGTAAGGTACGCCAGCGATGGGCGGAGCGACGAGGAAAGCGTAGGACCCGATGGCGCCGATCTGGGGATTGTGCTGATTTCCGGCAGAGCCTCCGGAACTGTAGGCGCCGGTTTCCGCACCGTTGACGGCGTAGGCGTAGACCACGTGAAAACCTGGAGTGAGGGGAGTGGGAGGGGTGCCGGAGAAGGTGTTGGCAGAGACCGCGCCGGCGTAATCCCAAATAGCGTTCTGGGAATCGATCTGGAAGTAGACAGTATAAGGACCGGCACCATCGAGGGAGTTAGAGGTGGTGAAGGTGAAGACAGGAGTGGAGGTGTTGGTGGAGTTGGCGGTAAAGGGTTGCACCGTGGTGACCAGGCCGTTGGGGATGGTTTTATTTTCAGTTACGGCGGTGACGGTGTTGGAAGCGCGATTGGCGGCGTAAATAGTGCCAAGAGCGGGATCGACAGCGATCTGGCTGGGGAGCGGCCCGGCGGCGCCAGCGTTGATGGTGGCGAGAATCGCGCCTGAGGTGCCGTCGAGAACGACGATGACGGAGGTGCTGGGAGCAGTTTGCGACTGGATGTAGACCTTATTGTTGGTGACGTTGGCAGCGATCGCGACGGGAGTGCCGACGACGGGAACGTTGATGAAGCTGTTATCAGCACCGTAGATGACGGTGACGCTGCCGTCGTTATTTCCGCTACCGGAATTGGCTACGAAGATTTGATTGGTAACGGGATTGACGGAGACGGCCGCAGGGTGAACGGCGCTGGTGTCAAAGATAGAGGTTTCATTGCCGCCGTAAAATCCGCTGGGGCCCTGGATGGCGTTGACTTCGCCGCCGGCGCAGGAGATGTACACGGTGTTGGTCTGGGTATTCACCTCCATGGCGGTGGGAGCGCCAGTGGTGTCAGCGCAAACACCGACGTTGAAAGTGTGCGGCGAGGCTCCATCGTTGATGGACAACGACTTGCTGGAAAATAGCGTGTACTGCATACCGGTGGCGGGGTTGGTGGCGGTAGCGATGGGACCGGGGTTGGAATTGCCTGAGGACAACGAAGAAGGAGAAGCACTGGAAGGAAAACCGAAGGTGATACTTTGCGCGGAGGCAGCGCCAAAGACCTGGCGCAAAACGGGATTGACGGCCAGGGAATCGGGGGAAACGGAAGTGCCAAGATTTTGATTCTGGGTGGAATTGTTAGAGCCATTGATAATGGTGACGGAATTACCGTTGAGGTTGGCGACGTAAATTAAATTTTGGCTGGGGTCAATGGCGATAGCGCCGGGGTTGGTGCCGGTGGCCACGGTGGCGGAGACGGTGTTGGTGGCGCCGTCGATAACGCTGACGCTGTTGGAGCCATTGTTGGTGGCATAAATTTTGTTGGTAGCGGGATTGACGGCGATGGACCAAGGTTGAGTCTGAGTGGTGAGCGGGGCGCTGAGGTTGGTGGCGCCATCGGCGATGGCGAGGACGATGTTGCCGGTACTCGGATCGGTGGAGGCGGTGTACAGCTTATGAGTGACGGGATTCAGGGCGATGGCGGAATTGCCGCCGGTGCCGGTAGAGAGATTGGTCACGGCTAGAGAAGCGCCATCGACGGCGGTGAGACTGCCGCCATTGATTCCGGCATAGGCGATGTTGGTTTGGGGGTCGACGACAATGGCGGCCTGGCTGGATGCCGCGCCGCTTTGAACCGGCAGGGTGGACACGGTGTTGTCGCTGCCATTGACGACGGAAACCGAGGCCCCGTTGCCGTTGC
The DNA here is from genome assembly GCA_963732705.1 of uncultured Acidobacteriota bacterium. GTDB lineage: Bacteria > Acidobacteriota > Terriglobia > Acidiferrales > UBA7541 > Acidiferrum. Next base: position 31,425 of record CAVTAN010000002.1, on the reverse strand, counting down.
CAATATTGGCGACAAAGATTTGGTTGGTGAGGGGATTCACGGCAACCGCGCCCGGAGAATTACCGACGCTGATGGTCTGAACGGTGTTGGTGGCACCGTCGATAATGCTGAGATCGTTGGAGGCAAATCCGGGGACGTAAATTTTGTTGGTGACTTCGTTGACGGCAATGGAGCGCGGGGAGGAGCCGACATTCACGCTAGTGACGGCGTAGGAGTTCGCGTCAATGACATAAACCTTGCTGTCACCCGAGTCCGCGACATACACGGTATGGGTCACCTGATTGATGACCATGGCCTGCGGATTGGCGCCCACGCCGATGGTAGTGACCTGTTGCCAGTTGCCGCTGTTGTTCAAAGTGAAGACCGAAACGTTGTTGCTGCCGGAATTGCTGACGAATAATTTGCCGGTGCCGACCGGGTCAACGACGATGGCGGTGGGGGTGATGGCGTTGGCGTCGGCGAAGGTTTGCTGAAATGGGGAGGAGTTGGGGCCCGAAGGAGAGGCTGGGAAATATGCGCTGACGTTGTTGCTGGAACCGTTGACGACGAAAACGTTGTTGAGGTAGGTGGCCATGGCGGCGGAGCCGGAAGTGTTGGGCGCGGAGCTGAAGGATTCCTGTTCGAGTAAACCGCTGATGATGGTGAGGTTGCCGTCACCCTGGGTGACGTAAATGTAGTTCTGGGTGGGATTGACGGCGATGCCGAGAATGGGCTTGGTGGGATCGTTGGGAAGGATGGCAGGGGCAGGGTTGGTGCTTTGAGCCCGAGAAAGGCCTGGGAAGGCGAGCAGAGCGAGGCTGGCCACGACTAGAAGGGTTAAGGACAGCGAAGTTGAGCGCGGCTTGAGCCGGCGCCCTTCCGAGCCAATGTTGGTAAAAAGCTTAGCGACACAGTGAAAAAGGTAAGCCATCCCGCCTCCAAACATCATTCAACGGGACCGTGAGGCCGTTGAGCAAAGAATAGTTCGGTACCGCAGCAACGTGTGTTTCACCGCTAAATCAGAACGAATGGATATGGATAAGGGACAGGTGTCGCCTATTTGCTATCCACATGTGTCCTTCTGTGTTTACACAGAGGAAAACATTTGCACCTTGGTGCCGCGACGGACGGAAGTCAGAACGCCGCGCAGGGGTGCTGGGGCCCGCAAGTGTTGAAAAGAAAGCCTTTTCGCCGAACAGTACTTTTGTCACATTGACCCAAAAAGACGGCAGACCGATAGCTCAAGATTTAAAAGCATTTTGATAGCCTCGATGACCAAAAACCGCGGCAACCAGGAAGGTAAAGAAGAATTCGCATGGGGGCATTACGAGGAAATGAAGATTGCAGGGAGTGAGGTGGCACGGCGGAGCGATAAGGCGGGTGGATCAAGATGAGGCACTGGAGTTCTGGTACTTGGCGTCTGGTGGGGCGTTGAAACGGTAGCCTACCCAAGGCTCGGTGTGGATGAATTTGGGCTTGGCGGGGTCCAGCTCGATTTTTTTTCGAAGCTGGTTGATGACCACGCGGAGGGATTCGGTTTCTTCTCCGTAGTCGGGACCCCAGACGGACTGCAACAATCTGCGATGGGCAAGCGGGCGGCCGTCGGCGGCGACCAGTTCCTTGAGGACGGCGAACTCCTTGGGAGTGAGATGTACGGGGTAGCCGCGGACGAGGATCTCACGTTTTTCAAAATCAAAGCTGAGGTCTTTGGAGACCAGCGGGCCAGCGTCTTTGGCGTCGGCAACGCGGCGAAGCAATGCGCGAACGCGAGCGAGCACTTCCTGGATGCCGAAAGGCTTGACGACGTAATCGTCGGCACCGGCGTCGAGGGCGCGGACTTTATCTTTTTCCGCGCTACGCACGGTGAGCATGATGATGGGAACTTCGGAGCCGGCGCGGATTTCACGACAAGCCTGCAAACCATCGAGTACGGGCATGTTGAGATCGAGCAAGACCAGATCGGGGCGATCTTTTCGAACGGCATCGACGGCTTCGGAACCGTCTCGGGCTTCGATTACGGTGTAGCCCTCGGCGGTTAAAGTGGCGCGGAGAACGCGGCGAATTTGGGGATCGTCGTCGACCACCAGGATGGTTGCGGATTTCATCGGGGCTGGGACGGCGACGAAGCGTGGTCAGAGGCCTCGTCGGAGGAGGGGTTGGAGGCCCTGGCGAATGTGGGCTGAGGGGACTTGGTTGAGGCGGAGTCGATGGGCAGGGAGAAAGAAAAAACAGAACCATGATCGCGCTGGCTGGTGACGTTGATGGAGCCGCCATGGGCTTCGACGATGGCGCGAGCAATGGGCAGACCCATGCCGGTGCCTTGCACCAGGTAGCGTTGATCTTTTCCGCGATAGAACTTGTCGAAGATGAGGCCGAGCTCCATTTCCTCGATGCCCGGGCCCTGGTCGGCCACACTGACCAGGACAAAATTGGCATTCACTTCCGCCGAAATGGTGATGGGCTGATCTTTGGGGGAGTAGGCATTGGCGTTTTCGATCAAGCGCACCAAGACGTCGTTGATGCGGGTAGCGTCGGCGCGGACTGCGGGAAGGTTATCGGGGACTTGGACGCGGATAGTTCGGGAGCCGAGCAGACTTTTACAATGCGCAAGCGCGGCAGAAATAATTTCCGGAAGCGGATGAGGCGCGAGATTCAATTCGAATTCGCCGGCATCGAGCTGGGACATTTCGGCGGCGTCGCCGACGAGCTTATTGAGGCGGTCGCATTCTTCATTAATGATGGTGAGGAGCTCGTGCTTTTGAGGACCGGGGGCGCTTGCGGGTGAGAGCAAACTGGTGACGGAAGCTTTGATGCTGGTGAGGGGAGTGCGGAAATCGTGGGTGACGGAGTCAAGCAGAGCGGACTTTAAGCGCTCGCCCTGGCGGGTGGCTTCGGTTTTGCCAAGTTCTTCGACGGCGCGAGCGCGCTCGAAGGCGATGGCAATCATGGAGCCGAGGGCGTCGAGAGTTTCGCGGGAAAGGAGCTGTCCTGAAATTCCCAAGCTGCCGATAGCTCGGGTACCCATGCGAACAGGAACGAGAGACAAGCTGCGAGCCGGATCGCGGAGAGGCTCTTCGCGAACGGTGGCGCGCTTCAATTCGTCGTCGGCAAAGTGCGAGCCGGAGCCGGAATGATAAAACTTCTGCTTGTTCTGGAGATATAAGGCGGCGGCACCCACTTCAAAGGTTTCGACGATGTGATTGGGAATGGCGTTGAGCAAAGTGATGACGTTGCCGGAAACCAGCAACTGCTGGCTAAAGGTGTAAAGGCGCTCGAGTTCATGGCGGCGGCGCTGGGCTTCGTCAGCTTCTTTTCTAACGCGTGCGGCGAGCTGGCTGGCGATGAGCGAAGATGCGAGAAAGGCGAAGAGCGCGGCCCAGTTCTGAGGATCGGCGATGGTAAAGGTGCCGACGGGCGGAAGGAAAAAATAATTGAAGGCCAGCATGGCGGCAATGGACATGAAGGCGGACACGGCGAAGCCCCAGATGGTTGAAACTGCTAAAATCGCAAGCACAAAAGTGAGCGCGACGGTGGTTTGATTGACGTGCAGAACGCGGTGGTAGAAGAAGGTAACGGCGAGTACGATCGCAAAGGCCGAAACGAAGTGCAAGACCCGGATGGGTAGGCGCGAGAGCACGGCTGTATTCTAACGCAGCCTGCCTGGACGCGGCCCGTGGAACGCGCGAGATGCCGAAAAAACCTGAAGACTGGCTGGCGCAGGTGGCGAGCCCGGAAAAAACCAAGGGGATCTTCAAGCTTTTCCTGGGATACGCACCGGGTGTGGGCAAAACATACAGCATGCTGAGCGAAGGAATTCGCCGGCATAATCGCGGCGAAGATGTGGTTATCGGATTTGTTGAAACGCACGGGCGTAAGGGAATCGTGGAACTGGCGCCGGAACTGGAAGCGGTGCCGCGGCGCAGCATCGAATATAAAGGCACGATATTTGAAGAGATGGATGTGGACGCGATTATCGCGCGGCGTCCGGCGGTGGTGCTGGTGGATGAACTGGCGCACACCAACATACCGGGCAGCAAACATCGCAAGCGGTATGAGGACGTGCAGGAAATCCTGAGCGCGAAAATCGATGTGCTCTCGACATTAAATATTCAACACATGGAAAGCCTGGCGCCCACGGTGCGGAGCATTACGGGGGTGACGGTGCGCGAAACGGTACCCGACTGGGTACCGCTTATGGCCAACGAAACGGTGATGGTGGACCTGACGCCGGAAGCGCTGCAGCAGCGTATGGAGCGCGGGGACGTTTATTCGAAAGCCAAAGTGCAGCAGGCGCTGCACAATTTTTTCCGGCGGGGAAATTTGATTGCGCTGCGAGAACTGGCGCTGCGGCAGGTGGCCGAGCATGTCGATCGCAGCCTGGAATCTTACATGGAGGCCAAGGAGATTGAAGAAAACTGGCCGGTGCGCGAAAGATTGGCGGTGTGCATCAGCGGGAATCCTTCGGCGCAATATTTGATTGCGCGAGGGGCACGAATGGCGCGGCGGCTGGATGCGGAATTGTACGTGGTGCACGTGGAGAACGGGGCGAAGGAGGAGGGCGGAAGCCAGAAATCGCTGGATGCCAATTTTCGATTCGCGGAAGATCTGGGCGCCAAGGTGGTGCGGTTAAAGGGCAAGAGCGTGGCAGGCGGCATGGCGGGGTTTGCGCGAGAGCGGCACGTTACGCAGGTGATATTCGGGCGAGCGGCAGTGAAAGGATTGAGAAAACTTTTATACCTGCTGGCGGTGCACCAATTTTTGCGCGATGCGCCGGCTGTGGATGTGCATATCGTTACGCATGATGAGAGTTGAGGCGGGGATTCTGTTTTGGCGTTCGCGATGGCGCAGCAACTTCGATAGAGCAGAAGAATTCAGCTGTAGAGCCCCACTTCAGTTGTAGCGGCGCCCTTCAGTTGCAGGGCCGAACGTCAGTTATGGTCGCAATTCAAATGCAATTGTTGGCTTTGTTGGACCACTCCAACTGCACGGTATAGCTTCCGAGTTTTTTAGTTTTCCAGGCGCAGATGTCGCCGATTTCTCCGTTGGAGTCGTCGTACCATCCCTGGCCGGGGATGGCGTCGGTGATGGCTTCGCACAATTCGTGGGAGCTGGTGGAGGTGAGGGCGTCAAACGGGGCCAGTCCTCCGGTGCAACCAGCGCAGCCGGGATAAGGCATGACGGCGTAGAAAATTTTCCCGCCAATGTCGCTGTGGTATCCGCAGAAAGACTGGCAAGAGGCGGAGCCACCTTGAACGACTCGCACGCCTTGGGGCAGGTATAGAAAATAAAGAGTATTGGGGTCAGGCTTGGGGAAAGCTTTGTTGGAGGCGATGGAGCTTTTTAATTGCTTCTGGATGGCGGAATCGGTGACGGAGGTTTTTGTGGGCGGGGCGATGGAGGCGGTGCCGATGCGTTGGCCGTGGGAAATTTTATATTTGCCGGCATTGTATTCGGCGAGTTGGTCGATTAGTGGGCTGGTGAGAATGTAATCGAAGAAGGCGTTGAGGTCGGTCATCAGCGTTTGTGGCGCGCCGGAAGTCCAGGAAGCGCCCCAAAAAACGGTGAACACTTTGACGGCAGTGAGTAACGGGCCGTTGCGATAGGTGAGTTGAGGAGAAGCGGCTTGAAACATCTGCGGATGGTGCAGGGGGACAATGCGAATGGCGTCGGAACGTTCGGCGGCGGGCGAGGATGCGGATTTTCGCGGAGAATTCATGGAGCCTCCTGGCCGGGAACCTTAGTATACGATTGGATAATTATACAACTAAAAACGATGAGGGTTGGGGCGGAAGATGGAGGAGCGGACCTGAAGATAAGTCTGGCAAACAGCTGACGCCAGTGGCTAACCATAGGCACTTGACAAAAAAGGCGGCCAGCGTGGGTCCGTTGTTGAGCGGAGCCATGCCGGCCGTTGGGTGCCGAGCGAGTTGGACTGCTTTAGAAAATAAACTTCAGAGCAAAGTTCATGGCGCGCGGACCGCCCTGGGCAACGACGGGGTTGCCGACGGCCACGTCTGGGGTATTGGATATGGTGCCAAAGGAACTGGTGTTGATGGAGTTGTTGACGACGAAGCTGGCAAAATTGGCGCGGTTGAGCACGTTGTAGACTTCCCAACGGAATTGCGCGGTTAGGCGTTCGGTTATTTTGGTGTTCTTGATGACGCTCATGTCCACTTGAGCCAAGCCGGGGCCGCGCAACATGTTGCGCGTGGAAGTTCCCACGGTGCCGGGGCAGGGGATGTAGAAGGGCGCGAGAGGCAGACCACCCTGGCCTCCGTTGGTGTCGCCGCAAGGATCGGCTTGACCGGCGATGGTGTAGGTCTCGACCACATATTGGTTAGGATTGCGAGTGTGGTAGACGATGGGAGAACCGTCGTAAGAGGCGCGAACTACGTTGCCGCTGCCGTTCAAGCCCTGACCAGAGGGATCCTGGGTTCCAATCAATGCGGTGAAGGGGCGACCGCTCAGAGCGGTGAAGACGCTGCTGATTTCCCAGCCTTTTCCGAGCACCGAAGGTCCGGGCAGGGAGGGCACGCGGTAGAGGCCGTCGAGGTTGAAGTTGTGGCGAACGTCATGGTCGCAGAAGCCGTACATGTTGCCGATATTCAGAGGATTATCCAGTTGCGGGGTAGCTCCGACACCGCTGCCGCCGCGATTTACGGAGTTGGTGTCGTGGCAATTGGAGAAGGTGTAGTTGTAGGCCATGTTAAAGCCGTGCCAGTTGCGCTGAGAGAAGCTGGCTTGCAGGCTGTTGTAACGGGAATAGCCGAGATTGGTGGCTTGGATAATGTGCTTGAAATCCGGCGCACCAGTATTGGGATCCACATACACGGTGTCGTAGGGGCGAACACCGTCGCCGCCGAGGGGACTAGCATTGAGATCGCGAAGGATAACGAGATTTTGGCCATACGAGCCGGAATAGCCGATGGTTAAAACCTGGTTTCCGGTGATCTGATGCTGAATGCTCAGGTTCAGGGTGTGTGCCGAAGGAGTCTTGAAATCTCGCACGACGGAGTAGGCGTTGAAAGGTCCGCTGCCTGCCGGATTGGTGCCAAATACGGGAGTGCCGTTGTAGCAGACGAAGCCGGGGGCGCTGTTGGTCGCTGGATCGGTGCAACCCAGAGTCAAGGGATCGACGGGCAAAATGGTATTCCCCGTGGGATCGGTTGGATCGAGAAGCGGCACGAGGCCCAGGCTAACGGAGTTCGATGATTGCGCACCCTGGAAGGGCTGAGTGAACGCTCCAGCGCGAGCGCCAGCGAAGGTGTAAGGGGCGGCGATGGCGCCGAAATTGGGGACGTCGTAGGTTAAGGAATAACCGCCTCGAAGAGCGGTCTTACCCTTGCCGAAGATGTCCCAGGCAAACCCGATGTGGGGACCAAAATCGGTTTTATCGGCGTTGTAAAGACTGCTGATGCCATCACCAACGCGGACCAAGCCGCGTCCGGGAATGAAATTGGCAGCGATATTTTTCTCTTCGCTGATGGGGGTATTGAGCTCCCAGCGAAGACCCAAGGTGAGGGTGAGGCGAGGGCGAATCTTCCAGTCGTCCTGGGCATACAGACCGAAGGCCTTCTGACGAATGTGGCGGTGAGTATCGCCAAAATTTCGTGAAGCAAATTCGGATTTGCTGAGCAGCAATTCCTCGAGGGTGCCCACGTTGCTGGAAACGGGAACGCCGCCATTAGAATAGTTGGAAGCGTAACCAAATCCCAGGCCGGTGCGGGCGCGATTGCGCAGGCTGTTGGTGTAGGCGGTCTGGTAATTGCCGCCAAATTTCAGGCCGTGATTGCCCTTGGTCCAGCTGAGATGCTCAGACCAGTCAAAAGTTTGATCGGGCCTGGTGGTGATGGGATAGCCCTGAACGCCGCCAATGGAACTGCCGTAGCCAAAATTGCCAAAGTACACGTAGGGCACGCCGAAGTCCGTGGGGCTCAATGGGCCGGTGTCTACCCCGAGGCTCTTAGGATCGACAGTGTTGTCGTTGACCTTGATGATCTGGCCGAAGCGGGTAAAACCGAAGCGGCTCTCAAAGACTTTATTATTTCCAATGTTCCAGTTGTAGTTGATGCCAGCCAACTGGGTGCGGCTGGGAGCCACGGAGTTGAAGAAATCCTGCGGATGAGGAGCCGCGGGCGGGAGCGAAGCCGCACTAGGAGCGGACTGCACGCTGTCGCCGAAGATGTATTTAACCGCGATGGAATGGCGAGCGTTGAAACGGTGATCAATCTTGATACCGAACGAATCCATTTTGTCGGTGGTGGGTAATTGCGCCAAGAATTGGCCGGAATCGCTGACGGGGACGAAACCGAGAAGTGCGACCCCGGCGGGACTGGGAGTCAAACCCGCATTGGTAATGGCGGTTTCGGCGGCAGTGACCTCAGCGGGAGTAAATACCTGTTGGCTGCGAGAAGAAATGGTGGCTTCGCGCTGGCCTTCATAGAAAACAAAGAAGAAGGTTTTGTCTTTCCAGATGGGTCCGCCGAAGGTGCCGCCGAACTGCTGGTTGCGGATGGGGGTGGCGTCGCAGGGATCGGGAGTGCCGGGATCGTGGGCGCAGCCATTGATCTTGGAGAAATAGTTGGAGGCGTCGGCGAAGGAAGTGTGGCGGACCCATTGAGCGGTGCCGTGGAAAGAATTGGTGCCGCTCTTCATGACCAGGCTGATGGGGGCTCCGCCTTTAACGCCGAATTCGGCGGAAGGAGTTTCCTGGATGCCGACTTCCTGAAGGGCTTCGGGAGGGAAGATTGCGGCGGGAACGCCCAAGACCCCGGTTTGTCCGAGAGCGGCATCACCGTAGTAGCGGTCGTTGTTATAGAGGCCGTCGATCAGATAGTTGTTGGAGGTGGTGCGCGAGCCATTGATGCTGATGGCCAGAAAACCGCCGCCCGGGGCGCGCTGTACGCCGGGAGTCATAGCGATGAGAGAATTGAAGTCGCGGCCGTTGAGCGGGACATTTTCGATCTTGTCGTTGTCGACGTAGTTGTTATTGTTGGCCGAGAGGTCAACGAGGGGAGTGGTGCCTTCGACCTGAACGGTTTCGGTGCGCTCACCAACCTGAAGGGTGAAATCCACGGTGGCGACGCCGCCGGAGGAGATTTCTACGGTACTGACGGCGGTCTTGAATCCCGCGTTGACGACGCTAATTTTGTAGGGCCCAGTGGCGAGATCGGAAACGCGATAAGCACCAGTGCCGCTGGTGGTGGTGGTGCGGGCGGCTCCGGTTCCGGTGCTTTCCACAGTAACGGTAGCGTTGGGAACTTGCGCGCCGGAACTATCGACAACCGTTCCAACGACGTCACCAGTAATCTTTTGCGCGGAAGCCGGAAATGGCGCGGCCACGAAAAATAGACAACAGGCAATGAAAAGGAATTTTGCGACACGAAGACTCATGTTGACCCCCACCCAAAATGAACACGAACGCAACGATTGATCTGTCACGGTTGATTCGCAACGGTTGATTCGTGAACGGAACACACCCAAAGCAATGAGAGGGAGTCTAATCGTAGTCGGCATCAAGTCAAGCGGAATGTAGGTATAAGACGTGATTTTAGAAGGATTAAAATAATGTTTAGAAAGAATTTAGATTTTTAGTGGAGGGCGGGTGACTTACTCTAATTTTGCATATGTATACAGTTTTTAATTTGAGGAACAAACGTTTCTCAGGCGCCCGAAGAGGGCTGGCGGTTCGCGGCTGGCTAGCGTTGGGATTGCTGTCGGCCACGGGTATTCATGCGGCGCCGCCAAATGTGGTGCTGGTCACGTTGGATACGACCCGCGCGGACCGCATGGGATTCTTGGGTTCGAAACTGGGATTGACCCCGAATCTGGACGAACTGGCAAAACGCAGCATTATTTTTACGCGGGCTTATGCGGTGGTGCCTTTGACGACCGCGTCGCACGCCACAATTCTTACCGGGACGTATCCGGAGTTCAATGGGGTGAATGATTTTGGAAAACCGCTGCCGACCGAGGTGCCGTATTTGCCGGAACTCTTGCAGCAGCGAGGGTATAAGACCGCGGCGTTTGTGGGTTCGCTGGTGCTGGACCCGATTGGCGGGACCGCGCCGGGATTCGACCGCGGCTTTGACAAGTACGACGCTGGGTTTCGCATGCGCAAGCGCAATGAAGATCGATTTCAGACGGTGGAGAGACGCGGAGGCGAAGTGGTGGCGGCGGCGCTGAAATGGTTGCGCAAGCGGCCGCGCGGGCCGTTTTTCTTGTGGGTGCATTTGTACGATGCTCACGATCCCTACGATCCGCCCGAGCCGTACGCTCACGCGCTATTGCAAGTCGCTTTACGACGGGGAAATCGCGTATACGGACGCTTGCATGGGGAAGCTGATTGCGGGATTGCGGCAGGAGGGGGTTTTTGAGGGGACGGTAGTCATCGGTGATGGCGGATCATGGCGAGGCGCTTGGACAACATGGCGAGCAAACGCACGGAATGTTTCTTTATGACGAAACGATTCACGTTCCCTTGCTGATCAAAATGCCGTCGTCAACGGCCGCTTCGGCGCCGGCGAGCCGGGTGGAAGCGCGAGCGAGCCTGGTGGATATCACGCCGACAATTCTGGAGATTGCGGGGATTGCTGTGCCAGCGGACGTTACCGGCAATTCGTTGGTAAGAAAATTGAACGGCAGGGGCGGGTGTGGCGAGCGAATCGCGCAAGGCGGAGGCAGCGCGTCCGAAAGATTCAATAGGCGCGATTGGAGGCAGCCGCTATCGCGGATATCCCGATCTATGCGGAGACCGATTATCCGCATCGGGCATTTGGGTGGAGTGCGTTGCGATCGGTGCGGACGGGTAAATATTTATTTATTGAGGCGCCGGTGAAGGAATTGTACGATCGACCGCAGATCCGGGAGCTTCGCTAATAACGTCGCGACGAAATCGCCCGCAGTGGCGGCACGCTGGTGCGCAGACGGAAGAGTTCCACCGACAATTCAAGTCCGAGACACGGGGCTTCGCCGGAATCGATGCGCAACATGCGGAACAATTGAATGCGCTGGGATATGTGACTAACGGTGCGGCCGCGATTGCGGACGCGAAGGAAGAAGGCGCGGATCCCAAGGACAAAATTCGAAATTGCCAATCTGATGCATGACGCTTTGCTGGAAGTGGAGGACGGGCGCTACGAAGAGGCGGTGCCGCAGTTGCGGACGGTGTTGGGGCAAGAGCCGGAAATGGCGATCGCGGAGATGCAATTGGGGATTGCGCTGGCGCGCTTGAAAAATCCGGAGAGGCGCTGCCGCTTCTGCAGCTCGCCGGTAAAACGGCAACCGGATTCGGGGATGGGCCATTACGAATTGGGCCTGGCGCTGTTTGATACCGGGGACTTGCAGGGAGCGGCGCCGGAATTTGCCTTTGCGGTGGAACATGCGCCGCGGTGGGCGGATGCCCATTTTTCGCTGGCGGCGGTTATGCACGAATCGAGCGGGTGCCGGAAGCGATGAGTGAATTGGCCAGCGCGCTGGAATTGAACCCCGAACATTACCGCGCGAATTTGCTGCGAGGGCGAATTTTGTCGCTGCAAGGAGATCAGGCGGGGGCTTTGCCGAATCTGGCGAAGGCTGCGCAAGTGGAGCCGCGATCCGTGGAGGCGCACCTTTTTCTGGGGGATGCTTTTGCGAAGCTGGAGCGGCAAGAGGATGCGGAGCGCGAACGGGCGACGGCGGAACGATTGAAGAGCGAAGCTCGTCCGTAGGCTAGCCGCCGCGCGATTTGTGAGGCGCGGAGCAGTAGCGATATTTACTTATGTTAGGCTCGCGAAGATGAAGCGCACTACGATTTTTTGGAGCTGCATTTTCGCGGGCAGTCTGATATTTGGGCCGTTCGCTGCAGCGCAGCGAGAGGCCGCGCCGGCGCAACCCCGCAGTCGAAACACCCAACCAGATGTTTTTCTGATCACGATCGACACTTTGCGCGCGGACCATGTGCACTGCTACGGGTACAAAGCGGGGCAAACGCCAGCCATAGATCAATTGGCGGCCAACGGAGTGCGCTTTTCGCAAGCTTTCACGCCAAGTCCCATCACCAATGCTTCGCACACGACGATTTTGACGGGCCTGGTGCCGTCGGGACACGGAGTTACGAATTTTGGAGTGGCGCTGGACGGTTCGCATCCGACGATGGCGGGACTGCTGAAGGAGCAGGGATACCAAACGGCGGCGTTTATTGGGGCGGTGGTTTTGGACAGCCAGACTTTGGCGCCGGGGCTGGATCGGGGGTTTGATTTCTACGACAACTTTCCAGCGCGGGAAAAATTCCGCAGGCGCGAGAAATATCGTACGGGTGAAAAGTCCGCGCCGGCCGCGAAAGAGCCGTCACGTTGGGGTCGAGTGGAACGACGAGGGAAGGATGTTGTAGCGCGGGCGGAAAAATGGATGGATGCGCACCCGCGCGGACCGCGATTTGTGTGGGTGCATTTGTACGATCCGCACGACCCTTACGATCCTCCGCCGCCATACGACAAACTTTTTCACGATCATTTATACGACGGAGAAATTGCGTATGCGGATTCCGCGCTGGGAGAATTTCTTGCTTTCTTGAGGAAACATGGCCGGTACGAAGGCGCGGTCGTGATTGTGGTTGGGGATCACGGGGAAGGGCTGGGGGAGCACCACGAAGAAACGCACGGAATATTTCTGTACGACACCACCACGCATGTTCCTTTGATTGTAAAACTGCCGAAGGGCCAGAGCGCGGGACTGGTTGTGAACACGCAGGTGAACACGACTGATCTCTTGCCCAGCGTGTTGAGCATTTTGAATTTGCCGGCGCCGGCTGTTACAGACGGGCGGTCTTTGAAAGCGGAGATGGAGGGCGTGGACAGCGCTGCTGCTGTTCCAGGTGCCGCCACGGACGCAGCGCTGTTTGCAGAGACGGATTATCCGCTGAGTTTTGGCTGGGCGCCGTTGCGCGCGGTGCGGGATGAGGGATTCAAATTCATCGAAGCGCCGCGGCCGGAGTTTTACGATTTGAGTGCCGATCCAGGGGAGTTGCACAGCATTTACGAGCCGTGGAATCCAGAGTTGAGGAAGTTGCGGGAAAAACTGGCGCAGGAGCGCGAGAAGTATCCGGCGCGGGCTGCCGCCGGCAAATCAGCAGGAACGGTGGGCACGGGAACGACGCAGGAATTGCAGGCGCTCGGTTACCTGGGCGCGGCGGACGTGGGGGGTTCCTCAAGCGTGGCGGAGCCGTCGCTGCTGCCGGATGCGAAAGACAAGATCGAGGAGCAAAACTTGCTGCATGCGGCGATGCTGGCCGCGGACGATCGGCGCACGGAAGAGGCGCGCGCAAAACTGGAGGAGGTGCTGAAGTTGAACGGGGATTCTCAGGCGGCATTAACGCAGCTGGGGCAAGTGGAAATGGATGCGGGGGATTATGGAAAAGCGGCGAGGTATTTTGGGCGTGCCGTGGCGGTGCGAGCGGGGGACGCGAATCTGGAGTTGAGCTTAGGCGAGGCGCTTGGCGGTGCGGGAGACTTGCGGGGTGCCGAAAAAGCTCTGCAAGCGAGTTTACAGTTGAGTGCCGGGCAATATCAGGCGCGATTTTTACTGGGCTCGGTTTATTTCCGGCTGGGAGACTTCAGCGCAGCGCAAGATCAGTTGGAAGCGGCGCTGTTGATTGAGGCGAGGCTGGATGCACGGATGAAACTGGCGGAAGTGTACCTGGCGCAGGAAAAGTTTGAAGAGGCGGGGCAGCAACTGGAAGAGGTGGTGCAAGTTCAGCGCGATTCCGCGGAGCCTTACGAATTGCTGGCGCGGGCTTACCGCGGATCAGGAAAAGACGAAAAGGCGCAACAGGCAGAGAGCCGCGCAAAATTTCTGGCGGCAAGCGCACGAAACAAGCGATAGACGCGGCTAGTAGAGACTCGGCGATTGAGGCTTTGCCTCCGAGTGCCCTCGCGCGAGCGTTTATCTTGAGGAACTGGAAACGGCTTTGGGGGCGTTGTTATCGAAGATCTCGGTTAATACGCGGCCGCGCATTTGTTTGGGTTGCTCGATCCCGTAAATGTGCAGGATGGTGGGAGTGACGTCGTAGACGCTGGCTTCGAAACCCATCAGGCGCGAATCGTGCTTGATGCCGGGGCCCATGGCGAAGAAGGAGCCTGGGACGTCGTCGCCATCGGCGAAATCGTGCTTGGCGATGACCGGGGTAGTTTTTTCGTGGTCCATGTGGGCGTGCGGATCTTTGTTTTCGAATTCGCGCAGGGGCTTGATGCCGTGGTCGGAGACGATGATCACGTAGGTATTTTCGTCAACGTGTTTCAGGATTTCGCCCAGAACTTTGTCGAAGGCGATGTATTGGTCGGGGAAGGCGGAGACGCGAACGCTATTGATGCTGGGGTTGTAGCCGGCATTATAAGGCGCGATGGGATAGAGCCAGTGGCCGGTGCGGTCTTCGCAGGACTGACCGAGCATGGTGAAATCGGTGGGATGCGAAGTGAGGAGATAATCGAAAAGTTTAGTTTGCTCGTCGCGGATTAGCTGAACTTTTTTCAGCCACGCGTCGATGACTTCTTTTTCATGGCCTTTTAAATCCGCGGCGCCGGGCATGCGCTCGCAATCGATGTAGAAGTCGCCGACATTTTTCAGCAGCTCAGGCTGCAAGTTCTTGGGATAAACGGCGTCGCCGCCCAGAACTTCCGACAATTTAGGAGCGCAAAGGACGCCGTCTTCGCAATTTTTCCCGCGGGTGAGCATGCCGCTGATCATGTAGCCATTGACGGGCATTACCGGGAAAGTGGCGGGGACGTTGGCCATACCAACGGTGATGTCGTTGCGGGAGAGCACCGACCAGATGGGTTCTTCCTTAAGCATGTTGGTATTGGCGGTGATGCCGCCGACGAGGAAACCGGTGACGCCATGCTCGTCGGGCTGGGTGCTGGTAAAAATGGTGCTGTAGACGCGGGGGCAGTTGGGGGCGGAGACGGTGCGAAGCTTACCGTAGGCGCCATTGTTAACGATGCGTTCGAGGTTGGGCATCTGGCCCTTGAGGAGTAACGGGCGAATGACGTCCAACTCCATGCCGTTTACGCCAACAACCACAACATGGGGGCGGGGCTTCGATTTGTCCGGGGTTTGCGCTGGCAAGGTAACAGCGGCTAGAAACAGCAAAAACAATACGCCTAACGGTTTGTTCATAAAGCGAGCTCCAAAAATATCGCGGTGGAGGAATTCTACGCTGAGGGGATGAATTAAAGAAGAAGAAGGTTGCCCGCAGCGGGGTAAAGCAGTAGTTTCTTGCTCATTGATCGGAATCAGGGATAGAGGGCGACTGCCCGGGAGACTGCGAATGCGGCGAGGATTAGCGGTGGGTATTTTGGTGGCGACGATCTTATTCGCGACGCTGGCGGTGACGCACGGAGCGAAGAGCGATGCACGTATGAAAGGCGCGTACCGGCGCGCGGCGGTCAATGGATGGACGCAAGTGCACCTGGAGGGAAAGCCCGAAGAAATCGGTTTCCAACACGGCTCGCTGCTGGCTCCGGAGATCGCGGACCTGCAAAAAGTGTTTGCGCTGGAATTGCAGCACGATACGGGTAAGGACTGGGCTTTTTTCCGGGAAGCGGCCGAAAAGGTGATGTGGCCGCACGTTGAAGGGGAATACCGCTCGGAAATGAAAGGCATCGTGGAAGGGCTGCAAGCGCAAGGCGGGGGCCTGGATTTATGGGACGTGGTGGCAATGAATGGGGAACTGGAGTGGAGTTACTACGTAGAGCAGAATGACAAGGAACATAAAATTGCGTCGCTGCCGACGGTGACCGCGCCAGACCACTGCAGCGCGTTCGTGGCCACGGGAAGTTACACCAAGGATGGACGGGTGGTGATCGCGCACAACAACTGGACGAATTATCTGGATGGGGCGCGGTGGACGATCATTTTCGACATAGCGCCGGAGCATGGCTACCGGCTGCTGATGGATGGCTTGCCGGGATTGATTCACAGTGGAGACGACTTCGGAGTGAATGCGGCGGGGATGGTGATCACGGAGACGACCATCGGGGCGTTTCATGGGTACGACGCGAACGGAATTCCGGAATTTGTGCGGGCGCGCAAAGCCATGCAATATGCGGCGTCCATCGACGATGCAGCGCGGATTTTCAAGGACGGAAATAACGGCGGATATGCCAACGATTGGCTGATTGCGGATACGCGACGAAATGAAATTGCCAGCCTGGAGCTAGGCCTGAAGCACGTGACGCTGGAGCGCAAGACGGATGGGTACTTCGTGGGATCGAATTTTCCGATCGATGCGAAGCTGACGGCGGAAGAGACCACGTTTGCGAGCAATGATCCGAGCATAAGCGCCAATGCGCGGCACAAACGTTGGGAGCAGCTCATGGCGGAGAACAAGGGACGCATCGATGTGCAACTGGCGGAGCAGTTCCTGGCCGATCATAAGGACAGCGTGACGGGGAAAACGGAAGCCAGCGAGCGGACCCTCTGCGGACACGTGGAAGCATCGGCGCGGGGGATGGGCGAATGGCAAAAACCGTACGGAACGGCGGGAGCGGCGCAAAATAAGGTTACGGATTCGGCGATGGCGGCGAAGATGACGTTCACGGCGGCGGCGGGACATGCTTGCGGGACGAACTTCGATGCGGCCGCGCATTTGCAGCAACATCCGGAAATGGCTTGGGAGAAACCGGAATTGCGGGACATGAAAGCTTATCCGTGGACGACCGTTCGGGCAGAATAAATCAGGAACAACGCAGTAGAGAGCAAGGGTTCGCCGGGATTCCAGCGAGGAGGAACTGTGTCGATTCGAGAGTATCGAACGTGCCTTGCGATGGGACACCGGTGGTGACGCTGGAAATTTGCCGGGCGGTGGGAAATGGGATTTCGAGCGGCGGGGAATTGGTAAAGAGCAGCGAGACGCGAGTTCAAATCGGGACGAGCCAAAATGGCTGCAAGGTCTAAATGCCGCCTTTGATATCACTTGTAATTGGAAAGTGAAGTACGTGAAGCTGTTCAGCCGGCGCGCGAGCGCTGACCGTATTTAAATATGTCAGTAAAGGATAGGCAGATGAACCTTACGCTGGAACCGGAGATAGTGATTTGGCCGGAAACGCATTACATTTTTGTCGAGAAAATTGGACCTTTTCAAGACACGGCGCAGCAGGCCTGGATGGAACTGATCAAGATCGTTCCACGTATTGAAGAACACAACAAAATCACCGGGCGGTTGAGTCTCTACAAGGTGGGGCCCAAGATTTATCGCGCGGGAGTTTCCGTTGAGGCCGCTACCGCCCCGCAAAATGTGCCGGAGGGGCTGCAGTACCAAAAGTTCGACGGCGGGCGGTACAGCCGGTTTGTGCTGACGGGACCCTATGGGGAACTGCCGCAAGCGACGCGGCAAGTGTTCGAGACGGTGGCGGAGAAAAAACTTTCAGTGCGAGACGATTGGGGCATTGAAAATTATGTGACGGACCCGATGACCACGCCAATGGACAAGAACATCACCGAGATACTGGTTCCAGTGGTGTGACAAGGGAAGTAAACCGAGGTGCGATGAACAAGCGATCGTTTCTAAAATTACTGTCCACGGGGATGTCGATGCCGATTTTTGGCGGGGCGCTGTCCTCGGCAGTAGCGTGGGCGGCGGGCGACAAATTGAAAAACTGGGCGGGGAACGTGGAGTATGGGAGCGATCGCTTGTACTCCGCAACTTCAGTGGAGCAGGCGCAAGAGTTCGTCAAAAAGCACAACAAGCTGAAGGTGCTGGGAACGAAGCACTGCTTCAACCGGATCGCCGATAGTGGAGATGAATTTCTGTCGCTGCGGGCGATGGACAAAGTGCTGTCGCTGGACAGCGAAGCGCGCACGGTGACAATTCCGGCAAACATGAGCTACGGTCAATTGTCGCCGTACCTGCAGGGGCATGGTTTTGCGCTGCACAATCTAGCTTCGCTGCCACACATTTCTGTGGCTGGCGCGTGCGCCACGGCGACGCACGGCTCGGGCGAGAAAAACGGCAATCTGGCGACGCAAGTGGCGGGATTCGAAATGATCACGGCCGCGGGCGAGATGGTAAAGCTTTCGCGGAAGAGGGACGGCGAAAATTTCTCAGCGGCGGTGGTGGGGCTGGGCGCGCTTGGAGTGGTTACGAAAATTACGCTGGACCTGCAGCCTACATTCCAGGTGAAGCAGTACGTGTATGAGAATTTGCCGTTGAGCGAGATGCAAGAGCATTTCGACGCGATCCAGGCCAGCGGCTACAGCGTAAGCCTATTTACGGATTGGCAGAAGAAGCGCGTGAACGAAGTATGGATCAAGAGCCGGGTGGAAAAGGGCAAGTCGTTTGAGGCTACGCCGGTATTTTTTGGGGCCAAGCTGGCGACCCGGAACATGCATCCGATTGCGGAGCTTTCGGCGGAAAACCGCACGGAGCAAATGGGAGTGGCGGGTCCGTGGTACGAGCGCCTGCCACATTTTAAGATGGGGTTTACGCCCAGCGCGGGAGATGAACTGCAAGCGGAGTATTTTGTTCCGCGCAAGCACGCAGTGGAAGCCATTTTGGCGGTAGAGCGATTGCGCGACCAGATCACGCCACATTTGTTCATCACCGAAATCAGAACCATCGCGGCGGACGAATTATGGATGAGTCCGTGCTATCGGCAGCCAAGCGTGACGATTCACTTTACTTTGAAGCCGGACTGGCCGGCGGTAAGCAAGCTTTTACCGGTGATTGAGAGAGAGCTGGCGCCGTTTCAGGTTCGTCCGCATTGGGGGAAACTGTTCACGATAGCGCCGCAGCAACTGCGGGCAAGGTACGAGAAATTGCCGGAATTTATTGCACTGAGCAAGAAGTACGACCCGACCGGGAAGTTTCGCAACGACTTTCTGAATACAAATATTTTCTCCTAGGCGTTAAGGTTCGCTGCCCAGAACCGCGATGTTGCGATAGAGGATCAGTGAGCGCCGGGTCTCGGTGGCAGATTACTTTCGCGGATTTTAGCGTAACCCGGCTTCAGCACGGTGTAGATCAATTTGCAACGCTGGTCGTAAGGCAGGAAAGCGCTTTTCATGGCGTTGATGGTAATGGTTTCGAAGTCTTGGACAGTAAGGCCGAAGGCGGCGTGGGCGGCCTCAAATTCCCTGGTCATGGTGGTGTCGCTCATCAGGCGGTTATCGGTGTTGAGGGTGACGCGAAATTTTTCCTGATAGAAAATTTTGAAGGGATGCTGGGCCAAGCTGGGAGCTGCGCCCGTGTGCACATTGCTGAGCAAGCAAATCTCGAGGGGGATGCGCTTGTCGAGAACGTACTGGGCGAGGTCGCCCAATTTGACGGCCTGGCCATCGACCACAGCGATGTCTTCGATGAGGCGCGTGCCGTGACCGATGCGGTGGGCACCGCAATATTGGATGGCTTGCCAGATGGATTCCTTGCCAAAGCCTTCGCCGGCGTGAATGGTTATGTTGAAATTCTGGCGCTGGATATAGTGGAAGGCTTCAATGTGTTTTTTTGGCGGGTAGCCGCCTTCTTCTCCGGCGAGATCGAAACCAACCACACCACGCTCGCGAAAATCGACGGCCAGCTCGGCCATTTCTAGCGAAGCATCGACCATGTTGCGCATGGCGCAGATGATCAAGCCGGAGGAAATGCCGAAATCTTTCTTGCCGCGCTCCATGCCTTTCAGAACGGCGGAGACGATTTGCTGGTGACTTAGGCCGTTGCGGGTATGAAAAATGGGGGCGAAGCGGGTTTCAAAATAAACGACGCCGTCCTGGCTCAGGTCCTGGGCTTGCTCGTAAACAACGCGCTCGAGGGCTTCTTCCGTTTGCATGACCGCGATGGTGTGAGCGAAACCTTCCAGATATTTCTGGAGGCTGCCCTGATTGGCGCCCTGATGGAACCAGCTAGCCAGTTCGCGGGGATCTTCAGTGGGCAGTTCGGTGTAGTGCGCTTGCTTGGCGAGGTCGATTACGGTCTGGGGGCGCAGCACACCGTCGAGATGCTCGTGTAACAAAACTTTGGGGAGACTTTTTAGCAGCGCGGTTTCCAGTTTCATCACGACTCCATTTTGTTCTTCGCAAGCATGGTTCTGCGGGCGACTCCATTTTTCATCCAGCGGTCACGATTGATTCAGTATCCAGTCCATGGTTTTGGAAGCCAGGCGATCGAGAGCGACAACTGCCATTTTTAGGTGAGCCTCGGCGGTGTCTTCAATTTTATTGTGGCTGATGCCGTTGAGGGATTGCACAAACATCATGACGGTGGGAATCCCGGCGCGGGAAACTTCGGCGGCGTCATGGAGCGGCCCGGAAGGCATGCGATGGGAATGGCCGGAAACCTCGAGGACGGACTGGTCGCCCAGTTCGATCAGGTGGGGATGAAATGGAACGGGTTCGATATTCCAAAGGCGCGACCAGTCGACGGTGCAATTCTCCTCGGCGGCGAACTGACGGCTGCATTCCTGGGCTTCTCGAAACATTTGAGCGAGGACAGCGGCGTCCAAATCGCGTTGATCGAGAGTCACTTCGCAGCGGCCCACCACGGCGGTAACGATTCCGGGAAAAGTTTTGACGCTGCCCATGGTGCATACGGCGTCGGGGTGTTTTTTGGCAATGGCGCGGATTTCAAGGGCCAGCTTGGCAGCAGCGGCGAGGGCGTCGCGGCGAGCGTTCATGGGCGTGGAACCAGAGTGGGCTTCCTGACCGTGAAAAGTAATGGTGTGGCGCTCCACGCCCTTGGTGCCGAGGACCACGCCGAGAGGAATGCCCATGCGTTCAAGTACCGGGCCCTGCTCGATGTGCAATTCGAGATAGGCGGAGGCGTTGGCTTGCTGTTTGGCGGCATCGGGAATTTTGTCGATGTCGATGCCGCAGTTGCGCAGCGCGTGCTCCATGGTGATGCCATCGCGGTCGGTGCGGCTGCGATCCGCTGCGATGGAATGGGTGCCAGCGAAAGCGGAGGAGCCGAACAGGCTGCGGCCAAAACGCGCGCCTTCTTCGTCGGCCCAATCGACCAGGCGCGCGGTGAGGGGCGGCCTGCCGTGATATTGGGAATGGATGCGGCGAAGGACTTCGAGACCGGCGAGCTCGTCGAGCGCGCCATCGAGCCACCCGCCATTGGGAACGGAATCGAGATGGCCGCCAATCAGCAAGGATTTTTTGGAGTCGCCCGGCAGGGTGACCCAATTATTTCCAGCGGCATCCTGATGACGCTCAACGGGCAAGGATTTCACTTTTTCGAAGAACCAGTCGCGCGCCTTCAGCCAGGTAGCGGTCCAGGCGACGCGCTGAGCGCCGTTTTCATTGCTGGTGAGGGAGCGAAGCTCCTGGAGTTCGGCAATGGTGCGCTGGGGATCGAGGGTCATGGCAATTTTTTAAAAATGAGATGGCTGGCGTTTCAAAAACTGGCCGCGGCCGCGTTGTCCAACGAAAGCGCCGTCGCGGACTTGAATCTGGCCGCGAACGGTGACGACGGCGGGGCGACCTTCGATTTGCATCCCTTCAAACCCATTGTAGTCATTGTTGACGTGTTGGGATTTGGCGGAAACAATGCCGCGATAATCGGTGTCATAGATAACCAGGTCAGCGTCGCTGCCGACGGCGACCTGGCCTTTGCGGGGGAACAAGCCGAAGATCTTGGCGGCCTGGGTGCTGGCGCAATCGACGAAACGGTCGAGGTTCAAAAGGCCCCGCTGCACGCCATAGGTGTAGAGAAGATTGATGCGGTCTTCGATTCCGGGAATGCCATTGGGGATATTGACGAAGGAATCTTTGCCGAGGAGTTTTTGTTGGGTATCGAAGGGGCAATGATCGGTGCCGACAGTGTCGATGGAGCCGGCGGCGAGGGCGGCCCAAAGTTTTTCCTGATTTTGTTTAGCGCGCAGAGGCGGGGACATGACGTGCTTCATGCCTTCGACGCCGGGGCGTTCGGCGCAGGTTTTGTCGAGAAGCAAATGCGGGAGGACGGATTCCACTTGGATTTTGACTCCGCGGGATCTGGCGTCGAGTGCTGCGCGCAAAGCTTTGTCGCAGGAGAGGTGCACGACGTAGCCGGCGGCGCCGGTGTTTTCCAGAAACGTGGCGAAGCGGCCGGTGCCCTCGGCTTCGACGGATTCGGGGCGGCTGGGTTCGTGCCACTCGGGGCCGGTTTTTCCTTGGGCGATGAGCTGCTGCTGTAAGCGAGCGATGAGTTCAGCGTTTTCGCAATGCGCGGTAACAATGACACCCAGACGCTTGGCGAGCTCGAGAGTTTGAAACATTTCGCCATCGTCGACGCCGAAGAAATTCTTATAGGCCAGGAATATTTTGAAGGAGGCAGTGCCGTCGGCGACGATTTGTTCGAGCTGGGAGGCGGTTTCTTTTTCGAATCTGGTTACGGACATGTGAAAGGCGTAGTCGCAGGCGCTATTGCCGTGGGCTTTGGATTTCCAGAGTTGATAGCCGGCCAAGGCGTCTTCGTTGCGGTTGGGACAACACATCTCGATGAAGGTGGTGGTGCCGCCGATGAGCGCGGCGATGCTGGCGGATTCATGGGTGTCTTTGGCGAAGGTGGCCATGAAGGGGAGATAGATGTGCACGTGGGGATCGATGAAGCCGGGGAATACGAGCTTTCCGGCAGCGTCAACGATTTCGGTGTCCGGAGGAGTTTCGAGATTTTTGCCGACACGCGTAATGGTTTCGTTTTCAACGTAGATGTCGGCGACCAGGCGCGAGCCAACGTTCACGATTTCGCCGTTACGAATCAGCAGTGGCATGGTGGCGCTCCGAATGGTGCCCCGAATTGTTCTCCGGATAGAGACATGGAACGTTCAGAAAATCGCTTCACGGAATATGAATGCCCATTTTTTCGCGATACAACTTCATTTGCTCCCAATCGTCGGTCACTTCGCGCTGCGATTCGGAAAGCTGGGCCCAGGTGACGGCCGGACGCTGGGAAGGCTCTTCAATCATATGAATGCAATCTTCCACGGGACAAATGTTGTAACAGAGGCGGCAGCCGACACAATCGTGTTCACGCACGTGCACGGAGGGGCGCGAATGGATGGCTGCTTCCTTGCCATTGGATTGAATGGCGTAAGCATGGGGCGGAACGACGTGGCCATCGGCGGCGATGAGATCGATGCATTGGTGCGCGGTGTCGTTGCAGGCGACGTAACACAAATCGCAGCGGATGCACTTCTGCTGGTCGATGCGGGCTACCGCGCGAAAAGATAGATCTAAGTTGCTGAAGTCGGAAATGCGATGGAGGCTGCGGCCAACGATATCGGAGACAGCGGCGAATTTCTTTTCGTCCATCCAATTGGAAAGACCGTCGCATAAATCTTCCACGATGCGGAAACCGTAATGCATGACGGCGGTACAGACCTGCAAGCTGCCGGCACCCAACAAAAGAAATTCAGCGGCATCGCGCCAGGTGGAAATCCCGCCCATGCCGGAGATGGGCAAGGCGGAAGCGCGGATGACGGGATCTTTTCCGAGGGCGGCAAGCATGTTGAGAGCGATGGGTTTGACCGCCGGGCCAGCATAACCGCCGTGGCCGCCTTTACCGCCAATGTTCGGAGTTATCTCGAGGGTGTCGAGATCCACGCCAACGATGGAATTTAAAGTGTTGATGAGAGAAACGGCGTTGGCTCCGGCGGCGACGGCGGCGCGCGCGGGCATGGTGATGTCGGAAATGTTGGGCGTGAGTTTTACGATCACGGGAATTTTGGCGACTTCCATGACCCAGCGAGTAATCTCTTCGCAATATTCAGGAACCTGTCCGACGGCGCTGCCCATGCCGCGCTCGCTCATGCCGTGGGGGCATCCGTAATTAAGTTCGATGCCGTCGGCGCCGGTGTCCTGAATGCGGCGAATAATGTCGTGCCAAATTTGGGGCTTGGACTCGACCATGGCGGAAACGATGACGGCGCGATCGGGCCAGGCGCGCTTAACTTCCACGATTTCGCGAAGGTTGAGGTCGAGTGGACGATCGGAAATCAACTCGACGTTGTTAATGCCGAGCATCTTCTGGCCGCCGTAATGCCAGGCGCCGTAGCGATTGGAAACGTTGAGCACGGGAGCGCCAATGGTTTTCCAGACGGCGCCGCCCCAGCCAGCTTCGAAAGCGCGATGCACCTGCATACCAGAATTGCTGGGCGGCGCGGAGGCCAGCCAGAAGGGATTGGGGGAGCGGATGCCCGCGAAATTGATGCTTATATCAGCCACCGGGCACCAGCCTTTCATGAATGGCGCGAGCAGCAAGCTTGCCGTCCTGCACGGCCATGACGGTGGAAGCGGCGCCGCGGGCGCGGATGCAATCGCCGCCAGCATAGATTGCGGGGGAGCTGGTTTCGAATTTTTCGTTGATGCGGATGAATGCGTTGTCGGTCTGGAGTTTCATCTGCTCAATCAAAGAAGGTTTTTGCTGGCCGATGGCTCTAACGATTTGATCGGTGGGGATGAGAAATTCCGAGCCAGGCAGCGGGCGCGGTGAAGGGCGGCCGCTGGCATCGGGCGAGCCGAGGTGCATTCGAACGCATTCGAGGGATTGCACTGAGCCATTTTTTAAATTCACGCGGATTGGTTGGGTTAAAAACAAAAAATTAACACCTTCGCGCTTGATGAATTCGTATTCGTGGGGATAAGCGGTCATTTCGTTTCCGGAGCGGCGATAAATGATGGCGACGGAGGCTGCGCCGAGGCGATGAGCAACGGTGGCGCAATCGATGGCGGTGTTGCCTGCGCCGATGACTACGACGTGATTGCCGACGGCAAGATCGGAGCGCGCGAGTTTGCTCTGCTCGATGTAGGCGAGGCCGTCGAGAATGTGCTCTTCGCCGGGGATTCCCAAGTTGGGGGTGGAGCCGAGACCGACACCGAGAAATATGGCGTCGAAACTGGATTGCAGATCGGAGAGGCTCAGGTTCGTTCCCAGTTCCCTGCCGGTTTCGAGGACGACGCCGAGTTTCACGATCATGGCTGATTCCGCGAGGGCAATGTCGACAGGTTCGCGGAGAGCGATGATTCCGTAGGTGGAAAGACCACCGGGCAGGTGGCGTTTTTCAAAAATGGTGACGCCGTGGCCGCGCCTGGCGAGCTCGCCAGCGCAGGAAAGGCTGGCTGGGCCAGCGCCGATGACGGCGATTTTTTTGCCCGTGGATTTCGCGGAGTTGAATAATTTGAGGTTGCGCTGGTAAGCGAAGTCCATGGCGTAACGCTGCAGGCGACCAATGGCGATGGGCTGATGCTCGGCGCCGAGAACACAAGCGCCTTCGCACAATTCCTGGACCGGGCAGACGCGTGCGCAGGTAGCGCCCAGCAAATTGGAATCGAGGATGGTGCGCGCCGAGCCAGGGAGATTTCCGGTGGCGATTTTTTTGATGAATTTGGGAATGTCGATGTGGGTGGGGCAAGCGTGGGTGCAAGGGGCGTCAAAACACATGAGGCAGCGAGTGGCTTCGGTCGCGGCTTGATTGTGCGTCAGGGGCGGGAGCGCCTCTTGCAGGGAATTCAGATGCGCCGTGACTTGCGGTGTGTCGGCCAAAGGATTTTTCCTGACGACCCGCCGATTAAGCTAGCCGGTGATCAAGCGGTGAAGAAGAAAGGGTAAGTGCGAAAGTAGTTTCTTTCAATGGGCGATTGGAGGCGAGGCTATTTCGGGTTGAGGCGCGGCTGTGGGAGGCCGCGCATCAGGAAGAAGTACAACGCCGCAGAACTGGCGAAACCGACGAACCAGGCGTAATCGTACAGCGGGCGCAAAGCCGGAACCGCAAGGCCGATCAAGGCGACGGCTACGCCGACGGCCAGCGCGATGATGGCCCGGGGATTGAAACCGCGCGAGTATTCATAAGCGCCGTGGCGGCGATAAAGATCTTCGAGGAGAAGTTCGCGGCGCCGGATGAGGTAGTAGTCGCAAATCATGATTCCGGCGATAGGTCCGAGGAGCGCGGAACAGCCGACCAACCAGCCGAAAATGTAGGAGCCAAAATCGTGGAGCAGGCGCCAAGGCATCATCAGGATGCCCACGACGCCGGTGATGAGGCCGCCAGTGCGGAAAGAAATGGCGCTGGGGCGCAAATTGGAAAAATCGTTGGACGGCGAAACCACGTTGGCGGCGACGTTGGTGTTGAGAGTGGCGAGCAGCAAGGCAACGAGGGCGATGAGCGCCACGACGGGTTGATTGAAACGGCTGAGAAGAATGACGGGATCCCAGATGGGTTCACCAAAGATCACGGCAGAGGCAGAGGTGACGGCTACGCCGATGAAGGCGTAAAGAGTCATGGCGGTGGGCAGCCCAAGGGCCTGGCCGAGCATTTGCGCCCGCTGAGATTTGGCGTAACGGGTGAAGTCCGGGATGTTGAGCGCGACGGTGGCCCAGAAGCCGACCATGCCGGTCAGTGCAGGGATGAAAAACTTTATGAATTCAGCGGAGCTGTGAAATTTGCTGGAGGTGTGCAGCACGGGACCGAAGCCGCCGGCTTTGCGAGTGATCCAAAACAATAGAACCAGCCCGACCGCGAGCATGAAGGGCGCGCCGATACCTTCGAGGAATTTGATCATCTCGATGCCGCGCCAGACGACGAGCATATTGATGGCCCAGAAAAGGAAGAAACAGATCCAACTGACGCCGGGAGAATTGGCCGCGCCGGGCCAAAGGATGCGCAACATGGAATAAATGGCCTGGCCACCGATCCAGGTCTGAATGCCAAACCAGCCGCAGGCTACCAGCGCGCGCAAGATGGCGGGGACGTTTGCTCCGCGAACGCCAAATGAGGCGCGTACAAAAACCGGAAAGGGGATGCCGTAGCGCGCGCCGGCATGGGCATTGAGCAGCATGGGGATGAGTACGATTAAATTTCCGAGGAGGATGGTGATGAGCGCCTGAATCCAGCTCATGCCTGCGGCGATGAGGCCGGAGGCCAGCATGTAGGTGGGGATGCACACGCTCATGGCCACCCAGAGCGAGGCGTAATTGTAGACGCCCCAGGAGCGGCGAGACGCGGGGACGGGCGCCAGATCGGCGTTGTAGAGCGAAGGCTCGACGGTTGAGAGGTCCATGCTCAGGTCCTGAGTAACACAGATGAGCGGTGAGACTACAGCGGCGGATGAGAATTTGCGAATTAATTTGTCGATTTTGTTGATTGGGGAAATTTATTCTTCGCCGATGTCCTCATTCCAGACGGCGGGGTGGGCGCGGATAAAATCGGCGAGCATGGAGACGCATTCCTCGGAATCCAGGTCGACGACTTTAATTCCCAGGGAACGCAACCAATCGATGCCGCCTTGAAAATTGCGGCTTTCGCCGACGACCACAGCGCGGAATCCAAACTGGCGGACCAATCCGCTGCAATACCAGCAGGGGGCCAGGGTGGTGACCATGATCAAGTCGCGGTAACTTTTTTGGCGGCCGGCGTTTCGGAAGGCGTCGGTTTCTCCGTGGACGGAGGGATCGTTTTGTTGAATGCGGCGGTTGTGGCCCTTGCCGAGGAGCTTAGCTGTGGTGGAGTCGAATATAGCGGCGCCGATAGGGATGCCGCCTTCGCTCAAGCCCAGGCGAGCTTCGGCAATGGCGACAGCGAGCATGGCGTTATAGTCGAGCACGTCGGTCATAAGGTGTGGGCTTTCGCGTTGCGAGTTGAGGTTGAAGTCCCGCTTCGAGCGGTGACGGAAAGACTGCAAACGGGAGTGTTATACCATTTATCTTTCTTGAATGGCTGGATGGTGGTTCCGGGCTGGAGGGCAGCATGTCGGCGGATTTCATGAGGCGGGCGATCGCGCTGGCATTGGAAAATGTAAGCAGCGCGCAGGGCGGTCCGTTTGCGGCGCTGGTGGTGCGCGACGGACAAGTGCTGGGCGAAGGCGCGAATCAAGTGACGGCGACAAAGGATCCGACGGCGCACGCAGAAATCGTGGCGATCCGAGCGGCTTGCAGCGCGCTTGGGGATTTTCAGCTGAGCGGGTGCGACTTGTACACGACGTGCGAGCCGTGCCCGATGTGCCTGGGCGCGATTTATTGGGCGCGACCGGCGCGGGTGTTTTACGCGGCGGTCGCCAGCGACGCGGCCGCAGCGGGATTTGACGATGCGTTCATTTATGAAGAGTTGCAGCGAGCGCTCGGGGCACGCCGACTGCCGATGGAGCAACTTCTGCGGGAGGAAGCGTTGGCTATTTTCTCGCTCTGGAATCGTCAGGAAAATAAAATTCCTTACTGAAAAATTATGGCACCCCAAGGCTTTCTTTCGCGGCGCATCGTGACACCGGATGGAATCAGGGAAGGAGGATTGCTGGTGGAGCACGGGCGGTTTGCGGGGGTGTTTGCCGGTGGGACATTTCCGTCGCATGTGCCGGTGATAGATTTCGGAGAAGCGACAATTTTGCCGGGGCTAGTTGATTCGCACGTACACATCAATGAACCAGGGCGCACGGAGTGGGAGGGATTTCGAACCGCGACACGCGCGGCGGCGGCGGGCGGTTACACGATGCTAGTGGATATGCCGCTGAATTGCCTGCCGGCAACGACGACGGTGGCGGCGCTGGAAGAAAAGCGGCGGGCTGCGCTGGGACAATGTCGGGTCGACTGGATGGCGTGGGGCGGAGTGGTACACGACAACCAGGGAGATGTGGCCGCGTTGGCGGATGCAGGGGTACCGGGATTTAAATGTTTTCTGGTGCATCCGGGCATTGAGGGTTTCACGATGACCAGCGAGGCGGAACTGCGCGCGGCTTTGCCGCACGTGGCGCGAAGCGAGTTGCCGCTGCTGGTGCACGCCGAGTTGCCGGGTCCGGTGAATGAAGCTGTCGGAAAATTGGAGAAATCGGATTGGAGCAAGTATTCGACGTATCTGGAATCGCGTCCCGACGAAGCGGAGTTAGCGGCGATTCGGATGCTGATAGGGCTGTGCTGGGAATATCGATTCCGGCTGCACATCGTGCACCTGGCCACGGGCGAGGCTTTAGAGATGTTGCGCTCGGCAAAAGCGGAAGGGCTGCCGATTACGGTGGAGACCTGCCCGCACTACCTGCATTTTCACGCTGAACAAATTCCGGATGGGCACACTTTGTTGAAGTGCGCGCCGCCAATTCGCAGCAGGGAGAACCGGGAAACATTATGGGAAGGGCTGCGCGAAGGAGTTATCGACTTGGTGGCGACGGATCATTCGCCATGTCCGCCAGAGATGAAAAAGCTGGAGGGAAAAGATTTTCGGACGGCCTGGGGCGGCATCGCGAGCCTGTCGCTGGCTTTGCCGGTGATGTGGACGGAGGCGGCGGCTCGCGGATTTACGCTGCGGGATATTTCGCGCTGGATGGCGGAAGGGCCAGCGGGACTGGCGGGGTGCGGCTCAAAGAAGGGGCGCATCGCTGTGGACTACGATGCCGATTTCGTGGTGTTCGATGCGAAGGCGGAGTTCGTAGCCAAGCGGGAGCAGCTTTTTTATCGGCACGAAGTTTCGCCATACCTGGGTGAGCGGATGCGAGGAATGGTCAAGGCGACCTACTTGCGTGGGGAGTGCGTGTTCGCGGACGGAGAATTTCCCGGGGAACCGGTGGGCCGTGAAGTGCGGTTGCATGAACTGCGGATGTAATCGTGAATGCAAGGCGGCGGTAGAAAACAACTATAATCGCCGGAAATAACGCGAGGCTAGTTCTGAAAAGCTCCTCCATCGTCGGATCGTCGGTGCCCCGCAAGGAAGGCTGGCAGAAAATCACTGGCGCGGCGCGGTACGTCGACGACATGGTTATTCCTGACATGCTTTACGGGGCCACGGTGCGGTCCAGCATCCCGCGGGGCAAAATCAAAAACATTTCATTCGACCCGGGGGTGGCGTGGGAAGAATTTGTGGTGGTCACCGCCAAGGACATCCCCGGAAAGAATTGTATTTCGCTGATTCTTGACGACCAGCCGTGCCTGGCGTCGGAAGCTGTGAATCACGCCGAAGAGCCGATATTGCTGCTGGCGCATGGCGACGCGCACAAACTGCGGAAAGCGGTGGAGAGCGTGGTGGTGGAGTACGAGCCGCTGACCTCCATTCATACGATGGAAGAAAGCGAGCAAAAAAGCGAAATCATCTGGGGCAGCGATAATATTTTCAAGACTTACATGATTGATAAGGGCAATGTCGACGGAATCTGGAAGGAAGCGGCTTTTGTGGTGGAGGAAGAATATTTCACCGGGGCGCAAGAGCAACTGTACATCGAAAACAATGGAGTGATCGCGGCGTTTGATGAGCAAAGCGGAATCACGGTATGGGGTTCGCTGCAGTGCCCATATTACGTGCACAAGGCGCTGATGGTTTTGTGCGGGCTACCCGAAGATAAGGTGCGCGTGGTGCAGATGGAAACCGGAGGGGCGTTCGGAGGGAAAGAAGAATATCCGTCGATGATCGCCGGGCACGCGGCGCTGCTGGCGATGAAAGCCGGGCGGCCGGTGAAACTAGTTTATGATCGCGCGGAGGACATGGCGGCGACCACCAAGCGGCACCCTTCGCGAACGCGGCACCGGACGGCGGTGGACAAAGACGGAAAGATTCTCGGCGGTGAAATTGAATTCACCATCGATGGCGGGGCGTACGCCACTTTATCTTCGGTGGTGCTTTCACGGGGCACGATTCACGCGGGCGGGGCGTACCTCTGGCCCAGCGTACGAATTCGCGCGAAGGCAGTGGCGACGAATACGCCGCCGCACGGGGCTTTTCGAGGCTTCGGCGCGCCGCAAAGCTTGTTTGCTTTGGAACGCCACATGGAGCGCATCGCGGAAGCGACGGGCATTTCGTCAGCGGAAGTGCGGCGGCGAAATTTTCTGAAACCCAGGGAAACGACGACCACGGAACAGGTGATTCGGGAACAAATCGACATGAACCATTTGCTGGAGCGGGCGCTGGAACTTTCGGACTTTCATGCAAAGAAAGAGCGATTCGCGGAAGAGAACAAAACCGGGAGACGCAGGAAGGGTATTGGGATCGCAACGTTTTTGCATGGTGCAGGATTTACAGGGTCGGGCGAACGGTATTTGAATTCGCAGGTGGGACTGGAAGCCACGGCGGAGGGGATTGTTCGCGTGCTAGTTTCCAGCGCTGAATTTGGACAAGGGACGAACACGGTGCTGTGCCAAATCGCGGCGGAGGCGCTGCGATTGCCTTACGAGAGGGTGACGATTACGCCGCCGGACACGACGGTGGTGCCGAACAGCGGGCCGACAGTGGCTTCGCGGACGGCCATGATCGTGGGGAAACTGATTCAATCGGCGGCGACCGGAGTGGTGCAAACGCTGGTGAAGAGCGGGTTGCTCGGTGAGGAATATACCGCGGAGGAATTTGGAGTGGCTTGCGAGCAATATGTTGCCGCGCGCGGGGAATTGAAATCCTATGCACGGTATACAGCGCCGGGAGATGTTTTTTGGGACGATGAGAAATATCGGGGCGAGGCCTACGCGGCCTTTGCGTGGGCGGCGTATGTCGCCGAAGTCACCGTTGATATGTCGACGTACGCCGTCACGGTGGACAA